>NZ_JANU01000001.1 GCF_001044395.1 Caenimonas sp. SL110
TTTGCGGCAGGGGGCCGATTACTTCGCTTGATCCGCAATCCATGACTTCAGCGGCTTACTTCTTGCCCAGCTTGCGATAGACCGTCGCGCGGCTGATGCCCAGGGCGCGCGCGGCTTGCATCACATTGCCGCGCGCTTCGTCGACGGCCTTGCGAATCAATGCTGCTTCCACATCTCGCAGTGGCAACGCGCGAGATGCCTGCCGACCCTGGGCAGGTTGCCCCGGCGCACAAGACAGCACCTGCAGCCGCAAGCCCGACCACAGCGGCACTTCCAGCGGATGCTCCAGCCCGGCGGAGTCGAACAGCATCTCCATCGGCATCGCAAACAGCTCGCTGCAATGCAGCCGTCCGGGACGCGGCTCTGCCAGCAGCGACACCATCTGCCGCGCCGACGGATTCGCACCCACCACACAGCCATCGCCATCCAGCGCAATCAGGCCATCGGTGTCGTCGCCGATCGCGTGACCGGGCCAGTTGAGCCGCAGCAGCAAGGCATGGGGACGCGCGATCGCCAGCGCGTTTTCGATGCTGCGCGCCGCCTGCGCGGCAAGGTGCTTGAGCTCCGGTCGCTCTATCGTTTC
Organism: Caenimonas sp. SL110; assembly: GCF_001044395.1. GTDB lineage: Bacteria > Pseudomonadota > Gammaproteobacteria > Burkholderiales > Burkholderiaceae_C > Ramlibacter. The sequence continues at coordinate 584 of NZ_JANU01000001.1, forward strand.
GACGCCCGTCAAATCGAGCATGCCCGCGCAACTGCCGTCCGGGCCGAAGAAGGGCGCGCCCGCGCAGCTGTACACGCTGGTGTCGCGAAAGAAGTGTTCGCCTCGATGCAGCCACACCGGCTGGTGCTCGGCAAGCGCTGCGCCAATCGCAGTCGTGCCAACAGCGGCTTCGGACAGGTCAACGCCGATACGCGTTATCAGATGCGCCCGCGCATCGCTGCGATCAATCGAGCCGCCCACATCGACAACGATGCCGTTCGCATCCGTCAGGATCGCAAAGTAGCGCGTACTGGCAATCGCGCGGCTCAACTGGTCGAGCACGGGTCGCGCGACCTGCACCAGCTCATGCCCCGCATCTGACGCGCGGCGCGTGGCCTGCGCTGGCAATACATCAAACGCCAGGTGTTCATCGGGCCGGCGACCGCGCGCCATGCAGCGACGCCAGGACCGCTCGATCCAGCTGTGGTTGAACCAGGCGTCGACCATGGAATCGGTGGCGCTGCGGCCCTCGAACATGATGGCGGCGCGCGCCTGCTCGATGCGCAGCAGGCGTTCGTCAGAGCTCGTTTGCGTGGTCGCCATGGTGTCGTGTGTGAACCCCGGGGATTGTCTGTGTCTGTGTCGAACAGGCCGCAACCGCCGATTGTTCCATTTTGAGAATTTCGTGTCAGCCTTTCTTTGCGCCTAGGGTTTCGCCTAGGTGCCGGGTTCGGGCGTGGTCGAACAATGAAATTTCCTGGAGACAACCCAAGAGGAAGGCACACGCCATGCAGGTTCAACTGAAGGTCAACGGCAAGGCCGCGTCCATCGACGTCGCCCCCAACACTCTGCTCGTCACCGCGCTGCGGGAGCACCTCAAGCTCACCGGCACGCACGTCGGCTGCGACACCGCCCAGTGCGGCGCGTGCACCGTGATCGTCAACGGCCGCGCGATCAAGTCGTGCAACACCCTGGCCGCGCAGCAGGACGGCAGCGAGATCACCACCATCGAAGGCCTCGCGCAGGAGGACGGCACCATGCACCCGATGCAGGCTGCGTTCAAGGAGTGCCACGGCCTGCAATGCGGCTTCTGCACCACCGGCATGGTGATGAGCGCCATCGACCTGTGCAAGCAAAAGCCCAATGCGTCCGAGACCGAGATCCGCGAGATGCTGGACGGCAACATCTGCCGCTGCACCGGCTATCAGAACATTGTCAAAGCCGTGCAACAGGGCCAGCAGGCCATGAGCTAACAGGAGACAGACATGGGTGCATCAGACTTCTCCAAACTGCCTCACATCGGTGAGTCCGTCCGCCGCAAGGAGGACTACCGCTTTCTGACCGGCGCAGGCCAGTACACCGACGACATCAACCTGGCCAACCAGCGCTATGCGGTCTTCGTGCGCTCGCCGCATGCGCATGCCACGATCAATTCGATCGACACCGCGGCAGCGTCGGCCATGCCCGGCGTGACGCGAATCTTCACCGGCAAGGACCTCGAAGGAAAGATGGGCGGCTTGCCATGCGGCTGGCTCATCACCTCCACCGACGGCACGCCGATGAAGGAGCCGCCGCATCCGGTGCTCGCGCTCGGCAAGGTGCGCTACGTCGGCGACCATGTGGCGATGGTCGTGGCCGACACGCTCGACCAGGCACGCAATGCGGCCGAGGCGGTGGAAGTCGATTACGACGTGTTGCCTGCCGTGGTGAGCGTCTCGGACGCCGCCAAGGCCACGGCGCTTCACGAGGCCGCGCCGGACAACCATTGCTACAAGTGGGCGCTGGGCGACAAGGCGGCGGTGGACGCTGTGTTTGCTACAGCCGCACACGTCACCAAGCTGGACCTGACCAACAACCGGCTGATTCCCAACGCGATGGAGCCGCGCGCTGCCATCGGCTCGTTCAGCCGGGCGAACGACGAGTACACGCTGTACGTGTCCAACCAGAACCCGCACGTCGAACGCCTGTTGATGACGGCATTTGTGCTGGGCCTGCCCGAGCACAAGGTGCGCGTGATCGCACCGGATGTCGGCGGTGGCTTCGGCTCCAAGATCTTTCTCTACGCCGAAGATGTGGCGCTGACCTGGGCCGCCAAGCAGCTCAACTGCGCGATCAAGTGGACCGCCGATCGCAGCGAATCCTTCGTGTCGGACGCGCATGGCCGCGACCATGTGAGCCACGCCGAAATGGCGATGGATGCCAACGGCAAGTTCCTCGCCATGCGGGTGCACACCGATGCCAATCTGGGCGCGTATCTTTCGACCTTCTCCACAGCAGTGCCGACCATCCTGTACGCAACACTGCTCGCGGGCCAGTACGCAACGCCAATGATTCACGTCGAGGTCGATGCGTGGTTTACCAACACTGCGCCGGTCGATGCGTATCGCGGGGCGGGACGGCCCGAGGCGACCTATCTGCTGGAGCGACTGGTCACACGTTGCGCGTGGGAGATGAACCTGGCGCAAGACGAAATCCGCAGGCGCAATTTCATCACCACATTCCCCTACCAGACGCCGGTCGCATTGCAATACGACGTAGGCGACTACGGCGCTGCGATGGACAAGGCCAATGCGCTGGCCGAGGTGGCCGGCTTCGATGCGCGGCGCAAGGCGAGCGAGGCCAGGGGCTTCAAGCGCGGCATCGGCTACAGCAGCTACATCGAGGCGTGCGGCATCGCACCATCGAACATCGCAGGCGCGCTCGGTGCGCGCGCGGGCCTGTTCGAGTGCGGCGAAATCCGCGTGCACCCGACCGGCAGCGTGACGGTGTTCACCGGATCGCACAGCCACGGCCAGGGGCACGAGACCACGTTTGCACAAGTGGTAGCTGCGCGCCTGGGCATCCCGGTGGAGAACGTCGATGTGGTTCACGGCGACACCGGGCGTGTGCCTTTCGGCATGGGCACTTATGGCTCACGGTCCATCTCGGTGGGCGGCGCTGCGATCATGAAGGCGCTCGACAAGATCGAGACCAAGGCCAAGAAGATCGCGGCCCACCTGATGGAGGCGAGCGACGCCGACATCGAGTTCGAAGGCGGCGAGTTCAAGGTCAAGGGAACGGACAAGAAGATTCCGTTCGGCCAGGTGGCGCTCACGGCCTACGTCCCGCACAACTATCCGCTGGACAAGCTGGAGCCCGGCCTGAACGAGACGGCGTTTTATGACCCGACCAACTTCACCTTCCCGGCGGGCACCTACATCTGCGAAGTGGAGATCGATACGGCGACCGGCTCCGTGCGTGTCGACCGCTTCACCGCTGTCGATGACTTCGGCACCATCATCAACCCGATGATCGTCGAGGGCCAGGTGCATGGCGGCATCGTGCAGGGCATTGGCCAGGCGCTGATGGAAAACTGCGTGTACGACAAGGAATCGGGCCAGTTGCTCACCGGCAGTTTCATGGACTACGCCATGCCGCGCGCCGACGACTTTCCGATGTTCAAGCTCGACACGATCTGCACGCCGTGTACGCACAACCCGCTGGGCACCAAAGGCTGCGGCGAAGCCGGCGCGATCGGCTCACCACCGGCAGTCATCAATGCTGTGCTCGATGCATTGCGCCCGCTGGGCGTGACAGACCTCGACATGCCCGCATCGTCCGCACGCGTGTGGGATGCCATCCAGTCGGCCCGGCCCTGAAAGGATCATCACCATGTACCAATTTGCATTGCAGCGCCCCGCATCCCTTGCCGATGCGACGGCGAACCTCGGCGCCAGCGTCAGGCCTCTGGCCGGTGGGCAGACCCTGATCGCGTCGCTCAAGATGCGCCTGGCCAGCCCGGATGCGCTAGTGGATCTGTCGCGCATTCCCGATCTCGGCCTCATCCGCAAGGACGGGAATGCGATCGTCGTCGGGGCGATGGCGCGTCACGCCGATGTGGCGTCGAATGCCGAGTTGCTCGCTGCGATTCCTGCGCTCGCGCATCTGGCCTCCAGCATCGGCGACAGGCAGGTGCGGGCGATGGGCACGCTGGGCGGCTCGATTGCCAACAACGATCCTGCGGCCGACTATCCGGCGGGCGTTCTCGGCCTGGGTGCGACGGTGCAGACGACGCAGCGCAAGATCCCGGCGGACCAGTATTTCCAGGGGCTGTTCACCACGGCACTCAATGAGAACGAGTTGATCACATCGGTCTCGTTCCCGATTCCGAAACGTGCGGCCTACGTCAAGTTCAAGCAACCGGCTTCGCGCTTTGCGTTGACGGGTGTCTTTGTGGCGCAGACCGATGCCGGTGTTCGCGTGGCCGTGACGGGCGGAGGCAAGGGCGTGTTCCGGCACGCAGGCCTGGAGGCTGCGCTCAACCAGAGTTTCTCGGCTGCATCGGCTGCGGGCGTGAAGATCGACGCCAGCGATCTGTCGAGTGATCTGCACGGCTCGGCTGCCTATCGCGCCAACCTCATCAGCGTGCTGACCCAGCGCGCGGTGACGCAGGCGCTGGGCTAAGCTCGCGGGGATGACAACCAGCCCAGAGCCATCTGCCCAGCAGCCATTCGCCGATATCGACGCGGTTGTTCGCGGGCTTGAGCAGGTCGGCTACTTTGCCGACCGGCGGCTCGCCACCGCTGTATTTCTTGCGCTGCGGTTGCAGCGCCCCTTGCTGCTCGAAGGCGAGCCGGGGGTTGGCAAGACCGAACTCGCCAAGGCCTTGTCACGCGCCTTGCAGCGCGAGCTGCTGCGCTTGCAGTGCTATGACGGCCTGGAGCAGCGCGAGGCGCTCTACGAATGGAACTACGCGGCGCAGCTTCTGCACATGCGTGCGGCGGAGGGCAAGGAGGGCGTGGACCAGATCGAGCGAGAGGTCTACCAGGACCGCTACCTGATCCGCCGTCCGTTGTTGCAGGCCCTGCAGGCGCCGTCGCCGGGGGCCGTGCTGCTCATCGACGAAGTGGACCGCGCCGACGAGCCGTTCGAGGCGTTTCTGCTGGAGTATCTGGGCGAGTACCAGGTGAGCATTCCCGAGATCGGCACGATCCGCGCGCAGGCGACGCCGGTCACGATTCTCACGAGCAATCGAACGCGCGAGCTCAACGATGCGGTGAAGCGGCGGTGCCTTTATCACTGGCTCGACTACCCCGATCGCGAGCGTGAGCTGGCGATCGTGCGGTCTCAGGTTCCGCAGGCCAGCGCGGCCTTGTCGCAGCAGGTGGCCAACTTTGTGGGCAGGCTGCGCAGCCAGCCGTTTGCAGATGCATTCCAGCGCTCGCCCGGTATTGCCGAGGGCGTGGAGTGGGCCAGGGCGCTGGTCGCGCTGGACACACTGGAGCTGGACCCCGAGGTCGTGACGGATACAGCCGGCATCCTGTTCAAGCAGCGCGACGACGTGGCTGCGCTCACGCGCGAACTCGCTGCCGAGGTGCTCAAGCCTGAGCCTGAGCTGGGCTAGGCTCATCACGCATGGCCTCGCAGCTTGGCGATTCGCGCACCGGCAAGCTGGCCGGCAACATCACCGGGTTTGGCCGGGCGCTTCGGCGTGCCGGCGTCAATGTCGATAGCGCGCGCATCGCGCTGGCCACTGACGCGGCGCTGGAAGTGGGCGTGCATCGCAAGTTCGACCTGGGCGCTGCGCTCGAAGCGGTGATGGTCAGCCGCGAGCAGGACCGGCTGGTGTTTCGCGAACTGTTCGAGATCTACTTTCGCGACCCCGATATCGCGGGCAAGCTGCTGTCGCAGATGCTGCCGAGCGCCGAAGGCAAGGCAGAGCCCGTCAAGCGCAGGCCGCGTGTGCGCGATGCGCTCGCGCCGCAGAAATCGTTTGGCAAGAACCAGGCGCAGACCGACAAGGAAATCGACCTCGATGCCGCGATGACGGCCAGCGATTTTCGGCGTCTGCAGCATGCGGATTTCAACGGACTGGGGGCTGCGGAATACCGGCTGGTCGAAAAGCTCGCGCGAGACATCCGGCTGGCCGTGCCGACGGTGTTGTCGCGCCGCACACAGCCGGCTGCGCGAGGCAATCGGATGCACTGGCCGGGGATCATGCGGCACGCGCCACGCACGGGCGGCGAGCTGATCGAGCTGAGGCATCTGCAGCGACGGCGTGAGCCGTTGCCGCTGCTCGTGCTGGTGGATGTGTCGGGGTCGATGGAGCGGTATGCGCGCTTGCTGCTGGCGTTTTTGCACACGGCCACGAGGGGTCACAGGCGGCGCGATGTGTTTGCCTTCGGAACCCATCTGACGGACCTCACGCCTGCGTTTCGCATCTCGGACTCGGATGCGATGCTGGCAGCTGCAAGCGCCGCGATTTCGGATTTCGCAGGGGGGACGCGCCTGGGCGAATCGCTTTCAACGCTGCGGATTCACCATGCGCGCAGGCTGGTGGGGCGCCGTACGCTCGTGTTGCTCATCAGCGATGGACTGGACACGGGTGAGCCCGAAGTGCTGACCCGCGAACTGGGTTGGCTCAAGCGCCATACGCGGCGCTTGCTGTGGCTCAACCCTCTGCTGCGCTTCGACGGCTATGAGCCGCTCGCGCGCGGCGCTGCGGTGTTGCACCGGCATGTCGACGGCATGCTGGCAGTGCACAACCTGGAGAAGCTGGGGGACCTCGCGGGTAGCCTGGCGAAGGTGCTCAGGGCCTGAGCGCCTGCATCACATCTTTCCTGGAAGCCAGGTCGCGATCTGCGGGAAGAACCACAGCAACAAAACCATCAGGCACATCAGTAAAAAGAACGGCATGGTCACCTTGGCAATCCAGGTGATTTCCTTGCCGGTCATGCCCTGCAGCACAAACAGGTTGAAGCCCACGGGCGGCGTGATCTGCGCCATCTCGACCACGATCACGATGAAGATGCCGAACCAGATCAGGTCGAGCCCGGCGGCCTGCACCGTCGGAAGAATCACGCCCATGGTCAGCACCACCATCGAGATGCCGTCGAGAAAGCAGCCCAGGATGATGTAGAAAACCGCGAGCGCGACGATCAGCATGAAGGGGCTCAGGCCCAGCCCGGTGACGAATTCAGCGAGGTGTCTTGGCAGGCCAATATAGCCCATCGCCAGCGTGAGGAAAGCGGCCCCCGCCAGGATCAGCGCGATCATGCAATACAGGCGTGTTGCGCCCAGCAGCGAGTCGCGAAACGCAGCCCATGACAGCGAGCCCTGGAACAGCGACAGCACCAGCGAACCCACGACGCCCAGTGCGGCTGCCTCCGTCGCTGTTGCGATGCCGGTGTAGATCGAGCCCAGCACGCAGCCGATCAGCAGCACCACGGGTATCAGGTGCCTTGATTCATGAACACGCTGGACAAAGGTCATGTTGCCATCGGGCAAGGGAATCTTGTCCTTGTTCATCAGGGCCCAGACCGCGAGGTAGGCCGAGAACAGCGACGCGAGCAGGATGCCCGGAAAGATGCCGGCCACAAAGAGCCGCGCAATCGATACGTCGGCCGTGACGCCGTAGACGATCATGATGATGGAAGGCGGAATCAAGAGGCCCAGCGTGCCCGCGCCGGCGAGCGATCCGATGGTGATGGACTCGGGGTAGCCGCGCTTGCCCAGTTCGGGAAGCGTCATCTTGCCGATGGTGGCGCAGGTGGCTGCCGAGGAACCGGAGACAGCCGCGAAGATCGTGCAGCCGATCACGTTGGTGTGCAGCAGGCGGCCGGGCAGCTTGTCGACCCAGGGCGCCAGCCCCTTGAACATGCTTTCGCTCAACTTCGTTCGAAACAGGATCTCGCCCATCCAGACGAACAGCGGCAAAGCCGTGAGCGTCCAGCTCGACGCCGATCCCCAGACCGTGATGGCCATGGCATCGCCGGCAGGGCGCGACGAGAACAGTTGCATGCCGATCCATGCAACGCCGGACAGGGTCAGGCCGATCCACACACTGCTGCCCAGCAGGGCAAACAGCGTGACGATCAGCAAGGTGGTGATGACGACGTCATTCATTGTGGAGCGCCTCTTCGCTTGTCGCTTGCTTGCGCTGTCCGGTCAGCTGCAGCCACCACTCGTCCATGAATGCAACCAGCAGGATGACCGAGCCCACGGCCATTGCGATCTGCGGAATCCACAGGGGCGTGGCGTCGTTGCCGGTGGAGATGTCGTTGATGACCCGTGACTGCCAGGCCAGGCGCACCGAGTAGTACGCGAACAGGCCAGACAGGAAGATCGCGGCCGTCAGGGCCCACATCTCCAGGGCGTGCAATGCCTTGCCCTTCAGGCGCCCGAGCAGCAGGGTCACGCGAATGTGTTCGTTGTGCTTGAGCGTGTGGGCCAGCGCCAGAAATCCGGCGGCAGCCATGCTGTAGCCCGCGTAGGCGTCGGTGCCCGCCGCGTGAAAACCGAACTGCCGGCTGATGATGGACAGCAGCACCATCAGCAAGACGCCGATCATCGCGAGCGCAGCAAGCCATGCCGCGCCGTCATACAACAGGTCCAGGAATCGTCTCATCGCAAAAAAATCCCGCTGCGACTCGGGTTCGCAGCGGGATTGCCTTTCATGTGGGGGAATTACTTGCGGTACGCGTCGACGGCGGCTTTGCCATCGGGACCGGCCTTGGCGAGCCAGTCGTTGAGCATGGTCGCGCCGACTTTCTTCAGGTCTGCGTTGAGCTGCGCAGTGGGCTGGACGATGTTCATGCCCTTGGCCTTGAGCTGCTCCACATACCAGCCGTTCTTTTCTTCGCTGAGTTTCCAGCCACGCGTTTCCGCATCGGCGGCCGCCTTGAGCACCGCGTCTTGCGTGGGCTTGTCCAGCGCCCCGAATGCAGCTGCATTGACGATGATTGCGTTCTTGGGCAACCAGGCCTGCGTGTTGTACCAGTTCTTGATGTGCTCGTAGGTCTTGGAGTCGTAGCCGGTGGAGCCGGACGACATGTACGAATCGACCACGCCGGTGGCAAGTGCCTGCGAGAGTTCGGCGGCCTGCACGGTGACAGGTTGCGCACCGACCAGTTCGGCGATCTTGGCGGTGGCGGGGCTGTAGGCGCGCCACTTCAGGCCCTTCATGTCGGCCGCGGAGTTGAGCGTCTTGTTGGCGTAGATGCCTTGTGGCGGCCACGCGACCGTGTAGAGCAGGCGCATGTTCTGTGTGGCCAGCAGCTTTTCGAGCGCGGGCTTTTGCGCGCGATAGAGCTTCATCGAATCGGCGTATCCGGTTGCCAGGAAGGGCACGCCGTCCAGGCCGAACAGGGGATTTTCATTTTCAAAGTTCACCAGCAGGATTTCGCCGGCCTGTGCCTGGCCCTGCTGCACCGCGCGCTTGATCTCGGGCGCCTTGAACAGCGACGCGTTGGCGTGAACCGTGATCTTGAGCTTGCCGGCCGTGGCCTTGTCCACATCAGCGGCGAACTGCATCAGGTTTTCGGTGTGGAAGTTCGATGCCGGGTAGGCGGCAGGCAGGTCCCACTTGGTCTGTGCGTAGGCGCTTGCGCCGAGCGTGAGGGCCGCCGCGAGCAGTACTTGCTTGAATTTCATGGACTCTCCGAGAATGCTGGAATGGATGAGGAAGCAAGGATAAATGCAAGTAGCGGGCCAGCACTACCGGTGTTTCCCCCCGGAGCAAGGCGTCTGGGCATCCTGATGCTGGATACGCGGTTCCCCAGGCCGATGGGGGATCTGGGCAATCCGGCGAGCTGGGGGGTGCCGACCGAACTGCTTGTCGTGCAGGGGATTGGCCCCGCCGATGCGGTTCAATCGGCGCAGCAGCTCAGGCAGGGGCCCGTATTGCGCGCGTTCTGCGAAGCGGTCGTGGAACTGAAGCGGCGCGGCGTGGCGGCCATCACGACGAGTTGCGGGTTTCTCGCGCCCTTGCAGCGTGATCTGCAACGTGCAGCTTCGATACGCGCGGTGACATCGAGCCTGACGCTGCTGCCCTCATTGCTGGCAGAAGGCCTGCCGGTGGGCGTGTTGACCATCAACTCCCAGCGCCTGGGGGCGGATCACTTTCTGGCGCTGGGCATCTCGCATGCGCAACTGGGCCGACTGGTCGTGGAAGGAATGCCGGCAGGTGGGCGGTTCTCCCGCTCTATCCTGGGCAATCGCAAGGATCTGGATATCGAGGGGGCCGGCGACGAGGTTGTCGCTGCGGCCCTGCGCCTGAAGGCGCGAGCGCCCGCTGTGCGGACGCTGGTGCTGGAGTGCACCAACATGCCGCCCTATGCGCAGCGAATCAGGCAGGCCACCGGCTTTCGCGTGCTGAGCCTGCTGGATTCCCCGCTGTTGCGGGCGGCTTTGGCGGTCGATCAGCTTGCTGCATGCAGGGCCCCGATCGCCTGAGAGTGGGTACGATCCACGGCATGACGGACACCGCAATTCCAACCCCGACCCCAACCCCAACGTCCACCCAGCGCTGGCAATTCTGGATTGACCGGGGCGGCACTTTCACCGACGTGGTGGGGCGGCGTCCTGATGGCAGCCTGGTGACGCACAAGCTGCTGTCGGAAAACCCCGAGCAGTACCGAGATGCGGCAGTCGCCGGCATTCGTCACCTGCTGGGCTTGAAGGCTGGCGAGGCCGTCACACCGCAGCAGGTGGAGTGCGTGAAGATGGGCACCACGGTGGCCACCAATGCCCTGCTCGAACGCAAGGGCGAGCCGACGCTGCTGGTGACCACGCGCGGCTTTCGCGATGCCTTGCGGATCGCGTATCAAAACCGGCCTCGCATTTTTGATCGCCACATCGTGTTGCCCGAGCTGCTGTATTCGGAGGTGATCGAGGCCAACGAGCGCGTTGGCGCACGCGGCGAGATGCTGGTGGCGCTCGACGAACCGCAGCTGCAGGCCGAACTGGTCGCCGCATACGGGCGCGGCCTGCGCAGCGTTGCGGTCGTTTTCATGCACGGCTATCGCTTCACCGAGCACGAGCAGGCCGCAAGGCGCATCGCGGCCGAGGTGGGATTCACCCAGATCAGCACGTCGCATGAAACCAGCCCGATGATGAAGTTCGTCAGCCGAGGCGACACGACGGTGGTCGATGCCTATCTGTCGCCCATCCTGCGGCGTTATGTGGACCAGGTTGCAGGTGAAATGCCGGGCGTGAAGCTGTTTTTCATGCAGTCGTCGGGCGGGCTCACCGACGCGCACGCGTTTCATGGCAAGGATGCGATTCTTTCCGGCCCGGCGGGCGGCATTGTGGGCATGGCGCGTACAGCGCAACTCGGCGGCCACGACAAGGTGATTGGTTTTGACATGGGCGGCACCTCCACCGACGTGTCGCACTTTGCAGGCGAATTCGAGCGCGAGTTCGAAACGCAGGTTGCGGGTGTTCGCATGCGCGCGCCGATGATGAGCATTCACACCGTGGCGGCAGGCGGCGGATCGATCCTGGAGTTCGACGGATCGCGCTTTCGGGTGGGGCCGCGAAGCGCGGGCGCCAATCCCGGACCGGCGAGCTACCGGCGTGGCGGGCCGCTTGCCGTGACCGATGCCAACGTGATGGTCGGCAAGATCCAGCCGCGTTATTTTCCGAAGGTGTTCGGGCCCGGGGCCGATGAGGCGCTGAGTTACGAGGCGGTCGAAGCGAAGTTCACCGAGCTCGCTGCGCGCACCGGCCGCAGCGCCGAAATGGTGGCCGAAGGTTTCATCGACATTGCCGTGCAGCAGATGGCCAATGCGATCAAGAAGATTTCGGTCGCGCGCGGCTACGACGTGACTCGCTACACCCTGCAATGCTTTGGCGGCGCGGGCGGACAGCATGCGTGCCTGGTTGCCGATGCGCTGGGCATGACGCGCGTCTTCGTCCATCCGCTGGCGGGTGTGCTATCGGCATACGGCATGGGGCTTGCGGACCAGAACGCGATTCGTGAGCAGGCCATTGAATTGCCGCTCGCGCAAGCATCGCTTGCGTTGGTCGCTGAACGTCTGGACGCCCTGGGTGCGGCTGCGCAAGCCGAACTGGAGCGCGAGCAGGTCAACGCTGGCAAGGTGCGCATTCTTCGGCGCGTCCATGTGCGCTACGAAGGCAGCGATGCGGCGCTCGTGGTGCCCTTTGGCGATCTTGGGGCGATCGTTGCCGGATTCGAGTCGGCGTATCGCCAGCGGTTTGCCTTTCTCATGCAGGGCAAGAATTTGATGGTGGAGGCCGTGTCTGTTGAGGCGGTGGTCTCGGGCGACGCGCCTGCTGAACCGCGGCGCGAGATGAACCCGCCGCGTCCGGTGCCGCATCGCGAAAAGGTCAAGATGTATTCGGGCGGCCTGTGGCACGAAGCCGCGCTGGTCGTGCGCGAAGACTTGCAGGCCGGCGACATCATTGCCGGGCCCGCGATCATCGCGGAGAAAAATGCGACCACGATTGTCGAACCCGGCTGGGAGGCACAACTCACTGCGCTGGACCACATCGTGCTCGATCGTCGCGTGGCTCGTGACGTCAAGTACGCAGCGGGCACCACGGTGGACCCGGTGTTGCTGGAGGTCTTCAACAACCTCTTCATGAACATCGCCGAACAAATGGGACTGCAATTGCAGAACACCGCGTACTCGGTGAACATCAAGGAGCGTCTGGATTTCTCTTGCGCGCTGTTCGATGCACAGGGCAACCTGATCGCGAATGCGCCGCACATGCCGGTTCACCTGGGTTCCATGGGCGAAAGCATCAAGACGGTGATTCGGGAGAACGCGGGCCGCATGTCGCCGGGCGATGTGTTCGTGCTCAATGATCCGTATCACGGTGGAACGCATCTGCCGGACGTGACGGTGATCACGCCGGTGTACCTGGGTGTTGCGGGCGAGGACAAGCCGCTGTTCTATGTCGGCTCTCGTGGGCATCACGCGGATATCGGCGGGATCACGCCGGGCTCGATGCCGCCTTTTTCGACACGGATCGAAGAGGAGGGCGTGCAGATCAACAACGTGAAGCTGGTCGATCGCGGCGTGCTGCGCGAGGCCGAGATACTGGCGCTGCTGCGAAGCGGACAACACCCGAGCCGAAATCCGCAGCAGAACCTCGCCGATCTGAAAGCGCAGATCGCGGCCAACGAGAAAGGTGTTCAGGAACTGCGCAAGATGGTCACGCAGTTCGGCCTGGATGTCGTGCAGGCCTACATGCGGCACGTGCAGGACAACGCAGAGGAATCGGTACGGCGCGTGATCACCCGGCTGAAAGATGGTGCATTCACCTTGCCGCTGGACAACGGCGCGCAGATCAAGGTTGCGATTCGTGTGGATGCGGGCAACCGCAGCGCCGAAATCGACTTCACGGGTACATCGCCGCAGCAGGTGAACAACTTCAATGCGCCGACGGCGGTGTGCATGGCTGCCGTGCTCTATGTGTTCCGTACGCTGGTCGATGACGACATCCCGCTCAATGCCGGCTGCCTGAAGCCCTTGAAGGTGATCATTCCACCGGGCTCGATGCTCAACCCCAACCCGCCTGCGTCTGTCGTGGCGGGCAATGTCGAGACATCGACCTGCATCACCAACACGCTCTACGGCGCGCTCGGCGTGATGGCCGCAGGGCAGTGCACCATGAACAATTTCACGTTCGGCAATGCGCGGTATCAGTACTACGAGACGATTTCCGGCGGCAGCGGCGCGGGTGCGGTGATCGATGCATCAGGCAGCGTGGTCGATGGCTTCAATGGGACGAGCGTGGTGCAGGCGCACATGACCAACTCGCGCCTGACCGATCCGGAAGTGCTGGAGTTCCGCTTTCCGGTTCGACTCGAAAGCTACGAGATTCGCAAGGGATCGGGCGGGGCAGGGCATTGGCATGGAGGCGATGGTGGTGTGCGCCGCGTTCGATTCCTGGAGCCGATGACGGCGAGCATCTTGTCCAACGGCCGCAAGCACGGCTCGTTTGGCATGGCGGGCGGGCAGGCGGGTCAGGTGGGATTGAATCGCGTTGTCCGCGTGGACGGCACGACCCTGTCGCTGGATCACATCGGCCAGGCCGAGATGAACGAAGGCGACATCTTCGAGATTCAGACCCCCGGCGGCGGCGGTTACGGCAAGGCGTAAAAAACCCGCCGGGGCGCTGGGCACACGGCGGGTTTTTTGCTGACGTCTGCGCGTCTTCGTGTTCGTCCTCTTCGTTACTTCTTCGCCTTACTTCTTGGCCACTTCTGACTTGGCGACCTCAGACTTTGCTTCTTTCTTGTCTTCCTTTTTCGGGAAACGGCTGGGGGCCTTGGCGTCGGTGGTGGCGCCGGTAGGCTTGAAGCTCGCGCCGCTCACGGTCATGCCTTCGGCCGAGAGCTTGATCGCGCGGGCTTCGCCGATGCCCTTCATGCGATCGATGAAGTCTTCCCAGCTCTTGAACTCGCCCTTCTTGCGCTCGTTCATGATCATCTTGGTGGTGGATGGGCCGACGCCTTTGATACCGTCAAGCTCGGCTTCGGTGGCCCGGTTGACGTCGACAGCAGCGAATGCCAGGGTGGCGCACAGCGTGACCACAAGAGCCAAAAACTTCTTGAACATTTGATTTCTCCTCGTTGGATTGAACCCGGTACAGCGCCCCCTTGGCACCGACTCGGATATGAACTAACGAGGCAATCTTATTTGCCAGATGAAGTGTTTGGTAGTAATTATTTCACCGCAGCGCTATGACGCAATCAGCGCATTCATGTACTGCCGCACACCGGTTTGCACGTCTGCAAATTGATGGTCACAACCGGCAGCGCGCAAGGCGGTGAGGTCGGCCTGCGTGTAGCTCTGGTACTTGCCTTTCAAGGCCTCGGGGAATGCAAGGTATTCGATCAGGCCCTGTGCGACTGCAAGGCTTGTGTTGTGCGGCGCGCTCGTTCCAGCGTGCAAGGCACCGACCACAGCGGTTGCGACGTCGTTGAAGGGCTGCGCCCGGCCCGTTCCCAGATTGAAGAGGCCCGATTTTTCGGGGTGGTCCAGGAACCAGAGGTTCACTGCCACGACGTCGTCGATATAGACAAAGTCGCGCATCTGTTGTCCGTCACCGTATCCGTCATAGCCACCAAAGAGTTTGACTTTGCCCTCGGCGCGAAACTGGTTGAACTGGTGGAAGGCGACGCTCGCCATGCGTCCCTTGTGCTGCTCGCGTGGGCCGTAGACGTTGAAGTAGCGAAAGCCCACGAGTTGCGACCTGGCCTTGCTGAAATCCATGCCGCATTCGCGGCGCATGCGCTGGTCGAACAGCAGCTTTGAGTAGCCGTAGACGTTGAGCGGCAGCTCGCACTCAGGCGATTCCCTGAACGTGTCGGAGCCACCGTACGTCGCCGCTGACGATGCGTAGATCAGGCGTGAGCCGCGTTCCTGGCATGCGTTGAAAAGACCGCAGGACAAGGTGTAGTTGTTGTCCATCATGTACTTGCCGTCGGTCTCCATCGTGTCGCTGCACGCGCCTTCGTGGAAGACCGCTTCGACCTTGCCGAAGTAGCCGTCTGCGAACAGGTCGTAGAAGAGGTCGGCATCGACGTAGTCGGCGATCTTCAGGTCCGCGAGGTTGCGAAACTTGTCGCCCTGGGTCAGGTCATCGACGCAGATGATGTCGTCGATGCCGCGGGCGTTCAGGCCCTTGACGATGTTGCTGCCGATGAAGCCGGCGGCACCCGTCACGACTATGCGTGTCATGTCGCCCCCACGCCCGGTTGCACCGGGCTGCCCCCCGAGGGGGCTTTCGCTTGCTTGAAGCGGTTCTGCGCTGCGCTCATTCGAAAAGCTCCTCGTAAGAGACGGTGGCGGTCCCGAACTTGCCCACCACGATGCCGCCCGCCTTGTTTGCCAGCGGCATGGCATCGCGCAGGCTCATGCCGGAGGCGACCAGTGCAGCAAGCGTCGCGATCACGGTGTCGCCTGCGCCGGTCACGTCGAAGACCTCGCGCGCCTGCGCCGTCACATGCAGCTCGCCGTGGGCATCGAAAAGTGTCATGCCCTCTTCGCTGCGGGTGACGAGCAGCGCTGCCATGTGCAGTGATTCGCGCAGGTTCTGCGCCTTGGTCCGCAATTGATCTTCGGTGTGCCAGGCGCCCACGACTTGCTGCAGTTCGGCCCGGTTGGGTGTGATCACCGATGCGCCGCTGTAGCGCGAATAGTCGGACCCTTTCGGGTCGATCAGCACCATCTTGTTCTGGGCGCGTGCCTTGGCGATCATCGTGCCGATGTGCGCAAGCCCGCCCTTGCCATAGTCGG
This sequence comes from Caenimonas sp. SL110, assembly GCF_001044395.1. Lineage (GTDB taxonomy): Bacteria > Pseudomonadota > Gammaproteobacteria > Burkholderiales > Burkholderiaceae_C > Ramlibacter. The sequence continues at coordinate 16,594 of NZ_JANU01000001.1, forward strand.
AGAAAAGCACGGTATCGTGCGCTGGCGCGAGTTCGGCGAAGGCTTCATTTTGCGAAGCGAGCGTCTCGTGATCGGGCTCGTTTTCGAAGTCCAGCCTGAGCAGCTGTTGCTGCCGGCCGATGATGCGCAGCTTCACTGTTGTCTTGAGCCCAGGGTCGCGCTTGAGGTGACCCGCAATGCCTGCGCCGCGCAGCAGCGACTCCAGGCGATTACCGGGTTCATCGTCGCCGACGACGCCCAGGAAGCTCGCCTGGGCACCCAGCGTGACGATGTTGTAGGCCACGTTGGCGGCAGCGCCGATACGCTCTTCTTCGCGCGTGACCCGCACGACGGGCACCGGCGCCTCAGGCGAGATTCGATCGACGGCGCCGTGCCAGTAACGGTCGAGCATCGCATCGCCCACCACCAGCACGCGGGCTTTCGCCAGTTCCTGTTTGCTCGGGTTCATAACTCTTCCACCCGCCTTGCGGGGTAGCTGTCCCAGGCCTGACAGCCGGGGCATTGCCAGAAATGCTGTTTCGCCTCGAAGCCGCAGGCCGCGCAGCGATATCGCCGCAAGGGCTTGACGGCGTGTTCCAGCGCGTTTTGCACGGATGCATGGGTCGTCTCGTCTTCCAGCTTCTCGCCCGCAAGCCACCTGGTTGCGGCGACAAGGGAAGGTTCGCGTTCCAGGTGCTTGACGTACCAGTTGCGCGCGATCGCCGGATCGGGCTCGAGTGCCACGATGCCCTCCAGCACGTCGATGGAAGGCGAGAGTTCATAGCTGGCCAGAAGGATCTGCGTCGCCTTGTCCGACTGCGCTGATGCGAGGGCCGCATCCGTCAACGGCCGTGCGACCAGTGGGATGGAGGCGGGCACGGACTGCGCCAGGTCTGCCAGCGTTTCAAACGCGAGTGCCGATTCACCAGCGCGGCGCTGCAATGCGGCAAGATCCATGCGAGGGCGTGCAACGTCAGGCGCAATCGTCATCGCTTCGCGCAAGAGCTCCACGGCTTCCTCGGGGGCGGCGCTGGAGGCTTGCTCGCACAGGTAATGCGCCAGCCGGCCGTTGAAGTTGCCGTGGCCCGACGCATCGAGCTTCCTGGCGGTGACCGAGGCGTTGCTCCAGTCCCGGGTTCGCTCATAGATCGACAGCAAGGCAAGCAGCGCCTGGCTCTCGTACGCGGTGCCTTCGAGTTTGCGCAGCGCCTCTTCGGCGCGGTCGAGCAGGCCCGCCTTGAGGAAGTCGAGCGCCAGCGCGTGCTGTGCGCGATGCCTCTCGGCGCGGCTCAGGTCGCCGCGCGACAACAGATGCTCATGCACCCGCACCGCGCGCTCGTACTCGCCGCGGCGGCGAAACAGGTTGCCCAGTGCGAAGTGCAGCTCGGACGTGTCCGGATCGTTCTGGACGGCCTCGATGAAGGCATCGATGGCCTGGTCCTGCTGTTCGTTCAGCAGGAAATTCAGGCCCCTGAAATACGCCTTGGGCGCGAGCCGGTTTTCAATGCGCAACTGGCGCAGGTCCAGGCGCGAAGCCAGCCATCCCAGAACGAACGCAATTGGCAGGCCCCACAGGACCCAGCTCAGGTCAAAGTCCATGGTGCGGCGTCGTGCCCAGTTGGGGTTGTGCGTCTGGTGCGGGGTGGGCTGCTACGGCACGGCGTGCCGCGACCCGGTGTTTCCACCAGCGGGGCACCATGCCCAGGGCGCCGACGGCGAGGCCGGCTGCAAACGCAGCCAGTACCACCAGGACCAGCGGCGCTTTCCAGTAGGTGCCAAAGAAGAAATGCACCATCGCCTCCTGCTGGTTATTCAGCGCGAATGCGAAGAGGGCAAAAAAAATGGCTGCCTTGAGCAGCCATGTCAGGTATTTCATCGAGCTCCTCGATATGACGCCAATGACTTAGGCTTTGCCGTCAATGACCGGCCTGCGGCCCAGATTCTGTCATTTTGTCATCGACACGCGAAGCTGAGAACTCATTTCGTCGTCATCGCCTTCGTGCGCTCATCCACCGCTTCGCGCAGGGCCTTGCCCGGCTTGAAATGGGGGACGCGCTTTTCAGGGATATGGACGCTTTCGCCAGAACGGGGATTGCGGCCCATGCGGGGTGGACGCCTGTTGATGGAGAAACTTCCGAACCCACGAATCTCGATCCGGTGGCCGCGCACCAGTGCGTCGCCCATCGCGTCAAGAATGGTCTTGACGGCGTATTCGGCATCACGATGCGTGAGCTGGCCGAAACGTGCGGCCAGTTCTTCGACGAGGTCGGATCGGGTCATTTTTAGCCAGTTGGGGACAGAGCACACGGCCGGTCTGCGCCGGCCCGCGTGGTCTGCCCCGCAAGGTCACACGATGTGCTGCCCGTCAGACTTACTGCTTGTCTTGCGGGTTGTCCAGCTTGGCACGCAGGAGTGCGCCCAGGCTGGTCGTGCCGGCGTTTTCACGCGACGATTGCTGGCTCAGGTTGGCCATCTGGCCTTGCTCGTCAGCCATGTCCTTGGCCTTGACCGACAACTGGATGTTGCGGGTCTTGCGGTCGATGTTGACGACCACGGCATTGACTTCGTCGCCTTCCTTGAGCACGTTGCGGGCATCTTCGACGCGGTCGCGCGAGATTTCCGAAGCACGCAGGTAGCCGATGATGTCCTGGCCCAGGTCGATTTCGGCGCCCTTGGGGTCCACCGTCTTGACCTTGCCCGAAACAGCCGAGCCCTTGTCGTGGATCGACACGAACGTGGTGAACGGGTCTGCATCCAGCTGCTTGATGCCCAGGCTGATGCGTTCGCGGTCGACGTCCACTGCCAGCACGAGCGCTTCGACTTCCTGGCCCTTCTTGTAGTTGCGAACAGCGGCTTCGCCGGTTTCGTTCCACGAGAGGTCAGACAGGTGTACCAGGCCGTCGATGCCGGCAGCCAGGCCCACGAACACGCCGAAGTCGGTGATCGACTTGATCGGGCCCTTGACGCGGTCGCCACGCTTGGTGTTTTGCGCGAACTCTTGCCATGGGTTGGCCTTGCACTGCTTCATGCCCAGGCTGATGCGGCGCTTGTCTTCGTCGATTTCCAGGACCATGACTTCGACTTCGTCGCCGAGCGAAACGATCTTGGACGGAGCGACGTTCTTGTTGGTCCAGTCCATTTCGGAAACGTGCACCAGGCCTTCGATGCCGGGCTCGAGTTCCACGAATGCGCCGTAGTCGGCGATGTTGGTGATCTTGCCGAACATGCGCGTGCCCTGCGGGTAGCGGCGGTTGACGCCCATCCACGGGTCGTCGCCCATTTGCTTGAGGCCCAGCGAGACACGGTTCTTTTCGGTGTCGAACTTGAGGATCTTGGCGGTGATTTCCTGGCCGGCCTGAACGACTTCGCTCGGGTGGCGGACACGGCGCCAGGCCATGTCGGTGATATGCAGCAGGCCGTCGATGCCGCCGAGGTCAACGAACGCACCGTATTCGGTGATGTTCTTGACGACGCCGCGAACAACGGAGCCTTCCTTCAGGGTTTCCATCAGCTTGGCGCGCTCTTCGCCCATCGACGCTTCGACGACGGCGCGGCGACTCAGCACCACGTTGTTGCGCTTGCGGTCGAGCTTGATGACCTTGAATTCCATGGTCTTGTTCTCGTAGGGAGACAAGTCCTTGATGGGGCGGGTGTCGATGAGCGAGCCGGGCAGGAATGCGCGGATGCCGTTGACCAGGACGGTGAGGCCGCCCTTGACCTTGCCGGAGGTGGTGCCGGTGACGAATTCGCCGGATTCCAGGGCCTTTTCGAGGCTCATCCACGAGGCGAGGCGCTTGGCCTTGTCGCGCGAGAGGATGGTGTCGCCGTAGCCGTTTTCGATGGCGTCGATGGCCACCGAGACGAAGTCGCCTACCTGGACTTCGACTTCGCCCTTGTCGTTCTTGAATTCTTCGATTGGCACATACGCTTCGGACTTGAGACCGGCGTTGACGACAACGAAGCTGTGTTCGATGCGAACCACTTCAGCGGTGATGACTTCACCGGTGCGCATTTCGGAGCGCTGCAGCGATTCTTCAAAGAGGGCGGCAAAAGATTCTGACATTGAGTTTGTTTGCGGCTTGCGCCACGGGTTGAGTTTTCGAACCGCACTGCCGGTGCGCTGAGCATCTCGGAGGATGCGCTGACGCGCGAGAGGAGCAATGAGGGCCTGTTCAGCTACCTGGCAAGGCCAAATGGCTGTTTTTCCTCCCACCACTGGAGCACCTGGCCAACCGACTCGTCGACGGTTTGGCTTGAGTTATCCAGGAGGAGGGCGTCTTGTGCGGGCTTGAGGGGCGCGGTGACGCGATTGATGTCGCGTGAGTCGCGCGCTTCCAGGTCAGCGCGAAGAACGTCGATTGTAGTGGGAATTCCCTTTGAAATCAATTGCTTATGCCGCCGTTCGGCGCGCTGCGAAGCGCTGGCTGTGAGGTACACCTTCAGGGGCGCATCCGGGAAGATGACGGTGCCCATGTCGCGCCCGTCCGCCACAAGTCCAGGATGGCGCCTGAAGCTCTGCTGCAGGGCAACCAGGGCCGTGCGCACTGCCGGGAGCGCGGACACTTTCGACGCGTTCATCCCGCCTTCTTCGCTGCGGATGGCGTCGGTCACGTCGAGCTGGTCGAGCATGACGCGGCCGCCGATGAACTGCACCGGCAGCCTTTCGGCCATGTGGGCGATGGTGTGTTCGTGAGCGATGTCCAGTTCGAGCCCTGCACGGCGGGCAGCGAACGCGGTGACCCGATAGAGAGCCCCGGAGTCGAGGTAGTGATAGCCGAGTCGGTGAGCGACTTCTGACGCGAGCGTGCCTTTGCCTGAGGCCGTCGGACCGTCAACGCAGATCACCGGAACATGCTGCGGCGTCGTCTGCACGATCGAAAACATCGCTTCAAAGTAATCCGGGAATGTCTTCGCGACGCATTTCGGATCTTCGATCCGGACGTGGACCCCGGCTGGGTTGAACGCTGCGAGCGAAAAGCACATCGCGATGCGATGGTCGTCGTAGGTATGGATGCTCGCGGGCTTCCAGTTCGCTGGCGGCGTGACGCTGATGAAGTCATCGCCAACGACGACCTGCGCGCCCAGCTTGCCAAGCTCGGCTGCCATCGCCGCGAGCCGGTCCGTTTCCTTCACGCGCCAGCTTGCGATGTTGCGAAGGGTGGTCGTGCCATTCGCATAGAGCGCCATCACGGCGAGCGTCATGGCTGCATCGGGGATGTGATTGCAATCCAGGTCGATGGCCTTCAAGGGCCATGCGCCGCGTGACACTTCCAGCGAGTTGGGAGAGCCACTGACAACAGCGCCCATGGCCCGCGCTGCGTCGATGAAGCGGATGTCGCCCTGGATGGAGTTTTCGCCGACGCCCAGGATTCGCACGCTGCGGCCTTCTTCGGGACGGGCAGCGATGGCACCGAGCGCGATGAAGTAGCTTGCAGACGACGCATCGGCTTCGACGTGAATGGTGCCTGGCGACTGGTAACGGCTTGCGGCGGGAATGGTGAAGCGCTGCCAGCCGTCGCGCTGCACGCGCACACCAAATTGCTCCAGCAGGCGCAGCGTGATTTCGACGTAAGGGCGCGAGATCAGCTCGCCGACGACCTCGATCGTCACATCTGAACCTTCGCCCTTGCCGGCGACCAGCGGCAGCGCCAGTAAAAGCGCGGTGAGGAACTGGCTGGAGACATCGCCCCGCACCCTGATCGGCCCGTCGAGCTTCACGGATGGCTTGCCGATGCGCAGCGGCGGATAGCCCTCGGTCCCCAGGTAATCGATCTGGCAACCCATGCCACGCAGCGCATCGACCAGGTCGCCAATCGGGCGCTCGTGCATTCGCGCGACGCCGCTCAATTCGAAATCCCCACCGACCAGTGCCAATGCGGCGGTGAGGGGGCGCATGGCCGTGCCTGCATTGCCCAGGAACAGCCGCGCGTGCGCTGCAGGATCGCGTCCGCCGAAGCCCGTGATTTCGACATCGCTGCCGGCATGACGCACGCAGCACCCCAGCGCGCGCAGCGCGTCGAGCATCACGCGGGTGTCGTCGGAGTCGAGCACGTCCTGCACGAGCGTGGAGCCGCTGCTCAGGGCGGCCAGAAGCAGCACGCGGTTGGAGATGCTCTTGGATCCCGGCAGCAGCACCTCGCCCGATGCGCTGTCCAGGGGCGGAAGGTCCAGGAATGGGATATCGAACATCAGGAGGGCTTTTTGGAGCCCATGCGCCATTGCGCGCGCGTGTCGCTGGCATGGGCGATCAGCGTTTCGATGGCCTCGCTATTGCCGGTCTCGATCATCTGCTCCATGGTCTGGAGCGCCTGCCTGAACAGCTGCGTCTGCGCGAGCAATTCGTGGCGGTTCGCCAGCAGAATGTCGCGCCACATCTTGGGGTCGCTCGCGGCAATCCGCGTGAAATCGCGAAATCCGGGGCCTGCCAGCGAGAGGTAATCCTTGCCGTGGGGCTGTCCGACGATGGCGTTCATCAGCGCGAACGCGATGAGGTGAGGGAGGTGGCTCACGGCCGCATAGGCGGAGTCGTGCTCTTCGGGCTGCATGCGCAGCACCGTACAGCCCAGGCCCTCCCACACGCGGACAGCCTTTTGCAAATGCTGTGGATTGGTCTTGTCGATCGGGGTCAGGATCACCTGCTTGCCGGTGTAGAGATCGGCATCTGCGTTCTCGACACCCGAGGTCTCGCTGCCTGCGATAGGGTGGCAGGGCACGAACGAGCCGATGTGGTCGCGCAGCACGCGGCGCGCCGAATCGATGACATCGCGCTTGGTCGAGCCGACGTCCATGATCAGCATGTCGTTCGTCACGAGGTGCTTGATGGCCTTGAGCGTCGCTTCCGTGGCGGAAACCGGCACCGCGAGCAGCACGATATCGGCGCCCGAAACGGCCAGCAACGCGGATGGCGCCTCGACGTCGATCACCCCCATCGCGCGCGCACGCTCGGTGGTGGAGGGCGACTTGCTGTAACCCACGACGCGCTTCACCAGCCCCGCGCGCTTGAGCGCCAGGGCGAATGAGCCTCCCATGAGTCCGCAACCGATCAGGCCGAGTTGTTCAAACATCTTTAATAATTTCTCAGTCGCCGACCGGGTAGGTACCCAGTACTTTGTAGAACGCGCAGAGCGAACGCAGGTCGGCCAGCGCGGCCGCCACATGTGGCTGCGAAGGGTGGCCCTGCACATCGATGTAGAAGTAGTACTCCCACTGACCCGAGCGAGCGGGGCGTGACTCGAACCGCGTCATCGAAACGCCATGCTTCTTGAGCGGCACCAGGATGTCATGCACGGCTCCCGGCTTGTTGGGAACGGAGACAACCAGGCTCACGCAGTCGGAGCCGGACGCCTGCGGTGCCTCCAGGGTTTGTGGCAGGCACACGACCGCAAAGCGCGTGCGATTGAAGGCATCGTCCTGTATGGCGTGCGCTGCAACGTGCAGCCCGAACGCGCTTGCTGCTCGCTCGCTGGCAATGCCGGCCCATGCAGGATTGGTCGCGGCGAGCCGGGCGCCTTCGGCATTGCTTGAAACCGCGCGCCGCTCCGCATTTGGCAGATGCTTGTTGAGCCAGCCCTGGCACTGCGCGAGTGCTTGTGGATGCGCGAGAACCACTTCGATCCCATCGGTCGACGGGCTCAGGCGCAGCAGGTGGTGCCGCACGAGCAGACTGATCTCGCCGACGATGTGCAAAGGGGAGTGCAGCAGCAGGTCGAGCGACCGCGTGACAACGCCTTCGCTATTGTTTTCCACCGGGACGACGCCAAAGTCGGCTGTGCCTGAAGTTGCCGCCTGGAACACTTCATCGAAGTTCACGCACGGAACGTGATGGATGCTGGAGCCAAAAAACTTGATCGCGGCTTCTTCGCTGAAGGTGCCGGCAGGGCCGAGGTAGGCCACGCGTTGCGGGGCTTCAAGCGCACGGCAAGCCGACATGATCTCGCGCCAGATCGTCGCGACGTTGGCGTCTTTCAGCGGCCCGGGGTTGGCGGCCTGCAGCCCATTGATGACCTGGGCCTCGCGGTCGGGGCGAAAGACCTGCGAGCCTTCCCTGCGCTTGAGCTCGCCGACCTCGTTGGCGAGTTCGGCGCGGCGGTTCAATGCGGCCAGCAGTTCCCGGTCGACCGCGTCGATCGCGGTTCGCAGCTGCCCGAGATCTCTCTGGCTCATTCTTCGGTGCCGCCAGCTGTGTCTTCGCCGGCCGGCGGAAGCTCTTCGCCTTCCGCCGCTTGCGCATCGTTTTCAACAATGCGTTGCAGGCCGCTCAGCTTGGAGCCCTCATCGAGCCCAATCAGAGTGACGCCCTGCGTCGCACGGCCCAGCTCACGAATCTCGCTCACGCGGGTGCGGACAAGAACGCCCTTGTCGGTGATCAGCATGATTTCGTCGTCGGTGTGGACCAGCGTTGCTGCCACGACCTTGCCGTTGCGCTCGCTTTGCTGGATCGCAATCATTCCCTTGGTGCCGCGACCGTGACGTGTGTACTCGGCGATCGGCGTGCGCTTGCCGTAGCCGTTGACGGTGGCTGTGAGAACGCTTTGCTGCTCGTCCTCGGCCACCAGCATCGCAATCACGCTTTGTCCCGGGTCGAGCGCCATGCCGCGGACGCCGCGCGCCGCACGGCCCAGCGGCCGAACATCGTCCTCGTCGAAGCGCACAGCTTTTCCGCCGTCTGAAAACAGCATCACGTCGTGTTTTCCGTCGGTGAGCGCTGCGCCGATCAGGTAGTCGCCGTCGTCCAGGTTGACGGCAATGATGCCGCCCTTGCGCGGGTTGTTGAATTCGTCGAGCGCGGTCTTCTTGACCGTGCCCATGCTCGTTGCCATGAACACGAAGTGGTCCGCCGGGAACGTGCGGTTCTCGCCCGTCAGCGGCAGCACGACGTTGACCTTTTCACCTTCTTGCAGCGGGAACATGTTGACAATGGGACGTCCACGCGAACCGCGTGAGCCCGCGGGCACTTCCCAGACCTTGAGCCAATACATGCGCCCTCGGTTGGAAAAGCACAGGATCCAGTCGTGCGTGTTGGCAATGAAGAGCTGGTCCACCCAGTCGTCTTCCTTGGTGGATGTCGCCTGCTTGCCGCGGCCGCCGCGCTTTTGCGCGCGGTATTCCGACAGGGGCTGGCTCTTGATATATCCGGAATGCGAAAGCGTCACCACCATGTCAGTAGGTGTGATCAGGTCTTCGGTCGCCAGGTCCTGGGCGTTGTGCTCGATCACGCTGCGTCGAGCGCCCAGCTTGGTCTGGCCGAACTCATTGCGAATTGCAGTGAGTTCGTCGCTGATGATGGTGGATACGCGCGCGGGCCGTGCAAGGATGTCGAGCAGGTCCTCGATCTCGGCCATCACTTCCTTGTACTCGGCGACGATCTTGTCCTGTTCCAGGCCCGTGAGGCGCTGCAGGCGCATCTGCAGGATTTCCTGGGCCTGCGTATCCGACAGGCGATACAGGCCGCCGTCCTGCATGCCGAACTCACGGTCAAGCCCATCGGGACGGTAGTCATCAGCGTTGATCACGCCGCCGTCCTCGCGCGTGCGGGTCAGCATCTCGCGCACCAGCTGGCTGTCCCATGAGCGGGCCATCAGCTCTGCCTTGGCCACCGGCGGCGTTGGTGCGTTGCGAATGATCGCGATGAATTCGTCGATGTTGGCGAGCGCCACGGCAAGGCCTTCGAGCACGTGGCCGCGTTCGCGCGACTTGCGCAGCGTGAAAACCGTGCGGCGCGTCACCACTTCACGGCGATGCTCCAGGAACACCTTGATCAGGTCCTTGAGGTTGCACAGGCGCGGCTGGCCGTCGATGAGCGCAACCATGTTGATGCCGAAGGTGTCCTGCAGCTGGGTCTGCTTGTACAGGTTGTTGAGCACCACCTCGGGTACTTCACCCCGCTTGAGTTCGATGACCAGGCGCATGCCCGACTTGTCGCTCTCGTCCTGGATATGGCTGATGCCTTCGATCTTTTTCTCGTTGACCAGCTCGGCCATGCGTTCCTGCAAGGTCTTCTTGTTCACCTGGTAGGGGAGCTCGTCAACGATGATGGCCTGTCGCTGTCCACGGTCGATGTCTTCGAAGTGGCACTTGGCCCGCATGACCACCTTGCCGCGACCTGTGCGATAGCCGTCCTTCACGCCATTGATGCCGTAGATGATGCCGGCGGTGGGGAAGTCGGGGCCGGGCACGATCTCCATCAGCTCCTCGATGGTCGCTTCGGGGTTGCGCAGCATGTGCAGGCATGCATCGACTACCTCGTTGAGGTTGTGCGGGGGAATATTGGTGGCCATGCCAACGGCGATGCCGCCCGAGCCATTGACCAGCAAATTGGGAAGCTTGCTCGGAAGAACGAGCGGCTCTTTTTCGCTGCCGTCATAGTTGGGTCCGAAATCGACGGTTTCCTTGTCGATGTCGGCAAGCATCTCGTGCGCAATCTTGGACAGGCGGATTTCGGTGTAACGCATCGCCGCCGCGTTGTCGCCGTCGACCGATCCGAAATTGCCCTGGCCATCCACCAGCATGTGGCGCATCGAGAAGTCCTGCGCCAGTCGAACGATGGTGTCGTACACCGACTGGTCGCCGTGCGGGTGGTACTTGCCGATGACGTCGCCAACGATACGCGCGGACTTCTTGTAAGGCCGGTTCCAGTCGTTATTGAGTTCGTGCATCGCGAACAGAACCCGACGGTGCACGGGCTTGAGACCATCGCGTGCATCCGGGAGGGCCCGGCCCACGATCACGCTCATCGCGTAGTCGAGGTAACTGCGCCGCATTTCCTCTTCAAGGCTGACGGGCAGGGTTTCTTTGGCGAATTGGGTCATGCGAGGGGGACTTTTGCGAAGAGGACGCGTGGGCGCGAAGCGGCTGATTTTACGGTGAACCCCGGCATGTAGCTAACTCGCAACATTCAAGGGGTAATCAGGTTTCGTCCTACCCAACCCAACCACGGCCAGCGTTGATTGTGTAAGGACGTGTGGCACAATAAGTTTGACGCTTTTGGTGATGGTCACCTTAATCGTAGTGTTCACGCAGCGCGGCTGCGGCTTTTTCCCCAAGAGGAGAACCATGAAGAAACTGAATAAAGTGGCGCTGATGTTTGCCGTTGCTGCGCTGGCTGGCGCTGCTGGCGCGCAAACTCGCGTGACTGCGGCCAATGGCGGCAACCGTATCGACAACTGGCAAAACGGTTCCGGCGAGCTGGTCTGGAGAAATGGCACCGGCGAATACTGCTGGCGCGATGCTTTCTGGACCCCGGCCACGGCCGCACGCGGCTGCGATGGCGCTCTGGTCGTGGCTGCTCCGGCACCCGCTCCGGTCGCTGCCCCGGTCGTTCGTCCCCCACCGCCTGCTCCGGCTCGTCCTCCTGCAGCGCCAGCCGTAGCCGCCACCAAGGTGACGTACGCTGCTGATGCCTTCTTCGACTTCGACAAGTCTGTGCTCAAGCCTGAAGGCAAGGCCAAGCTTGACGACCTGGTCGGCAAGATTCAAGGCATCAACCTGGAAGTCATCATCGCCGTGGGTCACACCGACTCCGTGGGCTCCGATGCTTACAACCAGTCGCTGTCGGTTCGTCGCGCTGAGTCCGTCAAGGCTTACCTCGTGACCAAGGGCATCGAAAAGAACCGCGTGTACACCGAAGGCAAGGGCGAGAAGCAGCCTGTCGCGGACAACAAGACCAGCGAAGGCCGTGCGAAGAATCGTCGCGTGGAAATCGAAGTGGTCGGCACCCGCGCCAATCGCTAAGAGGCCAAGCCTCCTTGAGAAAAGCCCCGCTCCGCGGGGCTTTTCTTTTTCAGCCGCTTGCGGGGCTTTTCTCTTTCTGTCACCAATCGCCCCGCTTGCGGGGCTTTTTCTTTGGGACAATCGCCCCCATGACCGAGACTGTTGTAAACGCCGACCCTGCCGAACTGGCCAAGTTTTCCGACCTGGCCCATCGCTGGTGGGATACCGAAAGCGAGTTCCGACCGCTTCACCAGATAAACCCTGTGCGGCTGGACTGGATCCAGTCCCATGCCCCGCTTAAGGGCAAACGAGTGCTCGATGTGGGTTGTGGCGGGGGAATTCTTGCGGATGCGATGGCGCGCAAAGGCGCGCAGGTGTTGGGTATCGACCTTGCTGCCAAAGCTCTGAAGGTCGCGCAGTTGCATGCGCTTGAAGCTGCGACTCCTGATGTGCAGTACCGGGAAATCAGCGTCGAATCATTGGCGCAGGAGCAGCCCGGGTCTTTCGATGTCGTCACCTGCATGGAGATGCTCGAGCATGTCCCCGACCCCTCGTCAGTGGTTCGCGCCTGCAGTTCGTTGGTCAAACCAGGAGGCTGGGTGTTCTTTTCAACGATCAATCGCAACGCGAAGTCCTTCATGTTCGCGATCGTCGGCGCCGAGTACATGCTCAACCTGTTGCCCCGCGGCACGCATGAATACCTCAAGTTCATACGCCCCAGTGAGCTCGCTTCGCATTGCCGCGCGAGCGGCCTTGAACTCGTGCATACCCGCGGCATGGAGTACAACCCGCTGACCCGTCGGTATTGGCTCTCGGACAATACGGGCGTCAATTACCTGATCGCCACCCGGAAGCCGTGATGTTCAATGATGTAAGGGCCGTACTGTTCGATCTGGACGGCACACTCATCGACAGTGCCCCCGATCTGGGAGCCGCTGCAGACAAGATGCGCGTGGATCGCGGCTTGGCCTCGCTCCCGTTCGAGCACTATCGTCCCATGGCTGGCGCGGGCGCGCGGGGCATGCTCGGGATCGCATTCGGTATGGGTACCGATCATCCCGACTACCCGGTGATGCGCGAGGAGTTCTTCAAGAACTATGAGAGTTGCATGACGCAACGCACGTCGGTCTTCAACGGCGTGCCGGAGCTGATCGAACAATTGCTGGGTCGAGGATTGGCATGGGGTGTTGTCACCAACAAGTCGATGCGATTTGCCGGGCCCCTGACCAAAGGCATGAATTTGTTTGCGACGGCCAAGGCTGTCGTGGGCGGGGACACCACCCCGTATGCAAAACCGCATCCGGCTCCCTTGTTCGAAGCTGCCCGGCTGCTGCGCATTGAGCCCATCAAGTGCATCTACGTCGGCGATGACGAGCGAGACGTTGCGGCGGGCAGGGCGGCGAGCATGGGAACTGTTGCGGCGACCTACGGATACCTCGGAAGTGCCGGCGACACACAGGCCTGGGGCGCAAGCGCACATATAAAGACGCCGCTGGAACTGCTCGCCCTCTTGAAATAGGCGCAAGCGGCGTAAAATGGAAGGCTTGGGGCTGCACCGGTTTCGACGTGGGTTCGGACGCGTGGCAGGGCATGCCGAGGTTTCAGTTCCTCGTTAATCTTCTGAAAAACTAAAGTAACTGCCACAAACAGTCGCTTCGGTGAGCCTGCGAACATGGACCAGTTCCGTGTTCCTGCTTACGCTTAACTAAAACTTAAGCAACCGCTCCGCGCCAATCCGCCGATGGGTTGGGGTCCGAGACGCAAGTCAAAGACTGCGGAGTCATCTACATCGGCTGGTCCTGATCCGGGCGCCTTGGATCAAGACGAGACAATAGGACGCTGGCTGACTGCGTAGCGTGCGACTGCGCGACGCAGAAGGCGAGATCCAAATCAGATCGCTAAGCATGTAGAACTGTACGAAGAAGGCTTGCGGACGCGGGTTCAATTCCCGCCAGCTCCACCACTACCGCCGTCAAAAGCCGCTAACGACATGTCGTTGGCGGCTTTTTTCTTTCCCTGTTTCAATGAAAGGCGACCGACTTGGCCCTGTCCGGCGCCAATCGGTAGACAGTCTTGTTCAGGTGGCGTGCAACCTCTGTCACGTCCTCTTCGCTCCATCGCAGTCCGGCCGTCGCTTGCCAGCGATTCACTTGCGCGCGCAGGCTGGGCCAGTCTCGCACCTGCCTGCCGTCGCGCCAGTGAATTTGCGACGTGTGGCACTCGATGCAATGGTTGTTGTAGAGCAACTCGCCTCGGGTCTCTGATGGGAGCTGCTGTGCCTGCGCCGCCATGACGAACGCCGCGAACACGGCGGCAAGCAGATGACGCGCGAGCGAACGCATTCGAGGTGAGGCAACCAGCATCCAGGCTCCTTGCGCGGTAAACATGAGAATTGCTTATGTCAGCCTAGCTGCGCGCCCGGTCTGGATGTTGACATTCATCAATTGATCGGCAGGCCCGGCCGCTGGAACGCCAGACCATATCGCTGCAGGACCGCGTCGAGCAGCGGTGCGATGTCGTTCCCGGGTGCGATGGCGTCGATGAATTTCGTGCTGCACGACTGCACGACCGAGCGCAGTTGCGGTGACAACGCCTGGAACCCCAACACCAGATCGAGTCGGTCCAGCGGCAGACCTACCCTGTCGAGCGTTCCTGCGGTGACCTCTATTACCAGCGCGTCGCAGCCAGGGTCACAGATGAGTGCCATGACCCGCGCCGGCAAGTCATCGCCTCGCTGACAGCGCTTGTGACCGGCGAGCATCGTGTCCTCGCCGCTCGTCTGCCCCACGGCCAGGCCCTTTGCGGCGAGCAACGCGCAAATGCGCTGCACTACTCCGGCGGGTGCATCGATCAGCAACACGCTCGGGATGCGTCCATCGGAGCCGGCAGGAAACCTGGCGAGCAGGATTTTTTCCGCACGGGAATCGTAGAAGATGCCCGGCGTACCGTTGACTTCGATCACTGCGCACGGCACCTCACGCCACGAGCGGCTGATGTCCGGCGTCATGAAATCGACACCCATCGCATCCATGCGGAAACTCCGGGCGATGGCCTCGGCCATGTGGATGTTGTCCGGATGCGCCAGGTGAGTGACATCGGCAATCGAGCCGCCCTTGGCGATGTTGGCGACGCTGCGCAGGCTGACCACCGTGCCTGCGGGAGGCAGGCTATCGGGCGAGAGACCGTGTTTGCGCAGATGCACGATCACGTCCGGGTCGACCTCCAGTTGCCGCAGCCCATCATCGGTCGCGGCGGGGTCTCGCCTGCGTCGGTGGTTCTCCGCCTCTATCAGTTCGGCGACTGTACGCAGGCCGTCACCGGTCACGCTGGCCGGATAGCGCGCCGCCACCCAGGCCAGCTTGCCGCCAAATACCGCCAGCCGATGGTCGTCGCCAGCAACATGTCGCTCGACGATGACGCCCTGACGCGACGAGGCTGCTGCGTTGGCGAATGCGACGCCGGTTTCCGAGTCGTCCATCACATAGGCAGAAACCCCTTTGCCTTTGCCGCTGGAGATCGGCTTGAGGACCACCGGATAGCCCAGCCGCCGCGCCGCTGCAATGGCCTGCTCCTCGTTCGACGCAACCAAGTGCGTTACACCGGGAAATCCAAGCCGCCGCACGAGCCGGTTCGAAAGGAGTTTGTCGCGCGCCAGGAGCGTGCCGGTCATGGAGTCTGCCTGGCCTGCTGCCGAGAAGAAGTGCGCGCCGGCCGAACCTTGTCCAAAGAGCCAGATGCGCGAATTCTCGGCCACCGGATACACGGGAATCGCACGGCGGCGGGCTATGCGGGCCAGCGTGCGAGCCACCGGTGCGTGTGGAAGTGCCAGCTGCAGCCCCGCTTGCACCTGCCGCAGGCGGGGCGCAAGTCGTTTCAGACTGTCCGTATCCTCAGCGGCACCCAGAAATATCTTCTCGGCGAGATCGATGGCGGTCTGCAAAACCAGCGAGGTGGCCCCGGGATCCGCAAAACCCAGAGCCATTGAACTGGGCCGGCTCGCGGTCCCCGCCTCGATGCGAACAGCCGCGTCCTGCGGCTCATCCGGGTGCTGGAGATGGACGGCGAGCAGGCACGCCAGGCCCTCGAATGCGACGCTATCGGGCGGCTGCGCGGAGCCTTCCCACAAAGGCCTGTCGCTGACCATGCGCCACTGTGCCTGGACAACCGAAGGCGCCAGTTGATGCTGAAAGGGATTGGTGAATTGCGCAATCACCGCAGCAAACGGCGCATGGACGCTGGGTCCGTGAAACACGCGCAAACTGATCTTCATGCGGCACTATAGACACCCGCCGCCCAGCTTCGCGAGTTCCGCCTTCAACACATCATCCTGGTATCGGTCCATGGTCAGCTGCATGGCGTACTGCGGCACTTCCTGCCCAAAAACCCATGCCGCGCACAGCGCACCTGTCGAACAGGCGGCCATTGATCCATAGCCCGACAATGCGCCGGCGATGAAAGCGCCAGGCGTTTTCATCTTGCCGATCAGCGGCCAGTTCTCGTCGGTCATCGTGTAGTAGCCGCCGTAGTGGCGCGCGCCGCGTGGCAGCCTGCCGATGTAGGCAGCGAGCTTGGGGTGCAGGTTGCTCGCGCCGCGCAGCACGGTGTCCGGGAAATGCGGATCGAGCGGGTCTTCGCCGTGCGGGTCCGACGCATCCTTGTTGTAGGCCCAGCCCAGCTTGATCCAGTTGCCATCGACGGGTCCATCGGGCCTGCAATGGATGCTGCCCTGCATCGGGCCGACCAGGCGGCGAGTTTGCGGATCGCTCGCCAGCAGGGCCGCGTCTTCCACGCTCCACGTCAGGCGCTGCTCGTCGAGGTCGATGGTGAAGGGCATCTTGCGATCGATGGCGTGCTCGCGATCCTGGAATGAGATCTTCTGCTGGTAGATGTGCTTGACCGGAATTTCTTCGCCCAGCATGGCGCCGATGTCCTGCAGGTAGGGCCCGGCGGCATTCACGACCACGTCCGCGTGCAGGCTCGAAGTGCCTTCGGCGGTAGCCACCTCCAGCCTGAAGGGTGAACTGCCGCTGATGCCTTTGACTTCGGCGCGAACCACGCGCGCGCCCTCGGCGCGGATTCGCGTGAGCATGTACTGCCCCAGCTGCTGCGCGCTGATGGAGCCCGCGCGGCGAACGTGAATCACCGCGCCGACGTCGCTCGCATAGTACGGAAAGGTCGCGCGGATCAGATCGCGATTGAGCAGCACATCAACGCCGGCAGGGGCCGACTGCCACGGAGCGCGAAGCGGCGGCTCGTAGTCGCAGGAGGCACTCTCGCGGATGCGGATCTGCGCGCTGCCCGCGCCGTAGCCGCGATAGAGATCGTCGATGAGATCCTGCGGCTTGTCACGCCGCGTCACCAGCGCGTAGCCACCGCGCGTCATGTTCAGCATTCCGCCCGATTCGCGATCAATCGCTTCCATCAGGTCTATCGAGTGATCGGTAAATGCAGTCATCACCGGATGCGGCCACCAGTTGCGATAGTTCTCGCCTGACTGCGCCGAGGTCAGGCTCATGGGGTCGCGCGGATCGACGAGCACCACGTTCGTGGCCTTGTGCTGCGTGACCAGGTAATACGCAACGGCGATGCCGACACTACCCGCGCCGATCACGGCGATGCTGGCGTTCCTGTCGATGGTGTTCATCAGATGATTCCTGTTTCGCGATAGGGCTGGTTCTGCTCCACGCGCTCATATCCGAGCCGCGTGAGGTCCAGGGTCTGGTAGGAGCCGTGCACGACCAGCTCTGCGATGGCGCGGCCTGCGGCCGGCGCATGCATCATTCCGTGACCCGAAAATCCGGCGACGACCAGAAGGTTCGCCAGGCCGTTGTTCCAGCGCCCGATCACCGCGTTGCCGTCGAGCTCGCATTCTTCATACAGGCCCGCCCAGGTGCGATGGCACTTCGCGGCCTCCAGCGGTGGGAAACGATGCGCGACCGCGGGCCACACCACGCGTTCGAAGTAGTCGTGGTCCACCTCGAAGTCAAAGCCCCGCTCGGTCGATCCATCCACGAGCCCGCCGGAGAACCCGTTGCCCTCCGACCGGAAGGCGAGCCGCGCGATATCTTTCACATACGGCAGCCGCTCCATCGGCGATGCCGGCGTGAAGTAATGTTCGTATCGTTTCATCGGCGCGATGGGCAGGTTCATGCCGGCCATCGCTGCCACTTGTCCCGACCATGCACCTGCCGCATTGATGAAGGTGTCTGCGGCAATGGTGGAGCCGTCGTCCAGGCGCAAGGCCCTGACCTTCGCAGCATCGACGTCGATGGCGACCACGCGGCCCTTCACGAAGTCCACGCCTTGCGAGGCGGCCTTGCGCCTGAAACCCCACAGCAGGCTGTGCGGATCGCACCAGCCGTCGCGCGGTGAATGCGCGCCCGCGCCGAGGTCTTGCACGTTCATCGACGGAAACTTCGCCTTCAATTCCTGCGGCGTGAGCAGGTTCACTTCGCAGCCCAGCGCGTTCTGCAGCTTCACGTTGCCCGCCAGTGCTTCGACGTGTTCGGGCGGCACGACGAACAGGTAGCCACCCTCTATCCAGCCCACGTCTGGCTGCGCGTCAGCGATCGCCATGTGCTGCGCAAAGGTCTTGATGAACTCGATGCTCGCTTTCGACAGCTCGATGTTCTCGGGGCATGTGAACTGCACGCGGCAGCCGCCCGAAGCGCGAGGCGTGGACGCGAACTCGTAAGTCGGATCAGGCTCGATCACGGCGACGCTCGCGTCCGGTGCCAGGTTGCGGATGAAGTGCGCGGCGCTGCATCCCATCAGGCCGCCGCCGATGATCGCGATATCGAATCTCTTTGTCGGGCTTTGCATGGGGTGATCCGGTTCAGTGAGGGCTTGACTGCAGGAGCTTCATCGCCGCGTCCCCAACCGCGATGCCGCCTGCTTTTGCCTTCGCGCGATTGATGTAGCGGCGATCACCCGGCATGCGCGTGGTGCCGGCGTCTGCCAGCGCGTGCATCAACTGCTCGATGCGATCGGCAAAGTCGCTTGCGCCCGCACGCGACGGGTCGATGAGGATCAGCATCTGCCCCGCATTCGAGGTCACCGCGCCGGGGATGCGGGCGGATTCGTCTTCAAAACCGAAGCGGCTGCCTGTGAGGGCCGCGGCCAGCACCTCCACCAGCAACGCGATGAGAAAACCCTTGTGGGCGCCGAAAGGCAGCAGGGCACCGCCGTCCAGCACGGCAGCCGGGTCCCGGCTGACATGCCCCGACCTGTCCACGCCGGCATCTGGAGGAAGTGTGTGTCCGTTCTTTGCGGCAAGAATCACATCGCCGTGCGCGAGCACGCTCGACGCCTGGTCCCAGACCACCGGATCGCGACCGGCACGAGGCAGTGCAAAGGCCATCGGGTTGGTGCCCAGCACCGCGCGCGATGCGCTCGGCGCAACGATGCGGCTGCGCGATTGAACAAATGCCAGGCACACCAGGCCCTGCACGGCAAACGGCTCCACATCGGGCCACAGGCTGCCGAAGTGATGCGAGTCATGGATGCTGATGGCGCAGATGCCATTGGCACGCGCCTTCGCAATGCCCATGTCCCTGCCGCGCGCCAGCGCGCCTTGCGCGAAGCCGTTGGCCGCGTCGATGCGCACCACCGCGGGCGCCTGGTCTGTCACGATCATCTCGGGAGAGCCCGTGACCCAACCCGATTCCAGCGATGAGACAAAGCCGGGCAGTCGTGCGAGGCCATGACTGAGAGTGCCGTCACGCTCGGCGGCCACGATGGAGCCTGCGACCGCATCGGCGGTGATGCCGTCCACGCCATTGGCGACCAGCAGTCGGCGCACCAGTTGCTGGAGTGCTTCTTCGGACAGATTCACCGGCATCACGATTCTCCTGATATTGGCCTGGGTGCGAGGTGCTCCAGCAGCACTTGCACCGGGTGTCGCAATGTCCGGTCCTGAAGCCGTGCCGCCTGGCTGCGGCACGAGTAGCCCGTTGCAAGAATTTCAGCTGGGGCTGCGCCAGAAGTCGCGGAAAGCAGCGGACCCCAGGACTGCCCGAAGATGATTTTTGAAGTCGCCACGTTGCGCGATTCGTGGCCGTAGGTGCCCGACATGCCGCAGCAACCGCTCTCCATCGGCGTGAGCGTGAGGCCAGCTCTTGCAAACACCGCAGTCCATTGACTCACGCTCGCGGGCACGTTGGTTTTTTCAGTGCAGTGCGCGAGCAGCCTGTACTGCTGCGCGCGCGCGGCATTTTGTTCGGGCATTGCCTGAAGCAGCCACTCCTGCGGCAGCAGCACCTGCGGGCAATCCTGCGCGCTCGCGATCTTGAGATATTCCTGCCGGTACACCAGCGTCATCGCAGGGTCGAGGCCCACCAGCGGAATGCCGCTTGCAGCGAGCGCGCGAAGCAGGGCCGTCTGCCGCTCGGCCGCACGTTCGAACGAATGCAAAAATCCCTGTACATGCAGCGGCTTGCCATTGGGTCGAAACGGCGCGATGTACGCCGTGTGACCCGTGCGCGCGGCAAGCTCCACGAACGCGGCCCAAACAGGCGTTTCGAACCAGCGGGTGAATGCGTCCTGGACCAGGATCACGCTCTTGGCACGTTGCGCCGGCGTGAGCGATGCCAGCAGCTCGGGTGTCGCGGTGCGCACCTGCAGGCGCTGGAGTGTGCGTTCGATATCGAAGCGAGACAGCAGCGGACTGTCGACCATCCCCGCGATGCGGTCGAGCGCCCTGGTCACAACAGGCGCGGACATGATCGCGTTGTACAAGCGCGGCATTCTTGCGAGGTACGGAATCGTGAATTCGAGCGAGCCGATCAGGTAGTCCTTGAGCGGCCTCAGGTAGCGCGCGTGGTACAGCTGCAAAAAGCGCGAGCGGAACTCGGGCACGCTGACCTTCACGGGGCACTGGCCCGCGCAGGACTTGCACGCCAGGCATCCTGCCATGGCCTCATACACCTCGTGCGAGAAATCCGGGCTGGCATCGCGGTGCTGCGACCGCGTATTGCGCCACCGCCCCGGCAAGCCTGTCACGAAGGCGGCGACTCCGCGCGGCGCTGTCATCACATCCGCACCGGCTGCGCCCTGCAGCCGCAGCCACTCGCGCATCAGCGACGCGCGGCCCTTGGGTGAGTGACGCCGCTCGCGCGTGCCTTTCCATGAGGGGCACATCGCGTCATCGGGGTCGAAGTTGTAGCAGGCACCGTTGCCGTTGCAATGCATGGCAGTGCCGAAGCTTTGCCACACACGCTCGTCGATCTGCCGGTCCGAGTCGCCTCGCATCGGCACACCATCGATGCGCAGCAACTGGTCGCCCGGCCTCGATGCGGGCGTGGCGATCTTGCCGGGGTTGAGCTGGTTGTGCGGATCGAACGCAGCTTTCAATTGCTGCAACGCAGGGTAGAGCGGACCAAAAAACTTGGGTACATATTCGGAACGCACGCCCTTGCCATGCTCGCCCCACAGCAGGCCACCGTATTTTTGCGTCAGGTCGGCAACCGCATCGGACACCGTACGAACCAGCGCGGCTTGCGCGGGGTCCTTCAGGTCGAGCGCGGGCCGCACATGCAGCACGCCTGCATCGACGTGTCCGAACATGCCGTAGGCCAGGCCCAGTCCGTCCAGCAGCGCACGGAATTCCGCGATGTACTCGGGCAGGCGCTCCGGCGGCACGGCCGTGTCTTCGACGAAGGGTTGCGGCCGCACTTCGCCCTGCACATTGCCAAGCAGCCCGACAGCACGCTTGCGCATCTGGTAGACACGCTCGACGGCGTCGTGTCCTGCGGCGATGGTGTGACCCAGGCGCTCCACACTCAGGTCGGTTTGCAGGTGCAAGGCAAACGCCTCCACGCGTGCATCCACTTGCGCGATGTCATCGCCACTGAACTCCACCAGGTTGATGCCCAGCGCGGCAGCTTCGCCCTGCGCCTGCGGAAAGTATTCCTTCACCCGTGTCCACACCATGTCCTGCATGGCGAGCTGCAACACGCGCGAGTCCACCGTCTCGATTGACAGGGGGCGATGCGCCATCAGCGCGCGGGCATCGCTCAGGGCATCCATGAAGCTCGCATAGCGCACGTTGACGAGCACCGAGTAGGTGGGGATAGCAAGGACCGCGAGTTCGGCTTCGACGATGAAACCGAGCGAGCCTTCCGCGCCGCACAGCACGCTGTTGAGGTTGAAGCGGCCATCGGGCTCGCGCAGGTGCGCCAGGTCGTAGCCGGTGAGGCATCGGTTGAGTTTTGGAAAGTGCGCCTCGATGAGCGCGCCCTGGGTCTGGGCGATGTCGGCGGCGCAGCGGTAGGCATCACCGATGCGTCCGGGGCGCTGCAGGGCCTCGCGCAGTTCATCTTCTTCAAGCGCAAAGCTTTCGAAGCGCTCGCCGCCCAGCAGCACGCAGTCGAGTGACACCACATGGTCGCGTGTCTTGCCGTAGGTGCAGCTGCCTTGTCCGCTGGCGTCGGTATTGATCATGCCGCCCAGCGTTGCGCGATTGCTGGTCGAAAGCTCCGGCGCGAAGAACAGGCCGTGCGGTTGCAGCGCCTTGTTCAACTGGTCCTTGACGACACCGGTCTGCACCCGCACGCGGCGTGCCCGGGCATCGATGGAAAGGATGCCGTTCATGTGCCGAGAGAGATCGACCACGATGCCGTCGGTGAGCGACTGGCCGTTGGTGCCGGTGCCGCCGCCGCGGGGCGTGAGCACGATGCGTTGCCAGGCGGGTTCTGCGGCCAGTCGTGCGAGCCGCTGTACATCATCGGCATCACGCGGAAACACGACGGCCTGCGGCAGGCGCTGGTAGATCGAGTTGTCGGTTGCGAGCACGACGCGATCGGCGTGCGTGCTGCTGATCTCGCCCGCAAATCCTGCTTTCTCCAGCGCGCGCAGAAAGCCCAGGTAGGTCGACGCGATCGGCTGGGGCGATGCGATGCTGGCGATCATCCTTCAGGGCGCCGTCATGCCTGGGTGTAGGCCGTCTTCACGATGGTGAAGAACTCCTGCGCATAACGGCCCTGCTCGCGTGGGCCGTAGCTGCTGCCCTTGCGGCCGCCGAATGGCACGTGATAGTCCACGCCGGCAGTGGGCAGGTTCACCATGACCATGCCGGCCTGCGAATGACGCTTGAAATGAGTCGCGTACTTCAGGCTGGTGGTGGCGATGCCCGACGAAAGGCCGAACTCGGTGTCGTTGGCGACGGCCAGGGCCTCGTCGTAGTCGCGCACGCGAATGATGCTGGCCACGGGGCCGAACACTTCTTCGCGGTTGATGCGCATGGCCGGGAGGGTGTCGGCAAACAGGGTCGGTTCGACGAAGTAGCCTTCCTTGCCGCTACCCGTGTGGCAGGCGATGCGCTGGCCGCCGGCCACAAGCCGGCCGCCTTCGCTGCGGGCGATGTCAATGTACTTCAGGTCCTGTTCCATCTGCGACCGGCTGGATGCCGGGCCGATGTCGGTTCCGGCAGTCAGCGCATCGCCGACCTTCAGGCTGGCCATGCGCGCAGCCATGGCTGCGATGAAACGGTCATGGATGCCCTCGGTGACGATCAGCCTGCTCGAAGCCGTGCAGCGCTGGCCCGTGGAAAAGAATGCACTCTGCACGCACAGCTCGACTGCCTGCTGCAAGTCCGCGTCGTCCAGCACCACTTGCGGGTTCTTGCCACCCATCTCCAGTTGCACCTTCTTGCCGTGTTCGGCGCACTGCACCGCGATGCGGCGGCCGACTTCCACCGACCCGGTAAAACTCACGGCTGCAATGCCGGGGTGCGTGACAAGCCGGTCGCCGATCACGCTGCCGCGACCCATCACCAGGTTGAAGACGCCCGCCGGGATGCCGCTGCGGTGAATGATCTCTGCCAGTGCCCAGGCCGAGCCGGGCACGAGATCCGCTGGCTTGAACACGACGCAGTTGCCGAATGCGAGTGCCGGTGCGATCTTCCACGCGGGAATCGCGATCGGAAAATTCCACGGCGTGACCAGGCCCACCACACCGATGGGTTCGCGCGTGATCTCCACGCCCACACCGGGCCGCACCGAAGGTAATGTCTCGCCGGACAGGCGCACGCACTCGCCGGCGAAGAAGCGAAAGAGATAGCCGGCGCGAGTCACCTCGCCGATCGCCTCGGGGCGAGTCTTGCCCTCTTCGCGCGCCAGCAGGGCGCCGAGTTCATCGCGTCGCGCGTGGATCTCCATGCCGATCCGGTCGAGCGCATCGGCGCGTGCCTGTATGCCGCCGGTGCTCCAGGCCGGGAATGCAGCCTGCGCGGCAGCGACGGCCGCGTCGAGCTGGGCCACATCGGCCTGCGCGTACTCGCCGACGATGTCCGATGGATCGGATGGATTGGCGTTGACGCTGAAGCGCTCGTTGGGCACCCATTGGCCG
This sequence comes from Caenimonas sp. SL110, assembly GCF_001044395.1. Lineage (GTDB taxonomy): Bacteria > Pseudomonadota > Gammaproteobacteria > Burkholderiales > Burkholderiaceae_C > Ramlibacter. The sequence goes on from NZ_JANU01000001.1 coordinate 40,627, forward strand.
GCGATGAGATTTGCGTAGGACATGATGTTCAGTTGACGCGGGTCAGCAGGGGCTTTCCCGAAAAATGGGCATCGGCGTTCTGCAGGAAGCGCACGACGGACGCATGGATGGCCTGCGGCGAGATGCCGCCTATGTGCGGCGTGAGCACCGCATTCTCGAATTCAAGCAGTGGCGCGGGCGGCGTCGGCTCGCCTTCATAGACGTCCAGCGCGGCGGCCCAGATGCGCTTGTCGCGCAGCGCGTCGGCGACCGCATTCGTGTCGACCAGCGTGCCGCGCGCCACATTGACCACGACGCCTTGCGGCCCCAGCGCATCGAGCACCTGCGCGTTGACGATGTGGTAGGTCGCCTTGCCGCCCGGCGCGGCGATGACCAGAAAGTCGCACCACTGCGCCAGGCTCACGATGTCGTCGAACCAGCGAAAGCCCGATTCGTCCTTGCGGTTGCGGCTGTGATAGCCGATCTCCATGTCAAAGCCCTGCGCCCGCTTTGCGACCTTGCGGCCGATGGCGCCCAGCCCGAAGATGCCCATCTTGCGGCCAGAGACATGGGGCGGGCGCGGAATGTCATCACGCCACAACCCCGTGCGTACGCCACTGTTGAGAAACGGAATGCGGCGCACGGCCGCAAGCAGGATCGCCATCGCGTGGTCTGCCACCGCGTCGTCGTTGGTGCCAGCCGCATTGCACACCGGGATGCCGCGCGCACTCGCCGCGTCGATGGCCACGTTCTCGAAGCCCACGCCCACGGTGCAGATCAGCTCCACCTTGGGCAGGGCTGCGATCTCTTGCGGCAAGAGGCCGTTCGTGCCGTTGGTCAGCACGACGCGGATCTCGTTGCCGCGCGCTGCAATCTGCGCAGCGCCATTGGAGCGATCGGCGCCCAGGCCTTCGTTCGGCGCATAGATCATGTCGAATTGCTCCGACACGAGCGCGCGATGTTCATCGGAAAGATAGACGAGTACGAGTAGCGTGGGTTTCATGCTTGGCTGCGAGGTATCGGGATAGGTGGCAGTGTGGAGGTCAGTCGACCTTGGCGCCGGACAGCTTGACCAGCTTGCCCCACTTCTCGATTTCGGAGGCGAGCACCTTCTTGAACTCGGCGGGGCTGTTGCCCACCGGGGTCGAGCCCTGGTCGGCCAGCGTCTTCCTGACGGCCGGGTCCTGCAGCACCTTGCGAATCGCTGCGTTCAGCTTCGTGACGACGTCAGCAGGCGTGCCGGTGGGTGCGAAGACGCCGTTCCACAAGACCACTTCATAGCCCGGCAGCACTTCGCCAATCGCGGGCACGTTGGGCACGCGCGGCGAGCGCCTGGCCGTCGTGATGCCCAGCGGACGCAGCTTGCCGGTGTCGATGTACGGCAGCACTTCGACCAGCGGCGAGAACACCGCCTGGATCTGGCCGGCCAGCAGGTCGGCATTGGCCGGAGCGCCGCCCTTGTAAGGCACGTGCACCATCTCGCCGCCAGCGAGGTTGTTGAACAGCGCGCCCGACAGGTGCTGCGATGTGCCGTTGCCTGCGGAGCCGAAGTTGACCGGTGCCTTCCTGGCCTTGACGTAGTCGACGAACTCCTTGAGCGTCTTGGCGGGCACGTCGTTGTTCACCATCAGCACGTTGGGGATCAGCGCAACTTGAGAGACGGGGATCAGGTCCTTGTTGAGGTCGAACCCCATGTCGGCGTAGAGCGTCACATTGGTCGCGATGGTGCTGGTGTGCATCAGCAGTGTGTAGCCGTCTGCCGGTGCGCGAGCCACGAAAGCCGAGCCGATGTTGCCGCCGGCGCCGGCCTTGTTGTCGATGACCACGCGCTGGCCCAGCACGCCGCTGAGCTTTTCGGCCAGCATGCGCGCCGTGGTGTCGGTGCTGCCGCCGGGTGACAGCGGAACGACGAGCGTGATCGGCTTTTCGGGCCAGCCGGCCGCGTGGGATGCGAAGCCGCATGCCGCGAATGCGAGGGCTGCGGCGGTCTTGATGAATGTGGAGCGTTGCATGAGGAGTGGACTACTTCTTGAAAAAAATTTAGCGCTGGCCGTCGCCGACCTTGATCTCGGAGGCACGCAGGCCGCCCAGGCGTTCATGCACGCGGGTGCCGGTGGACATGACAAGCGCATAGAGCAGCTCGTCGGCGCGCGGGCCGTCGATGGTGCCGACTTCCATCGTGGTGAAGTGGCTGCGCACGTAGCACGCCTCGATATGGTGAAGCGGAATCTGCAGGCGCGTGCCGGCAACTGCGACGACCTTGGCCGCCGGAACAATCGACTTGGCCCGTGGCAGGCACGAGCGCATCGGATAGCCGCCTGCGATATGCCAGATCGCGCCGTGCTCGAGTTCGCCGTCAAGGCCCACGATGGCGCCCTTGCCGTAGGCCTCGATCTTGTCGGCGCCGCCCAGTGCTTCGATCAGTTCGGGAACCAGCTTGTTGGCCATCTCGGTTGCGTCCTTGACGAACGGCTGGAGGTCTTCCACATAGCGCCCTGCATAGGGGTTCTTCAGGATGACGGCGATGGAACCCATCTTGATGGGAACGTCACGTGCGGGGCCGCCTTCGTGATAGATGGATTCGACGTTGAGCAGCTTTTTGCGGATCTGGACGAGGGACATGTGGGTAACTCCGGGATGAATGTGAATGAGGTGGAGGCAGGGGGCTGGGTCAGGCGGCCGGCTTTTCGCCGAACTGCACGCCAGCCCATTGCTCGAAATGGCGGATAGGGAACACGTTGTCCTTGTCGCCGTCGCCTTGCGTCATGGCGAATGCGAGAAACTGGCGGGCGGCGGGGCTCACGAACAGCGGCGCGCCGAGTTTCTCGGCCTCGTCGATGCACATCTTGATGTCCTTGTGCAGCAGCTCGGTGGTGAACCGCACCGGGAAGCTGCGGTCCAGCACGCACTGCGGAATGCGTTCCAGCGTGGCGAATGAGCGGCCGCTCGACACATTGATCACGTCGAGCATGGTCTTGGCGTCCAGGCCTGCCTTGACGCCGTAGACCAGCGTCTCCAGGCTGGCGACCATGCTGGTGGCGTACAGCGTGTTGTTGATGATCTTCATCGTCTGGCCCAGGCTGGGGTCGGCGCCCAGATAGAAGATCTTGTTGCCGATCACGCGCAGCAGCGGCTCGATTTCTTCGTAGGCCTGCGACGGGCCGGCGGGCATCACGGCGAGCGCGCCTTTCTCGGCATTGGCAGTGCCGCCGCTGACGGGTGCGCCAACCAGGGAAATATTCCTGGCTTTGAGCAGGGCTTCAACTTCCTTGGTCACCGAAGGGCCGGTGGTGGACAGGTCGACGACGATGCGCACCTTGCTGCCCTGCGCAACCTCCGCTGCAACCTCGGCGACGACGCGCGGCAGCGGCAGGCACAGCAGCACGATTTCCACGGTGCTGGCGAGTTCCTTTGCGTTCGCTGCGGCTATCGCGCCCTTGGCCACGAGGCGATCCTGCGCGGCGGCGCTGCGGTCATTGACGTGCAGTTCGTGGCCGGCGGCGAGCAGGCGCGTGCCGAAGTGCACGCCGATGTTGCCGAGACCGATCAATCCGATTTTCATGAGGCTCTTCCTGGGTTCCTGGGTGTGGAGTCACAAGCCGCGCGATACAGGCAGCGTGCGACTTGCGGCGTGGGACGAAAGATAGGCTTGCACGCGTTGCAGGGCCAGTGCTGTTTGTGGCCCTGCATATGCAGTTGTGTTAATCGCTCATGCAATGGCTGGCGCTCAGGGCGCCAGGTAACCCTTTTGCCTGAGCATGGCGTCGATCCAGGATGTGTCGAGGGTTCCCGCTGCAATCGCCTTGAGCGTTTGCTCCTCCTGCGAGTGCTTTTCTTCTGCGGCAGCGCAGATGGCAGCGGCCTGTTCCAGCGGGATACACAGCACGCCATCGCCATCGCCCAGCATGATGTCGCCGGGGTTCACGACCATGCCGTCCAGGCTCACGGCAACATTGATCTGGCCGGGGCCGTCCTTGTAGGGGCCGCGGTGCGAGACACCGGCCGCAAACACCGGAAGCGATGCCTTGCGCAGGAAGTCGGCGTCACGCACCGACCCGTTGATGACGAGACCCGCGATGCCGCGCGAAGCGGCGTAGCTGGTCATCAGCTCGCCAATGATCGCGTTGGTCAGGTCGCCGCCTGCGTCCACCACGACGATGTCGCCGGGCTTTGCCAGGTCGAGCGCCTTGTGCACGAAGAGGTTGTCACCGGGGCGGGTCTTGACGGTGAGTGCAGTGCCCGCCATCGGGCTGCCGTCGTGCATGGGCCGCAGGCGCGGACCTCCTGCGGTCAGGCGCATCATCATGTCGCTGATGTTGGCAACGGGGATGCGGCGAAGGCGCTCGACGAGTGCGGGGTCGGCTTGTACGTGCCGCTCGAAAATGCAGGGCTGGCTCATGCGTGGATTCCATCAACAAAAGGAGGCAGGCCCACCGGTGTGGCGGGCCATTTGTTGAATCTATCCGCGCAATCACCCGTGGACGTGTGTTGTTTGTGGGGTGCGGGATGCAGTCAGGTTAATCGCCCCGGTCATTGCCCCGGTCATCGCGCCGGTCGTGCGCCGCCTGCTGGCGCAACAGTTCGATGAACTTTTCGGCGTGCGTGCGGCCGTTGTCGAAAACCGATCGCACGATGCTCGGCTCCAGCCAGATGTCCACCGACAGCGGCAGCGTTTGCAGGTCGGTCCAGCCCATGCCCTCGGCGGTGAACTCATCCACGATGGCCACGCCTGCGCCAGATCGCGCGAGCGAACACGCCATGTCGCTCTGGTGGATGTTGATGCGCGTGGTGAGCTCGACGCCCGCCTTCTGGAAGGCCGATGCGATGAGCTGGCCGAAAGGAATGCCCGGGTCGTGCGAGATGACGGGGTAGCGCGCGATCTCCTCCAGCGGAACCGCCGTCATCTGCGCCAGCTGATGCCCGCGCGGCACCACGCACACCATGCGCCCGCGGGTGAACGGCTCGACCCGCAGGTTGGGGTGGTCGATCGGGTGCACCGAGACGCCCAGGTCCACCTTGTTGCTCAAAATCTCTTGCGGCATGTTGTTGAGCAGCGTGGTGCGAAAGTTCACCCGGATCTTCGGGTAGCGCTGCACGAAGGCCGCAATCGCGCGCGACATGATCCCGCGCGACAGGCTGGGGCTTGCTGCGATGCGCAGCGTGCCCGACGGTCCCTGCGCCAATGCGCGCGCGAACTCATCAACCTTGACGGCTTGCTGGTAGAACTCGTCCACCTCGGTGAACAGGGCCTCGCCCTCGGGCGTGGGCACCAGCTTGCCCTTGACCCGGTTGAACAGGGTCAGGCCCAGCGTCTGCTCGGTGTGCGAAATGATGCGGCTGACCGCCGGCTGCGAAGCGAATAGCAATTGAGCGGCAGCCTTGATCGAGCCGGTCAGCATCACTGCCCGGAACACCTCCATTTGCCTGAGTCTGAATTTCATTGCCGCAAAGTATCCGCTATCGCCGGGTATGCGTTGCTGTTAATCGCCCTGTGAACTTGCCGTCTAAACTCGCGCACATGACATTGCGGCTGCGACAAATGGAAGTCTTCCGGGCAGTGATGCTGACCGGCTCGATCAATGGCGCCTCCCGGATGCTGTTCATTTCGCAGCCTGCGGTGAGCCGCATCATCTCCCACATGGAGCAGGGGCTGGGCTACCAGCTGTTCAACCGCACCAAGGGCAAACTCGTGCCCACGCCCGAGGGCGAGGCCCTGTTCACCGAGGTCGACGATTTCTACCAGCACGCGATGCGGGTCAGCGACTTTGCGGCCGACCTCGCGCACGGCCCTGCCGGCACGCTGAACATCTCGTCGAGTCCCTGCCTGAGCTACCGCATCGTGCCGCGTGCGATTGCGCGCTTCGTCGATCGCTACCCGCGCATCCGGGTCAACTACCACACGACCCTGATGCACATGATGGCGGCCGAGGTGCTGAGCAACAAGGTGGACCTGGTGGTCTCGGTGTTGCCGCTGGAGCATCCCCACCTGAAAGTGGAGACCTTCCGGCGCGGGCGCATGGTCTGCGTGATGCCCGAGGGTCACGAACTTGCGGCGGCAGAGACCATCACCTTCAGCGATCTGTCATCGGTGCCGCTGATCACGCACAACCCCAGCATCCAGTTCGGCAAGCTGATCGAATCCGCATTTGCACAAGCCGGGTTCACACCGGCACCTCGCATCCATGTGCTGCAGACCGAGATCGCTTGTTCGCTGGTGCGTGCGGGCGCGGGGCTGGCGATCGTCGATGAATACACGGCTGCGGGTGGGCCGTGGTCTGGCATCGTGATCAGGCCGCTGGCCCACGAGATCCCGCTCGCGCCCAGCATCGCCCGCACCGTGTTCGACCGGCACGGCACCCACGCGCAGAAGTTCATCGAGATATTGACGGCGCTGGATTGAGCCAATACGGCTGTCATTGCGGACTCGATCCGCAATCCATGTCTTCGACGGCACGTGCCGCTTCGCGGTGGATGCCGGATCAAGTCCGGCATGACAACCTGTTCGCCCGGCATGACAAACGGGCCCTCCGCACTTACCCGTACATGCTAAGCATTCATCCGGGCCGTAAACCCACCACCTGTTAACACAAGGTCATAGGCTGCGTGCAATTGAGCAATCGCGGTTAACGGCATGCCTCCATAAGATGGATCGAACGTAGCGCGGACCTACCGTGCACGGAAAGTCGATCAGGAGACACAGGACATGAAGTTCAGCCGCAGAACCGTTTGCTTCCTTCTGGGAAGCGCCATGCTCGCAGGCACCGCTGTCGCGCAGACCTGGGAGCCCACCAAGCCGATCCAGCTGATCGTGGGCTTCAGCCCCGGCGGTGGCACCGACGTGATCGCCCGCGCCATCGCGGCGGGCTCGCAGGAGGTGATGCCCCAGCCGATGGTCGTCATCAACAAGCCGGGTGCATCCGGCGTGATCGCCGCCGACGCCGTGTCCAGGGCCGCGCCCGACGGCTACACGCTGCTGGTCGCCGGTGGCAGCGAGAGCACCTCGTTGCCCAATCACCAGCAGGTGTCGTACAAGCAATCGAGCTTTCGCCCCATCGGCCACGTCATCCGGCTTCGCATGATGGTGGTGGTCAAGAACGACGGCAAGATCAAGAACTTTGCCGACCTGGTGAAGTACGCCAAGGCCAACCCCGGCAAGATGGCCTATGGCACATCGGGCGTGGGCAGCCTGACGCATTCGATGATGCTCATGGTCAACAAGGCAGCGGGTATCGATACCTTCCACGTGCCCTACAAGGGCGATGCGGAAGTGGTGACCGGCATCCTGGGCGACCAGGTGCAGATCGGCCTGGGGTCGCCCGATCAGTTCAAGAGCTGGATCGACACCGGCAAGCTGATACCGCTGACGCTCAGCTCCAACGACCGGTTTCCCGGCCTGCCGAATGTGCCCACGCTCAAGGAACTGGGCTACGACATCTACCTGGAAAACATGAAGGGCGTTGTCGCGCCGGCGGGCTTGCCCGACGAGATCTACACCTACCTCAACGAGAAGCTGCGCAAGGCGATGGAGACCGAGGGTTTCCGCAACATCGTCAACAAGAGCAACTTTGAAGTGCAGTACATGGACGGCCCGATGTTCGGTCGCACCATGGCCAGCATGTCCAACGGCATCGCCGCCGCCTTGAAGAAGTAAGACAGCAAGACGAGACGCAAGACGATGACCAATGAGACACAGGCAACGGCGAGCGCCACGGCGCTGCCGCTGTCGGGGATGCGCATTCTCGACCTGACGGTGATGACGGCAGGCCCGGTGGGCACCATGATGCTGGGCGACCTGGGCGCCGATGTCATCAAGATCGAGGAACTGCAAGGCGGCGAGTTGTCGCGCAGCATGGGCACCATGTATGTGGGCGTGGAAAGCGCCAACTTTCTTTCGCAAAACCGCAACAAGCGCAGCGTACGGCTGGACTTGAAGAAAGCCGAAGGACGCGAGGCATTCCTGCGCATGGCCGCGCAGGCCGACGTGGTGACCGAGAACTTCCGCCCCGGCACGCTCGACCGGTTGGGCATCGGGTACGAGGCGCTGCGCAAGGTCAATCCGCGCATCATCTTCGCCAGCATTTCCGCGTTCGGCCAGACCGGACCGTACGCGCATCTGCCTGCCAACGACCCGATCGTGCAGGCGCTCAGCGGCCTCATGCACATGACCGGCGATGCCGATGGCGACCCGGTTCGCGTGGGGCATCCTTACCCGGACTTCGGCGCGGCCGCGTTGCTCGCGTTCGGTGTGTGCGCGGCGCTGTTGCATCGCGAGCGCACGGGGCAGGGCCAGTCGCTGGACCTGTCGCTGCTCAATGGAACGATCTTCAGTGCCATTCCCCGCGACGGTGAAACGCTGCGCTCGGGCAAGGCACCTCCGCGCCTGGGCAGCGGCCATCCGGCGTTCGTGCCGTATCGCAATTACAAGGGCAGCGATGGTGCGCCGTTTTTCCTGGCGTGCTTCAACGAGAAGTTCTGGGGTTCGGTGTGCGACGCGGTAGAGCGGCCCGACCTGATGACCGACGCGCGCACGGTCAATAACGTCGCGCGTTGCAACAACCGCGAATTCGTCGATGCGCAGCTTGAAGCCATCTTCGCCACCCGCACGACCGATGAATGGCTGGAGCGCCTGGCGCGATTCAACGTGCCGTCAGCGCGCGTGCAGGACCTGAACCACGCTCTGCGCAGCGACCCGCAGGTGCGCCACAACAACACCATCGTGGAAGTGGAGCATCCCACGGCGGGCACGGTGGAAACGCTCGCGCTGCCGGTGAACTTCCACGCGACGCCGGCCGAATACCGCAGGCCGCCACCGCGCCTGGGCGAGCACAGCGTGGAGGTGCTGCGCGAGTTCGGCTTCACCGGCGAAGAGGTCGATGCGCTGCTGGCAAGCCAGGCCGTGGCGGGGCTCAATACCCCATGACAGCGCCGGTGCTGCTCGTCGAAGAGCCGGCACCTGGTGTTCGGTTGCTCAGGCTCAATCGGCCCGAAGCGCGCAACGCGCTCAGCATGGCCCTGCGGCGCGAGCTCGTGCGATGCATCGCGCAGGCCAGCGATGACGCGGCTGTGCGCGTGGTCGTGATCGCAGGCAACGAGCGTGCATTTGCGGCCGGCGCGGACATCAAGGAGATGGCCAACGCGAGCACCGTGGACATGATGGCGCGCGGCGTGCTCGGCCTGTGGCGCGCAACCGCGTCCTGCACCAAGCCTGTCATCGCCGCCGTTCGCGGTTATGCGCTGGGTGGTGGCTGCGAACTGGCGCTCTTGTGCGACATGGTCATCGCCAGCGAGACTGCGCGTTTCGGCCAGCCCGAGATCCGCATCGGCATCATTCCCGGCGGCGGCGGCACCCAGCGGCTGGTTGCTGCCATCGGCAAGCACCGCGCGATGAAGTACCTGCTCACGGGCGCGATGTTCTCCGGGCGTGAAGCGTTCGAGATGGGCCTGGCCAGCGAAGCCGTGCCCGACGACCAGGTCGATGCGCGCGCTGTCGAACTGGCCTGCGAGATCGCAGCCCTGTCGCCGCTTGCGGTGCAGCAGTTGAAAGACGTCGCGCTGCGTGGCATGGACCTTCCGCTGGACGCGGGGCTCGCGCTGGAGACCAAGGCGCTGCACCTGCTGTTTTCCACCGAAGACCAGAAGGAAGGCATGGCTGCGTTCATCGAAAAGCGGCCACCGAAATTCGAGGGGCGCTGATGCGCAATTGCCCTGCGCATCACGCGTTAACCGCAAGACATAACACCCGCCCAAATACGCACTCGCCAACGAGCGGGTCGCTTCCTACGATCACCCCACCACAAGGAGACAAGCAGATGTTTCATCCGAATCGCCGCGCAGTTCACCGGGCCATCGCGCTCGCCAGCTTGCTGTGCGTCCTGGCGCCCGCCAGCGTACTTGCGCAAGCCGCATGGCCCAGCAAGCCGATCACGCTGATCGTTCCGTTTGCGCCCGGTGGCAGCACCGACGTGACGGGCCGCATGCTCGCCGCGAAGCTCAAGGACGAACTCGGGCAGACCGTCGTTGTCGAAAATCGCGGCGGCGCAGGCGGCAACCTGGGCGCCGACGCGGCCGCACGTGCTGCGCCGGACGGCCACACGCTGTTTCTCGCAACCAGCACCCATGTGACCAACATCAGTCTCTACAAGAAGCTCTCCTACGACTTCCAGAAAGACTTCGCGCCGGTCTCGCAGGTGGCCTTCATCCCCAATGCGCTGGCAATCAATGCCAAGGTGCCGGTGAACAACCTGGCCGAGTTCATGACCTACATCCGCGACCCGCGCAACGAGATGCGCTACGGGTCGGCAGGCAATGGCTCTTCGCTGCACATCGCAGGCGCGCTGTTCAACAGCATGGCCAAGGCGAACATGGTGCATGTGCCCTACAAGGGCAGCGGCCCTGCGATCGTGGACGTGCTGGGCGGCCAGATCGAAGCCATCTTCTCTCCGCTGGTCGATGTGTTGCCCCACATTCGCAGCGGCAAGCTCAAGGCGATCGGCGTCACGACCAAGGGCCGCTCGGACCAGTTGCCCGGCACACCCGCCATCAATGAGGGACTGGCCGGCTATGAGGTGACGTTGTGGAACGGCATCCTCGTTCCCGCCAAGACGCCGCCGGAAATCGTCGCACGCCTGAACACCGCCATCAACAAGATCCTGGCGCAGCCCGATACCAGGCGGCTGCTGGCCGAACAGGGTTCCGAGCCCGCACCCGGCACGCCCGCGCAGTTTCGCGACTTCATCGCCAAGGAAGTCCCGGTCTGGAAGCGCCTGGTCGAGTTGTCCGGCGCGACTGCAGACTGAACCGAAAGCACCACACCATGAAATCGTTGAACCGCCGTATTGTTTCCGCCGCGCTGCTCGCAGCGTGCGCCCCGTTCGCTGCGCAGGCCCAGGCGCCTGCGCCGAACTGGGCATCCAAACCCATCCGCATCGTCGTGCCGTTCGCACCGGGCGGCACCACCGACATCGTGGCCCGCATGATCGGCCAGCGCCTGGGCCCCGCGCTGGGCACAACGGTCGTGATCGACAACAAGCCCGGCGCCAACGGCATCATGGGCTCGGAAGTGGTGGCGCGCGCCCCCGCCGACGGCCATACGCTGGTCATCGTCGCACCGGGCCACGCGAGCAATGTCACGCTGTACAAGAAGCTGCCGTACGACACGCTGACCGACTTCGAGCCCATCTTGCTGCTGCTCACGCAGCCCAGTGTGCTGGTCGTGCATCCGTCGGTCCCGGTGACCAGCACCGCAGAGCTGATCAGGCGCGCGAAGGCGCAGCCCGGCATGGTGTCTTACGCCTCGGGTGGCAACGGTTCGTCGCAACATCTGGCCGCGGCCATGTTTGCCGACATGGCCGGCATTGAACTCGTGCATGTGCCGTACAAGGGCAGCGCCCCGGCAGAAGCCGACCTGCTGGGCGGCCAGGTCAACATGATGCTGGCGTCGATGGTGTCCGCGCTGCCGCAGGTCAAGTCCGGGCGGCTTCGCGCACTGGCCGTGAGTTCGGAGCGCCGCTCGCCTGCAGCACCCGACTTGCCCACGGTTGCGGAGGCCGGCGTGCCGGGTTACAGCGCGGTCGCATGGGCAGGCTTGCTCGCGCCCAAGGGCACGCCGCCGCAGACACTGGCGGCGCTCAACGCTGCGGTCACAAAAATCATGAACGAGCCCGAGGTCAAGGAAAAGCTGGCAGGGCTGGGCGCTGATTTCAGCCCCAATACGCCCAAAGGGTTCGACCAGTTCATCCGCTCGGAAATCACGCGCTGGGGTGAGGTGATCCGCCGCTCCAACCTGAAGGTCGATTGATGAGCGGTGCGCGCGTCATGGAAGCTGCGCAGGCTGCTGCGCTGGTTCGATCGGGCGACACGGTCGCGATCTCGGGGGTCGTGTCGCTGCTGTCCACCGAAGCCGTGCTGCGCGCGCTGCAAGAGCGATTTGCGGATACCGGCGAACCTGCAGGCCTGACCGTCATCTGCCCATGCCGCACCGGCTGGTCTGTCGTAGGCGAAACGACAGGGCTGGAGCACCTGGCCGCGCCAGGCATGGTCAAGACGCTGATTGCGTCTTCGTACAACGTGCGCGATACGCCCACGCTGATGGCGTCCGTGATGGACGGGCGCATCGCAACCTATGTGCTGCCGATGGGCGTGATGTACCGGTGGCTGCGTGAATGTGCGGCACGCTCACCCGGATTGCTCACGCATGTTGGGCTGAACACGTATTTCGACCCCGACGGCGGCGACGTGCGCGTGCATCCGTCGGTGCCGCCGCTGGACCTGCTGCAGCGGATGGAGATCGACGGCGAGCCCTGCATGCTGCTGCGCAGCAAGCGCATCGATGTGGCGATCGTGCGTGGCTCGGTGGCCGATGAGCACGGCAACATCAGCCTGGAAGACGAGCCGATCTCCGGCAGCGTGCGTCATCTTGCAATGGCGGCACGCACCAGCGGCGGCCGCGTGATCGCCGTGGTCAAGCGCATCGTGGCCGCAGGCAGTCTGCATCCGCGCAACGTGGAGATTCCGGGCATCTGGGTCGATGCGGTGGTGGTGGACGCGGATGCCATACAGACACAGCTGGGCGATGAGCCCGCCTTCACCGGCGCAAAGCGCGAAGCGCCGATGCCGCAGCCGATGGCGCTGGACCAGCAAAAGATCATCGTGCGCCGCGCCGCGATGGAACTGCAGGCGCGCGACATCGTGAACCTCGGCGTGGGCATGGGCTCGCAGTTGCCGAGCGTGCTGGCCGAAGAAGGCGCGCTGGGTGACATCACCTTCAGCGTCGAGCACGGCGCGCTGGGCGGGATTCCGGCGATGGGCGTGCCGGGGCAGACCGGTGCGTTCGGCGCCCACTTCAACCCCGACGCCATCGTCGATGCCGCCGACCTGATGGATTTCTATCACGGCGGCGGTCTCGACGCGACGCTGCTGGGCTTTGCGCAAATCGATGGACAGGGCAGCGTGAACGTCGGCCGCTTCGACGGCAACATTCGCGGCCCGGGCGGCTTCGTCGATATCACCTATCGCACCCGCAAGGTGCTGCTTTGCGGCACGCTCAACAGCGGCGGCCTCCAGGTGCGCGTGGACCGTTCGTCGACCGGCACACCCATCCTGCACATTGAACGCGAAGGGCGCCACCGCAAGCTGCTTGCCAACCTGGAGCAGGTCAACCTGCACGGACCGAGCGCGTTCGAGCGCGGCACGCATGTGCGGGTCATCACCGAGCGCTGCGTCTTTGCGCTGGACGACCACGGCCTGGTCCTGATCGAAGTGGCACCGGGCATCGACATCGATACCCAGATCCGTCCGCACCTTGAGTTTGCCTTGCGTGTCTCGCCCGATTGCAAGGCGATGGACGCGCGGCTTTTTTCTTCCGAACCCATGGGCCTGCAACTGCCGGCCCGACCAGAAACACTGAACTGAACAGGAGTCTTACCCATGGCAGAAACGATAGTCCGCAAGATGCTGGAGCGCGGCCTCCAGGAGCCGATCGACACAGGCGGCAAGCACGCCGCCATGCTCAACGGCATGCATCTGTCGGGACACACGCAGATGCTCAAGGAGCAGCTTGAGCACACGCTCGCAGGCACCGGCAACATTCCGCGCAGCAAGAACCCGCTGGGCCGCATCGTTGCGCATCCGAACATCAGCGATTCGATGTCGCGCATCCGTCCGCTGGTGCTGGCCGGCTACGAAGGCCAGGCGCGCGAAGCGCTGGGCATCTACCTGCGCGAGCGGGTCGAAGTCGCGGGTGCGCCTGTATTCTCGACCGCGCCGAGCACGCCAGGCTGGATCTTTGCCGACACCGCCTACATGGTTGCGCCCTCATTGGCCATCATGGGCGAGAGTGATCGCGCCGTGTCCGACCTGGTGCGTCACCACGAACTGCTGGCAACCGAGACCGGGCTCATCCGCCATGTGCTCAACGCAGCAGTCCCGGTGGAAGACAGCTATTGCAAGGTGGACCTGTGGATCGACGGCACCGCCTGGGGTCGCGCCAATGGCTGGTGGCTGGCCGGGGTGGTGGACGCACTGGAAGTGATCGACAAGCCGTCAGAGCAATTGCTCGCCATGTTCCGCCAGACCTGCGCGTCGCTGCTTGCCTTGCAGGAAGACGGGTTCTGGCGCGCAACGGTCGATGACAGCTATTCGCTGATCGACTCCAGCGCCACCGTGATGATCAGCTACGGCTTCGTCAAGGGCTACCAGCTCGGGCTGCTGGGCCAGGAGTTCGAGGAGTCGGGGGTCAAGGGGCTGGAGTACGTGCTGCGGCATCACTTTGACCTGCGCACCGGCACCTTGCGCCATCAGCAAAAGGGTCCGCTGATCGTGAATGTCGCAAGCCCCAATCCGCGCTATCTGGCTGAGGCCAATCCCTACGGCCAGGGTTTCATCGCGAGCCTGTACTCATTGGTCGCTGCCGATGTGAATGTGCGTGACATGAAAGTGCGTGCACTGGCCCGCGCGAGCTGAGTCCGCCGAACAGACAAAAGGGAAGGACACGACATGCAGAAACTCGAGAAATTGCTGGGCCGCCGCGAGCTGGCTCCTTATCTCAACGCCGAACAGTTCGAGTTCCGCGAGAGCGTGCACCGCGCGCTCGCCGAACACGCCACGCCCGACTACCTTCGGCGTGCCGATGAAGAAAAGCGCTTTCCCACCGAGCTGGTGGACCTGATGGCGCGTCAGGGCTGGTTCGCAGTGAACCTGCCTGAAGAGTATGGCGGCGTCGGTGGTGCGATGGACATGATCGGCATGCTGGAAGTGATCGGCTATCACAGCAGCACACTGGCGCGTTACTGGAACATCAATGTCAACATGGTGGGCGGCGCGCTCGTGCATCTCGCCACGCCCGAGATGAAGCGCGAACTGCTGCCGCGCCTGGCAGAAGGCAAGACCTTCTTCGCCTTTGCCTTGAGCGAAAACGGCTCGGGCTCGGACGCCGCCAGCCTGAAGACGAATGCGGTTCGCGAAGGCGACTACTTCCGTGTCAACGGCACCAAGATGTGGATCACCGGCTCCATGCAGGCCAACAACATCCTGATGGCGATCCGCACCGAGAAAGGCGAGGGCAAGCACGAAGGCATCAGCCTGCTGCTGGTGCCCAATCCGACGCCGGGTCTGGAAGTGCGGCCCATCGACCTGCTGGGCGGGCACATGGTTCGATCGTGCGAGCTGAACCTGGTCGATGCGAAGGTGCATGCGAGCCAGCTGGTAGGCGACCTGCATCACGGCTGGCGACAGCTGATGGGGGTGCTGGCCAAGGAGCGCATTGCGCTGGGCGCCATCGTGGTCGGCGCAGCGCAGGCGGCGCTGGACCTGGCCATCGAATACACCAACGAGCGCAAGCAGTTCGGCCGGTCGATCTCGTCATTCCAGGCGATCAACCATCGCCTGGTCGAGTTGCAGACGCAGGTCGATTGCGCACGCCTGCTCACCTATCGCGGTGCAGCGCTGCTGGCGTCGGGGCAGGAGTGCAATGTGGAATCGGCGCAAGCCAAGTACTTTGCCGGCGACACCTACATGAAGGTCGCGCTGGAAGGACTGCAGGTCATGGGTGCCAACGGCTACTCGATGGAGTACGCGATGCAGCGGCACTTTCGCGAAGCCAAGGTGTTCCAGATCCTGGGCGGAACCGGCGAGATCCTGCGCAATGTGGTTGCGCGCGAACTGACTTCGGGGCGCTGAGATGACTGCGCGCATCCAGCTTGAGACGCGTGATGCCGACGTCGTGATCGTCGGCGGCGGGGGAGCCGCCAGCCGCGCTGCCCTTTCTGCGCGCAGCGAAGGTGCCAACGTGCGCATGTTGACCAAGGCACCGTTCAAGACCGGCGGCAGCACGGTGCACGGCGCCAGCGAGATCATGAGCATGGGTGCGGCGGGCTTCGGTGAAGCAGCCGACAGCCGCCAGAAACACTACGACGACACCATGCGTGCCGGGCAGGGCTTCATTGACCGGGCGCTGGTTCGGGTGCTCGCCGAGGAAGCGCCCGAGCGCATCCGCGACCTGATGTCCATCGGTGTGCCGTTCGACCGCGAGGGCGAGCATTTCAAGCTGATCCAGAGCGATTTCGGCAGCCATGCGCGTGCGCTCGGCGTCAAGGGCAAGACCGGCAAGGCTTTTGTGGAGGCGCTGTCCGATGAACTGGTGCGCACTGGCGTGCAGGTGGAGGACAGCGTCTCGCTGGTCGATCTGGTTCGCGATGCCCGGGGCGAAGCCTGCGGTGTGCTGGGCTTCGACACGAAGCGCGGCGTGCTGGTGCATTACCGCGCGCCCTCGGTGGTGCTGGGTACCGGCGGCCTGCACAGCTGCTTTGACCTGCAGGTGTCCACGGCGGAGATGACGGGCGACGGTCAGGCGATCTGCTTTCGGCATGGCGCGGAACTGGTCAACCTGGAGTTCCACCAGGTCGGTCCCGCGCTGGTGCATCCCTATGTGCAACTGTTCAGCGGGTCTGCCTTCCGGCTGTATCCGAAGATGCTCAATTCAGACGGGCGCGAGTTCCTGCAGGACTACCTGCCCGAGGGTGTCACCGCGCAAACCGTCTATGACGAAAAGGGCTTTCCGTTCACTGCAACCAATGTCTCACGCTACCTCGACATCGCGATGGCGCATGAGGTGGCCGAGGGACGCGGCTCGCCGCACGGCGGCGTGTATTTCTCGTTCGCGCATGTGCCGCCGCAGGAGATGCGCCGCGTGCTGCCCAACACCGCGCGCTGGATGAACGAGCGTGGCGTCGATCTGCAAAAGGAGACGCTGGAAGTGGGCGTCGCATTCCAGTGCATGAATGGCGGTGTTCGCATGACGGATGCCAATGCGCAAAGCAGCGTGCCGGGCCTCTTCGTCATCGGCGAACTGGCGGGTGGTGTTCGCGGCCCGGACCGGCCGGGTGGCAACTCGCTTGCGGAAGGGCAGGTGTTTGGCCATCGCAGCGGCAAGGCCGCGGCCTTGCGTGCACTTGGAATGCGTGGGGGTCTGGCTGGTCGGGGTGAGGGCGCGACGCTGGCTGAATCGGTCGATGGCGTTGAGCGATTGCTGCGCGGCGGCGTGCCCACCGACACGGCCGAGCCTGCGCGCCGCATCCGCAAGGCGATGCAGGGCGAGTGCCTGGTCGAGAAGACGGGGGACGGCTTGCGATCTGCCTTGAAGACGGTGCGTGAGGTAAGGGCCGAGATGGAGACCGACGCCCGCGCGAGCCTGGACACGCTGGTGTCGGCGCTGAGCGTGCGAAACATGGCGCAGGCCAGTGAGCTGGTCTTGAGCGCCTGCCTCAATCGCGCGGAGACCAGAAGCGCGCACTACCGGCTCGACTACCCCAAGACCGAGACCTCGCTGGCTCACAGCTACCTGGTGCGCAAGGCCGCCGATGGGCAGCCTGCGTTCGAGCGCTTCGACTACTGACACGGAAGAAAAATGACCGCATTGCCACTGGAGGGCGTCATCGTCCTCGATCTCTCCCGCCAGTTGCCGGGGCCTGTTTCCACGCAGATCCTGGCCGACTTCGGCGCCGACGTGATCAAGATCGAAGACACGGGCGCAGGCGACAACTTTCGCGGTGTCGCGCCCTTGCGCAATGGCGTCTCGGCGCGCCACGCACAGATCAACCGCAACAAGCGCGGCCTGGCGATCGACCTCAAGAGCAGGGAGGGCCATGAGGTTTTCATGAAGCTGTGCGAGACCGCCCATGTGGTGTTCGAGCAGTTCCGCCCCGGCGTGGTCAAGCGGCTGGGCATTCACTACGAAGCGGTGCGCGAGGTGAACCCGCGCATCGTCTATTGCGCCCTGTCGGGATTTGGGCAGAACGGGCCGCTGCGCGATGTGGTCGCGCACGACCCCAACTACCTGTCGGTGGCGGGCGTGCTGGGTCTGCTGGGCCGGCGCGGCGGCCCGCCTGCGATGAGCGGCCCGCAGATTTCGGACCTGGCCGCAGCGCATCTGGCGACCATCGGCATCCTGCTGGGCCTGCGGCGCGCGGAGCACACCGGCGAGGGCGAGTACATCGACATTTCGCTGTTCGACAGCGCGATGTCGATGTCGGTGACGGCGGTGGCCACCTATCTCGGTGGCGGCAAGGCACCCAGCCGCGGCGAGGAGCGCCACAACGGCCGCTATCCGTGGTCGGACATCTATGAAACGTCTGATGGCGGCTACGTCACCATTTCGGCGATCGAAGAACACTTCTTTGCCAACCTGTGCAACGCGCTGGAACGGCCCGAGTGGCTGCCTGACCAGTATGCGGATGACGCACGTCAGGAAGAAATTCGCGCGGGCATGGCGCAGATTTTCCGAACTCGGACACGCGACGAATGGTTCGAACGGCTCAAGGACAAGGACCTGTGCATCAGTCCGGTACTGACGGTGGCAGAGGCTGTTGAAAGCGATCATGCGAAGGCACGAGGCAGTGTCGTGACGCACCAGCATCCCGTGGCAGGCGAGACGCGCATGCTGGCAAGCCCCATCCACATGCGCAATGCGCCTGCGGCCATCCGGCGTGCCGCGCCAGCGCTGGGGGAGCACTCCGCCGAGATCCTGCAATCATTGGGATATGACGAAGCGGCCATTGACCAGCTCGTCGCGCGTGGCGTGGTCCGGGTGCCTGCGGCAGGATGACGCGCGAGAGTCTGGCACGATGGCCAGTCGGCGCGCTTTCGTGCGCGGGAGTGAACAAGACATGAGCGTTGGCGGCAAGTGGTATTTCGGCTGGAACATCGTCGGCGCTGCAGCGATGCTGACGCTCCTGTCCGTGGGCATGCGGCTGGGCATCGGCCCTTTTTTCCTGCCCATTGCCAACGACCTCGGATTCAGCCGCAGCCTGCTGGCCTCCATCGTGGCGGCGGGCATGCTTTGCTACGGTCTGGCGATGCCGGTGGCGGGGTTTCTGGTCGCGCGGCGCGGTACGCGTTTTGTCTTGCTGCTGGGCACGACCATCGTCGTGCTGGCGGCCATCTGGTCGGTCAATGCGCGCAGCGCGACGACCTTTCTGCTGTCCTTTGGCGTGATGCTGTCGGTGGGTCTTGCCTTCACGAGCCCGGTGGCGCTCACGCCGGTCATCAGCCACTGGTTCACACGCCGGCGGGGCATGGCCCTGTTCTTCCTGTCCACGGGTTCGATGGCGGGCATGGCCGTGATGACACCGGTGCTCGCCTGGGCCATTGCCGAAGTGGGGTGGCGCGTGACACTGCTTGGGTTCGCCGCAGTGTTTGCCTTGTTCACGATTCCAGTGGCACTGCTGGTCATGCGAGACGACGCGCCAGAACACACCGACCTCGGTGCGCACGAAATTGCCGCCATGCGCGCGAATCCGCCCGCAGTCACAACCAGCCTGCAACTGCGTGAAGTGATGCGCACGGTGCCGTTCTGGCAGGTGTTTCTGGGCCTGTTTGCATGCGGCTTTTCGATGAACCTGCTTGGCACGCATGGCATGCCGATGCTGATGGACCATGGCTTCGATGCGATGTCCAGTTCGATGGGCATAGGCCTGATCGGGCTGGTGGCGATTTTCGGCACGATGGCGCTGGGTCGACTGGCCGATCGGGTGCCGCGCCGCAAGTTGCTGGCAGTGATTTATTCGATTCGCGGCCTCGGATTCTTTGCACTGGTGCTGGTGGGAACGCACTTCGAGCTGTACCTGGCCGCTTCGATTGGAGGGCTCGTCTGGGCAGGCAGCATTGCACTTTCATCGGCCATTCTTGCCGACGTCTATGGCGTTCGGCTGGTGGGCGTGCTCTATGGCCTGGCGTACCTGGGCCACCAGATCGGCGGCATGCTCAGCTCGTGGCTGGGCGGATGGGGCTATGAAACCTTCGGCACGCACTGGGTCGCGTTTGGAAGCGCTGGCGTGCTGCTGCTGCTCGCGGCTGCACTGTCGCTGCGACTGCCGTTGAAGGGCTACACATTGATGCGGCCGGCTCCTCACCAGGCCTGAGAAATAGGAACTCCGGACTGGCTCCGGCGCGGCTGCGGACACAGACTTCTGGATGAGCATTTGCCCTTGATTAAGGGTTTACCAGCTAGAGAGCATCTCCTAAACTAATACGTATCTGTTAATCAATTGGACTAACTTAGTTCAAAAATCTGATGAAACAGTGATGTCGTGCCCGGTCGGGCTCGCATCTGCCCCCAAGCGGCGACGTATGAAAAGGATTGGGAAATGCGATCAGATGTGGCCATCGCCATGATGGCCGACCTGTTTTGGACCGGCCTGCTGGTTTGCTTGCCCGTCCTGGGGCTGGTGATGCTGGTCGGGCTTGCCATCAGCATCCTGCAGGTCGTCACGCAAGTGCAGGAAATGTCCCTGACCTTTGTGCCAAAGCTGATTACGGCAGGCATTTCCCTCGTTGTGTTTGGTCCCTGGATGCTTCGCACGCTTTCCCAGTTCGCGACCCGCCTCTGGACCCAGATTCCCGCCATGTTCGTCGGGCCGTGACGTGAATTTCAGTCTCATCACGTCAGGCCTGGCTGGCGCCCTCGATCCCGGCTATGTCGTGGCCGTTTTCCTGCTGTCGCTGCGTCTTTCGGCCGTGTTCCTGATGACGCCCGTGCTGTATGCATTCGGGGTTCCTGCTGTCGCTCGCGTCCTGCTGGTCATCGGCATGGCGGCCGCTCTGGCGCTCGGCGTTCCGACCGAGGGATTGGCTGTCCTGTTCTCCGCTTCCAGCACGGCCTCCCTGTTTGTTGCAGCCATGACTGAGGTCGCGCTCGGGGCCATGCTGGCGCTGGGAATCCTCAGCGCGTTCGCCGCCATATCGCTGGCCGGCCGTCTGATCGACATACAGATTGGCTTCGGCATGGCGCAGGTGTACGACCCCGTGTCCAACCGCCAGGTACCAGTGCTGACATCGGCCTTCGACCGGCTGGGTGTGATCGCATTCTTTCTCATCAACGGGCACCACGCACTGCTGCGCGGCATCGCGTTCAGCCTTGAGCGATTTCCTCTGGGGCGTCCCTGGCCGCTGGAGGCGACGGTGCCGCTGGTCATCAAGCAGGTCGGCGGGCTCTTCGCGATGGGCTTCGCGCTCGCAGCGCCTGTGGTGGTTTGCCTGCTGCTGGTCGAATTGGCGCTTGGCGTGGTCGCACGCAACCTGCCCCAGATGAACATGTTCGTGATCGGCATCCCGCTCAAGATCGTCGTCGGCCTCGCGGCGCTCTCGCTGTGGTTTGGTGGAATGGGCGATTCCATGAGCCGTATCTACGGGTCCATCTACAAGAGCTGGGATGCCACGCTGTCTGTCCCGCCTGTACCCGCCCAGGGAGCGCGCTGATGGCCGAGCAGGACCTCGACCGCAACGAAGCGGCCACGCCCTACAAGCTGGAGAAAGCCAGGGACAAGGGCCAGGTCGGCAAGAGCGCGGACGTGGTTTCCGCGATCGTATTCACGGTGGCCGTGGCGTATCTGTACTGGCAGGGTGCCGACGGACTGGTCGCGCAATTTCGATACGACCACTCGCTGCTTGCGCAAGCCGGTCGCATGGAGGCGAGCCCGGCCAGTCTCTGGCGGCTGGTGAGCGCCATGGTCAAGGACAGCCTGCTCATGCTGGCGCCTTTCATGGGGGCCATCGTCATCGCCGCGATCGCCGGCAACATGATGCAAACCGGGCCCATCCTTTCGGCCGACCCCGTCAAGCCCGACTTTGACCGAGCCAATCCTGTCAACGGCTTCAAGAAGGTGTTTTCCATGCGCACCTTGTTCGATGGTGCGCGGGCCATCATCAAGCTGCTGTTGCTGGGCCTCGTGGTTTATCAGGCGCTCAAGAGCCTGACGCCGCAGTTCTTTCACCTGGCCTCGATGTCCGCCCCGAGGCTGCTTCGCACGCTGGTTGACGACGTGGCCGCCACGGGCCTGAAGATGGCCTTGATGCTGTGCATCATCGCGCTGGTTGATTTCGGGTTCACCCGCCGCGAGTTCGACAAGAAGATGCGCATGAGCCGGCGCGAACTCAAGGACGAAAACAAGACTCGCGAAGGCGACCCGCGCATTCGGGCGAGGTTGCGCGAACTGCGCCGCGAGGCGCTCAAACGCAGCATGGCGGTGCGCCACACCTCAACTGCGGACGTCGTGCTGACCAACCCGACGCATTTCGCTGTGGCACTGCGTTATGTGCACGGCCAGATGCAGTCACCGCAGGTCGTTGCGAAGGGGGCGGGCACGCTCGCGGCGACCATGAGGAAGATCGCCGCGCGGCACAGCATTCCGGTCGTGCAGAACCCGCCGCTGGCGCGCGAGCTCTACCACACGGTCGAAGTTGAGCAGCACGTCCCACCCAACCTGTACGCGCAGGTGGCACGCATCCTGGTGTGGGTGTTTGCGATGAGGCAGGCCCGCACGGGTGCCTCTGGGGCTGCAGCATGAACGCGCTGGAGCGATTCTTCGGCAAGCAAAGCGATATCGCCCTTGTCGCATTGGTGCTGGGCGTCCTGGTCGTCCTGTTCGCGCCTATTCCCAGCGGCCTGCTGGACTTTCTCATCCTGGCGAACTTCAGCTTCGCTTTCCTGATCCTGCTGCTCACGTTCTATATGGCGCGGCCTGTCGAGTTCTCGACTTTTCCGTCGCTGCTTCTGATTGCGACTCTTTTCCGTCTTTCACTCAATGTTGCCGCTACCCGCCTGATTCTTTCTGATGCAGATGCCGGCAAGGTGATCGGTGCCGTGGGCTCGTACGTGGTCGGTGGAAACTATGTGATCGGGCTGATCGTCTTTTGCATCCTGATCGTGGTGCAGTACGTGGTCGTGACCAGTGGCGCGCAACGCGTGTCTGAAGTCGCGGCGCGCTTCACGCTCGACAGCATGCCCGGGCAGCAGATGAGCATCGATGCGGACCTGAACATGGGTTTCATCGACCAGGCAGAAGCCCAGAAGCGCCGCAAGCAGATCGAGAAAGAAGCAGGCTTCTATGGCGCCATGGATGGTGCAAGCAAGTTCGTCAAGGGCGATGCGATTGCCGGCATCATCATCTTGCTGATCAACATCGTGGGTGGCTTGCTGATCGGCGTCATGCAGCACCACATCCCGTGGGGCCAGGCGCTCCAGACCTACACCTTGCTCACCATTGGCGATGGAATCGTCACCCAGGTTCCCGCGCTGGTCATCGCGGTAGGCACCGGCATCATCGTGACGCGCTCGTCGTCGGACAGCAACCTGAGCCGCGAAGCGTTGCGGCAGATCACGTCGTTTCCCAAGACCCTGCTGCTGGTGGCTGGCGCGCTTTGCGGACTCATGCTCTTGCCGGGCATTCCGCTCGTCCCGACGCTCATTCTGGTCGCGGGGGTGATGGCGGTGGCGTTCATCTCGTCGCGCCTGTCGAAGCGAAGCCATGAGGCTTCGAATCAGGAAGGTGCTGCCGACACAGACGGCAGCAGCGGGGAGGGCGCTGACGATCCTTACGCAACGCTTCCGGTCGAGCCTATCGAGATCCACGTCGGGCGCAACTGGGTGCCGCTTGTCATGGAGCAAGAAGGCCCTTTCATGGAACGCATCAAGGCGTTTCGCAAGCAACATGCGCTCGAACTCGGCCTGGTCCTTCCTCGCGTGCGGTTCAAGGAATCGACAAAGCTTGCAGCGGACAAATACGAGATCAATGTCGACGGTGTCGCTGTTGCGCGGGCTGAAGTGCGCAGCTCGCAGTGGCTCGCGATTCACCCATCCGGCGACGTGCGCTCCATCCCCGGTGAAATCACCCGCGATCCGACCTACGGGCTTCCGGCGCTGTGGATCACCGATGAAAACCGGGGCCTGGCGACAGCTGCCAAGTTCACCCTGGTAGACGGCCCGACGGTGCTGATGACGCACCTGACCGAGATTCTCAAGCGCGAATCCGCAAGCCTGCTCACCCGAGCCGAGACCGATCGCCTGCTCGGGCGGGTGCGCCAGAGCCAGCCGGGACTGGTGGAGGAACTGGTGCCCACCGTGCTGTCGGTGAGCGATGTGCAAAAGGTTCTGCAAAACCTGCTGCGCGAGAAAGTCTCCATCCGCCACATCGAAGCCATTCTTGAGACCCTGGCCGATGCCGGCCGCTCCACCAAAGACGCATCGCTGCTCACCGAGCGTGTGCGCCAGCGCCTGGGTCATGCCATCTGCCAGGGTCTGGTCGGCGAAGCACCGGTTCTCCAGGTCATGACGCTCGACCCGATGATCGAAAGCCGCTTGTTGCAAGGGCTGCAAGCGGCTCATGCCGACGCGCAGTCCTACGGGCCGGAACCACGTCTGGCAGAGCAATTCATGGCTCGCATGATGCAGCAGGCCGAGCAGATGATGAAGAGCAACCTCTTGCCTGTCCTGCTGTGCGCACCCGATTTGCGAAGGCACATCCGCTCCCTGTGCGAGCGCGCCGTTCCGCACCTGCGCGTGCTGTCTCTGGCCGAAATCCCCCAAACGATCGAACTGAAGTCATACAGCGTGGTGACGATATGAAAGCAAATCATGAATGAGGTACTGGCCATTGGCCTGCAGGCCATGCAGGGCGACATGGCACGGCTCGAGCAGGTCGGCATGAACCTGGCCAATGCGCTGACGCCGGGCTACAAGGCCGGGCTCTCGGTGCAGGGCGCCTCGGGTGCGAGCTTTGCCTCGCACTTCGGCGCAGCGGCGTCTGCTTTGGATGCTGCTTCCCTTGCATCCGCCGTTACTCCCCACACCGTTACTCCCCACACCGTTACTACCCAATACCTGAGCGACACGCGTCCTGCGACGCTCAAACTCACAGGCGAGGCGCTGGACGTGGCGCTGGCGGGTCCCGGCTACTTTGAAGTGATGACCGGGCAGGGACCTGCCTACACGCGTAGCGGTTCATTCCGCGTTGATGGTCAGGGCCGCCTCGTCACCACGCAAGGTCACGCGGTGATGGGCGCCGGCGGCGAAATCGTGCTCAAGTCACCCTCACCGACGATTGACGCGAGCGGTGCCATCACATCATCGCCATCAGCCGATGCGCAGGTGCTCGGGCGGCTTCGCGTCGTGCAATTCGAGGCCGGCGCCCAACTCACGCCGCTGGGCGACAACCTGCTCGCCGCTGGCCCCGCAATCAGCTCTCTGCAGGGCGACGCCGTACAGGTGCGACAGGGCTTCGTCGAGAACTCCAACGTCAACCCGGCTCGCGAAATGACCAACCTCATCCAGACCATGCGCCACTTCGAGAGCATGCAGAAAGTCGTGCAGACCTATGACGACATGCTGGGCAATGCCATTCGCAAGCTGGGAGAAAACTGATGTCTGACGCTCTCTATATCGCGGCTACAGGAATGCAGGCGCAGCAGGCCGGCGTCGATGTGATCGCCAACAACCTGGCCAACGTGAACACCACGGCCTTCAAGCGTGGGCGAGTCGGCTTCGCCGACCTCATGACGCGTGAGGCGATGCGGGTAGCCGGCGCCATTGGCGCCTCCCAGGGCGCCGAGACCTCCGTCCAGATGCAACGCATGGGCGCAGGCGTTGCAATGACCGGCATGGGAAAAGTATTCGATCCCGGCGAAATCAAAAAAACCGATTCGCCCCTGGACATCGCGATTCGCGGCGAGGGCTTCCTGGAAGTCACGCTCGCAGATGGGACGCATGCCTACACGCGCGGCGGCTCGCTCAAGGTGAACAGGGACGGTGTGCTCGAAACCCAGGCAGGGCACGCCTTGCGGCCCTCGATCAGCATTCCTGCGAACGCTGAATCCATTTCCATTGCAGCTGATGGACGCGTTACCGTTCGCCTCGCCAACCAGGCGTCTCCAGTCGATGCGGGCCAGATCGACCTGTATCGCTTCTCCAACGCGAGCCGGCTCGAAGCGATGGGCGACAACCTCTATCGCGCGAGCGAAGCGTCAGGCGAGGCGATTGCCGGGCGTCCGGGTGAAGACGGCGCAGGTCTCTTTGCGCAGGGATTCCTGGAAGGCTCCAACGTCAAGATGGTCGACGAGATGGTGAACCTGATGCTCGCCCAGCGCGCCTATGAAGCGAGCGTCAAGGTGGTTCAGGCGGCAGACGAAATGATGGGGTTGGTCAACAACCTGCGCAAGTGATGAGCATGCCCAGGCGCTTTCTCACATTCCTTCACCTTGCTGTGGCCATCGCCTGCGCTGGCGGGTTGCCGTTCGCGTATTCCGATTTGCATTCGGCTCCGCTCGATCCCGCGCCCGGTGAAGTCCAGATCGAATTGCGCCAGCAAGTCGCACCGGGCCAGCGTGAGGTGAAACTTGGCGATGTCGCCATCATCCGCACGCGAGATTACGCAACGATAGAGCGGCTGGTCGGTCTGCCACTCGGACCGGCACCGCGCGAGGGGACGCAGGCGGTACTCAGGCGTGAGGTTCTCGCCAGGTGGATTCGAAGCCAGGTCGGAATCTCGCGAGACCAGATTGCGTGGAGCGGCCCTGAACAGGTGGTGGTGCGCGTCGGGTACAGACAGGCCGTGACGCAGCAGGCTTTGCCGGCCGCAACCGTACCGATGGTGAGTCGTGGCGACTGGATCGTGCTGCAGCTGAAGTCGGGCGCGGTCGAGCTTGAGCGCCGCGTCGAGGTGATGCAGGACGGTGTCCTGGGCCAGGTCATCAAGGTTCGCGGGGAAAACGGGGCAAGTTCGGTGGATGGACGCGTCGTCGCCGCCGGCCGCGTGGAGGCGCTGCGATGAACACGCCAATCGCGCGGGCACTGCTTCTGGCAGCGACCGGTTTGCTGGTTGCGCTGTCATCGGGTGCCGGCAGCCTCTACAACGAACAGAGCTACCGGGCACTCACAGCCGACAACAAGGCTTTTCGCGTCGGCGACGTTCTCACGGTTCAGGTCTTCGAGAACTCCAGCGCCACGACCAGCATTGACACCGGCACCCGCCGCAAGAACACGCTGAGCGCCGAGCTGTCACATGGAAGCCGCCGTGTCGCCGAAACGGCAATCGGCGCTAGCGGCGACTTCGATGGAGGCGGTCGTACGCAGCGCGCCAACCGCGTGCTCATCACCTTGAGCGTGACCGTCAAGGAAGTGCTGGCCAACGGCGACCTGCGAGTCTCGGGCGAGCAGATGCTGCTGATCAACCAGGAGCAGCAGAAGGTGACGCTCGATGGACGTGTTCGTCCGCACGACATCTCTGATGGGAACATCGTTCTCTCCACCCGGCTGGCCGACGCGCGTATCACCTATCTCGGCGAAGGCGAAGTCTCACAGCGGCAGCAGCGTGCATGGTGGCGAAAGCTGCTGGACTGGGCGGGTATGTGATGCGTGCCTGTCAACGGATCACAGTGGCTTTGGTGCTGGCGCTGCAAGCACTGGCCGCCAACGCACAGGCCGTGCGAATGGACGCCGCCAATTCAGTCCGGGTCAAAGACCTGGGCAAGCTCCAGGGCTGGCGTGACAACTCGCTCGTTGGCTATGGCATCGTCACCGGCCTGGCCGGTACGGGCGACTCGCCCACGAACCGCACGACGCGGCAGGCGATGGCCAATGTGCTGTCGCAGTTCAACCTCACCGTGACACCGGACCAGATCCAGAGTCGCAACGTGGCCGTTGTGCTGGTGAGTGCGCAGCTTCCGACGTTTGCCAGGGAAGGTGACGCGCTGGATATCACCGTCACTTCCAGCGGCGATGCGCGCAGCCTGGTCGGTGGAAGCCTGCTGCTCACACCGATGAAGGGACCCGACGGACGCGTCCATGCACTGGCACAAGGACCGCTTTCGGTGGGCGGCTATCGCTACGACGCCAACGGCAATGTCGTGCAGAAAAATCATCCGACCGTTGGCTCGGTGCCCGGTGGTGCAGTCGTCGAGGTGCCCACCGGCACCGAGGTTGCCGCTGCAGGCCGCAACCTCACATTCGTCCTGGCCGAGCCTGACTACACCACGGCAAGCCGCGTGGCATCCGCCATCAATTCGCAGATCGGCGCAGGCCTGGCCCATGCAAGGGACGCCTCGGGTATCGACATCGCCATTCCCGACCTCCAGCGACACGAACTGGTCGGCTTCATCGCTCGCATTGAGGGCGTTTCGGTGCAGCCCGATCGTCGCGCCAAGGTCGTGATCAACGAACGCACGGGCACAGTGGTCGCGGGCGGCGATGTGCGCATTGCGCGGGTTGCGATCTCGCACGGCGATCTGAAGATATCCATTGCGGCGCAGGATTCCGTTTCGCAACCGGTCGTCATCGGCAATGCGGGGCCCAACGTGCGAACCCAGCCTGTGCGCAATGCGCAGGTGGATGTCGAAGAGCAAAACGGTCCCGGTTTCCTTGCGTCGGGGACCACGGTGTCTGACCTCGTCCAGTCGCTGGCACGCCTGAAGACCAGCACGCGCGATGTGATTTCGATTCTTCGCGCCGTCAAGGCCGCAGGCGCATTGCACGCCGAACTGGTGGTGCAGTGATGAGCCGCCTGAACATCACCTGGAGCAATCAATGAACGACGGCATCGAAGCCATCACGACGGCGGCGCTGCGCACGGCGATGGATGCGGCAAGCCTGCGACAGCAGGCGATATCGGCCAACATTGCGAACCACAGCACGCAGGGCTACGTTGCCCAGAAGGTCGACTTCGAATCCCAGATGCTCGACGCCAGGCGCAGCCTGGATGCCAGGGGTCGCATCGATGCATTCGCGCTTTCCAGTGTGCGACTCGAACTCGCGCCGATGCTGGACGCGAATGGCGTACCCGCCAAAGTCCATCTCGATGAGCAGGTGGCACAGATGTCCCAGAACGCTGTTGCCTACCAGACGCTCGCGCGCGGGCTCAGCCGACACCTCGCGATTCTCTACACCGCTGCCAGTGACGGCAAGCGCTGAACCACTGTCTACCCAACATCACCATGGCACAGAATTCCATCTTCGAGATCAGCGCCGCCGGCATGGCCATTGAGCGGACGCGCGTTGAAGTCGCCGCGCTCAATCTCGCCAACGCACACACCACGCAAGCTGCCGGACAGCCCGGCTACAAGCCGCTTCGGGTGGTCGGTTTACCGACGGCCGACACCTTCGCAGCCGCCCTGCAGGCTGCAGGGGCAGGCGCCGCCGCCTTGGCGCCTGCGTTTCGCATCGAGGCTTCCGGCGTGGCTCCCCGACGTGTGCACGAGCCCGGCCATCCCTTTGCCGATGACGCAGGATTCGTGACCTATCCGGGCGTCGACACCGCAACCGAGATGGTGACCCTGCTCAGCGCAACCCGCGCCTACGAGGCCAATGTGGCCGCCATGAACACCACCCGCCAGCTGGCCCTGAAGGCGCTCGACATAGGAGGCAACTCGTGAGCAATCCTGTCATGCCCATAGTCGCAGTAGCGCCCGAGCAGCTCCATGCGCTCTTTCCGACGGACATGGTTCCCGACGCGCGCAACCCTGTGGCGTCGTCGTCTGCCGCATCCGTTGGCGGCTTCGCGGACATGATGACCAAAGGCATTTCCGAAGTGAACCAGCAGCTGCTGGCAAGCCAGACCGGCCTGCAACGGCTTGCCACCGGCGATACCCAGAACCTGCACCAGGTGATGATCCAGCTGGAAGAAAGCCGCGCGTCGTTCCAGCTCATGATGCAGGTGCGAAACCGCCTGCTCGAGGCGTACCAGGACGTCATGAAGATGCAGATCTAGGACGTACCGATGAACTTTCTTTCATACAACCTATTGGCGCGGCTTCGCTTGCAGGGAGGCGACCGTGCTTAAGGACCTCTGGACATCGCTGGGGTCGTCGGCACGCATCGGCCTGGCTGCGGGCGCCTTGCTCATCGTCGCGGGCAGCGTTGCCGCCGCGACCTGGTTGCTGCGCACCGACTATCAGGTCCTGTTCACCGACCTCAAGCCGCAAGACACTGCGATGATGGCCGCCGAACTCGACAAGCTCAAGGTCCCCCATCGGATCGGCCCGGATGGCAACACCATCCTGGTGGACGGCGCCATCGTGCATGCGACACGCCTCAAACTCATGGGCAAGGAGCTGCCCCTGCATGGCGCGACGGGGTTCGAGCTGTTCAACAACGCGGATTTCGGCATGACCGAGTTCGCGCAGAAGATCAACTACCAGCGCGCGCTGCAGGGCGAGATCACGCGAACGATTCTGTCGCTGGCCGAAGTGCGCGATGTGCGGGTTCATCTCGCGCTGCCCGAAGAAGGGCTCTTCAAGCGCGCGACCAGCAAGGCCAAGGCAGCCATCACGCTCAGCCTCAAATCGGGGCAGTCGCTTCGCAGTGAGCAGGTGATCGGCATCCAGCGACTCGTCGCTGCAGCTGTCCCCGGAATTTCCGCGCAGGACGTCACGATCGTCGACCAGCAGGGCGTCGCGCTCACCCGGCCCGCACACCAGGAGGGTGAAGTCGATGGCGGTTCTGCCCGGCTCGACCTGAAACGCGATACCGAAAAGCAGCTCGTGCGCAAGGCGACCGAGGTGCTTGAAGGCGCCTTTGGTGCAGGGCAGGTGCTCGCGACGGTTGATGTGACCCTCAACATGGACCAGGTCCGCGTGACGACCGAGGAAGTGCTCGGCGCCCAGGGTCGTACCGGCTCGTCGGCTGCCGGCGTGATGGTTCGCGAGCGCGAGAGCGTGCGCGAATCCGGCCCGCCCCTGGCGCAGCCAGATTCCGCGCGCGGCGGCAACAACCAGCGCGAGGTGGATTACCAGGTGGGCCGGCGCGTCGAGCATGTCGCAAGCCAGCCCGGCGCAATTCGCCGTCTGCATGTGGTTGCCGTGATTCGTCAACCGGTCAGCCCGGAGCAGGGCGAGCGCATGAGGGAACTGGTCGCAGCGGCCGTTGGCGCGGTGCCGGAGCGGGGCGACGTGGTTGTCGTCCAGAGCATCCATTCTTTTGCACCTGAGCCCGCGCCTGATTCGCCTGCTGCGGTGTCTGATGTGCCGCAGCCACGGCTGAAGATCGCGACTTCGTTACAGGAGGGGGAGCCCCAACCTGATGCGTTGATCGCGTTGTCGGTTCTTCTGCTGGCGGCCGTGCTCGGGGCATCTGCCTGGATGCTCTGGAGGCGACCTGCCACCACTGAAAAAGCGAGCCCGATGACCGACGCGCAGCGACAGGCCGTGCTTGAACAGATGCAGGATTGGCTGGACGTCAGCCCATCTTCGACAGGGGCGAGGCGATGAGTACCGTGTTTGAATCAACCGAACGACACACCTTACCGGTGGACGAGTCGCTGCGCAGATGTGCGCTCACGCTGCACGCCATCGCGGGCGATGATCGCGCATGGGTCTTGTCCCGTTTGAACGGACCCGGCCGCGCCGAGCTTGAACGCCTGATTGCAGAACTCAACACCCTGGGCATCGCGCCAGACCCGAGGTTTGCGCGGGTGGCGCTGGACGATAGGGTCAAACTGATGGCTCGCGTGTTGCGCGCCGAGCCGCCACGTCTGGTCGCATATTTCCTGCTGTCGGCAGGTAGCGCAGTCTCCAGGCAGATTCTCCTGGGCATGGACGAATCACGCAGGCAATCGGTCCAGCAGCACCTGGACGCCTTGCAAAGCGGCTTGCTCACCGGTGCACCTCGGCGCCTGGCCGCTGCGCTGGTGGAGCGGCTCGAACAACAGGTGCTTGCCGCTCAGGCGGCGGCGGCATCGCCTGTGGCGCACTCGCCCCGCGACGCTTCGCCTCGCTGGAGTCGATGGCGTTCTGCGTGGCGTCGGCTGTTCGGGGCGCGCGCATGAACTCGACTGGCGAGCCTGCGCTCTTGCCGGCCGCGACCGTGTTGCGCGACGTCGTGATGAACGCGCAGCCGCACGCCTTGACGCGACCTGGGCGGCTGAATGCCGTGCATGCGCACGGTGTGTTCCCGGACTCGCCGCAGGGATCGCAAGCGCATCAAGGGACCTGCCCTGCAGGTACGTATGACGAAGGCCTGGAAGAAGGCCTGGCCGAGGGACTGAGGCAGGGCCGCGCGCAGGCTTTGGCCGAGGCCGGGAGCGCGCAAGAAGATGCGACTCGCGACCTGGTCGAAGCTGCCCGGCGCGCTGCGCAGGAGCAGGGGCTGCAGGAAGGAATGCAGGAGGGCTTGAAGCGTAGCGCGCAGCTTGCCCAGGAGCAGGCTCGCGACGTCCGGGAAGCGGCCGACGCTGCGCTTGAAGAGGCGATGCGCGAGATCGATGAACGCTGTGCGCGGCTGGACAGGTTGCTCGCTACCTGCCTGACGGAACGCGCGCGCCTGCTGGCGAACTGCGAAGATGAAATCGTGTTGATCGTGCATGAGGCGATCTGCAAGGTGCTGGGCAGCGAAGCCGTCAAGCCGCAAGTCATCTTGGCCATGGTGAAGCAGCTCATTGCGCAGCATGGTTTGCGCGAGGCATTGTTTGTCCATCTCCACCCGGATGACGCGCAGGCGATGCGCATTGCTCACGGCAGCTCCAGCCTCGATGACTGGCAGTACGTTCCCGATGCATCGGTCGGGCTGGGCGGCGTCATCCTGCGTTCTGCGAATGGCAGCGTCGATGCGCGCCTGGAAACCCAGATTCAGTCGCTGGGCGACGCGCTTGTCGCAGTCCGGCGCGAGCGTCAGCTGCAATCTGCAAAATCCACGCGGGACGGCAGCTGACATGCAGGCGCAGCTCTCACCCTATCTAGCCGCGCTGCGCCAGGCCGTGCTGGTCCGCCGGGTCGGTCGCGTGCGGCAGGCTGGCGGGCTCGCAGTGGAAGTCGAAGGCCTGCGCGCCACGCTTGGCGAGCTGTGCACGATTGCGCCGATCCACAGCACGGAGCAGGCGGGCAAGCGCGATCCCGAGCGCGACTTCATCCTTGCAGAGGTTGTCGGCATTCGCAGCGATGGTGTGGTGCTCATGGCCTATGGCCGGATGCAGGGTGTTGCCGCCGGCTGCGAGGTGGTGGCTGACGGTCAGCAGTCCCGCATCGACGTGGGCGACGGACTGCTGGGCCGTGTGATCGACGGTTTCGGCTCGCCGCTGGACGGCTTGCCCCCGCCAACGACAGCAGCTTCCCGACCTTTGCGCGCGCCACCCATCAACCCGATGCAGCGTCCGCGAATCAGCCGCATGCTGGAGACCGGCATCCGTTGCATCGACTCGCTCCTGACCATCGGGCAGGGGCAACGCGTCGGCATCTTTGCAGGAAGCGGCGTCGGCAAGAGCACCTTGCTCGGGATGATTGCGCGCCATGTCAAAGCCGATGTGAATGTCATTGCACTCATCGGCGAGCGTGGGCGCGAGGTCAAGGACTTCATTGACAAGCAGCTCGGACCGGCCGGCCTGGCCCGTTCGGTCGTCGTCGTCGCCGCATCGGACCAGCCTGCGCTGGCAAGGCTGCGGGCGGCGTATGCGGCACTTGCCATCGCGGAGCACTTTCGCGATGAAGGCAAGCAGGTCTTGCTGACCATGGACTCGGTGACACGGTTTGCCATGGCGCGGCGTGAGGTCGGGCTGGCGGCAGGGGAGCCGCCGACTGCGCGCGGCTACACGCCATCGGTTTTTGCGGAACTGCCCGAGCTTTGCGAGCGCTGCGGCACGGCCGCTGGCGGAGGTTCGATCACCGCGCTCATGACCGTGCTGGTAGAGGGCGACGATCTCAATGAGCCGGTATCGGACAACATGCGCGCGATCCTGGATGGGCACATCGTCTTGTCGCGCGCACTTGCGCACAGCGGTCAATACCCCGCCATCGACGTGCTGCAAAGCGCCAGCCGCCTGATGCCCGATCTGTGCGCGCAACCCGAGCTTGACCTGGCCCGGGAGGCCGTCAAGACCATTGCCCTGCTGGAGCGAAACCGGCAGATGGTCGACATGGGCGCCTATGAGCGCGGAAGCAACCCCCAGCTTGATGACGCCCTCTATCTTCAACCCGGGCTGCAGCAGTGGCTGCGCCAGCAAGAGGGCGGCGTCCCGTCGGGTCAGGGCCGCGCGGCGCTTGCGGCAGCGATGCGCGGCCAGAAAGCGATGAGCTCATGACAGTCAAGGAAGTCAGAGGCTTCACCTACCCACTGGAAGCGGCACGCTCGCGCATGCGCTGGCAGCTCGATGCGGCAATGGCACATCTGGCCGCTGTGCAGCGGCAGATTTCGCAGCTGGAGGCTGCGATCGAGGCCGTGAGGAAGCTCTGTGAGCAGGAGGCATCGCACGCTGCGCAGATGTGGACACGGCGTCCGGACACCCACTCGCAGGTAAGGGCGCTGGATTTTCTGGCGAGCGTTCGGCGTCGCGAAGAGGTACTTCTGGGCCAGCTCGTCGAACTGAAAGGCGCGTTGACCGCCGCACGAAACGACTGTTGCGACAAGCAGGTGCGCCTGGAAGCGCTCGATGCCCATCGCGCCGATTCGCTCGGTCAATTCAAGGCGCACCAGAACCGCAAGAACGCGGTGGAAGCCGACCACGAGTGGAGCGCTCGCGCTGCGCGCAAACAAACAGGGATCCTGGAACATGGCTAACCAGATAGTGGATACGAGGCTGCCTGAGCTGCTGCCGCAAAGACAGCAGCGCGCAGGGCATGGCGAGGGCGATGGCGCCCACGCGCGGTCGTGGGAGCGAGAAATGGAACGCGCGCAAATGGAGCTGTGGCTGGGCAACGGCGTCGTGGGGTACAAGCCGCTTGCTGGTACGGCCACGGGCGCTGTGGGTGTGCCGGGTGTGGCTGGTGCCACGGCAACCTCAGCCCTGGACCGATCTGCGCCGCAGCCCGAGCGAGAAACCCGCGCGAAATCGATCAGCCCCGTGAAGCGTGTCGATGCCGCGCCAGACCGCGCGCCGACCGGCGGGCCTGATGGGCGCGATGGAGTTCGCAACGACGAGCGTGGGGGGCTTGCGAAAGCCCGATTCGAGCCCGTCGCGCGACCGGAATCGGTGAGCCTGAACGCCTTCCAGCCGGTGGCCGGCATCTCAAGTGAGGTCGCCGTCTCCGGTATCGAAGCGTCCACAACGCAAGGCGCACACGCTCCATCAGGTGGGACGACGCACGGGCATGCGGCAAGCACTGCCCGGCGTGTGCCGAACGAGTTGTTCGCCACCGCCCCAGCAAAGCTGCCTTGGGAAGCAGGGCCGTACACCGAACGCGCGGTTCCCACACCGAGTGACGCTGCTGCGTACACCGCCCAGATGGTCGCGAGCCTGCAGGTAAGCGCGCCACTGGAAGTTTCTGCCGCTTTCGACGGATTCGCGTTGCCCGCACTCTTACCCGCATCGCTACCCGCACCACTACCCGCACCACTACCCGCACCTCTGCCCGTGTCGACGGCAAGCGAGCCGGTGCCTGTGCAGCAGGCTCCATCGGCGGGGGTTTCGCCTGTCGGCCAGAAGCCTTTGTTCGTCGGCGAGCTTGCCGCGTCTGCAACGCCGACCGCGCTTGAGCCGGTGGCCGCTCCATCCGCGCCGCTGTCAGCAGCACCGGTTATTGCTGTGTCGGCAAAGTCCGGTGCGATGCCGAACGGACCGGGTCTGTCCGCTGTCGCTCTCGCGGCCAGCGTGGTTCCTTCGATGCAACCCGCGAGCGTTGCCGCCGCACCTGCGCAAGCCGGCAATTTTTCGCCAATGCTCGCGCAATCCTCGACTGCAGCCATCGCGGCCCAACCCCTGGCGAACGCTTCGCAGACCGCGTTGAACTTCACCCCGCAAGGCGTCGCAACCCTGCCTTCCACCCAGCGAGCCCAAGCGCAACCTGCAGAACGCGCCAGCCGGTCTGGGCAGGGTGCAGCTGCGGCTCGCGACCCGGGTCCCATTCGCCTGCACGCAGACTGGACGGCCAACGGCGTGAGGCTGTGGCTGGGCATGAACGCCCAGCTGCTGCCCCAGCTTCAGGCCATTGCCAACCAGCTGCAAATGTGGGTGTCCGCACAGGGCGTGCGGTTGCTTGGAATTTCATGCAATGGGCGCGAGCTCGGCAATGACCGCTCGACCACCGACATCTTTGAGTCGGCCAATCCAGACGCGGGCGCGTCGCATCAAGACCATCAAACACGGGAGATTTCATGAGCATTGGATCCGTCACATCAGCCGCTTCGGCCACGCAGGCCAAACCCATGGGCATGGAAGATTTCCTGAAGATCCTGCTGACGCAGCTGACCTACCAGGACCCGCTCAAACCCATGGACAACCAGGAGTTCATGGCACAGATGGCGCAGTTCACATCGCTGGAGCAGACCCAGCAGCTCAACGAAAAGATGACCACCCTGATTGCAAACCAGGCCGCGCTGCAATCGGTGGGCCTGCTTGGCCGCACGGTGGACATCGGCACATCGGGCGGCATCGCACTGACCGGGACGGTGACTGCGCTGTCGCTCACCGGTGAGTCGCCGTCGCTCACCGTCAAGACGGCTGCGGGCGCCGAAATTCCAAACATCAGCCTCAGCCAGGTCGTCGCCGTCCGCTGAGTCCTTTCCATTCAACCTCCATTTCCAAGGACATCCATGCTTGACTCCATCTTCATCGGAATGACCGGCCTGCAGGGCTACTCGCAGGGTCTTCGCGTCATCGCCAACAACACGGCCAACATCAACACCCCCGGCTACAAGGGTTCGAGCCTGCAGTTCGCTGACATGTTCTATTCGAACTCGAACACCGGCATGGGCACGATGCAGGTCGGATACGGCCTCAACACGGCGGGCACCATGCTCAACTTCGAGCAGGGCGAGCTGCGCCAGACCGGCAACACGCTCGACCTCGCGGTGGACGGTCAGGGCTTGTTCACCGTACGTGATTCGGGCGGCAACACCCACTACACGCGCGCCGGACAGTTCAACTTCAACACCGACGGCGTGCTGGTCAGCCGCATCGACCAGAGCAAGGTGATGGGGCAGGACGCAAGTGGCGCGGTGGGTGAGATCAGCATCGCGGGCAAGTCGGCCATTGCCGGCACGGCGACAACTGCAGTGAAGTTCGCGGGCAATCTGTCGAGCACAGCGCCGTCGCACACGATTGGATCGGTCAACATCCTGGACAAGCTCGGTGGCTCGCATGCGTTCACTGTCAAGTTGACGAACGAAAATACCGTGGCTACTCCCAACCAGTGGAAGGTCGAGCTGGTCGACGCCTCGGGTGTGGCGGTCGATTCTGGCTCGATCGCTTTCGAGAACGGCCTGCCCAAGGCAGGCAATTCCACGGTCACGATGGACTTCACCCCGCCGGGCCTTGCATCGATGGCCGTCGTGCTCGACTTCAGCGCCGATGTCACTTCTTTTGCAGCGCTGACGACATCCACGCTGTCCATGACTTCGCAGGACGGAAAAGGCCCGGGCACCCTGACCGGCGTGAACTTTGACGCGAGCGGCACGCTCATCATGAATTACTCCAACGGTGAAACGGTCAAGGGCTCGCGCCTGTTGCTCGGACGCTTCGACAGCGTCGATGCGGTCGCCGCCAACGGCAACAACCAGTTCGACGCCACCAACCAGCTTGCGTGGCACACCGGCCTGGGCGCAGAGGGCGGCTTCGGCTCCATCCGCTCCGGGATGATCGAGCTGTCCAATGTCGATCTTTCGCAGGAGTTCAGCGACCTGGTCATCATGCAGCGCGGCTACCAGGCGTCGTCGCAGGTCATCTCGACCGCGAACGACATGCTGCAAGAGCTGTTTCAGATGAAGGGCAAGTAGTGAGCGCACTGGCATCCCGGACAGTCACACTGCGATCCTGGACCAAGGCCCAGCGCGCCGAGCTTGCGAGCCTGGTCGAGCGCGCATTCCGCACATGGACCAGCGACTGGTACGTCCCGGCGAGCGCACCGGTGACTTGCGATTGCGAGGCTGCCGGCCTGGAGACGCTTCTGGCCAGGGCCTTCTTTCTCCCCCTGGGCAGAACAGGCGCTGCACAGGCGTGGGTGATGACCGATGGCGACGGCCCGGACGCATTGATGGCCGCGCTCTTCGAAGTCCATCGCCGCCGCCAGCCAACGCAGTCGGTGCTGGCGACCGAGCTGGCTTCGCAGGCATGGGACGAAATGCTCGAGTGCCTTCGTACGGCACTGGGATTGGGTGCGCGGACCGGCATGGGGTATCCCGTCCCGGCTGATGTTCGCCTGTGGTCAGGCCCCGTCACACTGAAGCTTCGCGCAGGCGCGCTCGACGTGGACTTGCTGCTCACGGGTGCCTGCGTGGAGCCGCTGGTGACGGCGTCTTGCGCGCACGCCCCGCGCTCGGCCCATGCCCCTTTGACGCCCGTGTTCCATGCCATCGCCGATCGACCGGTGCGCGTCAAGGTTGACCTCTCGGCGTTCGAGCTGGACCTGGGCACCGTGCAGGACTTGCGCGTTGGTGATGTCGTTCCCCTGCCGCATCGGCTATCTGCGCCTGTCATTGTCAGCGCCGCGGGCAAGCCTTTGTGCAATGGATTTATCGGCCGACAATCTGGCAGCAAAGCCGTTGAACTGGCACGCGATACAGCGGTGCCCTCTGAAATTTCAATACCGACTTCTACTGAAAGACCCACCACATGAACACGGATGCTGCTTCTGCGCGCCTGGCCGGCGCTCCCACCTCGGCGCAGGTGATCAGCCTGGTCGAACTCAATGGTGAACCCGCACATCGGGCCTCATCAGCGGACGCGAAAGTCCTGGACGACTACAACCCGCTGCACGCGGTACGCACGCGATTGCAGGTCTGCGTCGGCGAAACCGAGCTCACCGTGGGCGAACTGCTGGGCGCCCGCGAACACCAGGTGCTCGTGCTGGACCGCACGGTCGATCAGGCGGTCGATCTCATGCTTGAAGGCAAGGTCGTGGCCCGTGGACAACTGGTGGCGGTGGACGGCAGCTTCGCACTGCGCATCACCGAACTTCCTCATCCGCTGCGGACCTGATCATGACTACCTTCCGCTGCAAGACGCGCAACCGGGTGGCTGCGCTCGCCCTGTTCATCAGCAGTGCCGCATGCCTTGCGCAACCGGCGACGCCTGCGGTTGCGGCTTCCGTACCGGTGTCGGCGTCGGCCCCCGCATCGGCCCCCGCATCGGCGTCGGCTTCTGCATCCAGCTTTCCCGGCATACCCCTGCAGCGCGATGAGACATCGGCGTCCAATGCGCAATCCGCGTTGTTTGCGGTGCTCTTTCTGCTGGCGATCGCCAGCGCTGGCTTCTTCCTGGTCAAGCACCGCGGGCGTGTCGCTGCGCAGTCCCCGGGCTCGATGCCGCGCATCGTGAGCCGGACATCGCTGACAAATCAGGCCAGCCTGCACACCGTCGAATGGGACGGCAAAGAGCTGCTCCTGGGGGTCACTGCCAACGGCGTTTCCCTGTTGGCGCAGCGCGCCTTGCAGCGAGACAACGCGGCCAGCGAAGTGTCCCGATGAAGCTCGCGCGGATTTCCATGGCGGTTGCGCTGATGGTCGCGCTGCCGGCGCTGGCAGCTGCATCCGAAGAAACATCGCAGGCCGTGCGGGTGGTGTTGGGCATGACAGTGCTGGCGATCTTGCCGGCACTGCTCGTGTGCCTGACTGCCTTCATGCGGATCGTGATCGTGCTGTCGATGCTGCGCCATGCGATCGGCATGCCAGAGACGCCGCCCAACACGGTCGTGATCGGCCTGGCGCTTTTCCTG
This sequence comes from Caenimonas sp. SL110, assembly GCF_001044395.1. Lineage (GTDB taxonomy): Bacteria > Pseudomonadota > Gammaproteobacteria > Burkholderiales > Burkholderiaceae_C > Ramlibacter. The sequence goes on from NZ_JANU01000001.1 coordinate 79,996, forward strand.
ACGCTGTTCACGATGTCGCCGGTGCTGCAGACCCTCAACGACAGCGCGGTTCAACCCTTCATGTCTGGAAGCATTGGTGTTGACGCGGCCTACCAGAAGGGCAGCGCGCCGCTGCGCGAATTCATGGTGCGCCAGACGCGCGAGCAGGACCTGGCGCTCATGGTGGAGCTGTCCAAAGCCAAACGCCCCGAAAGCATGGCGGACGTCAGCAACGTGCAGCTCATTCCGGCTTTCATGTTGTCCGAACTGCGTGCCGCATTCCAGATCGGCTTCGTGGTGTTTCTGCCTTTCCTGCTGATCGACCTGATTGTGTCCAGCGTTTTGATGGCTTTGGGAATGATGATGATGCCGCCGACGACAGTGGCGCTTCCCCTGAAGGTCTTGATGTTCGTGCTGGTCGATGGATGGGCGCTGATCCTCAAGGCGCTGGTGGGCTCGTTTCACTGAACCCTCATGGCGCTGGACACCCTTGATCCTGTAGCACGCTGGTCGGTCGATGAGGTGCTCGACGAGGCGAAGTTGTGGGAGCTGTTTCGCGTGCATCGCAGCGACGCCGCGCGCCAGAAGCTGATTGCCCTGCACATGCCGGCGGCGTCCACGCTCGCAAGGGTCTGCTACTCGAAGCGAATTCACGACGAGATCGAATACGACGACTACCACCAGCTGGCAGCCGTGGGCCTGCTCGAATCGCTGGACAGGTACGACCCCCAATTCGGGGTCCAGTTCAAGACCTTCGCCGCGCAGCGCATGCATGGCTCCATCATTGACGGCATCGCGCGCCTGACCGAGAAGCAACAGCAAATTGCTGCCCGACAGCGGGCAGAGGCCAAGCGACGGGCCGTCATCAAGGAAGCGGCCGACGCGCCGGCCAAAGGCGTACGCAACGCTGAACAGGCGCTGCGCTATGTGGCCGAGGTCGGCATCGCCTTTGCCCTGTCGTGGATCCTCGATGGCACGGGCATGATCGAAGCGGACGACTCACCCGCACAGGGACCGGGCGTCCAGCACTTCTACCGCAATGTGCAACTGCGTGAACTACGGCAGCGGATTGCGCAGATCGTTGAAACATTGCCACCGCAAGAGCGGCGCGTGATCCGCTCGCACTACTTCCAGGAAGTGGCGTTCGAGGAGATCGCGGCCACCATGCAATTGACCCGCGGGCGGATTTCGCAGATCCACCGGCGGGGCCTGGAGCTGATCAAAGACCGATTGCGACCCCGTGATATTTGCTGTTGACCTGTTTGCATTGAAAGCCTGACCCGATGAATTCCACACCTGCCCTGTCACGCCCCGATCGCCTCTCGCGCCTTGAATCGCTGTTGCAGCACGATCCGGACAACGAGTTGCTGCTGGCCGACACCGCCGAGGCCGCCATCGCTGCGGCGCAATTTGATCGGGCCGGCGAACTCATACAGGCGGGCTTGCGCCTCTCCGGCAACCCGGCGGCATGGCAGTTCAGGCGTGCCACGCTTTGTATTGCGCAACGTCGCCTGGACGAGGCGCGCGACATCCTTGCGCAGCTCGAAGCGTCCAACGGCCCGCATCCCGCGATTTCGCACAACCTGGCGTATGTCGAATTCCTGCGCGGCAACCATGCCGCCTGCGCAGCGCTGTTGAAGCCCTTGCTTGCTGACGAAGACACGGCCCTGGCTGGCGCGGAGCCTGCCGCTCACGCGCTGTGGCTGCGTGCCATGCATCACACGGGCGCCCTGCAGGAGGCGTGGGACTGGTCGATCGCGCGCATCTCGTCTGGAAAGCTGGGTCCGCAGGCCTGTGGTGTGGCCAGCCTGATCGCGCTCGATCTTTCGCGGATTGACGATGCGGCGCGGCTGTCGCAGCGCGCGCTCGATGCGGGGGTGAACCAGGTGGAACCGTTTGTGGCGCGCGCAGGTGCCGCGTTGGCGGCGCAGGACACCGCCCTGGCAAGGCAGCTGTTGCAGCAAGCCCTGGCGCTGAGTCCTGGCGACGGAAGAACCTGGTCGAGCCTGGGTTTTGCGGCCTTGCTTGACCGGCAATTCGATGAGGCGCGTGGGGCGCTTGAGAATGCCCTGGGAACGATGGGCGAGCATGTCGAGACCCTGCAAGCGCTGGGTTGGGCCTGCGTGATGTGCGAGGACCTGGGCGCTGCTGCCGCCGCGCTGGACAAGGCGATTTCGCTCGATGGAGCCAGTGCCCAGGCGCACGGCGCTCGCGCCGTCGTTCACGCGCTTGCGGATGAAGGGGATCAGGCTCGCGCAGCGGTCCTTCGCGCCTTTGCCCTGGATGCTTCATGCGTCACTGCACGATTTGCGCAGGAGCTGCTGGCGGGTCATCAGGAGGGTGTGCGTGAGCTCACGCAGTTCGCGACGACAGGCGGTCGTCGCACGATTCACTAGGGTCAGCTGGCGGGCTGCGCGTCGGCTGCCTGGAGCAGAAACTGTGCGGCGTCGTTTGCCGCTCTTGCGATGTCGGGATCGCTTTCCATCTGCAGTTGCACATGGTCGAGCATCACCGCAAACGTCGGATCGTTGGCCAGTGCCTGTCCGAGTTCAGACAGGATCACGGTTTCCAGGAACATCCGGAAAGCCTTGCGTCCGCGCTGCGAGTCGTTGGCGTCGATCGCGCGAATTCGCCCGGCCACGATTGCCGCTATATCAGGGGAAGCGGAGGACGCAGGCGATGCTGTCGTTGGGGTTGTCGCCGGCAGGGACAGCCCGGAACTCTTGCGCGTGCTCGCTGAAGTGCCAGCCTGACGGCGTTCGCGCAGCGACGCAACCTGCACTCTGATCAGTGCGGCAAGCTGGCTGGCGGGGTCGATTGCACTCACGTTGGCGTCCTTCCGAGACCATCATATAGGAGCGGGTTTCCCCTCCCGAAAACGCGCAAAACGGCCCACTTATTGCACGTGCATCTCTATAGACTCGCACCGGTTTGCTTGGGGGCGGATTGCCACCTGCAAACCAAGCGAGTGTTCTTCATTCATCCCGTATCCAGAGACCACCGACATGCCGTATTCGAGTTTCAGGCAATTCGCAGCCGCGCTTTGCGATGTCGCTGGTATTGCGGTTCCCGAACTGACGCCGGACTCCAACGGGCTCGTTGCATTCCACGTTGTGGTCGATGAGGTGATCGTGAATCTCGCCCAGCTCGACATGGCCAACAACGATGAGGCCTTCATTCTGGTCACGTTCGGTGCGGCGCCCCAGGACCAGGAACTCGAAGTTCTCCGGGTGATGGGCGATGCCAATTTCACCATGATGTCCGCCGGCTCGCCCGTGATGTGCCGCGACCCCGATTCGGGTGAGGTGATCCTGCGTAAATCGATATCACTTGGCGCAGTTGACGCACGAAGCGTTCTCGATTCGATCGTCCAGCTGGCGCAACTGGCCAGGCACTGGCGCGCCGATCCCACCCTCGCGCAGATTGCTGAACGCGATGCAGTGTTCGACCCTCAACGTTTCGCTTGAATGACAGGCAAGAGATCATGTCCCCTCATTCCCCGACTCCACCAGGTTCTCCCTCAGCTGCCCGATCTGCGGCCCGCCGCCAGCTTCCACGCGATGACGAGTCCGTCATCGATATTCCAGGGAGTGGTTCGCCCGGGGCAGACGATCCGGCTGCCGATGCGGATGCGGATGCGCAGGCGGCAATCCGGCAAGTGCGCAGAACCTGCACCTCACGGCTGTGCAGCCGCGTGGCCAGTGCATTTGCCAGCGTAGGCGGCGCGAGTGTCGCTACGGGTGTGCGCGACACGATCTTTCAGGCGACGGGCGGATTGACCGCCCAGGCGCTCAGGGCAGCTTCGATCAGTGCCATGGGCGAGCGGGGTAATCCCGTCTACAACTCGGGAGGCGCCCTCAGCATCGGATTGAATCTCCTGGTCGGTGTGCCTTTTTTGATCTACGCGGGCTACCGGACCGGGCTCATTCTTGCCAATGCCGCGCCGCAGGCGTGGCGCGGCGAGTCCGCCAGGACAGGCATCCGCATCGCGGGCTTCGTTCTGGTTGCCGTCGTTCCGCTGGCTGCAGCCGTGAGCCTGGCCTTGACTGTCGAGCAACAAGAAGAGGATGCCAACGCGGACCAACTGTTCGAGTTCTTTGCATTCATCGCGGCTACCAACGCTCGCTGCGCAGGCCAGATCTTTCGGGATGCACAGAACCACCTGAGCCGCGGCTTGATGCCGGTCGCGGTCATCACTGACCGCGATGGACATGGCATGGCCGACTCGCCGGACTACACCCGTTATCACTGCCTGCGCCTGGGGACGTTGACGGCTGTTTATTTCTGCATGGTCCTGTTTTACCGGTGGGTCGGGCAGACCTCCTTGCAGGACGCCTATGGATTGCCGGTCTCCAGGCGAGGTTCTTTCGGCGAAGTCTTCGGCTCGAACATGGGGCTGGTCACCGTGGCCGCCATCGTCGAGGGGATCGACGGCATCATGGGGCCCCTGGTGCAGCGGCTGGCCCTGAGCAAGGTCGGTGGCACGGTGAGCTACTCGCCGGCGACGGGTGAGTTCCTCAGCCTGTTTGCGACGCGCGAAGCCGCCAGCCAGAGCCTGGACATTGTCATCGTCAATGGCTTCATGCGGACCTCCTTTTTCTTCCTCGTCGATCCGCTGGCGGCATTCGCGGCCCGGGCGCCCATTGGAAGCGCCCTGCGCGTCGGATTGCAGGGCGTCGCCGTGGTTCCCCATGCCGCGTCGGAGGCACGGGGGCACGTGGCGCAGCGCTGTCTTGCAGAAGAAGACCGCCAGCGCATGGAACAGGAGCGGCGTGAGTTCTTCAACGAGTATGGCGTTCAATACAACAGCGGCGAACCCAGCGTGGTGTCAGTGGCATCGCAGCAGCGCATGAGGCACGTGCGGCAACCCAATTCGGAAAATGTTTTCGATCGCCATCCCGAAGCAGTGGTGACCTGGCATTCTTCACCCCGAACGCAGACCGCCTGGCCACCCAGTTTTCAGCAGAGTCTCAACTCGGAAGACGCGATGCGAAACATCCGGGTCGACGGTGTCGATGCGCAGGACGACATGTCGGCCAGCAGGTCGAATTTTCCACCGCTGGGCACAACACCCCGCCCCAGTGCCAGTGTGGGCGGATTGCCGATGCACATGCACCTGTCAGACCCGGAGCGCTTCGTTGAACGAAAGATTCCCGAAGCACCACGGCGCCCGGCGCCGCGCAGGAAGTGAGTTCGGCCTCTCGCCCGGTCACATCCCCGAGAGCGCGCGCATCTCGCTGATCAGGTCAGCCTTGCCCTCGAAGCCGATGCCCGGCAGGTCCGGCATGACGATGTGTCCGTCTTCGACACGCACACCATCAGGAAAGCCGCCGTAGGGCTGGAACAGGTCGGGGTACGACTCGTTTCCGCCCAGGCCCAGGCCAGCTGCGATGTTCAATGACATCTGGTGGCCGCCATGCGGGATGCAGCGGTCCCAGCGCCAGCCGTTTTCCTTGAGCATGTCGAGCGTGCGCAGGTATTCGACCAGGCCATAGCTGAGCGCGCAGTCGAACTGCAGCCAGTCGCGGTCTGGCCGCATGCCGCCGTAGCGAATAAGGTTGCGCGCATCCTGCATCGAAAAGAGGTTTTCGCCTGTGGCCATCGGATGCGGGTAGTGCTCGGCCAGCCGGGCCTGCAGTTCGTAGTCGAGTGGGTCGCCTGCTTCTTCGTACCAGAAGAGCTTGTAGTCGCGCAGGGCCCTGGCATAGGCGATGGCCGTTTCCAGGTCGAAGCGGCCGTTGGCATCGACTGCCAGCCGGCAGCCCGTGGGAAGCATTCGCAGCACGGCTTCGATGCGCTTGCAGTCATCGGCCAGCGGTGCACCGCCGATCTTCATTTTCACGACGTTGTAGCCGCGGTCGAGGTAGCCCTGCATTTCGGCGGTCAGGCCTTCAATGCCTTTGCCGGGGTAGTAGTAGCCACCGGCTGCATAGACGAACACGCGCGGGTTGGCCTCCAGGCCGCGCTGTTCGGCCAGCAGGCGGAACAGGGGTTTGCCTGCGATCTTGGCGACGGCGTCCCACACGGCCATGTCGATCGTGCCCATCGCGACCGAACGTTCGCCGTGGCCGCCGGGCTTTTCGTTCTTGAACATCGTCGCCCAGACCTTGTGCGCATCGAGGTTGTCGCCGGCCTCGTTGATGAGGCTGGCTGCGTCGGCTTCCATGATCCGGGGGATGAACCGCTCGCGCATCAGGCTGCCTTGCCCGTAGCGACCGTTGGAGTTGAAGCCGTAGCCGACAACGGGCTTGCCGTCGCGGATCACGTCGGTGATGACGGCCACGAGGCTGAGCGTCATTTTGGAAAAGTCGATGAAGGCGTTGGCGATGGGGGAGGCGATGGGAGCGGTGCGCTCCCTGATTTCGACGATGCGCATGGTGGTGTAGGTCCGTGTTTTCTGGGGATGGCTTGTACGGTAAGAGGGCAATGGTGCCGGGTTTTGTGCCATCGCTGAAGTGCTAATATTTCGCGTCAGCCATTCCATGATGAGATGGCTGATTCCTGATGCGCCACTTCGACCCCGTCTCCCTGCGCCTGTTCATCGCCGTCTGCGAAGAACGCAATATCGCTTCCGCTGCACAGCGCGAGGCGATCGTGCCCTCTGCTGTCAGCAAGCGCATCAGCCAGATGGAAGAAGAGTCGGGAACGCAGTTGCTCGAACGCGGACGTCGCGGCGTTTCCGTGACGCCAGCCGGGGAGGCCTTGTGGCGCTATGCACGGGAGTCGCTCGCGCTGCTCGATCGCATGCAGGCAGAGCTGGGCGCCTTTGCCGACGGCGTGCAGGGGCATGTGCGTGTGTTTGCGAGCATGTCCGCCGTCGCGCAGTTCCTTCCGGAAGATGTGGCCGTCTTCGCGCGCAAGTACGAGAAGGTTCGCGTGAGCTTTGAAGAGCGCGAGATCTGGGAAGTGGTGCGCGGCGTGGAAGAGGGCAGGGCCGATATCGGCGTGTGCTGGGATGCGGTCGATCATCGCCGGCTCAAAACGTTTCCCTATCGCCAGGATCATCTGGCCGTGGTGCTGCATCCCAAACATCCGCTGGCGAACAGGCGGTCGGTGTCGTTCGAGGACACCATCGACTTCGAGCATGTGGACATCGTGGCGCGCAGCATCATGAAGGCGACGCAGCAAGGCCACGCCGCTGCCGCCGGCAAGCGCATGCGCTACCGTATCCAGGTATCGACGGTCGATGCCGCCTGCCGCATCGTGGCCGCCAATCTGGCTGTGGCCATCGTCCCGCGTGAAGAAGCGCAGGCGCTGCAAAAGCAGCTGGGCTTGACCGTCATACCGCTTTCCAATGCGTGGGCCAGGCGCAGGTTCGTGATTTCCGTGCGCGATGAGAAGGCACTCAGCGTGCCGGCGCGCCTGCTGGTCGAGTCTTTCAGAAAGAGTTCGAAGAAATGAAGTTGCCCGATCTGCCTGCGCAAGCCGCTCAACTGCTGGAAAGCGCGCGTCGCGTCGAGACACCGTGTGGGGCCGGCAAGACCGTCTGGCATATCTGGGGCGATGACAGGGCAGGGCTTGCGCCGGTGGTGCTCTTGCACGGCGGCAGCGGCAGTTGGACACACTGGCTGCGAAACATTCCCGCGATCGTCGCGTCCGGCCGTATGGCTGTGGTCCCGGACTTGCCGGGCTTCGGCGACTCGGATGCACCGCCCGGTGGCGGCGACGCCGATGCCGTTGTCGCACCGATTGCGTCAGGACTGCGCGAACTCTTCGGCGAAGGGCCTTTCGACCTGGTGGCGTTTTCGTTTGGCAGCCTCGTGGCCGTCTTGCTGGCAGTGCAACACCCGGAGTTGGTCAGGAGCCTGGCGATGGTCGGCGCTCCGGTCATCCCCCTGAAGCGCGCACGCGGTCCGGGGCTCAAACCCTGGAGCCGCAATTCAACGCAGCACGAGCGCGAGGTCATACACCGCCACAACCTGGCTGCCTTGATGCTGCATCGCGCCGAGTCCATTGATGAACTGGCAGTCGCACTGCAGTCGGCGAATGTTCCCAGGGACCGGATGAGAGGCCGATCGCTGGTCACGACCCACGCTTTTCGTGATGCCGTCAGCCTTGTGCAATGTTCGTTCAGCGCGATCTATGGGGAGCAGGATGTTTTGTATCGCGGGATGTGGGATGAGGTCGGCGAGGCGCTTGCGTCGGGCGCGCGCTACGAGGCAATCGCACTGATTCCGCAGGCCGGCCATTGGGTGCAATTCGAGGAGGCGGCGCGCTTCAATGCGTGGCTGTTGAGCTGGCTGACCGGCAGTCGGACGCCTGAATGAGCGCATAAGTACTGTCGTGCCGGCGCATCGCGTTGGTGCGTCACGCATCTTGGGCACACCCAAGGTGCACGAAGCTGGGTAACCTTCGCGGCCTCACTTTGTTGCACGAGTCACCCAATGCCAATCTATATCCGCGCCTCCGACGTTTTTATCAGCGAGAACAACGGTCCTGCCTTTGTGACGGTTTCGCTCAGCGAAGCAAGCGCCAGCCAGGTGACGGTCGGCTATGAGATCGATTCGGGTACGGCCAGCTATGGCTCTGACTATGTGTTTACCAGCGGCACACTGACGTTCGCGCCGGGCGAAACCAGCAAGACCGTTCAGGTGACGATTGCTGGCGACGTGCTGGTTGAGTCGGCCGAATTGCTGTACTTTTCGATGTACAGCCCGGTCAACGCGGTCATCGACCGCACATCTTCCAGCATTGTGGTCGTCGATAACGAGACCCCAACCGCTGCACCTGCGAACGGGCTTTCAACCGTCTCGGTGCAAGACATCGTGATTGATGAAAAGGCCGGGACCGCGACATTCCTGGTCAGGCTGGATCGGCCAGCGACCGGTTCGGTGCAGGTGGACTACGCCACCGCCGACATGACCGCCATCGCAGGCAGTGACTATGTCTCCACCTCGGGCAGCCTGGTTTTCCAGGCTGGTCAAACTGCCCGGGTCGTCACGGTGGCGCTCATCAATGATTCGGGCGTCGAAGCAGCCGAGCTTTTCAAGCTGATGCTGGCGAACCCCGTCGGCGTGCTGATGGGCGACGCGACAGGGGTGGCTCGCATCGACGCCAACGATGGGCCAACGAGTGTCAGTCCATCCATCCACGCGAGCGATGTCTTTGTGAGCGAAGCCGATGGCGTCGCCTATGTCACCGTGTCTTTGAGCTCACCCAGCCTGTCGCAGGTTTCGGTGGACTATGAGCTCGACTCGGATACGGCCAGTTATGGCTCGGACTATGTGTTCCACAGTGGCAGGCTGATCTTTGCGCCTGGGGACACCAGCAAGCAGATCGCCGTTGCCATTCCCAACGACACGGGCATCGAGCAGACCGAACTGCTCCACCTTTCTTTGTACGGCGCGGTCAATGGCGTGATCGATCGCACGAGTTCCAGCATCGTCATTGTGGACAACGAGACACCCGTTTCGGCTCCCCAGGGCACGGCTCCTGTGGTTGGCGTACAGGATCTTGTCGTGGACGAAGCAGCGCAGATGGCCCAGTTTGTCGTACGCCTGGACCGGCCGGGCACTTCCACCCTGACGGTGCAATATGCAACCGCCAACATGACGGCCACGGCGGGCGACGACTACGTTGCGCAAGCTGGAACCCTTGTTTTTCTCGCTGGCGAAACTGCCAAGACCATCAGCGTGCCTATCCTCAATGACGCGACATCCGAGGCCGGCGAGCTCTTCAAGCTGGTGCTGTCTGGTGCGACGGGCGGCACGGTTGGGGACGCCACTGGCGTGGCCCGGATCGATGCCAACGATGCGCCGGCAACGGCAATGCCAACGATTGCGGCATCCGACACCCAGGTCAGCGAGGCGGACGGCCTGGCGTATGTGACGGTCTCCCTGAGCGCACCCAGCCTCTCGCAGGTGTCCGTTCAGTTCGAGCTCGACTCCGATACGGGCGCGTATGGCTCCGACTACATTTTCCAGAGCGGCACGCTGGTGTTTGCCGCTGGCGAGACCAGCAAGCAGTTGGTCATCGGCATTCCCAACGACACCACGGTGGAACAAACCGAACTCGTCCAGGTGAACCTGTACGGCGCAGTCAACGGCGTCATTGGCCGCACCCATGCCAGCATCTCCATCATTGACAACGAAACGCCCGTCGCCGCCCCACAGGGTGTCGCACCCGCTGTTTCGGTGGCCGACCTCGTCGTCGATGAGGCAGGGCAGATGGCGCAATTCGTGGTGCGACTCGATCGCCCCGGCACCGACGCCGTGACGGTGCAATATGCAACAGGCGACGGGACCGCGACGGCCGGCACCGACTACGTCGCGCAGACCGGGACGCTGGTGTTCCTGGCTGGCGAAACCGCCAAGACGGTGAGCGTTCCGATCTTCAACGACGGGATCGCCGAATCCAGCGAACTCTTCAAGGTCGTGCTATCGGGCGTCAGCGGTGGCACGCTGGGCGACGCGACAGGCTTTGCGCGAATCGATGCGAATGATTCAGCCGCGAGCAGCAACCCGTTGATTTCTGCCTCCGACGTGTATGTGAGCGAGGCTGACGGCCAGGCTTTCGTGACGGTGTCGTTGAACGCGCCCAGTCTGTCTCAGGTGTCGGTGAACTACGAGCTGAATTCGGACACGGGTGCGTATGGCTCCGACTACATTTTTACCAGTGGCACCTTGTCTTTCGCTCCGGGTGAGACCAGCAAGCAGGTGGCTGTGGGTATCCCCAACGATGCGGTAGTCGAGCAGACCGAGCAGGTGCAGTTTTCCCTGTACGGCGCTGTCAATGGCTCAATCGGTCGCAGCAACGCGCACATTGCAATCGTCGATAACGAAACGCCGGTCGCTGCCCCGCTGGGCGGCGCGCCTGCCATATCGGTTGCCGACCTGGTGATTGACGAGTCGGGGCAGGTCGCCCAGTTCATCGTGCGCCTGGACCGGCCTTCTGCGGCAACCGTGTCGGTGCAGTACGCCACGGCCGACGGGTCTGCCTATGCGGGCAGCGACTACGTTGCGCAATCCGGTGCGTTGGTGTTCCTGGCCGGTGAGACCGCCAAGACGGTGAGCGTCCCCATCATCAACGACACCGGCCTGGAGTCCGATGAAATGTTCAAGCTGGTGTTGGGCTCCCCGTCCGGCGCCACGATTGCCGACAACGCCGGTGTGGCGCGAATCGAGGCGAGCGACGCGCCGTTTACGGCCAACCCGGTGATCCATACGTCCGACATCTATGTGGCGGAAGAAGACGGGATCGGCTACATCACCATGTCGCTCAACGCGCCGAGCCTGTCCCTGGTGTCGGTCAATTACGAGCTCTACTCAGGGACTGCGAGCTACGGCGCCGATTACGTGTACCAGAGCGGAAAGATCGCCTTCGCTCCCGGTGAGACGAGCAAGGTCGTGCAGGTCAGCATCGTGAACGACGTCACCGCAGAGCCGCTGCAGTCACTCACCATCCGTTCGTTCGGCGTGGTCAATGCCACGCTCGATCGGCCTGATGCGACGATTTCGATCCTGAGCAATGACGAGCCCACGAATTCGGCCGATTACTTCCGTCATGTGAAGGCGGGTAGCGCCGGCCAGTCGAACCTGTTCGACCTGGGCGCCTCACCCACCAACGACTTTGTGTTCGGCACGCAGGACATCGATACGGTGTCATATACCGGGCCGCGCGCGGCGCATTCGCTGTTTCATGTGGGCGACATCTACGCGATCTACAAGAACGATGGTTCGCTGGCGATCGACGCCATGGTGAATGTCGAGCGTCTGTCGTTCACCGACACACGGGTGGCGCTCGACCTCGATGGCAACGCGGGGATCGCGGCCAAGGTGCTGGGCGCCGTCGTCGGCACGGCAGCACTGCCTTCGATCGTTGGCATCGCCCTGGGCGCACTCGACGCCGGCATGAGCTACGAAACGCTGATGACGTATGCACTGGAGGCACGCCTGGGCGCGGGCGCTTCCAACGGCGCAGTGTTTGATCTGCTGTACACCAACCTTGCGCATTCAGCGCCATCGCAGGCCGACCACAATTACTACACCGGCTTGCTGGACGGCGGCTACCTGACCCAGGCGCAGATGGGCGTGATCGTTGCCGAGTTGCCCTTGAACGCGATGAACATCGGGCTGGCGGGCTTGCACGAAACGGGTCTCGACTACGTCTGAGCCACATCGAAGGCGGTTGTACGTCGCTCGTACAATCGCCTTCGATGAATGAGACCGAAACAGGCAGTGCGCCCCTTACCGCCGACGAATTTGACGCACAGGACGCAGCGCTCGACGCGATGCGCGAGCACGATGACGAAATCCCGCAGTGGGAGTTCTGCGAAGGATTCCTGGCGGCACTGATCTGTTCGCGCCGATCCATTGAACCCGACGAGTACTGGCCGGTGCTGCTGGGCGACACGTTCCAGCCGATGGGCCAGATGGAATTCGTCTTGCGATGGAAGCGTCGCTGGGCCGAAGTGGCAGCCTCGCTCGATGCGCCGGTTGAGCAACTGGACGACGATCGCACCTATCAGCCCGAAGTGCTCGATACGCTGGGCGCGGTGCTCTCGCTGCCTGAAGCCGAACGCGCGGACACGCCACTGGACACGCTTCCTGCCTATGCGCAGGTTTGGGCCATCGGTTTCATGTACGCCGTGGAAAGCTGGCCCGAAGACTGGGCCGCGCCGCGCGATGCGCAAGCCGCAGCGATGCTCGACGACGCCTTGTCTGCGATCGTTGCCTTGACCGAGGGTGATCGCGGCAAGCCGACCATTTCGATGTTTAGCGAAGAGGGTCCTCCCAGCATCAGCGAAGAGCGGCTGGATGACTTCGGAGCTGCGATCTGGGCGGTGTACGACCTGCGCCAGTTATGGAAGAGCCTGGGTCCGCGCGTCGAACAGGCCCGCCGCGCTGACACGCCGGGGCGCAACGATCCATGCCCCTGCGGCAGCGGCAAGAAATTCAAGAAGTGCCACGGGGCGTGACGCCTGTCGAGCGCTGCCGGACCCTGCCGGACGTGCCGCGCAGCTAAGATCGAAACCCACATCGACGAGGAGTTGCCATGCGTGTTGTTCTTGCCCTGATCGCGGCCGCTTTTGTCTCGGGCTGTGCTGTCGTGCCGCCGCAGGCATGGTCATACGACCCAACCCAGCCGCAGCCCAAACCCGTGATTGCTTCTGCCGATGCCGTCGCCCTCAGTGAGCGCACCGCGCAACTGCAGTTGCAGCGCAACGAGATTCGCACGCGCATCGCCAATGAGCCGAATGTGTGGATGCGCCAGGTGCTCTACGCGCAGCTGCACGCGGTTGGCATGCAGCTGTCCCCGCTCGAGCGGCGTGTTGCGCGTTACGACCAGGCCCGCTGATCCGCAATGCAGCTGCAAGAGATTCTCTACTCGCAAGGTTTCGGCACGCGCCGGGTCTGCGCGGGGCTGGTACAGCAAGGCCATGTGACGGTGGGCGGCGAGCCGGTCACCGATGCATCGCGCGACTTCGATCCGCAGGGTCTCGCGTTCACGGTTGGCGGCGTGCCCTGGAGCTATCACGAACTGGCTTACCTGATGCTGAACAAGCCCGCAGGCACCGAGTGTTCGCAAAAGCCTTCCACCTATCCAAGCATCTATACATTGCTGCCGGCACCGCTGCGCCAGCGGCCGCAAAAGGGCGCAGTGCAGGGCGTGCAGGCCGTCGGCCGGCTGGACCAGGACACCACCGGATTGCTGCTGCTTACCGACGACGGCCAGTTCATCCACCGCATGAATTCACCCCGGCATCATGTGCCCAAGGTGTATGAAGTCGGAACCAAACACCCGGTGGATGAAAAACAGGTCGCACGTCTGCTCGAAGGCGTGGTGCTCGACGACGACCCCAAGCCGGTTCGCGCGGCCGCGTGCGAGAAGACCGGCGAGTGCGCTTTGCGCCTGACGCTGACCGAGGGCAAGTACCACCAGGTCAAGCGCATGCTGGCCGCCGTGAGCAATCGTGTCGAGACGCTCCATCGTTCGCGCATCGGTGACCTTGTGCTGCCTGCGGACATGTCGCCCGGTCAGTGGCGCTGGTTGTCGCAGGCAGACCTGGATGCATTGAAGCCGGTGAAAGCACCGGCGCCGGTCAAGGCAGCTGCGCCAGAAACTCAGTGATCAGTTCAATGGTCTGCCCGGGTTGGTCGCGATGCGGCGAATGCCCGCACGCCTGAAGCACCACCTTGCGAAAGTTTCCAAGGGTCGGCGCGATTTCGTCGATCTGGACCAGCGTGCCGTACGCGTCATCCGCGCCCTGCATCGCCAGCACCGCGGCCTTGATCTGCCGGCAGTCGGGGCGGATGTCGAACGCGCGAAACTCCTGGCTCAACCAGACGTCATTCCACTGCCAGAACGCCACGTCCACATCGCGGTGGAATCGCTGGAGGCGCTCGCGCAGGCCTTCGGTTTCGAACGCGCCGCGAATCTGCTCGATCGACTGCACCGACAGCTCTTCAACAATCACATGCGGCGCCATCACGATGCAGGCGGTTGCGCCGACGTGCGCCGCGTGGAGCAGGGCGATGGTTCCGCCGTCGGAGTGGCCCAGCAGCACCGGCGACTCGATCTGCAACGCTTCCAGCAGCGCTGGCAGGACTTCGAGTGCCTCGCGGTGCATGTAGTCAGCTTGCAGGCGTCCGCTGCTGCGCACATCGGGGATGCCCTCGGACTGGCCGTAGCCCCGGCGTGAGTACACGACGCCTGCGCGCCCCGTCGCCGCGCATACTTTCCCGGGCCAGTCCCGCCACATCGCCACCGAGCCCAGTCCTTCGTGGAGGAAAATGATTGGAGCGAGGGCAGCGCCGGAGTTTGTGGCAGGGGCTGCGATCTGTTGCACCTCGAGCCCGACGCCTTTGACCTGAACAATTTGCATCGAAAGGATGTTACCGGGGCATGAACCTTCTTCTCGACTCTTTCTGGCGCGCGGTTGCCTACTGCCTGCACCCGCGCGTGATCGCGCTGTCGTTCCTGCCGCTGGCAATCATGTTTGCGGTGGCGCTTGGGTTTGGTTATTTTTTCTGGGAAGGCGCGATCGAGGGTGTTCGTGCGTGGCTTGAATCGTCTGAATTGCTCGTCAGTGTGTGGAGCTGGCTGCAGGGCGTGGGCGTCGGCAACCTCAAGACAGTGGCGGCTCCACTCATCGTGGTGTTCGCAACCACGCCCGTGATCGTGTTGATGTCGCTGCTGTTCGTGGCGGCGTTCATGGGTCCGGCGCTGGCGGCGATGGTGGCGGAGCGCCGGTTCCCCCAGCTCGAAAAAAAGCGCGGCGGCTCGCTGGCCGCGAGCATTGCATGGTCGCTCGGCTCGACCTTGCTGGCATTGGTCGCATTCATCGTCAGCTTGCCCCTGTGGCTGATTCCGCCGCTGGTGCTGGTGTTGCCGCCGCTCATCTGGGGCTGGCTGACATACAGGGTGATGGCTTTCGATGCGCTCTCCGAGCACGCCAGCAAGGACGAGCGGCGTGCGTTGTTTCGCCGGCATCGGACGTGGCTCCTGTCGATCGGCGTGATCGCGGGTTTTCTGGGCGCGGCGCCGAGCATCGTGTGGGCATCGAGCGCCCTGTTCGTGGTCGCGTTCGTCGTGCTGGCGCCGGTCGCCATCTGGATCTACACACTGGTCTTTGCGTTCGCCTCGCTCTGGTTTGCCCACTATTGCCTCGCCGCGCTGGAGGCGATGCGCGCCGAGGATGCCCAAGCGGCCCAGGCGGCTGTAAGACCCGTGTCATCTCCACAGCAGCCTGCTCCAGTAGCATTGCCCCATGACGTCCCAGCAGAACACCCCCCAGCCTGAACCACGCGATTTCGGCCTCATCATCGTCGGCGACGAAATCCTGTCGGGCAAGCGGGCCGACAAGCACATGCCCAAAGTCATCGAGCTGCTGGCCGCGCGCGGCCTTCAGCTGTCGTGGGCCGAATACGTGGGCGATTCGCCTGAGCGCATCACGGCAACGCTCAAGCGCGCGTTCTCATCCGGCGATGTGGTGTTTTCTTGTGGCGGCATTGGCGCAACTCCCGACGACCACACACGGCAGTGTGCAGGCCGTGCATTGGGCGTGGAGCTTGAGCTTCACCCGCGCGCCGAAGCGCTGATCCGCGAACGCATGCAGGATACGGCGCGCGAGCAGGGCACGACCTATGAACCTGATCGCCCGGACAACATCCACCGCCTGAACATGGGTGTGTTCCCCAAAGGCGCTGCGATCATTCCCAATCCGTACAACAAGATCCCGGGCTTCACGGTGGGCGATGTTCACTTTGTCCCGGGGTTCCCGGTGATGGCCTGGCCGATGATGGAGTGGGTGCTCGACACCCATTACCGCTCGCTCTTTCGCGAAAAGGCCTACGTCGAGAAGTCGGTGATCGTGTTCGGCGCGATGGAAGCTTCGCTGACACCGCTGATGGAAGACATCGAGCGCCGCCATCCCGGCGTCAAGGTCTTCAGCCTGCCGAGCGTGGACCACCCCCAATACGGGCGCCACATCGATCTTGGCGTCAAGGGCGATCCCGGCCTGGTTGACGCCGCGTACCCCCATCTTCTCGAAGGCTTGAATGCATTCGGCGCCAAGCTGGGCCCCGAATTGGTGCGATAACGGTCGCGCACCATACAAGTGCATTATTGACTTCGCACAACAACAGTGCATTGCTCATCCAAAACCGCATCGCGCCTGTAGCGAAAAGCAGTCAAAGTCGGGGACAATCGCCCAGCTTTGCTCGCTGCGGCATGCACCAGCTTTGGCACAGAAACTGCATTCCCGTACCCCGATACGATTTGACAACCACGCAACCAGGAGAACCTTGATGGCAGCCAAGAACGTCGCAGACGTCATGAAGATGGTGAAGGAAAACGAAGTCAAATTCGTCGATTTCCGATTCACCGACACCCGCGGCAAAGAGCAACACGTGACCGTGCCGGTCTCGCACTTCGATGAAGACAAGTTTTCCGCGGGCCATGCGTTCGACGGTTCGTCCATCGCCGGCTGGAAGGGCATCGAAGCCTCGGACATGCTGCTCATGCCGGACCCCAATACCGCCAACATCGACCCGTTTTTCGAAGAAACGACGCTGTTCCTGTCGTGCGACGTGCTCGAGCCGGGCGACGGCAAGGCGTATGACCGCGACCCGCGTTCCATCGCTCGCCGTGCAGAGGCCTACCTGAAGGCTTCGGGCCTGGGCGATACCGCCTACTTCGGACCGGAACCCGAATTCTTCATCTTCGATGACGTGCGCTGGGGCAATGACATGTCCGGCTCGTTCTTCAAGGTCGATGACTACGAAGCACCGTGGAACACCGGCAAGAAGCTCGAAGGCGGCAACAAGGGCCATCGCCCGACCGTCAAGGGCGGCTACTTCCCGGTTCCCCCGGTTGACAGCACGCAAGACCTGCGCGCCGAGATCTCCCTGATCCTCGAATCGCTGGGCATCCCGGTCGAAGTGTTCCACCACGAAGTGGCGGGCGCCGGCCAGAACGAGATCGGCACCAAGTTCTCCACGCTCGTGCAGCGCGCCGACTGGACGATCCTGCTCAAGTACGTGGTGCACAACGTCGCCAACGCCTATGGCAAGACCGCGACCTTCATGCCCAAGCCGATCGTCGGCGACAACGGCTCCGGCATGCACGTTCACCAGTCGATCTGGAAAGACGGCAAGAACCTGTTCGCAGGCGACGGCTATGCAGGCCTGTCCGACTTCGCGCTGTACTACATCGGCGGCATCATCAAGCACGCCCGTGCGCTGAACGCGATCACCAACCCCGGCACCAACAGCTACAAGCGCCTGGTGCCCGGCTTCGAAGCACCGGTCAAGCTGGCTTACTCGGCCAAGAACCGCTCGGCTTCGATCCGCATTCCGTACGTCGCCAGCCCGAAGGGCCGCCGCATCGAAGCGCGCTTCCCTGATCCGTTGTGCAACCCGTACCTGGGCTTCGCGGCCCTGATGATGGCCGGCCTCGACGGCGTGGAAAACAAGATCCACCCGGGCGAAGCAGCCACCAAGGACCTCTACCACCTGCCGCCAGAAGAAGACGCGAAGATCCCGACCGTCTGCCACAGCCTGGACCAGGCGCTGGACTACCTGGACACGGGTCGCGGCTTCCTGACCAAGGGCGGTGTGTTCACCGACACCATGATCGATGCCTACATCGAGCTGAAGATGCAGGAAGTCACGCGCTTCCGCATGGCGACCCACCCGGTCGAATACGACATGTACTATTCGCTGTAAATATTTACAGTCTGCAAGTATCCAAAGGCCCCTTTCGGGGCCTTTGCCGTTTCATGATCGAGACAAAAGCCTCGGTCGTTTTGCATTTGTCCTTGTGAATCAAGGCCTTAATTGGCATTTGTGATGAGTTGCGCGATACTGAAAGGCCATACCCGGCACTCGTGCCAGGAGCAGTCATGAAGCGAAGTTCCCTGATTCCACTTGAAGTTGCCAGGCTTGCCGCGATGGTTGCCGTCGCCGCTGTCGGCGCGGTTGCGGCAACCGGCCTCCACGCGCAGACCATTTATCGTTGCTCGGGCAACGTGTACACCAACGACATCGCAGAAGCCAAGGCCAAGAACTGCAAGACCATGGAAGGCGGCAACATCACCGTTGTCCAGGGCACACGGGTCAACGGCAGCAACGCCGCATCGGCGCCGGTTCGCGTGGCGGCCGTACAGCAATCATCGGGCGGCCCCAACTCCCGCGTCGGTGAGGGCGAGCAACGCGCTCGCGACTCCGATGCCCGCGCCATCCTCGAATCCGAACTGAAAAAGGCCGAGAGCCGCCAGATCGAACTGGTCAAGGAATACAACAACGGCGAGCCCGAGAAGCAGGGGCCCGAACATCGCAACTACCAGAAGTACCTCGACCGCGTCGCCGAACTGAAGGCGAGCATCGCGCGCAACGAGAGCGACATCGCGGGCATCCGCCGCGAGCTGACCCGAGTCAAGTAGCGTCACACACTTCAGTGACAATCGGGGCTTGACCCCGAAAGAAAACCTCACATCCCGCTTCCAGTCGCTAGACCTGCTGGCGACGCTGGTTGCCGTCGTCGATGAGCACGGCGGCGTCCTGTTTGCCAACTCGGCCCTCGAAGACGCGCTCGGCATATCGCGCCGTGCCATCGAAGGCTCTGACCTCACACTTTGCTTTACTGAGCCGCACTTGCTGCGCAATGCGTTGCTAGGCGCGAGCAGCAATGAATTTGCGGCGTTGCGTTACGACACCTGGCTCGTGCGTCAAGGCTACGATCCAGTGCCGGTGCATGTGGTTCTTGCCCAGACGGAGCGCGAGCACGAGTTCGTGGTGGAGCTGCTTCCGCTGGAAGCGCAGGCCAAGCAGGACCGCGAAGAGCGGCTGATCGACCAGGCGCAGGCCAACAAGGAATTGATCCGCAACCTCGCGCACGAGATCAAGAACCCGCTGGGCGGCATTCGCGGCGCTGCGCAGTTGCTTGAAATGGAGATCGACTCCAAGGACCTCAAGGAATACACCCGCGTCATCATCCATGAGGCCGACCGGCTCCAGACACTGGTCGATCGCCTGCTCGCGCCGCACCGCAGGCCGCATGTGGTGGGCGATGTGAACATCCACGAAGTCTGCGAACGGGTGCGCTCATTGATCCTGGCGGAGTTTCCACGCGGACTGAAGTTCGTGCGCGAGTACGACACCTCGATCCCGGAGTTTCGCGGCGACCGCGAGCAGTTGATACAGGCCGTGTTGAACATCGCGCACAACGCCTGTCAGGCGCTTGCAGATCGCATTGCCGCAGGCGATGCGCAACTCACTTTCAGGACGCGAATTTCCAGGCAGGTGACTTTCGGCAAGCAGCGCTACCGACTGGCATTGGAATTGCATGTCATCGATAACGGGCCCGGTGTACCGGAGTCGATCAGGGACCGCATTTTCTTTCCGCTCGTATCGGGAAGGGAAGGCGGTTCGGGACTGGGGCTCACGTTGGCGCAAACCTTCGTGCAGCAGCACCACGGCCTGATCGAGTGCGATAGCGTGCCGGGGAAGACGGACTTCAAGATCCTGATTCCCTTGCCCTGACAAAAGATGACAGTGACGACCTGAGGCAACGAGAAAATACATGAAGCCGATCTGGATAGTTGACGATGACCAGTCCATTCGCTTCGTGCTTGAAAAAGCGCTGTTGCGGGAGGACCTTCCCACGCGAAGTTTCACCAACCCGCGTGAAGTCCTTCAGGCACTGGATTCCGGCGAAGACGACGACTGCCCGCAAGTGCTGGTGAGCGACATCCGCATGCCGGGTGGTTCGGGACTGGAGCTTCTGACCAAGGTCAAGGAAAAGCATCCCGGCCTGCCCGTCATCATCATGACGGCGTTCTCTGATCTGGACAGTGCAGTCTCGGCATTCCAGGGCGGCGCCTTCGAATACCTGCCCAAGCCTTTCGACCTGCCCAAGGCGGTCGAGCTGATCCGCCGCGCTGTCGAAGAAAGCCAGCGCGAGGAGGTGGCCGAAGAGCGCATGGTGGCAGCGCCTGAAATGCTCGGCCAGGCGTCTGCGATGCAGGACGTGTTCCGTGCGATCGGGCGTCTCTCGCAAAGCAATGTGACGGTGATGATCACGGGTGAATCGGGAACCGGCAAGGAACTGGTCGCCCGCGCATTGCACAAGCATTCGCCTCGCGCCGGCGGCCCCTTTGTTGCCATCAACACCGCGGCCATCCCCAAGGACTTGCTGGAAAGCGAGCTCTTCGGCCATGAGCGCGGCGCCTTCACCGGCGCGCAAACCATGCGCCGTGGGCGGTTCGAGCAGGCCGAAGGCGGCACGCTCTTTCTCGATGAAATCGGCGACATGCCGTTCGACTTGCAGACCCGTCTTTTGCGCGTGTTGTCCGACGGGCACTTCTATCGCGTGGGCGGACACAACGCCGTGAAGGCCAATGTGCGGGTGATCGCAGCGACCCACCAGGACCTGGAGCAGCGCGTGAAAGAGGGCGCCTTCCGCGAGGACCTGTTCCACCGGCTCAACGTGATCCGCCTGCGATTGCCTGCCCTGCGCGAGCGAATCGAGGACATCACGATGCTGGCGAGGCATTTCCTGCAGGTGAGCGCCAAGCAGCTGGGCGTGGAGCCCAAGCGGATATCGGACGCGGCACTCGTGCGCCTGTCGACGTTCGGTTTTCCCGGCAATGTGCGGCAACTGGAAAACATCTGCCATTGGCTCACCGTGATGGCGCCGGCCCAGGTGATCGAGCCCAAGGACCTGCCGCCTGAAGTCATGCAGGTCACGAGCGACGCTCATGTTGCGCCTCGCGGGGCGCTCAGTGCGAACGATTCAGCGGCGGCGTCGGCAACTGAGGTTGCACCGCAACCGGCGGGTGTTTCTGTCGCACCCGTCCCGGTGAACGGCAGCGCAGGAAGCTGGGAGTCGGGCCTTGAAGCAGAAGCGCTTGAACTGCTGGTGAGCGGCCGTCACGACGTGTGGGAAGAACTCACCAAGCGTTTTGAATCGAAGTTGATTCTTACGGCGCTGGCCAATACGCGGGGCCGAAGGATTGAGGCGGCGCAGAAATTGGGGATTGGGCGCAATACGATCACGCGCAAGATTCAGGAGCTGGGGCTGGAGTAAAGCGGGCTGTCATGCCGGACTCGATCCGGCATCCACCGCGCAGCGGCTACGGCAGTCGAAAGACATGGATTGCGGTGGATTCGAAGATCCCTTCGGTCTCGGCCCGCGATGACAGCCTCAAATCTCCACCGTCACCGGCGCATGGTCACTCGGCTTTTCCCACTTGCGCGGAACCCGGTCGATCGCGCAGCTCTTGACTTCGGGTTTGAGTGCTTCGCTCACCAAAATGTGGTCGATGCGCAGCCCGCGATTCTTCTGGTAGCCCAGCATCCGGTAATCCCACCAGCTGTAGCTTTTCTCGGGCTGCTCGAACATGCGGAAGCTGTCGTACAGGCCCATCTCGATCAGCTGCCGGAAGTGCGCGCGTTCTTCCACGGTGTGATGGATGGTGTCTTTCAACCCGACCGGATCGAATGAATCCCTGTCCTCGGGTGCGATATTGAAGTCGCCCACCAGCATCAGCCTCGGGTGTTTCGCAAGCTCATCGCGCAGGTAGGCGTTCAGGCCACCCAGCCAGTTCATCTTGTACGCAAACTTCTCGGAGCCCGGTTCCTGGCCGTTGACGAAATAGCCGTTCACCACGCGCAACTCACCCTGGGGTGTATCGACGGACGCAGCGATGACCCGCGAATGTTCGTCATGAAACCCGACGATGTTCTTCACGACATCGCGCAGCGGATGACGGCTCAGGATCGCGACGCCGTTGTATGTCTTCTGGCCGAACACCGCGCAGTGCGCATAGCCCGCATCGCGCAGCGCATCGTGCGGGAACTTGTCGTCAGTGAGCTTGAGTTCCTGCAGGCACAGCACGTCGACCGGGTTGGCCGCCGTCCAGTCCAGCACATGCTGCAGGCGGGCTGTCAGCGAATTCACGTTCCAGGTGGTGATCTTCACGGCAGCCTCAGATATGCAAGGCCGCCAGCGCGCCAATCGCCACACCGATCGCGCCCAATCCGAACATGCCCCACTCGAGCCACTTCTTGCGCGTGAGCAAGGCAATCGCGGCCATGGCAATGGCAACTTGCAATGCAGTCGTCGCCTGAGCCCAGCGGTGGTGCTGGTGCATCTGCTCGTCACTGCGCTTGTCCCACTCTTTCGACTCGGCCTCGATCTTCTCGGCGCCGGTCTGTATCTCTTTTTTCTCTTTCTCGTACCGGTCAATCTTGGCCTGGTACTTGTCCTTGTCGGCCTGGGCGGGCGCAAGGTCGCGCGAGATTTCGGCGAGCGACTGCTTGGTGCTCTTGGCCTGGAAGTAATTCCACTGGTTCGACGCCTCGGTTTTCTTGATCGCCGCGTTGTTCTTGTACAGGCCCGCATTGGCCTGCGTGGCACCACCCATGTACGCGAAGATTGCGCCTACCGTTGCGATGACTGCCGTGAACATCGCGATCTGGTTGATCATTTTCCCGGTGCCTTCGCCGTGGGCTGCATGCTGCGTGGCGTGCTCGATCTCGTGGTCATGTGGACCGTGCACGTGAAATCCTGAACCGGACATGGGCTATCTCTTTTAGGTGTTGTCGTTGTTGTGCAGGGTAACGAAGCTGTATGCAAGCCCGTTGACGGCCGTGTGCGACTCGCGGTGCACCTCTTGCCACTGGCTGCCGAGTTGCGGCGCGAACGCATCGCCTTCGTAGTCGGCGTCAATCTCGGTCACTTCAGCGGTGTGGGCCAGCGGCGCTGCCTGCGCGTAGATCTGGCCGCCGCCGATGATTGACACGCGGGGCTGGTCCTTGCACATTTCAATCGCCTGATCAAGTGACGAGGCCCTGCTCGCACCTTCGGCCTTCCAGTCGGACTGCCGCGTCACCACGATGTTGGTGCGCCCCGGCAGCGGACGAAACCGCGGCGGTATCGACTCCCAGGTCTTGCGCCCCATGATGACGGGTGCGCCCATGGTCAGCTGCTTGAAGTGCGTCATGTCCTCTGGCAAATGCCACGGCATGACGCCATCCTTGCCGATGACGCCGTTGCGCGATCGGGCGAAGATCAGTGCGATTTTCATCGGTGTGGAAATCCTAGATGGCGACCGGCGCCTTGATCGGTGCGTGACTGTCGTAGCCCGTCACCTCGAAGTCCTCGAACTCGTAGTCGAAGATCGATGCGGGCTTGCGCTTGATGTTCAGCCTCGGGTAGGGGTAGGGCGTGCGCGACAGTTGCAGTTCGACCTGCTCGTGGTGATTGCTGTAGATGTGGCAATCGCCGCCGGTCCAGATGAAGTCACCGACGTCCAGGTCGCACTGCTGCGCCATCATGTGGGTGAGCAATGCATAGCTGGCAATGTTGAACGGCACACCCAGGAAGATGTCGGCGCTTCGCTGGTAGAGCTGGCAGGAGAGCTTCCCGTCGGCGACATAGAACTGGAAGAACGCATGGCAGGGCGCCAGCGCCATCTTTGGAATGTCGGAAACATTCCAGGCGCTCACGATGATGCGGCGCGAATCCGGATTGGTCCTGATGGTCTTGACCGCCTCTGCAATCTGGTCCACATGCCCGCCATCGGGCGTCGGCCAGCTGCGCCATTGCACGCCGTACACCGGCCCGAGGTCGCCGTCTTCGCGCGCCCATTCGTTCCAGATGCTGACGCCGCGCTCTTTCAGCCAGTTGTTGTCGCTGGACCCCTTGAGGAACCACAGCAGTTCGTAAATGATGGATTTGAGGTGGACCTTCTTGGTCGTCACCAGCGGAAAGCCTTCGTTCAGGTCGAACCGCATCTGGTAGCCGAACACGCTGCGGGTACCGGTGCCGGTGCGGTCTGTCTTTGGCGTGCCATGCGCATAGACATGGCGCATGAAGTCCTCGTATTGGGAGCGGGCGGGGTAGCTAATCATTTCTTGCGGGCCAATGCATAGGTTCAATCGACAATTCAGAAGTTCCGGTACTTGGACAGCGGGAGGCCCTCGCGCGTGATTCGTTCGTTGTACGCATCAATCGCTGGTTTGCTCTCAAGCATCCAGCGCTCCCAGTATCTGCGCGTCAATTCGACCGCGAGCAATTCATTAACGGTTTCCGAAATGTCGATCTGCATTTCGCGAGCTGCTTCAAGAATTTTGGAGTTGAGCGAAAGCGTGATTGGCTTCATGGGCGCACCGTGAAACTCGAGCATTCGAATGTCCATCAATCCCATTATCTCCTCAGCACCCGCCCCGGATTCAAGGTATTGCCCGGGTCCAGCGCCTTCTTGACTGCCCGCATCATGCCCATCGCCACAGGCGATTTGTGATGCTCGAGCTTGTCGCGCTTGAGGCTGCCGACACCGTGCTCCGCCGAAATCGAGCCGCCGAATTCGCGTACCGAGTCGAACACCAGCGTGTTGACCCGAACTTCGTTTTCATCCAGGAATGCCGCCATGTCCTGGCCTTGCGGCGCCTGCACGTTGTAGTGCAGGTTGCCGTCGCCCAGGTGCCCGAAGTTGACGAGCCGGATACCCGGCAGTTCGCGCTGCAGCAGCGCATCGGTGACGCGGCAGAACTCGGGGATGCGCGACACCGCGATTGAAATGTCGTGCTTGATGTTCAGGCCCTCTTCGGCCTGCGCCAGCGGGATGCTTTCGCGGATGTGCCAGAGCTGGTGCGCCTGCGCGAGGTTCTCTGCAACGACCGCGTCTGTGACCCGGCCCTCTTCGATGGCCGTCTCCAGCAATCGCTCGAATTGCGTGCGCGCATGCAACTCCGATTCATGATCCGAGTTTTCGATCAGCACGCAATAAGGCGACTGTTCGTACAAAGGCACGCGCAACTGCTTGAAGTGCTTGGCAACCAGGCTGAGCGCGAACTGGCCCATCACCTCGAAACCCGTGAGCCCTGCGCCCAGCGTCCGGTGCGCCATGCCCAGCAGGGCAACCGCGTCTTCCAGCGTCGCCACTGCCGCCCAGGCAGTCAGTTGCGAGGCAGGCAGCGGATGCAGCTTCATCGTCGCGGCGGTGATGATGCCCAGCGTGCCTTCGCTGCCGATGAAAAGATCGCGCAGGTCGTAGCCGGTGTTGTCCTTGCGCAGCCCCGAAAGGCCGTCCCAGATGTCGCCGGAGGCCGTCACGACTTCCAGACCCAGGCACAGGTCGCGCGCATTGCCATAGCGCACGACCTGCGTGCCGCCCGCGTTGGTAGAGAGGTTGCCGCCTATCGTGCAGCTGCCTTCTGCAGCCAGGCTCAGCGGAAACAGGAAGCCTTGGGCCGCGCACGCTTCCTGCACGGTTTGAAGAATGCAACCCGCTTCGACCGTGATGGTGAGGTTGTCGCCGTCCAGTGCGCGCACGCGGTTCATGCGTTGCAGGCTCAGGACCACCTGTGTGCCCGATTCATCCGGCGTCGATCCGACGACCAGCCCGGTGTTGCCGCCCTGCGGCACGATAGACACACCGGCATTGGCACAGGCCTTGACGACTGCGGCCACTTCCTGCGCCGATGCGGGACGCGCGACAGCCAGTGCCTTGCCATATGAGCGCTTGCGCCAGTCGGTTTCCCAGGCGCTCAGGTCGCCGTCGGTGAGCACGTTCGCATCACCGATGGCGGCGCGCAGTTCGCTAAGGAGCTGGTGTGGATGTGGGATTGGGTTCAATCGGGGCTTTCGAAAGCCGCGTGCGGATGTGCAGCACGCAGGCGGCGAAAAGGGCGAGGCACAGCAGGACCTCGATCAGGGCAAGCGTGGTCGTCATGGTGTCTGCACGATAGGCGCGCACAACGCCCTCGGCAAAGTACGGCCAGACCAAGAGGCTCACCCAGCGGTAGGTGTACATGCGGTTGCGCAGCAGGCTGGCAATCGGGATGCACAGCGGCAGAACCTTCAGCGCCAGCAAGGTGCCGCCCGGGCGCACCGGCGCAAGCCACAGTTCCCATGCCACGCCGAGCACGATGAGCCCGAGCAGGCTGCCGACGGCGAGCCAGCGTGTGGCGGTGATTGTTTCGCTCGTGCGTTCTGCGCTCGTGCGTTGTGAAGAATCGGTGGTGTCCATGCCAGTGGCATCATAGCGGCCGATGGACTTCCGACAGCTTGCCTCCCACCTTGCCCGTTTGCCGCGCGAGCTTTCAGATTTCCACTGGAAGTCTTCTGCGCTGACCCTGCTCGAGCGGTTTCGCGAAGACCGTCTGGGGCTGACCGCGAGCAGCCTGACATTCACGACCACGATGGCGCTGGTTCCGATGATCACCGTGGCACTGGCGGTCTTCACGGCGTTCCCGATCTTTGGAAAACTCGAAAGCGCGCTGCAGTCCTGGCTGGTGCAAAGCCTGATGCCCGATGCCATCGCACGCCAGGTGCTGGGCTACCTCACCCAGTTCTCGGGCAAGGCCAGCCGCCTGGGCGCGGCGGGTTTCGCGGTGCTGTTTTTTACAGCGCTCGCCCTGGTTCTCACCATCGACAAGACGCTCAACGCCATCTGGCGAGTCAAGCGCCCGCGTCCACTTCACCAGCGGCTGGTGATTTATTGGGCCGTCATGACGCTCGGCCCGTTGCTGCTCGGCGCGTCGATCAGTGCCAGCTCGTGGGTGCTTTCGGGTTCTCGCGGCTTCGTGGCGGCGGTGCCGGGCACGGTGCGCGTGCTGCTGGACATCCTGGAGTTCGTGCTGGTCACTGCCGGCCTCGCTGCGCTTTATCGCTTCGTGCCCAACACACCCGTGCGCAGCACACATGCCTGGGCCGGGGCGATCTTCGCTGGCATCGGACTTGAAGTAGCGCGGCGCCTGCTGGCGCTCTACCTCAGCACGGTGCCGACCTACTCGGCGGTCTACGGCACGTTCGCAACCGTGCCGATCTTGCTGGTCTGGATCTATGCAGGCTGGACGGTGGTGTTGCTCGGCGCTGTCATCGCGGCATACCTGCCGGTGATGATGGCCGGCACACGCAGGCGCGCGACCGCGCACGGCTGGCAGTTTCAACTGGCCGTCGAAGTGCTGGGCCTGCTGGAGAAGGCACGGGCGACCGCAGCACGCGGCCTGAGTGCGCCGCAACTCGTTGACGCCATGCAGGTGGAGACGTTGCAACTGGAGCCGGTGCTGGAGACGCTGGTGTCGCTGGACTGGGTCGGGCGCGTGAATGAGGTCGACGATGGGGAAAACACGCGCTACGTCATGCTCGCAGACGTGCAGTCCACTTCGATGGAGCCGTTGATGCGCCACCTGTTGCTGCCGCACTCGGATGCAACCGACAAGCTCTGGAAAAGCGGCCAGCTCTCGTCGCTCTACCTGAAAGATGTGATCTGAACCCTCAGCACGAGGGGTTCAGATCTTGACCTTGCCGGTCCAGATGTCCTTGTACATCACCCAGTCGCCCATGAAGCTGTAGAGCGGGCGCTTGAAGCTCGCCGGCTTGTTCTTCTCGAAACCGAAGTGGCCGATCCACGCAAAGCCGTAGCCCACCAGCAATCCGGCCAGCAGCCACCAGAAATTGCCAGTGGCGATCAGCATCGCCAGGCACACCAGCGACAGGCTCGAACCGGCGAAGTGCAGCCGGCGGCAGGTGAGGTTGCTGTGCTCGGTCAGGTAGAACGGATAGAACTGCGCGAACGAGGTGAAGGTGCGCGGGTCCGTGCCAGCGGTGTCGGCGGTGGTGTCCATGGCTGTCTCCTGTTGGGCGCAGTCTATGCCAGTGCGAACGGCGCGTGCAAGAACCCGCGAAACCGCGCGCGTCCGCCACGCTCGGGCGAGGCGGTGAGTCGGTAATCCGGAAAGCGGCGCAGGAACCGTCCGATGGCGACGCGGCCTTCGAGCCGCGCCAGGCTCAGGCCCGCGCACTGGTGAATGCCGAATCCGAAGGCCAGATGGCGATTGTCTTGCCGGGTCAGGTCCAGCACATCCGGGTTGGCGAATTGCGCGCCATCGCGATTGGCAGCGCCTATGCACAGCGTCACCAGTGTTCCTGCGGCCAGCTCGACGCCGCCCACGCGCACGGGCTTGACGGCCCGGCGGTTGCCCAGCTGGTTGGACGACTCGAAGCGCAGGAACTCATCGACGGCGGTTGCCATGATGGCTTCGGCTGCCTGCGCGTCATCCCCCGCTTCAGTCAGTCTGGCGCGCAGTGCCAGGCGCTCATCGGGCCATTCCTGCAGCGACACCAGCGCGTTGCCGATCAGGTTGGTCGTCGTCTCGTGTCCCGCGTTCAGGATGAAAACGCAGTTTTGCAGCAACTCGGTCTCGCCCAGTTGCTCGCCGCCGGCTTCGCCCTGGATCAGCCTGGTGAGCACATCGTGCTCGGGGTCGCCGGGCTTCTTGCGCCTGTCGGCAACCAGGTGGCCCAGGTAGCCCAGGAACTCGGTGACGCTTCGATTGCCGAGCGCTTCCTGCTCGGGGGTGAGCCGGGGCTCCAGCGCGCCGAGGATCGCCAGCGACCAGCCGCGCAAGGGCTCGCGGTCTTCGTGCGGAACACCCAGCAGGTTGCCGATGATCTCCACCGGAATCGCCGAGGCGAAATCTTCAATGAGGTCGCCGCCGCCCTTGCGCTCAATCCCATCGAGCAGGCGGTCGACCAGCAGCACCAGTCCCGGCTCCATGTCCGCGATGGCGCGCCGGGTCAGGGCACCCATGATCAATCGCCGAACGCGCGTGTGCAGGGGCGGGTCGTTGAACACAAGGCTGGTCGTGTGATGTTCCAGCAGGGGCGAGCCCGCGCCGTACTTGGGCGTGAACTCCACCTTCTTGTCGGAGCTGAACGACAGGGCGTCGCGGTACACCGCCACCAGGTCTTCATGGCGTGTGAGAAAGATCGAGCCGTCGGGCATGGCCTTGAGCGGTTCGCTTTCACGCAGCAATGAATAGACGGGGTAGGGGTTTGCGTAGAAATCGGCCGGGAGCGCGCGCAGGTCAAAGTCCCGCGCGATCTCGCTTGCGCGCTCACGCGACATGGGGTGTGTGGCGATGATGCTCATGGTTGGATCGGGATGGTTTTCAGGTTGGCATCGGCCATGCCCACCAGCAGCGCCTTGCCGTTGGGCGCGACGCGAAACTCGCCGTAACGGGCGGCCTGCCAGCGATCGCCGTCGCCTTCGCGAAAGAACCAGCTGTCGCTGACCAGCATCCAGCGGCCGGCTGTGGGTGTGAGTTCGATGCGCATTTCGCCTGCACCCAATGGCGCACTGGAAGGGGCGACGCGTACCAGCGTTGCAACGCCGGTAGCCGGGTCGCGCCGGGCGATGACATGCGGGCGGGCCGAGGCCATGCCTTGCTGCAACGATGCATCGTCTGTCGTCGGGATGTTGTAGTTCAGGCGCATGAAATCACCCTGCATCAACGATCGCGGATCGACGGGCGCGAGTGCGACAAAAACCTTCTGTCCGCTGGCAATCAGCGATTCCTTTTGCCAGATCGAAAAATTGGCAACGGCAAGGGTGATCACTGCGCCGGCAACCATCAGCAGGGTGCCCCGGCTGTCGGATGCCATCACCGGCCCGCTCGCTGCGGATGGCCTCGATTTCTGGCGAGCGAGCCACGCCAGGACACCCAGCACGGTTCCGGTCAGCGCCAGCACGAGGGCCTTGTCCGTGAGCGGCCATGCGAGCTGGTAGTAGAAGCTGCCAACGATCCACACGGCGGCCACGGTGGCTGCGCTTGCCAGTCGCCACCGATGCGTCGTCGACGTCCAGGCGAGTACGAGCAAGCTTGCTCCGAGCGAGGGAAGAAACCAGGCGAGTCCCGCCAGCGCGATTGCAGCAGCGGCCGGTGCGGGTGCGCGCAGCGTCGGCCAGCGCCTGCCTGCCCACAGAAGGGCCGCGAGCCCCAGGATCAGCGAGCACGCCTGGGTGACCTGGAAGCCTTCGCCTGGACTTCGTCGCGACCGTGAGCCGGCCTCACGCGCGACTTCGCCAACGAAGCCGCCACCCAGGGAACCACCCACCAGGAACGTCATGCCCGCCCACCACGCAAGTGCGGCGAGCAGCAGCACAAGCCAGCCCGCGGCAAGCGATTCGACCAGAGCGGCCCGCGGCGCGCCGAGCTGGCGCTGGCAGAGCATGGCGATCAGCCAGACGGCAAGCACACCGTGCAGCGCGATCCACAACGAAAACATCGAACCCCCGGGCCATTGCGCAAGGCGCGACGGCCCCATCACGATGACGCAAAGACCGGCAGCGGCTGCGCCTAGCAGTACGCGCAGCCACGGCCTGGGTATCGCTGCCGCAACGCCGACTGCCACCAGCGCCAGCAAGCAGGCAGCTCCCCGGTTGGGCAGGTTCTCGAAGAAAGCAAACCCCAGCGCAGCCCCGCCGACCAGCAAACCCGGAACCGCAAGCTGCTCGACGAAGACAGGCAGGTCTTTCGAGCGCAGCACAACGATGGACGCGGCGAGCAGCAGCACGCCTACAAAGAGCGCTCCGACACTGTTGCGAACCAGTGGCCCCAGCAGGATGCCCACCACGGCGATCAAAGGGATAGCCGCGAGCCAGGCACCCAGTGCCACGAGCAATGTCACCGGCCAGGGGCGACCTTCGGGTTGCGGCAGTTGCGCGCCCACCGGCAACAGTCCGCGTGCAATCGCCGCGTTCAGGGCTTGCAGCAACCCGTCATTGCGAGGGCGAAGGACGGTCATTGCGCGACCTCGGTGCCTTGCACCGCATGGCGTTTTGCCAGGCGCATGATCAGGCTCACCGATCCGGCGAGGATGCCGCAAGCGGCCAGTCCGATCAGCATCAACCTGCCGACCAGGTCGTTGCTGCCCCCGGTAAAAAGCCATCGCGCCAGGCCCGTGATGACCAGCGTGTCCAGCGCCAGGGCCAGCGCACTCAATGCAAAGATGTCGAAGAACCGCTTTTGCGCCAGCAGGGCTGCTGCAAGAAACAACACGGCCAGCGCGAGTGGGTAGTGCGGCGCGACTTCGCGAAAGAACAGGCCGCCCAGGGCGGTCGCCGTGATGCCGATCACCGCCAGCGTGACGGCCGTGCGCATGGCCCATTCGCCCGCGCCGGTGATGCGCGCGAATGCTGCACTCAGCGCGGCGACCACGACGCCGCTCGCACCCCATGCGACCAGATAGATCGTCAGGTCCTGCGGCTCCACGCGCCAGCGGTGGCTGGTGTGCGCAAAGACCCACAGCGAAATCGCAGTCATCGCCACGAGGGCCCACGGCGCCCAGAGCACATCGCTGCGCGCGCCCAGGCAAAGCGGCAGGGCGAGCACGGCCCACATGGCGAACAGTTGCCAGGTATCCGCACCGGTCTGGTAGGTCTGGCCGAAATACGCAAACAGCCCGCCGATGCAGATCAGTGCGAGCAGGCCCAGCGGCGCGCGCAGGTTCGCACGCATCGCCGCCGCAATGCACATGACGGCGATGACGCCCTGGAGCAGGGCAAACCGGGTGGTGCGGCCCATCGTGTCCCAGTTGGCCGCAAGCCACAGGATCACGCCCAGCCCCACGAGAGCCGCAGCGATCACGGCGATTACCGGCCAGAGCATGCGCTGGAGTGCCGCAGGCTCCTGGTTCAGTCCCGCCTCATCGACCAGCAGTTGCGCGCCTGCAGGATCGAGCGCGTGCAGTCCTGCGAGTTCGTACAGCGAGAGCCGGGCGCTCATCTCTTGATCTTGAGGAAATCAGTCAGCGCAAACAGGACCGCATCGGGCGCTTCTTCCATCATCTGGTGCCCCGCTTCGACCAGCACGGTTTTCGCGCCGGGAGACCGCGCCTGCAGCGTCTGCGCCATGCGCGGCGGCGTCATCGCATCGCTCCTGGCCAGCAGGAACAGCACCGGGCACTTCACCTTGTCCATCGCCGCGTCGCCGCCCTGATAGTCATCACAGGCCTTGAAGCCGCGATGGAACAGGTTGACCCGGGTATTGCTTGCGAGCACGCGGCGCATCAGCGCGCGGCCTCCGCCATACAACCAGGTTCCCGGCCCGGCGGACGAGGGCGGCGGTGCGAGCGTGGCGTGCGAGTAGATGTTGACCATGTCGATGGCCTTCATCGGTGCGTTGAGCGAGTTGTCCAGCAATGCAGGGGACACCTTCATCGGGAATGCGGTGCCGACCAGGGCGAGGTGGCTCACGCGGTCGGGCGCAGCGGCCGCAGCTTCAAGCACAGTGAGCGAGCCGAAGCTGTGCCCGATCAATGCGGCCTGCTTCACGCCGGCTGCGTCGAGCAGTGCGATCACGAACTGCGCCGCTTCTTCGACGGTCTTGGGCGGCTCGCCCTCGCTCTTGCAGTGACCCGGCAGGTCGGGCGCCAGCAGGTTCCAGCCGTGATTGGCGAAGTAGCGCGTCTGCAGGATCCAGACGCTGTGATCATTGAGCACGCCGTGGATGAAGACGGCGGTCGGCTTCGCCGCATCGAATGCCTTGCCGCCGGTGTAGCAGTAGGTGTTGTGGCCGTTGACGTTCAGGAACATTGATTTGTCTCTCTCTGTGTCATGCCGGACCTGATCCGGCATCCATGACTTCCTGCCAGCTTCAAGCGGCCTTTTCGGCCGCCTTCAGCGCGCGTTTCAGGTCGTCCAGCAAATCGTCCGCATCTTCCAGCCCGATCGACAGGCGGATCGTGCCTTGCGTGATGCCTGCCCCGGCCAGCGCATCGTCGGTCATCCGGAAGTGCGTGGTGCTCGCCGGATGAATCACCAGCGAGCGGCAATCGCCCACGTTCGCCAGGTGGCTGAACACCTTCAGGGATTCGACAAACTTCTTGCCCTGCTCACGGTTGCCCTTGATATCGAAGCTGAACACCGAGCCCGCGCCGCGCGGCAGGAGCTTTTGCGCCAACGCATGGCTGGGGTGCGATTCCAGCATGGGGTGCCCCACCCGCGACACCAGCGGATGCGCGGCCAGAAACTCCACCACCTTGCGGGTGTTGGCCATGTGCCTGTCCATGCGCAGCGACAGGGTTTCGATGCCCTGCAGGATCAGCCATGCGGTGTGCGGGCTCATGCAGGCGCCGAAGTCGCGCAGACCTTCACGCCGCGCGCGCAGCAAGAAAGCGCCTACCGTCGATTCCTCGGTGAAGACCATGTTGTGAAAGCCCGCATACGCCTCGGTCAGCTCGGAGAATTTGCCCGACTTTTCCCAGTCGAACGAGCCCCCATCGACCACCAGCCCGCCGATCACCGTGCCGTGACCCGAAAGAAACTTGGTCGCCGAGTGATAGATGAGATCCGCGCCCAGCTCGAACGGCTTCATCAGGTAAGGCGTGGTGAAGGTTGAATCGACCAGTAAAGGCACGCCGGCCTCGTGGGCGATTGCGCTCACGGTCGGGATGTCGAGCACGTCCAGGCCGGGGTTGCCCACCGTTTCGCCAAACAGCAGTTTGGTGTTGGGCTGGATCGCAGCGCGCCAGCCGTCGATATCGCCCGGCTTGACGAAGGTGGTGTCTATGCCAAATCGCCGCAGGGTGTAGTGCAGCATGTTCTGCGAGCCGCCGTAGAGCGCCGAGCTGGCCACGATGTGCGATCCCGCGCCCATGATGGTCGCGATCGCCAGATGCAGCGCTGCCTGCCCGCTGGAGGTGGTGATCGCGCCTACGCCGCCTTCCAGCGCCGAGATGCGCTGCTCCAGCACCGCGTTGGTCGGATTGCTGATTCGCGAATAGACGTGGCCGGAACGCTCGAGGTTGAAAAGCGCTGCCGCGTGGTCGCTCGATTCAAAAACGAAAGAGGTCGTGAGGTGGATCGGAACGGCGCGTGCGCCGGTGGTCGGGTCGGGCTGTGCACCCGCGTGCAACGCCAGCGTGTCGAAGCCGGGGTCTGAGTATCCGGGCATGGAATGCGTCTCCTGGGATGTCTGCCTGTATGGCCGCGCTATGGAACTGCCCCGCATTGTGGGCTATATTGTTTCCACGGGGCATCGGCCCCAAGCACTTCAGGAGACAGCCATGAAAGTCAGCGACATCCTTCGCGTGAAGGGCAACACGCTCTACACCGTCGCGCCCGATGAACCCTTGTCGCGCGCGATCGACATCATGGCCGAGAAGGACATCGGCTCGCTCGTGGTTATCGACCACGGTGAACTCACCGGCATGCTCACCTTTCGCGAGCTGATCCTTTGCATCGTGAAGAACGGTGGCGCCGTGGGCAACACGCTGGTTCGCACCGCGATGGACGACCATCCGCTCACCTGCACATCCGAGACCGAACTCGACGAAGTGCGCCGGATGATGCTGGACCGCCACGCGCGCTACATGCCGGTGATGGACAAGCGAATGCTGATGGGCGTGATCAGCTTCTACGACGTCGCCAAGACGGTCGTGGACAGCCAGAACTTCGAAAACAAGATGCTCAAGGCCTACATCCGCGATTGGCCGGGTGGCGAGGAAGACCAGCAGACGGGTTAGATCACAAGGCCGCGGGTGCCGCTCAGGGATAATCGCCCCCATGAGCGGCAACACCTTCGGCACCCTTTTCGCGGTCACCAATTTCGGCGAATCCCACGGCCCGGCCATTGGCTGTGTCATTGATGGCTGCCCACCGGGCATGGAGCTGTCCGAGGCTGACATCCAGCCCGACCTGGACCGCCGCCGGCCCGGCACCAGCCGCCATGTGACCCAGCGCCAGGAAGAAGACAAGGTCGAGATCCTGTCGGGCGTGTATGAGGGCCGCACCACCGGCACGCCGATCTGCCTGTTGATCCGCAACATGGACCAGCGCAGCAAGGACTATTCGGAAATTGCGCGCACCTTCCGCCCCGGCCACGCCGACTACACCTACCTGCAGAAGTACGGCCTGCGCGACCCGCGCGGTGGCGGCCGGTCATCGGCGCGACTGACGGCGCCGATGGTCGCAGCAGGTGCCGTCGCCAAGAAGTGGCTGGCACAGAAGTACGGCACGGTGTTTCGCGGCTGCATGCAGCAGGTCGGCGACATCGCCATCGGGTTCGAAAGCTGGGAACACGTCGCCAACAATGCGTTCTTTGCGCCGGTGGCCGATGTGTCGCAGCTGGAGGCGTACATGGACAGCCTGCGCAAGTCGGGTGACTCGTGCGGGGCGCGAATTCGCGTCACCGCCTCATCGGTACCGGTGGGCCTGGGCGAGCCCCTGTTTGACAAGCTCGATGCCGACATTGCCTACGCGATGATGGGTATCAACGCGGTGAAGGGCGTCGAGATCGGCGCCGGGTTCGACAGCGTGACCCAGCGCGGAACGACCCATGGGGACTCGCCGACGCCGCGCGGCTTTCGCACCAACAATGCCGGCGGCACGCTGGGCGGCATCAGCTCCGGGCAGGACCTCGAAGTCTCGATTGCCATCAAGCCGACCAGCTCCATCATCAGCCCGCGCGAAACCATAGACGTGGACGGCAAAGCAACCGAAGTCGTGACCAAGGGCAGACACGATCCCTGCGTGGGCATTCGCGCCACCCCGATTGCCGAGGCGATGCTTGCACTGGTCGTGATGGAGCACGCCTTGCGTCATCGGGCGCAAAACGCCGATGTCGTGCCGCCCGTGGACCCGATTGCCTCATCGTTCCTGTAGGGCCCGCGCGCCGGCGTGGGCAGTGCCGCTGATGTAGAGTGCCAGCATGACCACGCCCATCAAAATCGACTTCGTCTCCGATGTCTCGTGCCCCTGGTGCGCCATCGGCCTGGCCTCTCTCGAAACTGCCCTCAAACGGCTGGACGGCGAGGTGCAGGCAACGCTTCACTTCGAGCCTTTCGAGCTCAATCCGGGAATGCCACCTGGCGGACAGGACATCACCGAGCATCTGACGCAAAAGTACCGGTCCACGCCCGAGCAGCAGGAAGCTGCGCGCGACGCGATTCGCGAGCGCGGCCGGGCGGTGGGTTTCGAGTTCCGCAAGGAAGGTCGCGGCCGCATCTACAACACCTTCAATGCGCATCGGCTCCTGCATTGGGCGGCGATCGAGGGCGACGAACGTCAGCACGCCCTCAAGAAGGCGCTGCTCGGCGCGTACTTCACCGACGGCAAGAGTCCTGAAGACAAGGATGTTCTGGTCGGCGCGGCAACGCAGGCCGGGCTCGATCCGTCACGAGCGCAAGAGATTCTCGATAGCAACGAGTTCGCTGATGCCGTACGCGAGCGCGAATCATTTTTTCAGCAGCAGGGCATTAACGCAGTGCCTGCGGTGATCATCAACGACCGCTACCTGATACAGGGCGGCCAGCCGCCCGAGACATTCGAGGAGTCGCTGCGGCAGATCGCCCGTGACGCAGGCACCGAAGATGAAGAGGACAGCCCAGGTCAGGCCGCCGGCCTGTAGCGCTCGTTCACCGTCATCCAGAAATCGTGCACCTGCCGCATCTTGCGGCGCAGCTCGTCATAGTCGGTGGCCTTGCGCACATAGCTGTTGGCGCTGTTGGCATAGCAAGCGGCGATGTCGGTCTTTTCGGTGGACGATGAATGCATCACCACCGGAATGGTCGCAGTGCGTGGGTCCTTGCGCATGGCCTTGAGAACATCCAGGCCGTGCAGGCGCACCAGCTTCATGTCGAGAATCACCAGGCGCGGCTGCACCGAGGTGTCGCGGCTGGCGTACGGGCCGCGGCCGAACAGGTAGTCCAGCGCCTCCACGCCGTCGGTTGCTGTAGCGATGTCGCGCGGATTGCAGCACTCGCTG
Organism: Caenimonas sp. SL110; assembly: GCF_001044395.1. Taxonomy (GTDB): domain Bacteria; phylum Pseudomonadota; class Gammaproteobacteria; order Burkholderiales; family Burkholderiaceae_C; genus Ramlibacter. Next base: position 116,973 of record NZ_JANU01000001.1, read on the forward strand.
AGGGCCATGACCGTCAGTTCAAGGTGATCGGGGTTGTCATCCACCACGAGAATCGAGGCGTGGTTCATCGCGAGCCCTAACAAGACCATTTAGTTCCGGCCAGTTGGTCCGGACTCTCCCTGTCATGGCGTCTTGCGAATCTGTGTCCCTTGACGCCATCGTGGATTTTTACACACCGGGCGATGTGCGTGTCACTGAACTTGGGCGTTCCTGTCGCTCATTTGACCGGCGTGCTCGCCAGACGACGCCATCAGCTAATCCAAAGCTCTCAGATCCGTGTCAGCAACACCGGAACCGATGCCACCAGCAGCGCCACGCCCGAAAGCGCGAGCAGGCAGAGGATGACCTTGCGAAACGCAACATCGCTGATCCCGGTGTAGATCCGCGCGCCCATGAGTGAAGGGATGAGCACCGCAGGGGCGACCACGGCGAAGAGTGGCAGATGCTCGGTGGTGACGATGCCTGTGGCGATGTAGGTGACGAATGTGATGGTCAACATCGACAGGTTGAAGTTCTGGATGATGGAGCGCTGCACATCCTTTTCGAGATTGCGCAGCGCGCACCACAGCGTTGGCGCAACGCCGGTGAAGCCACCCAGTCCCCCCATCAGGCCACCGAGCCAGCCCGACAGTGCATCGCCGATGCGTCCGCCGCGTGTGATGCGAGGCAGCCGGTCTGCGAAGAACATGAGCGGACAGACCACGATGACGAACAGGCCGAACAGGGCCTTGAAGAGCGGCACGTCCAGGCGCGGCAGTATCCAGACGCCGATGGGAAGGCCGACCAGACCGCCGAGGATGAAGGGCGCGAGCCGCTTGTAGTCAAAGCCGCGGCGAACCGTCACTGCCTGGATCACCTGGCCCGTGAAGCCGCCGAAGACGGCCAGCGCTGCGGCCAGGCGCGGCTCCAGCGTCCACGCCCAGATCGACATCGCAGTCAGGCCGAATCCGAAGCCGGACAGGCCCTGGATGAAGCCAGCCAGCGCTGCTCCGATGATGATGACGATAAGCTGGTCCACGGGCCGTGATCGTACCTGCGGCGAGAGGGCTGTCATGCCGGACCTGGTTCGGCATCCACTGCGAAGCAGCAGCGGCGCTTGATCGCAGATGGATTGCGATCAAGTCCGCAATGACAGCCTTGGCCTCACTCGTAAGCCGACATCGGAACGCAAGCGCAGAACAGGTTGCGGTCACCGTACACGTTGTCCACGCGTCCCACCGGCGGCCAATACTTGGCGTGGCGCTTTTCACCGAGCACCGCCGCGCCCACCTCACGCGAATACGCATGCGGCCATTCGCCCTTGATGAGCGAGGCGGCGGTGTGCGGCGCGTGCTTGAGCGGGTTGTCGTCCTGCGGCCATTCGCCGCGCTCGATGCGCCGGATCTCTTCGCGGATCGCGATCATCGCGCCGATGAAACGGTCGAGCTCGTCCAGCGTTTCGCTTTCGGTCGGCTCGACCATCAGCGTGCCGGCAACCGGGAAGCTCAAGGTCGGCGCGTGGAACCCGTAGTCGATCAGGCGCTTGGCCACGTCTTCGGCAGAGACACCGCTGGCTTCCTTCATGGGCCGCAGGTCCAGGATGCATTCGTGCGCGACGTGGCCGTTGGCGCTGGCGTAGAGGGTAGGGTAGTGATCCTTCAGCCGGGCACTGATGTAGTTGGCCGAAAGAATCGCGACTTCGGTGGCCTGCGTCAGGCCCTCGGGACCCATCATCCTGCAGTACATCCAGCTGATCGGCAGCACGGCCGCGTTGCCCAGGGGCGCCGCCGAAATCGCGCCCACCGCGCGACCCGTGATGCCGCCGGCTTCATGGCCGGGCAGGAAGGGCACGAGGTCTTCGACCACGCACACCGGGCCGACACCCGGTCCGCCACCGCCGTGCGGAATACAGAAGGTCTTGTGCAGATTCAGGTGGCTCACATCACCGCCGAACTCGCCGGGCGCCGCGACGCCGACCAGCGCGTTCATGTTCGCGCCATCGACGTACACACGGCCGCCGTGCTTGTGCACCAGCGCGCAGAGCTCCTTGACCTGCATCTCGAACACGCCGTGCGTGCTGGGGTAGGTGATCATCACGCAGGCGAGCTTGTCGCTGTGCTGTTCGCACTTGGCCTGCAGGTCGGCGAGGTCCACATTGCCGTTGTCGTCACAGGCGGTCACCACCACCTGCATGCCGACCATCTGCGCGCTGGCCGGATTGGTGCCGTGCGCGGATGAAGGAATCAGGCAGACGTTGCGATGGCCCTGGCCCTTGCTTTCGTGGAAGGCCTTGATGGCCAGCAGGCCCGCGTATTCGCCTTGCGAGCCCGCATTGGGTTGCAGGCTGATGCCGGCATAGCCGGTGGCCTGGCACAGCCACGCGCGCAGCTGCTCGTCGAGCTCGGCGTAGCCTTGCTGCTGGTCGCGCGGTGCGAACGGGTGGATGTTGGCGAACTCGGGCCAGGTGATGGGAATCATCTCGCTGGTCGCGTTGAGCTTCATCGTGCAACTGCCCAGCGGAATCATGCTGCGGTCCAGCGCAAGGTCCTTGTCCGACAGCGCGCGGATATAGCGCAGCATGCCGGTCTCGGAGTGATGCGTGTTGAACACCGGATGCGTGAGGAAGGCGCTGGTGCGGCGCAGCTGCGTCGGGATCATCGGCTCGATGCCCTTTTCGAAAGCGTCGAAGGACGGCAGCGCCCCGCCTTCGCCCATGAACACTTTCCACACCAGTTCGATGTCGTCGCGGGTCGTGGTCTCGTCCAGCGAGATCAGGATGTACTCGCGGTAATACACCCGCAGGTTGGCCCGCATCGATCGGGCGCGCGCGGCGAACGATTCGGTCTGGTCGCCGGTGTGCAGCGAAAGCGTGTCGAACGCGCTGTCCTGGCGCGGCTTGTGGCCCAGCTGCTCGAGGCCCCTGGCCAGGATCGCGGTGTAGCTCGCCACGCGCTGCGCAATCCGCTTGAGGCCCTGGGGGCCGTGATAGACCGCGTACATGCTGGCAATCACAGCAGGCAAGACCTGTGCGGTACAGATGTTGGAGGTGGCCTTCTCGCGCCGGATGTGCTGCTCGCGGGTTTGCAATGCAAGGCGATAGGCCGGGTTGCCGTGCGAATCGACACTGACGCCCACCAAGCGTCCGGGCAGCGAGCGCTTGAGCTCATCCTTGCAGGCCATGTAGGCCGCGTGCGGGCCGCCGGCACCCATCGGCATGCCGAATCGCTGGGTGGTTCCGACAACGATGTCCGCGCCGAATTCACCCGGTGGCACCAGCAGCGTGAGCGCGAGAAGGTCGGCGGCAACGACCAGCGCCGCCTGCTTCGCGTGGACCTTGTCGGCGTCGGCGCGCAGGTCGTCGATGCGACCGCTGGTGCAGGGGTACTGCGCCAGCACGCCGAAGTAGTCGCCTTTGAGCAGTTCATCCCACTCAGGCCCGGAGTTCGCCAGCCGGATCTCGATGCCCAGCGGCTTTGCGCGCGTCTGCACCACCTCGATGGTCTGCGGATGGCAGTCGCCCGCCACGACGAATATATTGCTCTTGCTCTTGACGCTGCGCTTGGCCAGCGTCATTGCTTCGGCAGCGGCGGTTGCTTCATCGAGCATGGACGCGTTGGCGATCGGCATGCCCGTCAGGTCGCAGACCATGGTCTGGAAGTTCACCAGCGCTTCCATCCGGCCCTGGCTGATCTCGGCCTGGTAGGGCGTGTAGGCCGTGTACCAGGCGGGGTTCTCCAGGATGTTGCGCAGGATCACGCCGGGGGTGTGCGTGCCGTGATAGCCCTGTCCGATGAAGCTCTTGAACAGCTGGTTTTTCGCAGCCATCGCCTTGAGCTCGGCCAGCGCGGCAGCCTCGGTCGTTGCCGCCGGAATGTTCATCGCATTCTTGCGCGCGATGGAGCGCGGCACGATGCTGTCGATGAGCGCACGGCGCGACGATTCGCCGATCACATCGAGCATCAGCTTTTCGTCGGTGGCTTCGATGCCGATGTGGCGCGCGACGAATTCGCAAGGGTTTTCAAGCTCGCCGAGCGGGCGGGCGGATTGCATCAACATGAAAAAAGGCCTCTGGTTGCTGGCTTATGCGGCCGAGAATTTCCGGTAGTCCGGCTCATCCATGAGCACATCGAATTCGGCCATGTCCTTGATCAGGATCTTGAAGAACCAGCCGTTGCCCATCGGGTCGGTGTTGGCGAGCGACGGATCGGCGCGCAGCGCTTCGTTGACTTCGGTGACTTCACCGGCAATCGGCATGAACACATCCGCCGCAGCCTTGACCGACTCGACCACACCCGCAACCTCGCCCTTGGTGTAGACGCGGCCCACCTCCGGCAGGTCCACAAACACCACATCGCCCAGCGCGTCCTGCGCATGGAGCGTGATGCCGACCACAGCGGCTTCATGGTCCTCCAGCTGGATCCACTCGTGATCTTCGGTGTACTTGACTGTCATAACTCTCTCCTAAAAATTGGGGTCAGATTCCAATTAACAACTAATGGGATGGGCCGCGATAGTAGTTCTGCTTCACGAAGGGCATGGCAACGACTTCCATTGGCACCAGCTTGCCGCGAACGACTGCGTTGATCTTCGTGCCAAGGGAAGCGTGGGCTGCGTCCACGTAGGCCATCGCGACGGGCTTGTCGATGGTGGGGCCGAGCAGCCCGCTCGTGACTTCTCCGATGGCGGCCCCGGAGGCATCCTGCAAGGGCGTGTGATCGCGCACCGGCACCCGCTCCAGCGCGATCAGGCCGACGCGCTTGCGCAGGACCTGCGATGCGTCCTGCAACTGGGCCAGCACCTTGTCCGCACCGGGAAAACCGCCTGCGCGCTCACCGCCTGCGCGGCGAACCTTTTGCATGGCCCAGTTCAGGCCCGCCTCAACCGGCGTCGTCGTGGTGTCGATGTCGTTGCCGTACAGGCACAGGCCCGCTTCAAGCCGCAATGAATTGCGCGCGCCAAGACCGATGGGTTTGACTTCAGGTTGCCTGAGCAATTCGCGTGCAAATGCGTCCGCCAGGGACTCGTGCACCGAGATCTCGAAGCCGTCCTCGCCGGTGTAGCCGCTGCGGGTGACGAACAGCTCCTGTCCGTTCCATTGGAATGCGCCGCCGGTCATGAAAACCAGCGCGGACACGCCCGGCAAGATGCGCTCCAGCGCGTCGACTGCCTTGGGCCCCTGCAAGGCCAGCAGCGCCCGCTCGGGCATGGGTATGACGTCGCAGCGGTCGCCGATCTTCATGGCCATGTGCGCGATGTCGCCGGCCTTGCACGCGCCGTTGACGATGACAAAAAGATGATCGCCGCGATTGACGAACATCAGGTCATCGATGATCGTGCCTTCGTCGGTGAGCAGCAGCCCATAGCGCTGCTTGTTCACACCCAGCCCGATCACATCGACCGGCATCAGCGTCTCGAACGCAGCGGCTGCGCCGTCACCCACCAGGCGAAGCTGCCCCATATGCGACACATCGAAAAGCCCCGCGGCTTGGCGCGTGTGCTTGTGTTCGGCCATCAGGCCCTGGGGGTACTGCACCGGCATCGAGTAGCCGGCAAAGGGAACCGTGCGCGCACCGAGTTCAAGGTGCAGGCTGTGCAATGGTGTTTGTTGCAGCGACTGCTGCTGGGATGCGGTGGACAGATCGGACAAGACGGCGGCTCCGAAGCTCAGGGGACCAAGGCTGTTCATTCGCATGAACCGTGCCCGCAAATCCATCGCTCACACGATGGTCGGTCCCTGCTGTCCGCTTTACCTGAGAGATTCACCCGATCCTTCGACGGCCATCGGGTTTGCTCCTTCGGTGGACTTCAGGCCCGCAACGGGTGAAGCCTCTCTCCAGCAAGGTGAACGTCCGTACTGCATGGACGCCTTGTCAGTCCTTTGTACCTGAGCGTTCGGGGTGGCCCTGCGCCTTCGGTGGTTCCCATCGGATGGGGACTCTCTCCTGACCCGCAAAGTATAGCCGCGCGAATTGCGCAGCACCCCGGCCCAGCCTCAGCGCGAACGCAGCGTCAGCAGTCTTTCGCGTGCCGCGACCAGGTGCTCGCGAAGCGTGTACCACCGGTCTGAAAATCGGTTGGGCAGGTCGAGCGATGCGACCTCCTGCTCCATCTGGTCGAGCTTGACCAGCAGGCCCTTGAGCTTCATCGGAGACTCGCTCGCGAATGCCTCCAGGTCGTTTTGCAGGAAGTTGAGCTCGCCGTAGTAATGCGCGAGCACGGCGTCCACCCGCAGGCTGAAGAGCTGGGGAATCCACACCAGCGCGGCGATGGCGATGGCGATGACAGGCAGCACCGCGAAGAGCAGGAGTTCGGCAAGCTGCGCCCACCAGTACGGCAGCGCCCGTTCGAGCATCGGGCGCTGGCCGTTGGCATAGAGCATCGCAGTCGGTGACAACGGAAAGTCGCACTGGTAGTCGGGGTACTCGTTTTGCCGTTGAAGAAAGGTCGGCACTGAATGTGTATCGGTGGCGGTGTCCAGCAGCGCGCGCTGCAACGCAGGGTGCATGGCCGTACGCACCAGAAGGTGGGTGCCGGTGTAGAGCATCGTGAGGTCGCGCGGCGGGATGTCGCTGCGCAGTTCGATCGAACCTTGCGGCAGCACGAATGGTTGCAACCGCGGCTCGCGCGCCGTCAATGCGTTGGCCCGCTCGACGCCCAGCATGTAGATTCCCGGCGAGCGGCTGAGCAGCCGCACGGTGGGCGAATCACCACTGCCGATGACGAACATGGCGTCGATGCGGCGTTCCAGCAATTCATTGGCTGCGGGCAGTCCGCCCGACTCCAGCCAGCTCACTTCGGAAGGTTTGACCTGGGCCTGACCGAGCAGTTGCACCGCGACCTGACGGGTGGATGCGCCCGCCGGTCCGGCAGCGACCTTGAGGTTGCGCAGCAACTGCAGGCCGATCACGCCCGAATGGTGCGTGAAGACCCAGACCGGCTGCTTGCCGATCACGGCCAGCGCCTGGATACCGGAGGCGGGGTCTTGCGTGGCGAGCAGGCCGTGCGCAAATCCTGCCTGTGAACTGTCTCCTGGTGCAGCAAGCCGCTGCACGGGTCCGAGCGCTCCGTCAGGGGAGGTGACGATATCCACCGCAATCCCCCGCCGCTCCAGTTCGTCCCGGTACTGCTGCGCGATCTGCGCATAGCCGCCGTTGCTCACGCCCACTGCCAGCGTGACGCTGCGAGGCGGCAGCGGAAACAGCCAGTGCGCGCAGGCCCAGATCGCCAACACGGTGATCAGCACGATGGGCAGGTAGCAAAGCCCCCAGCGCTGCCGGTAGATGCGGATCATGGCGCCGGACGTCATCGGCCCCGCCCGCTGTACAAGCCCGAGCGAACGAAGTCGATGTGCTTGCGCAAGGTGTACCAGCGCGGCATCAGGTAAGACGGCGTCGCGAATTCGGCCATCTGCTTTTCAATCTCGGCCAGGCGTTGCAGGTACTTCACCCGTTCGACACCCGACAGGCCCGAGCGCGCCAGGTCGTGCTCGATGAACTTGAGCTCGCCATACCAGCGCGCCACGCGGCTATCGACCAGCCAGCGCAGGTAGGCCGGTATGACGCGTGCCAGCCAGAACGCGGCAAGCGTCACCGGCAACACGATGACGAGAAGGCGAAGCAAGAGCTGCCCCCACCAGAACGGCAGGCTTTTTTCAAACCACGGCCGGCCGTGCACCAGGGTGTAGCGAGCCTGCGCGGAAGCCGGAAACTCGATGCGCTTGAGCGTTGGAAAGTCGCTTGCGCGATGGAAAGGACCTGCGCCGGCGTGGACTTCCTGCGCGACTTCTGCGGCGAGCCGTTGCAGGGCAGGATGGAGGTCGGCTCGCGCCACCAGGCTGGACGTGGCAATCAGCACTGCCGTGTCGCGGGCCGGAATCTTTGCGAGCGGGTCGAGCGCGCCTTCAGGCAGCAGGCGCAATTGCAGGAACGGCAGTCGCTCAGTCAGAGCGGCGCTGCGCTTGAGCTGCACGAGCTGCACACCCGGCGTGCGCAAGAGCTGGTTGACCACCTGCGACTGGGGCGCCGACACCATGAACATCGCATCGAGGGATCCGTTGGCCATCGCCTGTATTGCTGCAGGCCCCGACGTTTCCAGGTCGACGATGTCCCTCACGCCCATGCGCACCTGTTCCAGCAGCGCTGTCGCCAGCCGCCGTGTGCCACTGCCGCGCGGCCCGAGCGACACGCGCAAGCCTTGCAGTTGCTCCAGCGAATCGAGCCCCGGCACGCGAGAGAACAGCCAGACCGTCTCGTTATCGACGCGCGCCAGCGTTTCGAGCCGCACGCCTTGCGAGCGATCAGTCGATGGGCTGCCCATGCCGCCCTGCACGAAGGCGAGGTCGACCGTGGGAGAGGCAACGCCGCGCAGGCGTTGCAGATTCGAGTCCGCGCCTTCCGACGTCACCACCTTCAGCGTGACGCCATGCCGCTCGAAGACCTGCGCGTATTTCTGCGCGTAGGCGTTGTAGACGCCTTCTGCGAGCCCCGAGCTCATCGTCACCTCGCGCGGTGGCATGGGCAGGAAGGTGATCCACAGCCACGCGATGATCGCAAGAGCCGCCAGTGCCAGCGGTGCCTTCACCAGCAGCCACTTGCTTCGGTAGATTCGAGCGGCAGGTGAGGCTGGCATCCAGATCAGGGCCTGTGGATCACATGTTCACGTAGTTCGGCCCGCCCCCGCCTTCAGGCGTCACCCAGACAATGTTCTGCGTCGGGTCCTTGATGTCGCAGGTCTTGCAGTGCACGCAGTTCTGCGCGTTGATCTGCAGCCGGTCCTTGTTGTCTTCGGTCTTCACGAACTCATAGACACCGGCGGGGCAATAGCGCGCCTCCGGCCCGGCGAACTTCGCAAGATTGATGTTGACCGGAACCGACGCGTCCTTGAGCGTCAGGTGCGCAGGCTGGTCTTCCGCGTGGTTGGTGTTGGAGATGAACACCGACGACAGCCGGTCGAACGTCAGCTTGCCATCGGGCTTGGGGTAGACGATGGGCTTGCAGTCCGCGGCGGGCTTGAGGTAGGCGTGGTCGGGCTTGTCGCGGTGCAGCGTCCAGGGAATGCGGCCGGCCAGCGCAAACTGTTCGATGCCGTTCATCAGCGTCGCGGTGAACAGGCCCTTCTTGAACCACGCCTTGAAGTTGCGCGCCTTGTGCAGCTCTTCATGCAGCCAGCTCTTGTCGAAGGCCTGCGGATAGGCTTCGAGTTCGTCGTGCTGGCGTCCTTCACCAATCGCGTTGAAGGCTGCCTCTGCAGCGAGCATGCCGGTCTTGATTGCGGCGTGGCTGCCCTTGATGCGGCTCACGTTCAGGTAGCCAGCGTCGCATCCCACGAGCGCGCCGCCGGGGAAGATCGTCTTGGGCAAGCTGGAGAGGCCGCCAGCCGTGATCGCCCGTGCGCCGTATGAAACGCGCTTGGCCGGCTTGATGCCGTGCGCCTCGTCGCCTTCCAGGTACCAGCGGATGTTGGGGTGGGTCTTCCAGCGCTGGAATTCCTCGAACGGGCTGAGGTACGGATTGGAATAGTCCAGGCCGGTGATGAAGCCCAGCACCACCTGGTTGTTTTCCATGTGATAGAGGAATGCGCCGCCATAGGTGTCGCTGTCCATTGGCCAGCCGGCAGTGTGCAGAACGAAGCCGGGCTGGTGGCGCTTGGGGTCGATCTCCCAGAGCTCTTTCACGCCCAGGCCGTAGGTCTGCGGGTCCTTGTCGGCATCGAGCTTGAACCTGCTGATGAGCTGCCGGCCCAGATGGCCGCGCGAGCCTTCTGCGAACACCGTGTACTTCGCATGCAGCTCCATGCCAAGCTGGAAGCTGTCGGTGGGCTCGCCGTCCTTGCCCACGCCCATGTTGCCGGTGGCAACGCCCTTCACCGAACCGTTGTCGTTGTAGAGAATTTCGGCAGCCGGAAAGCCGGGGAAAATTTCCACCCCGATCGCTTCGGCCTGCTGCGCCATCCAGCGTGTGACATTGCCCAGGCTCACGATGAAATTGCCGTGGTTCTGGAAGCACTTGGGCAAGAGGAAGTTCGGTGTGCGAAGGCCGGATTTTTCGCCGAGGAAGACCATCGCGTCATCGGTGACCGGCTGGTTCAGGGGCGCGCCCTTTTCTTTCCAGTCGGGGATGAGCTCGGACAGCGCGCGCGGGTCCATGATGGCCCCCGACAGCGTGTGCGCGCCGGGCTCGGAACCCTTCTCGAGCACGACAACCGAAATCTCCCGGTTGTTCTCGGCAGCGAGTTGCTTCAGACGGATGGCAGTGGCAAGGCCTGCTGGGCCGCCGCCAACAACGACCACGTCGTATTCCATCGCTTCGCGCGGGCCGTACTGGGCCAGCAGTTCATCGTGCGTCATGGGTGAATATCTCGCTGATAATGATTTGGTGGGTCTGGCGCGCTCGCGCAATGCGCAGGTGCGAATCGCATTGATTCTATTGCGCGCGCGCATGCGAACAAACGTTTGCCTCAGTGGCCCGGACCAAAATCAGGCAGGAGACTCTTGTGAGCTACAGCATCGATTTGTCTGGACGCGTCGCCTTTGTGACGGGCGCCTCCAGCGGCCTTGGCGCGCAGTTTGCGCGCACGCTCTCGCGCGCAGGGGCCGCAGTGGTCCTGGCCAGCCGCCGCGTTGAAAAACTAAAGGATCTCAGGGCCAAGCTGGAGGCTGAAGGCGGCGACGCGCATGTGATGGAACTTGACGTCACGTCCATCGACAGCATCAAGGCGGCCGTCGCTCATGCTGAAACCGAAGTCGGTTCCATCGACATCCTGGTGAACAACTCGGGCGTGAGCACCACCCAGCGAATCCAGGATGTATCCGAGGAAGACTACGACTACATCTTCAACACCAATGTGAAGGGTGCGTTCTTCGTCGCGCAGGAAGTCGGCAAGCGCATGCTGGCCCGCGCGCGGGGTGCAGCGCCTGGCACCTACACGGGCGGGCGCATCATCAACATCGCTTCAATGGCGGGGCTCAAGGTGCTGCCGCAGATCGGCGCGTATTGCATGAGCAAGGCGGCGGTTGTGCAGATGACCAAGGTGCTCGCGCTGGAGTGGGGACGCTTTGGCATCAACGTGAACGCGATCTGCCCGGGCTACATCAACACCGAACTCAATCACCTGCACTGGGAAACGGAGCAGGGACAAAAGCTGGTGCAGATGCTGCCGCGCAAACGCGTCGGCCAGCCGCAGGACCTCGATGCGCTCATCGTCATGCTGGCGAGCAAGGAGAGCCACTTTATCAATGGGGCCGTCATCGCGGCTGACGATGGCTTTGGCGTTTGACGGGGCAGGGCGCCGCCTTCACTTTTGCTTCGGCACGCGTCCCATCAGGTAGAACTCGTTGTTGGGCATCATTCCCGAGAAGCTCGCGATGCGGTTGGACAGCCCGAAGAACGCGGTGATGGCCGCGATGTCCCAGATGTCTTCGTCGGTAAAGCCATGCGCATGCAGCGGCGTGAAATCGTCGTCGCCGATCTCGTCGGAGTGCTGGCAGACCTTCATTGCGAAGTCGAGCATGGCGCGCTGGCGCGGCGTGATGTCTGCCTTGCGGTAGTTCACTGCCACCTGGTCTGCGACCAGCGGCTTCTTTTCGTAGATGCGCAGGATCGCGCCGTGGGCCACCACGCAATAAAGGCAGTTGTTGGCCGCGCTCGTGGTCGTGACGATCATCTCGCGGTCGCCCTTGGTGAGGCCGCTTTCGCGTCCAGCGGTTTCGGGCGTCATCAAGGCGTCGTGGTACGCGAAGAACGCGCGCCACTCGGCAGGGCGGCGGGCCAGCGCGAGGAACACGTTCGGCACGAAGCCGGCTTTGTCTTGCACTTCAAGCACGCGCGCCTTGATGTCGTCGGGCAGGTCCTTGAGTTCGGGGGCGGGGTAGCGGTTCATGGGTTTCCTTTCAATCGTCCAGGCCTGTTTTGCCCTTGCGGTGCGCCAGTATCTTTTCGCCGGCGATCGCAAACACCACGGCGCCCGGCCACACCAGCTTGCCGCTTTGCTTGCCGCTGTAGAACAGGCCGTCGGTTCTCGCGACCACCGGTTTGCGTGCCTTGGGGCCTCGCGCATCCGAAGGGTCGATCACGTCGCAGATCACCTGGCCCTTTTTCACCCAGGTGCCCTTGGGGAAGTGATAGACCAGGATCCCTGAGGCTGGTGAGTAACCTACATCCATGCCGCCGATGGGGGTGGGCTCGGCTTTGAGCGCAGGCAGCTTGCCGGCGCGGCCGGAGATGATGCCGCGCCGCACCAGGTGGCGGTAGAGGTTCTTTCCATCGGACTCGGCCATCGGATGGCTCACGTCGTGCTGGCCGCGGTATTCCACCGTGGTCGAATGGCAGGCGGCGGGAATGGCCGCATCGGGAAAGCGTTCGGACATGCGCGCCCAGAAGCCGCCGTGCACGCCGGAGAAGGTCAGCGATTCTGCATACGGGTCGCTGTAGAGCGTGGCCTCTGCGCCCAGGTCCGCTGCGAGGTCGCGCACGCGATCGGGCATGTCGCGTTTGGATGAGAACAGGTGCAGCACCGCGTCCTGGTCGCAGTGCAGGTCCAGCACGATGTCGGCATCGACCGACAGCTTCATGACCTCCACGCGCAGGGTCTGCAACTCGTTCATCGGCTTCATTGCGCCCAGCTCGGCCAGCGCGGCGCTGCGAATGAGCGCGACATTGCTCGCTTCATCAGCACCCAGCTTGCCGCCCACACGCGCGGCCACACCCTCAGACAGGTCGAGCCAGTTGCGGTTGAAGTTGTCGCGACCCAGAAAGTCATAGCGCCCCAGGTGCTGGTGACCTGCCAGCTGGGAAAGGCCGATCGGGTTGACGGTTGGCACCACCACGATCTCGCCCTGGATGAGCCCCTTCCTGTCGGCTTCGACCAGCATGGGCATCAGGTAGTGCAGCGCCATCGCGCCCGGCAGTTCATTGGCATGCACGGCGGCCTGGAGGTAGGCCTTGGGCCTTGCGCCGCGTTTGCCGAAGTGATGCACCGCAATGCTGCGCGAAGTGCCCGGCGTCATCGTCGGCAGGACGATGGAACTCTTTTTGTGCGTCAACTTTGTCTCCTGGATCCTGTGGGGATTATGCGGCGGCGCTCTTTGGCAGCCGCCAGCCCGTATGCTCCAAAACTTCCAATCAAGGAGTGATATGCAGCTACCAGACGATCCGCAAATCCAGGCAGGCCTTGCGACCCGCCGTGCCGTTCTCGGCGACAAGTATGTGCAAGGCGCACTGGACAAGGCCACCGAATTCACAGCGCCCCTGCAGGAACTCGTGACCCGTCATGCATGGGGCAACACCTGGCAGCGGGACGGCATCGACCTCAAGACGCGCAGCATCGTCACGGTGTCGATGCTGGTGGCGCTGGGGCGCATGCATGAGCTGAAAATCCACGTGCGTGGCGCGCTCAACAACGGGGTGACCAAGCAGGAGTTGCAGGAGATCTTCATGCATGCGAGCGTCTATTGCGGGTTTCCTGCTGCGGTTGATGCATTTCGCAGCGCCGCTGAAGTGATTGACGCTGCGTGAACATAGGCGCCGTCTGACATCGCAGGGCCGGCAAGTCTGATAGAACTGAACGGTCAATCGGACACTCACCAATCATCGAAGGGAACTCACATGGCAACCTATCAAGGCGACGACGGCCCCAACAACCTCTTTGGCTCGGCCAACGCGGACCTCATGGAAGGGTTCGGCGGCAATGACTACCTCGTCGGCTTCGGCGGCGCTGACGCACTGTACGGCGATGCCGGTAATGACGTGCTTTTGGGCGGTGCCGGCGATGACGACCTGTTCGGCGGATCAGGGCTGGACTGGGCGCTGTTTGAAGGCAACATCTCCGAATACCGCGTCACCAGTTTCTCGGACCATGTGAGCGTCAATGACGTTACCTTCGACGGCGGCCTCGACTACGTCGGCGCGGACGTCGAACGCATCCAGTTCGACGACCTGGGCATCGCCTACGACCTGTACGGCAATGCAGGCGCCGCAGCGCGCCTGATTGGCACACTGTTCGGCGGCGAGGTGCTCTACAGCCAGCCGGTGTACATGCAGATTTTCCTGGACGCTTTCGACGACGGCTACACGGCCGAGCAGATCGCGGCGGCAGCCATTGACATCGTGTATCCGACTTACACCGACGAGCAGCTGGCCGACCTGATCTACTACAACCTGGCTGGCTATTACGGCTCGCAGGGGGAGATCGATGCTATCGAATCCCTGATTTATGACTACGGTGACGCATACATCACCGTGGCCGCGGGCTACACGAGCTACAACGACGTCAACATCGACTTCGCAGGGCTGGTTGCCAACGGCGTGGACTTCCTGCCGATCATCTGAAGATAGCGCGGGCTCCTGGTTTCAGGCGCCCGCCATCAGCTTGTGTACGAGGTCGGCCGTGGTGTTGGCCTTGTACTTGCGCATCAGCCTTGCACGATAGATTTCGACCGTGCGATGGCTGATGACCAAAGCCTTGCCGATCTCCTTGGAGGTCATCCCCTCCAGCAAGCGGGCCGCGACTTCACGTTCGCGCGCCGTGAGTTCTGCCTTTACCGGGCGCTGCGAACTCAGATCCTCGAATGACCAGATACCCGACTCGTGCGGGTCTTCGCGATTGAGCGCGCGGCCGGTCACGTGGCACCAGAACACATCGCCGTCGGCACGCTTCATGATGCGGTCGTCGGCGTAATGACCCTTGGTATTGAGAATGGGCGCCATGCGCGCGCCCAGCCGCTCGTACTCGTCGGCGCTGGGATACAGCACCTGAAACGATTGGCCGATCAGTACCTCGCGCGAAGCACCGAACATCTCGCACAACTGCTGGTTGCAGTCCACGATGGCGCGGTTGCGCGACAGGCAAAGTCCTACTGGGGCCATGTTGAAGGCCAGGCGATAGTCAACGTCCACCGGGTTGGTCTCTAGGGAAAACTACGTAACTTGTTAGGTAGTATCGTAGCGGCAATCCCCGGTGCCCCACTTCGGGTTTCTTCGGGTTCCTCAGCAGGAGTTTTAACCTTGAACAAGATATTTCCATCTGCGGCCGACGCCCTCAAGGACGTCATCCAGGACGGCCAGATGCTGGCTGTGGGCGGCTTCGGCCTTTGCGGCATTCCCGAAGCCCTGATCGACGCGCTGCGCGACAGCGGCAAGAAGGACCTGACGGTCATCTCGAACAACGCCGGTATCGATGGTTTCGGCCTGGGCAAGCTGCTGGAAACGCACCAGATCAAGAAGATGATCTCGTCGTATGTCGGCGAGAACAAGGAATTCGAGCGGCAGTTCCTGGCCAAGGAACTGGAGCTGGAGTTCACGCCGCAAGGCACGCTCGCCGAGAAGCTGCGTGCGGGCGGCGCGGGCATCCCGGCGTTCTTCACCAAGACAGGCGTGGGCACCGTGGTGGCAGACGGCAAGGAACTGCGCGAGTTCGACGGCGAAACCTATGTGATGGAACGCTCGCTCGTGCCGGACATTGCGCTGGTCAAGGCCGATGTCGCCGACAAGTCGGGCAACCTGCGTTTTCGCCTGACGGCGCGCAACTTCAACCCGGCTGCAGCAATGGCCGGCAAGCTGTGCATCGTCGAAGTGGAAAAGATCGTTGAAGTCGGCGAGCTCGAGCCCGATGACATTCACCTGCCCGGCATCTATGTGCACCGCATCGTGCTCAATGCCACGCCGGAAAAGCGCATCGAGAAACGCACCATCAGCACCTAACAGCACCTTGTCATGCCGGACTTGATCCGGCATCCATGAATTCATGGATTGCGGATCGGGTCCGCAATGACATCCAAATGCCAGACGCACAGGAGAATTGAACATGCCTTGGACCCAAGACCAGATGGCCGCGCGTGCGGCGCAGGAACTCGAAGACGGCTTCTACGTGAACCTCGGTATCGGCATCCCGACGCTGGTGGCCAACTTTGTCGGTGACAAGGAAGTGTGGCTGCAGTCCGAAAACGGAATGCTGGGCATCGGCGCATTCCCCACCGAAGACCAGGTGGACGCCGACCTCATCAATGCCGGCAAGCAGACCGTGACCACCATCAAGGGCTCGTCGATCTTCGGCAGCCACGACAGCTTCGCGATGATCCGCGGCGGCAAGATCAACCTCTCGATCCTGGGCGCGATGCAGGTGAGCGAGAAGGGCGACCTGGCCAACTGGATGATCCCGGGCAAGATGGTCAAGGGCATGGGCGGCGCGATGGACCTGGTCGCAGGCGTCAAGCGCGTGATCGTGCTGATGGAGCACGTCGCCAAGAAGAAGGACGGCACCGAAGACCTCAAGGTGCTGGAGAAATGCACGCTGCCGCTGACGGGCGTGGGCGTGGTCGATCGCATCATCACCGACCTGGCCGTCATGGATGTCACCGACGCGGGCC
The DNA here is from genome assembly GCF_001044395.1 of Caenimonas sp. SL110. Lineage (GTDB taxonomy): Bacteria > Pseudomonadota > Gammaproteobacteria > Burkholderiales > Burkholderiaceae_C > Ramlibacter. The sequence goes on from NZ_JANU01000001.1 coordinate 133,312, forward strand.
TGAAAGTGGTCGAGCTTGCACCGGGCGTGACGATGGAAGCGCTTCAGGCGAAGACCGGTCCTAAATTGCACTGAGCCGCAAGGCAGGCCCCGTAGGCCTCTGGGCCTTGGATTGAGGGGTTAGTCTATTAGGGTTATCCTGTAGTTGTTTTTGACTACAGGAAAACATGAATGGATAGAACTTCAACCGCCCGTCTCGCTTTCGGCATTCGCGCACAAGCTCCCGCAGCGCTGCCGCGGCAAGTCAGTCAATCCACGCTGGGGCCCCGAGTCAAGCGGCTGATGGCCGTTTTCCAGCGGACCGAGCGCGACGACCAGGTGGCGGCGGCCCGGCACAGGGTGCTGCAGGTGATCAGCGCCGCGCTGGGCCAACTGGCAGAACCCGGAAAAGACATGGCGGCCTGGTTGAAGAGCGTTATCGCGCTCTCCACCGCTCAACCCCCGAAATTCATTCCCGACAACGAGCGATTCCGCGACTTTGAGAATCTGGTCGCCGAGGCCGCCGAAGACTTCGGTTCCGATCGTATCTACATGGTGATGCTGCACCTGCGCGGCGCCCGTCAGCACATCGCCGAACACCTCAGGGACGAAGCAAACGACTACGCCGAGACATTCAGGTACATCGACAGCACGAACTGGCAGCTTGAGTGCATTCTCCGATCGCGCCCCAACGTCCGGGAGGTCATGAGCCTGGTCAGGGCCAGCAACCGGCCCGAGGTCATTGCGCGGTACACGAAGCCCGCCAGACTCGCTGGCCGGATCGAAGGGCACATCGCGCTGCCGGGGCTTGCCCTTGAACGAATTCCCGCTGCCGACCCCGAACTGCAGGATCGACCGTTGGCCACACTGGTCACGCAGTACCGGGTCCTTGAGCAAGCCTCGTTCGACGGCGGCGATCGGGCGGCTGCATTCAGGACTGAACTGGTCCATCGGCGGCTATTTCCGAACATGGTCGCTGCCACGGCGGCGGCCCTGCCTTTCATCGCCGGCGCCACCGATGGCAGCTTCACCTTCAAGTACCGCAACTGGGTCGATGAGATGAGCGAACTCAGCGATACGCACGGGCAGCGGGGTGCAGGGTACGGGTTGGCGTGCGATGCGCTTGCGGTGTGCGCTTCGAGCGACCGGCACAGGGCCGATGTGGAGCGCCTGTTCGACCGCTTGTCCAACGATGATCTGGGGGCCATCATGGTTTCGGCTCCTGCGGGTCTGGCAAACGACGACGAGCGCAGCCTGCTGTTCAAGCTCGCCGACGAGCGCCTGTTCGGGCGACGGGAAGCTGCTGTCGAAGCATTCATCGCTGCTGCAGGCACGGCGGATAAACGCCTGGCATATGCGAATGTGCGGGATGCCTCCCGGCTCGCAGATGCACTCGTTGCGCTCGCCGCTTGTGCGGCTGCACTTGCTGACTGGCGAGTCGAAGATTCGCCGTCCTGCGAACGGCTGGCCGCTGTGAGCGAGCAGTTGCACGGCAAGCTCCGGGGACTGAACGCAATGGCGTTCGCAAGACTCGAACCTGAAAAACGCAAGGCGCTGGTGCAGGCTTGCGGGACGCTGGGCTTCGCGGACATCGCCGCCCTGGCGCGTTGAGCTGATGCTGTCATTGCGGACTCGACTCGCAACAGGTCATGAGGCTGTCATTGCGGACTTGATCCGCAATCCATGCCTGATCGAGCGCAGTCGCCGCTTCGCGGTGGATGCCGGGTCAGGCCCGGCACGACAACCAAGCGGCGTTGCCACGGCGTAAACAAGCACAATGGCATGCGTGACCTCCGCACGCGACGCACTTTCCGGGCTTTGGGCGCTGGCAGGCTTGCCGGCTGAAGCACTCGCTTTCACGCGCCTCACGGGCCACGACCCCGTCTTTCCCTCCACCTTCGCTGTCGGCACGGCTGCGCAATCGACCATTGCTGCGGCTGCGCTTGCCGCGTGCGAACTCGGACACTGGCGCGGCGCGGCCCGTCAGCAGGTCAGCGTGGACATGCTGCACGCGGCCTGCGAATGCACCGGCTGGTTCAGTGTCGATGGGCGCGTTCCTGATTTGTGGGACAAGTTCTCCGGGCTTTACCGCTGCTCGGACGGATGGGTCCGGGTGCACGCCAACTTCGCACATCACCGGGAGGGCGCCCTCAAACTCCTGGGACTTGATCCGGCCACCGCGCAGCGACAGGACGCAGAAGAGGCGATGCTGCAATGGCGCGCCATCGACCTGGAGACTTTTCTTTCCGACGCGGGCCTGGTTGCCACCGCGATGCGCACATTCGACGAATGGGACGCATCGCAGCAGGGCAGGGCGATCGCATCGCAGCCGCTGTTCACCATCGACCGCATCGGCGATGCGAAGCCGCTGCCGCTGCCTGCCCTGGGCGACGATCAAAGGCCGCTGGAGGGCATCAAGGTGCTCGACCTCACGCGCATCCTGGCGGGACCGGTCGGCGGCAAGGCACTGGCGGGATACGGTGCCGATGTGATGCTGGTCAATTCGCCCCATCTTCCCAACATAGAAGCCATCGCGGACACCAGCCGGGGCAAGCGCTCGGTACACATCGACCTGCGAGCGGACCATGGCCGCAGCGCGATGGACCAACTGCTGCGCGACGCGCATGTGTTCGTCCAGGGCTATCGGCCCGGCGGGCTTCGCGATCTGGGGTTCGGCCCTGAAGCCGTTGCCGGCAAGCGCCCCGGCATCGTGTACGTGTCGCTCACGGCATACGGCACACAGGGGCCGTGGTCGCATCGCCGGGGTTTCGATTCGCTGGTGCAGACCGCCATGGGCTTCAACCACGCAGAAGGCGGACGCGTTCCGCGCGCACTGCCCATGCAGATCCTCGACGAAGCAACCGGTTACCTCATTGCGATGGGCGCCAGCGCCGCACTGCATCGCCAGCAGCGCGAAGGCGGCAGCTGGCATGTGCAGGTCTCGCTCGCACAGACGGGGCATTGGCTGCGCCAGCTCGGCCGCGTGGAAGATGGGCTGGCGGTGCATCGACCCGATGTGCAAGCCTTTGCAGAGAACAGCGAATCAGGATTTGGTGCCTTGCGGGCGATCCGCCACAGTGCCGGGCTTGACCGAACGCCCGCCAGGTATGGCCGTCCTTCCATGCCGCCCGGCAGCGACGCGCCGTCCTGGGGCTGATACCGCGCTACCCCCAAGACCTACCGGCTGACCGGTCTGTGGCTTACAGCCGTTTGCAGGACAGACCTGCACAGCCGCCGGGGCTGCGCTGTGATCATTCTTCCCATCAAGCGCGATGTCTGCGCGAGCTGGAGAAAGAACATGCGTCGTTGGAAATTCACACTGCTGGGCTTGCTGGTATCGGCCGCCTCGTTCAATGCACTGGCCTGCTACACCGTCCATGACAGCGCGGGACGCGTTGTCTACCAGGGCGCCGATGCGCCCGTGGACATGAGCCGCCCGCTGCACCAGACCGTGCCTCAGCGGTTTCCGGGCGGACACATGGTGTTTGACACCACCACCGTCTGCACATCCATCAATGCGGCCGGCACTGGCACGAACCGTGGTTTGCAAAAGGCCGTGCTGAGTTCGCCGCTCCTCACCGACGCCGCCACAGCAAGGCGCATGAACGTGCCGCACACGGTGGTGGCGCGAGGCGTTGCCGTGGTCGACGGTCCGGCTGTCGCGATGGCACCGGCAGTGACGGTGATTCCGTCGGACCAGACGGCGCTGGCGATTGCGCGGGCCGACCGGCAAAACCGTGCGCCGACCGTGATCACCGAGTACAGGGATGCTGGCGTGGTGGACACGCGCTCCATGGGCGCAGGCCCGGCGGTGCGTCGCTGATTGACGCGAGGCGCACAGGTCTCAGCCGAACGGTCGGCTGAGAAACCTCGATCCCGCTTCGCCAAATCGCCAATGCACTTCCATCGCTTTTGAAATGCCGATGCGCGGGCCTTTGACAATTCGGGCAGGTTGATCCGCAGCCAACACCTCGAAGGGCGCCTCGTCCAGCCGCAAGCCGTTGAGCGCACGCGTGACACCCAGCGCCTGCCCCACCTTGCCCGGACCCGAGCACAGCTGCCTGACTTCCTGAATGCCTCGTCGCGCGCGCATCAGGTCCATGCCTTGCGTGGGCTCGATCGCGCGAATCAGCACGCCCGCGCCATGCCCCTTTTCGCGGCAAACAAAATTCAGGCACCAGTGGATGCCATACGAGCGATAGACATAGGCACGCCCTGCCGGGCCGAACATCGCTTCATTGCGTGGTGTCGGGCCCGAGAAGCTGTGTGAGGCTTCATCGTCGCGGTCGTAAGCCTCGGTTTCGACGATGCGTCCACCGACCCCATCGACCAGCAGCGTGGCGCCGATCAGCATCTGGGCAACTTCGTGCGCGTCGCCGTTGAAGTCTGCGGGCTTGAGCTGCTTCATGGGTGGGGCAGTTAGTCGTCGTTGTCGCCCAGAAACCCGCCGCTCTGGTGCGCCCACAAGCGGGCATACAAACCGCCTTTGGCCAGCAGCGTCCGGTGATCGCCTTCTTCGACGATGCGCCCCTGGTCCATCACCACCAGCCGATCCATTGCTGCGATGGTTGAGAGCCGGTGCGCGATCGCAATCACCGTCTTGCCTTGCATCAGGTCATCCAGGCTCGCCTGGATGGCGGCTTCGACTTCGGAGTCGAGCGCGCTGGTGGCTTCGTCGAGCAAGAGGATGGGCGCGTCTTTGAGCATCACGCGCGCGATGGCAATGCGCTGGCGCTGTCCGCCCGAGAGCTTCACGCCGCGCTCGCCGACATGCGCTTCGTAGCCCTTGCGGCCATGCGTGTCGCCCAGGTTCTGGATGAAGTTGTGCGCCTGCGCGCGCCGCGCGGCGGAAATCATCTCTTCTTCGCTCGCGGTGGGGCGACCGTAGGAGATGTTGTCGCGCACCGAGCGATGCAGGAGCGATGTGTCCTGCGTGACCATGCCGATGTGGGTGCGCAGGCTGTCCTGCGTGACCCGCGCGATGTCTTGCCCGTCGATGGTGATGCGCCCCGAATTCAGGTCATAGAAACGCAGCAGCAGGTTCACCAGTGTCGATTTGCCCGCGCCCGAGCGGCCGATGAGGCCGATCTTCTCGCCGGGCTTGACCGTGAGGTTGAAGCCTTCGATGACAGGATCGGCGCCCTTGGCGTAGCGGAACGTCGCATCGTCGAACTTCACTTCGCCACGCGTCACTTCCAGCTTGCCGGCATCCGGCGCATCGACCACGACGCGCGCGCGGGTGAGGGTGCCGATGCCGTCCTGCACGGTGCCGATGTTCTCGAACAGCGAAGCCATCTCCCACATGATCCAGTGCGACATGCCGCTGATGCGCAGTGCCATCGCGGTGACGGCGGCCACCGCGCCGATGCCCACCTGCGCCAGCGACCACAGCCAGATCGCATAGCCGCAGGTGCCGATGATCAGGCCCACCACGAGCAGGTGATTGACGATCTCGAAGGCGCTCACCAGCCGCATCTGCTTGTAGCCGGTGACCATGAACTCGGTCATGGCCGCGCGCGCAAAACCCGCTTCGCGCTGGGTGTGCGAGAAGAGCTTCACCGTCGAGATATTGGTGTACGCGTCGGTGATGCGCCCGGTCATCATCGCGCGCGCATCGGCCTGCAGCTTGCCCATGCGGCCCAGGCGCGGCACGAAGTACCAGACCGAGACGGCGTAGAAGCACGCCCAGATGGCAAACGGCCAGATCAGCCGCGCATCGAAGGCACCGGCAAACGCCATGATGGTCACGAAGTACACGATGGTGCCCAGGGCCACATCGGTCGTGGTGAAGATCATCTCGCGCACGGCCAGCGCCGTCTGCATCACCTTGGTCGTGATGCGTCCTGCGAATTCGTCCGAGTAGAACGACATGCTCTGCCCGAGCATGAGCCGGTGGAAGTTCCAGCGCAGCCGCAGCGGAAAGTTGATGGCGAGCGTCTGGTGCTTGAAGAACGTCTGCATCGCGATGAACAGGGTGCTGCCCACCAGCACGCTTGCCAGCGCCAGCAGTTCCTTGCCCTGCAATTCCCACAGCCGCGCGGGCTCGTTCTTGCCCAGCCAGTCGACGATGTGGCCGAGCAGGGCGAACAGCCATGCCTCATAGGCCGAGACGGCCGCGCTGAAAAACGCGAGCAGCAGGACGTAGCCGCGCAGGCCCCGGGTGCATGCCCACACAAAGGGAAAGAAGCCCTTGGGCGGGAGTTGGGGCTCCGCTTCGGGGTACGGATGGATGAGTTTTTCGAAGAGTGAATACAAGGGTGCGTGCGAAAAGTAATAGAAAGTTCGACAAAAATAAAAGCTGTCAGGGGTCAGGCAAACACTGTATAAACAAACAGTTGTTTCCCGATTCTCCCATGTCATCACTTGCCAGTCCTCGCCTTCGCCTTGTTGATCCAGCTTCGCTGGAGCACGTCTGGCGCGTGCAGGACCTGGCTGCGCAACAGGCGGTGATTGCCAGCGGCCACGAGCCGCTCGACAGGCAACTTCCCGGGGGCGGATGGCCGCTGGGAAGCATGGTCGAAGTATTGCAGCATAGACCCGGCCAGCACGCCTGGCGCCTGCTTTTGCCGGCCCTGGCGAAGGCCATTGAAACCTCAGCCGGGCCGGTGGTGCTGGTGGGTTCGCCCTACCTGCCGTTCGGCCCCAGCCTGCAGTCGCAAGGCCTGCCCGGCAACCGGCTTTTGTGCGTGAACGCAGACAAGCCCGCCGCGCGCCTGTGGGCCTGCGAGCAGGCGCTGCGCTGCGCGGAGGTGGCTGCTGTCGTGGCGTGGCTTGCGCAGGCCAACCCGGCGCAACTGCGGCGCCTGCAGATGGCGGCGCACGAGCAGCAGCGGCTGCTGTTTGTGTTTCGCGAGGCGCGCTCGCAAAACGATGCATCGCCTGCGCGGCTTCGTCTGCTGGTCGATGGCACCGATGCAATGAATGTGCGCATCCTCAAGCGGCGCGGGCCCCCGCTCGAATCGGTGGTGAGCCTGCCGGCCCATCCGCGCAAGCTCGCAGCGCTGCTGAAATCCCGCAGGCTGCGAACGTCCCCCTTGTCCGTACCCTTGCCCGTGCGCATGCCGGCGTCGCCAGGGCAGCAGGAAAACATCCATGTACTGGATAGCGCTCCTGCCCACCCATGAACAAGAGCGAATCGCCTGGGGCTGGAGAGCGTTGCAATACACGCCGCGCGTTGCCCCCGTCGATGAAGCCATTCTTGTCGAAGCATCAGCCTCGCTGAGGTTGTGGGGTGGGCGCCGCGCGCTGCTCAAGAGCCTGCTCGAGGCGGGTGAAACCTTGTCGCCGGTGCAATGGGCGCAAGGGCGCTCATCGCTGGAGGCGCTGGGCATGCTGCGGATGAAAGTGCGCGGGCAGCAGGCGCCGGCCCAGGTGCCTCACGATCTGCCCGTCGATGTGATGACGGCGGCGATTGCGCACATTCCCATCCTGGAACGCATCGGCTGCCGCAACTGGGGCGACCTGCTGGCGCTGCCCCGGCAGGGGCTTGCGCGGCGATTCGGCACGCAGCTTCTGCTGGCGCTCGATGCGGCCTTCTTTCATGCGAATGAAACCTATCCGTGGCTCACGCTGCCCGAAGATTTCGACATGCGGGTGGAGCTGATGGCGCTGGCCACCACCGCCCCCGAGCTGATGTGGAGCGCGCAGCGCCTGCTGTCGCAATTGCAGGTGTGGCTGCAGGCGCGCAATCGCGGCGTGCTCGCGCTGGAACTGGAATGGACGCTGGACCTGCGCCGCCTGAACGGCGTGAAGCTGCCGCCGCACGAGCAACTTGCGATCCGTACAGCGCAGCCCACGCAGGACATCGCGCACCTGCGCCGGCTGGTGGCCGAGCACCTGGGCCGCGCAGCCTTGTCCGCGCCCGCGAGCTACCTGCGCCTGCGCTCGCTCGAAACCACGCCCTGGGGCGGCACGAACAAGAGCCTGCTGCCCGAAGACAACGTGAAGGGCGAACGCCTACACCAGCTTGTCGAGCGCCTGAGCGTGCGGCTGGGCGAAGGCTGCGTGGTGCAGCCGCTCGCGCATGCCGACTGGCGCGTGGAGCAAATGCAGCAGTGGAAACCGGCGCGGGGTTTGCAAGGCAGTACGCCCATCGCACCCTTTGACAATGAAGCCTGCGATCCGGTGTATCCGACCTGGCTGCTGCCCAAGCCGATACGGCTGGAAGTGAAAAACCATGTGCCGCAATGGGGCGGGCC
>NZ_JANU01000010.1 GCF_001044395.1 Caenimonas sp. SL110
TGGGTCAGAGACCTCGGGGCGGGTGGGTGGTTGGGGGGCAACACTTGGGGCGGGAGCTGTCATCACTCGTGTGGTCGGCTCGGGCTGCCCCGGTAAGTTCGTTTGATGGATCGCGCGAGGGGGTTGCGAAATTGCGTTTCGCGGGTTGCGGTGGATGCTCGCCTCAGCAGATGCCCCGACGTCTGCTTTCGATCCGAAGTGGACATCACCAACCGATTCACATAGCTAGTGACGATATTGGATTATCGAAATTAGGGACATGCGATCCCCAGAGTTTGTCTCTTTCGCAGCTATCGAGCGAAGCTTGTACGAGCTAAACCGTCGTGACTGCGCCGCCTTAGGCGGAAGAAGTGCGGCTCTCCGGCCGGGGGGTCGAGCGCAACTACCTGCCGATGATCAAAAAGTCGTTACAGTTTGCTAAAGGAACTTGGCTGCGTTGCTTGGGGAGCTTTGGGTCGATGCTCGCGCCGAGCGCGCTGAGATATAGGAGGCCGACTTGAATTTTGCGACAACTGCCGAAAATCGCGGACATTCCGCCGTCGATGCGGCCTTGGGTTTCTACTATCAGTCCCTGTACGGTCTACTGGCCATCGTCAACGCTACTGAAGACGACGCCACAGTGTGTCTAGAACGTCTGGATGATGTGGAGATCGTCCTAAACGGTCGCCCCCTCCTCGTTCAGCTGAAACATTCCCTGAGCATGAAGCCAGCGGCGGTGAGTTTGGCCTCCGTAGCCCTTTGGAAGACACTCAGAGCGTGGATCGACGTGCTCCCAAAGGTCAGTCTCGACGATACGCGCTTCCAGCTGGTCACGGTAGCAACGCTTCCATCCGGCAGTGTCTTGGCACCGCTGCTGGATGAAAAGGCTTCACGCGCGAACCTCTTGACGCTTCTGGAGGCAGAAGCTCAACGCGTGGTGAACGAGCATTCTCTGGCCAAGAAGAATGGCAAGAACCCCCTGCCGCACATTGAGCGGCTGGCCGGCTGTTCTGCCTACCTAAACCTCTCGAGCGTGATCCGCGAGAAACTTCTCGCCAGAGTAACGATTCATCCGGCCGCGAACGACATCAACAAGATTCAACGCAAGATAACGACCACGCTCACAATGTTTCCACCTGACCAGCGTGAGGCGATTTCGCAGCGCCTGATGGAGTGGTGGGATCTTCAGATCGTGTACTCGTTCTGCGCAAAACGAGATCGGTTCATCACCAAGCTTGAAGTGCAGCAGCGAATGATCGAGATGGCGGGCGAGCTATCGCGAGACGAACTGCTCGCCGACTTCCAATTCGATGCTCCGCCTGACGACCACAGCCCCCCGTCGATGATCGCTACACAGCTGGAGCTCGTGAGCTGCACCAAGTCCGAGATTCGCTCGGCGCAGCGAGAAGAATGGAAGGCAAGGTCGCAGCGCCACAAGTGGATGACCGAGCGAGCGGACATGGCTGGTCGTATTCATCGATACGACCAATACTTAGTTCAGGAATGGGGTGATAGGCATGAGCCGGTCGCCGAGCAGCATCAGTCGGCCGCGGAAGATACAAAGCGGGCTGCGGGTCTGCAGATATTTCGATGGTCGTTCTCCCAAGCCCACCAGGAAATCGATCCCTTTGCCAAGAACTGGAGCGCTTCCTATTACGTGCGTGGCACCTATCAGGTTTTGGCGGTTGAAAAGACAGTCGGTTGGCACCCTGATTACATTGCCCTGTTAAAGGGCCACCCGTGATCGCCACGCGTGATGTTTTCGCCGAAACCAATCCAGCGTTCTGCGGTGCCGTGCTCGCGCAATTTTGTTCCGCCTATCAGGTTACGAGCGAGGGACTGCCTCCCGCTACCCCGTTGGTGTATCTGGTTGTACCCCTCGCGATCTCTGAGGACCTGGCGCCTACCTTCGATGGTTGCAACAGGGAGACTGGGTTCACGTTGTGGATGAATCGAAACCCGGAGATCTCGGTCGGTCTGGCCAACAAGGTCAACTCGACGCTTGAAATCACGACAGCTGCCATCCGGTTTGGTTGTATAGCTGGCATTTTTAAGCTTACGCCAGACGGTTCCGTTGAGAGCACTAAGACAAAGTTCCCCAAAGCCGTCACTATGGGCGTGGCGGGTGCCGCATTGAAGCGGGCCCGGCTTTTGGGAAGTTGGATGGCCGGGATGGGTTCCCCTAGGGCCGTCCTAGAAGCATTGGGAGTCTCTGTATGAAGCGATGGAATATTGCGAGCGTCTTCTTCATTGGCGAGGAGGATTCGTTTCGCATAATCGAACTGGACGCTGATCGTGTGAACATCATCACCGGTGCATCTGGGACAGGCAAGTCGGCAGTCATTAAGGCGTTAGACTTTTGCCTCGGGTCGTCCAAGTGCCAGCTGCCTGTGTATGTGCGACGCCGATGCGTGGCCGTTGGAGTGAAGTGGGTGATGGGCGATGACGAGATGATTTCGTGCCGCCAAGTCCCGCTTGTCGGCAAGGCACCGAACTCCTACATGTACGTGACCACGGGGAGAAACTTAAAGACTCCTCGCTCCGTCGAGGAGTTTGAAGGCCGGGGACTCGTTGCGGTTAGCAAAGCCAGACTGGGCGAGGCGTTCGGCATTGACTCCTCGCCCGTGGCTGATTCCGAGCAGACCGAACGAGACTCTACGGACCGGCCGTCAATCCGGCAGTTCACGCCCTACATGTTCGTTACCAAGGAGGTCATTGACAGCGAGACGGTCCTGCTTCATGGCCTTGACGACAATCGCAAAGCACCCCCCATCGTCTCGACAATGCCGTACTTCCTGGGCGTAGTGAGCGGCTCGACTGCAGCGGCGGAAAGACGTCTTCGCCAGGCACGTAGGGCCCTAGAGATTGATTCTGCTCGTGAGGAGGCCCGCGTCGCAAAAGACAGCGTCCTTAAGCAGCGGTCTCGGGTATTGCTCGGTGAAGCACAGCAGCTAGGACTTGTGGAGAGCGCACCCGAGGAAGCTGACGAGGCTTTGCTAATCAGCTTGGTGCGCAATGCAGCATCGCCAGCGGCCCGTCCGCTACAGTACCCTGGCGCAGACCAGCTGGACATCTTGCAGGAGCGCCGCCAAGTCGCTTTGAGAGAGCTGAACCAGACGAAACGCAAGCTTCGAGCGCTAGCCGTGACTGAGCAAGAATCACTGGACTATGAGACCGCAGTTAGCAGCCAGCACGAGAAGCTTCGAATTGCAGAGCATCTCCACTTGCTGGAGGTACCCACGAAGTGTCCCGTATGCGAATCCGAAACGACAGCTGGCGCCGAGACCGCGTTGGCAATGCGGCACTCGCTTGAAACTATCCGCACCGAAACGAGCGCAATTGGACGTCTTCGGCCACAGCTTGGTGAAGCAGCAGCGCAAATGAACACACGAGTAGAGGAGCTCAGCGGACTTCTCCGGCAACTCGATGCTGCGGTTGCATCGGCATTGAATCGGATTGCCGAGGCTAGGCAGTTTGCCGACCTAGCACAGCTTCAATCCTTCTTTCGTGGCAAGGCCACCTTTTTTCTCGAAACCGTCGATGACCAACTCCTGAAGCCCGCTAAAGACCTAACTAAACAGCGGGATGAGATTGCGGACCTAGAAGCGCAGGTAGACGCGGACAATCGACGAATCCGCATGCGCCGTGCGGAATCCGCCGTTTCGCAGTACGCCTCTGAAGTATTTTCAAAGTTACCCAAGGTTGAACCCTGTGTTGATGCAGAGCTTGTCTTTTCAGCCCGAGAGCCGTCGATTTCAGTCATTGAGGATGGGCCTGACGGTGCGGTGCTCTCAATGGCTGATTTAGGTTCGGACCAGAACTGGCTGGCAGTTCATGTGGCACTTGCGTTTGGGCTGCAAAGGCACTTCGAGAAAGAGCGAAGGCCAGTACCGGGCGTCATCGTGTTGGACCAGCTCAGTCGTCCCTACTTCCCAAATCAGAGCAGAGATTCCGATGAAATTGAGGACGAAGCGGATGGGGGTGTCGCCGAGATTGATTCGGCTGAAGATGAAAGTCGGCCGGACGAAATTTCCATTTCCGAAGACGAAGACTACGTGGCCATGCGGCAGCACATCGACTTCCTTTTCAAAGAGGTTGAGGGACGCAGCGGCTTGCAAGTACTTTTGCTTGAACATGCTTATTTCCCGTCCGACCCGCGCTACGTGGCAGCGACAAAGGAGCGCTGGACCAAGGCGTCGGGCAAGGGCTTGATCCCTCGCAACTGGAAGCGGCGGTCGGAGAAGTAGCTGTCGATAGCTAGGCCGGCGGCGTTGCCTTGCGATGCTTGTGAAGCCGCAGTATGCGGCGATGTGTCCGCTTCTGGCCGAAAGCGGACATCGGTTGAACGCGATCCTCCTGCGCGGATGTGAACTACTGACTGGCTACTAGATGATAGTTACCAGCGGAATTTCAACGATCATCTTTACTCTCCCAGTAGATGGCGCACATCGGATCGTGCCACGGTGTGCGATGACAACTTCCCGTGCGAGAAAAAGACCGAACCCTCCACCCTCTACGTCATTGGAGAAGCGCACACCCCGCTCAAAGCAACGTACGGGGTCAATCGGTCGATTGGAATGGTTCTCTACAACGAGGACAGCTCGTCCACCCTCCGCAGTGATGTCGATGTGTATCGTCTCGCCTATAGTTCCATACTTAATGGCGTTCTCGAGTAATACGGCCGGGACCAGTGGAAAAGATTTTTGGCTGCCCTGGATAATGGCGCGCACGCCGTTGACTTGAATTCCCATTTTCCGAGCCAGCGCACGCTCCTGATATACGCGCTTCATCTTGAAGGCAAGATCAAAGAGATTGACTGTGGAATCAACAGGAAGTGATTTCATTCCCTCAATATTCGATAACGCTTCGAGGATGTCAAAATTGTTCCGCATTAACTCCGCGGCGCTCTTGATACTCAATAGGTTCCGAGTTTCACCTTGGTCTGTCATCGCACGCTCGGCGTGCTGAATAACCGCTCCGTTTAGCTTCCGCAATTCATGGAAAGCCTGTGGCAATATTTTGGCGCCCTCTGCGACCACATCACTCTTTACCCTTTCGAGTTCGCGGGAGACAGACACTGTGGATTCGATCGTGTCTCTACTGACACGCGAATCCGGAAACTTCTTGGCCATCTGGCGCTCTGCTTCAGAGCCAAAGCGGGGGAAACCAATCACACCGGAGACAGCCCACTTTTTTCCATCAAATGTGAAGCTTCTTGTCGTGAAGCCGTAGGGGCACTCAGACCAACGATCTGGAGATTGCATTAGCGCCGCATAGTGGTCCCTGCAAGCTCCTCTAGATTTGATTCCTTCTCGGCAGAAAGTCGGTGCGGGGACACTAAGACCGTCATGAATCTCTAGACTATTCGGGTCGGTCAGCGGGACGAGCGAAGGGGATTTCATTAGATGAAGAGCTTGTCGATTAAGACCTCGACCGTCTTCTCCGCGCCCACACCAACTGCTTTGACGAGGTACTCCTTGACCTTCGCCTTCTTCCTTGCGCCAAGCGCATTAGTAAGCACAAGTCGAAGCCGTTCGCGCTCCTCGCCATTGGAAACAGAGAGCTTAGTTATCAACGCTTCAAAGAGATGGTCTTTGCTTAGCGCTTTCCTCAGTTGGTCCTCGATCAGGGTTAAGGAGTCTCCGAGTCCCAAGTCTTTTGGCAGTACAACATGGCTCTGTCTGAAGAACTCAGATTCTGATGCGTTCAAGCTTCTGGAGGTATACGCGACGAGTCGGGTACGAGGTGAGACTCGCTTCAGATGTTTAAGAAGGTCAAAGCCCTGCCCAGCGCCAAGATGCTGACCGACGCCGTAATAGTCCACGATCGCAACGTCGTACAACTGCAATTCGTAGTTTCGAAGGTCTTTGCCATCGCGATCGTGGTCGACAGCAAAGCCTGACTTGCGAATGTGATCCAGAAGCAAGGGCTCTTCATCGTCAATAAAGGCCATTCGGCCTTTCAAGATTAACTCCTCCCTTGGAAGCGCTCCATCGAAAGCGGACAACGCCGGGGGCTTACCCAATCCAAACCAATTCCACAGCATCTCCCCCTCACCTTCTTCTCATTTTTAGAGCTGACAGTATATGCAGAGCCCGCGAATTTTGATCATTGGTCCGGGATGTCTGCTCTCGACCCAGAGCAGCCATACTCGCTCTGCCCGCGCCAGGCACGTTGCCCTTTTTGTATTTCTCTCAACCACTTCCGCCAGCCAAGAGCTATTTTTTGTAGATCGGTAAAGCAATGTCAATCGACAATTCCCTCGACTTCTTCCTGGAGTGGCTTCCCCATCCCGGCCCCCGCTTTGAGGTCCTTTTGCCGGCTCTGGATGCGATAGAGGAAGCCATCTCCCATCAAAGCGATCAGGGCGCAGTTCGCGCTCGAGCTGATCTAAGAAAGCGCGGGATGCCCGCAGATGAGGCATCAAATCACTTGGCGATCGTGCACCACGAATCGCAGCAGCTACTTTCGAGAATCTTTCGATGCGGTTTTGTGGTCTCCCTATGGTCACTGTTCGAGTCCAGCATCAAAGATCTGGGGGCGTACGTTCATACACAAAAGAACTTGGCGTTCGAGTTCAAGGTTCGTCGAGGGACCGACATATTGACTGCATCAGATGAATTTTTTCGCAGCGCCTTGAACGTAGTACCGTTTCCAAACGAACACGATAGAAAGCAGTTAGATGTACTCCGGCGATTTCGCAATGGCCTGGCTCATGGCGATGGGAGCTTCGCTGATGTTCCTGGGGAACTTGCAGAGAACGGATCCGTCCATGGGTTCTGCCTCATTGGTCATTCTCATGAGTTCGCCGTACCAAGTGCAGCCTACGTCCGCTCAAGTCTCGAACTTCTTGGCAGTGTGAGTCAGTCGCTGGCAGACACAGTGTTTGCATCAGCTAAGCGCGCGAATGGCGCCGCATAGCAAATCGATCAGCGCACGTTCTGTCGGAGCTGGCCCGCTCCTTCCTAGCCTTATCAGCAGTGTCGCCGCGCATTTGGCTGCGCGGCCACTTCTTCGGTATTTCGGAGCTAAGCGGCTGGTGCGGGCGGCCGCTATTGGCCGAAAGCAGACGTTCGCCAACCACTGGCCGAGGCCCTGAATAGCGCCGCCGCCTCGGTCTCAAGCCCCCTAAAAGGCCGATGCAGCCTGTGAAAGACTCCGTTAAGCCCTCAGATCCGACTTGGCGGTGCTGCTGCTGGTCGCGGAACTGGCACTGGCGCTAGCGCTAGCGAAGGAGGACTTGAAACGTGCGCTTGCTGTCCCCCAAGCCTGGACCTATAACGCGTGCGCTCAACACCCCGACACCGTCAACTTCCGAATTGGCAGCCTCCATCAGGAGCTGCCGCTCAATTGTCATGCCACAAGCCGGAGTCGGCGCTGTGCGCCCGCTAGAGTCACAAGCTCTCTGTCCACAGTTTTTCATAGATGCCACGCAAGGTGTCTGCTGCATCCACGATGGGAGTAAGAACGGTCGGCGTCCTAACGCCGCCTTGATGGAAGGTGGCGCCTGACTGGATGCACTCAGACTGGTCGACGAAAACGTAGCGGTCATGGAAGCCTGAGCCTGAGCGGGCCTCGATATCGAGCCCAGTCTGCTGGCGCAACATCTCGACGGCAGGCAATAACGTTTTCATCTTCTCGCGGCCAAGGAGCCTCACCTTGGTGCCGGCCGTGACAAATGGCAGATACCGGGCGACGAAGTCCTCATTTAGGTAGGGATCGACGAACAGAAGGTCCAAGCGGGCTCGCTGAATAATCTTTCGCACCTCATCGAAATAGACGAATGGCTCGCCCATCCCGACCACCGTGGTTCCCGTGTCGGGCATACGAAGTAGAACGTCGTGCCTGGCACGCACAAGTTCAGCTTTCAGCCGTTGGAGCGCAGGCTTCTGCCGATTCCAATGACCCGATGTCATGTCGCCAACAGCGGCTTGAAACGAAATCGCGAAGACGGTGTCCCATTGCTCCATAACAGCTTGCGCACGTCCGAGCCACTCCGCAGCGCCCTCGTGACCTTGGACGAGGGTCACCTCGTCTGGGAACGATCGAAGAAGCTCATCTAGTTCTAATAGCAGCCGTTCATTCGACACTGCTGGCCGCCCGCGAACGAATGCTTCGATTTCGGCCATTTGCTGTTGGACGGATTTGTCGTTTGCCATGATGGGAAGTCCTCCACTCCGCGGAATTTCCTGCTGTGCTGGGAGTGTATTCGCGCGGCGCAGGGTGCCCCGCCGAGAACTCTAGATTCGCCTGCCGGCCGCTCCCACCCCAAACCAGACCGTCGGAACCAGCAGATCCCGGTGCGATGCCGCCCCCATACCCACCTACTCCCGCACCCACCCCTCCAATACCCCCTCCACAACCGTCTGCACCTCGAACGCTTCCTGCACGGTGGCCAGGTGATGCGTGTCGCCAAGCGTCATTCGCTCCACTCCCTCCAGTTGCCGTCGAAGCACGAGCGAGCGCATTCGTTCATTGGGCATTGCCGCTTGATCAGGCACCCACACACCATCAACCAACCGCTCTGCGATCGACCAGTCGCGTAACCGGATGGCTCCGCGATCGCCCCACAATGTCCAGGTGTTGTGGTCGTCCTTGAGCGTGGTCCCCACACCGCCTGTCAATGTCGCTGGCAACCCTCCCGCAGTCAGCTGCGCTGCAATCGCTCGCTCGCTGGTATCGGGCGAATCAAAGCGCGCCCGGCCCGCCTGCAAAACCATCGCGCCGCACAGCCGCCGCGTCAGGAAGAGAAAGTGCGACACCACTTCCCGCGTGAAGCCGCCCTGCGCACGCCGATCCAGCCACCCTGCCGCGTCGCGCTGCCACGAGCGTGGCCAGTCGGCGAAACCAACTTCGATTTCCAGCCGCAGCTGCGTCCCCACCACCCCCGTGGACAGCCAGTCGGCCAATTTCGCCACTGCCGGCGATGACGCCATCGGAAAATTCACGGCAACCCGACCGCCCCCAACCGCTTCGACGAACGCCCGCGCCGTTGACATATCCACGGCCAGGGGCTTCTCGCAAAACACAGCCTTGCCGGCTTCCAGGCTGGCCCGCGCGTACTCCAGATGACTTGCAGGGGGTGAGGCGACATACACGCACTGCGCCGCCGCGATCAGCGCCGGCACGGAGTGCGCATGGGGCGCCAGCGCGCCGATCCGCGACAACGCTTCGGCCGACGGGTCCCAGATTCCGGTGACTTGAACAAAGTCCGACGCCTGTTCCTGTGCCGCACGCAACATGCGTTCACCCATGATGCCCGCGCCGATGATGCCGATCGTGACCATGCCCAGCCTCCTCAAAGTAGTGCGGACATTCTCTGTGAAAGTCGCACGCATCTCAGTCAAGCGGGGCACACCTTGCCTGGAGCCCGATCGCATCGACACCAATGACGACGCCGCTCTCGCGCACTGGAGTGTTCGTGCTGGTCTGGTCATAGCAAAAGCAAACTTTCTTCTGCACGACAACACAGAACTGCTGACCTGAGTGAAACTTGGGGGATCACCGACCTATCTCCCCGATGACAAGACCAGCAGCCCCACCCTTCGATTACGAGGGCATCTTCAGGTCCACCGCGAGTGCATACCTCGTCCTTGACACGCGCCTGGTCATCGTCGATGTGAATCCCGCTTATTTGGAGGCGACGTCCCGCACCAGGCAGAGCGTCCTTGGCAGGCACATCTTCGATGCCTTCCCCGAGAACCCGAACGATCCGCAGGCAACCGGCGTCCGCCGGTTGTTCGAGTCCCTGCAACGGGTCATGCAGTCGAAAACCAGGGACTCGCTCGGGCTCCTGCAGTACGACATCCCAGTGGGTCCACGGGAGGAAGGTCGCTTCGAGAGGCGGTACTGGAGCCCGGTCAACTCGCCCGTGCTGGACCAGGAGGGTCGGGTCACACACATCATCCACCAAGCGATTGACGTCACGGCGCGCGTCGCTTCGGAGATCGCGCTGCGTACGAGCGAGCACCGATTCAACGCCTTGCGCGATGCCACGGGCGACGTGATCTACCGCATGAGCCCGGACTGGCGTTTCATCGACGAACTCAATGGACGCGGCTTCCTCCAGGGCACGGGCGAAAAGGGCGAGTGGCGCATTGAAAACTATGTTCCTGCCGAGAACATTGCAGCGGTGAGGCAGGCGATCGACGAGGCGATCCGCACCAAGTCAACTTTCGAACTGGAGCATCCGGTGCTGCGTGCGGACGGAAGTCGAGGATGGACGGTCTCGCGCGCCGTGCCGTTGCTGGACACGCGGGGCGAGATCGTCGAGTGGCTCGGCTGCGCAAGCGACATTTCCACCCGCAAATTGGCCGAGGAGCAGCTACTGGATGCCGGCAGGAGGAAGGATGAATTCCTCGCGATGCTCGCGCACGAGTTACGCAATCCGCTGGCGCCGATCGCATCCGCGGCCAGCTTGCTGCGATTGGCTGCGCACGACGAAGCGCGCGTGCGCAAGACCAGCGAGATCGTGGCGCGCCAGGTTCAACACCTCACGGGGCTGGTGGACGACCTGCTGGACGTTTCTCGCGTGACGCGGGGGCACGTGGACCTCGATCGCGTCCCGCTGGATCTGCGCAGCATCCTTCAGGACGCGCTCGAGCAAGTGCGGCCGCTCGTCGAGCAACGCCGGCACCGCCTGATTTTCCAGACCACGCCCTTCGCCGCCACGGTAAGCGGCGACGCCAAGCGGCTCACCCAGGTCGTGACTAACCTTCTCACCAACGCCGCGAAGTACACGCCGCCGGGAGGCGAGATTTCGGTCAACCTTGAACAGAGCCCGACGCACATTTCGGTCGTGATACAGGACAACGGGGTGGGCATGAGCCCAAAGCTCATCGAGAGTTGCTTCGAGCTTTTCGTGCAGGCCGAGCGGACGTCCGACCGAGCCGCGGGCGGCCTGGGAATCGGACTTGCGCTGGTCAAGCGGTTGGTGGAGCTGCACGATGGACGGATCGCGGCCAGAAGCGACGGAGAGGGGCGAGGAAGCACGTTTACCGTCACGCTTTCAAGAATCGACACCGCTGCTCTGTCGAACAGCGGCACGCCGGAATGCCCGGGATCGACGGCCTTGCACTCGCCCGAACGCTGCGGCTGACCATGCCCGAGGCGCCGATGCTGGTGGCCATCACGGGGTACAGCCAGCCGCAAGATCGCGCTGCGGCACTGGAGGCGGGATTCAACGAACACTTCGCAAAACCCGTGGAGAGCGCCAAACTCGCGAATCTGCTGTCGAACCTCAGGCCGCTTGATGCAGTTCCTCGCCGCCGTGCCGGTTGACAGGCGCTCCCTCGTCTCTTGCGGCCCCCGCGCCTGTACGGGGTCTTTCAGGGCGATGGGGCCTGCCTGCCCCATCGAGGTTTAAAATCGGCGCCCAGTCACCTCACCTTCGGCCGCCGCCGGAGCGTCACGATGTCCTCCGCCTCTCACTCAAGCGTCATCTCCGACGACGGGCTGCGCTATTCCCGGGGCAAGCCCCCGGGTGCCGTGGTCCTCTCCTCAGCCCGCCCAGGTTCCATGAGCTGCTTCAAATGCGGCGGCTTCCGGCCGCTTGCTGAGCTTGCCTCCAGGCGCATCCTGGGCGCGAATCAAAAGGTTTGCAAAGAGCGCTGCACTCGCTAGGGCCGCATCGCCACCGCAGGCCGAGGCCCCGCTTTCCCCCTGCGCACCCTGTTGCGCGCCATCATCGAGAAAGGGCGGCTACGGCGGCGGTCGTTACTGACACGTCGTTGCTTCTGCCGACGCACCGGCAGAGCCACCATCGCTCTTTGGCAGCGATGCACTCGCCGGTTCGCCAGGCAGGTGCATTTCGCAACAAGAACGTCACAACGCAGCCCGCAGGTCACTGTTAAACTGCGCCGCCCTTCGTCATCGCCCTTCGCCCTCCAAAGCCCCCGCTTCACGTTTCAATGACCGTCTCCCTCGCAGGACGCGCCCCTGCCACTTTCGAGATCAAGAGCGCGAACCTTCCCCTGGTCGCGCTGCTGCTCAAGTCCACCGACCTCGCGGCCCTGGCCGACGACCTGGCTGCGCGGTTCGGCGACATCCCGGACTTCTTCGAGGACGATGCACTGGTGGTGGACCTGTCGCCCTTGCATGGGGCGGGCGATGTGGATTTCGCGCGGCTGGTGAAGTTGCTGCGCGGTCACCGTCTGATGCCGGTGGCTGTGAAGGGCGGGAGTGAGGGACAGATGCGGGCTGCGTCTCAGGCCGGCCTGGCGAAGGGGGAGGATGTGGTGAAGACACCGCAGCACGATTCCCCTGAGCCTGCCCTGTCCCACGGCGAGAGGGAGCAAGACACGCCGGTCGCGCCTGTTGCTGAGCAAGTGATTTCACAGAGCGCCCTCGTGATCGACAAACCGCTTCGCTCCGGCCAGCAGGTCTATGCGCGCGGGCGTGATGTCGTCGTGCTCAGCATGGTCAACGCCGGCGCGGAAATCATCGCGGATGGTCACATCCATGTGTATGCGCCGCTGCGGGGCAAGGCCATCGCGGGCGCGCGCGGCAACACCGAGGCGCGCATTTTCTCTACCTGCCTCGAACCTCAACTCATCTCCATCGCCGGCGTGTACCGCACGAGCGAAGTGCCGTTTCCGGCCGACGTCCTCGGCAAGGCCACGCAGGTGCGCCTCGAGGGCGGCAGCGACGGGAAGCTGGTGCTCGAAGCGCTTTAACGAATTTCCAAGGATCCACATTCCAATGACCAGAATCATCGTCGTCACCTCGGGCAAAGGCGGGGTCGGCAAGACCACCACCAGCGCCAGCTTCGCTTCGGGCCTCGCGCTCGCGGGCCACAAGACGGCCGTTATCGACTTCGACGTGGGCCTGCGCAATCTCGACCTCATCATGGGCTGCGAGCGACGCGTGGTGTACGACCTCATCAATGTCATCCAGGGCGAGGCCAACCTCAACCAGGCGCTGATCAAGGACAAGCAGTGCGAAAACCTCTTCGTGCTTGCGGCTTCGCAGACGCGCGACAAGGATGCGCTGTCCCGGGAAGGCGTCGAGAAGGTGCTGAAGGACCTGGGCGACATGGGCTTCGAATACATCGTGTGCGATTCGCCCGCGGGCATCGAGACCGGCGCGTTGATGGCGATGCACTTTGCGGATGAGGCACTGGTGGTCACCAACCCGGAGGTCTCGTCGGTGCGCGACTCGGACCGCATCCTGGGCATGCTCGCCAGCAAGACGCAGCGCGCGATCGAAGGCAAGGAGCCGATCAAGGAGCACCTGCTCATCACGCGCTACAACCCGAACCGCGTGGACCAGGGGCAGATGCTCTCGCTGGAGGACATCAAGGACATCCTGCGAATCAAGCTCATCGGTGTCATCCCCGAGAGCGAGACGGTGCTGCAGGCCTCCAACCAGGGCGTCCCGGCGGTGCACATGAAAGGCACGGACGTCGCTGAGGCCTACAAGGACGTCATTGAGCGCTTCCTCGGCAAGGACGTGCCCATGCGCTTCATCGATCCGCACAAGACCGGCTTCCTGAAGCGCCTGTTCGGAGGCAAGTGACGATGGGCTCTTTCCTTTCCTTCCTGCTCGGCGAGAAAAAGAAAACAGCGAGCGTCGCCAAGGAGCGGCTGCAGATCATTCTTGCGCACGAGCGCAGTGGCCGCCACGCTGCAGAGCCCGACTACCTGCCTGCGTTGCAACGCGAGCTGGTTGCCGTGATCAGCAAATACATCAAGATCGACCCAAACGACATCAAGGTCCAGCTCGAACGGCAGGGCAACCTGGAGGTGCTGGAGGTCAAGATCGAGCTGCCGGAGGCCCGCGCGTGACTGCGTAGGGTTCCCCCAGCGACAACGGACCGATCCGCCGCCCTCACCCCACCCGCCCAAACCGCACCGCCGTCAGCCCGGGCCGCCGATCCCGAGCCGACGCCGGCATGATCAAAAACGCGTCGTCGTAAGGCGTGCGAACTTCAAGCTCACCGTCATGCGCCAACAGCGTGCCGGCCTTTGGAATGCAGCCCATGTTGGGCCACTCCTGTGTGAACCGGAAATCCTCGGACTCGATGGTCACCGCTTGCGTCACCTCGATCACGGATTGAGCAGACACAGGCGCAAGCTCGGCTCCACCCAGGAACACGGCCACCGTTCGGTCGACGGCCTGGGCCGCCACATCGAATGCCGCGCGGCTGAAGTGCTGGCCGCATTCGATGAGCATCGCCACTGCAGATTCGCCCGGCGTGGCAAACGGGTGCCGGTCAATCAGGCGAAATCCGGCTGCGTGTCCCGAGTCCTGCACCAGCAGTGAAGGTACGCCGAGCCGGCGCGCGAAGTCCACGTTCTTTGCCGCGCGCCCCACCAGCCCCAGCGCAGGCGCTTCGCCACTCATCGAATGAATGTCGAGCAGCACATCGGCGTCGCCGATGAAGGGCAGGATTTCTCGGGCCCTTTGCATCTCGCTCGACTCCATGCCCGCGGGCGATGCATCGACCCGCCCCCACACGCGGTTGAGGTCCTCGTCAAGTTTGCGGCAGGCCTGCTTGGTTTCGTCATCGAGCTTCGCATAAGCCGCGAGGTTGCAGAACGCCAATGTCAGGCGGCCACTGCGAAATGCCGGAGCACGACTTGCGCGCTGCATCCAGTCCCACAGGGCTGCGGCGCCGCAGACTTCGTTGCCGTGGATCAATGCCGTGATCGCAACGTGCGGGCCCGGCGACGCGCCTTCGAATCGCCAGACGCCGGGACAGCCGCAGTTCGTTGCGCCCAGCGCATCGACGTGCGGCAACTCCTGCGTCGATCCGTCATTCAAGGTGATGGTGGTCATGGCGCCAGCATAGCCGGGCCCAGCGGGAATCTGGATACCGCTACGATCCGTCCCATGCCCGCATCACGAATCCCCGGCCGCCGATTTCTCCACTCCCCCGGCCCGACGCCCATCCCGGACGCCGTGCTGCATGCGATGGCCCAGCAGCCCATGGACCTGGCCGACCCCCGCGTCGACGCAACCATTGCCGCGTGCGAGCAGGGCTTGAAGCGCCTGTTGCACACGCGTGAAGCGGACGTCTTCTTCTACGCCGCCAACGGACATGGCGGCTGGGAAGCCGTCATCGAGAACGTCGCAGCCATCGGCGAGACGGTGCTGGTCTGCGGCACCGGCCACTTCAGCGAATCGTGGGCCGTGCAAAGCGAAGCACTGGGACGAGAGGTCGTGCGCACGCCCTGGCGCGAGGGCTATCCCATCGATCTCGCTGCAATGGAACAAGCACTGCGCGCGGACCGCAACCACGCGATCCGCGCGGTCTTCGTTGTTCACACCGACACTGCCAGCAGTGTCACCAGCGACCTCGCGCCGATCCGGCCGATGCTGGACCGGCTGGGCCACCCTGCCCTGTTTGTCGCGGACGTTGTCGCATCACTGGCCGCCTGTCCGTTCGACTTCGATGCACTGGGCGTGGACGTCGCCATCGGTGCGTCGCAAAAGGGCCTGATGTGCCCACCCGGCCTGAGCTTCACGGCCGTCAACGCGCGCGCATTGGCGCACTCCAAAGACGTCAAGGCGCCGCGGTTTTACTGGGACTGGGCGCGGCGCAAGAGCAGCCTGTCGTACGTGAAATTCTGCGGCACCCCACCGATCAACCTCCTCTGCGGGCTGGAGGCGGCTCTCGGCCTGGTGTTCGCCGAGGGCTTGCCCACCGTGTGGAAGCGGCACGAGCTGGTTGCCAGCGCCGTGCATGCCGCAGTCGAGGGCTGGAGAGAAGGCGGCGCGCTGGACTTTCTTGCCTGTGACCCTGCATCGCGGTCCGTTTCGGTCACCGCGATCACGGTTGCATCGAACATCGACGTCGAGGCGCTACGCACCGTCGCACGCGAGCGATACCAGGTCGCGATCGCCGGTGGCCTGGGGCCGATGCTGGGTCGCGCGTTTCGCATCGGACACCTGGGCGACTGCAACGTCGCGATGATCCTGGGCGCGATCGCCGGCGTGGAAGCGGCGTTGCGCACACAGGGCATCCCGGTGGGCCAGGGCGGCGTGCAGCGAGCGGTGCAAGCCGTCGCGCGCGCCACCTGAGGCTCATGCGATAGGGCTTGTCAGCGCCAGATGTCGATCGCGCACGGTCTCATTCGTCGTTGACGCAGAGGGCCATTCCTCTTGCTCTTCCTCTTCACTTCACCGGAGAACCCAGCCATGACCCAGCAACCCACCAGCAAGAACACGATCTGCCTCTGGTACGACGGCACCGCCCTGGAGGCGGCGCAGTTCTATGCCAAGACCTTTCCCGACAGCGCCGTGAAGGCGGTTCATCACGCCCCCGGCGACTACCCATCCGGCAAGCAGGGCGACGTGATCACTGTTGAGTTCACAGTCATGGGCATCCCCTGCCTCGGACTCAACGGTGGGCCCATGTTCAAACACACCGAGGCGTTCTCGTTCCAGGTCGCCACCGACGACCAGGCCGAGACCGATCGCCTGTGGAACGCCATCGTCTCCAACGGCGGCCAGGAAAGCGCCTGCGGCTGGTGCAAGGACAAGTGGGGCCTGTCGTGGCAGATCACCCCTCGCGCGCTGACGCAGGCCATCATCGACCCGGACCCGGCGGCGGCAAAGCGTGCGTTCGAGGCCATGATGGAAATGACCAAAATCGACATCGCGGCAATCGAGGCTGCGCGAAAAGGCTAACGGCTGTGTAGGCAAGGCTGACATGCTGTCGGGCACGGCCTACGGTTGGGCAGACAGATTGGCTCTCGTCCGGTTGCGCATCTGGAGGGCATCGCGCACAAGCGAGTTTCCAGATACTCAATCCCATGAAAGCCGCAATCGCCCTCACCAATTTCCTTCCGATGCAGTCACGCGACGTGCTCGTGGTGGCGCTCGTATCACTGCCAACGCTCTTGCTCTCGAGCCTGGACGGTTGCACCCGCGGGCCTTCGCTGACCTCGATTGTCCTGACGAACCTCAGCCTGTTTGTCTGAAGCTACGGCCCAACCGGGCTAGGCTGCAGTCCAACCGCCGTCCACCATCAGCGCCGAACCAGTCACCATGCTGGACGCATCGCTGGCCAGGAACACCACAGCGCCCATGATGTCCTCCAGCTGCCCTATGCGTCCAAGCGCAATGCGCGAGGTCACGTAGTCACGGAACACCTCATCCTTGAACATCGGGCGTGTCATGTCGGTTTCGATAAAGGTGGGGCACAAGGTATTGACCCGGATGCCGCAGGCGCCCAGCTCCCAGGCGAGCGCCTTGGTGAACCCTTCCAGCGCATGCTTGGTGGCGCAGTACACCGTGCGCCGCGGCCCGCCCACATGCCCCATCTGCGATGAGACCTGGATCAGGCTCCCCGCAAGACCGGCGCGCTGAAGCCCTGCTGCAACGGCACGGGTCACATAGAACGCGGCCTTCACATTGAGATCGAGCACAGCGTCCAGGTCCGCATCGAGTGTGTCGCTCAGCAATGCCGGGCGGTTCATGCCTGCACTGTTGACCAGTATCTGGAAGGGCCCCAGCGCTTCAACCGACGTCGCAACCGCGCCCGCATCGGTCACATCCAGGCAAAGCGCCTGTGCGTGCCCGCCCTCCCGCTCGATGGCCAGGCATGCCTGGGCCAGTTCTGCCTGGCTGCGCGCCGCAATGACGACGTGCGCGCCAGCCTGTGCGAGCGCGTGCGCGGCCGCCAGGCCTATGCCCCGGCTGCCGCCCGTCACAAGCGCCCGCCGCCCGTCCAGGCGAAAGCTCGGCGTCTTCATCGCGCGGCTTCAGGTCAGCGCCTGCACCGGCTCGTACCACGGCACATCGCCGCGCGTGCCGTAGCGTCGCACCCGCAGGTTGGCCTGTTCGCCGTGTCCGGCGAAGTGTTCCATGTGGCACAGGCGCGAGCAGTACTCGCCGATCATGGCCGATGCGCTGTCGGTCGTGACGCGCTGGTAGGTGCAGGTCTTGAGGAACTTGCCGACCCACAAGCCACCGGTGAAACGCGCGCTGCGCTTGGTGGGCAAGGTGTGGTTGGTGCCGATCACCTTGTCGCCAAAACTGACGTTGGTGCGCGCGCCGAGAAAGAGCGCGCCGTAGTTCTTCAGGCGTGCCAGGAAGATGTCCGGGTCCGCGGTGAGCACCTGCACGTGCTCGAACGCCAGCGCATCCGCGGTGGCGACGACTTCATCGACAGTGTCGCAGACGATCACCTGGCCGTACTGTGCCCAGGCTTCGCGCGCGATGCCGGCCGTGGGCAGGATTTGCAGCTGGCGCTCGATCTCGGCGATGGTCGCCGCCGCCAGCGCTTCGTCGGTGGTCAGCAATACGGCCGGCGAGGTCGGACCATGCTCGGCCTGGCCCAGCAGGTCCACCGCGCACATCTCGGCGTCGGCTGTGTGGTCCGCGATCACCAGTGTCTCGGTAGGTCCGGCGAACAGGTCGATGCCCACGCGACCGAACAGCTGCCGCTTGGCCTCGGCCACAAACATGTTGCCCGGCCCGACCAGCATGTCCACCGGCGCGATCGACTCGGTGCCGATGGCCATCGCGCCGACCGCCTGGATGCCGCCGAGCACGAGGATTTCATCGGCGCCCGCGAAGTGCATGGCGGTGACGATCGCGGGATGGGGCTCGCCCTCAAACGGCGGCGCGGTCGCCACGATGCGGCTCACGCCCGCCACCTTGGCGGTGAGCACGCTCATGTGCGCCGATGCAATCATGGGGTACTTGCCGCCGGGGATATAGCAGCCCACGGCCTGCACCGGCACGTGCTTGTGGCCGAGAAACACACCGGGCAGCGTCTCGACCTCGATTTCGTGCATCGACGCGAGTTGCGCCTGCGCAAACCTGCGGATCTGCGTCTGCGCGAACCGGATGTCCTCGATCTCGCGCGGCGACAGCTTGCTGACTGCGGCCTCGATCTGGGCCTGCGTGAGCCGGAACGCCTGCGGGGTCCATTTGTCGAACTGGGTAGAGAGTTCGCGCACAGCCGCGTCGCCGCGCGTCTCGATCTCCTTCAAGATTCGCTCGACGGTGGCGCGTACCTTGCCGTCGTCCTGCGCCGTGTCGGCTTCGCTCCTGCCGCGTTTGAGATACCGGATCGCCATGCTGTTTGAACCTGTGGTTAGTTGGGTTTGACGAAGGGATCGCCGAACGGCGCATCGCGCTTGCGCACGGCCGCAGCGAAACCCATCTGCGCCATGTCGGCGCGAAAGGCCTGGTTGGATTTCGCCTGATGGCCGCGTGCGTCGTTCTCCACCGCAAAGCGCTGCAGCGTGCGCGCGCCCATCAGCTCCATCGCCATGTTCACCACCCGCTTGTTGACGGCAAGGATGTCCGGATCGACAAGCGCCAGCCGACGCGCGAGCGCCGCCACTTCTTCGTCCAGCGTGGCAGCGGGCACCGACTGCACCGCCAGGCCGATGCGCGCGGCGTCCGCACCGCGGATCAGGTCGCCGGTCAGCAGCAGGCGCTTGGCCCATTGGGGACCGACGAGGTAGGTCCACATGTGGGACGGCGGCGAACCCTGCGAACGCGTCGCCGGAAATCCGAGCTTCGCGTCGTCGGCAACCACGACCAGGTCGCATGCAAACGCGAGATCGGTGCCGCCTGCCAGGCAATGGCCATGCACCTTGGCGATCACGGGCTTGTGGATGTCCATCACCGTGAAGATGTCGGCCTGGTTGTGCTCCATGCGCCAGATGTCGTTGTCATGGCTGGCCGAAGGCACGCGGTACTGCGCAGCGTCGTAGGCCGCAACTGCAGCGGCTTCCCCTGCCCCTGCCGGAGGCTCGGCCTTGTAATCGACCAGGTCATAGCCCGAACAGAAGTCGGTGCCCGCACCCTGGATCACCACGCAATGCACCGCGACCAGATCGTCGGCCTCCAGCAGGGCCTGACGCAGCTCCTGCATGAGTTGCCGGTTCAGGGCGTTGCGTTTTTGCGGACGGTTCAGCGTGATGGTGGCGACACCATCGGCCACCGCGAACTGGATGCACTGCGTGCTTTCAAGCCATTTCATTGCCTGCTCCTTCGGGCCGGGGGGCCCGTACTTCCTGGCGGCGAACCACCAGCGCGTCCACCGCATGGATGTGCCCGTGGTGGCCGCAGATGATCGGATTGACGTCCAGTTCAAGCAGCTGGCCGGACACGTCGTCCACCAGCAGCGAGATCCGGCTCACGATGTCGGCCAGCCGCTCCAGGTCCACCTTGGGCAGGCCGCGCGCGCCCTGCAATGCAGGCGCAGCGCGCAGGCCGCGCAGCATGGCAAGCGCCTGTTCGCGCGACACCGGAACCGGCGCGACCGACACATCGGCGATCAGCTCGACGAAGATGCCGCCCAGGCCCACGACCAGCAAGGGGCCGAACTGCGGGTCCTGCCGGGCACCCACGATCAGCTCAACGCCCGCATGAATCATCGGCTGCACCAGCACGCCGTCGATGCGCGCGGCGGGCGCGGCTTTCGAAACCGCCGCCATCATGTCGGCGTAGGCCTGCAGCACATCCTGGCTGGAGCGCAGGTTCAGGCGCACGCCGCCGATGTCGCTCTTGTGCAGCACGTCCGGCGACTCGATCTTGAGCACCACCGGGTAGCCGGCCGTGTCCGCGGCAGCGACGGCCTGCGCCTGGCTGGTCGCAAGCGTCTCCGTGACCACCGGCACGCCATACAGCGCCAGCAGTTGCTTGGCCTCGCGCTCGCCCAGCGTTGGCGACTGCGAGTCGGCCAGCAAGGCTGCGGCCTGCGCGCGCTGCGACGCGGCAACTTCGCTGAAGCTGTGGCGCGACTGCTTCCACGCGTGGTAGTCGTGCCACGCCCGGATGGCCGCGAAGCAGCGCTCCATCGAATGGAACACCGGCACCAGCGGGCTGCGCTCGAACTCGATGGCGCCCGGGCCTTCATGCCACTGGCTCACCCATACCGTGCACACCGGCTTGCCGCTGCGGCGTGCGGCCTCTTCATAGACCTGCACGCGACCCGCCAGCGCGGGTGCAGCCCACGGCTGTGTCGTGACCAGCACGCCATACGCGTCGCTGTCGGTGAAC
The DNA here is from genome assembly GCF_001044395.1 of Caenimonas sp. SL110. GTDB lineage: Bacteria > Pseudomonadota > Gammaproteobacteria > Burkholderiales > Burkholderiaceae_C > Ramlibacter. The sequence goes on from NZ_JANU01000010.1 coordinate 20,947, forward strand.
GCTGCGCAGCACGCGGCCAGCGAATGCGGATTGCCCAGCACCTGCGCGGTCAGGTCGCAGGGATTGCGCGCGGAGCCGTAACTGGGGATGTGCTGGTTGAGGATCGCGAGCGTTGCTTCATCGGGCTGCGGCAGCGCGATGCCGTTCTCTTCGGCCTTGTCGGTGGCCATGATCCCCGTGCCGCCAGAGGACGAGACGATGGCCGCGCCCAGCGCCCTGGGTGCGGGCGCTTTCGCAAAGAAGGTCGCGGTCTCCAGCAATGCTTCCAGCGAATCGACCAGCACCACGCCCGCGCTGCGCAGCACGGCCCGGTACGCGCTGTCCGATCCGGCGAGCGAGCCGGTGTGCGAGATCGCTGCAGCCGCGCCCTGCTCGCTGGTGGCGGCCTTGTACATCACGACCACCTTGTCGTGCGCGGCGGCCACGCGAGCCGCCTCGACGATGCGCAGCGGATCGGCGCAGCCTTCAAAGACGCAGGCGATCGCCGCGCACGCGCTTTCGTGCGCGAGGTAGGCGATCAGGTCGGCGGTATCGACATTGCTCGCGTTGCCGAAGGTCAGCACATGGCTGATCGCCACGCCGCGCCTGCGTGCCTGAGACAGCGCGATGCCCACCGCGCCCGACTGGCTGATCACGCCGACACCGCGTGTGACGGCTTCTCCGGTATCGGTGAAGTCGGCAAACGACAGCACCATGGGCAAGGTGTGGTTGGCAACGCCCAGGCAATTCGGCCCGAACAGTGCCATGCCGCTGCGCCGCGCTATATCGCCCAGGCGCTGCTGCCGCTCGGTGTCGCCCACTTCGCCGAAACCGGATGCATAGACGATGACCCCACCCACGCCGATGGAGGCGCATTCCTGCACCAGCGGCTCGGCGATCTCGCCGGGCGTTGCGAGCACGACGCAATCGGGCACCTGCGGCAGGTCGGACAACGACGGATAGGTACGGCCCTGCGACAGCTCGGCGGCCGTCTTGCTGACCATGTATACCGTGCCCGCATAGCTGGCAAGGTTGTCCAGCGTTCTCTGCCCGAACGAGCCCGGGCGGTTGGATGCACCCACGACAGCGACGCTGCGCGGGGACAGGGCGCGCACGAGCGACTCGCGCGGCGTGAATGCGCCTTGCTGCGACACGGCCATGCTGCCTTACTCCAGCTTGATGTTGAGCTGCTTGACCAGGTCGCCGTAGCGGGTGCTCTCGTCGGCGACGCGAGCCGAGAACTGCGCGGGCGTGAGCGTCCAGATGCGGCCCTGCATGCCCAGCGACTGCTTGCTGCGCGGATCGACCGTGATGGCGCGCACATGGTTGCCCAGTGCCTCGATGATGTCGTCAGGCGTGCCGGCCGGCGCCAGCAATGCAGTCCAGGCCACGATGCCCATCTCGGGCATCTTCATGTCGGTCACCGTGGGCACTGCGGGCAGGTCGGCCCAGCGCTCGCTGTCCGTCACCATCAGCGCGCGCAGCTTTCCGTCCTTGATGAGCTGGGCATTGGATATCGGGCCTACGGTGTAGTCCACGTCGCCGGCCAGCAGCGCGATGTCTGCGGGCGCGGACCCGCGAAACGGCACATGCACGCTCTTGAAGCCGAGCGAGGTGCTCAGTTGCGCAGCCGCCAGGTGCGTGAGGTTGCCGTTGCCGGCAGAGCCATAGGTCAGGCCGTTGGCCTTGGCCATGCCCACCCGCTTGAGGTCCTCGATCGTGAAGACGTTCTTCATCAGCGGCTGGTTCGGATTGACGGCCACCACCAGCGGCACCGAGACGATGGGCGTGATGAAGCGGAAGTCCTTCTGCGGCACATAGCCCGGGTTGGGATACAGGTGCGGATTGACCGTCAGCGGACTGGAGGTGGATATCAGCAAGGTGGTGCCGTCGGGCTTGGCGCGCGCGACGGTCGAGGCCGCCAGCATGCCGTTGGCACCGGTCTTGTTGTCCACGACAAAGCTGCCCCCGGTGCGCTGCGACAGCGATGTCGCCATGGCGCGCGCCACCAGGTCGGCCGTGCTGCCCGCCGCGAAGCCCACCACGATGGTCACGGGTCGCTGCGGCCAGGGCTGCGCCTGCTGCGCGTTGGCTGCTCCTGTCGCCAGAAGCGCCGCGGCCACCACGGCGCGGGCAAGATGTTGAAGAACTCGGGTCATGCTTGTCTCCTTGTGTAATTTCAAGAAATCCATCGGTGCATCGGGTTGGCGTTTCAGGCGGCTGCCGCGCCGCTACCAGGCATCCAGGCCGCCGCCTTCGCGCTCGGCCTCTCGCTCACGCCCGCAGGCCGATCGCAGGCCGTCGGCCAGCCACTGACGCGTGTCGGCCGGATCGATCACGTCGTCGATGCTCAGGTACGGCGCGATGTTCACTGCCTTGTTTCGCGCATACAGCTGATCCACATAGTGCCTGAGGCGAAGCGCCCGTTCGTTCGCGTCGGCGATGGCTTCGAGCTCGCGCCGGTGCGCCAGGCGTGCCTGGCCTTCCAGCCCCATCGAACCGAACTCGCCCGTCGGCCAGGCCACCGCGAACAGCGATCCGGCAAAGCAGCCCGCGCCCATCGCCATGCCGCCCAGTCCGTAAGCCTTGCGCAGAACAACGGTGAAGAACGGCACGCGCAGCTTGGGCCCGGCCATGAAGATGCGCGCGACGTGCCGTACCAGGGCGGTGCGCTCCGCATCGACACCGACCATGAAGCCCGGTGTGTCGCACAGGGACACGATGGGCAGGCCGAAGTTGCTGCACAGCTTCATGAAGCGGGTGAGCTTGTCGGCTTCGTCGGCGCCCACTGCGCCGCCATTGATGCGCGGGTCGTTGGCCACCACGCCCACCGCGCGGCCTTCGATGCGCGCCAGCGTGGTCACGACGCCCCGTCCGAACTGCGCGCGCAGCTCCAGCGTGCTGCCGGTATCGGCCAGGCGCCGGATCACGTCGCGTATTTCATAGACACGCGTGCGCCGCTCGGGAATAGCTTCACGCAGCGGCTCCTGGTCATCGCAGGACCACTGGTCCACGCTGCCCTGGAAGAAAGCCAGGTAGCGCTTGGCGACTTCGACCGCCTGCGCCTCGTCATCCACCAGCACGTCCACCACGCCGGTGTCAGCATGCATGGCCGCCGGACCGACATCGATGGTCCTGACGCGCCCCAGGCCCGCACCCTCGATCATCACCGGGCCGCCCATGCCGATCGATGCATTGCGCGCGGCGATGGTCACGTCGCAGCACCCCAGCATGGCCGCACTTGCTGCGAAGCAAGGGCCGGCAACAATGCCCACCAGCGGCACCAGGCCGCTCAGTCGGCCCAGCTTCCAGAAGGTCGGATTGGCCAGGTTGACGCCCGCAAAATTGTCCGTGTCCAGCGCGCGCCCGCCGCCGCCTTCGGTGAACAACACCAGCGGCTGGCGAAACTGCTCGGCCAGCTCGAAGAGGCGGTCGAGCTTCTTGTGGCCGATGAAACCCTGCGTGCCGCTGAACACGGTGTAGTCGGGGCTGGCGACCATGCAACGGCTTTTGTGTGGACCGAACAGATGCGAGTTGATCGATGCCAGTCCGTAGATGAAACCATCGGCCGGGCTGATGCGCTGCAACTCTTCGAACGATCTGGAGCTGCGCTGGGCCGCAACCGCCAGCGAGCCGTACTCGCGAAACGAGCCAGGGTCGCAAAGGTCGGCGAGATTTTCCCGTGCGGTGCGCTGGCCGGTCGCGCGGCGTTTGGCGACTGCTTCGGGCCGTGCATCATCATGCGTGAGGGCATGCCGGGCACGCACCTCTTGCAGGTCCTCTCGCGGTCCGCTCACCGCCGCGCCTTGTTCTTGCTGCTCGGCCGGGCTGTCGCTGGCGTCCACCTCGATGACAAAAAGCCGCTGGCCGGGCTGCACGTGGTCACCCACCGCGACAAGCACTTCGCGAATCCAGCCTGCGCAGGGGGGCGCAAGGCTGTGCTCCATCTTCATTGCTTCCAGCACGGCGATCTGCTGGCCCCTGGAGACGCGTTGCCCCGGCTGTACGCACAGCTCGGCCACACCGGCCCGCATGTCGGCATCGACCGCCAGGAAACCTTGGGGCAATGGTTCGTCCTGCGCCGGCAACGCGTTGACCGCACGCGGCAGCGACGCAGTGACCGGCACATGGCGCCTGCGATGCACGCCCTCGCCGGACTGCACCAATGCGCCGTGATGCCCGACGACGAATGCGGTTGATGCTGCCGCGCGCCGGTACTCGGGCAGCACCAGCAGGTTCTGCAGGAAAGTCAGATTGTTCTCGACACCGGCAATGTTGAATTCACCGATGGCGCGATAGGCGCGGTCCAGCACATCCTCGAAGCGCGACGAGCGGCTGGTGACGATCACCTTGGCCAGTAGCGAATCGAAATTGCGGCTCGGCGCATACCCGGCGTGGCAATGCGTGTCCACGCGCACGCCCGGACCGGCAGGCGGCTCGAAGGCATCGAGCGCACCCGAGACCGCCAGCGCGCCGCCATCTTCGGTCATCTGCTCCATCAGCACGCGCAGCTGGATCGAATGCCCGGTGTTGAAACGAACGCTGTCCTGCGCGATGCCCAGGTCGCGAAGCGTCTCTCCAGCCGCCAGGCGGATCTGCGTTGCCACCAGGTCGATGCCGGTCAGCTCCTCGGTCACGGTGTGTTCCACCTGCAAGCGCGGATTGGCTTCGATGAAGAAAAATTCGGGCCCTTGCAGCGCCGGCTGCAGCGGCACGAGAAACTCGAACGTGCCTATCGTTTCATACCGGCTGGCTGCCGCCATTCGCAACGCGGCATCGGCCAGCTGGGCCCGCATCACCGGCGCCAGCCACGGGCTGGGTGCAATCTCGACCAGCTTCTGGTAGCGCCGCTGCACGCTGCAATCGCGGTCTCCCAGGTGGACTGCATGGCGGCCGTCGCCCAGCACCTGGATCTCGATGTGCCGCGCCTGCGGTATCACCTGCTCGACATAGACACCCGCGTTGCCAAAAGCCTTCAGCGCTTCCGACGCGCACTGCGCGAACGCGCCATCGAGCTGCGCAAGCGATTCGACCTGCCGCATGCCGCGCCCGCCCCCGCCCGACAGCGCCTTCACCATCACCGCTGCGCCATGTCCCAGCGACTGCATGAACGCGCGCGCCTGCTCCAGTGTTGTGGAACCCTGGGTGCCGGCCGGGATCGGCACGCCGCATTCGGCGGCGAACCGGCGCGCCTGGGCCTTGTCGCCGAACAGCTGCAGCGCCTCCTGCGAGGGTCCGATGAAGGCGATGCCGGCCGCGCGCGCACGGCGTGCGAACCCGGCGTTCTCGCTCAGGAATCCGTAGCCGGGGTGGATGGCGTCGCAGTGCGTGCGAGCGGCAATCGCCAGCATCGCGTCCATGTCCAGATAGGCCGCAGCGCCGGTTCCGGGCAGCGCCACGTTCTCGTCCGACATCCGGCAGTGGAGCGAGTCCGCATCGTCGGTGGACGCGACCGACACCGTGCGAATGCCCAGGTCGCCAGCTGCGCGCGCAATGCGGATCGCGATCTCACCGCGGTTGGCAATGAGAATGCGTTTGAAGGCAACCGACATCTACGCGGTCACCGGCTCGGACTGTTGCTGGGCTGCGGATTCCAGCGCAGCGACTTCGTGCGAGTCGATGGAGACGGCGCGCAAGGTGCGGGGCTCGGCCGGATCGAAGGTGGTGCGCGCATGCTGCAGCATCACGTTGTCCCACAGGATCAGGTCGTGCAGCTGCCACACGTGCGTGTAGATGAATTCCTCGCGCTCGATCTGCGCCCACAGCTGCTTGAGCATGGCGCGAAACTCCGGACGCTCCATGCCCGGTATGTCCTTGGTGACCGCGCGGCTGGCCATCAGCACCGGCTTGCCGGTCGGGCCGTGGTGCCCGACGATTGGCCGCGTGTGCTCGTCGAGCCACTGCTGACCGTCGCGCTCATACGCCACTGCGTGACGGGCGCACAGGTTGTCGATGCGCGCGCGCATCGACGCAGGCAGCGCCTCGTAGGCGGCGTTGGCGTTTGAAAAAAGCGTGTTGCCGCCTGATTTGGGCAACTGCAATGCATGCAGCGAACGCGCCTTGAGCGGCCACTCCAGGAACGTGAGGTCCGAGTGGAATGACAGCTCGCCATCGCCAAAGATCACGTCGCCGTTGCGATTGGACACCAGCGCCGAACGGCGGCCGGCCTTGGCATAACCCTTGCCGCCACGCGCGGAGATCACGCCGATCAGCTCGCACAGGCGCTCCTGCTGCGATTCGGACAGTTCCTGCCCGCGAAACAGCACGAGGTGGTAGCGCTCGTAGGCTTCGCGAATGGCAGCGGCGACTTGCGGACTGTCCACATCGCGAGGATCGACGCCGATCAGCTCGCAGCCCACGTGAGCAGAGAGGGGGCGCATGGAAATGTTTGTATTCATGTCTCCTGGCATTCCTGTTTTTGAGCAGTGAAATCGATGCTAGGTGTGCCTCCGATGCAAGACAAGGCATGGCCCCTGAAGGAGTCCACATTGCGGACCAACGCTTGTAAACTGCCGGCATGAGCCAGCGCCAGCCTTCCGCCAGTCCTTCCTCAGGTACCCAGAGCCTGGGACGCGCGGCCACGATTCTTCGCGAGCTCGCGACGAGGCCACGCGTTGGTTGGGGCCTGACCGAACTGGCTTCACGCTGCGGCCTCGAGAAAGCGACCACACATCGAATCCTGGCCGGACTGGTGCGCGAGCGAATGGTCGCGCGGCATCCGGATTCGCAGCGCTACCTGCCCGGACCGCTGCTGTTCGAGCTGGGTCTTGCGATCAGCGCACCGGCCAGCCTGCAGGCTGCTGCGCAGGAAAGCGTGCACCGGATCGCAGCTCGCCATGGCGGCATCTCGGCGCTGACGCTTGCCAGCGGGTATGACGCGGTGTGCTGCGCGCACGCCGGCCAGGTCACCACCCGAGCGCTCTCGTTCGCGGTGGGAGACCGGCGGCCTATGGTGATGAATTCCGCCGGCGTGGCCATGCTCGTGTGCCTGCCCACGGCCGAGATGCGCGCAGCCATCGCCTACGGCTTGCCGCGCGCTGCGCACCTGGGTGCGGACCGGGTGCGGCTGATCCGCGACATGATCGAGCAGTCTTCCCGACTGCACTACGGACTCAACCAGAACAACACGGTCGCCGGCATCACCGGCGTTGCGATTGCAGTCCTCGATGCCACACGCCGGCCCGTGGCGGCGCTCAGTGTTTCAGGCACCGACCGGCAGTTTCCCGGCTCCTCCATTGCCACGCTCGTCAAGGCGCTGCGCAGCGAGGTTGAAACGCTGGGCAAGGTCTGCGCGCAAGTCGGCACGCAGGACACGAAAGCGCTGCTGGCATGATGGACCGCATGACCAGTCCCGAGATTCGCACCGTCGATCAGTTCGAGGAACCCGCCTTCACCAACCTGGTGAAGGCCATCCTTCATGACCCTGATCGCCAGGCCGTCACCGAGCGATTTTTTGCCACTGGCGGCACGCCGCCGGCCAAGTCGGGTGCGCACCAGGTGCGCGTGGGCGCATTCGAGGGCGAAGCACTGATCGGCTGGAGTCACGCATGGCTGATGCCCGGCGGCATCCTCTACGTCTCGAATTCCGGCGTGCTGCCCGAGCGGCGCGGCCAGGGTGTGTACACCCGCCTGATCGCAGCGATCGAGGAAGAAGCACGCGCATTGGGCTGCACCCGCGTCGAGTCGCACCACCGCACGGCCAACAGCTCTGTCCTCATTGCGAAACTCAAGGCGGGCTACACGATCACCGGAACCGAGTTCTCTGCGGAGATGGGATTGCTCGTGAAGATGTGCAAATACCTCGAACCCCGGCGTGGCGCGCTATTCGAGGCGCGTGCCGGCGTGGTCGAGGGGGTCGTGCGTCACTTCTGTCCGCCTGCTGGGTCATGAGCACCCTTCGCCGCGCTGGCGACGAAGTCTCTGGCGCGTGAGCCGACGACAGCACCGAGCGCCACGGCACGCGCGTTCGCGGCAGAGATCACGCCAGTCTCGTAGGTGGAGCGCCCCTCTCCGATGCGGGCTGTGAACGCACTCACCGTTGCCGCAGCAATCCCCTTCTCTTCAAGAATCGGCAGCGATGCACTTCCGGCGTCATCTGCGCCAAACCCCGCATCGTTGAACAGCACCAGTTTGATGCCGACCTTCGCGGCGTAACCGGCCGACGGTATGCCCCCGTGCGAGCCGCTCACCACGATGGCGTCAGCGTCGCCCTCACGCGCCAGGGCGATGGAGTCCACCATCACGATCCGCTGCGTCGTGCCGGGCAAGGTCATGTCGGATCGCGTCTCCAGCATCGGCGCCGGTCGGGTGGCGGGCTCTGCTGCCGCCCTCAGCAAGTGGGCAACCTCGTTGCAGGACATACCCACTTCCACCTTGCAAGCGGCGGCGTACCTGTTCACCGCGCTGATGATTCCGCGCTGAAGCATGTCGGCCCCGTCGCCGATGCGGGCGCTCCTGCCATCGACAGCAGCCATCGCAAAGCCAAATTGCTCCGCCCAGGCAAGACCCGCGATGCCGGCCTGATCAAGCCCCATGGCCGCGTCGTGCTGTATCGCAGCGCGGGCCCCGGCCTTGAGCGTCAGGTAGGTGGTGTAGATCGCGGCATGGGAGCCGCCGATCACGACAGAGCCTGCTGTTTCGGGGCCTAATTTGGTGACGGTGGGTACCGCCAGTACTTTCACGTTTTCAATGGGCATAGTGACATCACTTTGACTCAGTTGGCTTGATGGTGCATCGGGCAGTTCCCGCGTTGCGCCACCGACATCGCTTCACCTCACGCACCCCCAGCCCCAAAGAACGCACTCCCGATACCCCCGTTGACTCCATCGCTCGACCCGCCCAGCTGGAACAGCTCGGAAAAGTCGCACACCGATTCAGCGATGTCCGCAATCGACGAGATCAGCTTGTTGTGCCTTGCGCCCTTGAAGCACGCGACGTAGTTGACCGGCGGCAGCGCAGGCTTGGTCCTGACCACGGCCAATGCACGTCGCTCGATGAGCGGCTTCAAACACCTCGCGGGCAGGTATGAAACACCCAGCCCCGCGACCGTCAATCCGATGAGTGCGAGCATGTTGTTGCTGCTGATGGAGTTGGCGCGCAGGAATTCCTTGGAGCGAAAGAATTCGTCGAACAGGACGGAGGTGCCCGACCTGCTCCCCTGCGAAAAGATCGTCTTTTGCGTCAGCTCCTGCAACGTCACCACGCGCGAAGTCGGCAGCATTCCGGGCTTGCACATCCACGACAGCTGCACGGCCGTGAGCTGCCTGTGCATGAACCGCGCATCGGCCACGGCGTCGGGCACGATGATCATGTCCATCTCGTCTGCCAGCAGCTTGTCGCGCAAGCTCATGCTCGAATCCACATCGGGCTCCAGCACGATCTTGGGGTAGTGCTCGCGTATGGCGGCGACCAGGCGCGGCAGCCATGTGATGGCAGTGAGTTCCGTCACCCCGATGCGCACCCGGCGTGCAGCCACGCCAGGCTGGCTCAGCTGATCGATCGCGGCGTCGCGTTGTTCCAGCAGGTGCTTTGCCAGCTGCAGCACTTCCTCGCCCTTTTGGGACAGGCGCGCCTGGCGCTTGTCACGCTCGAACAGCGCCACGCCGAGCGCGGACTCGAGTTCCTGCACCCGCTTGGAGATAGCCGACTGAGTGGTGTTGAGCTTGCGCGCGGCGGCGCCGAAACCGCCCAGCTCCGAGATCCAGAAGATCGCCTCCAGCTGCTTATAGGTGAACAAGACCGGCTCCTGCGGCGACGTCGCCATCAATCACTTTAAGCGATGCAATCTTATAAGTAAATATCGCTTTTTTTTATTATCGTGGCAGCGAACAATCGGCTTCAACAAGGAGCTCCACCCCAGATGTCCATAGTTGCTGAACGCCTCAACAGCGTGAAGGTTTCGCCCAGCATGGCGGCCAAGGCCCGTGTCGATGCGCTGCGCGCCGAAGGCCGCGACATCGTCGATTTCACCATCGGCGAGCCCGACTTCCCGACGCCGGACCACATCGTCGCAGCCGGGGTGGATGCGCTGCAGGGCGGCCATACGCGCTACACCTCCGCAGCCGGCACGCCGGCACTGCGCAGCGCCATCGCCAGCAAACTGGCACGCGAGAACCACCTCACGTTCGCACCCGAACAGGTGGTGGTGGCCTGCGGTGCCAAGCAGATCATCTTCGAGGCCCTTTCTGCATCGCTCAATGCTGGCGACGAAGTCATCGTGCCTGCGCCGTACTGGGTGTCCTATCCCGACATGGTCGCCATTCACGGTGGCGTGCCTGTGATCGTGGCGAGCGGCCCGGCTGCGGGCTTCAAGCTCACGCCCGAAATGCTCGAAGCAGCGATCACACCCCGCACGCGATGGCTCATCCTGAATTCGCCCAACAATCCCACCGGTGCGGTGTACTCGGCGCAAGAGCTGCGCGGCCTTGCCGACGTGCTCGTGCGTCATCCGCGCGTGTGGCTGCTCACCGATGAGATCTACGAGCATTACGTTTACGGCGGTGCAAGCCATGTCTCGGTCCTGGTCGTTGCACCGGAACTCGCACCGCGAACGCTCATCGTCAACGGCATGTCCAAGACCTATGCGATGACGGGTTGGCGACTGGGCTACGGCGCAGGCCCACTGCCGCTGATGAAGGCCATCACCTTGCTGCTGTCCCAGAACACATCATGCGCTGCGTCCATGAGCCAATACGCTGCGGCCGCTGCGCTCGAAGGCCCCCAGGACTGCGTGCACAGCGCCGTGGCCCTGTTCTCGCAGCGGCGCGATCGCATGGTGGCGTTGCTCGGCCAGGTCCCCGGCATCGACTGCAGCACGCCTGATGGCGCGTTCTATGTCTTCCCGTCCGTGCAGGGCCTGCTGGGCAAGAGCGCAGGCCGCACGCTGGCGACCGACGCCGATGTCATGATGTACCTGCTCGAAGCAGCAGGCGTCGCCACCATCGACGGCACCTCCTACGGCATGCCGGGCTTTCTGCGGCTGTCATTCGCAACCTCGATGGACCGCATCGAGATCGGCTGCGAAAAAATACGTGCCGCTTGCGCCGACCTGCGCTGAACACCGTCCCTTTCCGTTCCATCCCACCCCTTCACCCCCCAGGAGTCATTCATGTCCCGATTCATCAAATCGATCATTGCCGCCACCACCCTGCTCAGCCTTGCAGTCCCCGCACTGGCTGACCAGCTGGGCGACATCAAAAAGCGTGGCGTGCTCGTTTGCGGCACGCTAGGCACCGCCGAGCCCTTCAGCTTCGCCGACCCGGCCACGCGCGAGATTCGCGGCTACGACGTCGACTTCTGCAAGGCCATGGCCGATCGCCTGGGCGTGAAGCTGGAACTGAAGCTGGTCGCCGTCGAGGCGCGCCTGCCCGAACTGGCGCAGGGCCGGGTTGACCTGGTCGTTGCAAACCTGGGCTACTCGGCAGCGCGTGCCGAGCAGATCGACTTCAGCCACCAGTACTTCGTGAGCCAGCAAAAGATCATGGTCCGCTCGGCTGACGGCATCAAGAACTTCGCCGGCCTGAGCGGCAAAAAGATCAGCGCGCCCAAGGGCTCCTCCTCTGAACTGGCCGTCAAGGCCAAGGTGCCGGGCGGCGAGGTCGTGACCTTCCAGGACCCGCCGACGGCCTTCATGGCACTGGTGCAAAACAAGGTGGACGGCTTCGCGCTTTCGGAACTCGCTTCGGTGCGTTTCATGCAGCAGGTCGAAGGCAAGGTCAAGCTCGAACTGATCCGTGAGTCGATGCTGTCGGAGCCGTGGGGCCTGGGCGTGAAGAAAGGCGAAGCCGCCCTGCTCAAGCAGGTCAACGACACGCTCGAATCCATGGAAAAGTCTGGCGAAGCAGCGAAACTTCACACCAAGTGGTTCGGCCCGACGACACTGTACAAGTCCAACCGCGAGTTCCGTGTCGAACCCATCGTCTTGAAGTAAGTCGACGCAGTCGCGTGGCGGTAACAGGCACCGATGTTCGGCAACTTTCATCCTCTCGCCTTGCTGCAGGGCCCTCACGGCATTGAGCTGTGGGCGGGCCTGCGGCTGACGCTGTTCGCGACTCTGGCGGCCTGGCTGATCGCGTATGGCGTGGGCATCTTGCTCGCAGCCATTCGCAGCCTGCCTTCCAAGACGGCCGACCGCGGTGTTGCAGCCTATGTTGCATACCACCGCAATGTGCCGCTGCTGGTGCAGGTGCTGTACTGGTATTTCGGCGTGGTGACGCTGCTGCCCAATTCGATCCAGCAATGGACGAACGACCACGGCGGCGGGTTCTATGCGGGCGTGGTCGCCCTGGGGCTGTGCATGGCCGCCTATGTGAGCGAAGACCTGCGCAGCGGCATGCGCACCGTGCCGCACGGCCACATCGAGGCATCTCGTGCCATCGGCCTTACGTTTGCGCAGACGATGGCCTATGTCGTGTTGCCGCAGGCGCTGCGCGCCGCCCTTCCCGCACTGGTCAACAACAGCTTGCTGCTGTTCAAGAACACCAGCCTGCTGATGGCCATCGGCGTCGCGGAACTGACTTATGCCGCACGGCAAATCGAAGGCCAGACGTTCAAGACCTTTGAAGTGTTCACCATTGCCACCGTGATCTACCTGTCGATTTCGCTGGTGATCATGGCTACGGGCCACCTGCTCGAACAGCGCTATCGCACCCAGAGGCGCTGACATGCTGGACATCATCCAAACCTACGCAATGCTGCTGCTGGTCGGCAACTATCCCAATGGGCCGCTGGGGGGTCTGGTGCTCACGCTGGTGCTGTCGGTGCTGGGCATCCTGCTGGCATTTCCGCTGGGCGTCATCCTCGCCCTGCTTCGCACGAGTCCGTGGCCCATCCTGCGCGCCCCGGCCATCGCGGTCATCTATGTGGTGCGCGGGCTTCCGCTCATCATGTTCATCTTCTGGGCGTATTTCGGAATCCCCGCGCTACTCGGGCGTACCGTTTCGGGCTTCACGACGATGCTGTGCGCGCTGGTCATCTATGAAAGCGCCTACCTGGCAGAAGTGATTCGCGCCGGCATCGAATCATTGCCCAAGGGCCAGGTCGAAGCGTCGCGATCGCTGGGCCTGTCCCACATGCAGACGCAGCGAATCGTCGTGCTGCCACAGGCGCTCTACAACATGCTTCCCAGCATGCTCAGCCAGTTCATCTCCACGATCAAGGAAACCTCGCTCGGCTACGTGATCAGCGTCCAGGAGCTGACCTTTGCTGCGAACCAGGTCAACGGCATGCTGCTCACGCAGCCGTTCGAGGTCTACACCTTGCTCGCGCTGACCTATTTCATTCTCTGCTTCCTGCTCACCCACGGCGTAGGCTGGATCGAACGCCGTGTCCGCCGACGCACGCCCACGACTGCAGTGCAGCCCAGCGCAAGCCAACCCGTCGCGTCAAGAGGAACAGCATGATCACCTTCAGCAACGTCAGCAAGTGGTACGGCGACTACCGCGCCCTCCACGAAATCGATGCAACCGTCGCACGTGGCGAAGTGGTCGTGGTCTGCGGCCCATCCGGGTCGGGCAAGTCAACGCTGATCCGCACGGTGAACCGGCTGGAGCCGATCCAGCAGGGGTCCATCACCGTCGATGGCGCGGACATGCACAGCGGCAAGGGCGACATCAACAAGATGCGCAGCCGCATCGGGTTTGTTTTCCAGCAGTTCAACCTGTTCCCGCACATGACGGCGCTGCAGAACGTCGCGCTCGGGCCGATCAAGGTTTCGGGGCTGCCTCGCAAGGAGGCGCACGAACACGCGCGCCAGTTGCTGGGCAAGGTCGGCTTGTCGACGAAGTGCGATTCGCTCCCGTCCGAATTGTCCGGCGGCCAGCAGCAGCGCGTGGCGATTGCGCGGGCGCTGGCGATGAACCCGCCCGTGATGCTGTTCGACGAACCCACCAGCGCGCTCGACCCCGAGATGGTGGGCGAGGTGCTTGCCGTGATGAAGTCGCTCGCGCGCGACGGCATGACGATGCTGTGCGTGACGCACGAAATGGGGTTCGCGCGCGAAGTCAGCGACCGCGTGTGGTTCATGGACGAGGGCCGCATCGTCGAAACCGCCACGCCCGATGAGTTTTTTACGCGGGCGTCCACACCCCGTGCGCAGAAGTTCCTGGCGGACATCCGCGGCTGAACGTGCGGCGCAAGCCGCATCCCTTCCATTCACATCCAGATTCACAGGACTCCCATGATCGGACTACAGATCCTTCAACGCCGCCGCGCGGTCAGCCTCTCGCTCGCGCAGCAATTCAAGACAGTGCCGGTCGCCAACGTCAGCGACTGCATGTCGCGCATGACCGCAAGCGGCGCCCGCCTGAAGCCCATGCACGGCGGCGGCTACATGGCCGGCCCGGCGCTCACCGTGAAGGCGCGCCCCGGCGACAACCTCATGGTGCACAAGGCGCTGGAGATGGCGGTGCCCGGCGATGTGATCGTCGTGGATGCGGGCGGAGAACTCTCCAACGCGATCGTCGGCGACATCATGGTGGGCTGGGCGGTGAAGCTAGGGTTGGGCGGCTTCGTCATCAATGGCGCGATTCGCGATGCAGGACCGCTGCGCGCAGGCTCACTGCCGGTGTACGCCGCCGGCGTGACGCATCGCGGCCCCTACAAGGATGGCCCTGGTGAGATCAATGTGCCGATCAGCATCGACGGCATGGTGATCCATCCCGGCGATCTGATGATCGGCGACGAAGACGGCACCTTGTGCGTGCCCTACGACGATGTCGAAGCGCTGCTGGCAGCTGGTATCAACAAGAGCGCGCTCGAAGCAAAGATGGTGGCATCCATGGCCGACGGCACCTATGACTCGTCGTGGGTTGACGCAACGCTCAAGCGTATTGGGTGCACGATTCACGCCTGAAACCCCCTGTCCTCCAGAATCCTTGCCCAACGCCTGATGCGCGCGCGCATTGCGCGCTTTTGCAGATCGTCCACTGGCATGAGCGCGACCATTTCGATCGCGGGCTGCACTGACACCAAGCCGTGACGCATCAGGGCCATGTTGAACTCCCTGTCCTTCTCGCGGTTCGCTGCCGTCTTCGCCATGAACAGATCAAGGACGCTGATGCAATATCCAACACCGTTGCGGGTGGCGCGACTCTGGACTCGCCCAGCGCGCCATCGATCTTGTCGGACTTCTCTTCAGCATTCATCGGGTAGATGTCAGCCTCCATCGACATGGTGAGTTCGCGCGGCGGGTTCGGTATCGGCCCAAGGATCGACTGGCTGCCTACGATGACAAATTCGTACTCATTGGTAACTTCAGCGGCAGCGCGGATCAGGTGTTCGAGGGCTTCGCGATTCATTTCTTCGCTCTTGCTGGTTGCCTGCGCGTCGACGACGGAGCGGACAGATGACCAAGCGTCACGGCTTGTTTGAGCTGGCTGACATCTTCAAGAATGCGCGCCCGGGTCGCCGGCGGCAGCAGCAAGGTGAGGGGTGATGCCTGACGCAGTTCCATCGAGCGACGCGTACGTGCCAGCGCACGTCGCCACTCCCTGCGTCGCAAAATCACCGACCATTCGTCCCAGAGTACGCGGCTATGAGCATCGCCCGACGCGCGCCACTTTTCCAGGGTTGCCAGTGCCCGTTCGATGAGTTCGGGATGCTTTTTTGCGAGCTTGATGGCCTCTTCGTGGAGCATCAGACTTTGCAGGTCCTGGATGTCATGCCGGGCATTCGTTGCAGGCAGGACGACCTTGGTCGTTGCAGCCGAAGGTGCTTGCGGTCCAAGCTCGCCACTCGCTACCAGCGCCAGGTCGCCCGACAGACCCAGCGCCGAAAGGACACGCAGATAGGTCCCCATGGTCGGGGCGGGCTGGCCGGCCTCCACCGAACTCAAGGTCATGCGTGACACGCCCGCACGTTCGGCCAAGGCGACGGCGGTGAGGCCTTGACTCTTGCGAGCGCGGCGCAACCGCTCGCCCAGCTGGATCAGGAGCTGACGGTCGAGGACGGAGTGCAACTGCGCGGCGGCGGGCATTTGTATTGCATTTTAGGCTTTATTTGCCTACTTGTCTAAAACGCTATACAGATGATCGCGCCAGATGCACCTGGTGCAACGTGATCTTGCGCACTTCCGCCTGGCTGGTTTCGATGTGCGCGCGCAGCAGCATCGCGGCCTGGTCGCCGCGCTTGCGCTGGATCGCTTTCAATATCTTCGCGTGCTCTTCATAGGTCGCGTCGATGCGAGCCTGCTTGGTGAAGTCGAGCCGCCGGATGATGCGGATGCGGTCGGTCACGTCGCGATGCACGCGTGCCATCTCGGCATTGCCCGCTGCGGCGACCAGGCTGCAATGAAACTCCTCGTCCCACTGCGACACCTGCGCCATGTCGGCGCTGCGTTCAGCCACAGGCACCAGCCAGATCGCGACCAGCTTGTCGAGCATGGCGCGATCCACTTTCTGCGCGTCGGAACACAGGCGATGTACTGCGGTCGTCTCCAGCACCATGCGCAGGTCATAGAGCTGCTCGAACTGCTCGAAGTCAAAGGGCAGCACGCGCCAGCCGCTGCGAAAGAGCACCTCGACATAACCTTCCTGCTGCAGCCGCGTGAGCGCCTGTCGCACCGGCGTGCGCGACACGCCCAGCCGGTCCGAGATTTCGTTTTCGGTGAAGCGGTCACCGGGCACCAGCTTGAAGTGCGCGATGTCGAGCTTGAGTTGCGCATACACCTCTTCCGCCCGCGAAGGCGCAAGCACCGCAGGTGCGGTGACAGGGCGGCGAATGGTGGTGTGCACCGCGCAGACTCTAGCAGCGTTACCGTGCAGGCTGGCTCATGGCGAGCACTTGCAAGAACGAATCGCTCATTGCAGTCCATCCCACGATTGCGCCCTGCGCGCGCATCATCTCCACCGCGCTCGCCTTGAACGCGGGAAAGTAACTCTCGGTACAGTCTTCCAGCAGCAGGCAGTCGAAGCCCCGGTCGTTGGCCTCGCGCATGGAGGTCTGCACACACACCTCGGTGGTGACACCCATGAACACAAGATGCGTGATACCTGCCTGCTGCATCAGGTTGTGCAGCGGCGTTGCATAGAACGCGCCCTTGCCCGGCTTGTCGATCACGATTTCACCGGGCACCGGCGCGAGCTGCGCAATGATCTGGTTGCCCGGCTCGCCCGCCACGAGGATGCGGCCCATGGGCCCGGTGTCGCCGATGCGCAGCGTGGGGTTGCCGCGATTGCGTTTGGCAGGCGGGCAGTCGGAAAGATCGGCGTTGTGTGCTTCGCGCGTATGCACCACCAGGCCGCCCGCTTCACGCCACGCACCGAGCACGCGCTGGCACGCCGGAACAATCGCAGCGAGCAGCGAGACATCGTTGCCCAGCGACTGCCCAAAGCCGCCAGGCTCGATGAAGTCGCGCTGCATGTCGATGATGACGAGCGCGGTGCGCGCCAGCTCGAACTCGAAGGGGAAGGGCTGGGCGTCGATGTTCATTCGCGTCTTCATGGCAGTTTTTCAGGAAGCCAGCTGGCTCACATGCGCGGCCACCACCCGCCAGCCTTCGGGCGTGCGCACCCATGTCTGGCTCTGGCGTCCGGTGCGTTCGCTGCCGATGCGGCGAAACTCGATGTTGGCTGTGGCGAAGTCACGTCCAAAGGTGGTGATCGAAGTCCGCAGCACTTCGCGGTCCAGTCCCGCAGCAGGACGGCCCAGGCGAAATGCGGCGATTTCGTCGAAGCCATAGAGGTTCTCTCCCAGGCCGTAACGCAGCGTATGCGGGCTGCGCCAGAACAGCTCGTCGAGCACGGCCACGTCGTTGCCGGTCAAGGCTTTTTCGTAACGCGCGAACTGCTCTATCACTTCGGCGAGCACATCGGGCAAATTGACATTCATCAAAGATCGGCCTCCTTCAGTCCGGCGACGCCAGCGGTCTGCAGCACGGCGGCCGCGCGCAGCGCCAGGTCTTCACGCCACGGGGCGGCAATCACCTGCACGCCGATCGGCATGCCCCCTGTGCCCTGGGGCCACATCGGTGCAGCGACCACCGGGCATCCAGCGAACGACACCGGTTGCGTGAGCAAACCAATCGACGGACGGCAGGGAAAGCGCTGCCCGTTCACCGTGATCCACTCCTCGCCGATCAGGGGCGCGCTCACCGGCGTCGCTGCGCACAGCAACACGTCCCACTTCGAGAACAGCGCATTGACCTTGTCGCGGTAGCTTCTGCGAAATCGTTGCGCGCGCACATACCAGTGCGCGGGTTGCAGGGCTCCGGCGATGAAGCGATCGACCGAGTGCGGCTCGAAGTCCTGCGTGCGCTCGCGCAAGCCAGGCAAGTGCAGGCTGCCGCCTTCGCTCGCGCTCACGATGAACGCAGCCGCACGCCCAAGCGCCGGGTCGGGCCAGGTCACCTCATCCATCGCGCTCAGCGTTTGCGCGGCCAACGCGACGGCTTCACGCGCAGGCTCCGACGCGTTGTCATGGAAGTAGCCGCCGAGCACGCCGATGCGCAGCCCCTGCACGCCGGAGCCCAGCCGTGCTGCGACGGGTTGCACGCGCTGCGCATGGCATCCGGGATCGAGCGGGTCGGGCCACTGCATCGCGTCGTAAGACAAGGCAAGTGTCTCCACACAATCAGCGATAGGCCCGAGGTGATCGATGCTGTGCACGAATGGAAAGGTGCCCCGTCGCGACAGGCGGCCGAACGTGGGCTTGAGTCCCCACACCCCGCAAAACGAGGCCGGCACGCGGATCGAGCCGTTGGTGTCCGAGCCCAGCGCGAGCGGCACCTGCCCTGCTGCCACGGCCGCGCCCGAGCCGCCCGAAGAGCCGCCTGCCGTACGCGTGGTGTCGTGCGGATTGCGGCTGGGACCGTAGTGCGTGTTCTCCGTGGTGAAGCCGTAGGCGTATTCGTCCATGTTGAGGCCGCCGAGCAGCACAGCGCCCGCACCTTTCATGCGGTTCACCAGAACCGCATCGGCGTGCGCGGGCGGCAAGTCGCGGTTGACCTTCGACCCCGCGAGCGTCGTGACGCCCTCGATGTCGAACAGGTTCTTCACCGCATAGGGCAAGCCCGCGAGCGGCGGCAAGCTCTCGCCGCGCGCGCGCTGCTCATCCACCCGGCGAGCTTCATCCCGCGCACGGTCGAAGGTGTGACCGGTGAACGCATTGACTTTCGCATCGAGCCGCTCTATGCGTGCGATGGCATCCGTACAGGCCTCTGACGCGGACATCTCACCGCTGGCGATGGCGCGCAGCAGTTTCGCGCTGTTCATCACGATGCGTCCTCTTTCGGAAATGGCGCAGGACAAAACACCTCGGCGGGTTCGTCCTCCGGCGACAGCGGGGCCGCTTCCAGCAAGGCAGCCATCGCAGCGGTGCGCGCCAGATGCGTGGCGACTGCCTGCGCACGCTGCGCATCCAATGGCAATCGCACCATGCGCGCAGCAGACGTCACATAGGCCAGAACTTCAGACTCGTCCATCATCGTCCCGCAAAAGGTTGTGTGAGTGCAGCCGGCGCAATCTGGCGACCGACCAGGCCACCCACGGCCAGCAGGGCCAGCACATACGGCAGCATGATCAAGAGCGCGCTCGGAACATTCACGCCCAGCGCAGGCAACTGGAACTGCAATGCAGTCGCCGCGCCGAACAGGCCGCAGGCCAGCAAGGTGCGGCCCAGCTTCCAGTTGCCGAAGATCACGGCGGCAATCGCCAGATACCCCGCGCCGCTGGTCATGCCTTCGGTGAAAGTGTGGATGTCACCGATCGACAAAAAGCAACCGGCCAATGCCGACATGAAGCCCGCGAACATGACGGCTCCGTAACGGATGCGGTTCACAGGCAATCCCGAGTTCGCCGCCGCCTGAGGCGCAGTGCCTGCCGCATGAACGGCGAGCCCGACCGACGTGCTGCGCATGGTCCACGCCACCACCACGATGAGCACAGCGGCCGCATACAACAACCACGTCTGGCGAAACACATGTTCGCCCAGGTAAGGCACATCGGCCAGACCCGGCGGCGCCCACTTGTCCAGTCCGGGAATCTCTGCGCGGGAGCGGCCGCCAAACAGTGCGCGGTAGCCCAGCGTCGTCGCGCCGAGCACCAGGATGTTGATACCGATGCCGGTGACGATCTGGTTGGCGCGCAGCGTGATGCTCAAAAACGCCTGCAGCCATGCGATCGGCAGCACGCAGATGACACCGAGCGCGAGCCCCGCCAGTGGTGAGCCGGTAGCCCACGAGCCCACTGCGCCTGCGAATGCGCCCGTCAGCATCATTCCTTCGACGCTCATGTTGAGCACGCCCGCGCGTTCACTCACCAGTTCGCCCGTGGCGGCCAGCAGCAAGGGGGCGGCCAGACGGATGCTGGAGCCCACGAACACAGCAGCCATTTCAGGTTCGATCATGCGCGGCTCCTTTCCATGCGCCCGATCGCCAGCGCTGCCCCTGCCAGTGTCACGATGATCAGGCCCTGTATCACGACGACCAGCGCCGTGGGCACCTGCGCGACCATCTCCATGTTGATGCCGCCCGATCGCAGGAAGCCGAACAGCAGCGACCCCGCAACGACGCCGGTCACCGATCCCCGCGCGAGCAGTCCCACCACCAGGCCGTCGAATCCGTAACCCGACGAGAAGCCCGCCTTCAAGGTGTACTGCTCGCCTTGCAACATGCACGCACCCGCGAGGCCGCCGAGCGCCCCTGCTGCGCACAACGCGCCGATGGTGAGGCGGTCGATCGGCATGCCGGCGCGGCGCGCGGCGCGTGGGTTGAGTCCGACTGCGCGCAGCCGCAAGCCCATGACGGTGAAGGCCAGCACGACTGCGACCACCATCGCCAGCACGAGCCCGATCGGCAGGCCGATGTGCATGGGCATCGCGGCGTCGCCGGTGAGCAGCGGCAATTGCGTCGCAGCAGGGATCTCCAGCGACTCGGGCAACGTGGCAGCGCTGGTCATCGGCCTGCGCAGCAGCGACTCCGATTGAACGCTGCCGTACACCATCCAGATCGCGATGAAGGACAGCAGCAGCGTTGCGATCACTTCGTTGGTGCCCGCCTTCACGCGAAGCACGCCCGCGATGCCACCCCAGAACGCACCGGCCAGGCACGCGCCCAGCATGGGCACGATGAAGGTCAGGCCCAGCGGCAGTGCGGCAACCGGTGCCCACAGGCATAAGGCTGTGGCCGCGATGCCGCCGACGGCGATCTGACCCTCGCCTCCGACGTTCGTGAGGTTGGCACGCTCGGCCAGGATGAATCCCAGGCCCACGAGCATGAACACCAGCGCGCGATTGATGGAAGCGGCAAACGCATACGGCGAGCCCCACGCGCCATCGGCAAATGCGGCAACCGCCTCACCCACCGGCACGCCCATCAACGCCACCATCGCCACGCCTGCCAGCAGCGCACCGGCCACTGCTGCGATGGAGACCCACACTGCCGGTCCGGGACGCCATGCCCGGGGTGCCATTGATATCGTCATGCGGCCTGCTCCTGCTGCCCTGCCATCCATGCGCCGATACGCGGGCGCTGGGAACGCGAGGCTTCGCAAGTGCCCATGATGCGACCGCGATACAGCACCACCACCCGATGCGCCACCGACAGCAGCTCATCGAGTTCAGACGAGATCAGCAGCACGCCAACGCCTCGGGCTGCAGCCGCGCGGATGTGGTTGTAGATCGCTTCCACCGCTCCGACATCGAGCCCGCGTGTGGGTTGCGCAGCGATCAGAAAGCGCAGCGGATCGAGCGTGAGTTCACGCGCGAGCACCGCCTTTTGCTGGTTGCCGCCAGACAGGCCGCCGAACGCCACATGGGGACTCGCAGCGCGCACATCGAATCGCTCCATCAGCGCCTGCGCCTCGCGCGTGAGCGCGGCGCGGTCCAGCAGACCAAAGCGGCGAAAGCGCGCGAGGCGATCCAGCATGATGTTCTCGGCCACGCTCATGCCCGTGACGCATGCGAGCGCATGACGGTCTTCGGGCACGACACCGCAGCCGGCCTGGGTGAGCACGCGAGGCGATTGCCCCGTCATCTCCTGTCCGCTCAAAAAGAACCGCCCTTCCGTCGGCGCGAGCATGCCCGACAGCACCGCGCCCAATTCGCCTTGACCGTTGCCCTCGACGCCCGCGACAGCGACGATCTCGCCGGGAGCAACCATCAGGGTGAACCTGTCCAGGCGCAGCACGCCGTCGGCGTCGCGCACGGTGAGGCCGTCTGCCGTGAGCGCAGGCTCGTGCGCACGAATCGCAGCGGGCGCTGCGAGGTGACGCGAGCCGGTCAACGGCAAGGCCAGTCCATCGATGTCCAGCGGAGCAGGAGTTTCTTCAACATCTTCCATCGCCGGTGCAGGCCCAGCGAGGTCGCGCTGGATCATCGCTCGCACCAAGGCATCGATTTCCTGCGCAGGTGCGTCGGAGCGCGCTGCGACCTTGCCACCGCGCAACACGGTCGCTCGTCTGGCCACCTGGCGAATCTCGGCCAGCTTGTGCGTGACCAGCGCAACACCGCAGCCCTGCGCGGCCACACGGGAGCAAACCGCCATGAGCGACTCGATCTCGGCAGGCAGCAACACGGCTGTGGGTTCGTCGAGCACCAGCAGGCGCGGTTCGCGGATCAGGCACTTGACGATCTCCACCCGCTGGCGCTCACCCACCGACAGGTCCTGGATGCGCGCCCACGGATCGAGTGCGAGGCCGTAACGCTCGCGCATGGTGTCGAGCTTCGCAGCCCACGCGCGACGATCCAGCACACCGCGTGCCTGACCCAGGATCAGGTTGTCCACGACGCTCAGGTCAGGCACCAGGCTGAAGTGCTGGTGGACCATCGCGATGCCGCGCGAAAGCGCATCGGCCGGTGAGCGAGGACGCCAGGCATGGCCTTCAAAAGTCATGGTCCCGGCATCGGGCGCATACACGCCGAACACCATGTTGCACAGCGTCGATTTGCCCGCGCCGTTCTCGCCCAGCAGGCAATGAACTTCACCCGGCCACAGGTCCAGTGACACGTCCTGCAAGGCCTGCAGGCTGCCGAACCGCTTGGAGAGCCCTTCGATGCGCAGCAGCGGGCCCGCAGACGATGCGGCCGAAGCCGCAGCGCGCACTGCATCCACGGTACCCACACCCGGACTCGAATCGGGATAGCCGCGCACGGCCTATCAGCCTTCCAGCACCTTGATCTTGCCGCTCTGGATGTCCTTCTTGATCTGCTCCAGCTTGGTCTTCATCTCGGGTGTCGCGCCGCACACGACCATGTCCGATGCCTTGGGGCCCATCGCCAGGCCGAATGGCTTGTAGCCCGCCTTCCATGTGCCCTTGACTGCTTCGTCGATCGCGTACTGCACCTGGTAACCCACGCCTGTGATGCTGTAGGCGGGATACAGCGGATCGGTGCCGCAGCGGTCGGTGTAGCTGCCCACGATCTTGGTGGACTTTTCCTTGGCTGCCTGCTCCATGCCGCGCAGGCCCAGGTTCAGGATGTGATAGTGCACGTCCGCGCCCTGCGCAATGGCGGCCAGCGTGGCTTCCTTGGACTTGGCGACATTGTCGAAGTCGCCGGTGTAGTTCTCGAAATACTTGATCTTGGGGTTGACGTACTTCGCGCCGTTGCCGAACTCCTTGCCGGCATTGACGATGGAAGGAATCTCCATGCCGCCCACATAACTCACAGCGCCGCTCTTGGAGAGCATGGCCGCTGCCGCACCCGCGACAAACGCGATCTCGGCCTGCTTGACGTCGTAGCCTGCCACGTTGGGCATCTCGTCGCCCTTGTTGCCGCCCACGATGGAGAACTTGGTGTTGGGGAAACGCTTGGCAACCTTCATCACCGCTGCCTGCGTCTGGCCGCCCACCCCGATCACCAGCTTGTTCTTGGACGCAAGATTGGTGAGCGCCTGTTCCATGTCGGCGTAGTTGATGTTTTCGATCATCTGCACCTTGACCTTGCTGCCCAGCGACTTCTGCGCAGCCGTCAAGCCGTCATAACCCGATTCCATCCAGCCCTTGTCGGACTTGGAACCGGGGATGAGGATGCCCACGGCCAGCGGGTCAGCGGCCTGCGCGGCAGGCAACAGGGCGCCGGTGGCGAGGGTCATCGCAATGACCGAACGTGAAAGAGGAGACAGGGGGGACAGGGTCTTCATGGCATGCCTTTCGCTTGGAGGTAGGGAACAAGTAAATAAACGATTACTTACCGACATGCATCGCAATAACAATGCCAGTCTGAAAGCTGTACTTTTTGCAATTTCGCGCGCGCAGCCGGTGCACACGCACCAACATGTCGCGCGGCGCGCACCCTGATCGAACGCAACCTGGAGCTGTCATGAAACGCCATCCGTACCTGCCTGACAACCGCCCCGAAGGCGCCCTGGGCCTGGGCCATCACTACTACTGGATCGCCACGCCGGGCGAGGTCGACATGTCCGTCGCACCGCCGCCGCCCGAGCGCGCGCGCATCACCGCGCAGCCGCAAAACGTGGTCGTGGACTTGCGGCGAACCGCCATCGTCATCATCGATTTGCAGAACGATTTCTGCGCGAAAGATGGCTGGGTCGATTCGCTGGGCTTTGACTACACCGCCGACCGCACGCCTATCGAGCCGCTGCAAAAACTGCTGCCTGCGCTGCGCGATGCGGGCGTGCCGGTGGTGTGGGTCAACTGGGGCAATCGAGCCGACCTCGCCAACATGCCGCCCAACCAGATTCACCTGTACGACAACGGCGGCCAGGGCGTGGGGCTGGGCTACCCGCTGCCCAGCGGCAAGGGCAACGTGCTGGAAAAGGATTCGTGGGCTGCCGCTGTCGTCGATGAACTCGCGCCGCAAGCCGGCGACATCCAGGTGGACAAGCACCGCATCAGCGGCTTCTGGGACACGCCGCTGGACAGCATCCTGAAGAACCTGGGCATCAAGACGATCTTGTTCGCAGGCTGCAACACCGACCAGTGCGTGCTGCACACCCTGACCGATGCCAACTTTCTGGGCTACGGCTGCGTGATGCTGGAAGACTGCTGCGCGACCAGCTCGCCTGCGTTCTGCACCGAGGCCACGGTATGGAACGTGAAGAAGTGCTTCGGCTTCGTGACCGGCTCGCAGCAGGTGCTCGACGCCCTGCCCGCACGGTGATGGAGGCTTCGACCGGGTCACGCGGCTTCGTCCCCGGACCGCGCTGCGAGCGCGCAGCGACGGGCAGCGGTGTGCTCGATGGCATGCGGCTGGCCGTGAAGGACCTGATCGACGTAGCAGCTGCGCACACCGGAGGCGGCAATCCCGACTGGCTTGCGAGTCATGGCGTCGCCGACGCCGATGCGCCCGCCGTTGCCTTGCTGCGCGCGAATGGCGCGCGAGTCGTGGGCAAGACCATCACCGATGAACTGGCATTCAGCCTGGAGGGCGACAACGCCTGGTACGGCGCGCCGCGTCACCCCACCGACCCTGAGCGACTGACCGGCGGCTCTTCCAGCGGATCGGCGGCTGCCGTCGCCTGGAACGAAGCGGACATCGCACTGGGCACCGATACCGGCGGCTCGGTGCGGGTTCCCGCATCGTTTTGTGGTGTCTTTGCGATGCGTGCGACGCACGGCCGCATCTCGCTCGATGGCGTTGTGCCATTCGCGCCGAGTTACGACACCGTGGGCTGGTTCGCCCGCGATGCGCAACGGCTGCGTGCGGCAGGCCGCGTCTTGCTGCAAAGCCGCGTGACCCAAACGCAGCGTCCGCTGAAATTGCGGATTGCGCACGACACACTCGAACTGGCCGATGCGCCTGTGCGCGATGCGCTCATCGACTGGTGCGCACGCGCCGGTATCGAGCAACGCGTCGACGTGTTCGATGGCGACTGGCACGAATGGGTGAACACCTACGCCACGCTGCAGGGCCTGGAAATCCGGCAACAGCTTGGGCCCTGGATTCGCGCGCGCAAACCCGCGTTCGGTCCTTCCATCGCGCCGCGCTTCGAGCAGGCACTGGCGCTGGACCCTGCCCTGTTCGAGATTTGGAACGCCTGGCGAACGCGAGCAAGACACAGCCTTGCCACGCGCCTCGCGCCCGGCGAGGCCTGGCTGATCCCCGCCGCGCCCTGCGTCGCCCTGCAGCGCAACGCGAGTGGCGACGAACTCGGTCTCTTCTACCAACGCGCACTCGCGCTCGGCTCCATCGCGGGCCACGCCGGTCTGCCTCAAATCACGATGCCATTGGCAAGCGCGAACAGCCTGCCCGTGGCGGTCTCCTTCATCGCCGCCGCCGGACAGGACGAGCAACTGCTCGACCTTGCCGTCGCACTGACTCACAACCGGAGCAACGCTTGACATCACGTACCCCTCGCCGCAAGGCGAGCGCAGCTGCCGCACCGCAAGGACTGCAAGGGCCGCCCAGGCGCGACCCCGAGCGCACCCGCGCGGCAATCCTTGAAGCTGCTGTAGGCGAGTTCTCCGACCACGGCTACAGCGGCGCGCGCACCGACCGCGTCGCGCAGCGAGCCGGCACCAACATCCGCATGCTGTATCACTACTTCGGCAGCAAGGACGACCTCTATGTCGCGGTGCTCGAAGCTGTGCTCGCCGACCTGCGCCACGACGAACTGCAAGTCGGTGCCGATCACCTGCAGCCACTCGAAGGACTGCTGCGCATCTTCGACTTCGTGGACAACCACTTCGCGGCCCACCCGCAACTGCGCAAACTGCTGGCCTTCGAGAACCTCAACGAAGCACGCCACCTCGCCCGCTCCGCGCGCATCCCGGAGATGTCCACGCCGGTGTTGAGTGTGATCCGCAAGCTGCTTGCGCGTGGCGCTGCTGCGGGCACGGTGCGCCCAGGCATAGACGCGCTGCATCTGTACGTGGCGATGGTGAGCCTGGCCTACTACGGCCGCGCCCATGCCTTTACCCTGTCGCGCATCTTCGAGCGGGACCTGAACAAGGGGTCGTGGCAAAAGGCGCATCTGAACCTCACCCGGCAGATGGTGGCGGCGTTCCTTGCGCCACAGGCCGAATAGCGGCTTTCATCGCCTGACCTCGCGCTGGAAGATCTCCAGGCTGCGCTTGCGCGTGGCGATGAAGCCCGGGTCGGACAGCGTCTCGACCGTGCGCGGACGCGCCTCGCGGTAAGGCAGGATCTCGGCTACGCGCGTGGGCCGCTTGGTCAGCAGCAGCACCTCGTCGGCCAGGTACACCGCTTCTTCGAGATCGTGCGACACCAGCAGCATGGTGGTGCCGGTCTTCATGAACACCTCCTGCAGCTTCTCGCGGATGAATAGTGTCATCTCGAAGTCGAGCGCAGAGAACGGCTCATCCAGGAACAGCACTTCGGGGTTGTTCGCCAATGCACGCATGATGGATGCGGTCTGCTGCTGCCCGCCCGACAGCTCGTATGGATAGCGATTCAGGTCGAACTTCACATCGAACGATGCGACCAGTTCGGCCATGCGCCTGTCCACCTCAGCTTTGGATTTTTTCTCCAGCTTCAGCGGATAGGCGATGTTGTCGATGGTGCGCATCCACGGGAACAGTGCCTCGCGGTAGTTCTGGAACACGTAGCCGATGCGCGTGTCCTTCAGCGACTTGCCGTCGAACAGGATCTCGCCGGAGTCGATCGGCACCAGACCCGCGATCATGTTGATCAGCGTGGACTTGCCGCAGCCGTTGGGGCCGAACACCGACACGATCTTGTGCTTGGGAATGTCCAGATCAAAGTTCTCGTACAGCGGCCAGCCAGCGAAGTATTTCGTCAGGCCGCGTATCGTGATCTCGGTGCCGGCCGGGCCGGGTGTGAATGCGGGCGGCGGCACATCGACGTAGTCGGCGCCGGGGGCGTTCAGGACAGCGCTCATCTTCCACTCCAGTGCACGATGCGGCGTTCAGCCAGCAGAAACAGCACGTTGAGCGCATAGCCCAAAGCGCCGGCAGAAAGAATCGCGGCGTACATGCTCTTGACGTTGAGCACCTGCTGCGCGTCGATGATGCGGTGACCCAGGCCCGCGTCGGAGCCGATGAACATCTCGGCGACGATCACGATCACAAGCGCCATCGACACCGCCGAGCGCAAGCCGACGAAGGACGGCTGCAGGCTCTCCCACACCAGCACATCACGGAACACCTGCCACCGCGAAGCGCCCATCACCTTCGCGGCCATCACGCGCTGCTTGCGCGCGTTGATCACGCCATAAGCGCTGTTGAAAATCACGATCAGGAATGCGCCGAACGCTGCGATGGCGACCTTGTTGATATCGGACACGCCGAAGATCAGCAGGAACAAGGGGATCAGCGCCGACGACGGTGTGGACCGGAAGAAATCAATCAGGAACTCGACGCTGCGGTACGCCTTCTCGTTGCTGCCGAGCAGCACGCCCAGCGGCATACCGACGACGGCTGCAATGGCGAATGCCTGCAAGGTGCGCTTGACCGTCACCAGAAAGTCAAACAGCAACGGACCACCGGCGAGGCCCTTGACCAGCGTCTCCAGCGTGGCCAGCGGCGGCGGCAGCAAGATGGGCTTGATGAGGCCCATGCGCACCACCAGGTCCCAGATGATGAACAGCAGCAGCGGCCCCAGCACCGGCAGCGCGCGGCTCCAGTCGAATCGGCTGGGCGCGAGTGGCATGGCGTTGGCCGAAGGCGGCACCCACGGTTTGGGCGTTGCGCCGCCTGCGATCACGGTGACGTTCAGGGAATCAGCCATGTCGCTCAGCCCTTGTACAGAAGGCCGTCCACCAGCACCTTCTTTTCGAAGATGCCTTTTTCGGTGAACAGGTCGTAGAACTTCTGGAAGTACGCGACGTCGCTTGCCTTGAACTCGTTGAACATCATGTAAGAGGCCAGCGGCACTTCGCTGGTGAGCGCGCCTTCGATGGCGGTGTAGCCCTTCATGAACTGGCGCGCTTCAGCCGGGTTCTTGCGCACCAGGTCCACGCCGCGTGCATAGGCGGCCATGTACTTCCTGGCGGTGTCGGGGTTCTTCTTGATGAACTCGGTGGTCAGGCTGGCAGAGCCGCCATGCCACGGCGCCTGCGGATCGCCCAGGATGTAGCGCGCGACCACGCCTGCTTCGAGCACGCGCGTCGTGCCGTTCATGCGGCCCACCGTGCCGGTCGGCTCCAGCGTGTAGATCGCGTCGACCTGCCCTGCGACGATGGCCGCCACGTGCTGGCCGATGGGCAGTTCGGTCACGCTCATCACGCCTGCGCCTGCACGCTCGAGCATGGTCTTGCACAGCGTCACGTTCTGGATGCCGGGGCCGCTGGCAATCCGCTTGCCGCGCAGATCGGCCACGGACTTGACCGGGTTGTCCTTGGCGACGATGAACTCTTCGAGCACATGGGTTGCGTTGCTCGGGTTGGTGCAGAAGATCTTGAACAGGCCCGGCTGCGCGATCTCACCGATGGCGAGATTGGCCGAGCCTGTGCCGTTGGAGCTTCCGTCGGAGCGGCCCGCAAGCATGGCTTCCATCACCTGCTGCGCGCCTGCGAATTTGAGCGGCTCTACATCCAGGCCTGCTTCCTT
Organism: Caenimonas sp. SL110; assembly: GCF_001044395.1. Classification (GTDB taxonomy): domain Bacteria; phylum Pseudomonadota; class Gammaproteobacteria; order Burkholderiales; family Burkholderiaceae_C; genus Ramlibacter. The sequence continues at coordinate 50,349 of NZ_JANU01000010.1, forward strand.
GAAGTAGCCCTTTTCAATCGCTGCGAAGAACGGCAAGCCGGCTGCCACCGGCCAGTAGCCGATGCGAATCTTTGGCGCACCCTGCGCCAGCAGAGGCGAGGCGACCCCCAGGACGGATGCTGCGAGCGCGCCTTGCAGCAGCTTGCGGCGGCCGGTGGCGACAGGTGGATTCGACGTGAAGTGTGTCATTGCAATGCTCCTGGAAGATTCAGCGTGAGGTCATGGATGGAGGTGATCAGGGCGTGATCAGCGGTTCGGCAACGGCCAGCGAAGCCATGTACGTGCGCCAGCCACCGTGGTGCGAGATGTCCAGCGCGCCTTGCGCTGCAAGCGCTTCGCACAGGAAGCCCTGCACCGTGCGGCCATCGGCGAGCGCCAGGGTGCCGATGCCCAGCGGCGCAGGCACCAGCGATACGAATGAGCCGTAGTGCTCCAGCGGCATGTCCCACAGCTCCAGCGCGATGCGCGAGCCGCTGCCCGCTGCGACGCGCACGAGACCGGGCTTGGGCGGCACGGTGCCGGGCAATGCGAAGAACCGGTAGTCGGGCGCGGTTTGCGCGGCGCCCACCAGCGTGGCCCCGCGTTCGGTGAGCTGCTTGTTGAGCGGCATGCCGGACAGATGCGCGCCGACCACGGCGACCCGCACCGAGGCGGGGCTGCGCAATCCTTCTATCGTTTCCTGTTGGGGCAAGGGCACGCCGGTCGCGCCCTGCAGCAGACCGGTCGCGTGGTGATAGCGCTGGCCGAGTTCAGCCAGCTGCAGGTCGCTGCCGCACTGCCCTATCAGCGTGATGCCGAACGGCAGTCCATCTGGCCGCATCGAACTGGGCACCGACAGCGCCGCATAGTCCAGCAGGTTGACGAAGTTGGTGTACGCGCCGAGGTTGCGATTGAGCGCCACCGGGTCGGCCTGCATCTGCGCGATGGTGTAGTGCGTGGGCGCCGTGGGCACCAGCAGCACGTCGATCGAATCCCACATCGCAGCGGCCTGACGCGCGAGCGCCTGCAACCTCACCTGCGCCTGGCAAAAATCTGCCGCGCTGTAGGCCTTGCCGCTCGCAAGAATGCTGCGCACCGGCTCGATCACCTCGTCCTCATGCGCGTCGAAGAAAGACCGCACGGCAGCGTAACGCTCGGCCACCAGGGCGCTGTCGTAAAGCAGGCCCGCAGCCTGCGCGAGCGGCGTGTAGTCGATGGCAACCGGCGTGCCGCCGAGTTCGCGCAGGCGCGAGATCGCCAGGCCGAACTCGGATTCGGCAACGGCATCACCGAAGAATTCGGTCACCGACGGCACACCGAAACGAAATGAACCGCGCCAGGGCTGCGCAGCGAGTTGCAGCTTGCGCGAATACGGATCGCGCGGGTCGTAGGCCGATGCGCAGCGCAGCACACGCACGGCCATGCCCACCGTGCGCGCGAAGATGGACACGCAGTCCACGCTCTGCGCAGCAGGAACCACGCCGTGCGTGCTGATCAGGCCCTTGGAAGGCTTGAGGCCCACGATGTTGTTCAGCCCCGCAGGCACGCGGCCGGAACCTGCGGTGTCGGTGCCGAGCGCGAAATCGACCTGCCCGGTTGCGACCGCATAGGCCGACCCGGAGCTGGAGCCGCCGCTCACATAGCGCGCGTCAAAGGCATTGGGCACTGCGCCATAGGGCGAGCGCGTGCCGTTCAGGCCGCAGGCGAACTGGTCGAGGTTGGTCTTGCCCAGGCACGCCGCACCTGCTGCGAGCAGGCGCTGCACCACGGTGGCGTGTTCAGCGGGCACATAGGCGAATGCGGGACAGGCAGCGGTGGTAGGAACACCCGCCACATCGATGTTGTCCTTGGCGGCGAAAACGAGACCCGCAAGGGGGCCGTCCTGCGCCTGCGAGAGCGACACCGGTTGATCGAATCGTGTGATCCACGCCTGCACCATCTTTGAGCATCCCATCTTGTATCCAAGTTGAGATGCAAGGCGCGTGCCATGGCGTGGCGGCGGGACGGCGTCAATTGCGACACGCGTTGTTTCTCTTTACACACTTGGAAACAATAGGTACTCTGCCGTAGCCGGAATCCGGATGCAGTGCCGGGCGCTTTTACAGGCCATATGCGAGTAAGTGTCCTGGCCGGCCTGGAGGATTCCATGGTACCCAAGCTCCTTGTATTCGAGGCCCTGACAAAGGCTGTGGGTGGGTTGTTGCGCGACTGTGCCGGCTGCGTTCGCGGCAGAATGCGCGCGGTTGCCGTTGCTCAGTGCACCGCGCTGCTTTTTTCGGCTTACGCGATCCCCACGCTCCAAGCCCAGGCCCAGGAATTGGCCTCAGCTCGCGCGTCCAGGACGGAGGTCGGCCTCAGCGAAGAATTTGAAGTCGTCATTGACCTAAGGCCGATCGAGAACAGCAACCAGAGCATTTGCAACCTGGTCGTCGACTTCGGCGACGGGCGTGTGGAGAATTTGCGTGCGGGTACTCCGTATGGAGCGCTTTCGCTGCGCCACTCCTACAAACGCGCGGGCTCCAGTGTGATACAGGTCTACGGAAAGATGAAATTCCAGGGCCTGCACAGCGCCATCGGATGCCTTGGCAATGCCCGGACGGTCTCACTCAACGTATTGCCCGACGATCACAGCGCGCGAACCACCAAGGCTCTCGCAGAACGCGACGCAGCTCTGCGGCGAGCTGAAGCGGACAGGCGCGCAGCAATACTTGCGGCAGAAAAGGCACGTGCCGACCGCATGGCCGCCGAGGCTGCGGCGAAGAAGGCCAAGCAGCCGGTGGCGGCGACTGCCCCCACGATCAGGGTGCCGCCAGTCCCCGCTCCCAGTCCAGTTGCGGCGACCGCTCCACCTGCAGCCCCAAAACCTCCCGCCGCCGAGGGCGGCAAGCCCCCCCCTCCCAAGGCCAAGTCATCGCTGGATCTTTAATTCCCGGGTGCCCCCGGGTTCATCGGAGCTCATAAATGCAGGAAACGCCGAATACCCGGTTAGAGGACAAGTACCTCCTGATATTCAAGTACGTCATTGTTTTCCTGATGACGATGGCGATCCTCGCGATCTTCGTCATGCTTCCGTTCGTGGCATACAACTTCATGCAAAAGCCCGAACCACCCTCACCCGCAAAAGAACCACCGGCCCGGACCATCACCATCGAAGACCTGAAGAAATACCTGATCGAGCAGGAAAAGCGCCGCCTCGAAGAGGAAAAAGGTGGCGGCGCGAAGCCAGCGCAGGATCCGAATGTCGTGACGCAGCAATACGCGGAACAGGTGCTTGCGATCTTTCGCTGTTCAGAGGATTTCCGGAAACTCTCGGAACAGGAGACCGAGACGACCAGTGGACCTGAACAGTCACTGCGCAATGAAGCCCTGCGTTCACGTATCGAACGCATCGCATCGGACTCCAATCCGGCGCGTGGGCCGGATTGGGTCAGGGCGATGACCGACTTCACCTGTTCGGTTCTCAAGAATCCGGAGGTGGCCAAACTCAAGAAGGACAAAGCCGTCGGCTCGGTGGTGATTCCGACCATCAACTTTCATGCTCGCATGTGGTCCTTGATCGAAGCGGAACGACGCGCTTTCCGTGATCAGGAAGCGCGCCGGGTAACAGCAGAAGAGGCCGCCGAATTCGCCAGGATCGCAGCCGCGAAGGCGCGGGCGATTTTTCTGCTCGGGCTCGCAGGAAGTTGCTTTGCCGCCTTCATGTTGCTGGCCCTGTACCTCATATTCGCAAAGATCGAAACGAACCTGAGGGCCATGCTGCCCTCGACACTACCGGGAAGTCTGTCAAGCTCGCCGTCGTCCATTCGGGCTTGAGTCGTGGGCCTGAGAACTCTCGCTGTAGCAGGCATCTGGTTGTGTTCGGCCGCATGCTTGCCAGCTCTCGCAGATTGCTGGCGACTGCCCAGTGGGTACCTGATGCGAACATCGGGGCCGTCATCGCTTCCCGTCAAGGGGGCCGTGAGAGTCTCATGCCCTGATCCATTGCCCGCGGAACCTTCAACAGTCCCGGGCAGCGGATCGCCTCCACCGGATACGCAAATTCAAAATCCGGTGACGGTCTGCGGCTCCGGCAGGTGGCAGCGCGGACTCGCCCAGATCTACGAAATGGGGCAGGCCATTTCGAACGGCGTCAGTTTTGAATCTGCCTGCCGGGCACATGACCAGTGCTATGGCACTCGAAACAGTGGGCTCACCAGGGAGTACTGCGATGCCCAGTTCAAGTCCATTGCAACCGAGATCTGCAACGGCGCGTCGGTAAGCAGGGCTGCATGCATCCACCAGCGCGACGCCTTCCATGCCTTGATCCGGCGGCTTGGCGAGCCGGCGTTCTGCGACGCTCGTGGCACATGCATGCAAGAACAGGACGCGACTCATTCGAATGGCCGGCCCCGGCGTGCGATTGAGGCGCAGTCCCTCGTGTGCGATGTCTCGGCGCAGCCGAAGACACAAAGCGACTGGTTTTTCAATTCGTGCGTGGTGCCGGCTGGTTCAGCCGCGCAGGCGGGACACCAATGCTCGTGCATCAGCAAGACAACCAACAAGCTGTACGGCGGAATCACCAGATCCATCGGGACTACGCCCCAAATACCAACCGGCGAAAAAAACCCGGCGCTTGAAAACAGGGCAACAAGAGCGAGCTGCGACGTGTCCGCCCAGCCAAAGCAGCAAGCCGATTGGTCGCTGCAAAAGTGCGCAATTTCCGATGGCAACGCGGTGCCCGGGGTTCAATGTACTTGCCGCAGCCAATCGTCAGGCAGGGTGTATGGCGGGGTCGTGCGCTGAGTAACCCGGCATGGCCAGTGGCAGGTGACGCGCGGGCCAGAGATTGGACATCAAGGTTTCACGAACGACGGCCAAAGTCGTGGCCGGAGGTGAAACGATGAATTTGATGATGCCCCGCCCGATGACCGCTGTGTTTTTTGCAGTAGTCGCCATTGGCGCGCAAGCGCAGCCCATACAGCAGGACAAGCGCGTGGCAGGCTGCGAAAAGGAAGTTCGGGACTACCTGAGCGCGATGCAGTTCATTCGGTCAACCGCTGGCACGAATGTGGGCGACCGGGTCGCTGCGGGTGTCGCGGGTGAGAACCAGGTGCAGGAGATCGTGAGGCAGCAAGGTGCTTGCGTGGCCGCGCAGCTCATACGCGAGCGGACGGCGAAACGGTAGGGATTGAGACAGAGGCGCCGTCACCGCTTGCCTGCGGGGTTGGTGGCTTGCAGGCGTTCACGCCCTAATCAACCCGCAGCACCTCAAACTGCTGCCGGTTTGGAGCGACCTGTATCGACACCTCATCACCCTCGCATTTGCCCAGCATGGCCATGCCCAAAGGGGCTTCGCTGCTGATGACCTGAATGAGCTGGGTGCCGCTGACCAACTTCATGCTGCCGCCATCCGGGCCGAGAAAAAGGTGTTGTTGCCTGTCGCCCGAATCGACCAGGCAGACCAGCGCGCCCAGCTGTATACCTTTGCTGGCGTCGTAGGGAAGCGGGCGAAACTGGCGCCAATGGGCCAGCGCCTGGCGGATGGCTTCGGCGCGCCGAACCAGGCCGGTGGCCAGGTAGGCCGCTTCGAGTCCCAGGGTGTCGTATTTGTTCTCGGCGATGTTTTCTTCGTGTGTCGCCGTTTCATGGGCCGCCCGCACGGCCTGTTCGGCTTGCAGCAGGTCTTCGGCGAGCCGTTTCAGCACCTGCTGCTGCAGCAACGATTTATCCATGGCGAAAGGTGGTATCTCAGACAAGCGGGGGGCGGTCCTTGATTATGGAGGGCTCCACCAGCCGCCGACCCGATTGCACGTCGGTATAGGGAACGAAGGGCAGCCTGAAGTTACGAACTTGGACCGCAATTTTGCGGCTCAGGAGACACTAAATGATCAGCCAGAGTTCGGACCATGCGCGTGCCCGCGCCTCAACCTCCGAGGTCAACCCTGCGGGCCAGCAGTACACCGAAGACGACTACAAGAACGGCAGGGTGCGCAGCGATGTCGACAGCTTGCATGCCTTGACGCTGCAACAGGACGAGCTCGCAGCGCCCGCCGTGCGCGTGCACTTTCACGACGTCCCCAACGATGCGCTGAGCCTCTTGCCGCCGATGTTGACGCACGGTGAGGCGCGGTCGCTGGCGCAGACGTCGACGCGGCTGTCGCTCGTGGTGAGTGGGAACCGCGCGTTTTCGCTAACGAGGCAATCGCTCAATACAGGCCTGCTGGCAATGACGCGGTCGATGATGATGGCACTGCGCCGGCATGAGCAGGCGGCCGAGGCATCTACAGCACCCCATCGCGATCAGTTATTTGTCCATGGCGACATCATCAAATTCTGGGCCGACATGGAGCAGGCACCGGATGCTCTCGACCGGGTGGGACACGACGCGGCCATGGGCCAACTCAAGACGGACCTGAAACCCTCCAATCACATGACACCAGCCCGGGAGGCGGAAGTTCGCGCCATTTTGAACATCGGCCCTGCGCACAAGAAGTGGCTCGAGCTCTTGAACGAATGCGAGGGCCTTCTGGTTCAGTTCGATGCGGGGCAATTCACACCAGATGCTCGACATGCAGCGTGCCAGATACACGCAAAGCTGGGATACGACTTGATGGATCGCGACTTTTTCAAGCTCCGCCTGGATCCCGCGAACGGGCTGGCGAGTAATGAGATTCGCCAGATGCTGATCGACCTGCGCCTGGACGTTCTGGACAAGGCTGCGAAAGCCATCATCGCCCTGGAAGCGGCAAGATCCACGTAACCGACCCACTCGTGATGCGGCTTGGCCCGCATCCGTTGGCACTCAGTCCGCGTACCCCGGCATCTCCCGATCCAGCACACGCATCATGGCGGCGAAGTAAAGGGCCTCACGCTCCGCCTGCGAATGGCTGTTGCGAGGGTTCGGCGCCTCCACCCGCTTGACCATCTCTTCATGAAGCAGCGCCAGGGGCCGGCCGGTGGACATGGCCAGGATCTGCGCGCGGCAGACCCGCTCCAGTTTGTAGAGGCGCCGATAGGCCTGCGCAACGTTGTCGCCCACTGCAATCACTCCGTGGTTCTTCATGAACATGATGTGCTTGTCGCCCAGCGCGCCAGCCAGCCGTTCACCTTCGCTCAGCGAGTCGGCCAGGCCCGTGTAGCCGTCGTCATAAGCAATGTTGCGCGTGAGGAATGCAGCCGTCTGGCTGCCCGGCAGCAGGCGGTTGTCCTCCAGCATGTTCAGCGCCAGCGCCCAGGTCTGGTGGGTGTGCAGGATCACGTTCGCGCCGCTGATCCGGTGCAGCGGCGCATGGATGCTAAGGGCGCTCAGCTCCAGGCTGCCACTGCCTTGGAGCACCTGCCCCGCCTCGTTGAACACGATCAGGTCGCTGGCCCTCGCCTCGGACCAGTGCAGGCCGAACGGCAGGACCAGGTAGCGGTCGTCATGGCCGGGGACGCGCATGGTGAAGTGGTTGTCGATGCCCTCTTCGAGGTCGTCGTAGACCGCGAGGCGATTGGCCGCTGCCAGATGGACCCGCGCGCGCCAGATTTCGTCGTTGGTGTTGCTCATCGCGCAAGGGTACACGCCGACGGGCACTTGCGCCAATGGCTTGCCAATGACTACGGCGACAGCTAGAGGTCGATATCGGCGCCGGTCAGCGACACGACTCCCGCGAGCACGATCACCAGTTCGGCAGCGCCGTTAGCGTTCACGCTGCCTTCAAGCTGGTGAGTGGCGGGGTCGAATCGCAACAGGCCCGTGGCATCGGCAAAGTCGCTGAACGGCTGCGAGCCGATGAAGGTGAATTTCTGGTTGCCGATCAGCGCTTCGTTCGCGTCGACTTGCGTCAGGCGGATCTTGTCGCCTTCGGCTGCGTTGAAGTCGGCGATGGTGTCCAGGCTCATCGCGTTGCTGTCCGCCACGCTGGTGTAGATGAACCGATCGGCGCCGGCTGCGCCGGTGAGCGTGTCCGCGCCGCCCAGCCCGGTAAGCTTGTTGTCCGCACTGTTTCCCAGGATCTCGTTGTCGAGTTCGTTGCCCGTACCCTTGATGTCGCCCGTGCCTTGCAAGATCAGGTTCTCGACATTGGGCCCCAGGACGAAGGCCAGCGTTGAGATCACCGTGTCCTCGCCTTCGCCCTTCGCCTCGATCACCTGGCCTTTGCCTCCGGGCAGGTAAGTGTCGTCGCCATCGCCGCCCAGCATCTTGGTCCGGCCGCTGGCGATGAGAAGGTCGCTGCCGAATGAGCCAAACAGGAATTTCTCGTCGGGTTGTGCGGTCAGCACAGCCCCTGCTGCATTGCTCATGGTGACGGTGACAGCCTCGTGGGTATCACGCCCGTCGGTGTAGCTGGCCTCCACCGAAATCACCTTGCCGAACTCGGCTGAGGTGACCGTGAAGGTGTCACCGACGGCCCCGTCGATGTCCTCCCCATCGGCTTGCCACTGGTAGACGACCGGTGTGTCGATGCCTTCGGCATCGGCCAGCGTGTTCGTTGCCGTGAGCAGGTTGCCCACCGTCGCGACTCCGGAGATGGTGACCTCGCCAGTGGGCAGGTCGTTGACCGGCGTGATGTTCACGGTGGTGCTGCCAGTGGCTGTGAGCGCTCCGCCGGTTCCCTGCGCGCTGATGTTGCCGTCGCTGAACGACCAGCCGATCTGCACGCTGGCTGATGGGTTGTCGGAGGCATTGGCGTAGCCGATGCTCGACAGGGCTTCGTTCACGCGGGCCTGGGTCGCGTTGCCGTTGAAGGTGATGGTGAGGGCGCCGCCTGTGTTGGTGACCGTGCCGATCGTCACGCCTGACAGTACGGCGTTGCCGACGTTGAACGATAGGTTGCCCAGGCCGGAGAAGACGTCTTCGGGCGACGTTCCGCTGCTGCGAGCCAGGGTGAAGGTTGCGCCGTCGTACGCACCTGCCGTCCCGAGCTCGGCGTCGTAGATGGACACCGAAGGGTCCAGTGCGATCGCGGCAGCGTTCTCGGTGGTAGCGACGGTGCCGCCCAAGGTATTGGCGACGGTTCCGTTGAAGCTGGTGTCCAGCGTGCCGTCGGCATTCAGACGGAGCACGCCGAAGTCGGGCGCGCCGACGTTGTAGCTGTAGCCTGCAACCACGATCTTGCCGTCGGGCTGCAGGGTCACGCTGGTGGCGGACTCAAAATTGCTCCCAAGCTGCACCAGGATTTTTCCCGTTCCGTTGAAGCTCGTGTCAAGCGTGCCATCGGCGTTCAGCCGGATCAGGCTGAAATCGTCACCGGAGTCGGCCCGGGCGCTGGACCCTGCGATCACGATCTTGCCGTCAGGCTGCAAGATCGCGCTGGTGCCCGTGTCAAAAGCGGTTCCGACCGGGATCATCGCTTTGCCAGTGCCGTTGAAGCTGGTGTCCAGTGTGCCGTCTGCATCAAAACGGATGACGCCGAAGTCGGACGAGAGACCGGTGTAGCTGGTGCCTGCGACGACGATCTTGCCGTCAGGCTGCACGATGATGCACTTGCCCGTGTCCCCTGAGCCTCCAACCGGAACCAACGCCCGTCCCGTGCTGTTGAAGCTGGTGTCCAGCGAACCATCGGCGTTCAACCGGATCAAGCCAAACTGATTTGAACTATCGGAACCGGTGCCCGCAACGACGATCTTGCCGTCCGGTTGCATGGCAACGCCGCCGGCAAAGTCATAACCGGTTCCAACCGGCAGCTGCGCCTTTCCGGTTCCGTTGAAGCTGGTGTCCAGCGTGCCGTCGATGGTTAGGCGAACCACGCCAAAGTCGTAACCAGAACCATTGAAGCTGTTACCGGCGATCACGATCTTGCCGTCGGGCTGTACGGTGATGCTGTTTCCGAAGTCATAAGAGATGCCCACCGGCACCAGTGCCTTGCCCGTGCCGTTGAAGCTGGTGTCCAGCGTGCCGTTGGCATTCAGGCGGATCAGGCTGAAATCGAAATTCGTGCCATTGTCACTGCTCCCCGCGATCAGTATCTTTCCGTCTGTCTGCACGATAACGCTGGAGCCGGAATCATTTCCCCCGGCGAGCGGAATCAGCGCCTTGCCTGTGCCGTTGAAGCTGGTGTCCAGGGTGCCGTCAGCATTGAGACGGACAAGGCCGAAGTCGTCATTGATGCCGTTGTTGCTGTAGCCCGCGATGACGATCTTGCCGTCAGGCTGAACGGTGACGCTCTGGCCATAGTCGCTGGAAGGTCCCACAGCCACCAGTGCCTTGCCCGTCCCCGCGACTGGCGCAAAGGTAGGCGCATCGTTGACGGCAGTCACCGTCAGCCCCGCCGTATCGCTGTCACTGCTGAACGCGCTGTCAGCACCCGTTCCAGCAATCACGACATAGTCGCCCTGATTTCCGCTGGTCTGGTCCCACGCACGGAACGTGATCGCCTCAGCGAGGGTCCCGTTCAACTCACCAAACGGCAACATGCGAACCAGGGCCGTGGGTGCGAGCAGCAGCGCCAGTTCGTTGGTCGAGCTGTTGATCAGGCTCGCATGAATGGTCAGCCAGTTCGCGCCCGCATCGTTGCTGAACTGCCAGGTGCCCATGCTGGTGTCCAGCGCGGTGATCGCGATGCCCAGTGGGTTGGTGTCGGCATCCGAACCACCCGCAAGCAGAGCGGAAACCGTGGTCCATGCAAGCGATGCGGCGTTCTCGAAGGTGGTGGTCAGCACGGGGCTGAAAAGAGAATCGAGGGTCGGGGCGCTGTTCGGCATCTGTCAACTTTCGGTCGGTTGAAACTGGCGCGCGAGGAGCACGCCACCCTGTCCTCGCGAGGTCTTGCGGGAACGAATTCCACGCTAAGGGTTTCCTTCCGTTTAGACAGCGAGACGTTGGTCTCGGTCAGATGCGTTTAACGTTTTCCGCAAGAGCCCGACCCCGGGGCCCGAGGCTAGAGGTCGAAGTCGGCACCCTTGAGCGACACGACACCCGCGAGCACGATCACCAGCTCGGCAGCGCCGTCAGCGTTCACGCTGCCTTCGAGCTGGTGCGTGACGGGGTCGAATCGCAGCAGCGCCGTGGCATCGGCAAAGTCACTGAACGGCCGAGAGCCGATGTAGATGAATTTCTGGTCGTCCAGCTGGGTTTCGTTGGCGTCCACTCCCGTCAGTCGGATCCGGTCGCCGTCTGCGGCATTGAAGTCGGTGATGGTGTCGTAGCGCGCCGCGTCGCTGTCCCCGGCGCGTTGGTAGATAAACAGGTCAGCCCCGCCTCCACCGGTGAGCGTGTCCGCGCCGGCTTGGCCGGTGATCTTGTTGCGCATGGCGTTACCCACCAGCACGTTGTCCAGTTCATTGCCGGTGGCCGACACTTCGCTCGTTCCAGCCAGGATGAGGTTCTCGACATTCGGTCCCAGGGTGAAGGCCACCTTCGAAATGACCGTGTCCTGACCCTCGTCGAATTCCTCCAGCACCTGATCGAACCCTGTGACCAGGTAAGTGTCGTCACCGGCGCCCCCGAGCATCTTGGTCCTTCCGCCGGCTCCGATGAGCGTGTCGTCGCCTGGCGTGCCGAACAGGAATCTGTCGTCGATGCGGGCCACCAGCACTGCGCCCACCTTACGGGTCAAGGTGCCCGTGACGGCCTCGTCCGTGCCACCCCCGTCGGTGTAGCTGGCCTCCACCGAAATGATCTTGCCAACCTCGGCGGAAGTCACGGTGAAGGTGTCGCCGACGGCCCCGTCGATGTCCGCGCCGTTGGCTTTCCACTGGTAGGCGACCGGTGTCGCGATGCCGTCAGCATCGGCCAGCGTGTTCGATGCCGTGAGCAGATTGCCCACCTTCGCGACTCCAGAGATGGTGACCGCGCCAGTGGGCAAGTCGTTGACCGGTGCGATATTCACGGTGGTGCTCCCAGTGGCTGAGAGTGCCCCGCCGGTTCCTTGCGCGTTGACATTGCCATCGCTGAAAGACCAGTCGATCTGCACGCTGGCCGCAGGTTTGTCCGAGCCATTGGCGTAGCCGACGCTAGACAGGGCCTCGTTCACGCGCTCTTGCGTCGCGCTGCTGTTAAAGGTGATGGTGAGCGTGCCGCCGCTGGTGGTGACGGTGCCGATCACCACGCCCGAGAGCACGGCGTTGCCTGCGCTGAACGACAGGTTGCCCAGGCCGGAGAAGATGTCGTCGGACGAGGCAGCGTCGTGGCGCGCCAGGGTGACGGCTGCACCCTTGTAGCTGCCCTGCGCTGCGAGCTCGGGATCGTAGATAGAGACCGTGCTGTCCAGTGCGATCGCCACAGCGTTCTCGGTATAGGAGACCGTGCCGCCCAGGGTCGCTGTCGCCGTACCGATGAACGTGGTGTCCAGCGTGCCATCGGCGTTCAGGCGGAACAGGTTGAAGTCGTAGTCGGAACCGTTGTGACTGACGCCCCCGACCACGATCTTGCCGTCGGGCTGTACGGTGACGCTCGCGGCACCGTCATCGAAGGTTCCTACCGGGAGCAGCACCTTGCCCGTGCCGTTGAAGCCGGTGTCCAGCGTGCCGTTGGCGTTCAGGCGGATCAGGCTGCAGTCCCAGTCGACACCATTCCAGTTTTCGCCGGCGACCACGATTTTTCCGTCGGCCTGCACGGTAGCGCAGTAACCCCCGTCATAGGCGGTTCCCACCGGCAGCACCGCCTTGCCCGTGCCGTTGAAGCTGGTGTCCAGCGTGCCGTCGGCGTTCAGGCGGATCAGGCTGAAGTCGCTGCCGGCGTCGTCGATGCTGTAGCCCGAGACCACGATCTTGCCGTCGGGCTGTACGGTGACGCTTTGGCCATAGTCATAGGAGCCGGTTCCCACCGGGACCAGCAACTCCCCCGTGCCGTTGAAGCTCGTGTCGGGTGTGCCGTCGGCGTTCAGACGGATCAGGCTGAAGTCAGTGCCGGTTGCGCTGGCGCTGTGGCCCGCGACCACGATCTTGCCGTCGGGCTGTACGGTCACGCTGTACCCAAGGTCACCGGCGGTCCCCAGCGGGACCAGCAATTTGCCCGTGAGGTTGAAGCTGGTGTCCAGCGTGCCGTCGGCATTCAGACGGATCAGGCTGAAGTCATTGTCGTTGCCGTTGAAGCTGTAGCCCGCAACCACGATCTTGCCGTCGGGCTGGACAGTGACGCTTCTGCCAACGTCATGGGAGGTTCCCACCGGGACCGTCACCTTGCCGGTGCCGTTGAAGCTCGTGTCCAGCGTGCCGTCGGCGTTCAGGCGGATCAGGCTGAAATCGCCGTCGGAACCTTCTTCTTGACTGATGCCCGCAACCACGATCTTGCCTTCGGGCTGCACGTTAACACTCATGCCATAGTCATGGTAGCTTCCCACCGGCATCAGCACCTTGCCCGTGCCGTTAAAGCTGGTGTCCAGCGTCCCGGCGGCGTTCAGGCGGATGAGGCTGAAATCGTCATTAGAGCCGTTGGAGCTGTAGCCCGCAACCACGATCCTGCCGTCGGGCTGTACGGTGAGGCCCGAGCCAAAGTCATCGCCGATTCCCACCGGGACGAGCGCCTTGCCCGTCCCCGCAACTGGCGCAAAGGTGGGCGCATCGTTGACGGCACTGACCGAGAGAGCCGCCGTATCGCTGTCGCTGCTGAACGCGCTGTCTGCACCCGTTCCAGCAATGACTACATAGTCGCCCTGGTTGCCGCTGGTCTGGTCCCAGGCCCGGAACGTGATCGCATCGGCAAGGGTTCCGCTCAGCTCGCCAAAAGGCACCATTCGCACCAGGGCCGTCGGTGCGAGCAGCAGTGCCAGTTCGTTGGTCGTGCTGTTGATCAGGCCCGCGTGAATGGTCAGCCAGTTCGCGCCCGCATCGTTGCTGAACTGCCAGGTGCCCAGGCTGGTGTCCAGCGCGGTGATGGCGATACCCAGGGTGTTGCTGTCGGCATCCGAGCCACCTCCAAGCAGGGAAGAAACCGAAGTCCACGCCGGGGATATGGCGTTCTCGAAGGTGGTGGTCAGCACGGGGCTGAGAAGAGAATTCAGGGTCGGGGCGCTGTTCGGCATTTGCATATATCAGTCGGGTTGAAACTGGCGCGCGAGGAGCACGCCACCTGTCCTCGCGAGGTACTGCGGGAACGCATCGCACTTTAGGGATTCCATGCGGCTTGAAACAGTGAGACGATCGTCTCAGTCAGATGCGATCGAAGTCCTGCGCCAGCGCGGGCTACACCTGCAGGAGCGTCATGCGTCCCCGCGCGACACCAGGTAGGCCCCGACTGCGGCCTTCAATCGGTCCGTGCCGCTGGCAAACCGCAGCGCATCACCGCTGTGGTCCAGATCACGTCGCGGGTCGTAGTCGCAGTCATGAAGAATGTGGTGGCGCATGCCGTACTGCCGCCCCTCCATCGCACCGTGCCACAGATGCAGCACGCGGTTGTCGGCCAGGCCAAGCCCCGGCAATGCCGGCAGGCAACGCCGCGCCCAGGCGCGGATATCGGCCTGGTGGCCGGGTGCCAGCGGGCGATGGTGAAAGTGCTCGTCCAGTCGCCCCAGCGCTGCCGCAACCAGCACCTGGTCGCCGCCCCCGACGATATTGCCGTCGTACAACTCGAAGCCCGGCAGTGACTCCAGGCGCAGCGCGATGGACATGCCGGGGATTCCGGCAACCGGGGTGACCGTGGGCGCCATCGCGCGCACCAGGTCCGAACGGGCGTCGAACAGGGCGCTGCCCTGCGCCATGGCACTGGCGATGGAAGGCAGGCTGCGCTCGGGGGTCACTGCCGCCAGTTGCGCGATGTCCAGCGCGCCAGGCGGCAGTGGCGGCAGATAGTCCACGCGCGAAAACGTCTGGACCAGCGGGCATTGCTTCAGCTGCGCCGAGACGCGCGCCGACCAGCCCGGCTCGGCGAACACCGCATCGGCGTCAATGAGCACGACATCGCGCGCAAGCGAATGAGCGCGGATGTTTGCCAGCCCCTGATTGAGCAGGCGTTCTTTCTGCCACAGCAGGTCTCCGCCCTCGATGCGGATCAGCCGATCGGCGTCGCCAGACGCCAGCTCGAAATGGCCGTCGCGCGCCCATTCGACCGTGACCAGCGGGATATCGAGATTGCGCCGAAAGACGTGGTAATTGCGCCGCCGGCGCTCCACGCCAAAGGGGTTGTAGTAGACCGTCAGGGCAACAAGCGGGGCCATCATCGGCCCGATTGTCGGGCACGTCCAACGCGATGCACCGGGCCAGTTACGATGCCGCAATGACCCAACCTGCCCCCTTCCATCGCAGCGCCGGACACGGTCGGCGCGTCGTTTGCTTTCACTCCAACGCAAGCCACGCGGGCCAATGGCGGGCATTGACGGATCGGCTTTCTTCGCGCTTTGAAGTCGTGGCGGTGGATAGTTACGGGGCGGGTAAATCACCCGAGTTCACGTCGCCCGGACCTTTGCAGCTGGCCGATGAAGTGAACCTGGTTGCGCCTCTGCTCGAATCCGATGCTGGCCAGGTGTTCCTGGTCGGGCATTCGTACGGCGCGGCAGTGGCGCTCAAGGCAGCGCTCATGCACCCGCACCGTGTCGCCGGGTTGGCGCTGTATGAACCCACGGTGTTCTCACTGGTGCTGGCGTCTGGCGAACCCGCTCGCGTGAATGGCATCCGGGATGCAGTCGCCGGCGCCGAGGCTGCGCTCGTCCAGGGCAATACAGACGCTGCGTCCAGGGCCTTCATCGATTTCTGGATGGGCGATGGCGCGTGGGCGCAGACACCCGTCGAACGCAAGCCCGCCATCGAGCGATCCATCCGGCACGTGGGGCGCTGGGGTCACACGCTCACGACCGAGCCGGCGAGCCTGCAGGACTGTGCCGCGTCCATCACCATGCCGGTGCTGTACATGACGGGCGATGCATCGCCGGATTCATCATTGGCCGTGGCAGATCTGCTGGTGCCGGCCTTGCCTCATGCACGGCATTTGCGGTTTCCCGCGCTGGGGCACATGGGGCCGATCACGCATCCTGAAGAGGTGAACGCGGCGATTGAGGAATTTTTGGTGGGGGTTTAAGTGGTGTGGGGGCGCTATCGCAGCCTGCCCTCACCCCTGCCCTCTCCCGATCGGGAGAGGGAGTAAATCCCGTTCGCCAGTTACTTGCCGAACAAGCGCGTCACGTGCTGCCACATCCGCAGCATGAAGCCGGCGCGTTCCACATCAGCCTGGGCAACCAGCGGCGCTTCGGCCACCGGCTGGCCGTTCGAGGTCGCGACCACCTTGCCGATGACGGCCCCCTTGGCTACCGGCGCCTGCAGATCAGGCTGGAGCTGCACCGACGTCTGCACTTGCTGGCCGCGCGGCACGGTCAGGGTCCACGGCGATGCCAGGCCTGCGGCCACCGTGTCGGCCTTGCCGAAGCTCACCTTGGCCGCACCGACCGACGTATTCGGCTGGATCGGCGTGGCCTTTTCGAAGTTGCCAAAGCCCCATGCCAGCAAGGTGCGCGTCTGGTCGGCACGTGCATTGGCACTGTTGGTGTTGAGGATGACCGTGATCAGGCGCATGCCGTTGCGCTTGGACGAAGTGACCAGGCAGTAGCCCGCCTCTTCGGTGTGGCCGGTCTTCAGGCCGTCGACCGTCGGGTCGGTGTAGAGCAAGGCGTTGCGGTTGCCCTGCTTGATGTTGTTGTACTTGAAGTCCCGCTCCGCATAGATCGCGTAGTAGTCGGAGCTGTCGCGAATGATGGCGCGCGCCAGGATGGCGAGGTCGCGCGCGGATGATTTGTGCTCAGGGTGCGGCAGCCCGGTCGCGTTCACGAAATTCGTGTGCGTCATGCCCAGCCGCTTGGCCTCGGCATTCATCAGTTTGGCAAAGCCTTCTTCGGAGCCGGCCATGTGCTCGGCAATCGCCTTGGACGCGTCGTTGCCCGACTGGATGATGATGCCGCGCAGGATGTCGATGACCGTCGCCTGGCCGTTGAGCGGCAGGTACATGCACGACTCGGTGCTGGAGCCCCGGCACCAGGCGTTCTGGCTGGTGGTGACCAGGTCGTCTTTCTTGAGCTTGCCCGAGCGCAGCGCCTGCTCGACGATGAAGCTGGTCATCATCTTGGTCAGCGATGCAGGCGGCAGCGCCTCATCGGGGTTGGCCGAAGCCAGGATCTGGCCGGAGTCGAAATCCATGAGCAGCCAGGCCTTGGCGGCCAGCGCGGGCGCACCGCCAGTCACAGCGGTCTGCCCGGCGGCGGGCGCGGGGGCCGGGGCCGCCGCTGTTGCCTTGCGGACGGCTGCGCGCTTGGCATCGTGCTGCGCCGCCATGGCAGACCCCGAGCCGGAGATCAGGGTGCCCGCGGCGATAGCGGCTGCGAGCAAAAGGTTGGACGAAAGTTTTCGGGGGATGAGATTGATTGACATCCCCCGATTGTGGGCGATCAGGCGTGGCCGATAAGCTCGACAGTGGCAATTGCGGCTGTGAAAGTCGTCCGGACCGGCGGCGGCGCCTTCAGGGTTTGCTGAACCACACAGCTGCGCTCGGCGGCAACGTTGAGCTTTTCCAGAAGTTCAACCGGTGTGCCCTCTTTGGCGGTGTAGCGAACCTCGCAGGTGATCGACTGGAAGCCCACGGGCACGCTCGCGTCCATGCCCAGCGCGCCGCGCACATCGGCACCCGCGTTGACCGTCACCTCCAGATGGGTGAGTTCCACGCCCAGCAGGTTGGCGACCATGCGAAATGATGAGTCCTGGCACGCGGCCAACGCAGCGCAAAGCAAGTCACCCGGCGTTGCGGCGTCGTGCAACCCACCGACTGCGGCATGCGTGCCGATGGGCACGAGCTGGCCGCTGCCGATCATGGGTTCCACCCGCAGGTGAAACGGATCGGATGGCGTGTCGCCGCAGGTACGCGCATGGTCCGTGATCAGGGCCTGCGCCGGGGATTCCCTGTAGCTGGCACGCAGGGGCTTTTGCGCGATGTAAACGGTCGGTTGCAGGGCGTTAGCGGGCATGATGCGCTCCAGGGTAAAAATTGAGAGACAGGTTTGCGGATGCAGGCTTGACTGTCCTTCAGGAGCGCGGCTTGAGTCTTTGGCGTTTTCTGAAGAATTCCTGTTTTTTCTGAAAACACTGCCAGGAGTCCGTGTGCCAGAGTCGTTGCGATTTGACCGTTTCGAGCTGAAACCTTCCGAGCGAATCCTGCTCGTCGACGGCACACCGGCCGCCCTCGGCTCGCGCGCCTTCGACCTGCTGCTATGCCTTGTCAACCATCACGACCGCGTGCTGACCAAGAGCGAAGTGCTGGAGCATGTGTGGCCGGGCCAGGTGGTCGAAGAGAACAACCTCTCGGTGCATGTGTCCACGCTGCGCAAGGTGCTGGGCGCGTCGGCCATTGCCACTGTGTCGGGGCGCGGCTACCGCTTCACGCTGCCGCTACGCCCTACCGATACGCAATCCCCTGAGCCCGCGCCGACCGGACCCACTGAGCACCCCACCATCGCAGTGCTGCCCCTGGGCGTGCTGTCGGACGACTCACGGGTTGCGTACTTCGCGCAGGGGCTGGTGGAAGACGTCACAGCCCTGCTCGCCCGCGTGCCCGGCTTCATCGTCATTGCGCATGCTTCGACCGGCTCGTTTCGCGATCAGCAGACGCCGATCCGCGATGTGGCACGCGAGCTGGGCGTGCGATTTCTGGTGCAGGGCAGCGTGCGCCCCAAGGCCGACTCGCTGCGCATCTCGCTGCAACTGGTTGAGGCCGCGTCCGCGCGAATCCTGTGGAGCGCGCAGTTCGACAGCCAGCCGGGCGAGACCGGCGACGCGCAGGAGACCATCGCGCGCGGCATCATCAGCGAGCTGGAGCCCGAACTCACCCGAGCCGAGATCGCGCACATCCGCCGTCAGCGCCCGGACAACCTCAATGCCTGGGCGCACTACCACGAGGCCGTGGGCGCGCTGGCTGCCCGGGGCTGGAGCGCCGAGGGCATCACCACCGCGCGCAACGAACTCAAACGCAGCACCAGCCGCGACCCGAACTTCGGCCTTGGCCACAGCCAGTACGCGCTGCTGACGATCCTGGAGGCCAACATCGGCATGGTGCCCAACACGCCTGACCTGCGCGCCGATGTGATCGCATCGGCCAACGCGGCGATCAAGCTGGATGACGGCAGCTCCGAGGTGCTGGGTTATGCAGGATGCGCGCTGTGCGACCTGGGGGATTTCGAGCGCGGCATAGCGACGCTGCAACGTGCGCTGGAACTGAATCCAAGCAATGCGCAGGCGCACGTCGCGATGGGTGCAGCACTGGCGCTCAACGGCAAGCTCGATGAGGGAATCGAGCGGCTGCGCTACGGCATGAAGATCAGCCCGCGCGACCGGCGCCTGGGGTTCTGGGGCTGGTTGCTGGGCTGCTTTTTGCTGCGGCAGGATCGCGTTGAAGAAGCACTGGCGCAAGTACGCCAGTCAAGCCGCGTCGACCCGCGATTCCACCTGTCGTATGTGCTGCAGGCCGCGTGCCTGGATCGGCTGGGCTCGCAGCAGGATGCGCTAGCGGCGTTGCGTACAGCGCGCGAGCGCCGCAAGGAGCTGACGATCGATGAGATCGCGCTGACGCACGGGCGCAGGATTGGGGGGAGGTTGGGGGTGCTTTGGGAGCGGGCTGGGTGACTGCTGGGGCACCAGGCCTGCGGCACCTTATGAATATCCGACCAGAAGCAGCAGTACGGCTGCAACAAGATTGTTGAGCGCGTGGACCAGCGCCGCTGCAGTGAAAGCCACCGGCACTGATGAAGGCCGCCACGCCAGATACGCGCACGCGTAAACAAAAAACGCCCATGCGCTGGTGAAGAACCAGATGGGGCTGGCGATTGCATGCAGCAAGCCGGCGATCACGCCAGCGATCACCGCGATCAGCAACTTGTTCAGCCTGAAGAACGCGCAGGCCTCGATCAAGAGCGCGAGAAGCAATGTCTCAACCAATGGCGCGAAAAGAATCGACTGAAAGGCGGAAGCCAGGCTGACGCCGGGATGGGCACCCAATCCAAAAGCCTGCCCAACACCAAGAGCATGCGCAATGAGATGAGCCAGACCACCAACGGCAAGCGCCGGCAGCACCGCCATTGGCCAGAGCAACAGGATGTGTCGCCACAAGGGGGGCGACTGCTCGAAGAGGACTTTCTTGATTGGCTGCATCAACCCATCGAGCCCACGGTCACAGAAATTTCGCAAACGATCTCGCCCTAGCGCCTGGCCAGGTGATAAGCCACCAGCGCATTGGCATGCCCATGCCCCATTCCGTGCTCGGTCTTGAGCAGGCCCACCAGTTCCATGTGCTTCAAGTCGCCCGCCCCTTGCAGGACCTTGAACCAATGCTCGACGGGTTGACCGTACTTCTTTTCGATGGAGGGAAAGTAGGACGCCGGACCCGTGACCTTCTCTTGCGATTTCATCATCACCTCAGGTGTTGTTGGCAGACGCCATTGCCGCAGGGTTCATCCAGACCGTGGCCCACAGATGGCCGTCGGGGTCAGCGAGGTCGCGCGAGTACATGTTGCCCAGGTCCTCGGGCGGGTTCGCGTCGGCCTGTCCGCCGTGCGCCGCAGCGGCGCTGTTCATCGCATCGACTGCTTGCCTGCTGTCCATTGCCAGCGAGAGCATATGGCCGCTCGTGCCCGATGGAGGGAACGGCCGCTGCGTGAAGCTGCGCCACTTCGCGTGCGTGATCAGCATGACCTGGATGGATTCGCTCCACGCCATGCACGCGGCCGTGTCGTCACTCAACTGCGGGTTGTGCGTGAAGCCCAGGGCTGTGTAGAAGGCGGTTGAGGCCGGGAGGTTGCTGACGGGGAGGCTGATGAAGATGGTTTTGGGCATGGCTTATCCAATGGTTCGGGATCTACGTGGTTCCTGCCGATACGACGATCGCGGACCGCCGGGATTCACTTCGATGTCGCATGAATCGCAGGTATGACAGGCGCAAGTGAAGATGCATCACCTGCCGTGCGAGTTCGCCGTCACCGGCAGCGGCCGCAAGCGTCAGGTCCTCGTGATGCTGCAGGCTCTGCTTCAATTCGGCAGGTGTGGCCAGATAGAACGACCGGGTGATGATCGGCATGTCGATCATCGTTTCGATGATGGTCCGCAGCCTCGGTGCGCCGCACGCGTCGATCAGCGCATGGTGGAAGTCCTTGTTGGCACCCTGGATCGCATCGACGTCGCGCTGGCGTATTGCGCCGGCCATCTTCCTGTTGCTGGTTCGCAGGCGACTGACGAGATCATCGCCACCGCGCGCCGCTGCCAGGCTGGCTGCGTAAGGCTCAAGCAGCATCCGCAGCTGGAATGTTTCCTCGATATCGAATTCGCTCCACTGTGCAACGTGGATGCCCTGCCCTGCGGTATCGGTTGCCAACCCATCGTCGACGAGCCGCTTCAATGCCGCGCGCACGGGCGTGCGGCTGAGCTCCAGCTCGCGCGCCAACGGCTCCTCCTTCAACTGCGCGCCCGGCTTGTAATGCCCCCCTACCAGGCGTTGGCGAATGATTCCGTACGCCTTGTCGCTGTCCCTCATCGTGTGTTCCCCTGGAATTGCCAGATTTTAGGACGGGTATGGAAATGTTCTAGTTTTGTTTTCCATCGCGCAGTACAAACCCTATGCAACCCGAAAATTCTTTGCTATTTTGTTTTTTATTTGTATTATTTGTCCTGGACTTCTGTGAGCGATCCATGAAATTGGCTTTAATTGGCGGCGGGATGGTGGGACAGTGCTACGCGCAGGCATTCGCTGCCAGCGGTGCACAGATATGCGGCATCGCCGACGCCCACCCGCCAGAAGTCCTGTACATGCTGGCACGGGCGCTCGGCACGCCGGTCCACACCACGGGCGGCGCTTGGTTGGCCGATGCCGATGTGGTGGTCAGCGCCGTCTTTGGTGCGGCAGCGCGCGAGGTCGCGACTGCGGCGCTGGGTCAAATGCGCGCCGGCGCCCTGTTTGTCGACATGACAACGGCCGACCCCGAGGACATGGTGCGGGCCAACAACCAGGCCATTGCTTCCGGCCATCACTTCGTGGACGTCGCGATCACGGGCGCCGTCAACATCCATGGCGCGAAGACGCCACTGCTTTGCGCAGGCGAGCGGGCGGGCGAGGTCGCCACGCTGTACCGCAGCATCGGTTCCCCCATTCAAATTGTCGGCGCCCGCCCCGGCGATGCGGCTTCCCTGAAGCTGCTGCGCAGCATCTTCACCAAGGGCCTGGAGGCGCTGTCGGTGGAGTGCCTCACCACGGCAGAAAGGCGTGGGCTGCGCTCCCAGTTGCACGACATTCTTTCCGACGTGGACAAGGGCTCGCTGCGCGCGCAGATGGAATCCATGGTCTGCACGCACATCGAACACTCGGCGCGACGCCGCAAGGAAGTGGCCGAAGCACAGCGGCAAATGCGCATGGCCGGGATCGACCCATTGGTGCTGCCGGCTGTCGAATCGCTGTTCGAGCGCACGGCCACTCGCCAGGCTTGCATGCCGTACCAGGGCAAGAGCATTGAAGCCGCGCTGCAGTGGCTTCTCGATGCGTCCGCGCAACCGGCCGGCGCGCCTGCAAACGCCTGACATCACCCCGTTTTTTACTCAGGAGACAAGTTCATGAAGTTTTTCCGGCAAATTGCCATCGCCCTCGCGGCCAGCGTGTGCGCGTTCGGCGCTGCGTCACAGACCTATCCCGACAGGCCGATCCGCATCGTCGTGCCATTCCCGGCTGGCGGCGGCACCGACTCCCTCACACGGCTCATCGCCAACGCGGCCACCACCAAGTACGGCTGGACCGTTGTCGTCGAAAACAAGCCCGGTGCCGGCGGAAACCTTGCACTGGACACAGTCGCAAAAGCCAAGCCCGACGGCTATACGCTTGTCATGGCGCAGACGGACAACGCTGTCCTCAACCCGCTGCTGTACAGCAAGCTGCCCTATGACCCGATCAAGGACTTCGAGCCCATCGGAACAATCGCGCGCGGTGCCGCCGTGCTTGTGGTCAAGGCCGACTCGCCATACAAGTCGCTTGCCGACATCGTTGCCGCGGCCAAGGCCAAACCGGGTGTGCTGACGTTTGCTTCGCCGGGCACCGGCACGGTGGCACACCTCATCGAGCAACTGTGGGAAGGCGCTTCCGGTATCAAGCTCACCCACGTGCCGTATCGCGGCGTGGCGCAGGCGCTGCCCGACCTGATCGGCGGCCAGGTCGACATGTACATGGGCTCGGTGCCGACCATGCAAAGCCACATCGAAGGCGGCAAGGTCCGCGCGCTCGGCGTGACATCCGGCCAGCGCTCTAGCGTGCTCAAGACGGTGCCGACCTACACCGAAGCCGGCATCAAGGGCGTGGAGCTGGCCAGCGTGTGGGGACTCATGGCTCCTGCGGGCACCCCAAAGACCGTCATCGACAAGTGGAACGCCGCCATCAATGAGCTGGTCGTCCAGGCCGACGTGCGCCAGAAGATCCTGGACAGTGGTGGCGAAATCATCGCCGGCACGCCAAGGCAGATGGCCGAGCAGTACGCCGCAGACCGCAACAAGCTTGCGCCTGTCGTCCAGAAAGCCAACATCAAACTCGACTGAAGCAGACACATCCCCATGAACAACGGACTTCGAATCCTCAAGCGGCAACGTGCCGTCGACCTGGCGCTCGCGCGCGAATTTCTCGACGTTCCGGTGGCGAACGTGAGCGACTGCATGGCGCGGATGACAGCCGGCGGTGCACGCCTTCGCCCGATGCACTCGGGTGGTCGTATGGCCGGCCCCGCGCTGACGATCAAGACACGCCCCGGCGACAACCTGATGATCCACAAGGCGCTGCAACTCGCCAGGCCAGGTGACGTCATCGTGGTTGACGGAGGCGGTGACCTCACCAATTCGCTGATCGGTGAGATCATGATCGGCGACGCCATCCGCCAGCAGCTTGGCGGCGTGGTGATCGATGGCGCGATACGCGACGCCGACTGGATCGCGGCATCTCCCTTCCCGGTCTTTGCGGCCGGTGTCACACACCGTGGGCCCTACAAGGACGGCCCAGGCGAAATCAATGTGCCCATCGCCATCGATGGCATGGTCATTGAGCCGGGCGATCTGGTCATCGGGGACGGAGACGGGATTCTTTGCGTGCCGTTCGACGATGTCGCAAGCCTGCTGGAGATGGCGCGCAAGAAGCAGGATGTCGAAGCGAAGATGGTCGCGGATATCGCTTCAGGAACATTCGACCGTTCGTGGGTCGACGCCACCCTCACGCGGCTGAACTGCTACATCGAATAGCCGGCACCTCACAAGCGCTACGCCCGCAGCAGCCTTGGCACTGCCTTGCCCCGCCCCCCATCCGGAAACAGTGCACGCGCCGTTCGCTCCGGCTCCAGCCGGAAGGTCTCCGCGCACGCTGCAGCGATCAGCGTATCCAGCCCCAGCGTGGGCTTGAGGTCACGGCCTTCAAACAGGTTGCCCGGCCCAAGGCCAGGCCAGTCGGAGATGACCCGCCCGCCCTGCACCGCCCCGCCGAGCAGCATGGCAGCGGACGCCGTGCCGTGGTCCGTGCCGCCGGTGCCATTGGCTGCAGCGGTTCGTCCGAACTCCGTCGCGACCAGGACGACCGTGTCTGCCCATGCAGCGCCCATGCCGTCGCGCAGCGCGCCGATCAGGCCGTCGAGCCCGCGCAGTTCCCTTGCGAGGCGCGCGTTCTGTCCGCTGTGCGTATCCCAGCCGCCTGTTTCGATCATCGCGATGCGCGGTCCGTCGGCGCGAGCCAGAAAGCCCGCCGCCATGCGACCGATCGCGGCGCCATCCTGCCGTCTTGCGCCGCCGCCCATGCTCTCGCCGGCCATGCCGCGTGCCTCCAGCGCCGAGTTCCACAACGGATGCAGCTGGCGATCGGTCGCATACAACTGCTGCACCCGCATGAGCAGGTCCTCGTTGGCTTCGGGCAAGGCTGACTGCGCATAGGTCGTGACCGCGACTGCGCCCTGCATCGTCAGGGGCACAGCGGCCGAGAACGCAATGGCTTGCCTGCCGTCCCGTGGCAGCAAGGCAAGCAGGCGATTCATCCAGCCATCCTTCAACTGGTAGGGCGCCCTGCCGCCCGTCTCCAGCACGTTCTGGGCATCGAAGTGCGATCTGTCGCGATAGGGCGACGCGACCGCGTGCACGAAGCTGGCTTGCCCTGCCGCGTAAAGCTCACGCAGCTTTGGCAATGCCGGATGCAGCGCAAAGGTGCCGTCCAGTTTCAATGCAGTGGCCGCATCGATCGCCAGCGCGCCACGCAGGCTGGCGTAAGCGGGTTCGGCATAGGGGATCACGGTATTGAGGCCATCCGCCGCGCCGCGCTGCATGATGAAAATGAAACGCCGCTCGGTGGCTGCCTGCGCAAACAGCACCTGCGGAGCGGCCAGCAATGTCGCAGCGCCCAGAAAACTGCGTCGATCCATGTTCATCGTGTTCACCATCGCCAGCGTCATCGTTACCGCCTCAGGAATTCTGGTGAAACCAGCAACAGCGCAAGCGCCGTGCCGCCGCTGTCAGCACGGGCAATTGCAGTTGCCGTGGCTTCGCTCAACGCGCCAGGCAACACCCGGGGTGCCAGCGCACGGGCTTCCACCGCATCGCCCGCCTCTTGTGCGAGGCGCTGCGCAACTTCGACGCGCCGCATCAGCGCATCGGGTGCGGCCCACGTGGCTGCGATGTCGTTGTAGCCCGCAGGCGAGCCAGGCCGCCACACAGGCTGGCCCAGCTGGGTCATCAGGTTGGCGGCCTGGGTCGGCGCCATCTCGCTGCGTCCGGTGGCGCGCAGGCTAGAAACCGACCAGTCCCACGGCGACTTGAACTTCACGCCATCCGGCCGCCACGCCTGGTCCGACGCGATCAGTTCGCGATAGACGCTCGCGAGGTCACCGCCGGTGCGCGCAAACGTGTCTGCCAGCCGCTGCACCAGCGCCTGAGGCGGATCGTCCGCGACGAAGTGGCGTGCCAGCTTGCGTGCGATGGAAAGCGCGGTGGCCGGTGCAGCCGCCAGGTCGTGGATCACCGCGCGCGCTTGGCCCTCGCCGCCTTCGGGATAGGTCTTTCCAAGAATGGTGCGAGCGCCGGGCTCGTGCAGTGCAGGAACGAAGCGGAAGCTTGCCGCGCCTGCGTCTGCGCGTGCCGCGTCTCCCGGCAAGGTCCATCCGGTCAGGGCGCGTGCGAACTCTTTCACGTCGTCCTGGGTGTAGCCGCTGCGCACACCAAGCGTGTGCAATTCCAGGATCTCGCGCGCAAGGTTTTCGTTCAGACCGCGGCCGCGTGCGCCCACTGTGCTGGACGGTCCTGCCGATTGCGCCTGGTCAAGGTACAGCAGCATGGCCGGGTGCCGCAAGGCCGCCAGCAAAAGGTCTTCGAACCGGCCCAGCACGTTGGGTCGAATCGCATCGGCCTCGAAGCTTCCCGCAAGTGCGACGATCAGCAGCTTGTCCACCGAGACAGCGAAGTGGTTGGACCAGAAGTGCACCAGCCGCTCGATGAAAGGCGTTGGCGTCTGCAGCGCGCTGGTCATGCGTGCGCCGATCGCCGCCTGGTAGTCCCTGCGGCCATCGCGCAGGTAGGCCTCGCGAATGCCGCTGCGCAGGTCCTGCGGCGCCTGCCGCACCGAGCGCTGCATGTTGTTCCAGACTTCGACCAGCGCCGATGTGCGAGCCTGCGAACGCCACGGCGCCGGTAGTGGGTCATACGCATCGAATTGGGTAAGCAGCCAGCGCTGCGGGTCGGCCGGCGGCGCATCGGAGGGCCGCGCGCCAAGGCCGAAGCGATTGAAGGCGATTGCTGGGGCACTCATGCAGATATTGTGAATCGTGCGATGGCGATTGGGGGTTTTGGGAGTGTTTCGGGGAGGTAAATGCGGGATGGGGAGTTGCGGGGCTGGGTCTGGCCGGAAGCAGACATCCAAGGGGCTGTACGTAACGTCTGAAGCGGCCCCGAGACGAATGTCGCCGATCTCAGCTGTCGAGCCTCGGCGTCACCGCTATCTTGAAGCGTTCGAAAGCGCCCGCCAGCGCGATAGCCCCGTCGCCAAGATCCTGGAGGCTGCGGTCCGGCGCCGACGATTCAATATCCACAGCGAGTTCCCGGAGGCGGTTCGCGGCGACGGTTCCTGCGCTCCCCACGAGCTTGTGCGCAACTTGACGGACCAATTCCCTGTCCCCGCTACGGACATGAGACACCAGCAAAGCGGTGTCTCTTTCAGTGGTCTCCAGGAATATTGCCAGGACCTTGCGTGCAAGCTCATCATCGAAATCACATCGCTCGTCAAACTCAGCAGCGTCAAACTCAGCAGCGTCAAACTCTGCGGCGTCAATAGCTCTCGCAGGATGCACATCCTGATCTGGCGGTAGCCAACGATCCAGGACCTCGCGCATCCTCGCAATGTCCACGGGCTTGGAGATCATTGCGTTCATGCCGGCCTGCGCGCATCGCGCTGCCCCCCTCTCCGGCGTTGCTCCGGTAAGAGCGACAATCCCGCCCTGGAACCCGAGTTCGCGCAGGCGGGTCGCCGCCGCGTACCCATCCATGCCCGGCATCTCGCAATCCATCAAAACAAGAGACGCATTCAAGGCCATCGCGCGCTCGACCGCGCCTGCGCCATCGCCAGCTGTCTCGACCCTGCGCACTCCCAATCGGGTGAGAAGCTCGCAGGCGACGAAGCGATTGACCTCATTGTCGTCCGCCACGAGAACTACACCTGAATCGCGGGCAATGTGAATCAGCACGCCCTCTGACGCGTCTGACCCCGCACCGTCGCAATCCGCGGTTGGCTCGAACGGCAATTTCAGGACAAAGGTACTGCCCCTTCCCAGTTCACTGGTGACTGTGATGTCCCCACCCATGAGCCGCGCAAGGTCGCGCGAGATTGCCAGCCCCAGCCCGGTTCCACCAAATCTGCCGGCAGTCGTCGAGTCGGCTTGCTGGAAACGCTGGAACAGTGCATCCACAGTCACTTCGCTCATGCCCATGCCGTGATCCTTGATTTCAGTGACAAGCACATCACCTTGCTCGCAGGAGACGGTGAGGCTCACCGTTCCCTTGCCCGTGAATTTGACGGCGTTGGATAGCAGGTTTTGCAGGATCTGCCGAAGCCGGAATCCGTCCAGCTTCACAAAACGGGGAACATCGCCCGCTCGGGCGAGGATGAACTCCAACCCCTTCTCCTCGCACCGCGCACGAAATACCGTCTCGAGTTCGTCAAGCAGGGCACCATGGTCAAAGGGTGCGGCCACGACATCCAGCTTGCCCGCCTCCAGTTTGCTGTCGTCGAGCAATTCGTTGATCAACTGCAGCAACGATTGCGCGCTACCCTGAGCCATCTGTGCGTAGCGGGTGATGCTCGCTGCGTCGGCGCTGTTGCAAATCAGGCGCAGCAGCGTCAGGACACCGTGAAGCGGCGTCCGCATTTCGTGGCTGACTGTCGCGACGAATTCACTCTTTGCCTGGTTGGAGCGTTCCGCTGCTGCCTTCGCCCGTTGGAGTTCACTCTCCATGGTCTTGCGCAGGGTGATGTCGGTGTTCGTGCCTGTCACTCGCAGGGCGCGCCCGGAAGCATCCCGTTCGACGACCCGCCCTTGCACCAGGAACCAGACCTCATCGCCGGAAGGCGCCACGATTCTGTGTTCGCTGGTGAAGCGGCTTGCTTCGCCCCTTAGCGCAGAAAGCCACGCATTTCTAACAGCTTTCCGCTCTTGTTCAGGAATGCGCGCAACCAGTGTGGCCATCAATGTTTCGACAGGAGCGGGCGACTGCCCCATCAGCTCGGACCATCGCTCGGAAAGATAAAGTATGTCTGCGCCGACGTCGTAATCCCAGAGAACGACGCGCGATGCCTCGAGGGCGCGGTTTTGTCGTTCCTCGCTCCGACGCAGTGCATCGCGCATGCGCGCTTCTGCGGTCACATCCATGTATGTCGTTACGAATCCGCCGCCAGGAAGCGGTGCACCGCGAATGTCCAGCACTCGCCCGCCGGGCCGGGTCCGGTGAAATGCGTGGGCAATGGGTTGACGCGCACGGCTGACGATGGCCTGAAACGAAGCGTCGGCGTCCGGGCCGTATTCCCCACGATCCGCGTTGTATCGGATGATCGTCTGGAAGTCAGGTCTGCCGTCCTTATAGATCGACTGCAAGTCAAGCAGCCGCCTGAATTCGGTGTTGTCGATCAACATGCGCAGCGACTGGTCGAATGCGCTCACGCCGCACGGCAGGTTGTCGACAATGGCCGAGAGCAGTTCTTTAGCCGAGGACAGGCCGGTCTCGCGTTCATGCAGGTCCGTGATGTCCTGGAGCGTGCCGACCAGTCGCCGCGCCTGTCCGTCTTCGAACTCGACATGTCCGACGGAACGTACCCAGATCTGCGAACCATCCGGGCGACGCATGGGCAACTGCAGGTCCCAGCCCTTGCCGTGCTTGAGCGCGGCCGTAGCTGCGGCGTCGATCAACTGGTTGGACGCGTCGTCGAAAAAGCGGCGGTGTCCGTCGAACCGAGGCTCGTAGTTCATGGGCACGCCGTGCAGCGTGTGCATCCCTGCCGTCCATGTCAATGTGCGATCCTGCATGTCGCTGATCCAGCCGCCAACTCGGGCCAGTGTCTCGGCGCGATTCAACATTGCATTGCTGCTGGCGAGCCTCTCGTTTTTGGCG
Source organism: Caenimonas sp. SL110 (assembly GCF_001044395.1). Classification (GTDB taxonomy): domain Bacteria; phylum Pseudomonadota; class Gammaproteobacteria; order Burkholderiales; family Burkholderiaceae_C; genus Ramlibacter. The sequence goes on from NZ_JANU01000010.1 coordinate 79,839, forward strand.
CTGCGTGCAACCATGACGTCGCGCGCCAAGGCGCTAAGCTCCGTCAGTTGCATACGCTGCGACTCCGTCAGCGACCTGGGCTCCCGGGCAATCACACATACGGTTCCGACGGCCAAACCGTCTGGCATACGCACGGGCGCGCCGGCGTAAAACCGAATGTTGGGAGAGCCGACCACAAGGGGGTTCGCCGCGAATCGCGGGTCCTGCTGCGCATCCTCCACCACGAACACGCCATCACCGGCGATCGCCTTGTCGCAAAAAGCAATTGACCTGGGAGTTTCAGTGACACCCTCGAGGCCCCAGTTCGCCTTGAACCACTGGCGGTCGGCATCCACGAGACTCACAAGCGCAATGGGCGTGTCGCACACGATTGACGCAAGCCTTGCAATCCTGTCAAAGACGGCTTCCGCCGGTGTGTCGAGCACCCCGAGGGACCTCAGTGTGCGAATGCGCGCCAACTCGCCTGTCACAGGGAGTCTCCTGTCTTGGTGGACTGATTCAGTCCCAAATCCGTACTGCTGAGTCCATCTTACATGGGGCCGACTCAGGCGACACTTTGTTGGCGCGAGCCAACCGCGCGTTGGCATTGGCATCGCCAGCGCCATGCAGGCGAAGGGCGCAGATGCGCGCTACATACGAGTGTCCGCCGTTGGGCGCAACGCACTTGACTTTCACATGGTCTACTACCTGGGCCAATTGACTGCATCCGAACCGGACGCTTTCTATCATGTGATCACGGCTGACAAGGGGATGGATCCGCTCATGCAGCATATGCAGGCAGCAGGTCTTCATGTCTCGCGTCATGAGAACGTTTACGACATCCCGATCGTGAAGATGCCCGGAGCAGCACCGGATGAGGATAAGTTGTCGACGATCATGGCGTATTTGCTTGCGCGTGGAAGCCAGCGCCCCGCCTCCGCAAAAACCTTGTTGGGCTCGGCCAGCGCGTTGTTCCAACCGCGACTGGATGAAGCGAAGACTCAGGCTTTGCTCGACCAGTTAGAGAGCCAGGGCTTATTCGTTCGCAACGGAAGTAAAGTGATTTACAGCTTTCCCAGCGATTGAAGTCCGGGGTTCATCATTTCCAAAGGCTCAACATGCAATTCGACGACGTCATCCTCGGCCGCCGCAGCATCCGCGGCTACAAACCAGACCCGGTTCCGCGGGCGCTGATCGAGGAGATCATTGCGCTGGCGATGCGCGCCCCGTCGTCCATGAACACCCAGCCCTGGAACTTCTACGTCGTCACCGGCGATGCGCTCAACCGCATTCGCGCAGGCAACACCGAACGCATGATCGCAGGCGTCCCCCAGTCGCGTGAGTTCCGCACCGGCGAGGCCTTTGGCGGACAGCACCGCGAGCGGCAGATCGGTGTCGCCAAACAATTGTTCTCGGCAATGGGGATCGCGCGGGACGACGCCGCCATGCGCCAGGATTGGGTCATGCGGGGCTTTCGCCAGTTCGACGCGCCGGTTTGCGTCATCGTCACTTATGACCGCGTGCTCGCCAGCAGCGACGATACGGCCTTCGACTGCGGCGCTGTCTCCACCGCGCTCGTCAATGCCGCCTGGTCGCGGGGCCTGGGTTGCGTCATCAACAGCCAGGGAATCATGCAGTCGCCGGTGGTGCGCGAGCACGCTGGCATTGCTGCAGACCAGGTGATCATGAAGAGCATCGCGCTCGGCTGGCCGGACGAGACCTTCCCGGCCAACGCGGTGGTGTCCGAACGCAAGAGCGTCAGCGAGGCCTGCGTTTTCGTGGGCTTTCCTGAGTAGGCACGTCCTAAGCGTTTGAAGGCGATGGCTGGGGCATCGCTGGTCCGTCATGACGAGAATGATGCGGGGCTTTTCGTTCGTGTCCTTGCTCCCTTCAAAGTTCGGTGGCCAGCACTGTCTTTTCCGCGACCTGGTAGCGGCGCAGTGCACTCAGTTGCGGTTGCGCGCCAAGGCCGGGGGTTTCCTGCAGCACGATCGCGCCGTTGCGCACCGGAGGCAGTTCGCCCGCGAGCAGTTCGCGCAACGGGTTCGGGTTGGCGTCGACTTCGGCGTAGCCTTCGCCACCCAGCGCCGCCTTCAGGTGATAGGTCGCGAGCAGGCCGATACCGCCGCCCAGCCAGTGAGGACACAGCCACGCAGACGCGGCGGCTGCGGCTTTGCCAAGCGGCGCGCAACCGCTGTAGCCGCCCCACTTGGCCACATCCGGCTGCAGCACCTTCAACACACCCGCGTCCAGGTACCGGCCAAAGTCATCCCCCCTGAGGTTTTCGCCGGCCGCCAGCGCAATCGCGCATGACTTCGCCAGGCGCTGCCACTCGTGCAGGGGACGGTCGGCCGCGATCGGCTCCTCCAGCCAGCCCAGCCGGAAGTGCGCCATGCGCCCGGCCATATCGATGGCCTGCTCAACGTCCCACGCCTGGTTTGCGTCGGCCATCAGAGTGGCCGAGTCGCCCAGCGTGGCGCGCATGGCGGCCAGGTTGGCCAGGTCACGCTCGGCGCCAAAGCCCACCTTGAGCTTGAACGACGTGTGGCCCTCTTGTGCTTTCGCGGCGGCAAGGCGCTCGGGCGAAGTTGGATTCAATCCGGACGCATAGACCTTGACGTTGGGCGATGCCCCGCCCAGCATGCGCCAAAGGGGCAGACCGGCCCGTCGCGCGGCCAGGTCCCACATCGCGATGTCGAATCCGGCAAGCGCCTGTGCGATCGGACCGGGCTCACCCGACTGCACCGCAAGGATGTGCAGCGCGCCCGACAGTTCGAGATGGCACTGCGCCGGTGAACTCCACCTGCGTGCCAATGCAAGCGCAGCGACGGTCTCTGCCACCAGTCGCGCGCGATGCTCCGCACCCACGGTCGGAAAATTGCACCAAACTTCGCCCAGGCCTTCATGGCCCGCGTCGTCCGCGATCCGGATCACGACTGCCGCGCGATCCCTCAGGATGCCGAATGACGTCTGTACCGGCACCTCGATGGGCACGCGATACACGCAAACCGAAACAGAGCGAAGCCCGATGCTGTCCATCACACCCCCTGAGTGACTGCCTGCAGGACCATCGCGGCTCCCTTCTCGCCGATCATGATGGTCGGGGCGTTGATGTTGGCCGAGGTCATGCGCGGCATGACAGAGGCGTCGATCACACGCAGGTTCGACACGCCATTCACACGAAGCTGCGGCGTGACCACGGCGCGGGCGTCGGTGCCCATGCGGCAAGTTCCGTTCGGATGAAACACCGTACTGCCGTGCTCACAGGCAAACCGCAAGAGGTCCGCCTGCGTCTTGTGCGATGCGTCCGGTAGCACCGCGGCCTCGACCAGGCCGCGAAACGCAGGCTGGTCGTAGATCTCCCGGAGCATGCGGATGCCGTCGGCAATGGTCTTGCGATCGATCTCCTGACTGAGGTAGTTGGCCTGTATGCGTGGCGGCGCAAACGGGTCGGCTGACGTGACTTCCACTGAGCCGCGCGAGTCGGGGCGGCACTGGCAGGCCGTCGCCGTGAAGCCGGAGAAGCGATGCAAAGGCTCGCCTGGCTTGTCCACGGACAGCGGCATGATGGAGAACTGCACGTCGGCGCGATCGTCGCGTGCGTATTGCGTGCGCGCGAACCCGCCCACCTGGCCCGCGCCCACGGTCAGCGGCCCCCGGTTGAAGAGCATCCACTCAAGTCCCATGGCCGCGAGCCGCAGCGGGTTGCGGATGTGGTTGTTGAGCGACTGCGGCTCG
>NZ_JANU01000011.1 GCF_001044395.1 Caenimonas sp. SL110
CTCAATCCTCTCAGAGAATGGAGCCTCCTCAAATACCGGGGCGGTTCAGTCCCACTTCCAATCAGCCTACTGCGATGACGACCTGAGCAAACAAGATGTCTTTTACTATGTCTACGGCATTCTTCACTCTCAGGAATACCGGGATCGTTACGCGGATAACCTGGTCAAGGAACTGCCCCGAATCCCTCGTGTCAAGCTCGCTGTTCACTTCTGGAACTTTTGTGCGGCAGGTCGAAAGCTCGCTGACCTCCATCTGAATTACGAAACAGTGGAACCATACCCCGTAGCCGACAACACAGGCGGCATGACCCTCTCCAATGCTGACTACCGAGTCACCAGGATGAAGTACGGCAAGAAGGGCAAGGAAAAAGACCTGACCACGCTCCACTACAACGACAAGATCACCTTGACCGGCATCCCATTGGAAGCCTACGAGTACGTGGTCAACGGTAAGCCCGCTTTAGACTGGGTCGTAGAACGTCAGTGCGTGAAGACTGACAAGGACAGCGGCATCGTCAACGACGCCAACGACTGGGCCATCGAGACGATGAACAATCCTCGCTACCCATTGGAGCTGTTCCAGCGAGTGATCACGGTGAGCCTGGAGACGATGAAGATCGTGAAGTCACTTCCGCCTTTGGAGATCATGGAGGGAGAGGCGGTTGATCTCCAAGCCAACACGTCTCCTGTTCACTGAGCACTCGAAAGCACAGGTCCGATGAAAATTCAGTCCGCAGTCCAGACCCGCAAGCTACTTCGACCTGCCTATTACGGGGAATGCCGGATTGTCGAGCCGCATACCTACGTCGACAACCTCTGCAGGGGTCATGCCTAATTTGGCCTCGCCTAGCCAGCGGCTCCAGCAGGTAATTGCATGAAAGAACTACTAAGTCAGTGCCTTTTCTTGCCTGATCCTGGCTGAATCCCAAGGGCTCGCCACAGTGTCTGGTGGATCTCGAGCGAAGTCTTAGAAGAAAGAGAAGCTGGGGCTGGGCGATATTCGGAGAAAAACGACCAGTAAAAGGGTGATTGGTTGTCGGGCTTCACACCAACAGCTCCTACGACGTACAAAGCGTCAATGAGCGCAGCTAAAAGATCCTCAAAAGGTCGCCGACCATCTAAGTAGACCTCTTTCGCAACAACTGCGACGGGGTCAGAAAATTGCATGTCATTCAGGAGCGAGTTGAGGCACCAAGTCTCCACGCTGCCTTGACTAAGATCTCCTAGTGCCATCGACGCATGGCGGCCCTCTAAGAGTTCCAGATATTTTCGAAGCTTTGGATACACGCCAGACCACTCTTCAGTAAGCGAAATCAGACGCTTTTGCGAAAATGCCGCTTCGGCATCTGAGACGATTTGGACAGTAATCTGCTGTCGCTCCGCAGCCCTGAAAATGCACTCATTCGCAAAAAGAATGGCATCACGAGGTCGAAGCTGTGTGTGAGCGCAAAGATAGTCTGTCATCTTCTCCTGATGAATCTTTGGCGGAAACAATTCGCCGATCCCGAGACTGTGAGACGTATACCTTCTGCGGACGAGGGTTCCCAACCGCCGGTCTACTACTTCAACGATTTGCGGCTTGTCCCACTTCAAATTCAAGTACAAGGGCTCGTATTTCTCCGACTGGAAACCCGAATCCTTGGTTGCCTCCAAGACCCGTTGAAGGAGGTCTAATCGGAGAGCAACGATTACCTTGACTTGACGAACGACCTTGAACGCTTTGCAGGTCTCTATGAGAGCTCGAACGAGCTTCAACTTTAGGACGTCATCTACCCAACGCGTGTCCAAGTCATCGATGACAACATAGTGAGCGTCGTGGTCGTCGTTAAAAATATCATCAGCCAGCAAACGCAAGACGTTGTTTAAAGATGCAATTTGAACTTGGTTCACAGCACGGGCACCACGCACAACCACCTCAGCCTTCTCTTCTTCAGTCAGTTTTTCCGATGCTCCAGCTTCTAGCTTTGCAGCAGCAGCACTTCCAGAAATCGAAGCCTTCAGATCGGATTCGATCTTTGTGGTTACTTCCTTTATTCGGTTTTCAGTTTCGTTCCAGAAGCTGGACCCCCACTGTTGCAGGTATTGAACGGCCTGTTCTTTTGCTCGATCTCGAGTCAGGAATGAGGCAATACGATCCAAAAATGACCGCTGAGCGGCGTCGTTGATGATCTTGTATTTGTAGCGTACGAGTTCAACTGCTAGAACGTGCTTCCATAGGAGCTGATAGAAGACATCGAGATTCGCACCGGCATTCTCGAAGAAGCGCAAGACTTCAGAATTGGAAAGGTACCCGAGGGAAAGGTCCGAAGGCTTAAGCTGCACAACATGCTCTTCGCGGTCCGACAGCATCCGCAGCAGCGCACTTTTACCAGCGCCGGTGCGACCCACCAAAATTCTCTTGTTGTCCTTAATATTCTGGAGAACTTCAAGATCACCGGTGTCTACGAAACACTGTCCCAAGAAAGATTCGTCGGACTCTGCATCAGCGCTCCCGATCACATCGTTCTTCTTGAATCTGAATACCGCACCTGCTGGCGCAGCCTGCTCCTTTTCAGCCATCGATTCCTCCTCCTTTCTCCAATTATGAACTTGCTTTTGGGTATAAGAAGAGTACAACAACCAAGGAGCCTTTTCATGCCTCACATCCTGCTGGAGGCGTTGAAAGCTGTCGCTGTGGCCGTGGCGATGTTCGTAATCGATCATCTCTCAAAAGCCAAGCTACCGGCTGACGACAAGACCAGCACATAGCCCCTCACCTAGCCTTCGAGCTAGACCTCAACCCCAAGCCCCTTTCGGAGATCCGTCTGGGGCTTTTTCCATTTGGAGATTCACATGGCACATGAAGTGCAAACAATGGCTTACGTCAACGCGACACCCTGGCACGGGTTGGGCAATAACCTCCCTTCAGGTCCGGGTCAGAGCATCGAAACCTGGCAACAAGCTGCAGGAATGAACTGGGACATCATCGAGACGCCAGTGATGTTCGCAACGCCTTCCGAAGGTGGCGTCACGTTCAGGACCAACCCAGACAGCAAGGTCCTGTTCCGCTCGGACTCCATGGCCGCCCTTTCGGTCGTCAGCAACCGCTATCAGGTCGTTCAGCCGCAACAGGTCCTGGAGTTCTACCGGGATCTGGTAGCCGCCGGGGGATTCGAGCTGGAAACAGCGGGAGTGCTCAAGGGAGGCAGAAAGCTTTGGGCATTGGCCAAAACCAATCAGTCCACGAGCCTCAAAGGCGGTGACCAGGTCAAGGCCTACCTTCTCCTGGCTACAAGTTGCGACGGGACGCTGGCCACCTCGGCGTTCTTCACGAGCGTTCGCGTCGTTTGCAACAACACCCTGCAGCTGTCCTTACGTGGGGGAGAAGGCGTAATCAAAGTCCCTCACTCGACGGTCTTCGATCCGACCTCGGTCAAGCACCAGCTTGGCTTGGGCCTCTCGTCCTGGGATCAGTTTCAACGCTCCATCAAGAAGCTGGCAGCAAGACCAGTTTCCGAAGCTGAAGCGAAGGCGTACCTGGTTGATGTACTGGGTGACCCAAGCAACCCGTTCGAACTGCAGCCCAAACCCGTCAAGACGGCCTTAGAGCTCTTCTCAGGCGGTGGGATAGGCGCAGGCATGTCTTCTGCCAAGGGGACCGCTTGGGGCCTTCTCAACGCTGTTACGGAGCTCACCGACCACAGGCGTGCAGCGAAGTCTCCCGACACGAGACTCGACTCCGCCTGGTTTGGAATTGGATCGCAGATGAAGGCAAAAGCATTTGAAGAGGCGATGAAGCTCACAGCCTGAGCATCGCCAACCGCTGTCTGAGGACAGCAACTCGATGAGCCCCGGCAGGCAATGGACCTGCTGGGGCTTTGCCGTTTTCGGAACCATTCAAAAGGAAAGAAATCATGGAAAAAGTGGAACAAAGCGCATTCGCTCGACTGAATGCGGTGAACGTCTCAGGGCATTTGGAAATGAAAGGACAGTTCTCGTATCTGTCGTGGCCGTTCGCCGTGGCGGAACTTAGAAAGGTCGAGCCGTCGGCGTCCTGGGAGGTCAGACGTTTCCACGACGGGGAATTGCCGTATCTGCAAACGGACCTGGGATTCTTCGTCGAAGTGGCGGTGACGGTAGGCGGCGTGACGCTGTCTCAGATTCATCCGATCCTGGACACGAAGAACAGACCTATCGTTTGCCCGACTGCATTCGACGTCAACACTTCGATCCAGCGATGCCTGGTCAAAGCAATCGCACTGCATGGACTCGGGCTTTCAGTCTTCGCCGGAGAAGATCTGTCTTTGGTTGAGGAGCAGCCGGTGAGCCCCCCACCCAGGCCCGCTGCAGCCAAGAGAGCGACCCAGCTCAAACAGGTGGGCACATGCCTCTCGGTGGAACAGCAGAACCGGGTCAAGAAGCTGGTGGAGCAAACCAAAGCGGACATGGCTCGACTCCTGGATTACTACAACGTCGAGAGCTTGGCCGACATCCGGGCCAACCAATTCGACCGGGTCGTTCGAAGCCTGGAACACCGGAGAGCAGCATGAAGATCATCAGACTTCTTCAAGGGTCAGATGACTGGCACCGGCATCGGATCCTCTATCGCAACGCTTCGGAAGCGGCTGCAGTCATGGGTCTGTCACCTTGGCAGACGCCGTACCAGCTCTGGGAAATCAAGACCGGAAGACGGGTGCAGGAACAGACGTTCCCGATGCTTCGTGGGATCGAGCTTGAACCCTTAGCCAGACAGGCGTATGAGGCGGAAACCGGGAGGATCATGGAGCCAGCTGTGATGGTCGATGGCGACTACTCGGCGAGCCTCGACGGGATCACGTTCGACCTGGAGCGGATCCTGGAGGTGAAGTGCCCGCTCAAGGGTCGTGAGTCTGAAACTTGGAAGCTTGCAGAGAAGGGGCTTCTGGAGCCGCACTATGAAGTGCAGGTTCAACACCAGCTCATGGTTTCGGGGGCCGGTCATTGCGACTTCTACGTGTTCGATGGCAAGACTGGGGTCACGGTCGAGGTCTCGCCGAGTGAGGAGACTTTCGGATCCATTCGACAGGCGTGGGACGAGTTCTGGAAGTTCGTCGTATCTGACACCCCGCCACCCATCACAGAGCGGGACACGGTCATGCGGGAAGACCTGGCGTGGAGGGAAGCAGCGGAGAGGTACGTACTTGCCAAAGAGTCCGCTGAGAACGCCGTAGAACTGGCGGAGAAGGCCAAGGAACGGCTCGTCACACTGGCAAACCACAACCGGGAGCAGGGATTTGGCGTGGCGGTGTGCCGCTTCTGGAAGGGAAAGGTCAACTCAAAGGAGGAAGTTCGAGTGACGGTCCTGAAGCAGCAGGAGGGAGAGCCATGCTGACCATCTTGTTCTGGATCGTGGTAGGACCCGTGTTGGTGATCGTGGTGTGCGTAGGGTGGTTGTGGCTGCTTGGTGTGCTGGTCAATTCGATCTGTAGGTAACGGGACCGTCCCCGCACGTTTGAGGTTTATATCTGAAAGACCTGGTTCAAGTGACGGAGTCGTGCCTGTGTGGCGGGCATATCAACACTCAAGAACTTCCGCCCCTGCTGTAGCAACAAGCGCAAGTAGTTCGACATCGAGAATACCCAGACCTCGGAAAATGGAGAACCCGCCTTTGTTGCCACCTTGAAGAATGGCTCAAGCTTCCCCGACGGATGAACAGGTGCCCATAGACAGGCAAGGGCACTATGAACCCTAATGTGCGAATGCTTGCGGGCTGGTGTCATCCTTAACAACACCTTCTGAAGCTTTTCACTCCTGAATGCGCCGTTGCCCCAGTACCTCGCCCAGTCCGCAATCTGAAATGCACTTAGCTCCTGAGAACTGCAATCGTGCGCAAGGGAGCCGCCGTTTGGACCATAACCATGGAAGGACCAGGATTTGATCTCGACTTGGAAGTGCTGCGTCCTGTTTGGAAACTGCACTTCGAACCACCCGTCGAGTCGCTGCCCCTTTTTTGTGCCTGGGGTGCAAGGCCCGTCCAACCGATGTGCGATTGTTGCCCCTCTAGACTCGGTGAAGTATTTCGACAGCAAACAGAAGCCAAGCTCCTCGCCTGCGAGAGTCTTCAATGCGTTCGAGTGGTTAGCAGCCAGACGGTCGCAGTCGTAAAAGTGAATCAGCTCTTTTATGTTGATCTGCATTCTCTTGTCCAGGAATATCGTTCAAATAAGCCGAGCACTCAACCGTAGTGATGTTTTCTATGGCAGTTTGGACATACAGCTATAGCGTTGGCAACGGTGTCCTCGCCGCCTTGACTGAGCGGTATGCGATGGTGGACTTCAAGATACGGTGAACCATCGGCTGCCTTGGAGAAGGGAGCCTTCCTCAAGCAGCTCTCGCACTTCCCTTTGGCTCGGGCCAGAGTTTCAGCGACCACGTCCGGGTTCCGGAGGTAGGCGGTCGTTCGGACGAAAACCTTCTGCGCAATCTTGCTTGCCTTCTTGAGGCGTGCTTGTCGCTCCCCACGGGGGTCATGAAGCGACCTAGTAACGGCTGCCTCGAATTGACTGCGGTAGTCCTCTTCTGTGCGTGACGCTAACAAAAGTGCATTGGCGGGCACGTCATACACCAAGTCAGGGGTGAACCAATACCTGCGTGGCTTACCGTAATTGCCCTTGGTGTTTGCGGTCACGCCAAGGCTCAGAAGAAACGCCTGGTAGGCAGTTTCTGCGGCGGCGTCCACAACTGCCTTTGCCCCGAACACGTTGGCCAACGCAATGTTCGTTGCACGACCATCACGTAGCTTCTGATTCTTCACGTGATACTGCACCTCATTAGCAAAATACCCCACAAACTTTGACGGAATGAACTCGACGCCAAGCGGTCCGGGATACGCCACGAAGCATGTCCCTCGTTTCAGCAATTTCACGAAAGTGTCATGTAGCTCGGGGTCCTTGGACTTCCGAGCAGCCTGGAACGTGCGAATGTTCTTCGCCACGTCAGCTCGGGTTCTTACGAGTTGATTCGCTGACTGATTGACCCGCATTTCCACCCTCCTCATTCACATATTGACACACGCAGCTTGAGTGTTGCAACATTGCTCAGTACAAGCAATCGTTCGAATTGCATGGCGTTCAGGCAAGGAGGAGCAGTTGATAGGTCACTTTTACATACTGCTGGTGGCAGTGTTAGCATTTGCTGCGCCTTCACATGCGCAAGTTTCCCGCTGCACCACAGCGGCCGGAAAAGTGGAGTACACGGACGGTCCTTGCGTCAACGGCACCAGCCGACCAGTTCAAGTCAATCAAAACTCCATTCCGTCTTCCGGGCACCGTGAACAGGTGCTGAGGGACGAGAACGAACGCCTACGTAGGCAGCTGGAAGTTAACAAGATTTCGAGCCAGCCCCAGCTGCCTACGGCGGCGAATACCTCGGCACTTGGGCGGACCGAGTCTGACCTCGCTGCGGAGAAAGGCGGGACGATGGAGTGTGCAAGGGCAAAGCGAAACTATGAGGTTGCCACCAGTTCAATCCAGCCGAACCGGAACACCGATGCAGACGAGCTGGCGATGTACAGCGCATGTGGAATCAAGCCCCCAGACAAAACGGTGATCAATGTCACCAATGTGCATCTGGGCCGAGCACCGCCCAATCCAATTACGAACTGCGATTCAGGCGGTTGTTGGGATAGTGCAGGTACTCGGTACAACCGGTCAGGCGGTACCTTGTTTGGTCCGAGAGGAGCTTGTGTTCAAACGGGAACGATGCTCCGCTGCCCGTAGCCGCATCGCCGTCCCGCACCCACCAAAAGCAATGACCAATCCACAAAGAACAATTGAACTGCTCGACGCCCTGAAAGCACTCGGGTTTACGGACGCCGCCTTTGCTCGGCTTCATCACTTCCGGTTGAAGGGCAAGGACGACACGATGGCAGCCCATGCCGCCTACTGTGAAAAGCAAGGCTTCCTGCAACAGGGAGGAACGAACGAGGCTGTCCAGTTGCGGCTGCAGCTCGTGCTGAACGCTTACAGGAGTGGGGGATTTTCCTCGGGTCGGGAGTCTGTGTTTGCGAGTTTGGCAGACGCCGCTTGGAATGAGATTCCCGGAGTCCAAGATGGCAATTCCTGATTTTCAATCGCTGATGCTTCCCGTCCTAAAGGCTTCCGCCAACGGCGAAGTTAAGACGACCGATGTGATTGAGAGCCTTGGCACAGAGCTGGGCCTTTCTGACGACGAACTTTCTGAACTTTTACCGTCCGGGAAACAAACGACTTTCGCCAACCGCGTCAACTGGGCGAAGAGCTACCTTGGAAAGGCGGGATTGATCCTTCTGACGAAGAGAGGCTATTTTCTGGTCAGCGATACGGGCAAGAAGGTACTTGCCTCGCCGCCGCCAAAAATCACGATCAAGTTCTTGGAGGCTTACCCTGAATTTTTGGCCTTTCGAAACACGGGTTCACAGAAGCCAGCACTGATACCGAACGGTTCAGCCAGCCTCAAAGATCTCACGCCAGACGAAGTAATCCGCTCAGCTCACGCAGAGTTAAACGACGCTCTTTCTGCGGAAATGCTGGCAAAGATTGTTTCCTCACCGCCAGCATTTTTTGAGCGGCTCGTCGTGCAATTGCTTGTGGCGATGAATTATGGCGGTACAGCAATTGAGGCCGCAAAGGCTCTCGGTAAAAGTGGCGACGGTGGGGTTGACGGAGTTATTCACCAAGACGCATTAGGGCTCGACCGGGTGTACGTTCAAGCCAAGCGATATACAGACGTCAAGGTCCAAGCATCTGACATTCGAGATTTTTTTGGCTCGCTCGACCGTTTCAAGGCGTCCAAGGGGCTCTTCGTAACTACGACGGGATTTTCGGCAGGTGCTAGGGAGACTGCCGAACTCCTTAGCAAGCGAATAGTCTTGATTGACGGCCAGATGCTCACACACCTGATGATTCGCTATGACATCGGCTGTAGATCCGAAGAAACCATTCAGATAAAGAAATTGGACGAAGAATTCTTTGAGTGACGCTCGAAAGCGGACGTAGGTCTTGGACCGTGTCTACTTCACAACGAACCGCAAGATCATGAACGCTACAAGGTCCTCTTGGAAGATTCTTCCACAGCCGTCTCGTCGGGAGGTTCTCGACTTCCAAAAGGCCTTCAATTCTTCAGAGCTTCGATTCGTCGAACACGGTGTCGTCCCAGTTCAGATGGAAGACAAGTGGTTCATCTACTGTGAGAGAGACTGGGTCTTTTTTCATCGGAGTTGGACAGGAGCGTTGATCTTTGCTCTTCGCTTGGACCCAACGCCTGAGGGAGCCACGGTCGCCGAGTCGTGGGTCAGTCGGGACACTAGTGAATACGCAACCGAAGGACTGGACGCAGACAGGGGACTATTGAACGACGTCATCGAACATGTTTTGCTCGGCCAGCCTTCCCAATGAAACGCATCTTCGTCCCCACCCAGGCAGCCTCGGATTGGAAACGCCTTCTTGCAAAGCCCGACCTGCACTGGAAGCCGGGTCGCAGCGCAATGTCCGCTGCACTGTCTTGGGAAGGTGCAGGTGACAAGCTTCCTCCAGAGATTTCGGCACTTCTCGACGCTTCGCAAGAGCCCCCGATTTCCAACCTCAAACTCCTTGCCGCCATTCCTGAGTGGGAGGTGCCGCTACCTGGCGGAAGTCGCTCGTCGTTCACCGACGTTCTAGCTCTGACCAGGAATGAACAAGGACTGTGTGTGATCGGTGTTGAAGCCAAGGTGAACGAGGATTTCGGCCCCACGCTCACAGAGAAGGGGCTCGAAGCCAGTCCGGGACAAACCCAACGGCTGCACTACCTTAATCAACTTTTAGGTGTGCCCCACTTCGACGGAAAGGTAAGGTATCAACTGCTTCACCGAACAGCCTCAGCGTTGCTCACAGCCAAAGACTTCCATGCTGACGTTGCTGTGATGCTCATTCAGTCCTGGGGAACAAACCCAGAGCTGCGACGGGACTTCGAACGGTTCTGTGAAGCACTGGGAGCGGAGGAGTTGCCTGGAGGGCTTAAGGTTGTGAGGCGGTTTCAGAGGCCAAGGCTATATCTGGGGTGGTGCGATGGGGAAGTGGTCGGTGGTTAAATTCGCTGAGAAATTTGAGGTCAAATGGGTACCGTTACCGATAGGAAATGGTTCGACTAATCCCCTAGCGCAATGAAAGTTCCCAATTACCGAGGGTATCCGGTGTGAAAGAACAAGCAGACTTCTACTCCATCCTCGGCGTCCTTCCGGACGCGGAAGCAGTGGTGATCGTTGCGGCTTATCGTGCATTGGCATCCCGGTATCACCCTGATCGCTGGCAAGGTCCTGCGGAGGTGGCACACGCAAGAATGGCTGATATCAACCGGGCCTACGAAACCCTAGGCAACCCGGAAAGTCGTCAAGCCTACGACAAGCAACGGACAAATGCGCACCCAGATTTTGACGATGCTTCGGACGAAGCCTCAAAGGCATTTGATGAGGCGTTGCAAGCAGTCGAGCAGCGTTGGGATCTCGCTGCCGGTGTATTGCCAAATCTGCAGGCTATTCGGACCCGCTTGGAAAGAACATCGCATCAGTTGGCTTTTGCATTCGTCACTGTACTTTTGGAGACGAAGAGATTTAGAGACGCCGACGTTCTGGCGTCGTCTATGGAGATGAGCTTTCTACAACGGCATTTCGGAACCGACGAGAAGATCATCGCTTTCGCCCAGGAACTCATCTCTCTTGGCATGCGAGATGCAATTCGTGCGCTCAACAGGCTTGTGGATGTGCTTGGATCGGAGATAGCTCCCCACCTTGTCATGAACAAGATATCCAAAGAATTCGCGGTCGAAAAGTTTCGCCAGGACCGCAAGAATGCGGAGGCAGCCGAAGCGTCTCAACGCGAAAAACAGGCAAAAGCTCAACGTGAAACACGGAATCGCTCTGATCGGATCGCTATGTTGCGGGAGCGGCTGGAATCGCAGCCATACGTCAGCTTGGCCAAGGAGTTAGCCGAACTCCTAGGATTTTCAGTTTCGGTCACCGAAAAAGGCTGGCTACGCGGATCTGAATTTGAACTAAGCCGTCAAGGTCAAGTGGCACACCGCTTTACGTCCGAGAATGCGTTTGTCGAATGGGCACGGCAAAACCTCTTTCGAGACTAGTGACGAGGAAGCATGCTGAGGCTTCAAGACCTCGAATCAAAAAATAAGGGGGGTTCTGGTAATGTTGGACGGTACCGCACTTGCGCAAGGTTGAAATCTTCTTCGGTATTGAGCTTTTATGACACACCACCGAAAAAATTCGCTGCTCTGATAGGTCGGAGGATATTAGATGACGACTTCGCTGAAGACATTTGTCGCTCTGCTTGTCGGACTGCCGTTCGCTGCTTTGGCCACGGACTTCGACCGCCTCACGGTGGGTCAGGAACTTGCTGATGATGCGATATCAGTCGGAAATTTTCGGATTCAACTTCCAGCCCCTGGGCGATGGACCGTAGTCTCAAAGCAGGCTGTTCAGGCAGGAAGGGACACGGCGTCTTGGGATCAGCCTGTTCGCCAGACCATCGCTGTCGCACAATCAGCTGGTGGAGAGCTATCTGCGGTTTTCATCTTCACCGCACCGGAGAAGCCGTATGGCAATCGATGGAGTGACGAGCCGTGCGCTGAAGTGAACGATTTCATCGTCAAGGACAAAATGAATTCCACGTTCATGATGCCCGAATGTTTTGCTGTTCAAAGGCACCGCACGGAAGTCTTCAGGAACGCTGCCGCCGGAGGTGCTTTTCCGGACGTCGTCAACTGGGTAGCGAAGTCTCGCCTGACGTGGCCTGACCAGTTTACGCGTGTTTTCTACACCAAGTTCTATAGAGGCGGCTATGTTCGGGCCAATCTTTACTTGGCCGGAACGCACGAATCAATGCCATGGATTGAGTCGTGGGGCCGCCAGCTGGCTTCCTCAATCAGTGCTGGCGTTACGCAACAAACCAAAGTAGCCACTGTATCCCCCATGCCCGGAGTTCTGGTTGCGCCTGACGAAAGGGTTCGTCCAAAGATTCCGTCATCGAGTCAAACGGCAAAGAGTGCTGAGTCAAGGATCCGGGAGCTGAAGTCCCTTTTCGAGAAGGGCTTAATCACAAAGGAAGATTATGAAGGTAAGCGCACCAAAATTCTAGAAGACCTGTAGGTTGACATAGTCCTTGCTTAGAGTTCCTCAACGATCTTCTTGCGCTTTCCCTCGTACTCATCAAATGTGATCAGCCCTCCGTTGTACATTCGCTTCAATTCTTCGAGGCGTGACTGCACCGTACTTGGAGCCACGGGGGATGCCTCGCGTGCAGCACTGGAAAAGCATTTTGACTTGAGTTGAGCAGTTTCGACTGCTTCGACTTCTCCCTTTAACCTGGCAATTTCACCTTCATGGTCTCCTGACAGCTTGCTGAACGGTATACCTATTAGAAATACGCCTACCGCGTCAGAATTCGCCTTGCTCTCCTGCATCCGCGAAACGCGGTCCAACTCCCTCTTAGAGGCCGATATTTTGAGGGAGAGAGAGTCACAATCCTCGCTGATGAAACGCTCGTGCGAAACGAAGGATGCTCGAATCGAATCGGGGCGGTTTGCACAACCGCAAAGTAGGACTAGCACTCCAACGAGCAGTGTCGCTCTGTGCATTGGCTTCTCCATGTCATCTTGGAACTGGAACACATCGGAACGGATAGCAAAGTCACCGTCGAGGATTAGGCGGTTACGACGCTGACCAACGCGGCAAGAGCGAAAGTAATGAAGTCCCGCAACACAATAGCCTATCTCCGTGCCGCATTCAAGATACCGCTCAACCTAGCCCCAGCCAAGACCAACCTGGCTCTCAACGTCGCTCTTGCCCACTCGACGTACTCCGGGCTCATCTTCCTGGCTGGATAGAAGCCTTCACTGCTGGCGATTCGACACGACTCTTCTGCGATTCGGTCTGGGTCTAGTTCGGTGGCTTCAGAAGGGGTCGGCAAGGCCCCCAGAAGGCTCACCAAGGCCTCAACTTCGAGACCTTCACCTCGGAGCAGTCCAGTGTCCCAGACAGCGTGCAGGTTCGTTCCACGACCCATGAATTGAACTTGGTACATGTTCCCTCCCCTGTCGTCGGCGAAGCCAGCGTGAAGGGGCTGATGGAGATCGGCTACGAGATGAATAACGTACTTCAAGGCGATTAGCTTGGCCTGGTCTGGGGCTGATGCGGAATTCAAGACCTTGAGCTGTGTGTTCACTGCTTCCACCAGGCAACGACCTTCGGGGCAGTCACGTTCTTTGACGTAGTGACAGTCCGCTTCTCTGGGGAAATTGACGTAGTGCCACGGTGCAGTGTGACGGTTCTTCGTGTCGTCGGCCCAGGTCGAGATCGAAGCCAACGAAGAGCCCGGCTCAAGGGCAAGCAGGCGGTCGATCTTGGCTTTGGTCTGGGGTGTGAGCTGGGAGACGGCGAGTCGGGCGACAACTTGGTGGCCCTCGTTGCCGAAGGCATGAACGACGGTGCAGATCAAGCCAGATGCCACACCGGCTATCAGTCTCGACAATACTGCTTTCACTGCAATCTACGTCTTCGCCGAAAGGCATTGCCGGTCTAGATCCAGCAGCCTCGCTTTCAGCAGCGTTGAAAACCTGCCCTTCCAGGTTGCGTTCGCACTTGATGGATGCGGAAGGGGATGCAATGTGTAAGTTCGCTCCCCTTTTCCCTCTTTGAGCTGGACCTCGATGCTCGATGCGTATTTATCGGTCTTCGCCCAAAACGTTGCCAAGCGCTGGCGGGACAGGGCTGGTTGATTCAGGCCGAACCAGTGGAACGCTTGACTGCCCAGGGTGATGACGTGAGAGCCTTCCCATTGGCTCACCAGAACGTCTTTCAAGACGGGTTGGAAAGCCCGTCGAACGGCGATTCTCCAGGGCTTATTTCCTTCTGGCTTGAAAGGGACGGTGTTCATCCAGAAGAAGCTCTCTCCGATGCTTAGCCCGAGTTCAGGTGTGTACGGCTTGGAAGGCTCAATCACTTCGGCGAGCGTCTTTCGAACGGTTTGCCCGGTTTCACCAATAAATGGAAGTCCGGCTTTAACCTCGTCCTTTCCGGGATCACGGCCAAAGAAGCATATCGACGCCTTGCGACTTGGGGGGGACAACACAGGTCGGAACTCGCCTTGAGCGTGGTCCACGTAGCATTGTTGATCCAAAGCATCGATCTGGCTTGGCTGCAGGTTTAGGAATTCGGAGACCATTCTGTCTACTACCAGATTGCCGGGAGCGGGAACTTGCAGGCGGAACTTTGCTGGGGAAGTGCTCATACGTAAAGCGTAATCTGAACTGCGGGCAATTGAATCGGAATAGTCTTGGAAAGAAAAATTCGGACTACCGACCGTGTCACCTCCTGCATTGCTCAACTCTCCTAGTGAGGCTAGTATGCCGCTACCCAAGGAGACGGTATGAGAGTCCAAGAATTGAGAGTGCCGGAGCAAGAGCTGGCCGCACTGAAGGCAATGCTGGAACAGCATGGCTTGGATCCCGATCACTTCAGCGCTGCTTTGTCTGAATACCAAGCCGACCTTGGGCCTCAAGTCCGAATATTGAAGCTCGAAGGTCCGGTCGAGGCGACCTACACCTGGACCAAGGGTGGAGCGTGGCTCGAAGCACTGAACGTGGATTTGGAAGCGGGGCTGTACCGGAGCGAGGACTGATCGGATCCCAGTCTGCGTCGGATGTGGAGTGCTAGATTCCGACGGAACAAATCATCTTCGACGGAACACTGAACGGAACAGTTCTTTTCCTTTGGCACAAGATCGATATGCGATCTGTTCCGCTGTTCCGTCGATTTTTAGAACGTAGAGGCAGTTTGCACAGGAGAATGGGAAGACGAAGCCGAAAAGATTACTATGAGAATGACGGAACAAGTGGAACAGCGGAACAGACTTTGGGAGTTTCAATAATTTCCGCTCTTCCCCGAATTTTTTATGTTCCGCGGATCGTTTGAGCGAGCGGAACAACTGGAACAGATCAGCCCTCATCCATGTTAAAAATGTCTGCCTTGATACGGTAAACCCTGGTGGAGCCCAATCCCGGCAAGCGCTCTTTTCGAGTGCTGCCGCCATCAGGATCCAGCACCAGAAGCCCCTTCGTACGCAGGACTTTCGTGACATCCTTGGAATTCAGGTTGGCACACAGCTCGGTCTTGTAGGCTTCAGTCAAAACGAGATAGTCCGTTCGACCATCGTCGGCGACCTTCCGAAACCCCACACGATTTACCGTGCGAATCACACCAGGCGCATCACCAATTTCGTCCCAGGCTGTGAACCGAGATTCGCCGTGCTGTTCAAGAAACCGTCTAATTTGTGCAACTGCCTGACGCTCCTCCTGATTCTCAACGCCCCCACGATCAGCAAGCCAAGATCGGAAGCAAGCTCTAGCCCCTGTAAGTGCTTCGCCCTCACTCCAAGGTAACACTCCACTTCTGATCGCTGCCTCTCCAGCGGCCCCAACCAGGGCAAATCGCCTAGCGATTCTGCGAACTTGAGGAGCCGCATCTGCAGGTACGTTTGCAGCTTCAAACCGGTTGACATCCGCCCAGACCTCGGCCGTCAACTGCTTCAGGTCCGAAGTCAAGATTGCTTGAACCCATTTAGCCCCAGCGGTGCCGAAAACCTGTGTACAGGACTCCTTCAAAGAGTCAGCGAAGGCTTGAGGCGTCGGTAGGCCGTGCAAATCTTCAAACACACCGCGTGCCACGCCAGCGTCTCCTGGGAAGCTCACCATTCGAACTTCATGGCCTGCCATTGCCTGGGCGTCAGCTGATTGCAAGTGCTCTGCAAGCGACTTCTCGCCCGTTGAGAGAGACACTAATCGCCACGTAGCGACTTTGCGAGCTGTCGCATCCCTGTTCGCTCGGGTCTTGCCTCGGCCATTTCCCAACATGTACGCAATTTCGCCTGCATCTTCCGCGCTGGCCTGGTTGATTTCATCGAGCACGAGCAACGTATCGTTGTGGCGACCAGCAATCGACTCAAAAGCGTTTGACGTGAGTCTCCACTGCTGAACAAACCCAGGTCCTCCCCAGACTGTCGCCGCGACTTCAACTGCAGTTGTTTTTCCTGAACTAGATTCACCAACGATATGAAAGCCGCCACCTTCTACGTTTAGCAGAGATAGAAGCGGACCAGTGAACGCCACCGATATCGCAAATGTCAGCCGACTGTTGCCGGATGCGGGGCCAGCAATCTTCGCTCGCCAATCTTCTAGAGACCCAGCACGGGCAAATGCCAATCGACCTGCCGCGTCCTCGTCTTGCAGTAGAGCTCTGACTTCCTTCGCCTGGGCGTGGATGATCTGTCCGGGTAGGACGAAGATTCGTTCGCCGTCCACGTCAAGTGCCCAACCAGGCTGGGACACGCTCACCACCCGATCCACAACCTCGTCGCAGGCCATGAGGTACGAATAGACGTTGTCAGCAGTACCGTAGATCGACGCTCCACGTTTCAGTAATTCCGATTGCCAAAGCGGCTTGTTCGTCAGCATGGATCGGGGAAGATGGAATTGATTTTCCTTTCCGTTCGGATCTCTAATGGACAGCAAGTACCCCCAATCAGTTTGGTTCGACGCAACTGTCTGGGCCAACACGTCAATGCGTGTAGCAACGGGGACTCTAAATATCTCTCCATCCTTGAATCGAATGCTTTCAACACCCCTATCGGACACGTCAAAACTGCCAACGCTGTACTCGGACTTCAGCCTTTCGGCGGCACTACGGGAGGCACCCATCCACAATCCCGCAGGAGCACCTGTCACGTTCCCATTCTTCGTCTTGCAACCGCCTGTTGGACAACCAACGTAGCCGTCTTCACGGATTTTCTGGCAGGTGATTGGTCCTCCCTGAAAGTTTCGACAGCTTTCGATCATCTTGGCCGTCTCGACCTCGTCGTATTTCTCATGATGGCAACTGCCCTTATGAATCCATTCATCGCTGGCCTCAAACCGTGAGGCGTTGGAAACCATGGCCATCCAGAGTGGCCGCGAAACTGTCGGCTGACGCTGCACCCTTGACACGTCTTCCATGAACTTGCATCGACTGACAACCCTGGCCAAGCCGTCCGCCGGGGATAGTGGTTCAGGAGGGATGTCCTCTAGCCCGTCAATCGTTTTGGAGACGACACGGCGACGAACCGCTTGAGTCCCCAGCTCGGGCGGCAGTTGAGGAAGCTGACTCAGACACAGAGGTCGCCCCTCGCCGACGCGGATGAAATGGTCCTTGGAACTGCTCGGTCGGCTGGGCAGGTAATAGATTCTCGAAGCGTCTTTTGTGCTCCGATCATTTACATCACCTAGCCATTGATTCAACTTGGCCCACGCCGGTGGCCAGTCGTCGGCAGCCACTGGAGCGTCGAGCGGCAAGACGATACGAAATCGCGGATCTGCCAACGTGTGACTGTGGCTTGAATGGGCGACGTACGCATACCCGTACAACTTTTGCGCAATCGCGTCGAATGAGCCGTGGTGCTCAACGTCGAACACGGCACAGTACACGGCTTCCACACCGGCAACCCCTCGCTTGCCGCCAGGCTTGTAGCTGACAGGTGAGTATGTGGGGCCATCTTTGACCTCTCGTATGTGGTGCCTGCTGAAGAATTGCTTCTTTATCTCTGTCCAGGTCATCGACCTTTGCTGAGGATTGTTGTCCTTCGCATTCCGAAATGTGCAGAAGGCAATTTCCTTCTCAGCTATCTCAATTTCCGCTTCGAGCGGATTCAACTTTTCTTTCATGGGTACTCTCAATTCCTTGATTTCTCGCCGCTAAACGCACCATGCACTTAGCGCCGGACGTGACTTGGCCTTGCCGAAGGATGTGGCCTTCGGGTGGGGGAAAAAGGTGGGGTGAAAGTTAACGACCCCGGAGAGTCGTCAACCTGGTATCAACTTCGTGTCACTAATCTATGTTAGTTCGCGGATTCAGGTCCGTTGCTTCCTTGCGACGGTGGAGCAACTGGAACCTGTGCAATGTCAAGGTGAAAGAATTTTCCCTAGCCCGCTGAGTCCTCTATGACGAATCCACCGTCCGCCGCAACGAAGTCTCTGATCAGGAATTTCCAGGACGGTAGCTTTCCGGAGAGCCCCGCCTGTAGGAGATCACTATCTTCGATGAATGGCTGAAGATCGCGGAATATCCCCGAGAGTAGTTCGGCGTCGTTGCCGTCCGGATTTGGTCGGACCAGCAAGCCGACAGAGAACACGTCATCTTCGACTCCGACCGCATGGATGGCGGAATGCTCGACCAGCTCCTGCAATTCAGCGGCTAACGTGCGTACAGCAGCGAATTCGTCGTCCGTCCCAAGTCTCGTTGATGTGGGCACCAGGAACTTCAGAATTCGTCTTTCAGCGGCTCGTTTGTTCAGTCCGGGCCAGTAAGTGCCCCCAGTCGGTTGTATGCGCTTGCGACGGTTGACAACCCGCTTCTTGCCAGTTAGTCCTGAAGATTCGCCTTGCGTGCTGCTGCTATCTGCAAGTGCCGGTGGTTCGGGTTCTTTTGCTGCGTTTGACCGTGAACCAGTCATTGTCATTGAGTTCAACATTACTTGTTCACTCCCTGAGTACGCGTCTGGGAGTCCGACAGCAGACCTCGATCAATGCAATTAGATGCGGTTGCATATGGCAGGCTGTCGACGATTGGCCTGCTGGTGATCCAGTTGTCGACCGAAGAGGCAACCCAACCAACTGCCCGGTTCCCGAGGCTAACTGGTCGTGGGAATTTTCCGTCGGCCATCAAGGCGTATATTTGAGATTTGGAAAGGCCTGACTTTCGTTCGACAGTGGGTCGTCGAATGATCTGCGGTGTTCCATGCGGCAGGTCTGGTAGGTGGACAATTTGCATTTCATATTCCCTAAGTGACGTGCGCTATTGCACAGTCAAATCATGAAACACAGCCTAGTTAGTCACCAGCCTTCTGCTAGCACAGGAACTACAAAGGTTTTACACTTGGATTTTTCTGCAGGCGTTTTCGGGCAAGAAAGAGTGGGCTGACCCAGATCAACACTCTGCTCCACGGATCATCCGATCCAAGTGGCCCTTCGTCAGGGAAATATCTAGGTTGCAAGTCTGTAGCACACTCGCTGGCCGTCGCCCATAGGCCCTTTGCTATTCCGTTGTTGGCCTCTTCCAGCAGCTCGGCCTTCTTCTTGTTGCCTTCGCTGTGCTTCCCCTTGCCACCCGCACTCGGGATCGCCTTTTTGCCTTCACTCCCGGCCAGAGTGATCAGCTTTTCAAACTCCGGCATAAGTCTTGTAGTTGCCCCTGACAGGACCTGACGAACAGACCTATTGCTGAATCCTTCGACGATTCGAGCGAGTTGCAACAGTTCCATTAAGGGGGCACAAGCGCTAACTTCCTGTTCTCTCGAGACCCATCCGTGCTGACGCAACTCGTCCTCCGCAAGCTGCATTCCAAGCAGGGCGAAAAGCTCGTGCACTTCGAGATTCGAAACTCCCTCGATGCCTGTTGAGACGACCTCGCCAGCAGTGAACAGGAGTTGCCGAGTCCATGTATCCGCCCACCAAACATCTGTCCGATACATCAGTCTGACCATGCCCTCCCATAACAGGTCCAACTCGGCATCAGTTCGTTCGGAGAGCAGTTCTCGGAACACAGTGACCAACCGTCTAACGGCATGTTTTTCGTTCCACGCGTCGATGATGTCCATATTCGGTTCACACCCTTGTTAAACACCCATCTAAATATGCGGCCCAATAGTCCATCATTTTCCGTCGCTGCGGCATTTGCTCACTATGGTCATAAGCACCCCGCACTTTTTCTCTGGTGTGAGCGAGTTGGAGTTCGATGTGATCACCCGGAAATTGCATGGCATACAAGTGCGTACTGGCCAAGCCCCTGAAGCCATGACCGGTCATTCGGCCCTTATAGCCCATGCGATCCAAAGCTTTCAGGATTGTGTTGTTACTCATGGGCTTTTTGTTGCTCCGCTCCCCGGGAAAAAGCCACTGCGAGTTCCCCGAAATCAGTCTCAATGTTTTCAGAATTTCGAGGGCCTGCCTCGCCAACGGGACGACATGCGTTCTCCCCATCTTCATACGCTCACCGGGGATTCGCCACTCCCCCTTGACCAGGTCGAATTCCGACCACTCGGCTTCAATCAGTTCGGATGTCCGCACGAAGGTCAGAGCCAGCAACTTGATGGCAAAACGCGTAGTTGGTGTCCCCTGATAGGCTTCGATCTTTCGTAAGAGGTCGGGCAGCTCGTTTTCGTCAATGCGAGCGTGATTTCGTACGGAGCGCCTCGGCAGAACATCTGAGGGGCAAAAATCGACAGCGGGATTTCGCCTGGCAAGCCCATGGGCGATTGCATAGCGGAAAACCTGGCTGCTAGTGTTTCTTGCTCGCAGTGCGATGTCTGTTGCACCACGTCCCTGAATTTTGGTCATCATTCGAACCAAGTCTGGTGCCTCGATCTGCGACACCGGCTTGTGGCCAATAGCCGGAAATACATTTCTTTCGAACCTGCTCATAACGTCCTTGGTGTAGCGAGGGTGACGTCCAATTGACCAGACCTCGTACCAAGCACGTGCAACGCTCTCAAACGAATTTTCGTGTGCGATGAGCGAAGCCTGCTTCGTCTCCCGACGCTCTTCCATAGGATCCACGCCGGACAGCACCTTCCGTCGAGCCTCGTCACGTGCTGTGCGAGCCTGGGCTAGTCCAACGTCGGGGAAGCGACCAATCGAGAAAGTTTTTGCCGCACCTCTGAACCTGTAATCCCAACGCCAGGAACGAAGTCCGGTAGGAGTCAGTAGCAGATACAACGAGTTGCCGTCCGGCTCTTTGTAGGTCTTCTCAGGCGTTTTGAGGTTTCGAATGAGTGCGTCGGAGAGGCGGCCTATAGGTTTGCGTACACGATGGAGCCTGACGTGGGATTGGATTTCGGTCATATGCGAGAGCAGTTGTGAAGGTCGAAAAATACCTCGATACCGCTTGCCGCACTACCCTGTTTCGTACCCTGTTATGGGACCGGAACTCGGTGGAACTCACAGGACCCAGAAAGACAAAAAGCCTTGATTTCTCAAGGCTTTTTGCTGCTGAAGAGGACCTAGTGGGACCTCTTCGGACGTCTTCTGGCGGAAACGGAGGGATTCGAACCCTCGATGAGGCTCTACACCCCATACTCCCTTAGCAGGGGAGCACCTTCGGCCACTCGGTCACGTTTCCAGTGGGGCAATTATGCCCCAAACCCTTGATGCTCAGGCAATGGCCTGATCCAGATCACGCAACGGCCTGATCCAGATCGAACGCGCGGTGCAATGCCCGCACGGCCAGTTCCATGTACTTCTCGTCAATCACCACCGAGGTCTTGATTTCGCTGGTGGAGATCATCTGGATATTGATGCCCTCTTCGGACAGTGAACGGAACATCTTGGCGGCGATGCCGACGTGGCTGCGCATGCCGATGCCCACGATGCTGACCTTGCAGATGCGCGTGTCGCCTTCGATGTGATCCGTGCCCAGCGCCGGCAAAACCTTGGTCTTGAGCAGGTCCACGGTCTTTGCATAGTCGTTGCGATGGACGGTGAAGCTGAAGTCGGTCTTTCCGTCCTTGGACATGTTCTGGATGATCATGTCGACTTCGATGTTGGCATCGGCGACGGCACCCAGGATGTTGTACGCAATGCCCGGCTTGTCGGGCACGCTCAGGATGGAGATCTTGGCTTCGTCGCGGTTGAAGGCGATGCCGGAAACGACGGCTTGTTCCATTTGTTCGTCTTCCTCAAAAGTGATCAGGGTGCCGGATGCGGCCTCTTCCTCGATATCGATGTCCCACGGCGTGAAGCTCGAAAGCACTCGCAGCCGCACCTTGTATTTGCCGGCAAATTCGACCGAGCGAATCTGCAGGACCTTGGAGCCGAGCGATGCCATTTCCAGCATTTCCTCGAAGCTCACCGTGCTCAGCCGCCGCGCTTCGGGCACGACACGCGGGTCGGTGGTGTAAACGCCATCCACGTCGGTGTAGATCAGGCACTCCTTGGCTTTCATCGCGGCCGCAACGGCAACTGCTGATGTGTCGCTGCCGCCCCGGCCCAAGGTCGTCACGTTGCCCAGGTCATCGACGCCCTGAAAGCCCGTGATGATGACAACCCGGCCAGCAGCCAGGTCGGCTCGCACACGCTTGTCGTCGATCGATTCGATGCGGGCCTTGGTGTAGGCGCTGTTGGTCTTGATCGCCACCTGCCAGCCGGCGTAGCTCACGGCTTCGAGGCCTTCGGCTTGCAGGGCGATCGCCAGCAATGCGGATGACGCCTGTTCGCCGGTCGCTGCCAGCATGTCGAGTTCGCGGCAGAGCGCGTCGTCCTGCTTTGCGGGAGAGAGCTCCTTGGCCAGGCCCAGAAGGCGATTGGTCTCGCCGCTCATGGCGCTGGGTACGACCACCATCTGGTGCCCCGCGCGGTGCCACTTGGCCACGCGCCTGGCGACGTTGCGGATGCGCTCGGTCGAGCCCATCGACGTGCCGCCGTATTTGTGAACGATCAATGCCATTGGATTGGATAGTGAGTGCGGGTGCCGCGAATTTGCTTCTTTAGCCGCGAAAAGCATGGATTTTATTGCATTGCAGCAGGACCGCCGCCGACCCCCGATTTGCAACGCGAACTCAGTCGCGCTCGAACTGCAACTGCGCGCCTGCCCGGGTCACCCGCCCCAGTCCAACCTTGATGCGGATGTCGTTGCCGCGCGTTGCGCAATTAGCGACTTGCGCCAGGAGTTCGCCCATCTGCGCCGCGCTCGGCGCCGTGCCGTGCGAGGTGCGCAGCCAGTGACGCAGCAAGTTGCCCTGGCGATTCGCAGACAGTGCGCGCAATTCATGAATCACCGGGGGATTGCCAGTGCGCTCCAGGTCTTGCGCCGCGAGTTCAGTGAGAAGTTCCTGCGCCTGCGCGGCATGGCGCGCGCTGCGCGCGAACGTCTCACGAAACTGGGGAAACGTATTTTCCAATGCAGGCAGCAGTTGCGCGCGAATCCGGTTGCGCGTGAATTTTTCGTCGGCGTTGGATGGGTCCTCGATCCACGTAACGCCGCGCGCAATGAGCCACTCGCGCAGCTGCGCCCCCGGAACTCGCAGCAGGGGCCGATGCCAGTTGAGGCCATCGCGCTTCCAATGGGCAGGCATGGCCGACAGGCCTGGCAGACCCGCACCGCGTGAAAGCGCGAGCAGCAAGGTCTCCACCTGGTCATCGGCATGCTGGGCAACTGCGACGTCGCCGATCGCGTCATCGGGCCAATGCGTCCTGACCGCATCGGCAATGGCCGCATAGCGTCCGCGCCGCGCTGCGTCTTCGGGGCTTTCGCCCGGTGCATGGCGCGCATCGATTCGGCGAACAACCAGCGGGACACCGATTCGCGCACACAAGTCCACCGCATGCCTTTCAAAGTCGTCGGCGGCTCGTTGCAGTCCGTGATGAACGTGAACCGCCCTCACCTGCCCCGGCCACTTCAGCGCACACGCCAGCAGCAATGCCGTGGAATCCGCGCCACCGCTCAGGGCCACTGCGAGCGGCAGCCCCGGCCTGAAACTTGCGATGGCTTGATCGAACATCGGCCGGATTATCTTCCGTGCCCGTGAAGGACCCCTGAGGCATGGGCACTAACCCCATCTAGCGGGGCGAAGGTCGCGACATAAAATTCGCGGCGCATGAAGCAAGGTGAAGTATGCAAGCCCAACGAAACGGCGTGTCGGCCCACAAGGCCCTGAACGCCTGGATAACAGCAGTCGTGTCGGTAGCAGGGATGGCAGTCGCGGCCCCAGGCATGGCCCAGACAGCAGCGCCTCAAGCCAAAGATGGCGCCCCCAGTGAAGCCGCGCGTCGAGCGGCTGAAAGTCCCTATCGGTTCATCCTGCAGAACGCAGCGATTCGCGAACGTCCCAAGCCTGCTGCTGCCGCTGCGCCCGCGGCGGTGGTTGAAAAGGAACCGGCCAGGCGTGCCGCTCCGGTTGAATCTGTTGCTGCGGCCCGGCAGCGCGTGGTCCCGACGCCCGAACCCATTGCGGCGCAGCCCGAGCCGGTCGCACCGGTGCCTACGCCCGTTGCGGTCGCTGCACCGCAAGCGATCCCCGCCCCCGTGGCCGCCGTGCGCAAGGCGCTCATCCCGGTGCGGCAAGACCCACCCGAGCTGAGTGCGATGCTCATGCGCGAACGGCCATCAGGCATGGTGACTGTGGCGTTCGAAGTCAATCCGGATGGCAATGTCTCGGGTGCACGGGTGACCAAAAGCTCGAACAGCAGCTTGAATCGTCCCTCGGTGAACGCGGTCGAAAAGTGGAAATTCCAGCCGATCGACGACACGCGCTCGCTGGAGATCGAGTTGAATTACAGCAACTGACCGCGCCTGGGCTGACGAGCGCAGCAGTCGCTTCGCGATGGATGCCGGATCGAGTCCGGCATGACAACCAACCACCGGCTGTCATTGCGGACTCGTTCCGCAATCCAGGAGGTCATTGCGGACTTGATCCGCAATCCAGACGGCATCCGATCAGGCGCAGTCCGCTCGCTACCTGGCCTCGGCCTTGGTGTCCGTATAGCGCCCGTAGCTTTGCAGCCGCTCATAGCGGCGATCAACCAGTTCCTTGACCTTGAGGTCGCCAAGCTGCCGCCACGCATCGTTGAGCGCGCGCTTGAGAAATGCCGCCATCTGTTTGTGGTCACGGTGCGCGCCGCCCACCGGCTCATTCACGATCTTGTCCACCAGACCCAAGGCCTTCAGGCGATGCGCCGTGATGCCCATCGCGTCGGCCGCATCCTGCGCCTTCTCCGATGTCTTCCAGAGAATCGATGCGCAGCCCTCCGGGCTGATCACCGAATAGATCGAGTACTGCAGCATCAGCACCTGGTCAGCAACTGAAATCGCCAGCGCCCCGCCCGAGCCGCCCTCTCCGATCACCGTGGTGATGATGGGCACTTCGAGCTGCGCCATCTCGAAGATGTTGCGGCCGATCGCTTCGGATTGACCGCGCTCTTCTGCGTCAATGCCTGGATACGCGCCAGGCGTATCGACGAACGTGAACACGGGTAGCTTGAACTTTTCGGCCGTCTTCATGAGGCGCAATGCCTTGCGATAACCCTCGGGGCGGCTCATGCCGAAGTTGCGCAGCGCGCGCTCTTTCGTATCGCGGCCCTTCTGGTGGCCCAGCACCATGCAGGCGTTGCCGTTGAAACGGGCAAGACCACCCACGATGGAAAGATCGTCGGCAAAGTGCCTGTCGCCATGCAGCTCCACGAAATCGGTGAAGATTTCGTTCACGTAATCCATGGTGTACGGACGCTCGGCGTGGCGCGCGATCTTGGTGATCTGCCACGGCGTCAGGTCGCTGTAGATATCCTTGGTGAGCTGCTGGCTCTTTTTGGAGAGCTGGTCGATCTCTTCGGAGATATCGACCGCAGATTCGGTCTGCACGTAGCGCAGCTCATCGATCTTGGTTTCAAGCTCCGCGATGGGCTGCTCGAAATCGAGAAAAGTCTTCTTTGCCAAGGTGAACTCCTTGCCTGTTATGTCGGCTGCAACGTCGCTCTAGTACTCGACCGGCAGCGGGTCCAGCGATCGCCAAATATACCAAGTTGCAACACTGCAAAATGGCGCCCAGGCGGCCGCCACTTCGCGCGCATCGCTGCGGCTGACGGGATCGCCCGAAAAATAGTTGCGGCTGATGCCGTTGATAAGCCCGATGTCATCGAGCGGCAAGACGTTCGGCCGCATGAGGTGAAAGATGAGAAACATCTCCGCCGTCCAGCGGCCAATGCCCCGGATGCCCACCAGCTCGGCGATGATTTCTTCGTCTTCCATCGAGGTCCAGGCATCCGCATGGATCGCGCCCGAATCGAAGTGAAGCGCCAGGTCCACCAGGTATTCGATCTTGCGCGCGGACAGGCCCGCAGCCTGCATGTCATCGACCTTGAGCTTGAGCACATTGCCCGCCACCATGCGGCGCGGCAATTTGGCAAAGCGGTCCCACACGGTCTGCGCGGCCTTCACCGAAATCTGCTGGCCCACGATGCTGCGCGCGAGCGTGGTGAATGCATCGCCTCGCGATTGCAGGCACGCATCGCCGAACTGCGGAATCAGCCGCTTCATCACGCGATCTTTTTTGGAGAGGTGCTTGCACGCCTCTTCCCAGTAGTCGGGTGTGGCCAGGACGGATGGCACCGGCGCGGGACTCAAGCAGCCTCCCAGGTGGTGCCGGTGGGGGAATCCTTGAGCACCACGCCGCGCGTCAGCAGGTCATCGCGAATGCGATCGGCCTCGACGAAATTCCGGGCCTTCTTGGCCGCAGCGCGCTGCTCGATGAGCGCGTGAATCTCGGCTTCGCCCAGCGTTGCGCCCGATTGCAAAAATTCCTTCGGATCGCCTTGCAAAAGACCGAGCGTGCCGGCCAGCGCCTTGAGCAACCCGGCTGTCTGCGCCGACTTGCTGCGATTGACTTCGGCGGCCAACTCGAACAGAACGGCCACGGCATCGGGCGTGCCGAAATCGTTGTCCATCGCGGCCTTGAACTTGGCAGCGTGCGCGTCGCTCCAGTCGATCTGGACTTGCGCCGGCTTGACCAGGTCGAGCGCGGTGTACAGCCGCCGCAGCGATGAGCGCGCGTCTTCCAGGTGCACATCGCTGTAGTTGAACTGGCTGCGGTAGTGCGTGCGCGCCAGAAAAAATCGCAGCGTCTGCGCATCGAAACGTTCGAGCACTTCGCGGATCGTGAAGAAGTTGCCCAGCGACTTCGACATCTTCTCGTTGTCGATATTCAGGAAGCCGTTGTGCAGCCAGAAGCGCGCGAGCGGCACGCCGTTGGCCCCCTCGCTCTGGGCGATTTCATTCTCGTGATGGGGAAACTGCAAGTCGGCGCCGCCACCATGGATGTCGAATGTCTTGCCGAGCAATTCCTCGCACATTGCCGAGCACTCGATGTGCCAGCCGGGTCGGCCCTTGCCGTATTCGCTGTCCCACTTCGCATCGTCCGGCTCGGTGGCCTTGGCCGATTTCCACAGCACGAAGTCAAGCGGGTCTTCCTTGCCTTCCAGCACGGCCACCCGTTCGCCCGCGTGCAGCTCGTCAAGCGACTTGCCCGACAGCTTGCCGTATCCGGGGAAGCGCCTGACCGCGTAGTTCACGTCGCCGCCTTCAGCGCGGTACGCGAGGCCCTTGCCCTCCAGGCGTTTGACGATGTCCAGCATCTGCGGCACGTAGTCGGTGGCACGCGGATCGTGCGTGGGACGCTCGATGCCCAGCTTGTCGAAATCGACGTACATCTCGGCGATCATGCGATCGGTGAGGCCCCGCACGGTCTCGCCGTTTTCGACCGCACGGCGAATGATCTTGTCTTCGATGTCGGTGATGTTGCGAACGAAGGTCACGCGATAGCCGCTCGCCTTCAGCCAGCGAAAGATGATGTCGAAGGCAATGTTGGAGCGCGCGTGACCCACGTGGCACAGGTCGTAGACGGTGATGCCGCACAGATACATCCGCACGTGTCCCGGCTCCAGCGGAGAAAAGTCTTCCAGTGCACGCGACAGCGTGTTGTGGATACGAAGGCTCATGGAACTTGTTTTTTTGCGCCGCCGGCCGCGGGATGTTGCGGCGTAGCGCGGGTGACTGATTCTGTACGTTTTTACTGCTGGTGCGCAACATCAACTGTTGAGGCGCCAGCTACAATGCAGCGCAGTATATAGCCCTGCGTTTGGGGGCGAGTCATTGAGCAACTCAGTGAGCTGATCGCTAAACATTAGCTCTAATAAAAGGCCTCGAATTACATGATGCATGCCGGCACCACCATTCCTCATCTGGCACGTAAGGTCGCGCTCGCAGCCGCGCTCTGCCTGCCATTTGCGGCGCTGGCCGACGATTACGCAGAAGTTTCCAAGCTGATGCGTGCCGGCAAGCCCGCAGAAGCGATTGCCAAGGCGGACCAGTACCTTGCGGCCAAGCCCAAGGACCCGCAAATGCGCTTCATCAAGGGCGTGGCCCAGGCCGAGTCGGGCCGCACGGCTGACGCCCTCACCACGTTCACGCGCATCACCGAAGAATTTCCGGAACTCCCCGAGCCGTACAACAACCTGGCCGTGCTGTACGCCGGACAGGGCCAGTTCGACAAGGCCCGTGCCACGCTGGAGGCAGCGATCCGCACCAACCCCAGCTACTCGACGGCGCACGAAAACCTGGGCGACGTGTACGCCAAGCTCGCCAGCCAGGCCTACAGCAAGGCGCTCCAGCTCGACTCGACCAACACGGGACTTCAGCCCAAGCTCGCGCTCATCCGCGAGCTCTTCACGCCCGGCAAGGGGCGCCCCCTGGCTGCGGCGCCTGCGCCAACCCCGGTTTCAGCGCCTGCACCCGCGGTGGTTGCCAAGGCACCGGTTGCGGCGCCGGCGCCTGCGGCCGCACCGTCCACCGCACCCTCGCCCGCACCTGCATCCCCGCCCGCCGCAAGCTCAGCCGGCTCGCACGACGTCGAAGCCGCCGTGCAGGCATGGGCCGCCGCCTGGTCCAGCAAGGACATGAACGGCTACCTCGGCGCCTACGGCAAGGAGTTCGATCCACCCGGAAAGCTGTCGCGCAAGGCCTGGGAAGAAGAGCGTCGCTCTCGCATCGTCGGCAAGAACCGGATCACAGTGAAGCTCAACGATGTCACGGTATCGGTCAAGGGCACGACGGCTGTGGCCAGATTCAAGCAAACCTATAGCGCAGACTCATTGAACGTTTCGAGCCGCAAGACGCTCGAACTCGTCAAGGCCGGCGATCGCTGGGTGATCGTCAGGGAAAGCACAGGCGCCTGAGTGCGCGCTGTGCGCAACAGGCGGACAGCTGTCGGGTTGTGAATCTATTTCGGACCTTGTCTACCGCATGAAACCGGCGTTGCTCGCGCTTTGCTGCGTCACTTCGATGGCGCTTCTTGCCACGCTTCCGGCGCAGGCTGCGCACGGCCGCAAGCACGCTTCCAAGGAGCCAGCCAAAAAGCCGGTCCTTCGCGATGGTGATGCAGAAGTGCGGTTGATCGAGGTTTATCGCCTGCTGGGCCAGGCCAAGTCGCGCGATGCGCTGGCCAGGGCCGAATCGCTGGTCAAGGACCATCCGAATTTCCAGCTGGCGCAACTGGTCTACGGCGACCTGCTCGCGGCCCAGGCTCGCCCGGTGCGCATGTTGGGCGACGTGGCCGAGTCCGGCCTCAAGTTCAACGGGCAGCTTGCCGAACTGCGTGAAGAGTCGCAGCTTCGCCTGCGCGCGCTGCGCGAGCGCCCACCGCCCGACTCGGTGCCCGCGCAGTTCCTGCAGCTTTCGCCGCAAAACCGCCACGCGATTGCCATCGACACGTCGCGCGCGCGGCTCTACCTGTTCGAGAACACGTCCACAGGCCTCAAGCTGCTGGCCGACTACTACATCTCGGTGGGCAAGTCGGGTGTGGACAAGTCGCTTGAAGGCGACCTTCGCACCCCGCTGGGCGTTTACTTCGTCACCAGCAACCTCGACCCGAAGTCGTTGAAAGACTTCTACGGTGCTGGTGCGCTGCCCATCAATTACCCCAATGCATACGACGCGCGTCGCGGCAAGACAGGCAGCGGCATCTGGTTGCACGGCTCACCGCCCAGCCAGTTTGCGCGCGCACCCAAGGCCACCGATGGCTGCGTCGTGCTGGCCAACCCCGACTTGCAGCGCGTCATCCGCACGGTAGCTGTCCGCACGACCCCGGTGGTCATTGCATCCAGCCTGAACTGGGTTGCGCAGCACCAGCTACAACCCGAAAGCCAGAAGTTCGCTGGCGTGCTGCAGTCGTGGCGCGCGGCAAAAGCTTCGGGCGACCCCGCGCGCCTGCTGGGCTTTTATGCCGCCGATTTCAACGGCAACGGAAAATCGCTGGCCGAATGGGCGCCAACGCTCAAGCAGGAGGCCGATCGTTCGCGCGGGCGGAACATACAGATGAAAGACCTGTCATACCTTCACTGGAGCAGCGACCGGTCCGAGACAATGGTGGTCACCTTCGGCGAAGTGACTGACGGAGACCGCACCGGCCCGGTCAAGCGCCAGTACTGGCTGCGACAGGGCACGGGCTCAGGCTCTCAATGGAAGATATTTTTCGAAGGAGTAATCGGTTGAAAATCGCAAACGCATTGCTGGCCCTGGGCCTTGCAGCAACCATGGGCGCCGCAGCAGCGGCCGACGCGCCCCGGGTGAAGTTCTCCACCACGGCAGGCGACATCGTCGTCGAGGTCTATCCTGACAAGGCACCCAAGACCGTCGACAACTTTCTCAAGTACGTCAACGCCAAACACTACGACGGCACCATCTTCCACCGCGTGATCGACAACTTCATGATCCAGGGCGGCGGCTACGACGGGAAGTACAACGAGAAGGTCACACGCCCGCCCGTTCAGCACGAAGGCCGCGAAGCCCTGGCCAAGGGTGGCCCCAAGAATGTCGTCGGCACCCTTGCGATGGCACGCACCAATGACCCGAATTCGGCCACCTCGCAGTTCTTCATCAACGTCAAGGACAACCCCAGCCTCGACCCGGCACTGATCCCGGCCGGCGACCCGGTCGCGAAGTTTGAATATCGCGGTCGCGTGTATGAGAACGTGCCCCGCGCCGAACTCATGAATGCGGCGCAGCTCTACGGCTACACCGTCTTCGGCAAGGTCGTGAGCGGAATGGACGTGGTC
The DNA here is from genome assembly GCF_001044395.1 of Caenimonas sp. SL110. Taxonomy (GTDB): domain Bacteria; phylum Pseudomonadota; class Gammaproteobacteria; order Burkholderiales; family Burkholderiaceae_C; genus Ramlibacter. The sequence continues at coordinate 30,667 of NZ_JANU01000011.1, forward strand.
GAGAAGATCAAGATCACCCCCACCGGCAACGGCGGCCCATTCCAGTCCGATGTTCCAAAGACACCCATCGTCATCACCTCGGCAACCGTCCTCAAATAAAAACCAAGGCACGCACCCATGAGCAATCCCAAAATTGAACTCCACATCGCAGGCGAAGGCGTCATCACGCTCGAACTCGACGAAGCCAAGGCGCCCAAGACGGTCGCCAACTTCCTCTCGTATGTCGCCAAGGGCCACTACGACAACACCATTTTTCACCGTGTCATTCCCGGCTTCATGGTTCAGGGCGGCGGATTCGAACCCGGCATGAAGCAAAAGCCAACCGATGAGCCCGTCGAGAACGAAGCCAACAACGGCCTGAAGAACGACAAGTACACGGTCGCAATGGCCCGTACCCAGGCGCCCCACTCGGCCAGCGCGCAGTTCTTCATCAACGTGGCGAACAACGGCTTCCTCAATCACACCGCACCCAGCATGCAAGGCTGGGGCTACGCGGTGTTCGGCAAGGTCGTTGGCGGAACCGAAATCGTGGACAAGATTACCGGCGTGAAGACCGGTAACAAGGGCGGCCATGGCGATGTGCCGGCCACCGACGTCATCATCGAAAAAGCGGTCGCTGTCTGAGCCTGTCCCCAGCGCCGCACGTCGCGGAGCTTGTAGCTCCCGCGTCGTGGCGCACGGTTGACTTCATATCCGACCTGCACCTGCACGCGTCGGATCCCGCGACTTTCCAGGCATGGTCGCGCTTCATGGGGCAGACGCTGGCAGATGCGGTGTTCATCCTCGGTGACCTCTTCGAAGTCTGGGTCGGCGATGACGCCGCGCAGCAGCCGGGCTTTCTTGCAGACTGCGCGCAAGTGCTGCGTGCCACATCAACGCGCACTGCATTGTTTTTCATGCACGGCAATCGTGACTTTCTGGTGGGGCAAGCGTTTTTGAAGGAGCACGGAGTCGCCCTGCTCGCGGATCCGACGGTCCTTGGTTTCGCAGGCCACCGTTGGCTGCTGACGCACGGCGATGCGCTCTGCCTGGGCGATGTCGACTACCTCCGGTTTCGCGAGCAGGTGCGTTCGGTCCAATGGCAGCAGGCCTTCCTTGCGAAGCCATTGGCCGAACGTGAGGCCATCGGCCGCGCCCTTCGAGAGCAAAGCGAAGCGCGCAAGCGCACCGGCGAGGCCTATGCCGATGTTGATTCGCACGCGGCGACCCAGTGGCTTTCAGCCGGCAATGCGACAGCGATGATTCACGGCCACACGCATCGCCCTGCCGACCATGTATTGCCCGATGGCCGCCCGCGCATTGTGCTCAGCGATTGGGACGCCGGGTCGGCTCCTGCCCGAATGGAAGTGCTGCGCCTGACCGCCGCCGGCGCGCAGCGCTTGCGCCTGTCCTGATGTTCGGCTGGTTACGCAGTCTCGGCGCCAGGCGCGCCATTCCGGACGCGCTGTGGACGGACGTGCTTGTTCGCTATCCCTTTCTTTCTGACCGACCCCTCGACGAGCAGATCCGGCTGCGCGAGCTCACCTCGCGTTTCCTGGATGACAAGGAATTTCACGGCGCAAATGGCTTGGTCATCACAGACGCTATTGCTGTGTCGATCGCCGCGCAGGCGGTGCTTCCCGTGCTTTACCTGGGACTGGGCTGGTATGACGACTTCGTGGGCATCGTGGTACATCCTGATGAAGTGCTCGCGCATCGCACGGTCACCGGCGAGGACGGCGTGGTCCACAACTACGGCGAAGTGCTGACGGGCGAAGCAATGGACGGCGGGCCGGTCATGCTCAGCTGGCACGACGTCGCCAGCGCCGGCGAATCCGCTTCGCAGGGGTACAACGTGGTGATCCACGAGTTCATCCACAAGATCGACATGCGCGACGGCGCGCCCGACGGTTGCCCACCCCTGGCATCGCGAACCTCGCGCAAGGCATGGCTGGGTGTGATGCAGGCCGAATACGACGCCTTCCGCGAGAAGGTGATCGTGGCCGAGCGCTTTGGCGGCGACACGCCCTGGCTCGACCCTTACGGGGCCGAGTCCATCGACGAATTTTTTGCCGTCGCCTGCGAGGCGTATTTTGTGAACCGGCCCCGATTCGAAGCCGAGTTCCCTGCGCTCGCACCGCTGCTGGACAGCTTTTTCAAGGGCGCCGGGAGCACCCCTGAATAGCGCCCTGGTTTAGCGGCGAAGCAGCGTTTTCAGTACCGTCTGCAGTCGCCGTGCGGTGCCACCTTCAAAAGGCGCGGCCAGAACTGCAGCCGCATCTTCACCCCAGGTCTGCTGTGGCGACGGATCGTTGCGCTTGGTGAGCAGTTTGAGCTGCAGGGCGCGGCGCGCATTGAGATGCTCGGCCGGCGTCGGCACCTCAGAAGCAATCTCCAACCTGAGCAGTGCCTCGCTTGCATCGCCCGACGGCGCACCGGAGACGGCCTTCGCCCAAGCTCCACGAACTGCCGGCGTCACGCCCCTGCCGAATTCCTGCTGCCCCGGCACCTGGTCACCCGAGCGATGCTCCCAGGCCGTCATCAACTGCGTCAGTGCCTCGCCATGCGCCTGCGCCGCAAGCTTCTTCAATGCGAGCTGCGCGTTTTCAAGGGCATCGCGCTGCGCACGGAAAGCCACATCGCCCAGACGGGGACCGCGATCTTCCTGCGCAGGTCGGTCGCCAAAGCGGCCACCGCCAAATCGGCCATCGCCGCGAGCATCGGGGCCGCGCGAATCAGGACGCGGACCGCGGTCATCGCGACGCTCGCCAGGCTTGCCGAACTTGCCACCGCGCATCGGTGCCGCAGGCTCGGTCTTCTTCATGCCGGGCCTGTCATCACCGCGCCGTGCGATCACGGGCTTGGGCGGCGCTTTGGGGGCGGCCACCGGAGCGGACGCTTGCGCCGTAGTCTCCGGCGCGGACTCGGCCGCAGCACCTTCTGCTGCATCGCCGCCATTGGCAACTTCGCCATCCGTGCTGACCGCGTCATTCGCCTTTGCCGCATCGTCGGAAGGCGCATCCGCCTGCTCGACGACAGGCGATTGCACCGCGGGTCCAGCGGCCGCAACCGCGGCGGCGGCCTGGGCCTGTCCGCGCAGTGCATTTTCAAGCGCCGTCATCGCCGCCTTGATCTTCTGGGCATCGCCCGCGGCGTTGGCCGCCTCCAGCGCCCTGGATGCCTCCAGCACCGTGCGGTCGCGATCGCTCAATGCAGACGCGGCCTTCTCGCGCTCCTCGTCCTTGCGACCAAAGGCTTCGTCGATCGGTTTCCTGAACGCATCCCAAAGTTTTTGCTCGTGCTTTCGGTCCAGCGGAATACGCTGGGCCTCGGCCTGCCAGCGCTGCTGCAGTGCCCGGACGGCATCCACCCGAAGCTGCGCCGCTGCACCGACAGCCCTGGCCTCGTCGATCATCGCGTGACGGATTTCCAGGCTCTGCTTCTGCACGGCCTCAAGCGGGGCCGCAGCCGCATGCATGGCCGCCTTCCACAACGGTTGCATTTCAGCAAACGCCTTCTCGCTCAAGTGGCCGGCATCGCGCCAACGCGATTCAAACTGGTTCAGGATGCGGGCAAAGCCCTTCCAGTCGCCATCTTTGGCTGTGACGTTGTCAGCGGCCCAGGCCTTGACCTCGTCCATCAGCGCGATGCGGTGGGCCTTGTGTTCGGCGGCCTCGGACTTGACCTTGTCCAGCCAGGCCTCGACCACCTTATAGGCTTCGTTGCAGGCGTCGTCGAAGCGCTTCCACAGCGCGTGGTTGGGCGGGCCGCCCTGGTCGGTCTGCTTCCACTGCTCGCGAAGCGCGCGCAGCTGCTCCTGCATCTTGCGTCCGCCAAAGCGGGGACGCCGCTCTGCACGCTGGCGAGGTTTGCGGGGTTGGGGTTTCGTCGAATCCTGCGCGGCGGGTGCCGCAGCCGATGGCTCGGTAGCCTCTGGCTCAACGGCTGCAACGCCCGCACCGTCTTGTTCCACCGGCTCGATGGTTTCGGCCTGTGCTTCAGTGTTTGCTTCCACAGGCGCGGCAACTGCCGCATCCACTGGCGCCTCGGTCGCCAGCTCGGCGGCCGCCTCGGCGGGGGCCTCAGTGATCGGGCGTGCCTTGGCGTTCGCCTCTTTCACTGGCACATCTTCAAACAGCGCCTCTGCCTTGGCGACCAGCTCGTGGCGCAACTGGTCTGCACGCCAGCGCTGCCAGCCTTCGAGCTCGCCGGCAGCCGAAAGCGCCGCATGGGCCTGGTTCTCCAGCTTGTCGTCCACGAGCTTGCCATGTTCCTTCAGCGCATTGCGCAGCGCCAGCGCTGCGCCTGCACTGGCCTTGCCATGACCCTGTGCAATCTCGGCCTCCAGCTTGGCCAGCACGTCGCGAACAACGGCCGTCGCCTTGGCGCGCACTTCAGGATCTACCTTGGGACGTGACGGCTTGGACGGCGCCTCGACCGGTACGCCGCGAGCAACGCGCAACTCGTCTGCCCAGACCGGCACCGGCGGCAGGGGCGCTGATGCGTCCTGTGCGGCCGCAATGGCCTGTGCCACCGCGCTCTGGAAGGCGTCCCACACAGCCTGCAGCTGCGTACGCGATGCCTCGAGCAAAGGAGGGAACTTGGTGTCAACGCTGGCCCAGTTCGCGTCGGCCAGAAGTGACTGCGCCTGGGCTTGCCAATCAGGCACGTCGGTTGCCAGGGCCTCACCCGCCGCTTGCGCATCGCGCCATGACTTGGTGGACAGCACTTCGATCCGCTGGGCCAGCAACACTGCGGCCTCGCGCTGGACCTGTACGCGATGCTGGAGATCTTCGATCCCCCTGATGCGGTCGGCCAACTGGGCCTTGAGCGACGCAAGCGGTTCCTTGCTCAGCGGTGCACCGGCCTTGGCTGCATCACGCTGCCAGGCCATCGCATCGGCAATATTGACCTTGGGCAGGGCGAGCAACGCAGTCGCCTTTTCGGCCCACTCGGTGGCAATCGCTTCCTGGCCCTTGGTGCGCTTGATCTCGTCCAGGCGTTCGCGAAGGAGCTTGGCTGCACCCTTGTCGCGCCCGCTCAGTTCGCGAAAAACTTCCTGGATCTGCTCGACGGCGGGACTTGTCGCCAGCCAGTCACGCACGCGCGCGGCGCGCTCGCCAGCGGTAGGGGCTGTAAAGGCGCCACCAGTCAGGGCGTCGAGGGTACGGGTGTCGTTGGGCTTCTGGGTGGCTTGGGTCACTGCTCTTGTCTGTCCATCTAATAATAGGGACTGCCCTCGCGCAGAGGGCAGGACCGCTATTCTCGCCGCTAAACGGGTGCGCCCAAAAAAAGAGAAAGCCCGGACGGGCAGCAAAACCACCCGCCGGGCTTGACGGCTGACTCCAAGTCCTTCGCCGCCTGGGTTCGCGAACAGGGAGGTCTATGTCCCCGGTCGCGCCGGAAGCAAGGGATTGCTTCCAAGTTGGGCCGGGGCTGCCACCTTGCGATGGCCCTACCGGCTGATGCCCGATCGCTCGGACCTGTTCAAGGTAGTCGTCGTTCGCGCGCAATTCAAGGAGTCAATTTCAATCGGCACGAGGGCTGCGATTGCACGGATTGAATTGACATCCAGCACGCAGGGGTGAGTGAAATCTGATGTCGACCCCAGCGCATGTCAGCGATTTCCGACAGGAAAAGTCTCTCGGGGCTGACATGAAATAGTACCGCCCGAGCTGTAAATTCGCTTAACGACATGCAACCAGATGCATATAAAACAGCATTTATATGCTTGACTTGATATTTAGCTGACCTCTAAAATCCGCCGGTCCCTGGCAAAAGCACTAGGGACAACCCGAATTCGCTGCCGAACCCGGCTAAGTTGAACCGGTCCCAAGAGCACCCACGAAAGCTCATGACCATTCGATGGCGTACCAATCCAAACGAGGAGCCCGAGCGTTCTGTGATCCTGCTGAAAGGCAGTGTTACTAACCGGGCCCGCGCGTAGAAAGGAAGTGCTATGACAGCGCTAGGAAGAACCGCTCAGGGCCTCAGGACGTTTGCGTCCGACGTCGCATCGGGCTTTTTTGAAATCACCCACAACAGCTTCGCCCTTGTAGGCCTCGCGACCGTGTTCTGCATGGTTACCCTGGTCGCCCGCGACGATCTGCGCAAGGAAGGCGAAACCCGCCTCATGGGCTGGCTGCAGGCCCGCCAGGAAGCAGTGGTCGGTTTGCCAATCGAGCTGGACGCGATTGATCGCGCCACGGCAGCCAACCCGCATGACCTGCCCAAGCAACAGGCCGCCGTGGCTTACTGGCTCAGCAAGAAATATCGGGTCGCGCCTGAACCGGTCAGCGCACTGGTTGCCGAAGCCTATGAAATCGGCGCGCGCGCCAAGCTGGATCCGACGCTGATCCTCGCCGTGATGGCGGTCGAATCCGGCTTCAACCCTTTTGCCCAGAGCCCCGTGGGTGCCCAGGGCCTGATGCAGGTCATGACCGGCATTCACAAGGACAAATACGATAACTTTGGCGGCAAGCACGCGGCTTTCGATCCGGTCACCAACCTGCGTGTCGGCGTGAAGGTGCTGCAGGAATGCATACAGCGCGCCGGGTCACTGCATGCCGGGCTGAAGTTTTACGTAGGCGCAGCCAACCAGGCCGACGACGGAGGCTACGCAGAAAAGGTGATGGCCGAACATGGGCGCCTGCTCATGGTGGCTACTGGCCGTGCAGTGCCGCTGGCGGCTCCGACGGTGATTCGCACCGTGGCTCCCGCCGCCCCGCTGGCCATGCCGCTTCCAGAATCGGCTCCCCTTCCGATGCCCTCCCCGGCTGCCGAAGACAAGATCGCGGTGCTCTCGGTCTCCTGAGATCGCGCGTTACACTAGCGCCGTGCGCGACTGGCGATAGGCGCCGCTCTCTGAATTCATCCCCAGACGGCCGGCGCTGACGTGGAAATCCATGCGGGCAACCCCCGCATCAACCACTGGGAAGCGCACCGCCGGCTCAATGCCGGTGATCAGCCGTTCGCCTGGGCAGCTACCCACCAGCCATAGGACTGCCAATGTTCCAACGTAACAATCTCGTCGAGCAAACCGATCCCGAAATCTGGGCCGCCATCCAGGCCGAGAACCAGCGCCAGGAAGATCACATCGAGCTGATCGCCAGCGAAAACTATGCATCGCCGGCCGTCATGGCGGCGCAGGGCACGCAGCTCACCAACAAGTACGCCGAGGGCTATCCCGGCAAGCGCTATTACGGCGGCTGCGAAAACGTCGATATCGCCGAGCAGCTGGCGATCGACCGCATCAAGAAAATCTTTGGCGCCGACGCCGCCAACGTGCAGCCGCACTCCGGCGCGCAAGCCAATGAGGCCGTATTCCTGGCCTTCCTCAAGCCCGGCGACACCATCATGGGCATGAGCCTGGCCGAAGGCGGTCACCTCACGCACGGCATGGCGCTGAACATGAGCGGCAAGTGGTTCAACGTCGTCTCCTATGGCCTCGATGCCGATGAAGCGATCGACTACGACGCCATGGAGCGCAAGGCCCACGAATCCAGGCCCAAGCTGATCATTGCGGGGGCCTCGGCCTATTCCCTGAAGATTGATTTCGAGCGTTTTGCCAAGGTGGCCAAGGACGTCGGCGCGATCTTCATGGTCGATATGGCGCATTACGCAGGCCTGATCGCAGCGGGCGTGTATCCCAACCCGGTTCCTTATGCCGATGTCGTCACGTCCACCACGCACAAGAGCCTGCGCGGCCCGCGCGGCGGCTTCATCCTGATGAAGGCCGAGCACGAGAAAGCCATCAACAGCGCCATCTTCCCCGGCCTGCAAGGCGGCCCCCTCATGCATGTGATCGCCGCCAAGGCGGTCGCATTCAAGGAAGCGCTGCAACCCGAATTCAAGGCTTACCAGGAACAGGTCGCAAAGAACGCGAAGGTCATGGCCGAGACGCTGGTCGAGCGCGGCCTGCGCATCGTGAGCGGCCGCACCGAAAGCCACGTGATGCTGGTGGACCTTCGGGCCAAGGGCATCACCGGCAAGGAAGCCGAGGCCGTGCTGGGCGAGGCCCACATGACCATCAACAAGAACGCGATCCCCAACGACCCCGAGCGGCCGATGGTCACCAGCGGCGTGCGGATCGGCACACCGGCCCTGACAACGCGCGGCTTCAAGGAAGAAGAAACGCGCATCACGGCCAACCTCATCGCCGACGTGCTCGACAACCCGCGCGACGCCAACAACATCGCCGCCGTGCGCGAGAAGGTGCACGCGCTGACCCGCCGTTTCCCTGTCTATGGATAAGCTGCGATGAAGTGCCCCTTCTGCAGCAACGACGAGACCCAGGTGGTGGAGACTCGCGTCGCCGAAGACGGGGACTTCATCCGCCGCCGGCGGCAGTGCCTGAGCTGCGAAAAGCGCTTCACCACTTACGAGCGGCCCGACGTCACCTTTCCTGCGATCGTCAAGAAGGACGGGCGGCGCATCGACTACGAGCGCGTCAAGCTGCTCGCATCGATGAATCTTGCGTTGCGCAAACGCCCGGTCAGCACCGAGCAGATCGACAACGCCGTGGAGCGCATCGAAGAAAAACTCCTGAACCTCGGTGTACGCGAAGTGCCCTCCAACCGGATCGGCGAGCTCGTCATGCGCGAACTCAAGAAGCTGGACAAGGTGGCCTATGTGCGCTTTGCCAGCGTCTATCGCAGCTTTGAGGACATCGACGAGTTCAAGACGCTGGTGGACGAGGTGAGGCGGTAGGTCGCGTGACTCCAGCGAGTCTCTCGCCTGAACAGGTTGCGCCAATGGACCGGGCTCTCACCCTGGCCCGCTGCGCAATCGGTCTTTCAGAGCCCAATCCACGAGTCGGCTGCGTCATTGTTTCGCCCGATGGCCATCAGGTGCTGGGTGAAGGTCACACGCAGCAGGCCGGCGGGCCGCACGCAGAAGTCATGGCGCTGCGCGATGCCGCCCGGCGAGGCAACAGCACTCAGGGCGCAACCGCCTACGTGACGCTGGAGCCCTGCTCGCACCATGGCCGTACGCCTCCCTGCTGCGATGCGCTGGTGCAAGCGGGCGTGGCGCGTGTCGTTGCGTCGCTGGCTGACCCCAATCCCCAGGTCGCGGGCCAGGGCTTCGACCGGCTCCGCGCAGCCGGCATCGCCGTCGAAACCGGTCCTGGTGCCAATGAGTCGCGCGAACTCAACATCGGCTTCTTCAGCCGCATGGAACGCGGACTGCCGTGGGTGCGCCTGAAGATCGCTGCGTCGCTGGACGGAAGGACCGCACTGGACAACGGCGCCAGCCAGTGGATTACCGGTGCGCAAGCTCGCGCCGACGGGCATGCCTGGCGCGCGCGCGGGGGCGCCATCCTCACGGGCATCGGAACAGTGGTAGCTGACAACCCCCGGCTCGATGTCCGATTGGCTCCGGTGACCCATCAGCCGCCTGTCGTCATCGTCGATAGCCAACTGCAGCTTGCGCTGGACGCCAAGGTGTTCATCGAGGGTCGCCCGGTGCTGATCTACGCCGGGAATTCAGAACCCGACCGGCGCACCGCACTCGAAGCCCAAGGCGCAACGGTCCTTGTCATGCCCAATTCGCGCGGCAAGGTCGATCTGGCCGCCATGCTGCGCGACCTGGCCGCTCGGGGAATCAACGAACTGCATGTCGAAGCCGGCCACAAGCTCAACGGCTCGCTGGTGCGGGAAGCGCTCGTCGATGAGTTCCTTTTGTACCTTGCGCCGAAATTGCTCGGACACGGCCAGCCGATGGCCGACTTCGGTCCGCTGACCGCGTTGACCCAGGCGCTGCAGCTCTCTTTTCGAGAGACCGCACTGATAGGTGACGACCTGCGAATCCTCGCCCGGGTCGACCGAGGCACCAGCGCCTGACACAAGGCCAGGTTCAGCAGCTCTGAACCGTGAGCTTGTGCAGCCTGGGACGGCCTGCGGCGCTCAGGATGATCTGCCTTGCCGGGCCGGCCGTTTCGGACTCCCGGCAAAACGTCAATGTGCCCGCCTGGAAGGCTCCGCTCGTCAGCTGTGTCGCACCAGCGGCGGTAAACGTGATGTAGCGCGCGACATTCAGGTTGCCGGTCAGGCGCACCTTGCCGTCCAGCGCCGCGCCACGGTGGATGACGGTTTCCGCGGGATCGTGCAGCCCGTCTTCGTTGGTGTCGCCAAACACCACCCATCCCTGCTCCCAGCCGCCGGCCAGGGAACAGGCCACACCGTCGGCCGATTTGCAGACCGTGACGTTAGCCCCGCGCTTGATCGCTTCACTGCGGGCAAGCAGGAGCGAAGAAAAGAATTCGGCAGATGCCGAATTGAGCCGGGTCGACGACATCACGCTGCCCAGACTGGGCAATGCGACGGCGAGCAAGACGCCAGAGATTGCGATGGAAAGCAGCAGTTCGGTGAGGGTGAAACCGCTGTGACGGGATCGGCAGTGCGCAGGAATGTGCAGGGGCATTTTCATGCCCGGAATTTAGGTCGCTACCGCCGCTGCGACCCTGCGACTGATGCGCAATCTACCGCGGTTGCACGGTGACAAATTTCCTATGCGCAGACACCGAGTTTGGTGGTCGCCACCGTGGGACGCCCCGTGGCCGAGACTGCGATGGTGCGTTCTTGCGCGCCGGGGGCAGGCAACGCCCGGCACAGGATAAGAGCGGCCGTTGTCGTACCTGCGCCAGCCGGATCGAACGACAGGCTATAGGCATCACCCGTGAAGTGATAGTCCGACGAAATCGCCTGCTGCCGCAGCAACACCTGAACATCGGAACCACCAGTGACACAAACACCCGGTGTCGCGGTGTTGAAGTTGCACATCACGATCCAGCCTTGCTGCCATGTCCCGGTAGTTGCGCAAGTCAGGCCGTCGGCGGAACGGCACATCGTCACCGGCACATTGCGCTTGATCGCCTCGCTGCGCGCGAACAGCGCACTGGACATGAAGGTGTTGGCGGTCGTCGTCAGCTTGTTGCTCAGGATCGCATTGTTGAAAGATGGCGCGGCAAGCGCCGCCAGAATGCCGACCATCGCGATGGTGACCAGCAGTTCGATGAGCGTGAAGCCGCGTTGCTTCATTTCTGGATGTACCAGTAAAGACGAGCCTTGGGCTGCACGATTCCGCCACCGCCGCTCAGCTCCTTGCCCTCCAGCGGAGAGTCCTTGCTGCAACCGATGCAGAACGGCAGCTGGCTGCCGTCGTCCAGGGTCACGCGACCCGCCACAGGAGACGGGGGCAGGCCGTCGCCCGAAACGTCTTCATATCGGACGTCGGTGCCATTCGCGCTCGCAGCGTTCTTGAAACTGACGTTGTAGACCCGGGTGGTGCCCAGATTGGCGCTGCACAAGCCTGCTGTCGCAACCGCAGGCTGGTGCGTGCTGTACGTCACCGTGCCGGAAACCGTCAGGGCCGAAGTCACGACCTGCTCGGTTGAAGTCAGGCCAAGATACCAGCCCTGCTTGGTCGCGAGTTCGGCGTCCGTCGGCGTCGCCGAAGTCGTGATGGGCCACAGCGACGTCAGGCAGATGATCGTGCCGCAGGAGGTGAGTCCGGGGTACACGGCAGCGGCGACTGTCGGCTTGTCCTTGAACGAGAAGAAGTAGTTGGAAACGCTGCTCGTCACGGCGTAGGTCAACAGGGGCTTTTCGCGATCGCCGGAGCCGATCATGATCTGGTAGCTGCCATCGGTGTTTTGCACAACGCTGGGGGCAAACATGAACTTGCGGGGTGCGGCGCATGCAACGATCGTCGGGCATCCCAGCGAAGCAATCTTGTCCATCGCCCAGGTGGCGACCGTGCTGGCAAAGGTGATGCGATAGATGTCACCACCCAGGTCTGCCGCGTAGGCATACACGACCTGCCCCAGGGAGTCGCGCACAAAAGTCACGTCAGCGATGACGCCGCGAATTCCACCGGTGTTGAAAGTCTTGACCAGCGCACCCGTGTCGGCATTGACCACATAAATCACATTCCCCTTGGAGGTCAATGTGCAGTTGTGATTGGCAGAGCCGCTGTCGTAATCCTCGCAGGTGTCATAGCCGCCGCCGAAGATCAACAGCGGTGTTGCGCCGGAGCCGACGGACGTGGTGGTGAAGGTACGCACCGAAGACCATGACTGGCCCATGTTGGTCATGCCGGTCGAGCAGGACGATCCGTCGGCCGAACAGCCGATCTTCCACTTGAGCACCGGGGAGGTGGGCGAGCTGACGCTGTTGGTAACGTCAAATGCATAGATCGCGCGGCCGCCGCGGCGCATGGAGGCATACACGAACGCCTTGGCGTTGCCGCTGATCGTGCCCTTGAAAGCGGTGATCGGGCCGTCCATGCCATAAGGCTTGGGAGCCGTGCCAGCGCCGCTGTTGCCCGGTGTGCTCACCTGGGTGGTGTTGTCACGCAGGCGCTTCACGCTGCTGTAGAACTCTGGAGGCATGAACGACCACATCTCACCGCCGGCCGGGATGGTGCCGATGGCGTTCGTCCGATTGCCATTGACGGCGCGGAACCAGCCGTCGTTGCTGCCGTAGAACACCACCACATTGGCATTCGCATCGTCGCTGCCAAAATTCAGGGCAACCGGCCGGGAGTGCACCACGTCACCGTGAATCGTGAGGCGGCGCTCGGTCGTCGAGTTGCCGTCGAGGTCTTCGTCATCGACGTCCGTGCCCTTGGCCCAGTTGATGAGCGCATTTCTTTCAGTGGAGTCCGCCGCACCCAGCGCAGCCGTCGAAACCGACGACACGGCAAAAGGATCCAGGTTCGTGCAGTCAATAAAGACCGGGCTGCAGGTGTAGACCGTTCGAGTCGCTGTGGCCCGGGATCGGTAGGCCTGGGCGCCCTTCTCCACGATATTTCCATCGGGATAGTTCGACGCTCGTGAATTGGCGACGGTCAGGCAATCCCCCTGCTCCCTGGACGCGAATTCAGTGTCCAGCACATTGGGCGTCCAGAAACTTCGGGCGCACTCCGTCACGAAACCGGTCTGGTTATTGATGGCCGGTGAGCTGTCCGCATCCTGCAGCCGCAGAACGCCGTTGGTGCGGCCCAGCTTGTACTGCTTGAGGTTGCCGTTCCAGCGCGGTGCCGAGTCTGCATCGGGACGGAACATGCCGACGTACACCTGGTTCAGGTAATTGCCCTGCGTGTTCACGCTGACTGGCAAGCTGACCGATGCGAACACGCTGTTGACCGACTGGATCTCCGAGAAGATGTCGTTCAGGGCATCCATGATCTGGGTGCCGGTGCTGGCGACGTCGAAGTACTTGCCCGAGGACTGGCCTGCGACGCTCTTGAGCAATGAGGTCCATCCAGGACCCTGGCCGGTGGTCACCTTGTTGATGTCGATCGTGTAGACAGTCGCGCCGACCGTGCTTTTCTTCATGAAGCGCGCCCACTCGTCGGCCACGTTGTCCTGCGAGCCGCTGGGGCTGATGGGGATGGTTGTGGTCACACCGCCGGCTGCAGCCAACGCATTTTTTGAAGCGGTGGTGTCAGAAGTGTTGTCCTGCGCCGCGCCGTTGCTGATGTAGATGATGTAGTTCTTGGCGCAGCCGCTCCAGTCGATCGGCGACCGGTAGGAGGTCGCGTTCTTGCTGGCCAGCGCATTGGCCGCCATGGCATAGATAGCCTGGCTCTGGGTCGTGCCGGACGTGTTGCCCAGGTAGTCTGTCTTGGCCTTCTCGTTGCCGGCGTGCGGTGCCAGGCCCTTGTAGTAGTGGTAAGCCTCCCACATCGCCTTGCCGATCTTGCCGCCATTGGACTTGTCCGCCGTCTGGTCCAGGCTATTGATCATGGCGGCGTAAGACGCCTTGGTGCTCGCATCCATCTTGCGCATCGCCATTCGGACATAGGCGCCGTCATTGCCGCTGTTGCCGCCACCTGTCTCGGTGAACATCATCAGGCCGACGTTGAACTTGTTGGCTGTCAACCCGTTGAACACCGACACCAGCGCAGCCTTCTCATTCACGAATGCCGTGTTCCAGTTGGCCGTGTTGTCCAGGATGATCAGCACATTCGGTATGTCGGTGCTGGCGGTCGAGGTGCCGACGAACAGGTCGATGTCCTCTGCCATCACGGGCATGCAACACAAGATCGAGAGGATGGCGGCGCACCGCCTGAAAATCGTTTTCATGATGTTTCCCTGAGCCTCAAGGGCACACTAACTGCTTGCGGGAGTCGGTCAGCAACACGCGGACCCCTTGCTTGATGTTGACCCTCGCGCCGCTGGCGGCGTCGGTGACTGTCGCGTTGATATCCCATTCGGAATGCCAGGTCGAGCCGGTGCAAAGCTCGGGGTGTTCGGTATCGCAGCCGACGCTGGTGGTCGCCGCGATGGCACGCACACACACGGGTATTGCAAGTGCCACCGAGTAGTCGATCGTGTCATCCTTGTTGATATCGACGTCGATCGACTCAGCCGCTGGAGCTGCGGTGAAATCGGTGCTCATCACCTGCTCGATCGCCTGGTTCGCGGCTGCGATGGCTTCTTCGCGAACCTGCATGTTGCCCACCGACTTCGCGTTGGTCGAGCTGAGCGTGAACGCGCTCAACACGATCAGCGTGATGAGCACCATCATGATCAGGCCGATGATGAGCGTCGCGCCGCGCTGCGCCTGGCGGGCGCTGAAACTGCGCGTCATGGCGTCTCCCTGCGCGAAGACACGTTCTGCAGGCGGATGGTCTGCTGGAACAGGTGCCGCTTGTAGCGGTCGTTGAACGGACCGAGCGTCGTGCTGCCCAGGGTGTAGGTCTTGTCGTCGGTGTAGCCGGGCGTGATGTTGTCGGAGCGGATCAGCACGTAGATCTTGACGGCGACTGTGTTGGCCAACTGGGCGATGGTGCATGGCGTGGCCGTGGTGCACCGCACATAGGCCCCTTCGGGAATCCCGTCGCCGCGATTGGTGGGTGAAGTCAGTGTGGTGGCGCTGGACCAGTTGATCGCTGCAGCGTGATTCACCGCAGCGCCCGAATCACTGAGCGAATCGACACCGAACTCAACACGGAAACCCTCGACGCCCTCGATGAGCGGTTCGGCGGCCTTGTGTTCCACCACACCGCCCCCGGACCCCAGTTGTGAACGCATCAGCGTAGGAATGCCGTCACCCGCTGTCACCGCATAGTTGCGAACGTAGTAAAGATTGGAGATCACCTTGCGATACGCCGCCATTTCGGTGGTAGCGCAGCTCGACGATGCAGTGGCACGCTGGAGCAGGGTCAACTGTGTCTTGTCCGCATCCATCACATACGGAACCGTTGGCGCTGCCGTGCCGCAGGTCCGGTCCATCTGGAAGTGGACATCGCCATCAACTGCAGTGCAGCCGGACGCACCTGGCACACATTTGAAATCGCGCAGTTCGGCATGCCGGATCACCAGCACATCGGTACTCGCCTTGGGACTGACAACCTTCGTCGCGCAAACAGACAAGGTGGGCGACGGCACCGTCGCAGGAATTTCGTATCCCTGGACCGGAATCCCGATCAGGTTGGTCTTGTATTGCGCGGTCCAGGAGGCGTAGGCCAGGCACGGGTCGGGAACAGCCGTCGGGTAATCAGCCGGTGCGATCGTGGTGGAAGCGGTCAAGTCATCGAACTGCGGAATGTACCCGCCCCAGAACCCCGCATGAGACACATCCGCCGCCAGCAGCATCAGCGCGAACCGGCCGTTCTCGATGACCCGGTTGGCCTTGACCATCTCGTTGTTGCTGCGATTGACACTGATCATCAGCGTCAACAGCGCCAGGATGATGAGCAGGCCGATGGCCAGCGACACCATCAGCTCGACCAGCGTGAAGCCGCGCTGGCGCAGGGACCTGAGTTGCCGCCTCATAGCGCAGCCACCCGCACGATGGTCGTCACCACCCGGCGACAGGCGTCGTTCACGCATGACGTACCCGCCGTGTTGTAGCTGCCTTGCCCGCAGGCAACCGATGTAGGCGGCGCCGAGACCGCGCCCATGCCTTGCCATGCCACGGTGATCAGGTAGTCCGAACCCACGGTCTCCACGCAGCCGCGACCACCGACCATCACGCCGACCCGGCTGGTGACGCTGCCCACGGTGGTCGTTTCAGATGCGCCCTGCAGGGCATTGCACCACTCGGTCAAGTCACGCTGCACGACGGTTGACGTCGTGGTCGGGCATGTCATGCCGGCGCCCAGGGGATTGCCGCTGCCGGTGACATAAGACGCGGCTACCGTCCGGTTCGTCATGAGCCGGTTGGCCATGTCGTTGAGCAGCAGCAGCGCCTGCGAGCGCTGGTAGGACTCCAGTTCGACCGTCTGCAGGCGCAGGTGCATGCCCGAAATCCCGAGCAGGCCGAAAGCGATGATGACCAGCGTGACCAGGACCTCCACCATGGAAGTCCCCCTGATCGCGCGCCGGGGCGGCGATCTCACGCCTGACCGCGTGCTCACCACTTGTCCGCCGGGAGCTTCGTCCCTTCGCTATTGAGGGTGAGGTTGCCGTCGCTGGCCTGGGTGCCGATGGCGGTGAAGGTGACCGTGTAGGAAGGCACGGTGCTGGTGCCCACCGTGATCGATGGCGTGTATTTCTGGGCGAGGTCTGCAGGGAGCGCGTAGCCGCTGTTCGTGATGGTGTTGTAAGGCACATAGGCACGGTTGGACAGCATGAACTGCTGCTCGCGACTGGCCAGGTCCATCATCTGGGCCTGCGCCGCGCGTCGCACGCCCTTCTTCACATGGCTGGTGTAGGCCGGATACGCGACGCTGGACAAAATGGCGACGATGGCGACTGCCACCATCAGCTCGATCAGCGTGAAACCCCTGGAAATCCCTCGTCGCATACCGTCTCCTTTGACGCAATTGCCCTCGAAAGCGAATGTAGCGAGCCGACTGCAGCGCGCCGCCGGGGCTCCGACAGCCGGTAGCGCGACCGCGCCGGGCGGTCGGCAACACGGCGCGCGCGCAACGGATTTCGGGAGGTGAACTGGTTCTGGGGGAAAATGGCGCCCATGTTCACCGGAATCATCACCGGCGTGGGGCGCATCGCCGCCGTCCACGACCTGGGTAGCTCTTTACAGCACGGCAAGCGCCTCACCATCGAAGCGCCAGCCGGGTACCTCGACGACGTCGGCCCGGGAGACAGCATCGCCCTGAACGGCGCCTGCATGACGGTCACCACGTTCGACAAGGCATCTTCCACCTTCGAGATCGACATCTCCGCCGAGTCGCTGCGCCTGACCGCAGGGCTTTCCACGCCGGGGCCGATCAATCTCGAAAAAGCCCTGCGTGCCCACGACCGGCTGGGCGGCCACATCGTCTCGGGCCATGTGGACGGATTGGGCGAGGTCACCCGGTTTGCCCAGGTCGGCGAAAGCTGGGAACTGCGCATCCTCGCGCCCACCAGCCTGGGCAAGTTCCTCGCCTACAAGGGCTCGATCACCGTCAATGGCGTCAGCCTGACCGTCAATTCGGTGGCCGATAGCGACCAGGGCTGCGAACTCAGCATCAACCTCATTCCCCACACCGTCCAGAACACCGCGCTGGGCAGCCTTGCCGCAGGCTCGCGCGTCAACCTGGAAATCGACCTGATCGCCCGCTACGTGGAGCGCATGCTCACAGCGGGCACCACACTTTCGAAAGCCGCCGCATGAGCGCCCCTGCCGCATCCCTCGCTCCCGCCTCCATATCACCGGTACAGGACATCGTCGATGACCTGCGCGCAGGCCGCATCGTGATCCTCGTGGATGAAGA
This sequence comes from Caenimonas sp. SL110, assembly GCF_001044395.1. Classification (GTDB taxonomy): domain Bacteria; phylum Pseudomonadota; class Gammaproteobacteria; order Burkholderiales; family Burkholderiaceae_C; genus Ramlibacter. The sequence goes on from NZ_JANU01000011.1 coordinate 48,313, forward strand.
AGACCGCGAAAACGAAGGCGACCTGGTCATTGCCGCCGAGCACGTGACGCCCGAGGCCATCAACTTCATGGCCCGCTTCGGCCGGGGCCTGATCTGCCTGACACTCACCCGCGAACGCTGCGAACTGCTGCAGTTGCCGCCGATGGTGGCGCGCAACGGAACCAAGATGGGAACAGCCTTCACCGTCTCCATTGAAGCGGCCCACGGCGTGACAACCGGCATCTCGGCTGCCGACCGTGCGCGCACCGTCAAGGCGGCTGTCGCACGCAATGCGAGTGCGCACGACCTCGTGCAGCCGGGCCACATCTTCCCCTTGCAGGCGGTCGATGGCGGCGTTCTGATGCGCGCCGGTCATACCGAAGCGGGCTGCGACCTGGCGGGCATGGCCGGGCTGGAGCCCGCAGCGGTGATCTGCGAAATCATGAAGGACGACGGCACGATGGCGCGCCTGCCGGACCTGCAGCAGTTCGCCAGCGAGCACGGCCTGAAGATCGGCACGATTGCGTCATTGATCGAGCACCGCAGCCAGAGCGAATCGCAAGTTGAAAAAGTCGCAACCCGCATGTTGCAGACGGCCCACGGCGGGTTCACGGCTCACGCATGGCGAGACAAGCCGACCCACGGCCTTCACCTGGCGCTGGTGCGCGGGGAATGGTCGCCCGATGAGGTCGTGCCGGTGCGGGTCCACGAGCCACTCTCGCTGCTGGACGCGCTGGAAGCCGGACGCTCGATGCATTCATGGAATCTCGACGCCGCCCTCACCCACATTGCGACAGCCGGCAAGGGTGTGGCGGTGCTGCTCAACTGCGGCGAAAGCGCTGCGCAATTGCTGCGGCAATTTGAAGGCACGGCGCGCGCCTCGCAAGCACCCGAAAGCGGCCGCATGGACCTGCGAACCTACGGCATCGGCGCGCAGATCCTGCGCGAATGCGGCGTGCAGCGAATGAACCTCATGGGCAATCCGCGCCGCATGCCGAGCATGGCCGGCTACGGGCTCGAAATCGCCGGCTACATCACACCCCCAGAGAAGAAAGAAAACCAGTAAATGTTCGGCGCAAACAAAGGCAAGAGCCATACGCTCGATGGCAAGGACCTCACCATCGGCATCGTGCAGGCACGATTCAACGAAACCATCACCGACGCGCTCGCTGCGGCCTGCATGGCGGAACTGATCGCGCTGGGTGTGGAAGAAGACCGCATCGACCATCTGAAAGTACCCGGCGCGCTGGAGGTGCCCGTCGCGCTGCAGGCGATGGCCGAAAAGAACAATTACGACGCATTGATCGCACTGGGCTGCGTCATTCGCGGCGAGACCTATCACTTCGAGCTGGTCGCCAATGAGTCGGCAGCCGGCGTCACGCGCGTCTCGCTGGACTATCAGGTGCCGATCGCCAACGCCATCATCACCACCGAGAACCTGGAACAGGCCGTTGCCCGCCAGAGCGAAAAAGGCAGCGATGCAGCGCGCGTGGTGGTCGAGATGTGCAACCTGCTGGACGAAATCTGATGAATGAGATCCCCAAGCCAGCCGCTGGCCGCACTTCTACCGGCGCGCGCAAGGCTTCCGCCAAATCGGATCGCAGCCGCGCCCGCGAATTTGCGTTGCAGGCTTTGTATCAGTACATCGTCGGCGGCAATGACGCGCAGTCGATCGACACCTTCACCCGCGAACTCTCGGGCTTCCACAAGGCCGACTCCGCCCACTACGACGCGCTGCTGCATGGCTGCATCGCCGAAGCCGCGCAGCTCGACGAACTCATCGTCCCGCTGCTCGACCGCAAGCTCGAGCAGATCTCGCCGATTGAGCGCTCCGTCATGTGGATTGGTGCCTATGAGTTCAAGCACGCGCTCGAAGTGCCCTGGCGCGTGGTGCTCAATGAATGCATCGAACTGGCCAAGGAGTTCGGCGGCACAGACGGCCACAAGTATGTGAACGCAGTCTTGAACGGCATTGCACCGGCCTTGCGACCCGCTGAAGTCGAAGCCGACAAGAAAAGCGGCAAGGCGCGCTGAAGGCATGGCACCCACGCAATCATGAGACTCGCCCGCCTGATCGATCAGATCGAACCGTTCTACGTGATGGAGGTCGCCAAGGCCGCCTCCGCGCTGGCACGCGAAGTCGCCCACACCGACAGGCCGATGATCTTCCTGAACATCGGCGAGCCCGACTTCACCGCGCCGCCCCTGGTGCAGGAAGCCGCGGCGCGCGCCGTCTCGCGCGGCCTCACCCAGTACACCCACGCAACCGGCCTGGAAGCGCTGCGCGAACGCATCAGCGGCTGGTATGCGACCCGCTTCGGCGTCGATGTGCCTGCGCGCCGCATCGTCATCACTGCCGGCGCATCTGCTGCCTTGCAGCTCGCGTGCCTGGCGCTCGTCGAGCCCGGCGACCAGATCCTGATGCCCGACCCGAGCTACCCCTGCAACTGCCACTTCGTGACGGTGGCTGGCGGCGAGCCGATTCGCATACCGGCCACGGCTGCCGAGCGCTTCCAGCTCACTGCCGACAAGATCGAGGCCCATTGGGGACCGAAGACGCGCGGCGTGCTGCTGGCATCACCCTCGAATCCAACCGGCACCTCGATTCACCCGGATGAACTCAGGCGCATCCATGAATTCGTGAAGGCGCATGACGGCATCACGATGCTCGACGAAATCTACCTGGGCCTTTCCTACGACGACACCTTCGGCCATACGGCGCTGGGCATCGACGACCAGGTGATCAGCATCAACAGCTTTTCCAAGTACTTCAACATGACCGGCTGGCGCCTGGGCTGGATCGTGGCGCCTGACGAAGTCGCGCTGGGCATCGAGAAGCTTGCGCAAAACCTCTACATCTGCCCCAGCACGATTGCGCAGCACGCAGCCCTTGCCTGCTTCGAGCCCGACAGCCTGGCCGAATACGAACGCCGCCGCGCAGAGTTCAAGGCGCGCCGCGACTGGTTCATACCGCAGCTCAACGCGATGGGCCTCGCGGTGCCCGTGATGCCCGACGGCGCGTTCTACGCATGGGCCGACTGCACCGATGCCTGCCGCCGCCTGGGCGTGAAAGACAGCTGGGAGCTGACTTTCGAGATCATGAAACGCGCGCATGTCGCTGTGACACCGGGGCGTGATTTCGGCGTGGCGCAGACGGCCAACTTCATCCGCTTTTCCACGGCAAGCTCGATGGAACACCTGCAGGAAGCGGTGCAACGCCTGCGCGCACTGCTGGCCTGACATGGCGTTCGAGTTCCCCATCCGCGTTTACTGGGAAGACACAGACGCGGGCGGCATCGTCTTCTATGCCAACTACCTCAAGTACTTCGAGCGCGCCCGCACCGAATGGCTGCGCGCGCTCGGTATCAGCCAGCGCGAACTGCGCGAGACCACGGGCTGCATGTTCGTCGTTGGCGAGACCGCCATCAAATACCACCGCCCCGCACGGCTGGACGATGAACTTCTTGTTACGGCGCGTCTCGAAGAAACAGGGCGTGCATCTTTGATAATCGTCCAGGAGGCCTTCCTCGCACCGCAACGTGTCCGGCTCTGCGAAGGCACCATCCGTATCGGCTGGGTCCAGGCGCAATCGATGAAGCCTGAGAGAATCCCGCCCACTATCCTGGAAGCACTGAACCCACGATGACCCCTGACCTGTCGATCCTGCAACTCATCCTCCACGCGAGCTGGGTGGTCCAGCTTGTCATGCTGCTTCTGGTCGGCATCTCGATTGCGAGCTGGGCGGCGATCTTTCGCAAGCTGTTCTCGCTCAAGCGAATCAATTCGCTCAATGATGAGTTCGAGCGCGAGTTCTGGTCGGGCACAAGTCTCAACGACCTCTTTGCTGCCGCCGCCCAGAACGCCAAGCTCTCCGGCCCGATGGAACGCATCTTCGCCAGCGGCATGCGCGAATACCAGAAGCTGCGCGAGCGCCGCATCGAAGACGCAGGCACGCTGCTCGACGGTGCACGCCGTGCGATGCGGGCCAGCTTCCAGCGCGAGATGGATGCGGTCGAGACGCACCTGTCGTTTCTCGCATCGGTGGGTTCCGTGTCGCCCTACATCGGCCTGTTCGGCACTGTGTGGGGAATCATGCATGCGTTTACCGGCCTTGCCGCGCTGCAGACCGTGACACTCGCCACCGTCGCGCCCGGCATTGCCGAGGCGCTGGTCGCGACCGCCATCGGCCTGTTCGCGGCGATTCCGGCGGTCGTTGCCTATAACCGTTTCGCGCGCGACATCGACCGCGTCGCAATCAAGCTGGAGACCTTCATCGAAGAGTTCTCCAACATCCTGCAGCGCAACCTCGGCGCCCATTCGGCGTCCGGCCACTGACATGCCGTCCATGGTCTCCCGCGGTCGCGGCCGCCGCACGATCAACGAGATCAACATGGTCCCGTTCATCGATGTGATGCTGGTGCTGCTCATCATCTTCATGGTGACGGCGCCGCTCATCGCACCGAGCATGATCGACCTGCCCAGCATCGGCAAGGCTGCCACGCAACCCACCGAGGTGATCCAGGTCGTCATCGCGCGCGACGAGGGCCTGGACGTGAAGATCGGCGAGCGCACCACGCGCCTGCCTGCCAACGCCATCGCGGCTGCGATCGGCAAGGCGCAGGCGGGTAAACCTGCGGGTTCGGTGGCCGTCGTGATCGCTGCTGACAAGAACGTGCGTTACGAAAACGTGGTGAAGGTCATGGACATCCTGCAGCGAGCCGGCGTGCAGCGGGTCGGCCTGTCGGTGCAGTTGGCCAAGTAGGCAATGGACGCGGCTGCAGAACGGCTCGAATTCGCCCCGCCGGATGAACCGGCAGCGGTACGCGGTTTTGTGATCGCAGTGATTGCGCACCTGCTGCTTGCGGCAGCGCTTACCTGGGGCATCAACTGGAAGAAAGACGTTGAAAACGTCGCGGCCGAGGCAGAGCTTTGGTCGGCAATGCCGCAGCAGGCCGCGCCGCCTGCGCCTTCGCCTGTTCCCCCGCCCCCTCCTGCACCCGTGCCCGAACCAGCGGTCGTCAAGGCGCCCCCTGCTCCACCTGCTCCCAGGCCAGAACCGGTCATCGAGCCACCTGTGCAGCGCGATGCGCAGATCGTCATCGAACGCGAGAAGCGCAAGCAGGAACGCCTGGAAGAAAAGCGCCTGGAGCAGGAAGCGCAGAAGAAGGCTGAGGCAAAACGGCGCAAGGAAGAAGAGCGCCGCGAGGAATTGGCCGAGAAGAAGATAGCCGAGAAGGCAGCCCAGAAGGCCTCGGAGGCGAAGGCCGCCGAAAAGAAGCTGGCCGAAAAGCGGGCGGCAGAAGTCGCGGCGGACAAGGCTGCGGAGAAGGCGGCCGCAGAAGACCGCCGCAAGGACGAACTCGCCAAAGCCGCGAAGGCCAAGCAGGAAGCCGCTCGGCTCGAAGCACAGCGCAAGGAAAACATTGCGCGAATGATGCAGAGCGCGACGGGCGGGGATGGGGCTCCGTCATCCGGCGGAAGCGCGCGGCAATCCAGCGGTCCGTCGGCCAGCTACGGTGGCCGAGTGCAAGCGCGCGTGCGCCCCTACATCGTCTTCCCCGAAGACGCTCCGGGCAATCCGCAAGCCGAAGTGGAAGTGCGCACCTCACCCGACGGCACGATTGTCGGCAGCCGAATCGTCAAGCCCAGTGGGGTCAAGGCATGGGATGACGCGGTGCTTGCCGCGCTGAGAAAAGCTGAAGTGCTCCCACGCGATGTCGACGGCCGGGTGCCTACACCGCTGGTGATTGTGTTCAAGCGCCGCAACTAGCCACGCCGCTTGTCATGCCGGGCTTGACCCGGGATCGACGCTTTCAGAGGGCGGAGCCGCTTCGCGGTGGATTGC
>NZ_JANU01000012.1 GCF_001044395.1 Caenimonas sp. SL110
CGGCGGCGTCGGCTCAGGGCCGCAAAGCCCCCATCCCAACCTTCCCCCGGCGGGGGAAGGAGCAACGCCACCCGACCGCTTCAAATCCGCCGCCGGCCTGCTTCGCACCGCCCTGTGCGTCGAGGCCCGCGACCCGCGTCGCGCCAACGGCCCCAAGGCGGAATCCACCGGTAGCAAGAGCGGCCAGCTCTATGTCTTCATGCCGCCGCTGGCCAACATCGAGGACTATCTCGATCTGCTGGCCGCCGTCGAAGCCACCGCCGCCGAACTCAAGGTCAAGGTGATCCTCGAAGGCTATCCGCCGCCACGCGATCCCCGCCTGAAGTTGCTGCAGGTCACGCCCGATCCGGGCGTCATCGAAGTCAACATCCATCCGGCGCACAACTGGTCCGAACTGGTCGAGCACACCGAGTTCCTCTACCAGGCGGCGTTCGAGACGCGCCTGTCGGCAGAGAAATTCATGACCGACGGCCGCCACACCGGCACCGGTGGCGGCAATCACTTCGTGATGGGCGGCGCGACGCCGGCCGACTCGCCGTTCCTGCGCAAGCCCGAACTGCTCGCCAGCCTGCTGCTGTACTGGCACAACCATCCGTCGCTCAGCTACCTGTTCTCGGGCATGTTCGTCGGCCCGACCAGCCAGGCCCCCCGCGTGGATGAAGCACGCAACGACCAGTTGTATGAACTGGAAATCGCGCTGCGCGAAATCGAGAAAAGCCGCGCCCTCCATGGCGAGCACATGCCGGCATGGATGGTGGACCGGACGCTGCGCAACATCCTGGTGGACGTCACAGGCAACACGCACCGCAGCGAGTTCTGCATCGACAAGATGTATTCGCCCGACTCGGCCACCGGTCGCCTGGGCCTGCTCGAATTGCGCGCATTCGAAATGCCGCCGCACGCGCGCATGAGCGTCGCGCAGCAGTTGCTCATTCGCGCACTCGTGGCGCGTTTCTGGAAAGAGCCCTATCGCGCACCAGCAGCCCGCTGGGGCACCGAGCTGCATGACCGGTTTCTCTTGCCGACGTTCGTGCAGATGGACTTGCACGATGTGCTGGCCGAAATGCGCGAAGCGGGCTACGCGTTCGACGACGCCTGGTTCGCGCCGCACTTCGAGTTCCGCTTTCCGTTGCTCGGCGCGGTGCAGTCGCACGGGGTCGAGCTCACGCTGCGCAACGCGCTGGAGCCGTGGCATGTGATGGGCGAAGAAGGCTCGGCCGGCGGCACGGTGCGCTATGTCGATTCTTCGCTGGAGCGCATCGAGGCGCGCGTGACCGGCATGAACCAGAGCCGCTATGTGGTCACGGTCAATGGCAAGGCCATGCCGATGCAACCTACTGGCACTGTTGGCGAATATGTATCGGGTGTCCGCTACAAGGCGTGGGCTCCGCCATCGGCGCTGCATCCGACGATTGGTGTGCATGTCCCGCTGGTGTTCGACATCGTCGATACCTGGATGAACCGTTCGCTGGGTGGATGCCAGTACCACGTCGCGCATCCGGGTGGGCGCAACTACGACACCTTCCCGGTGAATTCATACGAGGCCGAGAGCCGCAGGCTCGCGCGATTCTTCCGCATGGGTCACACGCCGGGCAAGCTCAAAGTGCCGCCTGCAACGATCCATGTACCGGGTAGCCGCGAGTTTCCCTACACGATGGATCTGCGGCAACCGCCTGGTGCATAAATAAATTTGCAAAAAAAATCGCGCCCGGTACGATAAAAAAATCGTGCCTCTGCGCGATATCTATCCACCGCGCCTGTGGATAAACCTGTTGGTTAATCCCATGAGTCATGCGGGGATGCAGCATTCATGCGGCCCGGAACACAGTGCCCGCGAAACGGGCAGCCGCGTTTCCAGACGGCATGGCGCTACTTGACAGACGAAAAACCGGGGCGTTTGGCCCGGTTGTCAAAGGGGCGAAATTCGCCGTCTGGCTTAACCGCCAGTCTTGCCCTGCTGCTTTTCCTTGGCCGTGGTGACGTCGATCGTCGGCACTTCGATGGTCTTCTTCTCGGTCTCGATGGTCGGCACGGTGACCGTGGCGTCCTTGCTACCGATCTTCACGTCAGGCGTGGTGACGTCGTACTTGGGCAGCGTGACATCGCCTTCAGCCTTCTTTTCGACTTCGTACTTCGGCACGGTGACGTTGCCTTCCTGGGTCTTCTTGACATCGCAGCCGGTGAGGCCGATGGCGCCGATTGCAACGAGGGTAGCTACGAGTGTGGTCTTGATCATTTGGGGCTCCGATTGGTTGGTGAATGACAGGACGAATTGTTGGGTGACTGACCCAAGCGCGGCTGTAGGAAATCGTCCTGACCCCGTGTGCGGTCCTGGCGTCTGGACGCGTCGCCCAAGCCCCCGCGAACTCATGCAGACGGATGTATTGCGGGCACTCTTTCCGTCGTCGCCCTGCAACATCGGCGACCCTGCCTGAGAGCACCGGGACAAATGGGGTGGACAATGCACAGCAGTGGAAACGCCTAACGACATTGCCGGCTCCCTCTTCGGGCGCGACCCCCAGGAAACCCCCGCCGCGCTGGCTGCCGCGCTGGCGCCACCTGCTGCCGTCGGTCACTTTGACGAACTGCGTGGCAGCGTCTCGGCGCCCGCAGGTGAAGTCGCCCGTCACGCGCAAGAGCCCAGCGCACTGCCCACAGAACACTGGACCCGTTTTTTCGACACGCTCGGGCTGGACGGCTTCAACGACCTGAACCGGCGCACGGTCAACCTGCAGCGGCAGGTCCGCGACAACGGCATCACCTACAACGTCTACGCCGATGCCAACGGCCCGCAGCGGCCCTGGTCGCTCGATCTCTTTCCGTTGCTGATCTCGCCCGAAAGCTGGCATCAACTGGAGGCGGGCGTGCTGCAGCGCGTCAAGCTGCTGGACCGCATCATGGCGGACGTCTACGGACCGCAAGAGCTGCTGTCGCGCAACCTCCTGCCGCCGGCGCTGGTACAAGGCCATCCCGGCTACCTGCGTGCCATGCACGGTGTCAAACCCGCTGGCGGCATGCACCTGCACATTGCCGCCTTCGACATGGCGCGCGACCCCAACGGCGACTGGTGGGTGGTGTCGCAGCGCACGCAGGCACCCTCGGGCCTGGGCTACCTGCTTGAAAACCGGCTGATCACCTCGCGCCTGTTTCCAGAAGCGTTTCGCGACCTCAAGGTGCAGCGGCTCGCGGCAACCTACCGCGCGCTCATGGAGAGCATGCGCGCCATGTGCCCGACAACCGACGAGCCGCGCATCGTGCTGCTGACGCCCGGCCCCTATAACGAAACCTATTTCGAGCACGCCTATCTCGCACGCTACCTGGGCCTGACCCTGGTCGAAGGCAGCGACCTCACCGTGCGTGGCGAGCGCTTGTACCTCAAGACCTTGCAGGGCCTGGAGCCGGTGCACGGCATCCTCAAGCGCCTGGACGACGAATTTCTCGACCCGCTGGAACTGAGGTCCGATTCACGGCTTGGCGTACCCGGCCTGCTGCAGGCGATACGCGCGGGCAATGTGCTCGTGGCCAATGCGCCCGGCTCTGCGTTCCTGGAATCGACCGCGCTGCTCGGCTTCCTGCCTGCACTGTCGCGCCATCTGCTGGGTGAAGAGATCAAGCTGCCGTCGCTACCCACCTGGTGGTGCGGCGAGCGTGCTGCGCTCGAAGCCGTGTTGCCGCACCTGGCCTCCAGCGTCATCAAGCACACCTATGCAGGCGCGGGTACCAGCGCCGTTCTGGGCCAGACGCTGTCCCGGCGCGAACTCGACGAAATGGCGGGGCGCATCGTGCGCGAAGCGCAGGAATACACCGTGCAGGCCTACCTGCCCCTGTCGCAGATGCCGACCTGGAAACAGGACCGCACCGCCGACCGCATCCTGCCCCGCTCGATGATGGTGCGGGTTTTTGCCGTGTCCGACGGCCAGCAATCGTGGCGCGTCCTGCCCGGAGGCCTCACGCGGATCGCAAGCGCCACGCTCGAGATCGCATCGATGCAGCGCGGCGGCAGCAGCGCGGACACCTGGGTGATCACCGATGGCGAGGTCGACGCGACCAGCCTGCTTCATTACGAACAGCCTGCCGTCGATATTGCGCATCGCACGCGCAGCGCGAGCAGCCGGGCCGCAGAAAACCTGTTCTGGCTGGGCCGCTACACCGAACGCACCGAAAACACCGCACGCCTGGCGCGCCTGTGCCTGGAATCGCTCAATGGCGAAGACCAGTCCTCGCAACCGCTCATGGCCTGGCTGAGCGAGATGGCCGTCGACAACGGCCTGGTCTTGCCCGCAGTGCCACCGGCCACACAGGCGCGCCGCGTCTTTGAACGATCGCTCATCGCGAGCCTGGGAAACACCGAAGAGTCCACCAGCGTCGGCTACAACCTGGGCGCGTTGCGCTCGGCCGCTTCGGCCTTGCGCGAGCGACTGTCGCAGGAACAGTGGAACGTCATCCTGCGTGCCGAGCAGAGCTTCATCAAGGGCTGCAAGGCGATGGCCGAAGATGGCGATTACTCCTCGGTCGAGGCACTTCGCGTTCTCGAAACGCTGTCCGGTGCCACGGCGGCGATGACCGGCGCGCAGACCGACCGCATGACGCGCGACGATGGCTGGCGCCTGCTTTCCAGCGGCCGCCACATCGAGCGGCTGGGGTTCCTGGCTTCGGCGCTGGGATGGGCATTCGAGACCGGCGCGGTTCTGGACGAAGGCGGCTTCGAAGCGCTGGTGGCGCTGTTCGACAGCACCATCACCTTCCATGCGCAATACCAGCAACGCCACGACATCCCTGCCCTGCTGGACCTGCTCGTGCTGGACCGCGACAACCCCCGCTCGCTCGGCTGGGTTGCGCAGACCTTGCGCGGGCGCCTGGCCAAGCTCGCCGGCAGCGCGCCGGGCGAAGTACCGGACATCGCGCTCACCGTTCCCAATCCGCAGGACTGGTCGCTGGAAGCCATGTGCGAACGCGATGCCGACGGCACCTACACCCGCCTGCTCGAACTGCTGCAGCAGTGCACCGACGCGGCATACCGGCTCTCGGATGACCTGGGCGCACGCTACTTCACCCACTCCACCGATTCACGGCGCAGTGTCGGCGCCTGAACGGCAGATTTCCCCATGCTGCTTCACGTCATCCACGAGACACGCTACCAGTATTCGCCTGCGGTCAAGACGGCGCAGCACATGGCGCACCTCAAGCCCGCGCACAACGCGCAGCAGCAACTGCTTCACCACGAACTCGTGATCGATCCCGAACCCGACCAATGCGTGGAAGCAGTCGACGTCTACGGCAACACGCGCGCCTTCTTCAGCCTGAAGGCGCGGCATGAGGCGCTCAAGGTGACCGCACGCAGCCTGGTCTCGACCAGCGCGCCGCCGATTCCCAAGTGCGACCTCACCTGGGAAGAAGCGCGCGAGCGGCTGCGTTATCACCGCGGTGCGGCCTACGACCCGGCATCGGAATTCGTCTTTGCATCGCCCTATGTGCCCCGGCATGAAAACTTCGTGGCCTATGCGCGCGAAAGCTTCACGCCCGGGCGCAACCTGCTCGATGCGGCGCGCGACCTCATGCACCGCATCTACGCAGATTTTGCGTACGAAACCGAGGCTACCGATGTGAGCACGCCGGCCATCGAAGCGCTCGCGCTGCGCAAGGGCGTGTGCCAGGACTTCGCGCATGTCATGCTCGCGTGCCTGCGCAGCCTGGGGCTGCCGGGGCGCTACGTCAGCGGCTACCTGCTGACCGAGCCGCCGCCCGGCAAGGCGCGCCTGATCGGAAGTGACGCATCGCATGCCTGGGTATCGGTCTACCTGCCGCGCGATGGCGGACCGGGGCAATGGGCAGACCTGGATCCAACCAACGACAGGGCGCCGGGCGAAGACTACGTCACGCTCGCGACCGGCCGCGATTATTCCGATGTGTCACCCGTTCGCGGCGTGCTGCACGGCGGCGCCAATCACAAGCTGCATGTGGCCGTCACCGTCATGCCGGCGGATGCGGCAGACGCCATCACTGCGCAGGCGCTCGCTCCTACAATCTGACGCTTCCCTGTGAGCCGTCCTGGAAGGAAACCGTCATGAGCGTTTACGACAAGCTGAAAGAACTCGGCATCACCCTGCCGCCCGTCGCCACACCTGCTGCGGCCTACGTGCCATTCGTGCAGACAGGCAACCTGGTATTCCTGTCCGGCCACATCGCCAGAAAAGACGGCAAGCCCTGGGTCGGACAGCTGGGCAAGAACATGACGACCGAAGAAGCCAAGGGCGCAGCGCGCGCGATTGCCATCGACCTGATGGGAACGCTGCATGCCGCAGTGGGCGATCTCAACAAGGTCAAGCGCATCGTCAAGCTGATGAGCCTGGTGAACTCGACCGGCGATTTCACGGAGCAGCACCTGGTCACCAATGGCGCGAGTGAGCTGATCGGCGAGGTGTTCGGCACGGCAGGCGCCCATGCGCGCAGTGCGTTCGGCGTGGCGCAGATCCCGTTGGGGGCTTGCGTGGAGATCGAGATGATTGCGGAGCTTTGAGCATGCGAGTCGAAGGGGTCGCCAGACGAAACTTCATTTTCGCGGGCGGCGTGACTCTTATCGGGTTGCCGGCAATGTCCCAGGCCCAGGCCCACCCTATCTGGATTTCCAATGAGCCGCCTTCCATGTGGCATCGGGCGATCAATCTCGTCCCAGCCCGCAAAAGCCAACTGGCGTTTGAAGGAAGAATTCAACTCGTCCCTGGTGGTGTCGGCCTGATGCCATCTGCCAGCCTATCCAGCAGCACCGGTGCATTGGTTGCGCATCCTTCGTTCCAGAACCTCACCTTTGAAACGGAGTTCCAACTCGCAGTTGCCGACTACTCGGCACTGCCCGGCGCGCACCCCATGGTAGCGGTTGCGCTCGACAAGCCGGGCGTGTCACGCATCATGCCGACTGTCGTGTTTCAGGAGTGGGCCCCGGGGCAGGCGCGACTCAAGTTGACGGCGCGGGCGGAGGTCGAGCATGCCCGCTCACGCAACACGTCGTGGGAGTGCCACTCCGAAACATTGACGGTACTTCCCGTCAGCGGACCTGGTAGCTGGACCGAAGAGGGAAGTCTGGCACTGAAGACGGCGGTGAGGCACCACGCCCGCGACATCGTTCAGTGCGTGGCCGTCGAGGCGGCGATGGCAGCTGGCGGCCTTTGGAAGGATCCTGTGGATCCTTCAACTCTGATTGAACTCAGGCTGAAGATATGGCCCGAAAACATGTACTACAGCTGTTTGCAACTGGGTGAGACCGCCGAATCTCTCATCATTGCAAGTGCGAACAAGAGCTTGGGACACTTGGGCCGGCGCGGTGTCTTTGACAAGCGCCTCATCGCAGACCTGCGCAAACCGTCGTAGAAGCACCCAAGTCTCACACCCTTTCTCGGCCTCAGGCCGATGACCAGCTGTCTCGCAGTTGCCGCTTCAGCACCTTGCCGATGTCACTGCGTGGCAGCTCATCGACATAGCGAATGGCCGAGAGGCGCTGGGTCTTGCCCAGTTGCGCGTTGGCCCACGCGCGCAGTTCATCTTCTTTCGGCGCGCCCGCGTTCGCAACGACGAAGGCAACCGGCGTCTCGCCCCACTCCTGGGATGCCACGCCCACCACCGCCGCATCGGAGACGAAGGGGTGCTGGCGCAGCACCGCTTCGAGATCGCTCGGGTAGATGTTGAAACCGCCCGAGATCACCATGTCCTTGCGGCGGTCCATCAACGTCAGAAATCCCTCTTCATCGAACCGCCCCACATCGCCCGTGCGGATGAAGCGATTGCCCTGGCCGTCATACCACTCGGCGTCGCGCGTCTTGGCCGGCTGCTTGTGATACGCGGTCATCATCGCGCCCGAACGCCCGACCACTTCGCCGATTTCTCCCCTTGCCACTTCGCGCTCGTCCTCATCGATGAGACGAATGTCGTGGCCTTCTACCGGCTTGCCGACGGTGTGCAGCTTGTCCGGAAAGTTATGCGCTTCCAGGATGCAGGTGCCACCGCCTTCGGTCATGCCGTAAAACTCGACCAGGCCGCCCGACCATCGGTCGAGGATGTCGCGTTTGAGCTGCGCATGGAATGGCGCACTCGTGCAGAACTTCATGTGGAATGAAGACAGGTCGTGCTGCGCAAAAGACGGCAGCGCCATGATGCGCTGGTACTGGACGGGCACGAGCATGGTGTGAGTGGCGCGCTCTTTCGCTGCAATTGCCAGATAGCGCGCGGCATCGAACTTCGGTGGCGCGAGCACCACGCAACCACCACGCGCAATCGTCGGAAAGACGCAGACCAGCGTCGTGTTGGAGCAGAGCGATGTCGCAATCAGCGTTGTGCTGCCCGGCCCATAGCCGTAACTTTCGGCGCGCGCCACATGGAGCCAGCGCATGCCGTGCGGCTGCACGATGCCCTTGGGTGTGCCGGTGGTGCCCGACGAATAGATGATGTTGAACGGCCACTCGGGTTTGACCGTGACCGGCTTGGGTTTTGCACCCTCGGGCAACAACCAGCTTTCGAGCGACGGGGCCGACGAGGCATCCATGAAGATGCGGCGCGCCTTTGTCTTGAACGCCGGTACTTGCGCATCGACGAAGAAATGCGATGCACCGCAGTCACTGACCATCGTTGCGATCTGCCCGGGCAGCGCGCCTGCGGGAAGAGGCGCCACGGCCACGCCCGCACGCAGGCCGCCGAGAAAGACCGCGACATATTCGAGCGAGTTGTGGCCGCAGATTGCGATGCTGGACTTGGGCTTGACGCCGTCGCGCTGCAAGGATGCCGCGATGCGGTCGACCATGGCGTCGAGCTGGGTCCATGTGACGCTTCGGTCTGCTTGCACGAGTGCGCGTTGGGTGGGGCGTGCGTGCGCGTGTTCGCGGATCAGATCGGAGATCGCGCGAAAGGCTGGCGCCGCTTGCCCCTCACCCCTGCCCTCTCCCCAGGGGGGCGAGGGAGAAAAAGCAGTTGTCGTTTTCATTCGACGCGCTCGATTGAAGTGGGTTTGAAGCCCAGATCAGCGGCCTTGCCCTTGCGGCCACGACCTGCCCTGGCGTTATTCAGCGAACGGATTTCCAGCGTCTCTTCGCGGTCCTTGCCACCTCGTCCGACGCCGGTGATCCTGATGCTGCGCGTGTATGCGGCCGCACCTGCGAGCGTGTCCTTGTCTTCCAGGTCGATCAGCATCAGGCCGCGACCGCCGTTGCTCATCGGCTTCAACTCGCTGATCTCGAAGGTGAGGATGCGGCCGTTGGCCGAAGCGCAGGCCACATGCGTCGCGGGAATCTGCGGCGGCACGTTGGCCGGTGACGGACGGCACACGGTCTCGCCCTCGCCCACGCTGATGAAGGCCTTGCCCGCTTTCAGGCGCGACATCATGTTCTCCACTGTCGCCAGGAATCCGTAGCCGCCCGATCCGGACAGCAGCAGCCACGCGCCCGGCGCACCAGCGAAGTAGTGCGACAGTTGCGTTCCGGCTTCAAGCTCGATCATCGTGGTGACTGGCTGGCCGTCACCGCGCGCACCCGGCAGCGTTGCAACGGGAACGGTGTACACCCGGCCATTGCTGCCGAAAGCCAGCAGCGTGTCGATGCTGCGGCACTCGAACGCGCCATACAGCCCATCACCCGCCTTGAAGACGTATTCCTGCGCGACCGAAGCCCCGGTCGCCTTGTCACGCGCCCAACCTTTCTGCGCACGCACCCAGCCCTTTTGCGAAACGATCACCGTGACAGGTTCATCGACGAGCTTGATCTCGGCCACGGCCCGCTTTTCGGCCTGGATCAGGGTGCGGCGTGCATCAGCAAACTGTTTGGCGTCTTGCTCGATCTCCCGGATCATCAGGCGGCGCAGCGCTGCGGGGCTGCCCAAAATCTCATCGAGCTTCTTCTGGTCTTCGCGCAGTTCCTTGAGCTCCTGCTCGATCTTGATCGCTTCCAGCCGCGCGAGCTGGCGCAAACGCAGGTCCAGAATGTCATCGGCCTGCCGCTCCGTCAGCCTGAACCGCTCGATCAGCGCGGGCTTGGGCTCGTCGCTCTGTCGAATGATGCGGATCACTTCATCGATATTGAGCAGCACCAGCTGCCGGCCTTCGAGGATGTGGATGCGGTCCAGCACCTTGGCCAGACGGTGCTGCGAGCGACGCTCTATCGTGGCATGGCGAAACTCGATCCATTCCAGCAGCATCTGGCGCAGCGACTTCTGCACCGGCTTGCCGTCCAGCCCGATCGATGTCAGGTTGATCGGCGACGAGCTTTCCAGGCTGGTTTGGGCCAGCAGCGTGGTGATGAGTTCCTGCTGCTCGATGCGGCTGGTCTTGGGCTCGAACACAAGGCGCACGGCTGCATCCTTGCTGGACTCGTCGCGCACGGCATCGAGCACGGCGAGCATGTTCTGCTTGAGCAGCACCTGGTCCTGGCTGAGCGCCTTCTTGCCGGCCTTGACCTTGGGGTTGGTGAGCTCCTCGATCTCTTCGAGCACGCGCTGCGAACTCACGCCGGGCGGCAACTCGGTCACGACCAGCTGCCACTGACCGCGGGCGAGTTCCTCGATCTTCCATCGAGCACGCACCTTGAGCGAGCCGCGCCCGGTGCGATACGCATCGGCGATATCGGCTGCGGGGCTGATGATCTGGCCGCCGCCCGGATAGTCGGGGCCGGGCAGGATTTCTGCAAGCTCGATGTCGGTGAGCTTGTGGTTCTTGATCAGGGCGACGCAAGCGTCCGCGACTTCACGCAGGTTGTGTGACGGGATCTCGGTGGCCAGGCCCACCGCAATGCCGCTCGCGCCATTGAGCAATGCAAAGGGCAGGCGCGCAGGCAGCTGCTGCGGCTCCTGCGTGCTGCCGTCGTAGTTGGGAATGAAGGTGACCGTGCCTTCGTCGATCTCGTCAAGCAGCAGGTTGGTGATGCGAGACAGCCGCGCTTCGGTGTAGCGCATGGCGGCGGCGCCATCACCATCGCGGCTGCCGAAGTTGCCATGCCCGTCGATCAGCGGGTAGCGCTGCGAGAAATCCTGGGCCATGCGCACCAGTGCGTCGTAAGCCGCCTGGTCACCGTGCGGGTGAAAACGACCCAGCACATCGCCCACCACGCGAGCGCTCTTGACCGGCCGCGCCCCATTGGCACCTGCAAAGCCCAGCCCCATGCGGGTCATCGAATAGAGAATGCGCCGCTGCACCGGTTTCTGGCCGTCGCATACATCGGGCAGCGCCCTGCCCTTCACGACAGAAAGGGCGTATTCCAGGTAGGCGCGCTGCGCGTATGCGGCGAGGTCGGGCTGGCCGTCGTCACCGTCTCCGGTGTCCAGGGGAATGAGTTCTTGCTCCATGATGCAGACTGTTTTTTTGCTTTGCGTGGGATGAAACGGGGATGGGTATCGCAGCCGATCAGGCGACCAGTTCTTCGTGGGTCAGCGTGATGATCCGCCGCTCGGTCGGCGAACGCACATGGTCATCGAGCCTGTCGGACATGCGCTGCAGCAGTGCCTTGGGCGGCAGGTCTTCCACCGGGACGGCCGCCAGCACGATGCGAAAGTGCAGGAATTCGGTGGGCGCCAGGGGCAAGGGCTCTTTCATCGCCGCCACCAGAAAGCGGCTGGCGACAC
Source organism: Caenimonas sp. SL110 (assembly GCF_001044395.1). Lineage (GTDB taxonomy): Bacteria > Pseudomonadota > Gammaproteobacteria > Burkholderiales > Burkholderiaceae_C > Ramlibacter. Next base: position 11,593 of record NZ_JANU01000012.1, read on the forward strand.
TGCCGGCCGCCTCTGCAGGCGCCATGCCTTCGACGAGGACGGCAATGCGCGAATGGGACAGCCGGGCAGCGACATCGCCGTCCCGAAGCGCCTCGCGAATGCGGTTCGCTGCAAGCGGCAGCGCGGACTCTGCTGCCTCGGGACCGAATTCGGCCGCGAGCTTTTGCAGCTGTTCGATGTGGACGAGCACGATGACGCTGGGGTGTCCATAGCGCAGCATCAGGTTGCGCACGGCGCGCACGCGGTCATAGAAGATGACCGGCATCGACAGGCCAGTGAGCGGGTCGATGGTGTTGCGCGCGTCGATGCGCACCTTGGTGTCGCTGTAGATGCGGTTGCGCCAGGAGGTCGCCAGAAAAACGGTGGTTGACCACAGGGCAAGCAGCGCTGCCGTCGGCAAGATGGATCCCGTCTCCTCGACCAGATGACGCCAGCCGGTGTACAGGGCCGCCGCGGCGAGAGCGGCCTGGCCAGCGACGAGCCAGCGCGCCCACGGCTGGCTCTGCGGCCAGGCGCGGAACATGATCAGCACGAGGCAGATCATCCAGAACAGCGCGCCGGCCAGAAGCAGGTGGATCTTCAGCGCAAATCCGGCGACGGCCAGCAAGGGCAAGACCACCAGGCTCGTGCCGATCATCAGGCGTCGGGGCTGCCGCAAGGCACCGGCATGGCTGACCAGTTCGAGCAACTGAAGGCCATCGACGGCCAGCAGCATCAAGAGCGCCGATTGCGCGAGATAGGCATTGCCGCCGACGATGAGTTGAAGCGTGAGAAGCGCGAGCGTGGCCGCTGCGCCGTGGACCAGCAGCGCCCGCTCGCGGTAAGCATTGGCAATGACAACGCTCAGGCAGAGGATCAGCAGCTGGACACCGGCAAAAGCGCCCAGCGCAACCAGCTCGTCGGGATCGACCGGCAACACGGTCATCGACTGCGGCCCCCTAGCAGGCCGGTGGGTACTGCGAAAGGATGGATGGCGTCATTCACGCTCGATCTTGGAGTCGGATTGCTGCGCCGCCGCGATGGGCTGCGCGATGAAGCTTGCGGCAGGCAGATTGCCCCTGCCGACAGCACCCCCCGCAGGGATCTCCATGCGCACGCGCCCAGGCACTCGCCCGCCAGCGCCTGACATCATCGATGGCGGTTTGAGCAGCGTGTAGAGCTGCATCACCGTCTTGACGTAATTCTGCGTCTCGCGGTAGTTGGGGATCTTGTTGCCCGCGCGCTGCACTGCGCCCTCGCCTGCGTTGTAGGCGGCCAGGGCCAGTTCGATCTTGCCGGGGAACATGTCCAGCAGGTAGCGCAGGTAACGGGTCCCCGCCTTGATGTTGGTGCCGGGATCGGTGAGCTTCTTCACGGCCGCTGTCCTGGCATCACCCATGACGCCGTAGCGCTCTGCCGTCGCAGGCATCAACTGCATCAGCCCGATGGCGCCCTTGGGAGACACGGCCGACGCATCGAAACCCGATTCGGTGGCGATCAGCGCCTGCAGCAATTCGTAATCGACCGAGTGCTTGAGCGACGCTTCACGCAGGTGATGCTTGACGACCTTGTAGCTGGGCGAAACCTCGAAGAACGCGATCAGCTTGGGCGCGGAGGTCGGTACCGTGACAGCGCGCGCAGTCCCCAGTCCCCGCGCCGTATCGAAGCTCTCGCCGCCCCGAAAGAAAAGCTCATAGCGCTCGTCGACCTTCTCGGCCGAAAAGTGCGCAACACCCTTGGCATCAACATAGCCCCAGACCTCGGCGTGGGCCGCAGCGGTAAACGTCAACGCCATGAGCATCGCGCCAACCCAGCCAAATCCACCCAGTAATTTGAAGAACTTCACGCGCTCACCTCCAGGCCCAGGCTGCGACGCCCGGTGAATTCACTTCGCAGCATGGACATGACATGCAGCGACTCGAAGCCCTCGGCCTGCTTCACTGCGTCGCGCAAAGTACCTTCCATGACAAAGCCCTCGCTGTCATAGAGCGACTTCGCACGGGCATTGCGCGACTTCACGTCAAGCCAGAAACGGTGTGCATGCAGATCGTCGAATGCAATTTTCTTGGCGGCTCTCAAGGCCGCACGCCCAAAACCACCGCCCTTGCCCTGCACCACCATGCGCTTGAGCTCGATGGACTGGTTCTGGCTGCGGCAGCCGATCAGGATCAGGAACCCGGCTGCCTGCAGCTGCGGCCCGGCTTCGAGGATGAAATGCCGGAAATCCGGAAAGCGAATCGCCGCCTCGTGCTGGGTGCTTTCCCAGGGCGTGATGAAGGGCAGGTTTTCCGGGTCACGCTCCAGCGTCAGCACGAAGTCGATGTCGCTCGTCATGGTCGGGCGCAGCCGCACGCGCGCACTGGTGCGCTCGGTCGTCGTGGCGGAATCATTGGCAGCGGTCATCGGCGGGCGGTCAACAGTCGTGTGGTCCGGTTGTCTAGATATCGATTTCGACGGCGTCGCCGTGCAGTTCCATGAGCTCGCGGCGGGCAGCAGCTTCGCCCTTGCCCATGAGCTTGGTGATGAGGGCCTCGGTGGCCAGGAAGTCCGAGCGCCCCAGTTGAACAGGAAGCAGGCGGCGCGTGTCGGGATTGAGCGTGGTATCCCACAATTGTTCCGCACTCATTTCGCCCAGACCCTTGAAGCGGCTGATGTTCCAGGTGCCTTCGCGCACGCCTTCCTTGCGCAACTTGTCAAGAATAGCCACCAACTCGCCCTCATCGAGCGCGTACGTCTTGGAAGCAGGCTTTTTACCACGGGGCGGCGCGTCCACGCGAAACAGCGGGGGACGTGCCACATAAACATGGCCGGTCTCGATGAGCTTGGGAAAGTGGCGGAAAAACAGGGTCAGCAGCAGCACCTGGATATGCGAGCCGTCCACATCGGCGTCGGACAGGATGCAAACCTTGCCGTAACGCAGGCCCGAAAGGTCCGGCGTGTCGTCAGGCCCATGCGGATCGACGCCGATCGCGACCGCGATGTCGTGGATTTCGGTATTGGCAAACAGCCGATCGCGCTCGACCTCCCAGGTATTGAGCACCTTGCCGCGCAGCGGAAGAATCGCCTGGCATTCCTTGTCGCGGCCCATCTTGGCGCTTCCACCTGCCGAATCGCCCTCGACCAGAAACACCTCGTTGTGCGAGATGTCGCGGCTTTCGCAATCGGTGAGCTTGCCAGGCAGCACAGCCACGCCCGAGCCCTTGCGCTTTTCGACTTTCTGACCGGCCTTTTGCCGGCTCTGCGCGGCCTTGATCGCCAGTTCCGCGAGCTTGCGACCGTACTCCACGTGCTGGTTGAGCCACAGCTCCAGCGCAGGGCGCACGAAGCTGGACACCAGCCGGACGGCATCACGCGAATTCAGGCGCTCCTTGATCTGCCCCTGGAACTGCGGATCGAGCACCTTGGCCGACAACACATAGGAAGCCCGTGCAAAGACGTCTTCAGGCAGCAGCTTCACGCCCTTGGGCAACAGCGAATGCAGATCGACGAAGCTCTTGACCGCCGTGAACAGGCCGTCGCGCAAGCCGCTTTCATGCGTGCCGCCTGCGTTGGTGGGGATCAGGTTGACATAGCTTTCGCGCACCGGCTGGCCGTCTTCGGTGAAGGCCACGCACCACTGCGCCCCCTCGCCTTCGGCGAAGTTGTCATTGTTCTGGGCGAAGCCCTCGCCCTCGAAAAGTGGAATCACCGGCTCGCCATGGAGCGTCTGCATCAGGTAGTCGCGCAGGCCGCCCTTGTATTGCCAGCTCTGCGTTTCCCTGGACTTCTCGTTGACCAGCGACACCGTGACACCGGGCATCAGCACGGCCTTGCTTCGCAGCAGGTGCGCGAGTTCAGCCATCGGCAATTGCGCTGTCTCGAAATACTTTGCGTCGGGCCAGACGCGGACGGTGCTGCCCTGGCGGCGATCGCCTTCAACGGCCTTGCGCACGGTCAGTGGCTCCACCACGTCGCCGGCGGCGAACACGATGCGTGCAACTTGCCCCTCTCGATGGGTCGTGACTTCCAGCCGCTTGGCCAGCGCATTGGTCACCGACACGCCCACCCCGTGAAGACCCCCGGAGAAGCTGTAGGCCCCGCCCTTGCCCTTGTCGAACTTGCCGCCCGCGTGCAATCGGGTGAAGACCAGCTCGATCACCGGGGCGTTTTCTTCGGGGTGCATGCCGAACGGAATGCCGCGCCCGTCGTCTTCGATGCTGATCGAGCCGTCGCCGTGCAGCGTGGTCTTGATCCGTTTGCCGTGGTTGGCCAGCGCCTCGTCCGCCGCGTTGTCCAGCACTTCCTGGATGACGTGCAGCGGGTTGTCGGTGCGGGTGTACATGCCCGGCCGCTGCTTGACGGGCTCCAGCCCCTTGAGCACGCGGATGGAGCCTTCGGAATATTCGGGTGGTTGCTTGGTCGCCATGAGAGGGTCGGATTGTAGTCGCGGCGCGATTGAATACTGTGTTTATTTACAGATTGGCTGAAGGTGGGGTTGGCATACATGCGCAGCTCGCATCAATCGCCCGCAAAACTTTCACCGCCGCCGTCAGCCTCGCTACAAGCAATGCATGAGGTGTTTGGCTAAAGTCGGTGCATGCAGACCCAAGCCACGCAGATGACGACAACTCCCGGACTTTCAATGTGGCAGGTGCTTGCCTGTGGCGCCGCCATCGTGACCCTGTCGATGGGTATCCGGCACGGCTTCGGCCTGTGGCTGCAGCCGATCACGCAGGCGCAGGGCTGGACCCGCGAAACCTTCGCATTCGCCATCGCCATCCAGAACCTGGCGTGGGGGACCTTCGGCATCTTCGCCGGCATGGTGGCTGACCGGTTCGGCGCCTTTCGCGTCATCATCATCGGGGCGGTGCTCTACGGGCTGGGCCTGGTGGGCATGGCGCTTTCGCCCGATGCATTCACATTCACATTGACGGCCGGCGTGCTGATCGGCGCTGCGCAGGCAGGCACCACGTACGCCGTGATTTATGGGGTGATCGGCCGGCAGATCGATCCGGCCAGGCGGTCTTGGGCGATGGGCGTTGCCGCCGCCGCGGGCTCGTTCGGCCAGTTCCTGATGGTGCCGGTGGAAGGCTTTCTGATCCAGGGCTTCGGCTGGCAACAGGCGCTGCTGGTGTTGGCCATGGCGGTGCTCCTCATCACGCCACTGGCCTTCGGCCTTCGCGAGCCGGGCTTTGCAGGTGGCGCAGCGCCCGAACGCGACCAGACCATCATGCAGGCGCTGCGGGAAGCCCTCAAATATCCGAGCTTCCAGCTCCTGATGGCCGGGTACTTCGTGTGCGGCTTCCAGGTGGTTTTCATCGGCGTGCACATGCCCAGCTACCTGAAGGACAAAGGCCTGTCGCCCGAAGTCGCGAGCTACGCGCTGGCACTGATCGGCCTGTTCAATGTGTTGGGCACCTACATCGCGGGCAGCCTCGGCCAGAAGCTCGCCAAGCGCAAGATCCTGGCGGCGATCTACATTGGCCGCGCCGTCGCGATTTCGATCTTCCTGTGGGCACCGCTATCGCCGACGTCGGTGTATATCTTCTCCGGTGTCATGGGCCTGCTGTGGCTGTCGACAGTGCCGCCCACCAATGCCACGGTCGCGGGCATTTTCGGTGTCGCGCATCTCTCGATGCTGGGCGGGTTCGTGTTCTTCAGCCACCAGATCGGCTCATTCATGGGCGTCTGGCTAGGCGGCCTGCTGTATGACCGCACGGGCAGCTATGACATCGTCTGGTACATCTCGATTGCGCTGGGTATTTTTGCGGCACTGATCAACTTGCCGGTGCGCGAAACACCGATTCATCGCGGCCCTGCGCCAGTGGCGGCCTGACATGACGCAACAGGCGAAGAAGCTGCTGGCCTACGCAGGCGTTGTTGCCGTGTTGCTGGCCGTCTTCACCCTCTACTCCCATCCGACGGTGCTGGTGGCGCTTTCCGAGCAGATCTGGGCCTGCTTCAACTAGCCGGTTGACTGGCCCGTTCGCAGGTACAGTGCCCAGCCATGAAAGTCTTCATCATCACCGGCGGCTCCGACGGCATCGGCGCCGAGATGGCCCGCCAGCTGGCGGCCACGCACAAAGCCGACGCATCACTGGTGATTGCGGGGCGAAGCCAGGACAAGCTCGATGCCGTTGCAGCGCAATGCGAAGCGCTCGGCTCGCAGGTGCTCACAGTCGCCATGGATGTTTCCGACGAAGCGCAATGCCGCGACATGGTCGCGCAGGCGACAGCACGGTTCGGCCGCATCGACGCGCTCGTGAACAACGCAGGCATCTCGGCGCAAGCCCTTTTCGAAGACGTGACCGCCCAGGATCTGCACTGGTACGAGTCGCTGATGAAGGTCAACTTCTGGGGCGCGGTGTGGTGCACCCATGCGGCGCTGCCCCACATCAAGGCCGCCAGGGGCCACATCGTCGCCGTAGGTTCGCTGGCGGGCCTGGTTGGCGTACCGGGACGCACCGCCTACAGCGCAACCAAGTTCGCCATGACCGGGTTCTTTGAATCGCTGCGGATTGAAATGAAGGGCGCCGGCGTGAGCGTCACCACGGCATTTCCCGGCGTGGTCGCAACGCAGATTCGCTATCGCGGCTACAACGCAAAGGGCGAGCCTGCGGGCACAAGCGGCCTCAAGGAAGACAACGCCATGAGCGTGCAAGAATGCGCCCGCCTCATCATCGACGGCATGAATGCCCGCCAGCGCGAGGTGGTCATGACCGCGCAGGGCAAGGTCGGCCGCTTGCTGAAACTGATCGCACCGGGCGTTGTCGAGCAGCTCGCACTGAAGGCGCTCAAGAACGAGGTGCGCCCTCGGTGAGCGCACGCGTCATGCACGGAACCGAAGCGCCATCCACCTGGGTACAACGCTGGTCGCACCTGGTGGCGCCCGGCGCACGCGTGCTGGACGTCGCCTGCGGCGCGGGCCGTCACATGCGATGGTTTGCTTCGCGCGGCCATCCCGTGACCGGGGTCGATCGCTCGGCCGAAGCAATCGAACACCTGGCTTCCATCGGCGAGGTGCTGCAGGCAGACATCGAAAGCGGGCCGTGGCCGTTTGCAGGGCGCACGTTCGGAGCCGTCGTCGTCACCAATTACCTGTGGCGTCCGCTGCTTCCCCTGATCGTGCGAAGCGTCGCCCCCGGCGGCGTCCTGCTCTATGAAACCTTCGCCACCGGCAACGAGACCGTGGGCAAGCCATCGCGTCCCGACTTCCTGCTGAAGCCCGGTGAACTGCTGCGCGCGTGCGCCGATCTTCGCGTGGTTGCCTACGAAGACGGATTCATGGAGCAGCCATCCCGGTATGTGCAGCGGATCGCAGCGGTGCGGCCGCTGGCAGCGCAACCACCGGCGCGTTACGTCCTCTAGCTACAATCGCCCTTTCCAGCCAGATTCCACCCCCGACAATGACACCGATTACAGGCAGCATCGTGGCCCTCGTGACCCCGATGCACGAAGACGGCAGCGTGGACTATCCCACCCTGCGCAAGCTGATCGACTGGCACATCGCCGAGGGAACAGATTGCATCGGTGTCGTCGGCACCACCGGCGAATCGCCCACGGTCAGCGTGCAAGAGCACCAGGAGATCATCCGGGTCTCGGTCGAACAGGCCAACAAGCGCGTGCCTGTCATGGCTGGGTGCGGCGCCAACTCCACTTCCGAAGCCATTGAGCTCGCCCGTTACGCCAGGGCCGTGGGGGCAGATTGCCAGCTGCAGGTCGTCCCGTACTACAACAAGCCGACGCAAGAAGGCCAGTACCTGCACTTCAAGGCCATTGCTGAAGCGGTGGGCGACCTGCCCATCATTCTTTACAACGTGCCCGGCCGCACCGTCGCCGATATGGCGCATGACACGGTGCTGCGCCTGTCCGAGGTGCCAGGCATCGTCGGCATCAAGGAAGCCACCGGCAACATCGAGCGTGCGCAATGGCTGATCCGCGATGTGCACAAGGGCTTTTCAATTTACTCCGGCGACGACCCGACGGCTGTGGCGCTGATGCTGTGTGGCGGCCAGGGCAACGTGAGCGTGACGGCCAACGTGGCCCCTCGCCTCATGCATGAGCTGTGCGTTGCCGCGGTCAAGGGCGATGCCCGCTCGGCGATGGAAATCCAGCGCAAGCTGATGCCGGTGCACCGCCATCTGTTCGTGGAAGCCAATCCGATTCCGGTGAAATGGGCGATGGCGCGCATGGGCCTTTGCGGTCCGGCGATGCGTTTGCCAATGACTCCGCTGGCGGCGGGTTTTGAGGCAGGCGTCGAAGCGGCGCTGCGCTCGGCCGGCCTGGTTTCCTGATTCCTGAATTTTTCGACGTATCCAATCCTGAGGGGATGAAGTGAAGCAATCTGCAAAACTGGGCCTGCTGGCGATGTGCGCCGCGCTCTCGGCCTGTTCGGTCCTTGACGGCGACAAAGTCGACTACAAAAGCGCAGGCCGTGGCGTCGCGCTGGAAGTGCCGCCCGACCTGAACCAGCTCTCGCGCGATTCGCGCTACCAGGTGCCCGGCGGCGCTGTGACTGCCAGCGCATTCGCCGTTGGCCAGGCTGCGCCCGGCGCACCCACAGCCACCAACACGCTGGGCGATGTCCGTATCGAGCGTTCGGGTTCGCAGCGCTGGCTGGTGGTCAACCGCCCCGCCGACCAGCTGTGGGGCCCTGTGCGCGAGTTCTGGCTCGAAAACGGATTCCTGCTGACGCTCGACCAGTCGAGCCTGGGCATCATGGAAACCGACTGGGCTGAAAACCGCGCCAAGATTCCGACCGACTTCATTCGCAACACGCTGGGCAAGCTGATCGATTCGGCGTACTCGACGTCTGAGCGCGACCGCTTCCGCACGCGCCTGGAGCGTTCGGCCAATGGCGGCACCGAAATCTACGTGAGCCATCGGGGCATGGTCGAGGTCTACAACAACAAGGAAAAAGACCAGACGGTCTGGCAACCGCGTCCGAGCGACCCGGAAATCGAAACCGAGTTCCTGCGCCGCCTGATGGTTCGCCTGGGTGTGCCGCAAGAGCAGGCCAAGGCGCTTGCCGCGTCCGGACCCGCGAAGGCATCGTCGCGCATCGCAGTCGTGAACAACTCGCCTGTCGTGCAGATCGACGAAGGCTTCGATCGCGCCTGGCGCCGTGTCGGCCTGGCACTGGACCGCACTGGCTTCACGGTTGAAGACCGTGATCGCACGCAGGGCACCTACTTCGTGCGCTACGTTGAGCCGAGCGCGGACAAGAAAGAAGGCAGCTTCCTGTCCAAGCTGTTCAGGTCCGACAGCAGCGATCCGCCGCTCAAGTTCCGCATCACGCTGCGCAGCCAGGGCGAATCGACGACGGTGTCCGTGCTCAATTCGCAGGGCGCACCAGAAACCTCGGTCAATGCGCAGCGCATCGTGCAAGTCATTGCGGACGACCTGAAGTAACTCCGCGGGGCTAACACGAGCGCGATCCGATTCAAGAGCCTGGGCAGCGGCAGCAGCGGCAACGCCACTGTCGTCCAGGCGCGCAGCGGAACTTCGATCACGCACCTGCTCGTCGATTGCGGACTGGGTATACGCCAGTTGGATCTTCGGCTGGCCCAGGCCGGCATGATGGCCGACCAGCTGGATGCCATCTTCATCACGCATGAGCACGCCGACCACATCGGCTGCGCACGGCAAATCGCCTTGCGCGAGCGCATTCCGGTATGGATGAGCCACGGCACGTATGTCGCCATCGGTGAGCCCGACTTTGGCGGGTTGCTTCGAATTGCATGCGACTCCATCGCGATGGATCTCGGTGCAATGGAAGTCATGCCGTTCACCGTACCCCACGACGCGCGCGAGCCACTGCAGCTCACCTGCAACGATGGGGATTCGCGGTTGGGCTTGCTGACGGACCTGGGTCACGCAAGCACGCATGTCCTGGCACAGCTTGCGGGCTGCCGCACGCTGGTGCTGGAATGCAACCACGACCCGGCCAAACTCGCCGAGTCGAGCTACCCGGCTTTTCTCAAGCGCCGCGTGGGAGGCGCTTATGGCCACCTCTCGAACCAGGCGGCCGGGGAAATCGCTGCTGCGATGATTCCATCAGGCCTGAAGCAGGTAGTGGCGGCCCATCTGAGCGAACAAAACAACCGGCCGGAGCTCGCTCGACGCGCGCTTGCATCGGCGCTGTCTTGTGGTGACGATGACATCCATGTCGCCGATGGCCCTAGCGGTTGTGGCTGGCTGACCGCCTAGCGGCACACGCCGTGCAGACGCAAAAAAGCCGCCCGAGGGCGGCTTTTTTGCGATCGCTTGCCGAATTACTTCGATGCAGCGGCAGCAGCGCCAGAGGCAGCAGCAGCGGAGCTCGAAGCAGCAGCAGCGGAGCTGGATGCAGCAGCAGCAGCGCTGGAAGCAGCTGCAGCAGCAGCGTCAGCAGCAGGTGCGGGAGCCGGTGCAGGTGCCGGAGCAGGCACAACCACGGGAGCAGGAGCCGGTGCCGGAGCTTCGGTCTTGCTGCAAGCGCCGAGGGCTGCAGCGGCAATCAGGGTCGCCAGTACAAGCGATTTCTTCATTTCAAGGTTCCTTCTGTGGGAGATAAAACGTGGGATAACAATTTCCGGAAATTGTCAGCGCGGCAATCCTGTCCGCATGACAGAACAGCAAGCACTCGAGCTCTTACTGCTCAGCCCGCAATTATATGTCGTTTCCGTCAATGGGGTCGACCCGTAGCCAATAGCTACAACTGAATGCAATATGGCTACAGATGGGCACGGGCTACAGACCCAGAGTCACCGCAGGAAACGAAGGCGAACTCTTCTGAAGCCAGGTGTTGAGGTTCTCGCGCAGCAGTACGCGCCTGTCGGGCTCCCCCCCGCAAACACCGTTGCAGTGTTCGGGGTCCAGCCTGCGCAAGACCCACCCCGGGCTCCAGATGGCGCTGGGCAATTCGAGTGGGTCAGCCGATGAGCATGCACGCGCATCGATGATGTGCGACCACGTCCTTCGCCATGTCACAAACCTCGCATGGTTTCGCTGCACCACGTCGTACTTGCGTGCCAGCAGCGTCATGTGACGGCCGCTCGCAGACCACGCCTGCAGGGACTCGGCAACGGCGCGCTCGCCCAGCGGCCAGTCCGCAAAATCCGCGTCGCACAGGATGATCTGGCGCCAGCCTTCGTGCGCAGCGCAGGCCAGCGCATCGCGGATGAGTTGACGAAACTCTTCGCGGCCGGTGAAGCGGCGCGACGGCAGTTGCGGGGCGCTCTTGCTCGGGTCCTGTTCGGGTTCAGTCATGGTGATTTTTCCTTTCAGTCCCTGTCGGGCACAGGGATCACGAAACTTGCGCGTGCGCCCATCCTGCCTCGCACCACGATTGGATCAACGCCTGCGCGTCATCGCTGGCCCTGGCCAGCTGCGGCCCCGACAGCGACCTGCGGTCTGCGAGCATTCGCATCAAGGTCGCGTCGCGCCCCGATGCCAGATAGCTGTCGCCGTTGATGAAGACGTGTTTGTCGTCGTACATCATTCGCGTGCCCTGGTCGAGGGTCACACGCTGCAGGGGCCAATCAAACTCGCGCGCCTCGAACCACACATTGGCCTTGGGCTCGGTCAGGTACTCGCCCAGCGCGCATTCCAGCGCCAGCGGCTCCTTGAGCGCTTCGCGCACGGCATTCAGTGCGAATTCCTGCAGGTGCCCGGGGATGGAGCCGGGTGTTTCGGTCGCGTCCTGACGGGGGTCGCTGTAGATCGCTTCGCGGATGTTGTCGGCGGCATCTTCCGCCACGCGCTGGAGCAGCTCACGTGCGAGCTCACCGCGAGCCGGCGCCCGAAAACCGATCGAATAGGTCTGGCACTCGTTCATGGCTTCGCCGTCGTGCGCATAGCCCGGCGGCAAGTACAACATGTCGCCTGCCTCCAGCAGGTACTCGGCTTCCGGCTCGAACCGCGCAAGAATCTTCAGTGGCACGTCATCGCGCAGGCTGAGGTCTTTCTGCCTGCCGATGCGCCAGCGGCGCTGTCCCTGTGCCTGCAACAAAAACACGTCATAACTGTCGAAATGCGGGCCGACGCCGCCGCCCTGGGTGGCATAGCTCACCATCAGGTCGTCGAGCCGCGCATGGGGCACGAATGCAAACTGCTGCAGCAATTCGTGGCCGCGCGAGTCATGCAGGTCAACGCCCTGCACCAGCAGCGTCCACAGCGGCTTGGTCAGCGCGGGCAAGGCGCGGCGCGTGAACGGCCCCTGCCGCATCGTCCAGCGCTCGCCCTCGCGCATGACGAGGCGGGATTCGACCTCGTCGCGGGCGGCAAGCGCAAAGAGTTCGCTGCGCTCCAGCAGGGGTTGCAGGTGCGGCATGGCGCCGCGAACCAGCAGCGGCTTTTTCTGCCAGTGCCGTTTCATGAATTGGGCTGGCGTGAGGCCGCCGAGCAGGGGGAGCGGTATTGTTGTGTCCATGTGAGTGAGACAATTCTCCTATGGAAATCAAACCGCAATGCGTCGTCGCGCTGACATGGACGCTCAAGGACTCTTTGGGCGAAGTACTGGACGAACTGGAAGAACCCGTCGAATTCCTGGTCGGCGGAGGCGACCTGCTCGCCCGGATCGAGGAAGCCCTGCAGGGCCATGAAAAAGGCGCGGAACTCGACCTTCACCTGGAGCCCGAAGAAGCCTTCGGCGACTTCAACGACCAATTGATCTTCCTGGAGCCGCGCACGCTGTTCCCGAAAGAAATCGAAGAGGGAATGACGTTCGAGGGACTGCCGCCCGGCACCCATCCCGATGCGCCGAAAGACGTTCTGTACACAGTCACCGAAATTTATCCGGAGCATGTCGTGCTCGACGGAAATCACCCGCTCGCAGGCATCTCGATCCGCCTTCACGTGAAGGTCGAAGATGTGCGGGAGGCGACAGAAGAAGAAATCGGTGCCGGGTCAGCCGGCACCGGATTTTTCAAGCCGCCGGGCGGAGCCGGCGACTCGACGATCCACTAAAGGACCCAGGGGCTCAGCCCATGTAGATCACGCCGTTTTCGATACGGACGCGATCACCCACACGCAGGTCGCTGCTTGCGCTGACGTCGTACTCGCGAGTCATGCCCTGGTCGGTCGTCACCGAGACGCGATGAACCGGGCCGGCTGTGTTGTACATGCCGTTCTGGTTGGCTTGCAGGCGGCTACCGATGGCAGCGCCGCCGACAGCACCCAGGATGGTCGCCACGGCACGGCCGGAGCCGCCGCCGATGGTGCTGCCCAGCACGCCACCCACCACGGCTCCAGCGATGGTGCCTGCGGTCGTGTTGCCCGCAACGCGCGTGCCCGGGTTGATCATGCTCACGTTGGTGATGCGGCCGTACTCGACATAGCTGGACGGTGCGGACTGGATCGGCGTCACGCTGGACGTCGGGTAGTAGTTCGGGCCGTACGGGTCGGAGGCGCAGGCAGACAGGCCGGCGACGAGAACGGCGGAAGTAGCAAGAGTGGCGAGACGGAATTTCATGAGTGATCTCCTGATGGACATTTGGCGCAGCCGACAGGGCCGCCTTCGAATACCCATTAGAGATACAGGGCGCGCTCAAACACCCCGGCAATTGCCGCAGGTCCACGTAGGACCTGGCTGATCGCCTGTGTAATCAGCCCTTGCCGGTCGAGCCGTAACCGCCCTCGCCCCGCTGCGTGGCAGGGAACTCATCAACGACATTGAACTGGGCCTGCACCACGGGAACCACCACCAGCTGGGCAAGGCGCTCCATCGGTTGCAGCGTGAACTCGGTATCGCTGCGGTTCCATGCGCTGACCATCAGCTGGCCCTGGTAGTCGCTGTCGATCAGCCCCACCAGATTGCCCAGCACGATGCCGTGCTTGTGGCCCAGGCCCGAGCGCGGCAGGATCATCGCGGCGTAGCCTGGATCCTTCAGCCAGATCGCGATGCCCGTCGGCACGAGGCGCCACGCGTTGGGAGCGAGTGTCAGAGGCTCGTCGATGCACGCGCGCAGATCGAGTCCCGCGCTACCGGGCGTTGCATAGGCAGGCAACTGGTCCGCCATGCGGGGGTCAAGAATTCGAACGTCGATTTTCATAGTCGGCTGGAGATTTCGGTAACGAGCTGGCGTGCAAGATCCACTTTTGAAGCGCGCGGCATTTCAACAGCGCCTTTTGCATCCACCAGCAGCAGTGCATTGTCGTCGGCCCCAAAGGTTGCAGGCCCGATGTTGCCAACCAGCAGCGGCACACCCTTGCGGACGCGCTTGGCTTGCGCGTTGGCCAGCAGGTCGTGGCTTTCGGCGGCGAAGCCCACGCAGTAGAGCGCGCCCGATTGCGCACGCGGCGACTGCGCAATCGCAGCCAGGATGTCGGGGTTCTCGGTGAATTCGAGCTGCGGGGTTTTGCCCGAGCCATCCTTCTTGATCTTCTGGTCGGATGCATTCGCCGGGCGCCAGTCGGCAACAGCGGCTGTCGCAACAAAGATATCGGCCGACTGCGAAAGAGGTAGCGTGGCATCGTGCATCTGCTGCGCCGATTTCACGTCGACGCGCGTCACACCGCGAGGGGTCGCCAGGCTCACCGGCCCTGCGACCAGCGTGACGACAGCGCCCGCTTCACGAGCGGCTCGCGCAATGGCAAAACCCATCTTGCCGCTGGAAAGATTGGTGATGCCGCGCACCGGGTCTATCGCCTCGAATGTCGGCCCCGCCGTGATCAGCACGCGCTTGCCTTGCAGGCGTTTGGGCTGGAAGAACGCAACGATATCTTCGAGCAACTCATTGGGCTCCAGCATGCGTCCATCGCCCGTTTCGCCGCAGGCCTGGAACCCCGAACCCACGCCCAGGATATGCGCGCCGTCGGCAGTGAGTTGCATCATGTTGCGCTGTGTCGCCGGATGCGCCCACATCTCGCGATTCATCGCAGGGGCAAGCAGCAAGGGGACTGTGTCAATCGGTCTGGCCAGACACATCAGGCTGAGCAAGTCATCCGCGCGACCGTGGAGCAGCTTGGCCATGAAGTCCGCGCTGCATGGCGCAATCAGGATGCAATCAGCCTCGCGCGAGAGGTTGATGTGCGGCATGTTGTTGGGTTCGCGGCTGTCCCACTGCGAGGTGTACACCGTGCGGTTGGACAGCGCCTGCATGGTGACAGGCGTCATGAACTGTTCTGCCGCCTCGGTCATCACCACCTGCACGGTGGCGCCCTGCTTGATGAGGGCCCTGCACAGCTCGGCTGCCTTGTAGCAGGCGATGCCGCCAGAGAGTCCGAGGACAATATGCCTGCCGGCCAAGTCATTCATGCGCGCAATGTATCAGAGCAAGTACGAGGGCCCCAAAAGCCGACCCGTATAATCTCGCTTTACCACCTACCGGCAGCTCTGCTTGTCGGCCCTGACATGACCAAATTTGTCTTCGTCACCGGCGGTGTGGTGTCTTCCCTGGGCAAGGGAATCGCCTCAGCCTCCCTTGCAGCGATCCTCGAATCGCGAGGCCTCAAAGTCACTCTCATCAAGCTCGATCCGTACATCAACGTTGATCCGGGCACGATGTCGCCCTTCCAGCATGGCGAAGTGTTTGTGACCGACGACGGCGCCGAAACCGACCTCGACCTGGGCCACTACGAGCGATTCGTCACCACGCGCATGGCCAAGGTGAACAACTTCACCACCGGCAAGATCTACCAGTCCGTGCTCGAAAAAGAGCGCCGCGGCGACTACCTGGGCAAGACCGTGCAGGTCATCCCGCACATCACCAACGAAATCCAGGAATTCATCAAGCGCGGTGCGGGCTACGGTGAACCCGGCGCGGCTGATGTAGCCATCGTTGAAATCGGCGGCACGGTGGGTGACATCGAATCGCTCCCGTTCCTGGAAGCCGCGCGCCAGATGAGCCTGCGCATGGGCACGAATGCAACCGCGTTCGTCCACCTCACCTACGTGCCTTGGATCGCGGCCGCAGGCGAGCTCAAGACCAAGCCGACCCAGCACACCGCCAAGGAACTGCGCGCCATCGGTATCTCTGCAGACGCACTGCTGTGCCGCGCCGATCGCAAGATTCCCGACGACGAGCGCGCCAAGATTTCGCTGTTCACCAACGTGCCCGAATGGGGCGTGATCTCCATGTGGGACGTGAACACGATCTACAAGGTGCCGCGCATGCTGCACGAGCAGGGTCTGGACGGCCTCATCTGCGACAAGCTGCGCCTGAACACACCGCCTGCCAACCTCAAGCGCTGGGACGACTTGGTCTATGAGACCGAGCACCCGCAAGGCGAAGTCAACATCGCGATGGTCGGCAAGTACGTCGAGCTGTCCGACAGCTACAAGTCGCTCAACGAAGCGCTGCGCCACGCGGGCATGCGCAACCATGTGCACGTCAAGATCGATTACGTCGACTCCGAAACCATCACCACCGACAACGTTCGCCAGCTCACCAAGTACGACGCCGTGCTGGTGCCCGGTGGCTTCGGCAAGCGCGGCATCGAAGGCAAGATCGCCGCCGCGCGCTTTGCCCGCGAGAACAAGGTGCCCTACCTGGGCATCTGCCTGGGCATGCAGGTCGCGACGATCGAATACGCGCGCGACATGGCCGGCCTGAAAGACGCCAACAGCACCGAATTCGAGCCCGACACCCCGCACCCCGTCATCGCCCTCATCACCGAGTGGAAAGATGCGGACGGCACGATCAAGACACGCGACGAACACTCCGACCTGGGCGGCACCATGCGGCTCGGCGCGCAAAGCTCCGATGTGGCCAAGGGCACGCTGGCGCATCGCATCTATGGCGATGTCGTGACCGAGCGCCATCGCCATCGTTACGAAGCTAACGTCAATTACCTCAACAAGCTGCGGCAAGCCGGCCTGGTAATTTCCGCGTTGACGCAGCGCGAACAACTGACCGAAATCGTCGAGTTGCCGCAGGACGTGCATCCGTGGTTCATGGGCGTGCAGTTCCATCCTGAATTCAAGTCCACGCCGTGGGACGGCCACCCGCTTTTCAATTCCTTCATCAAGGCCGCCATCGACCATCAGGCGGCAGGCAAGAAGGCCTTGAAGGCTGTCGCATGAGGATCCACCCATGAAACTGTGCAACTTCGAGATCGGCCTGGACAAGCCCTTCTTTCTCATCGCAGGTCCCTGCGTGGTCGAGTCCGAGCAATTGCAAATGGACACGGCCGGCGCGCTCAAGGAAATCACGGCGGCGCTCGGTATACCGTTCATCTTCAAGAGCAGCTACGACAAGGCCAACCGCTCTTCGGGCACGAGCTTTCGCGGACCCGGCATGGAGCGCGGACTCGAAATCCTCGCGAAGGTGAAGAAGGACCTGGGCCTGCCCATCCTGACCGACGTGCACTCTGAAAGCGAAATCGCCCAGGTCGCCAAGGTCGTCGACGTGCTGCAGACCCCTGCGTTCCTGTGCCGCCAGACCGACTTCATCCGCGCGGTTGCGCAATCGGGCCGGCCTGTGAACATCAAGAAGGGCCAGTTCCTCGCCCCCGGCGACATGAAGAACGTGATCGACAAGGCGCGCGCTGCGGCGAAGGAAGCAGGCCTGCCCGAAGACAACTTCATGGCCTGCGAACGCGGCGCGAGCTTCGGCTACAACAACCTCGTGTCGGACATGCGCTCGCTCGCCATCATGCGAGAGACCGGCGCTCCAGTCGTTTTCGACGCGACGCATTCGGTGCAGTTGCCCGGCGGCCAGGGCACGACTTCCGGCGGTCAACGTGAGATGGTGCCGGTGCTGGCACGCGCTGCGGTCGCGGTCGGCATCTCGGGGCTCTTCATGGAAACCCACCCCGACCCTGCAAAGGCGATGAGCGATGGCCCCAATGCCGTGCCGCTCAAGCACATGAAGGCGCTGCTGGAGACGCTGGTGGCGCTGGATGCCGTGACGAAGAAGAATGGATACCTTGAAGACAACTTTTCGGCATGAAGACCTCTGTTCCCTCGCCCCTCTGAGGAGAGGGTTAGGGTGAGGGGCAGCGCATTGATCAGTCCCCTTCCCTGTGACACAAAACGAATACCAAACTTCTGAGAGAAACCTGCAATGAGCGCAATCGTTGACATCGTCGGCCGCGAAATCCTGGACTCGCGCGGCAACCCCACCGTGGAATGCGACGTCCTGCTGGAGTCGGGCACCATGGGCCGCGCCGCCGTGCCTTCGGGCGCATCGACCGGTGCGCGTGAAGCCATCGAACTGCGCGACGGCGACAAGAGCCGTTACGGCGGCAAGGGCGTGCTCAAGGCCGTCGAGCACATCAACACCGAGATCTCCGAATCGGTGCTCGGCCTGGACGCATCCGAGCAGGCTTTCCTGGACAAGACGCTGATCGACCTGGACGGTACCGACAACAAGGGCCGCCTGGGCGCCAACGCGACCCTGGCTGTGTCGATGGCTGTGGCCCGCGCGGCGGCAGAAGAGTCGGGCTTGCCCCTGTACCGCTACTTCGGCGGCATGGGCGGCATGCAATTGCCGGTGCCGATGATGAACGTGGTCAACGGCGGCGCGCACGCCAACAACAACCTCGACCTGCAAGAGCTGATGATCATCCCGGTCGGCGCACCGAGCTTTCGCGAAGCAGTCCGCTATGGCGCCGAGGTGTTTCATGCGCTCAAGAAAATCATCCACGACAAGGGCATGAGCGTCGCCGTCGGCGATGAAGGCGGTTTCGCGCCGAACGTGGAAAACCACGAGGCGGCGATCGGCATGATCCTGCAGGCGATCGAAGCTGCGGGCTTTCGTCCGGGCGAGCAGATCGCCCTGGGCCTGGACTGCGCCGCGAGCGAGTTCTACAAGGAAGGCCGCTACAACGTCGAGGCCGAAGGCAAGGTGCTGGACGCCGGCGAGTGGACCGACATGCTCGCAAGCTGGGTCGACAAGTACCCCATCATCAGCATCGAAGACGGCATGGGCGAAAGCGACTGGGACGGCTGGAAGACGCTGACCGAACGCCTGGGCAGCCGCATCCAGCTGGTGGGCGATGACCTGTTCGTCACCAACACCAAGATCCTGCAGGAAGGCATCAACAAGCGCATCGCCAACTCGATCCTGATCAAGATCAACCAGATCGGCACGCTGACCGAAACCTTTGCCGCCATCGAGATGGCCAAGCGCGCGGGCTACACCTCGGTCATCAGCCACCGTTCGGGCGAAACCGAAGACTCGACCATCGCCGACATCGCGGTGGGCACCAACGCCGGGCAGATCAAGACCGGCTCGCTGTCGCGTTCGGACCGCATGGCCAAGTACAACCAGCTGCTTCGCATTGAAGAAGACCTGGGCGACATCGCCAGCTACCCCGGTCGCGCTGCGTTCTACAACCTCAGGTAGCACGCATCTCGTGGGCTCCCGGCTCGTTCCACTACTGCTTCTTGCGCTGCTCCTCGTCGTTCATGCGCAGTTGTGGTCCGGCCGGGGATCGGTGGCAAACGTGACCGAGATGGAGCGCAAGCTAGAAGCCCAGAAGGCCGCCAACGCCCGGGCCCAGCAGGTCAACGATCGGCTTGCTTCCGAAGTGCGCGACCTCAAGGAAGGCCTGGAGACCGTGGAAGAAAAAGCGCGAAGCGAACTCGGCATGGTCAAGCCCAACGAGATCTTCGTCAACGTGCAGAAGTGACTCACCCCAGAAGCGCCTGAAGGTCGTTCATGCCGGAATTCCTGTTCGCCCAGGCGTTCACCCTCTGGGGAACGCCGACCACCTGGCTGGAGATCGCCGCCGTCGTCATTGCACTGGTAATGGTCGGCTGCAACATCCGCGAAATTCACTGGGGCTGGCCGCTCGCCATCATCAGCTCGCTGATGTACTTCGCAATCTTCTGGCGCAGCAAGATCTATGGTGATGCGTCACTGCAGATCTTCTTTGCGGCGGTGGCCTTGTGGGGCTGGTATCAATGGCTGCGAGGTGTGCGGCCCGATGGCACGGCGATCAAGGTCAGCCGGCTGTCTCGACGCGGGCTCGCATTGACCATCGCTGCCTGCGCCGTGCTCTGGCCGGTGACCGGCCTTTTCCTCAAGACCTTCACCGACACCGACGTGCCGTGGTGGGACGCGTTCCCCACGTCGGTCAGCCTCGTCGGCCAGTACCTGCTGGGCCGCAAGTACATCGAGAACTGGGCTGCGTGGATCGCGGTCAATGTCGTCAGTGTCGGCCTGTTTGCATACAAGGGCCTGTGGCTCACGCTCGGCCTCTACACCGTGTTCATCGCCTTGAGCGTGGTCGGCTGGCGCGAGTGGAGCAAGCGGCTGTGAAGATCGCGCTGCTAGGCGCCGAGAGCACAGGCAAGACGCAGCTCGCAAGCGACCTGGCTGCGCACTTTCGAGCGCAGGGCAAGAACGTGACCGTGGTCAGCGAGGTGCTGCGCACCTGGTGTGAGCGCGAGGGCCGCACGCCGCGTCCCGAAGAGCAGATGCCCATTGCGCAAGAACAGGAGCGGCTGGTCGATGAGGCCGCTGCGGTGTCCGACATCGTGATTGCCGACACGACTGCGGTCATGGTCGCGATCTACAGCGCGATGCTGTTCGAGGACGGAAGCCTGTATCAGTTCGCGCTGGCCCGGCTCAAGACCTACGACTTCACGCTGCTGACCGGGCTGGACCTGCCCTGGGTGGCCGATGGCTTGCAGCGCGACGGGCCGCATGTGAGGGAGCCGGTGGATGCGCTGGTGAGGGCAGCGCTGGCGAAGGCGGGGGTGGGGTATCGGGTGGTTTATGGGAGTGGCAGAGAGAGGCTGGACAACGCGTTGCGTGCGATTGGTGAAGCGGATGCCCTCACCCCCACCTCCACCCCAGAAAGCAAGCTTTCTGGGGACCCCGTTACCCTCTCCCAGAGGGAGAGGGAGAAAGTCAAGTGGCAATGGGTCTGCGACAAATGCAGTGACCCCGACTGCGAGCATCGGCTGTTCACCGGCCTGGGCAAGAGCTAGCACTCAGCTCGCGCGCCTGAACCTCGAAGTGGTTGTCCCAATACGGGCTGCGACCGCGAATCAACTGCCAGAGGCCGGACAGGCCATAGGCCACGAAGAACAGCGGTCCCCAACGCTCGTACTGCTGAACGTGAATGCGTTCGTGCGGGCCGATGCGTTCAAGCTCCTCGGCCGTCACGGCGAGGATGACGTGACCGAACACGATGCCGCGAAACGGCAGCTGTCGTGCAATAGCGCCGCAGCGGGCAAGGTCCGGGCGATACGTGACCTCCAGCGCACCCGCAGTCCACCGCGCCCTTGCGCCCAGGGCGACCGGCAGCGCAGCCAGCAGCAGGCCGATGAGCGAGCATGGCGCAGCCCACATCCATTTCAACAACCGGCACGCAGCAGGCATCCAGCTTCCTTTGCAGCTTGCGAAACAAGCAGATGAGGCAAACCCTGGACGTTGCAACGAGCAGGTAAGCGCAGCATCTTCCTACATTGCAACTGCGTGTGCGACCACATCGCCGTGAGGCGCGCCAGCTGTACGGTTTGCTGATACCCAGGAGCAATCCATGACTCAACCAGTTGACCTTCAGACAACCCCATCAATCGACCCGGACGTGGCCGATCAGGCCAAGCCAGGCTACGGCATTCCTTCGCAAGACCCTGATCCGGCTGCGCAGGTGCCCATCAGTCAAGCGGAAGCTGAGACCGAGGGCAAATCTGTGTTCGTAGGCGCTGGCGTGCTGGCCGGTGCTGCGACAGGCGCTGCCGTCGGGACCGCAATCGCCGGGCCAGTGGGCGTGGTGGTTGGCGGGACTATCGGAGCCGTGGCGGGCGCCGTCGGTGGGGCTGCTGCGGGGTCTGTGAGGCAGGCGGGCAAGTAGTTCAGCGGGCAATGAACTCCAGCACCTCATCACCGGCCTCGTCGAATGCCCCTGTCGATGTCCATCCCAGGTGACGGTAAAACCCATAGGACCGCGTCGCGGGATCGGCCGAGCAACCCAGAAAGAGGCGGCGGTGTCCGGCCGCGATGAGGCCGTTCACCACGAGATCCAGCAGGTGCTTGCCGGCTCCGCGCCTTTCGCAATCGGGCAAGAGCGCCAGAACAATCACTTCGCCGGATTGGGTGTCGCCGAAGCAATACCCGACGACGCGGTCATGCTCAGTGCAAACGTGGCCTGCAAGCTGGCCGGCGCGCACGCTGCTGGACCACGCTTGCACAGTGATCCCCATCGCGTCCAGCCGTTGGGCAGAAACAGCGTTCTCCCGAGTCTGGCCGCGCATCGCGTGACAGGCTGTGATGTCGGATGGAAGGGCTGGGCGAAAGTGCAGGGGCATGACTATCGGTTCCACTCCCGATCATCACCGCCCTGCGACACCAACTGCTCGCGCCGCTCGCGGTACCAATCCACCAGGCACTCGCGATCGCGGCATTCCGACTCGCGACGTCGCCATTCGCGGTCGCTCACGCGCTGGAAGGCCTGAGGGTCCGCGGCCGCGCGCTTGGCACGCGCATACACGCGGCCCAGGTCGCGGTCCATGCGTGCAAGCTGGGGATCGGCGCAGATGATCTTCTCGGGTTGGGAGCGAGCACGGGAGCAATCAAAGCTGGGGCGCTGATCAGACTGCGTGTCATTTTCGGCAGGCCTCTCGATCGGCTTTTCGGCAGTTCGCACAACGGGCTTTTCAACGGATGGTTCCACCGGCTCCTTTGCGACATTCGAGGGTGCCGTCACCGGTGTCGCGGCGGAAGGCCGGGACACGGCGGCGACCCGCTCCTTGCGACGCGCCGCTTCGCCATCCCCGTCGTTCAACAAAGCCAGCGCCTGGGTCGCAAAGCGCACCTTCTCATGCTCGCCGCCAAGCTGCGCTTTGTAAACCGCGAGGCTCTCGGAGAACAGCGACGACGCGCGTGAGTTCAACTCGTTGCGATTGGCCGCGCCCTCCTGCGCGAGGCTGGCGTAGTGCCGGGCCAGGTTGTATTTGGCGTCTGCGCGCAGGAGAACGGCAGCAGCATCCTTGGTCGGCGATTCCAGTTTGCATGCGGCGAGGAAGGCGGCTTCGGCATCCCGGTCTCGTCCAGCGGCGGCAGCTTCCTTGCCACGCACGATCAAAGCCGCGCCCGGCCCGGTCGATCCGAACGCAGCTGAGCCATCGGTCTTGTCTGCCGCCTTGACGATCGCGTTGAACCCGCACGGCTCATTGACGATGGGTTGAGGGACGGCAGCCGCCTCAGGACGCGAAGCTTGAGGCGTCTCGGGCCGCATGACAAAAACCAAAGCGATTGCGAGCGCAACACCGGCGACAAGGCCACCGGCAAATAACGGCATGCGTGACCGCGATGGCTCAGCCATGACGATGGGCGGGAGTGATGGACGGCATGGTGGGCACTGGAGTTGGCACGGTCCGTTGTACGCGTGAAGAACGCGTGATGCTGTCGGATGCAGCCCTGTCTGCGGTAGGACGGAGGCGGCGACTGTTGCTCAGGTCAGCAACCGTGCTCGGCCGCAGGCGTCGTTGCGGAACGACCCGTCAAATCGATGCATCCCGAAAGGCCCGAAGCACCGTATTGATACGCGTCTGGTAGCCGGGGCCTTGTGCCTTGAACCATTCGAGAACGTCTTGATCGACCCGCAGCGACACTGCGGCTTTCGACGGCAAAGGAGCGAGTCCTCGCCGCACGACTCCACGCACAACATGTCGAACCTGCGCCTCGGCATGGTCATCGCTTGGCACGGCGGCTTCGGCTTGAAGCCGCGCCCAGTCAGTTTTGGACTTCACTGAAATAGATTTGCGCTTCGCGCTTGGTGGCTTTGCGGAACGAGATGACGCGGATTTCATATTCACTCTCCGTATGAACTACTGAAACGGGAATGCCAGCGAGCAGGCCGAGTGTCACAAAGCGCTGCTCTGCATAGGAGAACCGGTCATCTTCAAAAGTGAATGTCACGCCTTCGAAAACCAACGGTGCATCGACGAAGTCGAGTCCATGCTTTTCCAGATTTGCATCCCGTTTCGCTTCAGACCAAATGAACTCCATGACGAAATGTATATACGTTTTGTATGTACGTCAATGGCGTCGCTCCAACCACACAGTGAGTGCGACTTCCCCTTCTCGACCGGACTACGTCTCTGGCGCTGACGAGGCCCGCTCGGCGAAGTTTCGCCGAGGCGCAGCAAGTCCTTCGTCGCACGCTAGACACCTCCCCCGATGTGGCGGGCCGGATCACGCCCGGCCCTACAGAGGTATAGGAGCGGCAACAGACGTGAACAACGCGGGTACAAAGGTTTGGCCCAGCGATGCTGGCATTCATCAAACCGAGGACCCAACCATGATTCCAGAGAGAACCATCCGCCCCGTCACTATTCACGGGCCAACCGAGACTGCACCAGGCACCCCTTCGCCGGTCATTGCGCAAGACACACTGTCGATCCCGCCCGCAGCACCCGCTGAATATGGCCACGAGCTGGCTCCATTGACGGCATCGACCCGCCCTCACTCCAAGCTGGAGCTTCTGCCGGAAGGGCCGATCTCAACGGTGGCCGACTTCCTGCAGGCGCGCGAAACAGTCGCACCGAGCCAAACCTCCCAAACGATGCACGCTGCGTTCGCACCGGAGATCCTGCGCCGCCGCAAAGAGGAATTGATCGCCAGGTGGGAGCGCGATTGCATGAAGCAAGTTGCGAAAGCACAGCATGCATTCGCTTCCCCATGGACGAGGAAGAGCCTGGACGTGATGCCAGGAATCCTGATGTCCCTTGGCATGTGCGCGCAAGCAGAGGCGTTTGTGAGTCAACTTCGTGCTCACCCGGTGGGGAGCAGACTCCCGACCACAGGCCAGCTGCTCAAGATTCTGATCCTTGCGGGGAAACATCAAGAAGCATTGGACATGTTCAAAAACCTGTCCTTCATCGATCGCGATATGTACGGCTTTCTAGCTGTGATTGCGAAGTTGCAGACGGGCGACCCGCGTGGCGCAGAAGCGCTCTCACGTTCGCAATCCGGCCTCTCCGGTCAAGCAGTTCTAGCGATGTCGCTCATCGCGCTTGGTGAAAAAGACAGGGGTCGTGCGCTGTTGATGAAATTGGATCAAATCAGCGCAGTTCATGGCACAGAGCTGGAAGGAGAAATCGTGGCCGCGGCCTGGGCCTATCTGGGTGATTCTGCTCGGGCGTTGAATCGCATTGACAACAAACTCGACGACAGGTTTGAGGACGAAGCTCTCAGGCTGCTTGCTCCCAGATGGATCGCTGCAACTTCTGTCCAAGCTGATGCTGACTGGCAAGCCGCGTTCCGTCGCGTGAGTGAGCACGCTTCACGCATCACCTGCCGAATGCCAACATCCAACGAAATCAGCGCAACGATAGAGGCGTTCGTTCCGGGAACCCGTGGCCGTGGAGTCGTGTTCCGCGACTAGTGGATCGAAGCCGCCCCCGACCTACTGCACCTTCGAAGTAGAAGGCGGCTGATCCCCCGCCGACGTGAAAATCTGCGCCGCATCAACCGCATCAAACCGGTACTGCTGCCCGCAGAAATCACATCCCACCTCGATATCTTCGCGCTCGGCAAGAATGCTCTCGGCCTCCTGCACGCCCAGCCCGCGGATCATGTTCGCGACGCGCGTGCGGCTGCAGGTGCATGCAAACTTCGGGGTCTGCGGCTCGAACCGCAGCACGCGTTCTTCCCAGAACAGGCGATGCAAGATCGTCTCTACATCCAGCTCCAGCAATTCCTCGCGCTTGAGGCTGCGCGAAAGAATGGAGATACGGTTGTAGTCTTCGTTCTTGCCGATCTCGTCTTCGTTCTCGCGGCTCACCATGCTGCCGGCCAGGTTGCCCTCGCCCTTCACAGGCAGGCGCTGGATCAGCAGGCCGGCAGCCACCTTGTTGTCCGCCGCCAGAATCAGCGTCGTATCGAGCTGCTCGGACTGCAGCATGTAGTGCTCCAGCACATCCGACAGCTTGTCGAGTTTTTCATTCTTGTCGCCGTGCAGCGGCACCACGCCCTGGTACGGCTGCTGACCGGGGAAACGGTCCTTGGGGTCTAGCGTGATCGCGCAGCGGCCCTTGTTGTCCACGTTCACCAGGTCAGGCAGGCGCGCATTCACGCCGACATCGCCCACCACCTTCGCGGTCACCCGCAGCCCCATGTCGTGCTGCACTTCGGCCACTGCAACCTTCACCGGTCCATCGCCGAATATCTGCAGCACCAGCGCGCCGTTGAACTTGATGTTCGACTGCATCAGCACACCAGCCGCAGCCATCTCGCCGAGCAGTTCGGCGACCGGTGGCGGCCATGCGCCGGTGTTGTTGTTGGCCTGGCGACGCGCGAGGATTTCGGTCCACGAGTCGGTCAGGCGCACGATGCTGCCGCGTACCGGCAGGCCGTCAAAAATAAACTTGTGCAGTTCAGACATTCAATCAATCCGTTTCAGGCTTTTGGCAAAAATCTTCGCATTGCCAACATAGTGTTCGGCCAGGTGAGACATCTGCTCGATCTGGGCTGCGTCCAGCGTGCGGATCGCGCGCGCGGGCGAGCCGACGATGAGCGTGTTGTCGGGGAATTCCTTGTTCTCGGTGACGATGCTGCCGGCGCCCACGATGCAGTTCCTGCCGATCTTTGCGCCGTTGAGCACCACCGCCTGTATGCCGATGAGCGCGCCGTCGCCGATGGTGCATCCGTGCAGCATGACCTGGTGGCCGATGGTCACGTTGTCCCCCAGTACCACCGGCGTGCCGAAGTCCGCATGAATGACCGACAGGTCCTGCACGTTGCTGTTGCGCCCTATCGTGATCTTGTCGCAGTCGCCGCGCACCACCGCGCCGCACCAGACGCTTGCGTTCTCGCCCATCGTGACTTCGCCGATCACTTCTGCGCTCTCGGCGACCCACGCGCCCGCGCCGATCTGCGGGCGCTTTCCATCCACTTCGTAAATCGCCATCTCGTGCTCTTTCGTCAGGTTTCGCGGGCGCTTGCCTGCGAGTTCTAGAATTGTAGGGATGGAGCTTCGTCAATGGGCGCTGCAGGCCCTGTGCATCGCCGACCCCGTACAAAAGGCCGCGCAAGCTCGCCTGATAGATGAGGCCGCCACGTCGATTTCAATAGCCCCGGTCGCGCCGATCCCAACAGTAGCACTGCCCGGCCGCCCCGCCCGCCCCGAACTCATCCACCCGAACAAGGTCGCCAAACGCTCGCCCTTCAAGCCCGAAGGTCTCGCCGCGCTATTGCATGCCATCGCCCACATCGAGTTCAACGCGATCAATCTCGCCCTCGATGCGGCATGGCGTTTCGATGGCATGCCGCGCGAGTTCTACCTCGACTGGATTCGCGTTGCGGCTGAGGAAGCGTTTCACTTCACGATGCTGCGCGAACACCTCCAATCGCTGGGCTACGCATACGGCGACTTCCCCGGCCATGACAACCTGTGGGCCATGTGCGAGAGAACCAGTGGCGATGTGGTCGCGCGCATGGCCCTGGTGCCACGCACACTGGAAGCGCGAGGCCTGGATGCCACGCCGCAAATCCAGGAACGGCTGCGCAGGGTCGCAACGCCTGCGGCGGAGCGCGCGGTGGAGATTCTCGACATCATCCTGCGCGATGAGATCGGGCATGTGGCGATTGGGAATCACTGGTATCGATGGCTGTGCGAGCGCGAATCCGCCGATCCTGAAGCGCTCTACCAGGTGCTGGCCGAGCGCTACAACGCCCCGCGCCTGTATCCACCGTTCAACGAGGATGCCAGGCGCCTCGCAGGTTTCAGCGAACTGGAACTGGCGCGCCTGCGAAGCTGAGGCACCGTGCCGTCACGCTGCCGGCCCCGGCACGAAAACATCACTGAAGAAGTGATGCGGGTCCAGCCCACGCTCTTGCACGCAGGCGCTCTTGACCGAAGCCACCATCCCCGGCGAGCCGCAGCAATACACCTCATGCCCCGCGAGTGACGGGCAGTTGGCACGCACCGCATCATCCACCCGCCCCGCAAATCCACCCAGCGCCGCGGCGTCGGCGGGGTCTTCGATGGCAGCGATGAAGTTGAAACCCGGCAGCATCTTTTTCCATTTTTCGACTGCCGGCATCAGGTAGAGACCCGCGCGGTTGCGTCCACCCCAGATCAGCGTGACAGGCCGCTTGATGCCCTTCTTCAGCATGTCGTCGAGCAGCGACTTCACCGGCGCAAACCCGGTGCCGCCAACCACGCACAGCATCGGACCCTGCGCTTTTTCCTTCAGCTCGAAACTCCCGTAAGGCAGTTCAACCTGCAGCAGGTCGCCGCTCTTGAGGTTGGGCACGATCTGAGTGAACCGCCCGCCCGCCACGTGACGGATGTGCAGCTGCAGCATGTCGCTCTCGTGCGGAGGATTTGCCATCGAATACGAGCGGCGGCTGCCGTCTGGCAGAGCTACCTGCAGGTACTGTCCTGCCTTGAAGCGCGCGCGCTGTCCAGCGGGCAACCGCAGCTGCAGCACGTTCACGTCTTGCGCCGCCAGCGTGTTGCGGAACACCTTGACGGTGAAGGTCTTGCGCGCGTCGGGGTCCACGCGATGCCAGGCCTCGGGCACGATTTCCAGGTCTGACTGTGGATGGCACTGGCAAAACAGCTGCTTACCAGGCGGCGTGACATCACCGGCGGGTGGGCACTCCACCTCCCCGGCGGAAACCGCTCCCGCGCAGTTGCCGCACACGCCCTTGCGGCACGAGTAAGGCATCTCGATGCCGGCCTTCAGCGCGGCGTCCAGGATGTTCTGGTTGCCTTCGCAGGCGAAGCTCACGTCAGTGCCGGCGATGCGGATTCGATAAGTCATGCGCTCACCCCGCCCAGCAACCGCAGGCTGCGCAAAAGGGCATCGGGCTTGGCCAGGCCCTTGCCGGCAATGTCCATGGCACTGCCATGCCCGGTACTCGCCAGCACGACTTCAGCCCCGATGGAGATTGCGCTGGCCGCCTGCGGCGCGAGCATCTTCACCGGAATATGCCCCTGGTCATGCAGCATCGCGACGTACAGGTCGTGCTTGCGGTCGGCCAGCAGCACGTCGGCGCCCAGGGGGCCGGTGATGTCAATGCCCGACTCCCGCAATTGCCGCGCGGCAGGGACCACCAGGTCTTCATCCTCGGGGCCGAACAGGCGTCCTTCAGAGGCGTGCGGATTGATGCCGAAAAGCGCCACTTTGGGCTGGTCCAATCCGAGCATGTGGCAAGCGCGCAGTCCGGCGTGTGTGGCCGCCATGACGAGTTCAGGTGTGATGCGAGCAAGCGCCGTGGAGACACTCTCATGCAGCGTGACATGCACGATGCGCAGCCCTCCACCCACCAACATCAGGAAAACGCTGTCCTGCGGCTGCCCGCACGCTCGCGCGAGCAGTGACGGATAGCCACTGAACTCGATGCCTGCCTGCGCGATTGCGGTTTCGTGGTGCGGCCCCGCGACGACCGCGTCGAACTCACCGCTGCGGCACGCCTGGATCGCGGCCGTGGCGGAAGCCACGGTGCTTTCGCCTGCGGCAGCGTTGATCTCACCTGGCTTGAATGCCGACGCCGGCAATTCGCCCGCCGGACGCACTCGCGCCTCGCGCAGCACCTCGCCCAGTCCCAGTCGCGTGGCTGTCTGCGCCAGCACGTCGGCAGGGCCGAACACGGTGATGCTCAACGCGCGCTCGTCTTTCAGCGCGGCCAGCGCCTTCAACACGATCTCGGGCCCGATCCCGTTGGGATCGCCGACCGAAAGCGCAATGCGGCGTGCAGGACCTGTCACAGCGGCAGCGCCAGCAGCGTGTCGGTCACCGTGCTGTCGCACACAGCGACGCGTTCGGCCAGCAGCAGCTGTCCATTGGTGAACACAAAGCGGTCCAGGTACTCGCCAGTGACGAACAGCGAAGTCTCCCCCGTGTGCATGATGCGCGCCACCATGAACGGCGTGCGAGCCGTGGCGGCCTTGTCGTCCGCGGTCTCGATCAGCGGGATGCCCAGCAGATGCCGGTAGCGGTGAGCCTCGTAAATGTTGGCTTCGCGCAGTGCTGCGATACGGTCTTCCAGCATGGCGCGCGAATCGGCATAGACGATGCCGGCAGGAAGGCCATCGCGCTCGTTCTCGACGTTGGTGATGCGGTACTTGCACTGCTCGCAGAAAAATCCTGGCCAGAGTTCAAGCGCGCCACTGTCGATCGCCTGCGCATAACGCGCATTGAAGGCGCAAAGGGACATGAGGTCGATCATGGTCATGCCTCCATGTGCGCGCGGTAGGCTTTCCAGAAGCCGCGCACGGATGTCTCGGTAGCGCGACCTTCGCTGGAACCCGTGTCGTCGCCACCCATTTCAACCACCGCGTCGCGGTCATGCGCGCCGGCGATGCCGCGCTGCACGAAGCCGCCCACGGCGCCGTCTTCCATCGAGATGAACCCTGCCGGTCCCACCAGGTTCAGCTGCTTGAGCCGCACGGTGCGCTGCTCGGGCGTGTCGTCCGTGTAGCCGATGTAAGTCCAGTTCAGCTCGGAACGCTCGACGCTCTTGGGCAGAAGCTGGCGCACCGCCAGGCAGTTCTGGATCTGCTGCAGCACGAAGCCGGGAAACACCGACAGGATCTGCAGCGTGATGCCGTCGTCGTACTCGGTAAAGCCGGCCAGCACACTGGGGTCCTTCAGCCGGTACTGCGCGTCATCCGAGCGCAACCCCTGCTCCTTGTACGAGGCATCGGCTGCGCCAGGATCGATCATCGAGAAGCTCACATGGTGGCCGCCCGACTCATCGACGATCACGCCACCTTTTTGCGAGAGTCGGTTGAGCTCGAATGTGGTGAAGAACAGGTGCAGCAGGCTCGCGTGGTAGCTGTCCTTGACGTTTTCGAAGTACAGCTTCCAGTTGTTGGGCAGCGCCTGCGTGAACCGGCCGATCACTTCCACCGGCTTGTGCAGCACGCGTTCGATGCGCGCGCAGATCTCAGGACCCAGATATTCCTCGATCGGCGCAACATCTTCGCTGAAGCTGCCGAACACCAGGCCGCAATAGACCGCCACCATCAGCTTGCGCGGGCCGTGTTCTTCCTTGCAGAAGGTTGCCGGCATGCCGCCCTGCCCCTTCACGCCCTTTTCGAATGCGACGCCGGTCAGGTCCCCCTGTCGGTTGTAGCTCCACGCGTGATACACGCACTGGAAATTCTCGGCCGCCTTCCCCGACTTTTCCAGCACGATCAGCGCGCCGCGGTGGGCGCAGCGGTTCTCGAACGCATAGATCTCGCCGTCGTCGTCCCTGACCACCACCACCGGCGTTTCGCCGACGAAAGTGGTCCGGTAGTCGCCAGGGCCGGGCAGTTCCGCGTCCAGGCAAAGGTAGTTCCAGGTCGCGCCGCGGTAGATGCGCTCCTGCTCGTCGTGCGCGGTCTGCCTGTCGCTGTAGAGCTCGAATGGCACGCGGGTCAGGCCCGGGCTCTTCCAATGGATGGTCTGTTCTTGCATATGGGGTTACTCCACGGTCACGCTGGCGCTCTTGACGACCTTGCTCCACTTGTCCGATTCATTGCGTATGAACTGCGCGGTCTTCTCGGGTGTCCAGCCGCCGGGAACCGCGCCCTGTTCGAGGAATCGCTGCCTCACGTCGGGCGCCGCGAGGGCCGACGAGAAATGCCGGTGCGCATATGCCACAGCGTCCTTGGGCGTGCCCGGTGGCGCCACCATGGTGAAGAACGTGACAGCTTCCATGTTCACCCCGGATTCGCGCAAGGTGGGCACTTGCGGCAGGATCGGCGAACGCTCCTCATCGGCCACTGCCAGTATCCGCAACTTGCCGGCGTTGTGGTGCTGCGCCGAGGAGCTGATGTTGTCGAAGAAGATGTCGACATTGCCGCCCAGGATGTCCACCAGCGCGGGTGCGGTGCCCTTGTAAGGCACGTGGATCATCTTCACGCCCGTCTGCTGCATGAACATGCTGGCCGTCAGGTGTGATGTGGACCCGTTGCCTTGCGATGCATAGCTCACCTTGTCGGGATTGGCCCTGGCGTACGCGACGAGTTCGGCCACGGTCTTGACCGGCAGCTTGTTGCTCACGGCCAGCACGTTCGGCACGGTGGCGATCACGGTCACCGGCACCCATTTGGTGGGATCGAACGCAAGTGACTTGTACAAGTGGTGATTGATAGCGATCGGGCCGGGCGGCGAGACCAGGAAGGTGGTGCCGTCCGGATCGGAACGGGCCACAAACTCTGCGCCGATATTGCCGCCTGCACCCGTCTTGTTCTCCACCACGACACCTGCGGGGAAGGCTGCGCGCACCTTTTCGGCCAGGATGCGCGGCAGCACGTCTGCCGTGCCTCCTGCGGGAAAGGGCACGATCAGCCTGACCGGCTTGGCCGGCTGTGCAAATGCAAATCGACCGATGGAAGCGGCTGCCACCGAGGCGCCAAGCGCCAGGATGGTTCGTCGCGGGAAGTATCGGTTCATGGTTGAGTCCTTTTCTTGATTGAATGTCCGGGTCATACGCCCAGGTGCTCGTTGAGCAATGCGGGCTGGGCGCGCAGCGTGATGGCGCGCCAGAGAGCCGCGAGTTTCCTTTCCGCTTTGATATAGGTCAATGAAAACGGTAGTATTGTTCGTATACCGAACTCTTAGATCGAAATGAACGATTCACAGTACCAAGAAGGTCCTCAATCCGTCAAAAGCGATGACAAGGAATATGTGATGGGGCTTGAGAAAGGTCTCGCGGTCATTGAAGCCTTTGGCATCAACAAGGGCCCGCTCACGCTGACGCAGGCATCGGAGATCACGGGTCACACCAAGGCCGCCGTGCGCCGCAGCCTGCTGACACTGTGCAAGCTCGGGTACGCGGTCCAGGCCGGACGGTATTTCCGGCTGGCGCCGCGGTCGCTGCGCCTGGGTCATGCCTACGTGGCTTCGGACCCACTGGCGAAAGTGGCACAGCCGATCCTGGAGATGACCAGCGAACGCACACAGGAATCCTCCTCGATCGCTGTGCTCGATTCACAGGACGCCGTGTTCATCGCACGGTCGACGCATCGGCGAAGCCTGTCGAGTGGTCTGGGCGTTGGTGCGCGACTGCCGGCGTATTGCAGTGCAACCGGCCGGGTGCTTCTGTCGGAGAAGGATCCGTCGGAAGTCGAGTTCATCCTCAACCGGATGTCGCGTCCCACGCTCACGCCGCACACGCAGACGCGCGTGCAGTCGGTCCTGGACGAAATCTCACTCGTTCAAACGCGCGGGTACTCGATCAATGACGAGGAACTGGAACTCGGCTTGCGGTCCATCGCAGTGCCGATCCGAAACGGGCAGGGCGAGCTGATCGCAGCCATGAGTCTGTCGGTGTCGACCAGCCGCATGACCAGGCAGGAGGTTGTGGACCGCCTGCTACCCGAGCTGGAAAATGCGCGCCGCAACTTCGCCACAATTTTGTAGCCGGGACCCGTTTCAGGCCGGCACATAACGCTGGCGCAGCACCCGATGCAGGATCTTGCCGGTAGCAGTGCGCGGCATCTCCGCGTCGCCGATAAAACTCACCACCACCGGACACTTGAAACTCGCCAGGCGCTGCTTGCACCACGCGCGCAACTCGTCCGCCGTGGCCGTCTGGCCTTCGTGCAGTACCACCACCGCCTGCACCGCCTCACCCCACTTCTCGTGCGGCACACCGATGACGGCCACGTCTTTCACCGCCGGATTCGCACCGAGCACGCCTTCCACTTCTGACGGATACACGTTCTCACCGCCGCTGATGATCATGTTGCTCTTGCGGTCCACCAGCCAGATGTAGCCGTCGGAATCGCGCCGCGCCATGTCGCCCACGGTGCACCAGTCGCCGCGAAACGCCTCTGCGCTTTTCTCGGGCAGCTTCCAGTAGCCGTCGAACACATACGAGGTGCGCGAATAAAGCTCACCGACTTCTCCGTCAGCGACTTCATTGCCTTCAGGGTCGAGCAGGCGGATCGCACCCGTGCCCGCCCACTCGCGTCCTACCGAACCCAGCTTTTCCAGCTGCTCGTGCGGACGCAGCAAGGTCACCCAGCCATGCTCGGTCGATCCGTACAGCTCGTAGAGCCGGCTGTTGCTGAAGTAGTTGAGGACGCCGCGCTTGGTGTCGGCCCGTGCCGGGGCCGATGAGATGAGCAGCTTGCCCACGCTGGACACGTCGTATTTGCTGCGCACCGCCTCGGGCAACGCCAGCACCATGATGTAGTGGGTCGGCACCAGCGATGTAAAAGTCACCTTCTCTTGCGCGAGCGTGCGCACCAGCGCTTCAGCGTCAAAGCTGCGCCTGTCGTCGATCACGATGGTCGCGCCCAGGTGCATGAATGTCGTGCCGAAGTACAGCGAATTCGCGTGGCACAGCGGCATCACGAGCAAGCCGGTGTCGTCGCGCGTGAATCCCATCTCGAGCGCAGTAGCCAGTGCGATCAGGCTGCTCCCGCCATGCTTGCGGATCGCGCCTTTGGGCCGACCTGTGGTGCCCGATGTGTACATCAGCGCGCACACGTCATCTTGCGTCACGGTCGGCAGCGCGCGCGCCACATCGCCTTGCGCGATCACCGACTCATAACTGCGCCAGCCGTCGTGAGGCGCATCGCCCAGCGCAATGAAGCGCTGCGTCGCCTGCCCAATCAGGTCGCGGCTCGCATCCACCGCCTCGCAGAACTCGATGCCGGCGATCACTGCTGCAGCTTCGGCGTCCTGCAGGATGTAGCCCATCTCCGGCGCGGAAAGCCGGAAGTTCACCGGCACCGCGACCAGGCCGGCACGCGCCAGCGCGACGTACATCTCCAGCCATTCGATGCTGTTTGCCGCGACCAGCCCCACGCGGTCGCCTTTGGCCAGGCCAAGCCCCAGCAGCCCGCGGGCCAGGCGGCTTGCGCGTGAATCCCACTCGGCAAAGGTCAGGCTGCGACGTGAATCGCGGCCGCCGAGCTTGTTCGGCGTGAGGCGTGCGTGGGCGGAAATGGCGTCGGCAATCGTGAGCAGGCGAGTCATTTGAAAAGTCGATCCACGGTTGAATTTATGGAACTCTGAATTCAGAGTTCGGTTATGATACGGGCCAGCCCGGCGTTCTGGCAAGTGCCGGCCATCGATCCACCCGAAGGAGACTTGCAGTGCCGCTGATGCCCATCCACGAACAGTCCGCCGCCGCCGTCATCGCGCGGTTCCTCAAGCAGCGCGGCGTCAAGCGCGTCTATGGTCTTTGCGGCGGGCACATCATGCCGATCTGGATGCGGCTGGACGCCGAAGGCATCCGCATCGTCGATGTGCGCGACGAGCGCGCTGCGGTCTACATGGCGCACGCCGAAGCACAACTCACGGGCGGATTCGGCGTGGTGCTGGTCACTGCCGGTCCTGGCGTGACCAACGCGATGACCGGCATTGCCAACGCGCACGTCGCGCGCGTGCCATTGCTCGTGCTCTCGGGCACGCCTCCCCGCCAGCAGGAAAATCGCGGGGCGCTGCAAGACATGGTGCACACGGACCTGGTGCGATCGGTGACGCGTTATGCGCGCACGGTTCGCGAGCCGTCGCTGGTCTTGCAGGAACTGGACGAGGCCGTCTCGCGTGCGCTTGGAAGCGGCGGCGAACCGGGCCCGGTTTACCTCGACTTCCCGGTAGACACACTGCGCGCCGAGGTGCCGCGCGCCGTACAGTTGCCCGAACACTTTGCGACCAAGCGGGCACCGCGCATCGCACCCGATCCGGCGCAGGTGCAAGCGGCTGTAGACCTGCTGTGGTCGGCCAAACGCCCGCTGTTCATCTCGGGGCGCGGGGCGCAGGGCGCGGGCGAACCACTCGCGCGACTGCTCACGGCGTTGAAGGCGCCCTACCTCGACACGGGTGAAAGCCGCGGCCTCGTGCCGGAAGATCATCCATCCGTCGTTGCAGCCATGCGCGGCTCGGTCATGAGCCAGGCCGATGTGGTGGTGACGGTCGGTCGCAGGCTGGATTTCCAGCTCGCTTACGGCTCGCCGGCTGTGTTCGGTGAAGCGAAATTCCTTCGCATTGCCGATGCCGCATCCGAGATTCGAGACAACCGGCGAGGGGCGGTGGAGCTGTTTGCCACACCCGCGCTCGCGCTCGAAGCCATCCTTGAAAAAGCGGGCGATCGCCAGGCGGCCACTGATGTGGAATGGTCAACACAACTGCGCCGCCAGCACGTGGAGCGATCGGACAAACTCGTCACCAGCATGCGCAACGCGCCTGCTGGCAACGACGGGCGCATGCATCCCAACCGCGCACTGGCTGCGCTGCGTGACGCGCTGCCATCGGATGCGATCGTGGTGGCCGATGGCGGTGATTTCCTGAGCTTCGCACGCGTCGGGCTTCCCGCTGCGACCTATCTCGATCCGGGCCCGCTCGGCTGCATTGGCGTGGGCACGCCGTTCGGTATCGCTGCATCGCTGGCCTGCCCTGATCGCACCGTCGTCGTGGCAACCGGCGATGGCGCATTCGGCTTCAACGCGATGGAGATCGACACCGCCGTGCGCCACAAGGCCCCGCTGCTGGTCGTGGTCGCAAACAATGGCTCCTGGGCCATCGAAGTGCGCGACCAGATCGAAACGCATGGCAAGGTGGTCGGCACGCGGCTGCAATTTGCCGACCATGCCGCCATGGCACGCGCGTTCGGCATGTATGCCGAGCGCGTTGAAAAACCCGAAGACCTGCCCGGCGCCATCAAGCGCGCGCTGGCAAACCGCCCTGCCCTGCTCGACGTGGTGGTCACGCCCGAGGCCGTGTCATCGGACGCGAAATCGGGCCTTGCCTGGGTGCCGGACCTGCAGCCGCTGCAGGCGTGGGACGAAGCCGAGCGCAAGTGGCGCGAAGCCGGCGCCGATCCAGTCAACTAGTATCGGGCGATGAAAATTCTCGCCGCCCAACCCAAGCTGGTCGAGCTGGTGCAAGGCGCAATCCTGGCCGAGATCGCGTCGGGCAAGCTGCCGCCAGGCGCGCGCATCATCCAGGAGCAGATCGCGCAGGAACTCGGCGTGTCACGCCAGCCGGTGCAACAGGCGCTGCTGGTGCTGCGCAACCTGGGCGTGCTGCGCGATGCGCCCGGACGTGGATTGCAGGTCGCGCCGCTGGACCTGGACCATGTGCGTAACATGTACGACATGCGCGCTGTGATTGAAGGCCTCGCCTTTCGCATGGCCGCCGAGCGCAACGCCAAGCGCGCCGCAAAGGAAGGCCCCGCCTTCATCAAGCAGGGTCGCGAAGCCGTGGCGCGCGGCGACGTCGCGCGCATGATCGAAATCGACATGGCGTTCCATGCATTCATCTATGAGTTGTCGGCCAATCCCTTGATCGCCCCGGCGATGGACACGCACTGGACCAACACCCAGCGAGTCATGGGCGAGGTGTTGATGCGCGATGAACGCCCCCGCGACATCTGGGACCAGCACGAAGCCTTGCTGGCTGCAGTCGCTGCGGGTGATGGCAAGAAGGCCGAGAAACTCGCCCGCGAGCACATCGCGCAGGCAGCGGATTTCATGTTCCACCGCTTGCAGCGCGAACGGGAGCCGGAGCCGGGTTGATCGTGTCGGCAGAGCCCGCAGGAGGCATGGATTGCGGATCAAGTCCAACGCATGGATTGCGGATCAAGTCCAACGCATGGATTGCGGATCAAGTCCAAGGCATGGATTGCGGATCAAGTCCGCAATGACAGCCGAAGAATGGATGTCATGCCGGACTCGATCCGGCATCCACCGCGCAGCGGCCCTCACCTTTTACGCGAACACCGACGCCAGCTTGCGCACCACCTCTTCCGACGACGCGCGATCGGGTCGCGTGTCGTCGTTGTTGTAGTCATTGGGCCCTTGCGCCTGCACCAGCAAGCCATCGCGGCGCGGCACCATCGATGCGTTCCTGCCGC
The DNA here is from genome assembly GCF_001044395.1 of Caenimonas sp. SL110. Taxonomy (GTDB): domain Bacteria; phylum Pseudomonadota; class Gammaproteobacteria; order Burkholderiales; family Burkholderiaceae_C; genus Ramlibacter. The sequence continues at coordinate 49,242 of NZ_JANU01000012.1, forward strand.
GCAGGTACAGCATGTAATCCACATCGGGCTGGGGAATGAGTCTTGCGGTTTGACCGCGCACCGGCACGATGGTTGTGTCACCGAACAGCGCACGCGCACCGTACCCGGTGCAGTTGACGATTGTGCGTTCCCGCAGGCCGGCAAGTTGCCGCCTGTGCTCGAAATCGCGCCGCACGATCTCGCCGCCTTCGCGCAAAAAATCGTCCATCAGCAGGCGCTGGTAGCTGGCCAGGTTGAACACCATCTGCGTGAAGCGACGTGCATGCGCGACCTTGAACGGATGCTCGTCCGGTCGCAGGCTGACCGGACGCGGACGCAGGTCGCGGATGCGTGCTTCCAGTTCTGCATATTCAGGCTCGCCGTCGGGCCCGGAATCAGGCAAGTCCTGGTCGAAGGGAATGTCCGACAGGAAGTAGCCGTCGTGCCAGGCGACCGGATCGCCGGGCAGGCCCAGCATCGACTGCCAGGTCTTGAACGACGCACGCGCCATGGCCTCCCATACTGCAGCAACAGGCTCACTCGCGTGCTCCGCGGTGAGCAGGCGAGAGTCGGGCGTCCACACGCCGGTAGCCGCAGACGACGCCACGGAAGGGGGCCGCTCCTTGCAGTAGATTCGCACGCGAAGGCCCGCGCGCTGCGCCACGCGCGCTGTCGTGAGCCCAATCGCGCCGCAGCCGATCACGGCAATGTGTGACTCGCGCGTGGCAAGCACCAGCGGCATCGCGCGCATCGCAGAGCCCCACGACAGCGACCATCCGCTGCCGCCGTGACCGTAGTGATGCACCACGGTCCTGCCGAACATGCGCTGCGCCTCGATGCGCGGCCCGTTCGGCCTGAAGGGCCTCGTGCACACCGAAATATCGATGATGCGTTCAGGCTGCGCGCGCATCGGTGCAATCTGCGCTGGCGCGCGAAACGAAGGCCTTAAAGCAGCGCCCCCTTCATCGGCCCGAGCGGCCAGCGATGAAAGACCGCCGAACGCGAGCGGGATGGACTGGAGGAGTTGCCGGCGCTGCATGGACGGCGAGTTTATCTGCGCCGGATACGAAGTTGATGCCAATTCACCCTCTGGGATGATGCTGCGCATGCAACTGCTTGAGCCGCTCGCGCGCAACGTGCGTGTAGATCGTCGTCGTTGAAATGTCGGCATGCCCCAGCAGCATCTGCACCGCGCGCAAGTCAGCGCCGTGATTGAGCAGGTGCGTCGCAAACGCATGGCGCAAGGTGTGCGGCGACAGCGGCGCCGTGATGCCGGCTCGCGTGGCGTACTTCTTCACGATCACCCAGAACATCATCCGGGTCATGCCCTGTCCCCGCGCGGTGACGAACAGGTCTTCGGTCTGCTGGCCGCCCAATATCAGCGGACGTGAATGCGCGAGGTACTTCGTGATCCAGTCGCTTGCCACCTGGCCGAACGGAACCAGCCGCTCCTTGCTGCCCTTGCCCATCACACGCAGCACACCTTCGTTCATGCCGACGTTGAAGGTGCGCAGGCCGACCAGCTCGCTGACCCGCAGGCCGCTGGCGTAGATCAGTTCGAGCATGGTGCGATCTCGCAGCCCCAGCGGCGTATCGACATCGGGTGCATCGAGCAGCGCCTCGACTTGCGATTCGGTCAGTGTCTTGGGGACGCGCAGAGGTTGCCGCGCAGCCTGCAGGCGCAGCGTCGGATCAGCAGTGATCAGGCGTTCTCGCAAGGCCCATCTGAAATACCGCTTGAACACCGTGAGCCGCCGGTTGGCCGTGGTGGCGCGGCTCTCGGCGTGGCGCGCTGCGAAGTACGAATTGATGTCGTGCTCGGTCGTGCTGTCGATCGCGCGGCCCTGCGCTGCGAGCCACTCACCGAACAAGGTGAGGTCGCGCCGGTAGGCGGACAGGGTGTTGCGCGAGAGGCCCTCTTCGAGCCAGAGGGCATCGATGAAGGCGTCTACGCTGGTCTGGACGGCGGCGGGGGAGGTTTGACTCACCCCGCGAAGATAGCAAACCGGCATCCACTGCGCAGCGGCGACTGCGCCCGATCTCCCACGCCCCCCAGGCGAGATCAGTCGAGCTTGAGCTTGGCCTGGTCGACCACGCGCTTGTACACCGCGTACTCGGCCTTGATCTGGTCGGCGAACTGCTGAGGCGAGTTGGCCACGATGATCGAGCCGGTGTCTTCGATGCGCTTGCGCACCGCCGGGTCCTGCAGCGACTTCACGACCGCATCATGGATCTTGGCGACGACATCAGCCGGCATGCCCTTGGGCCCGTAGATGCCGTAGTACGCCATGCGATTCACCGGCTCCAGGCCGACTTCCTTGAAGGTCGGGACGTTGGGCAATGCGGCCAGTCGCTGCGGCGCGGCGACCACGATAGGCACGAGGCGGTTGTCCTTGATGAACGGCAGCGCGGACGGCAGGTTGTCAAAAATCATCGGGACCTGGCCGGCCACGGTGTCGTTCAGGGCCGGGCCTGCGCCGCGGTACGGGATGTGCGTCACGAAGACGCCCGACATGCTCTTGAACAGCTCCATCTGCAGGTGGCCGATGCCGCCCGTGCCCGACGACGAATACGAGTAGCGACCCGGCGAGCGCTTGAGTTCGGCGAGGAAGGCCTTGTAGTCGGCCTTGCCCGGATAACTCGGATGCACCGCAATGACGTTGGGCGTTGCGGCGATGTTGATGATGGGCGTGAAGTCCGTCAGCGGGTTGTACGGAATCTTCGGGTTGATGGCCGGATTGGCAGCGGTGGTGGACACCGTGGCCATGCCCAGCGAATAGCCGTCAGGTGCTGCGCGCGCCGTTTCGGTCGCGCCGATCACGCCGCCGCCACCGGCCTTGTTTTCAACGACCACCGGCTGGCCCAGGGCCTTGCCCAGCGCGTCGGAGATCACGCGGGCAATGATGTCCGTCGTGCCGCCCGGCGCAAACGGCACCTGCAGCTTGACGGGTTTGTTGGGATAGGCCTGCGCGAGCACGGAACCGGATGCCAGGGCCAGTGCAGCGACGGCCAGTATCGAACGAGTCTTCATAGAGTTCACTCCTTGAATTGAAGGGGCCTGCGGGCAGGCACTTGCCGAGCATCGTACAAGCGCGATGCCTGTGCTCCGGTGTGGAATACCCATAAGGGCTAACCCTGAAATTCCCCGCGAACTTCACGTATCCTCGCCCGGTGAATTTCGCGCAACTACTTTTCCCCGATTTCTCGCTCATCCTTTGCGGCTACCTGATCTGCCGCTACACGGCGCTCGATCGCACCGTCTGGGAGCAGGTCGAATCGCTGGTGTACTACGTCCTGTTTCCGGTGCTGCTCTTCCATTCGATTGCCAGGAGTCCGCTTGACTGGGGCGCGGCATCGGGACTCATCGCTGCCGGCTTGCTGCTGGGGCTGTCGGGTATCGCGATGGCGTATGTGCTGCCCTATCTGCCCTTTCTGGGCAAACACATCGACGCGCGCGAGCATGCGGGCAGCGCGCAGGTCGCTTTCCGGTTCAATTCCTACATCGCGCTTGCGCTGGCTGAGCGGCTGGCGGGCGCGCAGGGCCTGCTGCTGATCGCCGTGCTGATTGGCGTGTCGGTGCCGCTGCTCAATGTCGCGGCGGTATGGCCGATGGCGCGCCATGCCAACACCGGCTTCGCCAGGGCGCTGCTGAAGAATCCGCTGATCATCGCAACCGCATTGGGCCTGTGCGCCAACGTCGCGGGCCTGAAAATTCCGGTCTGGATCGATCCGACATTGGGGCGCATCGGCGCCGCCTCGCTCGCGCTGGGCCTGATGGCAGCCGGTGCGGGCATGCGCCTGGGTTCGCTGACCGAGAGCAAGGCGCTCAGCGTCAGCCTGTTGTGCATCAAGCACCTGTTCATGCCGCTGGTGGCGTTCGGGCTGTCGCGCGCGTTCAAGCTGGATGCCACGCAGACGACGGTGTTGCTGGCGTTTTCGGCATTGCCGACAGCGTCGAGCTGCTATGTGCTCGCCTCGCGGATGGGCTATCACGGGGCGTATGTGGCGGGGCTGGTGACGGTGTCGACGGTGCTGGGGGTGGCGAGCTTGAGTCTGGCGTTGGGGTTGCTGCGGTGATGCGTGCGCGCCGCTTCGCGATGGATGCCGGATCGAGTCCGGCATGACAGCCAAAGACCGGCTGTCATTGCGGGCTTGACCCGCAATCCATGTCTTCGACGGCCGTATCCGCTTCGCGGTGGATGCCGGATCAAGTCCGGCATTACAACCGGCACACATCCGCCCTCAAACCCGCGGCAGGCGATATCTGCTGGCGGCGAATTCTGCGGTGGCTGTGTGAATTGGCCCGGGGTCGGGCGCGCGAGTGCGCGCTTCGTGCTCTGACTCGCGAAAACTGTTTGAGCGCAGGGGCCTCAGGGCCCGGAGCGAGTTTTTTCGCGCCGACCCCGGGCTGATTCGCACAGCGAAGCCGTAGCAAAGCGAAGGCCGCCGCAGCATGAGCCGCCAGCAGATATCGCCTGCCGCGGCGCGCGCGCCCTGAACACAACAAAATGAAGTCATGGATGCCGGATCGAGTCCGGCATGACAGCCGTTTGAGACAGCGCCCAGCTCACATGCTCTCGCACCACTTCGCTGCCATGACCGGACCTTGCGTCCAATGCAGCACGAATGGCAACATCATCTGAAACCCGCAGCGCATTGCCCATCGCCACCGCAATATTGCGCAGCCACCGCTCATGCCCGATCCGCCGGATCGGGCTGCCTTCGGTGAACCGCAAGAACTCCTCTTCGGTCCAGCCGAACAACTGAACCATCTGACTGCCCGAAAGCCCCGCGCGCTCATCGAAATCAGGCAAGGCACTGCGCTGCGCAAACTTGTTCCAGGGACACACCAGCTGGCAATCGTCGCAGCCGTAGATCCGGTTACCCATGAGTGGCCGCAGCTCGACCGGAATCGACCCGTGATGCTCGATGGTCAGGTACGAAATGCACAAGCGCGCATCGAGCTTGCCCGGCGCCACGATGGCCTGCGTCGGGCAGATGGCTATGCACGCACTGCAACTGCCGCAATGCTCGGTCACGGCAGCGCTCTGCGGCAACGCGAGATCCACGAAGATCTCGCCCAGAAAAAACATCGACCCCGCCTCGCGCGACAGCACCAGCGTGTGCTTGCCCCGCCAGCCCTGACCGCTGCGCGCGGCAAGCTCCGCCTCCAGCACGGGCGCCGAATCGGTGAACACGCGATGCCCGAACGGGCCGACGCGCAATGCAATCCTGTCGCTGAGCGACTGCAGGCGCTGCCTCAGCACCTTGTGATAGTCGCGCCCCCGCGCATACAGCGAGACGATGCCTTCCTGCGGGCGCTGCAGCCGCGCAAACTCCAGTGATTGCCAGGCATCCGGCGTCCTGGCAGGCAGGTAATCCATGCGCGCGGTGATGACGCTCACGGTCCCCGGCACCAGCTCCGCGGGGCGGGCGCGCTTCATGCCGTGGGCCTGCATGTAGGTCATGCCGCCGTGGAATCCATCCGACAGCCAGGCGGAAAGTCCGGCCTCCGCAGAAGAAAGATCAACACCTGTCACGCCGATTTGGGAAAATCCCAGTTCACGGGCCCAGGCCTGTATTTCTGAGACCAGATGAGGACCGTCGATCTGACCGCTGTTGAACATCACCCGCCGATTGTAGAAAGGGCCAGCCGAACCCTCGCCTGGCGCACCGAGGACGACACGCGCGCCTTCGCTGCACGCCTGGCCTCACACCCGGCCATCAACAACGCTTTCATCGAACTGCACGGCGACCTGGGCGCCGGCAAGACAACACTGGTGCGGCACCTGCTGCACGCCCTGGGCGTACAGGGCCGCATCAAAAGCCCGACCTACGCGGTCGTCGAGCCCTATGAGTTGCCGGGGCTGTCGGCCTGGCATTTCGACTTCTACCGCTTCACCGACCCGCGCGAATGGGAAGACGCCGGTTTCCGCGACATCTTCGCAAGCCCAGGCCTCAAGATCGCCGAGTGGCCCGAAAAAGCAGCGGGCCTGCTGCCGGTGGCCGACCTGGTGATCCGCATAGGCGCAGACGCCGACGAAACGCGCCATGTCACGCTCCACGCCCACACGCCAATCGGCCAGGAGCTGCTCGGATGAAGCGGCGCGACATCGTTCGCGGCGGCTCGCTGGTGTTGCTGCTGGGCGCATCGCAGATCGCGCGGGGCGCAGGCATCGTAGCCGTGCGCGTCTGGCCCGCGCCGGAATATTCGCGGGTGACCATCGAATCAGACACGCAGCTCAAGACCAAACAACTGGTGATGATCGACCCGCCGCGCCTGGCCGTCGATATCGAAGGCCTGCAACTCAGCCCGGAGTTGCGCGAGCTGGTCGCCAAGGTCCGGGCCGACGATCCGTTCATCGCAGGCATTCGCGCTTCGCAGCAGCTGCCCGGTGTCGTGCGCCTGCTGGTCGAGCTCAAGCAACAGGCGGTGCCGCAGGTGTTCACGCTCGCGCCGGTCGCGGCATACCAGCACCGGCTCGTGTTCGACTTCTACCCGGTCAAGCAGGTGGACCCGCTGGAAGTGCTGATCAACGAGCGGCTCAGGGACTTCGACAAGCGGCCCTCGATCGCACAGACGCCCCCGTCAACACCCCCTCAAGTTCAAGTCGACCCCCTGGGCGACCTGATCGCACAGCGAGCGGACCGGCCCCGCGCTGCGCCAGCACCCGCACCTGTTGCAAGCACACCCCCCGCGGCCACAGCACGCGCGCCTGCGCCGCTGGCACCGCCCATCCCCGAACGCACCGACCGCCTCATCATCATCGCGCTCGACCCCGGCCATGGCGGCGAAGACCCCGGCGCTGTCGGCCCGGCCGGCACGCGCGAAAAAGACATCGTGCTGCAGGTCGCGCATCGCCTGCGCGACCGCATCAATGGCGCATCGGTCAATGGCAACCCGATGCGCGCCTATCTCACGCGCGATGCCGATTTCTTCGTGCCGCTGCAGGTGCGGGTGCAAAAGGCCAGGCGCGTGCAGGCCGACCTGTTCGTGAGCATCCATGCCGATGCATTCATCACCCCCACGGCTCGCGGCGCGAGCGTGTTTGCGCTCAGCCAGGGCGCCGCATCGAGCGCTGCGGCACGGTGGATGGCCGACAAGGAAAACCGCGCCGACCTGATCGGCGGCATCAACGTGCGCACGCAGGATGCGCAGGTCGCGCGAATGATGCTGGACATGAGCACCACCGCGCAGATCAACGACAGCATGAAGCTCGGCGGCGCGCTGCTGGGCGAAATCGGTCGCGTCGGCAAGTTGCACAAGGCGGCCGTCGAGCAGGCCGGCTTCGCCGTGCTCAAAGCGCCCGACATTCCAAGCGTGCTGGTGGAAACCGCCTTCATCAGCAACCCCGAAGAAGAGCAGCGCCTGCGCAGCGACGACTACCAGGAAAAGCTGGCCGACGCCCTCATGCGAGGCATTCAGCGTTACTTTGCGCGCAATCCGCCGCTGGCCCGCAGCCGTTCGGTCTGACCCCCGTAGATATTTCCATAGACGAGCTTCGCGGCTTTGGGTAGTGTCCAGTTGCTTTTGGCGCAACTTCTGGAACCCCGCATTGCCCTCCAATAACTCGAACATGGCCCTGCCTGCTGCGCCCGCCATTCCACCGCGCAGCTGGCGCGGCAGCGTCGGGTCCGCGATGGAAGGCTCGGCATTCCTCATCCCGGGGAGCATCGGCAGCGCGGTCCTGATCTTCAGCCATGTGTCGCCCGACATCCTGGGCAGCGCGGTACTGGCCCTGATGCTGGGCCTGCTGCTGATTCACCTGTCGCAGGCGTTCAGCACCCGCCCCATCCTGTATTCGGCCCGCTTTTTTGAATCGACAACCCTCGCGGCCATGATGGACCAGGTGGTGATTCACCTGCCGGTCTGGGGTGTCGCCGACACACCGGGCACGCGGCTCGCCTTGCTGTGCCTGATCGGCGGCTGCGCGGGCCTGTGGGTCGGGGCGCTCTACCTGATGCGGGCCGACCGGCTCACCCGCTACATTCCTGCACCCGTGTTCGCGGGCTTTTCCAACAGCATCGCGCTGGCCCTGCTGTTCAGCCAGACCGAGATGCTGCTGGACCTGGTGATGGAACCTAACGCGATCATGCCGGTGGTCACCATGGTGGCCGTTGTGCTGGCCACCGGCCTGGCACTGCGGCGCTGGCGGCCCCGATGGCCGGCTGCGGCGCTCGCCCTGAGCACGGGCGTGCTGGTGGGATTGGGGTGGAAATTTCTGGGCACGGCCATGCCGACGGTGGGGGCCGGCGGGACCCTCACCCTCGTGCTGCCCGTGGCGTTGGCCGACTTTCAGGCGCTGCGCCAATCGGGAGCGCTCTGGTCCATTGCGGTGTCGGTCGCAGGACACTCGGCCATCCTGGGCGCAGTGATCTTCATCAATACCACGATTGCCGCGCAAGTGATGACGCTGGCAGACGGCCGCAGGCGCGATTCGCGCGCGTCCACTGCGATCGGCACCGCCGCCTTGCAGTTCGTCATCGGCATGATCGGGTGCGCCCCGCTCTCCGGCGCACCGCAGGCCTCCACCGCCGCCACGCGCTACCAGCCCCTGGGCGCACAGGCCCTCGTCTTGTGCGGACTGGCTGCGGCCCTGGTGTACCTGAGCGGCGCAACGACCTGGCTTCCCGTCGCTGCCCTGTGCGCCGCGCTGCTGTGCGAAGCCTGGTTCATGGTCAATCCGCGCTCGCTCACCCTGATGGGCAACTGGATCATGCGCAGGCCGATGGATCCCAACTCGCGCGAGGACCTGGCCCTCATCACGGCAGTGACCGGGGCCGCTGTCCTGTTCAACATGGTCGCTGCGCTGCTGGTGGGGCTGATGCTGGGCCTGGTCCTGTTCGCGGTGCGCAATGCACGCAAGCCGGTGCGCAACGTGTGGACCGGCGCGCAGCTGCATTCGAACTGCGCGCGATCGACCGGCGACATGCGTGTGCTGGCCAGGCATGGCGGGGACATCCTGGTCTTCCAGCTGGAAGGCGACCTCTTTTTCGGGGCGGCGGACCAGCTCGAAACCGAAGTGATTGCGGGGCTCGCACCGGCGACATGCGCCGTGATCGACTGGACGCGCGTGCGCCATATCGACAGCAGCGTCGCGCACGCCGCGATGCGCATCCATCAGGCCGCGCAGGCCCGGTCCATGCCGCTGTGGCACGCGGGCGCTGACATGCATGGCGGCAATGTCGCCAGCGTGCTGGAGCGGCAACTGCCCGGCGCGCGCTTTGTCGACGACCTGGACCACGCGCTGGAGCAGGCAGAAAACCATGTGCTCCAGGTCAATACGCCGCAAGCTTCCGATGCCGAGGCCACTGCGTTCATCCAGGCGGTCAATCTCTTTCGCGGTCTTGACGAGAGGGAGCAATCGTTCCTGATGGACACCATGCAGCACCGCCAATACCAGCCCGGCGAGCGCATCGTGTCGGCGGGCGATCCGGGTGACGAGTTGCTGCTGGTGCTGCACGGCACGGCCAGCGTGATGGTGCAGGATGACGAGGGGCGGCATGTGCGACTGGCCGGTGTGCGACGTGGCGCGAGCCTGGGCGAGATCGCCTTCCTGGATCGTTCGCCGCGGTCGGCTTCGGTGGTTGCGCACGACCATGTCACCGTTGCATTCCTCAGTCGCGACGCATTCGACGCGATGTGGCTCAGCAGGCCCGAGCTGGTTCGCAAGCTGCTGGCGAACATTGCTGTGGACTTGGCGGCGCGCCTGCGATACACCAATCGGCTGGCGATAGCGCGTCAGGGCCAGCGTTGAATCGGGCCTTTTGTCCTCCATTACCGCCCTGCGCTCGCGCGTCGTGCCGACCCATCAGCGCAGGCTTCTCCTACAGCCGCGGCACGCTTCGATACCTACAGTGAGTTCACAGGTTAACCAAGGCGTCGCCATCCGGCAGACGCGCCTGCAGTCCAACACTAGAGGTATCAAAATGAACACCAAGATGATTGCTGCGGCCGCTCTCGCCGCTTCCCTGATCGGCCTGACTGGCTGCGCTTCGATGGATCGCAACACGGCCGGTACGGTCGGCGGTGCGGTGGTTGGCGGTGTGGTCGGCGACGCGCTGATCGGCGGCCCGGTCGGCGTGATCGGCGGCGCTGCTGCCGGTGCCTACATCGGCAACAAGGCCACCAAGTAAGCCTGAAGCTGTCATTGCGGGCTCGACCCGCAATCCATGTCTTCAACGGCTGTCGCCGCTGACGCGGCGATCAGACCGGGTAGATCAGCGAGTTGAGCACCATCTCGCTGTCATACACGCAACGCCGGCTGGATAGTTTCAATCCAGCCGGCGTTTGCACGAACTCATCGATATAGCGGCCCACGTTGTAAACCTCGGATGCGTCACCGGGACGCGTACGGAACACCGCGTAGTTGGCTTGCGCGCTCACCACGCCTTCAGCCTGCGCCACCACACGAGCCGGGCCAACCACATGCCGGGTGTAATACGGCGCGTGGTAGATCGTTTGCGTGATGCCATACACGCGATCCTTCATCATCCCCTTGCTTTCCAGCGCAATGAGCGACAGCGGCAAGTTGCGATCGAAGTTCTCGCGCGCCTGCACGAAGTAACGGCCATCGTCTGCAAAGAACTCAGGCCAGTCGTCAAAACGCTTTTCATCCAGCGCGGCAGCGTAGTCGGCGTTGAAGCGATCGATTTCCACCGCGAGCATCAGGACCGCAGTGGTCATAGCGACATCACCTTGCGCCAGTACGCGTACATGCTGCGAATCAGCGTCTCGGTCACCATATGCTCTGTGCCTCCGGTGCCGGTGCCACCCAGTTCGCACAAGGTGCTGCCGTCTTCGCCCCATTGATCAAAGCCCTGCTGGCTCAGCTCGATCACCTCGCCATCATCCGCACTCACAAAACCAGCAGGCCCGAACAGGTTGGCCTGGCGCAAGCGCCGCTGCGTCATCTCGGGCGAGTCGTGCGCAAACCCAAAATGCGTCCACACAAAATCGAACTCACCTTCGCCGCGCGGAACGATGTGCCGGGTGGACAGCGAGTTCACCTGCTGCTGGATGATGAGGCCGGGAAACAGCGTGATCATCGTTACCGTGGGCGTGATCTCTGCGCCGGGGTTGGAAGGATCAGCAATCTTCCACCACGGCTCGCCCACCACGTCGAGCAGGCGATCGTCATTGAGCGTCATGTTGGCCTTGAACGAGGTCACGCCCTCGGTCACTGCCGCGTTCTGCCCACCCTCGTTGCGGCGCGAAATCATCACCGCGTGACGCCCCTGGTCGTCCATCACCATGCGGCTTTTCTGGTCCGCACGCCACAGGCCGAAGGTGACGAACCAGGTGTGCAGCAGACCCGGGTGGTAGGGGTCCTTGATGTTTTCCATCATCAGCTTCCAGTTGCCCGGAATGCGTTGGCGGTTGTAGCCCAGCAGCGTCAGCTCGCGTCCCTTGAAGATCCGATCCAGCCACGGCATGACGTTGGGGCCGAGGTAATCCTGCAAAGGCTCCACCGTGTCGCTGAACGTCGCGAACACCAGGCCATGCAGCACGGCCACACGCAGCTTGGTCAGGCCGTGCTGCTTCAGGTCGAAGTCCGCAGGCATGCCGCCGTTGACACATTCAGCCCCGGCTTCGTCAAGCGCCTTCACACCCTCCTTGAAGGGCAGCCCCGCGAGGTCGCCGTTGAGCTTGTAGGTCCACTGGTGATAGGGGCACACGAAGCTGCGCGCATTGCCCTGCGGCTGCTGGCAGAAGCGCACACCACGGTGCGCGCAGCGGTTTTCGACCACGCGGATGCCGGTGTCCACGCCGCGATCTTTCGGCGCAACGCGATCGCGCACCATGATGACCTGACGCTCGCCAACAAAGGTGAGCTTGAAGTCGCCCGTGTTGGGAATTTCGACTTCGAGGCCGACGTAGTTCCAGTGCGCGCCGTAGAAGATTTTCTGCAACTCCTGCTGGTAGAGCTGCGCATCGGTGTAGGCCCAGAAGGGCACGCGGCTGGAACCCGGCTGGCTCCAGCGTGAAAGAGTGACAGGCGCGTTCATGGTGCTAGGCCGCCGACGCGTCGATCTCGATCACGGTGCGGCCCTTGATGCGGCCCGAAGCCACGGCATCGATCATCGCGGGCAGCTCGTTAAAGGGCTTGACTTGCGCAATGCGCGCAAGGTGCCGCGGTCGCAGGTCGGTGCCAAGACGCTTCCACAGATGGTCACGCAAGGCTTCATCGTTGTCAGAGTTGACGCCCACCAGACGCACTCCGCGCAGGATGAACGGCATCACCGTGGTGGTGAACTCGACACCCAGCGCATTGCCCAGGCTGGCGATCACGCCGTCGCGCTGCATGGTGCGGGTCAGCGCCGCCAGCGCTTCGCCACCCAGCGAATCGACTGCGCCTTGCCAGAGCGCTTTCTCCAGCGGGCGGGTGCCGGCATTGAGTCCATTGGCGTCAACCACTTCGGCGGCGCCCAGACCCATCAAATAGTCGCGCTCATTCATCTTGCGGGTGGCCGCGACCACCTGAAAGCCACGCTGCGACAGCATGTCGATCGCGACGCTGGCCACGCCTCCCGATGCGCCGTTGACCAGCACTTTTCCGTTGGCGGGTTTCAGGCCGTTCAGCTCCATCAGTTCCACCGCCAATGCTGCTGTGTAGCCCGCAACACCGATGGTGATGGCTTCGAGTGTGCTCATGCCATCGGGCACGCGGTTGACCCAGGCAGCCGGCGCTCGCAGGCGCGTTGCATAGCCGCCGTGGTGCGAGACGCCAAAGCCGTGGCTGTGCACGATGACCTTGTCGCCTGCCTTGAATCGCGGTGAGGTCGAGCTTTCGACCGTGCCCGACGCGTCGATGCCACCCACGCATGGAAACCGCCGGATGATCGGCGCCTTGCCGGTGGCTGCCAGCGCATCCTTGAAGTTGATGCTGGCGTAGGCGGTCCTGACGACGACATCGCCGGCGTCGAGCGCTGCGTCGTCCATCTCTTCGAACCCGGCGCCGATGGCACCGTCTTTTTGCGAAACAACGTATGCACGAATCATGTGGATTGCCCCGTCTGCAAAATTGTTGGACTCAAGCCTAGAGCGCGCCTGCAGCCGCCTTGCGCCTGCCCTTCCAGGCGCCGAACAGCACCAGCACGCCCGGCAGCAGGATCATGGCCCAGATGATCTTGTCCAGATTGGCCTTGACCCACGGCACGCTGCCGAAAAAGTAACCCGCCGTGATGATGCCGCCCACCCAGAGCGCACCACCGGTCACGTCATAGAAAGTGAACTTGCTGCGCGTCATCTGCGCCACGCCTGCCACGAACGGCGCAAAGGTCCGCAGGAAAGGCATGAAGCGCGCAGCCACGATGGTGATGCCGCCGTACTTTTCATAGAAATCGTGCGCCTGGTTGAAGGCCCGCTTGTTGAAAAAGCGCGAGTCCTCCCACTGGAACACCTTGGGCCCGAAGTAGCGGCCTATCGTGTAGTTGCTCTGGTTGCCCAGCACGGCCGCAACAAACAGCAGGCCCACCGTCAGGGGATAGCTCATGAGCCCCACACCGCACATGGCGCCCACCACAAAGAGCAGCGAGTCGCCCGGCAGGAACGGCATGACCACCACGCCCGTCTCGACAAAGATGATCGCGAACAGCAGGGCGTAAACCCAGGGGCCGTAAGCGACAACAAAAGCTTCCAGGTGCTTGTCGACATGCAGGATGAAGTCGATCAGGTAGGCAATGATTTCCATGCGGGCGATTATCCGGCAGGCGGGGTGCTCATCCCTACAATCAACCTCGTGAACGCCGTGCTTTCCCCCCTCCCCCATCGCCCCATCCGGGACCTGCCTGATGAGCTGGTCAGCCAGATCGCCGCAGGCGAAGTCGTCGAGCGGCCTGCCTCTGTCGTGCGGGAACTCGTGGACAACGCGCTCGATGCCGGTGCGACCCAGGTCACCGTGCGATTGCTGGCGGGTGGCGTTCGCTTGATCTCGGTCGAAGACGACGGCAGCGGCATCGCTCGCGAAGAGATGCCGCTGGCCTTGCGCCGCCATGCCACCAGCAAGATCACGTCGCTGGCCGACCTGGAATCGGTGGGCACCATGGGTTTTCGTGGCGAGGCGCTCGCTGCGATCGGCTCGGTTTCGGAGATGGGGCTGCTGTCGCGCACACAGTCTCAGGCCAACGCATTTCACCTGGACGCCCGCACCGGTGAGCTGCGTCCTGCGGCGCGGGCGATCGGCACGACGGTGGAGGTCAAGGAGCTGTTTTTCGCCACGCCTGCGCGCCGCAAGTTCCTCAAGACCGACGCGACCGAGCTGGCCCATTGCATCGAAGCTGTGCGCCGCCATGCGCTCGCGCGGCCGGATGTGGGCTTTGCGATCTGGCACGAGGGACGGCTCGTCGAACAGTGGCGAGTCGCCACACGAGAGCAGCGCCTGGCCGATGTGCTGGGCGAAGAGTTGCTGGAGCAAAGCGTCGCCATCGACCACACGGCCGGGCCGATTCGCGTGACGGGTCGTGCGGGGGTTCCCGATGCGGCGCGTTCGCGTGCGGACCAGCAGTTCGCCTACGTCAACGGCCGCTACGTGCGCGACAAGGTCATCACCCATGCGGCCCGCAGTGCGTACGAAGATGTGCTGCACGGCCATCGCCAGCCGGTGTATGCGATCTACATCGACATCGACCCGACGCGCGTCGATGTGAATGTGCATCCGACCAAGATCGAGGTGCGCTTCAGGGACAGCCGCGAGGTGCATCAGGCGGTGCGTCATGCGGTGGAGAACGCGCTGGCTGCGCCACGGGCTGGGGTGATGGCGGCGGGGTTGTTGCCGGCTGCTGCCCATCCTGTCGGTGCCGCTGCTGCCGCCCCTGCCTTTGCCGAACCCGGTGCCGGCAAGCCGCAGTCATTCACCTGGTCTCAACCCGCGATGGATTTGCGCCCGGCGGGGCATGCGGTCTCGGACCTGGGTGCGCTGTGGCAACCGTCCACCGTGCGCCCTGAGTCATTGCCAACCGTTCGCCCTGAGCTCTCCTCGACCGTTCGTCCTGAGCTTGTCGAAGGACTTCCCGCTCATCACTCCCCCCACGACTGGCCCCTGGGCCGGGCCATCGCCCAGATCCAGGGCATCTACATCCTGGCCGAGAACACCCACGGCCTGGTCATCGTCGACATGCACGCCGCTCATGAGCGGATCGTCTACGAACGCCTGAAGCGCCAGCTCGACCAGACCCAGGCCGAGTCGGGTGTGTCTCGCATTGCCAGCCAGCCCTTGCTGATCCCCGCGACATTCGCCGCGACACCGCAGGAAGTCGCAACAGCTGAAGCCAGCACCGAAGTGCTCGAAACGCTGGGCCTGGACATCACGCCGTTCTCGGCAAAAACACTGGCCGTGCGAGCGGTTCCGACCAGCCTGGCGCAAGGCGATGCTGTCGAGCTGGCCCGCAGCGTCCTGGCAGAGCTGGCGCTGCATGACGCCAGCACGGTGATCCAGCGCGCGCAAAACGAAATCCTGGGCACGATGGCCTGCCACGGCGCCGTGCGCGCCAATCGCAGGCTCACGATCGACGAAATGAATGCGCTGCTGCGCCAGATGGAAGACACCGAGCGGTCGGACCAGTGCAACCACGGAAGGCCGACGTGGCGGCAGCTGACCGTGCGCGAGCTCGATGCGCTGTTCATGCGGGGACGGTGACCGGCCTGTCATTGCGGGCCGAGACCGGAGGAATCCTGCGAATCCCCCGCAATCCATCTTCGATCAAACGCAGCAGCCGCTTCGCGGTGGATGCCGGTTCGAGTCCGGCATGACAACCTGAAACTTCACAAATACGGGGTCTTTGCCTGCGCGCAACAATGCAGCCTGAACTTTTTCGAGCTCAACCGATCAGTCACCCGATGAAGCGCTGGACCCTCCTCACCGCCGCCGCACTGAGCCTGGCGGCACTCGTCAACGTGGGTTGCACCTCCCTGGACGAGCGGCAGCGCGCCTGGATCTTCCAGCCGAGCGACCGCAGCTGGGGTGGATCGGCCGACCTGGCGCGCGACATGACCGATGTCTGGATCGAGTTCGACTCCAAAGTCACTTCCCAGCCTACCAAGGTTCACGGCCTCTGGGCCGCAACCGGCAAGGCCGCCGCGGACGGCCCCATCCTGCTCTACCTGCACGGCGCGCGCTGGAACGTAGCAGGCTCCGCCCCACGCATCCGCCGCATGCAGGAACTGGGTTTCTCGGTGCTGGCCATCGACTACCGCGGTTTCGGCAAGAGCACCCCCGGCCTGCCGTCCGAAGAGATGGCGTATGAAGACGCCCGTGCCGCCTGGGACTGGCTGGCCCGCACCTACCCCGACCGGCCACGCTACATCTTCGGCCATTCGCTGGGCGGCGCAGTCGCCATCGACCTGGCAGCCAACGTGGACGACGAGCGCGGCACCATCGTCGAAGGCACTTTCACCTCCATCCCCGATGTCGCGAGCAGCATGAAGTGGGGGTGGCTCCCGGTCGGGCCGCTCATCACGCAGCGCTTCGAGTCGATTCGCAAGGTCGCCAAGGTCGGCTCGCCCCTGCTGGTGGTCCACGGCGAAGACGACAACCTGATCAACAACGCACTGGGGCGCAAGCTGTACGAAGCAGCCACCGGACAAAAACGCTTCCTGCTGGTGGAAGGCGGCTCGCACCACAGCACGATGAGCGTGGGCCTGGCCAAATACCGCGAAGCGCTGGCCGACCTGTTCAGCTTGCGGCCGCTGGTGCGCTGAACCTGCGACTGTCATTGCGGACTTGATCCGCAATCCATGTTTGATCAAGCGTCGTCGCCGCTTCGCGGTGGATGCCGGATCGAGTCCGGCATGACAGTCATGGGGAGGCTGTCGCGTGTCGTGGATCGGCGTGACAACCCCCGGTGGCTGTCATTGCGGGCTTGACCCGCAATCCATGTTCGATCGAGAGCAGCAGCAGCTTCGTCCGCAATTGCGTCATCACAGGGACGCAGGAACCTGCGCAAACGTTTCGTTGACGATCTTGCGATCCTCTTCGTCGGCTATCGCGGCAATCGCCTTGACTGCCTCCTGATACGCCGAGCGATGCGCAGCCTCATCGCCCGCCACATGCGCAGCGTGCGCATAAATCGCATGGGTGAATGCCAGCTCCCAGTCGGGCGTATCTGCACGTGGCAGGAAGTAGTCGCGCATCTCTTGCGCCATCGCGAGCGCCGTCTTGCCGTGACCGAGCAAGGCATGAACCAGCGCCAGGCACATCGTGGCCCGCATCCAGTTCTGTTCGACGCCGACCTGGCCCCAGTGATACGCCGACGCATGCGCCGCGTTGAGCATCTCGCGATCTTGCGCAGGCGTCCGGCCGGCCTGCGCTGTCAGGGCCCACGCGCGGTTGTTGCAACGCATCGCAAACTTCTTTGCCAGTGCGAGTTCATCAGGGGTGAGGTCCGGAGTCGTCATCTCAAAGCACCTTGGTCATGAAAACACTGTGAGGGTCCTCGGTGTAGTTGCCGAACGGCCCGCAGTATTCAAAGCCGAAACTTTCATAGAGTTTTTGCGCAGGATAGAACGCATCGCCCGAGCCCGTCTCCAGGCTGAGCCGGGTGTAGCCGCGCTTCTTGGCGACCTCGATGATGTGCTTGAGCACCGCGCGCCCTGCGCCCGTACGGCGCATCACGGCAGGCGTGCGCATCGATTTCACCTCGCCGTGGTCGGGCGAGAGTTCCTTGAGCGCGCCGCAGCCGAGCAATGCGCCGGGGCGGCCCTCGTGATCGTCATCCCACACCGTCCAGAACGTGATGTCGGGCGACTTCAGCTTGGACACGTCGAGTGCATGCACGCTCTCTGGCGGCGACAGCTCGTACATGTTGGTCAGGTGTTCGTTGAGCAGCGCCAGGATGGCCGGGCGCGTCAGGTCGTCGATTTCAATCTTCATGTGTGCTTGCAATGGGCGTGTCAGTCGTCGTTGAATTACTTTAACGCAGGGAAACTCAAGCAGGTCGAGTCTGCGTTCCGGCGCCGAGTGTCACATGCAGCATCCGGCTGGGCTCGTGAATTTTTGCGGTGTGCCAGATGCCTCGCGGCACGATGACCGCAGCGCTGCCACGCAATTGCAGGGTTCGCACACCCCCCGGTTCATCGAGCAGCAGATCGGCGCAACCCGACAGCAGATAAACAAACTCATCGCCGTCAGGGTGCATCTCCCACGTCGGCCAGTCGGCCGCGAATTCGTATTCCGAAATCAGCCAGCCACTTCCTGCCGCCTCGACCTCTTGCGGGGGCAGCAACCAGAAGGCATCGCCGCCGGGCACTGCGGTTGCGACCCCGCTGGACTGAAGCTGCACGTAGGTGGACAGGGGATCGAACGGCATGCGCGGGGTTCCTTGGCGCAGGGATGCGCTGCGGCGTTTATACCCGCGCTTCTGCTACCCTCCCCGGCACACCATGCCCGCGCCAATCGTCGTCCTCATCCTGTCCCTTCTGCTGGGCATACAGCCTGTCACCACGGATCTCTACCTGCCGGCCCTGCCCTCGCTGACCGAGGGCTTTGGCGCGCCGGTCTCGCAGGCACAGCTGACGTTGACGGTGTTGCTGCTTGCATTCGGCACGTCGCAGCTGGTGTGGGGACCTTTATCGGATCGATTTGGCAGGCGGCCGATCCTGCTGCTCGGGCTGGGCGCTTACGCCCTCGCATCGATCGCCTGCGCGCTCGCGCCTTCGATGCTCATGCTGATCGCGGGACGCATGGTGCAGGGCGCGGCGATGGGCGCGGCCGTGATGGGCGCACGCGCGATCGTCCGCGATCTCTACACCCCGGAAATCGGCGCCCGCATGATGTCCAAGGGCCTCACGGGCCTGGGCATCATTGCCTGCACCTGCGCGCCCATGGGCGGCTTGCTGTCGGACCTGCTGGGATGGCGCTACACACTGGGTGCGACGGCCGTGTTCGGCGTCGTTGCGTTCACCGTGGTCGCCCTGCGATTCCAGGAAACCGTGCCGCGGAAGAACCCGCTCGCGCTGCAACCTCGCACGCTGGTTTCGACCTGGCTCACCATCTTGCGGCATCCGACGTTCCTGGCGTGGTCTGCGCTATCGACGGCTTCGTATGCCGGCCTGTTCACCTTCCTCGCATCGTCATCGTTCATCTTCATCCAGGTGCTGGATTTCACGCGCACGCAATACGGCCTGGCGATGTTCTCGATGGCCTTCATCTACATCCTGGGCACGTTCTGGTGCCGCTGGCTGCTGCCACGGCGCGGCGTCAAACGATCCGTGGCGATCGCAGGCGGCTTGACGCTTGCAGGCGGCACGCTGATGGGCGTGCTGGCACTGGCCGGCATGCACAACACCTGGGCCATCCTGGTGCCGTTCTGGATCTTCATGTTCGCCCACGGCGTGCACCAGCCCTGCGGGCAAAGCGGTGCGGTGGCGCCGTTTCCGCATGCAGCGGGCGCGGCTTCTGCGCTCAATGGATTCCTGATGATGGTCGCCGCGTTCATCGTGGGCGGATGGATGGGCGGGCGGCTGGACGGCACCGTCTTCCCCATGGCCAACGGCGTGTGGTTCTGGAGCGTCTGCATCGCGGTTGCGTCGTGGACGCTGGTGCAGCGATACGGTGATCCGCGGCATGCCTGAGGTGAAGTCATCTACGCTGCGAGCGATTGCGCTGGCGGGGCCCACCGCATCGGGCAAGACGGCTGCCGCACTGGCCATTGCACAAGAGCACCCGTGCGAAATCATCAGCGTCGATTCCGCGCTGGTGTATCGCGGGATGGACATCGGCACCGCAAAGCCCTCTGCGCAGGAGCTGGCGCAGGTGCCGCATCACCTGGTCGACATCCGCGACCCGCTGCAGGCGTACAGCGCGGCTGAGTTTGTCCAGGATGCGAAAGCGCTGATCGACGAGATCAACTCGCGCGGCAAGCTCGCGCTGCTGGTGGGCGGCACGATGCTGTACTTCAAGGCGCTGTTCGAGGGCCTGGATGCGATGCCGCCTGCCGACCCTGAAGTGCGTGCGCAGATCGAAGCGCGGGCCTTCGATGAAGGCTGGCCTGCCTTGCATGCCGAGCTGGCGAAGGTTGACGCCCCGACCGCCGCGAGACTGAGCCCGAACGACTCGCAGCGCATACAACGGGCGCTGGAGGTGTATCGCATCTCGGGGCGCGCGCTGTCGTCGTTCCATGCCTCGCCAGACAAGCAGGTGCAGGGCGTTGCAGGCATTGCGCTGGTCTCGCTGGAGCCGATGAATCGGGCGTGGCTGCATGAGCGCATCGCGCAGCGTTTTGACGCGATGCTTTCGGCGGGGTTTCTCGATGAGGTCAGGGCCCTGCGCGCGCGCGGTGACCTGCATGCCGACCTGCCCAGCATGCGCTGCGTCGGTTATCGGCAGGCGTGGGAACTGCTGGACCGGCAAGAGGCGAATCCGGGCTCGGCGTTTGCGCATTCGTTATTGCGTGAGCTGGGCATCAATGCCACTCGCCAGTTGGCCAAGCGCCAGATCACATGGCTGCGCAGCATGCCGCAGCGCCGCGTGATTGCCTGCGACGCGCCGGATGCGCTGGACCAGGTCCTGCGCGCCGTGCGGGAGTCGCTGTGAGCATCGCCCTGAAGGACCTGGGCAAGCGCTACGGCGATGTGCCGGTGTTCTCCCATGTTTCGCTCGATGTCGCACCGGGCGAGTTCGTGGCGATCGTCGGGGAATCGGGTGTGGGCAAGTCCACGATTCTCAATTGCATGGCGGGGCTCGACACCTGGGACGAAGGCACGGTGACGCTGGCCGGACACGACCTCGGATCGCTGGATGCCGACCAACGCGCGATCTTGCGGCGCTCCTGCACCGGCTTCGTGTTCCAGGCGTTTCATGTGCTGCCTCACCTGGATGTGGCGCAGAACATCGGGCTGCCGCTGATGCTGCTGAAGCAGGCGGACAACGGGCGTGTTGCAGCCATGATGAAAGCCGTGGGACTGGAGGGGCTGGGCGCGCGATTGCCGCAGCAGTTATCCGGTGGGCAACTTCAGCGCGTGGCGATTGCGCGGGCGTTGATCCACAGACCCGCGCTGCTGCTGGCCGATGAGCCGACGGGTAACCTCGACCCGACAACGGCGGCGATGGTGATGGATGCGCTGCTCGCGCAAACGCGCGAACACGGCGCGTCGCTGGTGCTGGTCACGCACTCGGAAGCGGCAGCGGCGCGGGCGGATCGGGTGATGACGTTGACTTCTAGAGGCCTGTCATTGCGGGCTTGACCCGCAATCCATGACTTCGGTGGCGCTGTAGCCGCTTCGCGGTGGATGCCGGATCGAGTCCGGCATGACAGCCGGGGGGGCAAGCGCCATGACGGCATGACATCCGCAAGAGGCTGTCATCGCGGACTTGATCCGCAATCCATCGGCGATAGCGCGCGGCGCAACATGGCAATCCCCGCCTCCACATCCCCAATCGGCATCTGCCCCGGCGCGGAGCTGCTCTGTCCCACGGCGAATGTCATGGCTGATCCGAAGGTCCAGCCGCACAGGCGGCTCACTGCGCCATAGCCGCCCATCGCCATGCTCACCACCGGAATCTTCAGCGTGCGGCTCGCATCCAGCGTGGCCTTGAACAGCACCAGCACATCGTCCATGCACTGCGGCATCACCGCGATCTTCGCGACATCGGCGCCCAGCCGTTGCGCCATGGCGAATCGCATCGCCAATTCTTCAGCAGCAGGCGTCTTGCCGAAGTCGTGGAACGACAGCACCAGCTGCACGCCATGCGCCTTCGAGAACGCGCGCACCTGCGCGACGTTCGCCGCGTCATTGCTCATCTCATAGTCGATGAGATCGATATGCCCGCTCTCACACGCGGCGCGATAGGTCGCCAGCACCTGCTCTTCGGTGATGCCAATCTTCTCGCCGCCCTCGCGCATCGAACGGCGCGTGAGCAGCAGCGGGATGCCGGGCGCGGCCTTGCGGATCGCGGCAGCGACTTCGACCACCGCCTGCGCATCGCCAATGCCTTCAAAGAAATCGACGCGCCACTCCAGGATGTCGGGCTGCTTCAGACCCACCACCCTCGCCTCTTCAATGATCGCCTCGCGCGTACGCGCAACCAGCGGCGCGCAAATCGCCGGAAACTTCGCTTGCCCAACCTGGATGGCTTTTGAACCATTCATCACGCAAGCCCCTGCCCGATCAGTTGCGCATAGCGAGGAAGGTCCACATTGCCGCCGCTGATGATCACGCCCACCCGCTTGCCCGCCAGGTCAATGCCCGCATGCCGCGCAGCCGCAAAGCCCAGGCAACCCGTCGGCTCGACCACCATCTTCATCCGCTCCGCAAAAAACCGCATCGCCTCGACCAATTGCTCATCGGTGGCAGTGAGGATGCCGGTGACATCGCGCCTGATCACTTCAAAGGTGTAGCGACCCAGATGCTGCGTCTGCGCGCCATCGGCAATCGTTCGGGGCGTTTCGATATGCACGATTTCGCCTTTGGCCATCGACTGCTGCGCATCGTTGCCGGCTTCGGGTTCCACGCCATAAATCTGGCAGCGCGGCGACAGCGCGCGCGTGGCCAGCGCCGAGCCGCTGAGCAGCCCTCCACCGCCCAGGCACACGAACAGCACATCAAGCTCGCCGACTTCCTCGATCAGCTCCATCGCCGCCGTGCCCTGCCCTGCGATCACATCCGGGTGGTCGAATGGCGGGATCAAGGTCATCTCGCGTTGCTGCGCGACCTTCTTGGTAAGCGCCTCGCGGTCTTCCTTGTAGCGGTCAAACAAAATCACCTCTGCGCCATAGCCGCGTGTCGCATCGATCTTGGATTGCGGCGCGTCCATCGGCATGAGGATCACGGCAGGCATTCCCAGCAAGCGCGCAGACAGGGCAATGGCTTGCGCATGATTGCCGGACGAAAACGCGATCGCGCCTTTGCTCTTTTGCTGCGCGTTGAATTGCGACAGCGCATTGAACGCGCCACGGAACTTGAACGCGCCCATGCGCTGGAAGTTCTCGCATTTGAAAAACACTTCCGCGCCGAGCAGCTGGTTGGCGGTCGTGGACCGGTTGACCGGCGTGCGGTGGGCGTGGCCTTGCAGGCGCCGCGCGGCAGCGGCGACATCGTCGAAAGTAGGTAGCTGGAGCATCGCGCAACTTTAGCGCACTGATCGCCGCCCACTCACAATGCGGGGATGCTCGCTTTGCTTCGCACCTTCTCCCTGCAGGAATTGCGCCATCACCCCTGGCGCAACGCCGCTGCCGTGGTGGCGGTCATGCTGGGCGTGGCGCTCGCGTTCTCGGTGCACCTGATCAATGCATCAGCGCTGAGCGAATTCTCCAGCGCCGTGCGTTCCGCTGGCGGCCAGCCCGACCTGGAAGTGCGCGCGGTGCAAGGCTCGTTCGACGAAGCGCTGTACGCACGCATCGCCAGTCATCCACAGGTGAGCATCGCCAGCCCGGTGCTGGAGCTTTCCACGATTGCCGTGGCTGGTGCCAAGCCACCCCTGCAACTGCGCATTGTGGGCATGGACGCGCTGGTTGTTGCTGCGGTCGCGCCGTCCCTCATGCCCGTGCCGGCAAAGAATGCAGATCGCTTCGCCCTGTTTGCGCCGGGGCAGGTGTTCCTCAACCCTGCCGCGCGGCTCGCGTTTGGCGATGCGCAGGTGGTGCAACTGCAAAACGGCAGCGCTCGCGTCCAGGCCAACATCGCGGGTACCGTTACCGCCCAGGGCAGCGCGCTGGCCGTGATGGACCTGGGCGCCGCGCAAGACTTCTTCGCACGGCAAGGCCAGCTGACGCGCATCGATGTGCGGCTGCGCGCCGGCAGTGATC
Source organism: Caenimonas sp. SL110 (assembly GCF_001044395.1). Classification (GTDB taxonomy): domain Bacteria; phylum Pseudomonadota; class Gammaproteobacteria; order Burkholderiales; family Burkholderiaceae_C; genus Ramlibacter. The sequence continues at coordinate 72,963 of NZ_JANU01000012.1, forward strand.
GCGCGTCGTTCCTTGGCTCGATGGAGATGCCCGCCGGTGTCGTTGTCGCTGAACCTGCAGACGCCGCAAGCCGCGTCAACAGCCTGTCGCGTGCCTACCGCGTCAACCTCACCGTGCTGGCGCTGGTCGCGCTTTTCACGGGCGCATTCCTGGTGTATTCGGTGCTGGCGCTCAGCGTCGCGCGCCGCTCGCAGCAGTTTGCGCTGCTGGGGGTGCTGGGCGTGACCGCACCGCAGCGCAGGCGGCTGGTGCTCGCCGAATCGCTGCTGCTCGGCGTGATCGGCAGCGCATTGGGAATCGCACTGGGTACTGCGCTCGCCGCGCTGGGCTTGCGCTGGCTGGGCGGCGACCTGGGGGGCGGGTATTTCTCGGGGGTCGCGCCGCAGTTGCAGTGGACGACGCCAGCGGCCCTCCTGTATGCGGCGCTGGGCATCGCGGCGGCCGCTGCCGGTGGCTGGCTGCCCGCGCTCGCCGCGCAGCGCCTGCCGCTGGCGCAGACGCTCAAGGGGCTGGGCACCGGCCTGCCCGCCTCGCGCAAACACTGGCTCGGCATGGCGATGGTGTTGGCAGGCGGGGCACTCGCGCTGCTGCCGCCGGTGCAAGGAATTCCGCTGGGCGCCTACCTGTCGGTGGGCCTGTTGCTGGTGGGCGGCATCTCGGTGTTGCCGTGGTTGATCGCGGGCATCTACGACGCGATTGCTCCGGCGCTTGGTGCCATGCTGCTGCCGATGCTGGCTGTCGAGCGCGCGAGACGGGTGCGCGAAAGCGCAGCGATTGCGGTGAGCGGCGTGGTGGCATCGCTCAGCCTGGCTGTCGCATTGACGGTGATGGTCGCGAGCTTTCGGGCGTCGGTGTCGCAGTGGCTGGATGTGGTGTTGCCTGCCGATCTGTATTCGCGCACATCGACCTCCGCATCTGCTGGCGACACCGTGTTCTTCCCGGCGTCGTTCATCCGGTCCGTGGAGCAGGTGCCCGGTGTTCGCCGCGTGTCGACACAACGCACTCGCCCTTTGCTGCTTGACGCGTCGCTTCCCGCCGTAGCGCTGCTGGCGCGCACGCTGGACGATCCGGGCAAGGCGCTTCCGCTCGTGGGTGAACTGCATCCAGCGCCCGCAGGGCAGATCGCGATCTACGTCAGCGAAGCCGTGGTGGACCTGTACGGCGCCAGGCCAGGTTCGCCCTTCCCCTTGCTGGAAAAAGCCTTCCCCGGATCGAACGCCAGATTCCATGTGGCAGGCGTGTGGCGCGATTACGTGCGTCAAAGCGGAGCCATTGCCATGTCACGCGCCGACTACGAGCGCCTGACCGGTGACAGCCGATTCAATGACTTCCAGCTCTGGCTCGAAACAGGCGCCGATCCGGCAAAGGTCCAGGGCGCGATACGCGAACTGGCCCAACGCGAAGCCGGCCTGGGCGGCATCGTCGAATTCGCCTCCGCGCAGGAGCTGCGAGCCGTGTCGCTGCGCATTTTTGATCGGAGCTTTGCGGTCACCTACTGGCTGCAGGCAGTGGCCATTGGCATCGGATTGTTTGGCGTGGCTGCGAGCTTCAGCGCGCAGGTGCTGGCAAGGCGAAAGGAGTTCGGCCTGCTCTCGCACCTGGGCCTGACGCGCCGCCAGATCCTGGGTGTGGTTGCAGGCGAGGGTGCAGCCTGGACGGTGATCGGCTCCATCGCAGGGCTTGTGCTGGGGCTTGCGGTTGCGGTGGTGCTGGTGCATGTGGTCAATCCGCAGAGTTTTCACTGGACCATGGATCTGCTCGTGCCGTGGATACGCCTGCTGGCGCTGTGCGCTGCCGTCATTGCAGCGGGCACGATCACCGCCTGGCTCGCGGGCCGCGCCGCCGCAGGGCGCGACGCGGTGCTGGCCGTGAAAGAAGACTGGTGATGCGCCGCCGCGAAACACTCTTTGCCCTGCCGCTGCTGATGCATGCGCGGCCGCTGCTTGCACAAGCCGCGCGTCCTGCGCTCGGGCCGATGACGCTTGCCTTTCCGCGCGATCACGGCGCGCATCCCGAGTTGCGCACCGAGTGGTGGTACATCACCGGTCATGCGACATCAAAGGGGCGCGAGTTCGGCTTCCAGGTCACGTTCTTCAGGACGCGGGTCGATGCCACGCAGGCCATGACATCGAAGTTCGCCGCGAAGCAACTCGTGTTCGCACATGCGGCAGTGACCGACGTGCAAGGCGCGAAGCTGTGGCACGACCAGCGCATCGCGCGCGAGGGATTCGAGGTTGCGTTGGCCGCGCAAGGTGACACCCGCGTGCGGCTTCGCGATTGGTCGCTGCAACGCATGGGCGGGGCCTATCGCGCGGTGCTGCCGGGTGCCGACTTCTCGCTCGACATCGAGTGCACGCCCACCCAGCCCGTCTTGCTTCAGGGCGCGCAAGGTCTGTCGCGCAAGGGGCCGCAAGAGGCGCAGGCGAGCTACTACTACAGCCAGCCGCAACTCGCGGTGACCGGTGCCATCGTGCTGCGCGGCCAGCGGTTCGCGATCACGGGCAAGGCCTGGCTCGACCATGAGTGGAGTGAAGAAGTCCTGCATCCCGAAGCCGTCGGCTGGGACTGGATCGGCATGAACCTGGATGACGGGTCGGCGCTGACGGCGTTTCGCCTGCGCCGCGCGGATGGCTCGGCACTGTGGCATGGCGGATCATTCCGCGCCGCGGGCGGTGCGACGCGATCGTTCGGGCCGGATGAGGTGTCATTCGCGGCGAAACGCAGCTGGACCAGTGCGGTGTCGCGCGCCGCCTATCCGGTCGAATGGACAGTCCGCACGCCGTCGGGAACCTACACCGTCAAGGCCGCGCTGGACAACCAGGAACTCGACAGCCGCGCCTCGACTGGGGCGATTTACTGGGAAGGCCTGAGTGATCTGTTCGACAACGCGGGACGACGCGTGGGGCGCGGCTACCTGGAGATGACCGGCTACGCGCAGCGGTTGAGGTTGTAGGCGCCGTTGCCGCTTCGCGGTGGATGCCGGATCAAGTCCGGCATGACAGCCAGCAAACGCACGAAACTCGCTATCCGTGGTCGAATAGCGCGCTAACCATGCCTACAGCCAACACCATCCACGGTCACATCCTCACGCCGCTGGGCTTTGTCCACGGCACGCTTGCCTGCGGCCCCGACGGGCGCATCACCGGCATCGACGGCACGCCGGTTGCCGATGAGCGCGCCGTGCGTGACTCGCCGCTTCCCATCGTGCTGCCGGGATTCATCGACCTGCATGTTCATGGCGGCGGCGGGCGCGACATCATGGAAGGCGGCGATGCGGCGCTGCATGTGGCGCGCACGCATGCCGCGCACGGCACCACGACGCTGCTCGCGACCACGATGACTGCGCCGTTCGAGGACTTGCAGGCAGCTTTCAACGGTCTCGCTTCGCTCTGCGCACAGCGGGCAACGCAAGCTGCGCATGTGCTGGGCGTGCATCTCGAAGGACCCTACATCAACGCCGGCAAGCTGGGCGCGCAGCCAGGCTATGCACGGCCCGTCTCACTCGACGAGCTGTCCCGCCTGAACGACATCGCGCCGGTGCGACTGCTGACCCTCGCGCCGGAAGTCCCGGGCAACATGGCGCACATACAGGCGCTGGCGCACGCCGGGTATCGCGTGCAGATCGGGCACACCCTGGGCACCTACGAAGACGGCATCGAAGCGATGGCATGCGGCGCGAGCGGCTTCACGCATCTGTTCAATGCGATGACGCCGCTCAACCACCGGATGCCGGGCATGGTCGGTGCGGCGCTGGCTCATGCGCAGTTCGCAGAGATCATTCCCGACCTGCTGCATGTCCACCCCGGCGCTATCAAGGTCGCCTTGCGTTCGATCCCGGGTCTGTATTGCGTCACCGATTCCACTTCGGCCACCGGCATGCCCGATGGCGACTACATGCTCGGCCGGCAGACTGTCACCAAGTGCCTGGGCGGTGTGCGCCTGGCCGATGGCACGCTGGCGGGCTCGACGCTGACGATGGACAAGGCCTTGCGCAACCTGGTGGACAAGCTGGGGCTGACGCTGGCCGATGCATCCAATCGTGTGTCCACCCACGCCGCGAACTACCTGGGCCTCGCCGATCGCGGCAGGCTGGATGCGGGCGCATGGGCCGATGCGGTGGTGCTCGACCGCGACCTGAAACTGCTGTCGGTCCATGCGCAGGGCGAACGCATCGAAGGGCAAGGCGTGTGATCTCGCACATGCTGCTTGAAGCGCGCGAAGCACCGGCATGCGTCGCGCGCCAGCTCGCGCATGACGCGCTGGCCTACGACGATTTCGGCGAGCTGCTGCGAAGCGAGTCGCCGCAGTCGCTGCTGACGATCGCGCGTGGCAGCTCGGACCACGCGGCGCATTACGCGGCGTATCTCATCATGGCGCGATTGGGCCGCCTGGTGACATCACTGCCGATGTCGCTGGTGACGCTGTATCAATCGCAGATCGCGTGCAAGAGCCTTGCCTGCTTTGCGTTCTCTCAATCGGGGCAGAGCCCGGACCTGGTCGAGCCGACGCGCTACTTTCGCAAGTGCGAAGCAATCACCGCGTGCTTCGTCAATGCGGCCGAGTCTCCGCTCGCGCAGGCCGCGCAATGGGTGTTTCCGCTGCATGCCGGGCGCGAGCAAAGCGTGGCCGCGACCAAGAGCTTCATCGCGCAACTGGTGGCCGGTGCGCGAGTCGTCGCTGCATGGCAGGGCAATGACGATCTGTCGCGCGCGCTTCATGCGCTGCCCGATGTGCTGTCTCGCGCCGCAACCATCGATTGGTCGCTCGCCGTGCCTCAGCTCATGGACGCAGAACGCCTGTTCGTGATCGGGCGCGGCCTGGGCTTGCCTGTCGCGCAGGAAGCAGCGCTCAAGTTCAAGGAAACCTGCGGCATCCAGGCCGAGGCATTCTCTGGCGCCGAAGTGCAGCACGGGCCGATGGCGCTGATCGATGAGGGCTATCCGCTTCTCATCTTCGCGCCGCGCGGGCCGGCCCAGGCGGGACTGCTCGCACTGGCCGCTGCCATGCGTGAGCGCGGTGCAAATGTGCTGCTCGCCGCACCTGAAGGCACGCCGGGCAGCATGTTGCCCATCTGCGCCACCGCCTCGGAAGATCTCGATGCGATCTCGATGGTGCAAAGCTTCTACCCGTTGGTCGAAGCGTTGTCGCGCGCGCGTGGCTTCGACCCCGACAGGCCGCCTCACCTGAACAAGGTCACCCGCACGAGCTGACGGCAGTGCCTTTGCCGGGCTGTCATGCCGCATTCGGCGGCGACTTGATCTACCTCAAGCGACGGCGTGACGCCGCTTCCTAGACTGCATCATGCAACTTCAATTCCTGGGCGCGACCGATACGGTCACCGGCTCGAAGTACCTGGTGCGAGAGGGCACGAGCAAGGTGCTCGTCGACTGCGGGCTCTTTCAGGGCTACAAGCAGCTGCGGCTTCGCAACTGGTCCGCACTGCCGGTGCGACCCGACCAGATCGACGCGGTGATCCTCACCCATGCGCACATCGATCACAGCGGCTACCTGCCGCTGCTGGTGCGCGATGGCTTCAAGGGACCCATCTACTGCACGCCCGCCACCAAGGATCTGTGCTCCATCCTGCTGCCCGACTGCGGACACCTGCTCGAAGAAGAGGCCGAGCACGCGAACCAATACGGCCTGTCCAGGCATCACCCCGCCCTGCCGCTCTACACGCGCAATGACGCGATGGCTTCGCTGAAGCGATTCAAGGCCGTGGCTCCTTCAAAACCGTGGCAGCCGGTCCCGGGCCTGACCGCGCACCTCACGCCATCGGGCCACATGCCGGGGTCGGCATTCGTCAGGCTGGACAACGGCAAGCGCAGCATTGTGTTTTCGGGTGACCTGGGCCGGCCCAATGACCTGGTGCTGGGCGCGCCGGTGCCATTCGAGGGCGCGGACTACCTGGTGGTCGAATCGACCTATGGCGATCGCCTGCACGACAACTCCGACCCGCTCGTGGCGCTGGCTGCCATCATCAACCGCACCGTCAAGCGCGGCGGCATGGTGCTGATCCCTGCGTTTGCGGTGGGCCGCGCGCAAACCGTGCTGCACTGCCTGCGCCTGCTGATGGACCGGGGCGACATTGCGCATCTGCCCGTGTTCCTGAACAGTCCGATGGCAGCGAGCGCAACGCAGGCCTATCTGAAGCACGGCGACCAGCTGCGCCTGTCGGACCATGACAGGAAGGCGATGGCCGCGCTGCCCAAGATCGTGGGCACGCCGCAAGAGTCAGAAAAGCTCAATTCGCGCAAGGGCCCGATGATCGTGATTGCCGCCAGCGGCATGGCGACTGGCGGGCGTGTGGTTCATCACCTGAAGGCGTTCGCACCCGATGCCCGCAACACGATTTTGTTCACCGGCTTCCAGGCCGGTGGTACGCGCGGCGCGACGATTGTGAGCGGCAGCCCGACGGTGCGGATTCACGGACAGGATGTTCCGGTTCGGGCTGAAGTCGCGAGTATCGATCACCTGTCGGCGCACGCCGATTCCAATGAAATCCTGCAGTGGCTGAGCAGTGCAAAGACTCCGCCCAAGACCACGTTCATCACGCATGGCGAACCTCACGCCGCCGACGCGCTGCGCCAGCGGATCGAGCGCGAGCTGCACTGGGATGTCTACATGCCGACGTGGCTGGAGACGGTGAAGCTGCGCTGAGTTTGAGCGGCGCGGCTGTCCGGAAATCCGGCTGTCATACCGGGCTTGACCCGGTATCCATGCGGCGATTGATCAGGCGCGGCTGCCGCTTCGCGGTGGATTGCGGATCAAGTCCGCAATGACAGCCTCACAAGTCAGCAATGACATCCTTCAAACCAGGCCGCACCACACCGCCACGCGGTGAACCATATCGCTCCACAGCGCCCAGATCGCGACCAGGGCCAGCATCAATCCGGCCAATCGCGTTCCCAGGTCCTTGAACCGGCCATTGCCTGCATCACGCAGTCGCAGGAACAACCACGGCGCGGCCGTCAGCGACAGCCCGCTGCCCAGCGCAAACAGCGCCATCGCAATCGCGCCATCGAGCGGCCCGCCGCTGAGCGAAGCCACCAGCAGCGCGGAATACAGCAGGCCGCACGGCATCAGCGCCCATAGCGTGCCGGCCACCAGCACGCCGCCCTGCCGACTCGCCAGCGGCCGCACGCGGGTCCATGCGAGCCGACCCGCACGCCCCGCCCACATCGGCTGCCGGGCCAGCACCAGCAGCGCCAGGCCCCACGCCAGCACCGCCAGATGAAAGAACATCCAGATCGGCCGCAACGCAGCCGCATTGGACGTGAGCCAGGCCAGGCTTTGCACCGCGCCAGCCGCAGCCGCGCCAGCGGCCGTGTAACCCGCGAGGCGTCCCAGCTGGAACAAGGCGGCGCGCTGGAACGCCGGATGGCTTGCAGGGCTCGCGGGCCGCGAAGGGATCGCAGTTGCAAACGTGATCGGATGGGTCATCACCTGCGCGCCGCCTGAGGCATCCCGTGCATCGCCCACACCCCGTTCACCCCCTGCACCCTGCCCATCCGACCGATCCCCAGGCCTCGTGATGGCGCCGCATGCAGCGCCGCACATGGCGATGCAATGTGGCCCGCCCGCCAGGCCCATGAGCAGCGCCGAGAACGCAAGCGCGGTGGACAAGGTCGTGCCTTCAGATGATGCGCGAGAACTTCGCGCGGTTGCGGTCGGCCTGCAGGTAGCGGTCGAACACCATCGCGACCGCCCGCACCAGGTACCAGCCGCTTTCAGTCACTTCGATGCCGGTGTCGGTGACGCGCACGAGGCCCTGCTCGACCAGCTGGTCCATCTGCGCGAGTTCCGGCGCGAAGTACCTGCGAAAGTCGATGAGCCATGCCACTTCGATCGACTCGAACATCACCTGGCCCTGGCACATCAGCACCATGATGACCGCGCGGCGCACCAGGTCGTCACGGTTGAGCGCAAGGCCGCGCACCACCGGCAGGCGCCCCTGGTCCAGGTGGTCGCAATACTCTTCCATCGTCTTGGCGTTCTGGCTGTAGGTCGCGCCGATACGGCCGATGGCAGAAACACCCAGCCCGATCAGGTCGCAGTCGGGCTGCGTGCTGTAGCCCTGGAAGTTGCGGTGCAACCGCCCCTGGCGCTTGGCCACGGCGAGCGAGTCCGTGGGCAATGCAAAGTGATCCATGCCGATGTATTCATAGCCTGCCTTGATGAAGCCATCGATCGACTGAGACAGCATCGCCAGCTTGGAACTCGCACCGGGCAGATCGGCCGACACGATGCGCCGCTGCGGCTTGAAGCGCTCGGGCAGGTGCGCGTAGCCATACATTGCCACGCGGTCGGGCCGCAAGGCGCAGACCTGCTCCAGCGTCTGCGCGAATGATTCGGGCGTCTGTTTGGGCAGGCCGTAAATCAGGTCGACATTGATGGAATCGAAACCGATGGCGCGTGCCTGCTGCATCAAGGCGGCAACCTGTTCCAGCGGCTGGATGCGGTGCACCGCCTTCTGCACCTCCGGATTGAAGTCCTGCACCCCAAAGCTGATCCGGTTGAAGCCGAGCGCGGCGAGCGCGTCGAGCCGCTTGCCATCGACCGTGCGCGGATCGACCTCAATCGATCGCTCGCCACCGGCGGCAAGGTTGAAGGTGCGGCCCAGCATGTCCATGAGCTGGCGCAGCTCGGCATCGGAGAAGAAGGTGGGCGTGCCACCACCCAGATGCAGCTGCGTCACCGTCTGGCCGTTGCCGAGCGCAGCGCCATGCAGATCGATTTCGCGCGCCAGATAGGCCAGGTAGCCCGTGCTGCGCGAATGGTGCTTGGTGATGATCTTGTTGCAGGCGCAGTAGTAGCACAGCGACTCGCAAAACGGGATGTGAACGTAGATCGACAGGGGCGCCGCTGCCGCCGCGCCCTGCTGCCTCTGCACGAGCGCCTGGGAGTAGTCGGGCGCAGCGAACGCCTCGACGAACCGGTCGGCCGTCGGGTAGGAGGTATAGCGCGGGCCGGAGATATCGAATCGGCGCAGCAGGTCGGATGAAACTACGGTCATGGACAAGACGTTTTTTTAGTTCGCCGACTTTGCACCGCCAGACGCCGCTGCGACTTGATCCATGTCACGAACCAGCGTCATCCGCAGTGCGAATCCGTCATCGCCTTCGGTGACGGCAAATCCGACGCTGCGAGCCAGCGCCAGCATCGCCGCGTTCTCGCGCAGGCACTGCCCGATGACTTCTGTCGTGCCGCGCGCACGCAGGTAGTTGAGCAGCTTGTCCATCATCACCCGGCCCAGCCCGTGCCCCTGCCATGCCGATGCCACCTGTATCGCAAACTCCGCGCGGATGTTGTCCGGGTCACACACCGCGCGCACCTCACCTGCCATGCGCTGGTTGCCGAATTCATCAGCCGGTGTGAGCGCGATGAAAGTCATCTCGCGGTCGTAGTCGATCTGGCTGAAGCGCGCGAGTTCCGAGGTCGGCACTTCGCGCCTGGCCATGAAAAACCGCAGCCGCATGTCTTGCGGCGAACACTTCGCATAGAAAGCCTTCAGCCGGTTTCCGTCTTCGGGGCGTATAGGTCGCAGCAGCAGCTGCGTGCTGTTGACGGTGACGCGTTCTTCCAGCTTCTGCGGATACGGCCGCAGGGCAAGCTGCGCACCAGCGGCCGTGCCGCGCAGCCGTACGCGCACGCGTGCATCGAGCGAGATCGCGCCCTGCGCATCGACCACCAGCGGGTTGATGTCCAGCTCGGCCAGGGACGCGAGGTCGCAGGCCATCTGCGACAGCCGCACCAGCGCATCGACAACCGCCTGTTCGCTCTTGGCCGGTGCGCCGCGATGGGCAGCGAGCATGGTGCGCACACCGCTGCGATCGATCAGGTCGCGCGCCAGCAGGTCGTTCAGGGGCGGCAATGCAATGGCGTGGTCCTTCGACAGCTCGACATCGGTGCCACCCCGGCCAAACAGCAGCACCGGCCCGAACACCGGGTCGCTCGCGATGCCAGCAATCAGTTCGCGGCCATGCGGGCGCTTGACCATGCCCTGCACCGCGAAACCCGCGATCTGGGCACCGGGCACCAGGCGCGCGGCTTGCTGGCGCATGCGAACGGTGGTGTTGCGCACCTCGTCGGATGAATCCAGTCCCAGCGCGACGCCGCCCACATCCGACTTGTGCACGATCTGCTGCGAGACCAGCTTCACCGCGACCGGAAACCCGATGTCCACTGCTGCCTGCGCAGCCTCGTCACCGGTGCGCGCCATTCTTGTCGGCGCTGTCTCGATGCCGTACGCACGCAGCAAGGCATGCGCTTCTTCCGGATCCAGCCATTCGTGGCCGGCATCGACGGCCCGGCGCACGATGGCCAGTGCGCGATCGCGTTCCGGGGCAGGCCCGGTTTCGCGGTCGTCAGGCACCTGGTGCAACGATTCCTGGTTGCGGTGGTAGTCGGCCAGCTGCAGCCATGCGCCCACTGCGCGTTCGGGTGTGCTGTACCAGGGCAGGCCCTGATACGAGAAAGAGCTGCGGGCACCTGCTACCGCGTTGCCTCCCATCCAGCAACTGAGTACCAGCTTGGACGCATTGCGGATATGCGGCAGGCATTCGAGCGCGATGTCGGAAGCCGGCACGATGGCCGTCGGCGCATGCATGAAGATGACGCCATCGACTTCCTGCGCCGACAGCAGCACGTCGAGCGCCTGCGAATACCGCTGCGTGGGTGCATCGCCCACGATATCCACCGGATTGCCATGCGACCAGCTCGGCGGCAGGCAGGCATCGAGCGCCTTCATCGTCGCATCCGACAACTGCGCGAGATTGCCGCCGGCCAGGGCCAGTGCGTCGGCAGCGAGCACGCCCGCACCACCGCCGTTGGTGAGCAAGGCCACCCGCTCGCCACGCCAGCTGTGGGGATGGGCCAGCGTGCCTGCTGCATCGAACAGGGCCTCCAGCGTGTCCACCCGCAACATGCCCGCCCGGCGCGCTGCGGCGTCGAAGACCGCATCGGAGCCGGCCAGCGCACCGGTATGCGAGGCGGCTGCCTTCGCCGCAGTGGGCGAACGGCCCGCCTTCACGACGATGACCGGCTTGTTGCGCGACGCCGCGCGCGCGGCCGACATGAACTTGCGGGCCGCCTTCACGGATTCGACGTACAGCAAGATGGCGCGCGTGTTCGGATCGCTGGCCAGATAGTCGAGCACATCGCCGAAATCGACATCGGAGCTGTCGCCCAGCGAGATGAAGTGAGAAAAACCGATGCCGCGTTCGTTGGCCCAGTCGAGCATGGTGGTCGCAAGCGCTCCCGACTGCGTGACGAATGCGAGCGAACCGGCCAGTGCATTGCCCGGCGCAAAGCTGGCGTTCAGGCCGATGCCCGGGACCAGCGCGCCAATGCAGTTGGGGCCGAGGATTCGCAGCAGATACGGCTTGGCCGCCGTGAGCATCGCCTGCTCCAGGGTGATGCCACTTTCTTGCGCCGGCTCCCGAAGTCCCGCCGCAAAGACGATGGCCGCGCGCGTGCCCTTCGCGCCCAGCTGCGCAATCACCGACGGCACCGAGGCGGCAGGCGTGCAGACGATCGCAAGGTCGGGCGCTGCCGGCAACGATGCGACATCGGGCCAGGCCTTCTCGCCGCCGACCAGCTCATGGTTCTTGTTGACAGCCCACACCGGCCCGGTCAGGCCGCCTGAGCGCGCATTGCGCAACACGACGTTGCCCACACTGCCGGGCCGGTCCGATGCGCCGATGACGGCGACAGACCGGGGCTGGAACAACGACTCCAGGTTGCGAACGCTCATGAGGACGACTTCTCTTGCGGCGTCCGCACGAGCAGCACCGGCACGGGTGCATGACGCACGATCTGTTCGGCATCGCTGCCCATCAACAACCGGTCCACGCCGTGGCGGGCGTGCGTGCCGACCACGATGAGGTCGGCGTCCCAGCCGGTCGCTTCCGATGCGATCAGCTCGCAGACTCGGCCTGTGACGCCGATGATCAAGGCACCTTCGGCCAGCACCTGCTTTTGCGCTGCGCGGGCGCAGGCCGCTGCCAGCAGCTTTTCGCCAGCCTCGCGCATGCGCGGCACGATGTCGCGCATCAGCGCCACTGCGGGCTCGAACCCATTGGTCCAGGTCAGCTCATCCATGACGTGCACGATCCGCAGCCGGGAGCCGCTGACCTCGCCCAGCGCGATGGCTTCGTCCAGCGCCCGCCAGGAAGCTGCGCTGTCGTCAAACGGAACGAGAATTCGGTGAAAGCGTGTCATGTCTTGCGTCTCCATCTGCGATGCGGTTTCACGATATCGTGCCAGCTGGCGCCTGGGTTTGACACAGGTCAATCGAAAGCCGCCGCAACGGGCAAACACTAGGCTGTCTGGGTTCATTGTTCTGGAGAGAGATATGTACAAGCGATTCCTCGTCCCGGTCGACGGCAGCGAGACATCCAACAAGGCGCTGGTGACGGCGCTGCAGATGGCGCGTGACGCCGGCGGTGCCATGCGCCTGGTTCACCTCGAAAACGAGCTGGCCGCGTTAGGCATTGGCGACGTGGACCCGAGCATCGTCGAAGAGCTTCTGGAACTGGGGCACCAGGCTGCGCAGAAAGTCATCGCAGACGCGACGGCCATAGCCGAATCGGCCGGCGTGGCGGTTGAAAGCCACCTGGTCACCGCGATGGGCGAGCGCCTGGGCGATGTGGTCGCGCGCGAGGCCACCGACTGGAACGCCGACCTCATCGTGGTGGGCAGCCACGGCAGGCGAGGCATCGGACGCGTGCTGCTGGGCAGCGGCGCCGAGCAGATCATGCGCATGGCGCCGGTGCCGGTGCTGGTGATCCGCTGAACGGCTGGTCAGCGCGGCTTCTCGCGCCGGTAGATCAGGTGGTAGGCCAGGCTCACCAGCCCCGCCCCACCGACCAGGTTGCCCGCAATCACCACCGCGAGATTCGCGGCCATGCCGCCCACCGTCACTGCCGCATCGACAGACCCAACCCCAACCCCAACCCCAGCCCCAGCCCCCGACTGGATCAGCATCGCCAGTGGCATCAGGTACATGTTGGCGATGCTGTGCTCGAATCCGGCGGCAACAAACGCGCTAACCGGAAGCACCACCGCAATCGCCTTGTCGATCACGCTGCGACCCGCCATCGCCATCCACACCGCCATGCAGACCAGCACGTTGCACAGCACGCCGCGCACGAAGGCCTGCTCCCACGGCAGGTCTTGCTTGGCAAGGGCGATCTTCACGACCGTACGGCCGATCGCGCCGTTGCCCATCTCGGTGTGCCCGCTCAGGTAGACGGCCAGCGCGAGCGAGGCGGCGCCGGCAAAGTTCGCCAGGCAGACCACGATCCAGTTGCGGGCCACTGCGCGCCAGCCGATCAGCCCGTCGGCCCAGGCCATGACCAGCAGGTTGTTGCCGGTGAACAGCTCCGCGCCGGCGACCACAACCAGCACCAGACCCAGCGAGAACACAGCCCCACCCAGCAGTTGCGACGTGGCCAGGCCCAGGGAGGCGTCGGCCTTCACGATGACAAACAGCAAGGAGCCAAAGCCGATGAATACCCCCGCCAGCAACCCCAGCATGGCGAGGGGCACCAGGGCCATGCGCGCCTTGGCGACGCCAGCCTCCTCCACCCTTCTCGCGATCTGTGCGGGCGCGTACGCATCGGAGCCAAAAAGTTCGGTGCTCATGGGCAGAGTGTGCGTGGTCACGGTCGCCCGCGGTTGACAAGGATCAAACCGGGCAGCGCCTAACGCTCCAACAATGCGGGTGTAACCAGAGGAGCCCTCATGAACACCAACACCGATCCCGCCCGCAAACGCATCGTCATGGCCTTGCTGCAACGCGAAGCCGAACTGCGCGCCGTCCTGCAGTCGGAAACCGCCGCCATTTCACAGGCAGGAGGCGCTCCGGGCGAGGTGACTGACTTCAAGGACCTGGCCTCCAGTGAATCGCTCACCGCGATCGACGCGATCCAGGGTGACCATGCGGCCACAGAACTCGCGCAGGTCGGCGCTGCGATGCGCAGGCTGCAGGATGGCACCTACGGCACCTGCACGGACTGCGGCGTTGCCATCGACGAAAAACGCCTGCTGGCGATGCCGGCCGCGCCGCGCTGCACGGCTTGCCAGGCGATCGCCGAACAGGCGAGCGGGCACGGACACACGCATTGACAAGACAGCAGGAGGCATGACATGTACCAGCGAATCCTCGTGCCGATTGACGGCAGCACCACCTCCAACCGAGCGCTCACTGCGGCCATCGGCATGGCCCAGGCGTTCAGGGGGCGGCTGCGGCTGATCTACGTGGTGGACGAAGCCGCGTACGTCACCGGTTACGACCCATCGGGCGGCTATTCGGGTGAGTTGATCCGCGTGATGCGCGAATCGGGCGAGAAGATTCTCAACGAGGGCATGTCACTCGCAAAAGCTGCAGGCATTGAAGCCGACAGCATGCTGTTCGACACGTTTGGCGAACGGCTCGGAGAAGTTGTGGCCAAGGCCGCCAAGCTGTGGAACGCCGACCTGGTGGTGGTGGGCACGCACGGCAGGCGCGGGTTCAGCCGGCTGCTGCTGGGCAGTGGCGCGGAACAGGTCATCCGGCTTGCGCCGGTGCCGGTGCTGGCGATACGGGCGGCTGAGGAGGATGTGGACGGGCACGGGGGTTAAAACGCGGCTGTCATGCCGGACTCGATCCGGCATCCACCGCGAAGCGGACGCTGCGCCTGGTCGACGATGGATTGCGGATCAAGTCCGCAATGACAGCCTCTTTTTCAAGTGCGCGATGACGGCCTGTCTTCAGATCTCCGATGACAGCTCAGTTGGCACACGCGCATTGAGCGCCCGCAGCTGCGCCTGCAACTCCTCGATCGTGCGCAGGTAGTCCACCAGCAGTCCCATCGTGAAGATGTCCAGGTCGAAGATCGCGCGCTGCCTGGCGGCTTCACGCAGCGGCCACAGGGCTTGCGCGTTGAAGCCTTCAGGCGCCTCGCGCGAAACGCAAAATTGCAGCACGCCGTAGTCCAGCAACTCGCTGAGCTCTTCCAGCGTCAGGCCGCAGGCGAGCGAAAGCTCCGTGGCGTCGAGCACGCCCGGTTCATGCAGATGCGCGTTCATGGGCGGTGTCCTTGTCGTTGTCCTTGCCGCTGCCAGCGCGGGCATGGAATGTTGATACCTTGGCGAGCTGTTCGAAAAGATCGCGCTCGGCAGGTGTGAGCGTGGCTGGCACATCGATGTGCGCGACCGCATACAAATCGCCACGACCGCCTTTGCCATCGGCAAGGCCCCGTCCACGCAGGCGAAGCTTTCGCCCGGCGCGCGTGCCAGCCGCCACCGTGAGCACCACCGCGCCGTCGAGCGTCGGCACTTCAACTTCGGCGCCGAGCGCGGCTTCCCAGGGCGCGAGCATCAGGTCGAACTGCAGGTCGCGGCCATCGACCCGGAACACGCGATGCGGCAACAGGTGGATGTGCAGATAGATGTCGCCATCCGCGCCGCCATGCACGCCCTTGCCACCCTTGCCGCGTAGCCGCACCCGCTGGCCGTCGGCCACACCGGCGGGCACCGTTACCTCCAGCGTGCTGGTGCCGCCCTCTTCGCGTGCCAGGTCCAGGTTGAGCGTGGTGCCCCGATGCGCCTGCTCCAGCGTGAGCTTGACCACGGTTTCGTAATCACGGCCGCGCTGCGGATGGGTTGCACCTCGGCCACCATGCCCGCCGCGCGCCCTGCGGCCCAGTGACGCGAGCAGGTCGGCCAGGTCGGCGTCGTCGAAGCTGTGCGTATCGAACCCCCCGCCGTTCCAGTTGGGCGGCGGCGAAAAATCCGCGCCGGGTTCACGCTGGCCCAACTGGTCGTAGGCGGCGCGTTTTTCGGGGTCCTTGAGGGTGGCATAGGCCTCGCCGATGTCCTTGAAGCGTTCCTCGGCACCGCTGGCCTTTGACACATCGGGGTGGTGTTCGCGGGCCAGCTTGCGATAGGCCTTCTTGATGGCGTCGGCGTCCGCGTCGCGGGCCACGCCGAGCACGGCGTAGTAGTCCTTGTATTTCACGGCGGCATTTCCTTGGGGCTCGGGTTCTTTTTGCACTATGCGCGCGGCGCAGGGGCATGCAGTTGAGAAAGATCAAGCCCGCCGCACGCCCTGCTGCCTACAGTCGCAGCAACATGAACTCTGCAGCCACCGCCGAGCCCATCCTGCACATCCACGGGTTGACGCGCACGTACGGACAAGGCGACACGCAGGTGCGTGCATTGAGCGACGTGAGCCTGGACATCCGCAAGGGCGAGTTCATCGTGCTGCTGGGCGCTTCGGGCAGCGGCAAATCGACGCTGCTCAACATCCTGGGCGGGCTGGACCTGCCCACTTCAGGCGAAGTCGATTTCGACGGACACCGGCTCACCGGCGCGACCGATGCCGAACTCACCCGCTACCGCCGCGAGCATGTGGGCTTCGTGTTCCAGTTCTACAACCTCATTCCCAGCCTGACCGTCGCCGAAAACGTGGCGCTGGTGACCGATATCGCGAGCGATCCGATGCCGGTGGACGAAGCGCTGGCACTGGTCGCGCTCATGCCGCGGCGCGATCACTTTCCGTCGCAGCTCTCTGGCGGCGAACAGCAGCGGGTCGCCATCGCGCGCGCGATCGCCAAGCGGCCGCAGCTCTTGCTGTGCGACGAACCCACCGGCGCGCTCGACTACGCCACCGGCAAGCTGGTGCTGGAAGTCATCGCGCGCATCAACGCAGAGCTGGGCACCACGGCCATCGTCATCACCCACAACGCGGCCATCGCAGGCATGGCAGACCGGGTCGTGCGGCTGGCCGACGGGCGCGTCGCCAGCATCGAGAAGCCCGAACGCCGTCTCACGCCGGCAGAGCTTTCCTGGTGATTGCATGAAGGCGCTCGACCGCAAGGTGCTGCGCGACCTGCGCCTGCTGTGGAGCCAGGCACTCACGATTGCGCTGGTGGTGGCCAGCGGCATCGGCGGCTTTCTGGCGATGCTGTCGGCGGTCGATTCGCTGGCCCATGCGCGCGACAGTTTCTATGCGCAAGGACACTTTGCCGACGTGTTCGCATCGGTGCGCCGCGCGCCCGATTCAATGGCGCAGCGGCTGGCCGAACTACCTGGCGTCGTTGACGTGCAGACCACGGTGGAGTCGATGGCGCGCGTGAGCGTGCCCGGCAGCACCGACCCTGTCATCGGCCAGCTGATCGGGCTCGACACGCTGCGGCCGCAACGCCTGAACCTGGTGCTGCTGCGATCCGGCCGCCTGCCCGAAGGCGGCTCGCGCGGCGGCGAACTGGAGACGCTGGTGACCGAAAGCTTTGCGCAGGCGCACAAGCTGCGCCCCGGCGCGACCGTGACGGCGCTGGTCAATGGCAAGCGCCGCACCTTGCGCATCACCGGCACCGCCCTGTCCCCCGAGTTCATCTTTGGCGGCCAGATGGGCGTGCCCGACCTGCGATCGTTCGGCGTGTTCTGGCTCGACAAGGCAGAGCTCGCTGCGGCCACCGACATGACCGGCGCATTCACGCGCGTTGCCTTGAAGCTCGCACCCGGCGCATCGCAGCCCGCAGTGATCGATGCCGTCACGCGGCAACTCGCGTCGCTGGGCGGATCGCAGGCGCATGGACGCGACGAGCAGGCCTCGCACGCGATGCTCGACAACGAGATCAAGGAGCAGCGCGTACTGGGCACGGTGCTTCCTGCGATCTTTCTCGCGGTCGCCGGGTTCCTCTTGCATGTGGTCACCGCGCGGCTGGTCGCCACGCAACGCGAACAGGTGGCCGCGCTCAAGGCGCTGGGCTACGACAACACCGCGATCGCGATGCACTATCTCAAGCTTGTCACGCCAATGGTGCTGGGGGGCTACCTGCTGGGCGTGGCGCTGGGCAACTGGCTGGGCACCGGCATGACCCACCTGTATGCGGACTTCTTTCACTTCCCGAGTTTCGAGCACAGCATCCCGTTGACGCTGGCGTTGATTGCGCTGCTCATCGTGGGGCTCACGGCCGTGCTGGGCACGCTCACGGCCATCGCTGCGACGGTGCGGCTGTCTCCTGCGGAAGCGATGCGCCCGCCGTCACCGGGCAACTACCGCCGTGCCCTGCTCGAACGCGTGCCGCGCCTGCCCGTGGGCCCTGCCCTGCGCATGATCCTGCGCAACATCGAGCGCAGGCCGCTGCGCGCAGCGGTGACAACCGGCGGCATTGCCGCTGCTGTCGCTGTCGTGGTGATGGGCAACTTCTTTAGGGACGCGATGGATGCCATCGTGCACACGCAGTTCAATGTGGCGATGCGCGGCGACCTGATCGTGTGGGCGACTGACGCGGTCGATGCGAGCGCGGCGCGTGAACTGGCACGGCTGCCGGGCGTGACGCAGGTGGAAACCGGCCGGCGCATTGCGGTGCGCTTCATCAAGGGATCGCGCAGCGAGAACAGCGTGGTCGATGGGCAGGCCGCCGTGCCGGTGTTGCAGCGCGTGGTCGATGTGGACAGCCAGATTGCACTGGCAGGCACGCACGGCGTACTCATGACCGATCGCCTGGCCGACAAGCTGCGCGTCAAGCCCGGAGACACGGTGACAATGCAGGTGCGAGACGGCAAACGGCAGGAGCGCGAGGTGGTGATCGAGCGGACCGTGCGCGACATGATGGGCCTGAACGCCTTCATGGAGCGTGATGCGCTCAACCGCCTGCTCGGCGATGGCGACCTGGCCAACAACTTCAGCCTGCGGGTGGAAAAGGATTCGCTGCCGCGCGTGCTCGAAGCCACGCAGCAATTGCCGCGCATTGCAGGCGCTTTCAGCAAGTCGACCCTGCTGCGCAACATGCAGGAAGTGACCGCGCGCAACATCCTCATCATGAGTTCCATCCTCACTGCGTTCGCCGTGGTGATTGCGGTGGGCGTGGTCTACAACAACGCGCGCATCGCGCTGGCTGAACGCACCTGGGAACTCGCAAGCCTGCGCGTGCTGGGTTTCACCAAGGCCGAAGTGTCGATGCTGCTGCTGGGCGAACTCGCGCTGGGTATCGCCATCGCCCTGCCGCTGGGCATGTTGCTCGGGTGGTCGCTGACCCACACCGTGGTCGCGCTGATGCGGTCTGACCAGTTTCTGTTTCCGGTCGTGATTCAGGCACGCACCTACGCATGGGCAGCGATTGCAGTGGTAACGGCAGGTGTGGCCAGCGCGCTGGTCGTGCGCAGGCGCATCAACGGGCTGGACATGGTCGCAGCCTTGAAGACAAGGGAGTGATCCGCATGATGAACAAAAAGACATGGGCCGGCGCTGCCGCAGGCGTTGCAGTGGTGGCGGCGCTCGTATGGGCCTTCGCGCCCAAACCGGTCGAAGTGGAGACCGCAGCAGTGGAGCGAGGACGCTTCGAGCAGAGCATCGACGAGGACGGCCGCACGCGGCTGCGCGACCGATACGTGGTCTCGGCTCCGGTGACCGCGCGCGTCTCGCGCATCTCGATGCGCGAGGGCGACCGGGTCGCGGCTGGCGATGTCATTGCGGTGCTGACGCCGGTGATGGCGTCGCTGTACGACGAGCGCAGCATGCGCGAGGCCACCGCGCGCGCCAGGGCCGCGCAGGCAGGGGTCGCGGGTGCCGATGCGCACGTGGAGCGGGCGCGGGTTTCGCAGGAAGAGGCGCGGCTGGAGCTGCAACGCACCGCGCGGCTGGCCAGCGAAGGTTTTCTCTCGGCATCGCGGCTGGACAGCGCGCGCCTGGCGTTGAGCGGCGCGCAGCGTGAGTTGCAGGCCGCTCAAGCTGCGCGCGAGGTCGCTGTGTACGAGCGCGCACAGGCCCAGGCCGCCGTGCAGCCCGCCTCGCCGCAATCACCTGCGGGGCAGCCGCTGTCGATCCGCGCGCCGATCTCGGGCGTGGTGCTGCGGTTGCCGGTGCAAAGCGAAGGCACGATCGCTGCTGGCGCAGCACTGATGGACATCGGTGATCCGTCGCGCATGGAGGTGGTGGCGCAACTGCTCACGACCGATGCGGTGAGGGCTGTGCCCGGCACGCGGGCCGTCATCGAGCGCTGGGGTGGACCGGCACTGGAAGGCCGCGTGCGCCGCGTGGAACCGGCTGCGTTCACCAAGGTTTCTGCGCTGGGCATCGAGGAGCAGCGCGTCAATGTGCTGGTGGACGTGACAGACCCACCGCCCGCGTGGCTGCAAATGGGAGACGGCTTTCGTGTCACGGTGCGCGTCGTCGTGGTCAGCGCCGCAGATGCAACCCTGGTGCCCATAGGCGCGCTGTTTCCGAACGCCGACGGCGGCATGGCCGCTTACGTGATTGACGGCTCGCGCGCACGCCTCGCGCCTGTGGATCTGGCCGCGCGCAACGCCAGCATGGGCTGGATTCGCAGCGGGCTCAAGCCGGGTGAGCGGGTGGTGGTTTACGCACCGCCTTCGGTCTCGGACGGCAGGCGCATCAAGTTGCGCAAGCCCTGACCGCCCTCAGTTCAGGCGAACGATCCAGCCTTCGGCCACGCCTTGCGGATTGATGCCAGTGCCCGCGATCGCGCGGCCGTCCGGAGAGATCGCATTGGCGCGCTGCAATGTCCAGCCGGAAAGCGTCAGGCGGCGTTCGTCAGTCAAAGCCTGTGCAAGTGTGCGCAGGCCGCGCGCCTGGTCCCAGATCACCGCCGATTCGACGCCGCCGCGCGTCCATCCGCCCACCAGCACCGCGCCACTCGCCGAAAGCGCGCGGACATTCATGGCCGTGACATCAGAAGGCGCGCCTGTGATGGCGGTCACTCCACTTGCTACGGTCCAGCGAAACATGCGCGCTGCGCCCGTACTGCCAATCGACACACCGGCAGCGACCCCGCCATCGGCCGACAGGGCACTGACGGAGGCGAAGGTGTCGCCCGTTGCAAGATGCCCGAGCGTCACCGGCGGCTGGCCGAAGGGCCACAGCATCGCGCCCCTGAGCACCGGGCTTCCCGCGCCGCCAATCACCTGGCCGTCACTGGAAATGGCAGAGGCAGTGCTGGCCGCGCTCAGGCCGCCGCCAAACTGCCCCAGGCTGACAGGACCCGTTGCCTCGGTCCATCTGAACGCGGTGTTGTTGGTGCCCAGGCAGGTGCCGACGACAACTTGTCCGTCGCCAGACACCGCCGTGCCGTTGCAAAGCACGGTGGAAGGCAAGGGCGCGACGCGCTGCATGCCGCCAGTTGCAGTCCACCGGAAAGCGGTGAGCGACGAGGTCGGCATGGCGCTGGTGTCTGCGCTGCCAACAACCACGGAACCGTCACTGGACATATCGGCGCCGGTGCTTCGCGTGCCGCCGGGCAGGAAGCCGAGCGCTGTGAATCCCGCGCCGACCGTCCATCGAAAGGCCTGCTCGCGTCCGGTTGCATCCTTGGCCGTTCCAGCAACTGCAAGGCCATCGGCCGAGATCGCGGTGGCCTCACTCGTCACATGCCCCGCAGGCGCGCCCAGCGGCAGGAAGCTCGCGGTGGGCGCATCAGGCCGCGCCGGCTCGTCGCCCGCGCTGCCCCCGCCGCCGCAACCCGACATGAAGCCGATTGAAACAAGTGCTGCCGAAAGCAACACAAGTGATACGGCACGACGGCGCGGGCCACGGGTGCGGGAGTGTGCGATGTTCATGCTTTCACTCTGCGCGCCCTGCCGCTGCCTCGCATTGATCTTCGTCAAGCGTGGGCAGCTCGCGCATGCCTAGAGTGCGTAGGTGGAAACTTCAACACATCACCATCTGCGCCTGCGCCGGATGGGCATCGACACCTACCAGGAGCCGGTGCTCTACATGCGCAAGGACTGCCCTGTGTGCGTGTCCGAGGGCTTCGAGGCGCAATCGCGGGTCGAGCTGACGCTGGGCACTCGCACCATCGTCGCAACCCTGAACGTCGTGGACGGCGACTACCTCACCAACGGCGAGACCGGGCTATCTGAAGCCGCGTGGCGAATGCTGGGCGCAAAGGACGGTGACGAAGCCATTGCGCGTCACCCTCGCCCCCTGGAGTCGCTGGGTCATGTACGGGCCAAGGTGTACGGCAAGCGATTGAGCGGCTCGGCTTTTGACGCCGTCATCGAGGACGTGGCCGCAGGCCGCTACTCGGACCTGCAGCTTGCCGCTTTCGTCACCGCGTGCGCGGGCGACGGCCTGGACACCGAAGAGACGATCGCGCTGACCCGCTCGATGGTCAAGGCCGGCGACCGCATGCAATGGGGCGACGGCAGCATCATGGACAAGCACTGCGTGGGCGGCCTGCCCGGCAACCGCACCAGCATGATCATCGTGCCCATCGTCGCCGCGTGCGGCCTGCGCATGCCAAAGACTTCGTCGCGCGCGATCACCTCGCCCGCAGGCACCGCCGACACCATGGAGACGATTGCGCCGGTCGAACTCGACACCACCCAGATACGGCGTGTGGTCGACACCACCGGCGGCTGCGTCGTGTGGGGCGGGGCCGTGCGCCTGAGTCCTGCCGATGATGTGCTGATACGGGTGGAGCGTCCGCTCGACCTCGACAGCCAGGGCCAGCTGGTCGCCTCCATCCTTTCCAAGAAGGCGGCCGCGGGCGCGACCCATGTGCTGATCGACATGCCCGTGGGGCCCACCGCCAAGATTCGCAGCCAGAAAGCTGCGCGCGACCTGACCGAACAACTGCGCGTGGTGGGCGAAGCCCTGGGACTGCGGGTCGAGGTCATGCAGACCGACGGCCTGATGCCGGTGGGTCGCGGCATAGGTCCGGCGCTCGAAGCACACGACGTGCTCGCCGTGCTGGAGCAGACGCCCGGGTTCCCGCAGGACCTGGCCGAGCGCAGCCTGCAGCTGGCGGCGCGCTTGCTCGAGATCGGCGGCGCTGCCGCGCCTGGCATGGGCATGCAGCTGGCTGGCCCCGTGCTGGCTGACGGCCGTGCGTGGCGCAAGTTCCAGGAAATCTGCGAGGCGCAGGGCGGCATGCGCGAGCCACCGGTCGCACCCTTCACGCGCGAGATCGTGGCGGGCCGCAGCGGCTCGGTCGTGTCGATGCACAACCGCCGTCTTGCACGCATCGCCAAGCTCGCAGGCGCACCCAAGTCGCCCAGCGCAGGCATCTACCTGCATGTGCGGGCCGGTGAATTCGTGGAACGCGGCCAGCCGCTCTACACGCTGCACGCCGCATCGCCGGGCGCCCTCGCCTACGCCGCCGAATACGCGCAGTCGCAAGCCGATGCGGTGTTCGTGATCGAGGACGAGCCATGCTGATCGTCGCCCTGCCCGGTGGCATCCGGCTGGCGGCGGCGCTGTCGGGCCTGCTCGGCTGTGAATGCAGCCCGCTGGCGGTTCACACATTTCCCGATGGGGAAACCTCCGTGCGCATCGACGCGCCCGTCGCGGGCCGCCGCGTGGTCTTTGCGGGCAGCCTGCACCACCCCGATGCCAGAACGCTGCCCCTGCTGTTTGCCGCCGATGCTGCGCGCGAACTCGGAGCCACATCGACAGGCCTGGTTGCGCCCTACCTGGCCTACATGCGGCAGGACGCGCGGTTCAGGCCCGGCGAGGCCATCACATCGCGAACCTATGCGCGCATGCTGAGCCAGTCGCTGGACTTGCTCATCACCGTCGATCCGCACCTGCACCGCTGGCACGCGCTGGGCGAGATCTATTCGATTCCCACGCAGGCCGTTGCGGCAGCGCCCGCGATCGCGGCCTGGCTGGTGGAGCATGTTCGCCACCCGCTCATCGTCGGTCCCGATGCAGAAAGTGAGCAGTGGGTATCTGAGGTCGCCCGGCTTGCCGGCGCTCCCTGGACGGTGCTGTCCAAGAAGCGCCATGGCGACCGCGATGTTTCGGTGTACGCACTCGACCAGGCGGCAGTGGAAAGCGGCGCGTGGCACGGACACACGCCCGTTTTGCTGGACGATATCGTGTCGTCGGGTGAGACGCTGGTGGCGGCCAGCGCCGCGTTGCAGCATGCCGGGCTCGGCGCGACCATTTGCATCGCGGTGCATGCGCTGTTCGCCACAGGTGCGCTCGAGCGCATGCGCGGCGCCGGCATCGCACGCATCGTGTCGTGCGACACGATTGAACATGAAACCAATGCCATCGAACTCGCGCCCCTGTTGGCCGATGCATTGACCCAGGCGCTGGCAAGCCCCTGAATCCTCAGCGCCCCTGCCGGTCGACCGGGATGTAGAGCGAAAACCCGGCCCGGGCCACCAAGAGTGCCACCACCGGTGCATTGCCCAGCGCCTTGAGCGCCGCATCGAATTCGGCATGGCTGGAAACCGGCGTGCCGTTGACGGCCATGATGCGATCTCCCTGCTCGATGCCCGCGACCAGGCTGGAACCCGAGGCGCTGTCCACATAGACGCCGGCCGGCATCTTTGCGGTGGTGCTGATCGGCGCCAGACGCAGGCCCAGCTGGACCTCAGGCGGCGCCGTGCGTTGGCCGGCCATGGACAGGTTCGAGGCCGCCGGGACCTCGGGGCGCACGACAACGCCAAATGTCGACTTGCCGCGCCGCACCTCCAGTGCAAGCTGCGAATGCGGGGCCGCCTGCGCGATGACGTCTCCGATATCCATCGCACCAGCAGCGCCGTTCGCGGTGAGGATGTCACCGATGCGAAGGCCCGCTCGCTCGGCCGGACCTTTGGGGCTGACCTGGGTGACCAGCACCCCGCGCAGGTCGCGAAGGTCGCTCATGCCAAAGGCAGTGGCCAGGTCGCGCGTGACCGGCTGCGTGAGGACGCCTATCGTGCTGCGCGAAGCGACGCCGTTGGTGCGCAGTTCCTGCGCGATGCGCAACACCCGGTCGATCGGCAAGGCGAATGAGACACCCATGTAGATGCCGCTGTTGGAATAGACCATCGAGTTCATCCCGATGACCCGACCCTGGTCGTTGAACAGCGGTCCGCCCGAGCTGCCGGGATTGAGGGCCGCGTCGGTCTGGATCAGCGGCATGCCGCCCCCACCCGGCAGGAACCGGGGATTGGCGCTGACCACACCCACGGTGAGGGTCTGGTCGAAGCCGAACGGGGCGCCGATGGCGGCCACCCAATCGCCGGGGCATGCGGGTCGCGCCAGCTCCACCGGTGCGGCTGGCATGTCGCCGCCGGTGACCTGCAGCAGGGCCACGTCCGATCGCCTGTCGTATCCCATCACACGTGTGGGCAGGCGGCGGCCATCGGCGGCCACCACCCAGACCTCGCGCGCGTCGTGGACCACATGGGCATTGGTGAGCACTGCGCCGTCGGCGCTGATCGCAAAGCCCGAGGCGGTGGTGCGGTCCAGCGCAACCGCGTCCGATTCCCGGCCTGGCAATGGCAGGCCCGCCAGCGCCTGGAAGAATTCGGGGCCTGTGTCTTCGTCGAGCAATGAACGGCGGGGCCGCACCACGATCACGCTGACGACCGAGCCCGATTGGGCGGCGGCTGCTCGCGCGAACGAAGACGATGTACTGGTGGGCGGGGCCTGCTGGCACTCAGGGGCAGGTGCCGCCGCGCCGTGAACCGCAAACGCAAGCAGTGCACATGCCAGGCCCAGCCGCAACTTCATGCGGCCGTGGCCACCGCGTCCCGGGGACCGACGCCGATGGGTGCCGGTGCGGCCATCACGATTCGGGTGAACAGGCGTTCGTACACCGGGTCGCGCACGCCGCCGGCCAGCGGATCGAGCGACGTGAGGAAGGCCTTGTCCATGGCAGCCCACTCGGCCTCGGAGAGCGCCTGCTCTGCGGCAGGCAGCAGTTCGCGCTCTTCGGTGCGCATGTGGTCCAGGTAGAACGCAACATACTCGTTGGCCGCTTCGCAAAAGGCGTCCCGCCGTGTTTCGCCGAGCAGCTCCCAGGCCAGCAGCAGATGCTGGAGCGCACGCGCCCTGCCTTCGCCGCTCATGTGGTCCGACTCCAGGCGCCGTATCACCGGCATGAGGTGCGGAACCGCCCGTGCCAGGGCCGGGAACAGCAGGTCCGACTCCTTGGGGTGGTGGCGTTTTTCGGGGAACTCGTCGATGTAGAACAGCATGGCACGCACGACATCGAAGAACTGGTCGGGAGATTCGCCCGGCCCTTGCCGGATCATCATCGTCATCGAGCGCAGCATGGCAGCGAGCGCGGCATGTTCATCACGGATCACACGAAGGGTGGGTCGGGTCATGGCTTGGGTCTCTTGAAAAAATTCAGTGCACTCTCAGTTCGAACGCGCGCGTCATCGCCGGCACGTCCACGATGCGGATGTGGCGCTTGTCCACTTCGAGCAGGCCCTGCTGCTGGAAAGCAGAAAACGTGCGGCTCACGGTTTCGAGCTTCATGCCCAGGTAGCTGCCGATCTCCTGGCGTGACATGCGCAGGTGGAACTCGGTTGGCGAGTAGCCGCGCGCCTTCAGGCGTTGCGAGAGGTTCAGCAGGAAAGCGGCAAGGCGCTCTTCGGCGTTCATGCTGCCCAGCAGCAGCATCAGGCTGTGTTCGCGCACGATTTCGCGGCTCATGAGGCGGCTCACGATGTGCTGCAGGTTGCTGGATGTGGCGGCCAGTTCATTCAAGTGCGAATACGGAATCGCGCAGACTTCGGCGTCTTCCAGTGCCACGGCCGTGCTGGCGTGCTTGCCGTGCGCCACGCCGTCCAGGCCCATCAGTTCACCAGCCATGTGAAAGCCGCTGACCTGGTCGCGGCCATCGGCCAGCACCAGGCTGGACTTGAAGGTGCCCATTCGCACCGCATAGATGAAGTGGAAGGCCTCGCCCTCGTGGTAAATCGCCTGGCCGGCTGCGATGCGGCGGCGCGCGAACTTCAGGCCGTCAAGGCGCTCGATGTCGTTGCCGGCCAGTCCGCAGGGCAGGCAGATCTCGCGCAGGTGGCAGCTGGAGCACGAAGTCTTCAGCGGTGCAACCGGCGAAGTCTCGACCGGGGCCGTGGTGGCGGTCTTGGTCGCGGCCTTGGGGGCAGTCGTCGCAGGCACGAGCCGGAAAACGCGTTCACGCGGCATCGAGGCAGTAGCGGACATGGTGATTCCTCCTGGGGTTTTTATTCGCGGTGACGCGGCGCGGCGGCGATGGCGCCGGCGAGCTGGTCGAACTGGGTGGACTTGTCGAGAAAGACGTGAGCGCCTTCCGCGAGATAGCGCTTGCGGTAAGCGTCTTCGGCGTTGTTGCTGAAGACGATGAACTCGGGCAACGACCCGGCGCCAGCGGCACCAGCTGCTTCGCGCACGCCGCGCAGCACGTCGATGCCGGTGCCGCCTTCGAGCTGCACATCGAGCACCACCACGTCGGGACGCGACGCGCGAATGCCGTCGATGCAGGCGCGCGGCGTGGAGCCTTGCCCGACGATCGTCATGGCAGGCGCGGCGAGCATCGCTGCGACGCGGGTGCGTATCAGCGCTGAATCGTCAGCAAGAAAAACCTTGAGGGATGAATCGGTGCGGGCCATGACTCGAATGTCGCTTTTCGAGCGGCTGCGCACCATCGGCGGGCACTGAGACCAGGGATCGGCGGTTTCCGGTTCGCAGCTTCCGTCACACCGAGGGCGGCTAGGAATATTCCTAGGACACTGGCCTGACTGCCTTAAACGCTCTCTTCGTCGAGACCGTGGCGCATGCAATAGCGCACCAGGTCGGCCTGGTTGTCCAGACCCATCTTCTGCATCATGTTCGACTTGTGCGTGCTCACCGTCTTGACCGAAAGTTTCAGCCGGGCGGCGATGTCGGTGACCGAGGCTCCCGCGACCAGCAGGCTCATCACCTCGAATTCACGGTCGGAGAGCGCTTCGTGCGGCGCAGCAGACGCACCGCCGGGCATTGCGCCCAGGGCGAGCTGCTGCGCGACTTCGGCGGTGACGAAGGCGCCGCCACCCGCGATCTTGCGAATCGCATCGACCAGTTGGGCCGGCGCGCTTTCCTTGGTGAGATAGCCACTTGCGCCCGACTTGATCGCGCGCACGGCGTACTGCAGTTCCTGGTGCATGCTCAGCACGAGGATGCGCAGCTTGGGCCGCGTGGCCTTCACCAGCTTGATCAACTCCATGCCGCTGCGACCGGGCATCGACAGATCGAGCACCAGCACGTCGAACTCGTGTTCGCGCACGACTTCCATCACGCGGTTGCCGTCGGCCGCTTCATCAACGACTTCCAGGTCGGTGGCCTCCGAGACGATGCGCTTCAAGCCCTCGCGAACGATCGCGTGGTCATCGGCAATGACGATCCGGGTCAAGCTCTGTCTCCTTCGATGCGGACCGGAATGTGTGCCTCGACCCGCGTTCCGCCGCCGGGGCTGCTGGAGACAGTCACGGTGCCGCGCAGCAGTTGCGCGCGCTCGCGCACGCCCACGAGCCCGAGCGAGTTCTGCTGCCGGGGCCGGGTGGGATCGAAACCTACCCCGTCGTCCTCGACGCACAGGGTCACTTCATCGTCCGAGCTTTCGACCGCCACATGTGCGCGCGTTGCGCGGGCATGCTTTGCAACATTGGCGAGCGACTCCTGGACGATGCGAAAGATGGCGGTGGCATAGGGCTCGCGAAACTCGATGGCCTCGTCCATCACCAGGTCGCATGGCACGCCGGTGCGCCGGGTGAAGTTCTGCACCACCCACTCGATGGCCGGCGCAAGACCGAGGTCGTCGAGCATCAGCGGGCGCAGGTCCGCAGCGATGCGTCTTGTGGCGGCGACGGTTGCGTCGAGCATGACGAGCATCTGGGAAAGCTTGGCCGAGCCTTCGTCGGTTGCGGGCAGGTTGTCGCGCAACCAGATCGTGTCCATCTTGAGCGCCGTGAGCGACTGGGCCAGTTCGTCATGCAATTCGCGTGCGACGCGGGTTTTTTCCTGCTCGCGGATGGCGCTGGCCTCGGCGGCAAAGGATGCGAGGTCTTCCTGCGCCCGTACGCGCTCGGTGACGTCGCGCATGATGACCGTGTAGAGCTTGCCCTCGGGGGTGTCGAGCTGCGAGATCGCGGCATCCACCGGGAACTCCTGGCCGTTGGCGCGCAGCGCATACACAACGGCGCTGCCACCCATGCGCCGGGATGTCGTGCCGGTCGCACCGAACCGCCTGACGTGGTTCGCATGTCCGCCCTGGAAGCGTTGCGGAATCAGTTTGGTCAGCGGCTGCCCCAGCACCTGGTCCCCGGACCAGCCGAAGATCTTCTCGGCGGCGCGGTTGTACAGCACGATGCTCTGCGCCTCGTCGACAGTGACGATGGCGTCCATGGCGGAATCGAGCAGGCCCGCCAGCCTGGCGGCTGAGTTCTCGGTCGACAGCTTGTTCGGCATGGCCGCACTGTACTAGAGCCCGATGACGGGCTCCGGACATATCCCTAATCGGCGGGGCGCGACTCCTGCCTGCCCAGCACCGCCGTGAGGGTGCTCGCCACCACGCAGATGGCCCAGAAAACGAAAAAGCCCCCGGCGTAGACGGCCTGGCGCGACCACCCTGGCGATCGCCCCATCCATTGCACCTCGGCCGGGTCCACCATGGCGAACACCACCAGTTCCAGCAGGCAGGCCGCGATGAAGGCAGGCCACACCACCTGCATCAGGCGCTCGCTCCAGCGTATCTTGGACATGCCGTTCGCCCCTTTAAGGAGCGCTCCCAGGAGCGCTCCCGGCCGGCACGGTCGCGGCATGGTTGCGGCCCTGCAAGGCAGGCGCCAGCGCCGGCTGCACGGTCTTGATGCGGGTGTCGGCCCGCTTGAAATAGTCTCCGGTGAGCACCGGGTCCGGATTGTTGACTGCAATGAACGCAGTCACGAAGCCGGCCACCACGACGATGGCAGGTCCTGCGATCACCAGCCAGACATGACCGAATTTCCACCAGGGCGGCGCGGTCGCAGGCTGGGTCTGTGAGTTGGTTTTCATCGGGTGTCCCCTGTTTTTAGCGCGGCACAAGAAATACGGACTTCTCGCTCACATGGGCATCGCCCGAAGCGGTCGCGACATCGAAATGAATCGGATGGGAGCCCGGCGTCGCCGATCCGTACGGAATCTGCAGCCGCACGGCCAGCCAGCGCGACTCTGCAGGGCCGACCTCGACCTGTGCCTCGGACGCCACGACCAGCCCCTGCAGCCCGCTGACCTTCACGACATATCGCTGCGGCTCTTCGGTGGCATTCATCACCTGCAGCCGGTACACGTTCTCCAGCTTGCCCCCGGCGACGATGCGCGACAGCATGCCCCGGTCGCGGATCACATCGACCTTCAATGGCGTGCGCGTGGCCAGGCTGGCCAGCAATGCAAAACAAAGGGCAAGCAGGATTGCGCCATAGGCCAGCACACGCGGGCGCAAGGTCCGGCGCACCAGGTCCTTGCCCTCCAGGCCCAGGGCCAGCGCGTTCTGCGTGGTGAACCGGATGAGCCCGCGCGGATAGTTCATCTTGTCCATCACGCCGTTGCAGACATCGACGCAGCCCGCGCAGCCGATGCACTCGTACTGCAGGCCCTCCCGGATGTCGATGCCTGTCGGACACACATGAACACACAGGTTGCAGTCGACGCAGGCACCGAGCGCGAGCGTGGACAGCTCAGCCTTGCGCGAGCGTGCACCGCGCGGCTCGCCACGCTCTGCGTCGTAGCTCACGATGAGCGTGTCCTTGTCGAACATCGCGCTCTGGAAGCGGGCGTAGGGACACATGTACTTGCACACCTGCTCGCGCAGGAAACCGGCGTTGCCGTAAGTGGCAAAGCCGTAGAAAAAGACCCAGAACACTTCCCACGAACCCATGCGGGTCTGCAGAAACTCCATGCCCAGTTCACGGATCGGCGTGAAGTAGCCCACGAAGGTGAAGCCCGTCCACATCGCAAGCGCAATCCACAGCACATGCTTGAACCACTTCTTGACGAGCTTCTCTAGGGACATGGGCGATGCGTCCAGGCGCATGCGCGCGGCGCGCTCGCCTTCGACCTTGCGCTCTATCCACAGGAACATCTCGGTGTAGACGGTCTGGGGGCAGGCAAAGCCGCACCACAGGCGTCCGGCCAGCGCGGTGAACAGGAACAGCGCCAGTGCACTGACGACCAGCAGGCCGGTGAGATAGATGAAGTCCTGCGGGTACAGCACGAACCCGAAGATGTAGAAGCGCCGCGCCGCCAGGTCGAACAGCACCGACTGGCGCTGTCCCCATTCGATCCACGGCATGCCGTAGAACACCAACTGGGTGAGCCACACCATGGCCCAGCGCCAGCGGGCGTACTTGCCCGTCACCTGGCGCGGATAGATCTTTTTCTGCGCTTCGTAGAGGGATTCGCTGCCCGACTCCGCAGCGATGATCGGTATGACTTTCACAATATTATGGTTTTACCACCGCCGTATTGACCGCACGGTTGGACAGGCCCCAGATGTAGGAGCCCAGGACGTGGATCTGCGCTTCGGTCAGCTTGCCGTTTTGCGAAGGCATCGCGTTGGTCTTGCCGCTGTTGACGATGTTGATGATGGCCTGCTCGCCCCAGCCGTGCAGCCAGATGTCGTCGGCCAGGTTCGGCGCGCCGACCGCCGTGTTGCCCTTGCCGTCAACGCCGTGGCAGGCAGCGCAGGCGGTGAACTTCGACTTGCCCAGTTGCGCGCGCAGCGAGTCGTGCGGGCTGCCCGACAGCGACAGCACGTAGTTGGCGACGTTCTTCACATCGTCGGGCGTGCCGACTGCTGCGGCCATGGGGGGCATGACGCCCACGCGGCCCGCCGTGATCGTCTCGACGATCTTTTGCGGCGATCCGCCGTGCATCCAGTCGGCATCGGTCAGGTTGGGAAAGCCCTTGCTGCCGCGTGCGTCGGAGCCGTGGCACTGCGCGCAGTTGTTCATGAACAGGCGCTCGCCGATGGCCATCGCGCTGGCGTCGCCTGCCAGCGCCTCTGCCGGTTTTGCGCTGTACTGCGCATAGAGCGGCCCCAGCTCCTTGTTGGCCTGCGCCATCTCTTCGCTGTGCTCGCCACGGGTGCTCCACTGCAGTTGCCCTTCGTAGCTGCCCAGGCCCGGATAGGCCACCAGGTACATCAGCGAAAAGACAATCGAGATCACGAACAGCCACATCCACCAGCGTGGCATGGGGTTGTTCATTTCACGCAGGTCGCCGTCCCAGACGTGGCCGGTGGTGTTGTCGGCCGAAGACTCGACCTTCTTGCGCGCCGTGACCCACAGCAGCAGCAGGCACGCCGCGATGCTGATCAGCGTGAAGGCCGCTACATAGATCGACCAGAAACTGTTGTTGAAATCGCTCATTTGCGTGATCCCTCAGTCCTGCTCGAACGGAATGCGTGCGGCTTCATCGAAGCCGCCCTTGTTACGGCGGGCATAAGCCCACCAGACGATGCCGAGAAACGTTGCAAGCGAGACCAGCGTGGCCGCGATGCGCATGGTGGTGATGTCCATTGTTGTTGCTCCTCGGGGTTCACTTGAGCGCCAGGCCCATGGCCTGCAGGTACGCGATGAGTGCTTCCATTTCGGTCTTGTCTTTCACTGCCTTTTCGGCAGCGCCGATCTCGGCGTCGGTGTACGGCACGCCGGCCACACGCAGTGCCTTCATGTGGGCCGGCATGGCGGCTGCATCGACGACAGCCTTTTCCAGCCAGGGGTACGCGGGCATGTTCGATTCAGGCACCACGTCGCGCGGGTTGACCAGGTGGATGCGATGCCAGTCGTCGCTGTACTTGCCGCCCACGCGGTGCAGGTCGGGACCGGTGCGCTTGCTGCCCCACTGGAACGGGTGGTCATAGATGAACTCACCGGCTACCGAGTAGTGGCCGTAGCGCAGCGTCTCGGCGCGAAACGGCCGGATCATCTGCGAGTGGCAGTTGTAGCAGCCCTCGCGCACATAGATGTCACGTCCCGCCAGTTGCAGCGCGGTGTAGGGCTTGACCCCTGCGATCGGCTGCGTGGTCGACTTCTGGAAGAACAGGGGCACGATCTCGATCAGGCCGCCTACGGCCACGACCAGAAGGATCAGCACGATCATCAGGAAGTTGTTGGTCTCGATCTTCTCGTGCGAGAAGCCGGCAGTCTTGGTGTTGTCGCTCATGATTTTTTATTACCTTGTCATGCCGCTGCAGGAACAGCCACCGGCACGCGCGCCGCACGTCCCTGGGTTGCCGTCATCCAGGTGTTCCAGGCCATGATCAGCATGCCGCCGAGGTACAGCACACCGCCCAGGAAGCGCACCACATAGAAGGGGTACGTGGCCTTCACCGATTCGACGAAGGTGTAGGTGAGCGAGCCGTCTGCGTTGACCGCGCGCCACATCAGGCCCTGCATCACACCGGCGATCCACATGGCGGCGATGTACAGCACGATGCCGATCGTCGCCATCCAGAAGTGCAGCTCGATGGCAGGCACCGAATGCATCTTCTTCTGGCCGAACAGGCGGGGAATCAGGTAGTAGAGCGAGCCCATCGAGATCAGGCCCACCCAGCCGAGCGCGCCGGAGTGCACATGGCCCACGGTCCAGTCGGTGTAGTGCGACAGGGCGTTGACGGTCTTGATCGACATCATCGGACCTTCGAACGTGCTCATGCCGTAGAACGAAAGCGACACGATCAGAAAGCGCAGGATCGGGTCGTCACGCAGCTTGTGCCATGCGCCCGAGAGCGTCATCACGCCGTTGATCATGCCGCCCCAGCTGGGCGCGAGCAGGATCAGCGAGAACACCATGCCGATGGACTGCGTCCAGTCGGGCAGCGCGGTGTAGTGCAGGTGGTGCGGACCCGCCCACATGTAGGTGAAGATCAGCGCCCAGAAGTGAACGATGGACAGGCGGTAGCTGTAGACCGGCCGCTCGGCCTGCTTGGGGATGAAGTAATACATCATGCCCAGGAAGCCTGCGGTGAGAAAGAAGCCGACCGCGTTGTGGCCGTACCACCACTGGATCATCGCGTCTTGTACACCGGCGAATGCCGAGTACGACTTCATCCAGCCCGCAGGAATCGCGGCGCTGTTGACGATGTGCAGGATGGCGACGGCCAGGATGAAGGAGCCGTAGAACCAGTTGGCCACGTAGATGTGGCGCACCTTGCGGATACCGATGGTGCCGAAGAACACGATGGCATACGCAATCCACGACACGGCGATCAACAGGTCGATCGGCCATTCGAGTTCCGCGTATTCCTTGCCTTGCGTGTAACCCAGCGGCAGGCTGATCGCTGCGGCGACGATCACCAGCTGCCATGACCAGAAGTGGAACTGCGCCAGCTTGCCCAGAAAGAGCGGCACGTGGCAGGTGCGCTGCACGACGTAGTAGCTGGTGCCAAAGAGCGCGCAGCCGCCAAAGGCGAAGATCACGGCGTTGGTATGCAGGGGACGAAGCCGCCCGTAACTGAGCCAGGAAATGCCGAAGTTGAGTTCGGGCCAGGCCAGTTGCGCCGCAATCAGCAGCCCCACCAGCATGCCAACCACGCCCCAGACAACGGCCATGATGGAGAACTGTCGCACCACCGTGTCGTCGTAGATCGCTGGCTGCGCAGGGTTTTCAGTCATGGTTACACCTTTTTGTTCGATGCTCCCAGTGTCCCGCGCGCGACCTCGTGGTCACTTGATGAATATCAATCGGACTTGAGAATGCGCTCGCCTTCTGCCTCGACTGACTCAAACTGACCACGCCAGACAGCCCACGCCAGCGCTCCCAGGATCAACAGGCCCAGCCCGACGGAAAGGGGAATGAGAAGAAAGAGGATGTCCATGTGCTGCGCTTTCAGTCTTTGTTCACGCTCAGTCCCGATTGACGCTCAGGCGGGCGGAATTGGCCACCACGAGCAGCGAACTCGCCGCCATGCCCAACCCTGCGAGCCACGGCGGCATCGCGCCAATCACTGCAAGGGGCACGCAGACGGCGTTGTAGATGGCGGCCCACGCGAGGTTCTGTCGGACCACGCGACGCGTGCGACGTGCAAGACGCAGCAATTGAGGAATCGCCGTCAGCTGGCCGCCAGGAACCGTGAAGTCGGCGCGGGCCTGCGCAAGCGGTGCGCCCTGCCCCATCGCCACCGATGCGTCGGCGCGCGCCAGCACCGGCCCATCGTTCACACCGTCGCCCACCATCAACACGCGATGGCCGAGCACCTGCTCATGGGCGACATGATCGAGCTTGGCCTCGGGCGAACAGCCACCGATGGCAGTTGCCAGGCCAGCCCGCTGGGCGATGCGGTGCACCGCAGTTTCGTTGTCGCCCGATAGCAGTTGCAGCCGCAGGGAGCTTCCGCGCAGCGCGCCCAGCGCAGAGGCGCTGTCGCTGCGCAGCACCTCTTCCAGCTCGAAGGTCGCCAGCCAGCCGT
This sequence comes from Caenimonas sp. SL110, assembly GCF_001044395.1. Taxonomy (GTDB): domain Bacteria; phylum Pseudomonadota; class Gammaproteobacteria; order Burkholderiales; family Burkholderiaceae_C; genus Ramlibacter. Next base: position 108,110 of record NZ_JANU01000012.1, read on the forward strand.
TGTCATCGGCCATGTGGACCTGGGTCGCAGACGCGGCGTTTTGAATGCCGATCACGCCGCAAAACACCGCTGAGCCCAGGCGCAACGACTTCGCGCCTTGCGCTTCCTGCAGTTGCGCCAGCACGCCACTGCCGGCGATTTCATGGCAGCCGCGCAGGTGGTAGGTCACAGCGTGGACCTCGCCTGGGGCCTTTGCGGCGCTTGCTATTGCCCGCGACGCCGGATGCAGGGAGTGGCTTGCCAGCGCGCCGGCAAGCGCCATCACGCGAGCGCGGTCTGCGCCGGGGCGCAAGTGCACAGCCGAGACGGTGAGGTCTTCGTGCGTGAGCGTGCCGGTCTTGTCGAACACCACCGTGTCGATGGCCGCGCATGCGTCGAGCGCCTGCAGCCGCCGCACCAGGATGCCGCGTCGTGCCAGCGAACCTGCAGCGGCCAGCGTTGCTGCAGGCGTTGCCAGCGAGAGCGCGCAGGGGCAGGTCACCACCAGCACGGCAATCGCAACGCTGATCGCGTGGCGCGGATCGGTGGGCCACCAGTACATCGCAGCCGCTGCTGCCGCTGCAATCACCGCAATGATGAAAGGACCGGCAATGCGATCGGCAGCCTGCGCCAGCAGCGGCTTGTCGAGCGCCGCCTGTTCCATCAGGGCCACGATGCCTGCATAGCGCGTCTTCGAGCCGGTCTGCTCCACCCGCATCGTGATCACGCCGGTGACGTTGTGGGTTCCGGCGATGACGGCATCGCCCTTGCGCCGCGAAACGGGATTGGATTCTCCGGTGAGGAGCGCCTCGTCGAGGTCGCTCACGCCTTCGGTCACGACGCCGTCAGCAGGAACCGTCTCGCCGGGCAGGAGGCGCACGATGTCCCCGGGCTGGAGCCGGTTCGCCGGCACATGCTCGAAAGACCCATCGGCCGCCTGGCGCAGCACCGCCCTGGGCAGGCGGCGCATCAGCGCTTCGAGCGAGCCCGCCGTGCGGTCGCGCAGGCGCTGCTCCAGCAGGCGGCCCGACAACAGGAAGAAGACAAACATCGTGACCGAGTCGTACCAGACTTCGCCCCCGAGCGGACCCTTGGCGTCGAAGGTGGCTGCGCTGCTCGCGGCAAAGGCGATGGCGATGCCGAGCGCGACCGGCACATCCATGCCCACCCGGAGCCGGCTGAGGTCCTTGAAGGCCGCGCGAAAGAACGGCCACGCCGAAAACACGATCACCGGTAGCGTGAGGACCCAGGATGCCCATGCCAGCAGCGCGATGATGTCGGGCGTGATCTCGCCGGGTGCAGCCGTATAGGACGGCGTGGCATACATCATCACCTGCATCATGCAAAAACCCGCCACCAGCCAGCGCCACAGCAGCAGCCTGCGCTCCTGCACGCGTGGCAGGGCCGTGAGCAGGTCGCCCGCCGGCGTGGCGCCGTAACCTGCCCGCTGCAAGGCGTTCAACCACTGGGACGGAACGCTTGCCTGCGGCGACCACTGCAAGCGGGCCGCATGCGTGGCGCCATTGACGTGCACGCGCTCCACGCCGGGCAGAACGCGCAGGGCGTCTTCCACGTCGAGCGCGCAGGCGGCGCAATGCATGCCCTCGATTGCCAGGAACGATTCGAGCCAGCCTTCGCGGCCGGGGACGGCGCGGCTGAACGACTCCCACTCGCGCGGGTCGTCCAGGGCGATGGAGGCCGGATTCATGCCTGCGAGCCTAACGCGCGCGCCAAACCCCGCGATTGACATGGATCAACCGGGCCGAAGCGATAGCTGACTAAGCTGTGCGCTGGAATCCAACCAACCGGAGAGAGCCATGTACAAGAAGATCCTGGTAGCCACCGACGGCAGCACGCTGTCGAAGAAGGCCGTGCGCGGTGCCATTGGGCTGGCTGCGGCCACCGGTGGATCGGTCGTCGCGCTATACGTCGTGCCGCGATACCCCGTGAGCTATTTCGAGGGCTCGATCACGCTGGACAGCACCGAAATCTCCCGCGTCGAAAAGCAGTGGACCGACAAGGGCCGCGAAGTGGTCGAGCGTGCCCAGCGCGAGGCCGAGGCGGCCGGCGTGCAGCTCAAGGCTGTCACGGCGCAATCGGACCTGGTCGCAGAGGCCATCGTGTCGGCTGCCAAAAAGCACAAGTGCGACCTCATCACCATGGCTTCGCATGGCCGCAAGGGCATCAAACGCCTTCTTTTGGGCAGCGAAACGCAGCATGTGCTGGCAAACAGTACAGTCCCGGTGTTGGTCCTGCGTTAAAACTCAATTGATGGAAGAGGAAGACAACCCATGAAGATCCTGCTCGCTGCAGACGGAAGCAAGTACACCAAGAAGGCCCTGGCCTTTCTCACGACGCACGAGAGCATGTGCGGCCCCAACGATGAACTGGTGGTGCTCCACGTGCAGCCCATCGTGCCGCCGGGCGTGAAGTCGATGGTCGGCGCCAGTGTGGTCACCGACTATTACCGCGAAGAAGCCGACAAGGTGCTCGCGCCGATCAAGACCTACCTGGCACGCCACAAGATCGACGCGCGCTGCATCTGGAAGGCTGCGCCCGTGGTCGATGAGATCCTCAAGGTCGCTGCCTCAGAAAAGGTCCACATGGTGGTGATGGGCACCCACGGCCACGGCCTGCTGGCTCGCGCCGTGATGGGCAGCATCGCCCAGCGGGTGATCGCGCAGTGCGATGTGCCGGTGCTGCTGGTCAAGTAATCCAGCCGCAGTCCTGCCGCTGAAACTGGCCTACCTGCAACCCTCGGGGCCTGCCCGCGTGAACGACTGGCCCTGAGCAAGGGTCAGCGGTCCGCCGGCGGCCACGAGACGCATCTGGGAGCCGCTGACCTCCAGCACCAGCTCACCAGCCTTTTCGGTCACGCTGCGAAGCGTTGACCCTTCTACCGTGCCCTTGAGTTCGCGCGCCCGGTTGCGATGGCGCAGCGTGCCTTCGAATCGCTGGAACTTCTGCGCGAGTTCCAGGCTCGCTCCGCGCAGCAAGCCTGCTCCGCACCACAGGCCAGCGACCTTCGCAGGCACCGTCCACAGGTGGATCTTGCTGGATTTCTCCAGGCCCACCTTCTTGTCGGGAACGGCAACGACCGTGGTGCGGTCGGGTGCCCAGTCGCCCATGTCCCAGTCGTGCGAGACGACGCGCGTGCCCGGCTTGAGGCCCAGGATGGCCGGACGCAGTTGCAGGTTCACTTCCTGCAGCAGGTACATGGTGATCACCGTTGCCTGCGCGAGGTCGGTCTTGAACAGGTCCTGCACCCGAAAGCTCACCCGGTCGGCAACGCCCGCATCCTTCGCACTGCGGTTGCTGCGCTCCACCAGGTCGGGCACGATTTCCACGCCCATGCCAGAAGCCCCGAAGCGTTTCGCAGCCGTGATGACGATGCGCCCATCGCCTGAACCCAGGTCGAGCACATGATCTTTTGGACCGACCCTGGCGGCGCTGAGCATTTCAAGCGTGACGTTGTCGGGGGATGTGATGAACGGCACGTCTTCTCCTGACTGGAGCGCGCTGGCATTGGCGCAAGCCAGCGCAACGGACAAGGCGGCGATGCGGTGAACGTGCTTGAAATTCATGAGGTACTGCTTTCGAAATTCAGGGGTGGGCATGTGAGCGGCGCTCGCGCGCCGCTGCTGCGAGTTGCTCGATGACGGCGACGGTGCTCTCCCAGCCGATGCAGCCGTCGGTCACGCTCTGGCCGTAGCGCAGGCCCGAGCGGCCTTGCGTGATGTCCTGGCGGCCCTCGACCAGGTGGCTTTCGAGCAGCACGCCGCAGATCGCAGTGGAGCGATTGGCGACCTGCCTTGCAAGATCAGCGGCCACCTCGGGCTGGCGGCGGTAGTCCTTGGCGCTGTTGCCGTGGCTGCAGTCCACCAGAAGACGCGGCTGCAACCCGGATTTCTCAAGCGCGGCTGCGGCCTGCGCGATATGTTTTTCGTCGTAGTTCGGGCCGCTGTGGGAGCCCCGCAGCACAAGGTGCGCATCGGGGTTGCCGGTGGTGCTCACCACAATCGCGCGGCCTTCTTGCGAAACGCTGGGAAAGCGATGCGGCTGCGCAGCAACGTGGATGGCATCGATGGCGATGTCGACGCCGCCATGCGTCGGGTTCTTGAAGCCCAGCGGTGCCGAGAGCGCCGAAGCCATCTGGCGATGCAAGGGGCTTTCTACCGTGCGCGCACCGATGGCGCCCCAGGTGAGCAGTTCGGCGTAGTACTGGGGCGTGACCAGGTCGAGGATCTCCGATGCTGCGGGCAGCTCCAGGCGCGCGCATTCCAGCAGCAAGCGACGTGCGGCACGCAGGCCCTCGCCGATGTCGCCTTCGCCGTCCAGGCCCGGGTCATAGATCAGGCCCTTCCAGCCCATGCGCGTGCGCGGCTTTTCGAAGTAGACGCGCATGATGATGAACACGTCCTTGTGAAGGCGCATCGCCAGTTCGCGCAGCTTGCCCGCGTATTCGACGGCGGACTCGGGCTCGTGAATGGAGCAGGGGCCGACGATCACCAGCAGCCGGTCGTCGTCGCCGCGAAGGATGCGCCGCGCGGCGTCGCGCGAGCGGTCGATGTGCGCGGCCTGTGCGTCGCTGCAGGGTAGTTCGGCAGACAGCGCGCTGGGCGCGGGCAACGCGTCTTCGCGCGCGATGTGAAGGTCGGATATGCGTTGGGTCACCGTTGCAATGCTAACCGCTGACCGCGCCATACACTTGGGTACATGGCTTCGCCCTCCTCCCCTGCGCCCGACGCCAAAGGCTCGCCACGCTCGATGCCCGCCAAAGGCTCGCCCCGCTCGCTGTCCGGCCTCGTGCCGTTCATTCGACCCTACCGGGGACGGATCGCATTGGCGATGGCTTTCATGGTGCTGGCGGCAGGGGCAACGCTGCTGTTTCCGGTGGCGCTGCGCGGACTCATCGATGGCGGATTGGGGCCGCAGGCCAAAGGTGCGCAGCTGGTCGGTTTGCGCGATCACTTCCTGGCGCTCTTCGGGGTTGCGGTTGCTGTCGGCCTGTTCTCCGCCGCGCGTTTTTACATGGTCAGCTGGCTGGGTGAGCGGGTCACTGCTGACCTTCGCAACGCGGTGTATGCGCATGTTCTGGACCAGAGCCCCGAGTTCTTTGAAACCACGCAGACGGGCGAAGTGTTGTCGCGTTTGACAACCGACACCACGCTGGTGCAGTCGGTTGTCGGCTCCCAGCTCAGCCTGGGATTGCGCAATGTGGTGATGGGCATAGGCGCGCTCGGCATGCTGGTGTGGACCAATCCGTATGTGATGACACAGGTGTTGCTCATCATCGTGCTGGTCGTGTTGCCGACCATGTGGTTCGGGCGACGTGTGCGCAAGCTGTCCCGTGCCAGCCAGGATCGGGTTGCCGATTCGAGCGCCATTGCGGCCGAAGTGCTGAATGCCATTCCTGTCGTGCAGAGCTACACCGCGGAGCGGCGAGAAGCGGCGCGGTTCGATTCGGCGACCGATAACGCCTTCCAGACTGGCGTGCGGCGCACCAAAGCGCGTGCCGTGCTGGTGGCGTTCATCATCATTGCCAATGCGGCCCTGCTGCTGTGGGGGCTGTACCAGGGCACGCAGGCGGTGATCGCCGGAAAGATTTCTGCAGGGCACCTGGGCGAGACCGTGGTGTACGTGATCATTCTCGCGGGCGCTGTGGCGGTGCTGGGCGAGGTTTACGGTGACCTGCTGCGGGCGGCGGGCGCGACCGAGCGGCTGATGGAGCTGCTGGACTCGCGCTCACCGGTTGCGTCGCCTGCCCATCCGGTGCCGCTGGGCAATTCGAGTGGCGGCAGCGCTGTGTCGTTCGATGCGGTGACGTTCAACTATCCTTCGCGCCCGCTGATTCCGGCGCTGCGCGATTTCAGCCTGCAGGTGGTGCCGGGCGAAACGGTGGCGCTGGTCGGGCCGAGCGGCGCTGGCAAGAGCACGGTGTTCCAGCTGCTCCTGCGCTTCTACGATCCGCAGCAGGGAAGCATCGTGCTGGACGGGACCTGGACCGGGCAAGTGGCGCTGCACGACCTTCGCAGTCGAATCGGCATCGTGCCGCAAGATGCGGTCATCTTTTCGAGCAGCGCGATGGACAACATCCGTTATGGGCGTCCGGACGCGAGCGATGCGCAAGTGATCGAAGCGGCGACGTCCGCCTTTGCACATGACTTCATCACGGCCCTGCCCGAAGGCTACGCCACGTTCCTGGGGGAGCGCGGTGTGCGTCTTTCAGGCGGCCAGCGCCAGCGCATTGCCATCGCGCGCGCGATGCTGAAGAACCCACCGCTGCTATTGCTGGACGAGGCGACCAGCGCGCTCGATGCGGAAAGCGAGCGCATGGTGCAGGCTGCGCTGGAGACCGCCATGCGCGACCGCACGACACTGGTGATTGCGCATCGGCTGGCCACGGTGCAGCAGGCCGACCGCATCATCGTGATGGACCATGGACGCATCGTCGAACAGGGCACGCATGAGTCGCTGATGGCTACGAATGGGGTTTATGCGAGGTTGGCTGCGCTGCAGTTCATGGAGTAAGGCCTCGACACGCGCAGCGATCGCCAGGCACCTACTGCAGCGGCTCTTTCAACGCCTTCGGAATCGGCAACGGCACAACGCCGATCCCCTCTTCCATCAGCGCCTCGGTCTCTTCGCGCGACGCCTGCCCGCGTATGCCGCGCTCTTGCACTTCACCGTAATGAATGCGCCGCGCCTCTTCAGGAAACCGCTCGCCAACATCCTCGGTATTGGCCAACACCTGCTTGACCATCTGCATCCAGGCGACCTGCATCTGGACATCGGGTGTCGTGGCGACCTGATGGCGGGGCGAACTGGACTCAGCAGCCTGGGACGCACCGAGATTCAGGCGCGGGGCGCTGAGCATTTTGACGACTGCCGTGTCCGAGCACATCGGGCATTCGACCAGGCCCCGTGCAAGCTGGCCCTGGAAGTCATCCTCGGACGCAAACCAGCCTTCGAAGCCGTGGCCGTTGGAGCACTGGAGGTCGAGGACTTTCATGACCTCCAAATTATGACTGCCAGTTGAGGGCCCAGGTACCGGCAAGGACATTCTGGAGCCACATGGCGCCGATGAGGGTCTTGGAATCGGTCACCACGCCGTCGCGGCACCAGTCCATCAGCTGCTGCGGCGTGGCGTTGATCACCTCAAGGAATTCGCCCTCGTCCAGAGAACGCTTTTGTTGCACGAGGCCACGCGCGAACCAGATTTCTATCAGTTCGGTCGAGTATGAAATGACGGGGTGCATCAACGTGGCCCGGGCCCATTGCCTGGCGACATAGCCCGTCTCTTCGAGCAACTCGCGCCGGGCGCAGACCAGTCGGTCCTCGCCCTTGTCGATCTTGCCGGCGGGGAATTCGATCATCACCTCGCCGATGGGGTAACGGAACTGCCGCTCCATCACAAGGCGCCCGTCGTCGAGCATGGGGATGATCATGACCGCACCGGGATGCACGACGTATTCGCGGGTGGCCTGCGAGCCGTCGGGCAGTTTCACCGTGTCGCGAAACGCGTGCAGCAGTCGACCCTTGAGCAGTTCTTCACTGCCGAGCTTGCGCTCGATCAGGTGGTCGTCACCGGCCATCCGAGTTCTTTCCGTGTTTCCACAGGAACCGCCAGATGAAGCCGGGGAACGCGAGCACGATGAACAGCGCCGCCGTCACCGCATAGAACTCCCATTTCTGTGGGGCGATCTGGCCGGCACGCGTTTCAAGCAGGAGCCCAAGGCCGCCCACCACAAAATAGAGAACAACCAGTTCAGCGAGCCGGATCGCCAGCGACTTGCCGCCGGCCATTGGCACCACAGCGAGCAGGCGCTGGTTGACAAACGGAAGGTTCGCCGCGACCAGCGCGACAACGATCACGATCCAGATGGAAATGGTCTGCGACATCGCCCGTACAACAGATAAGTGGCCGGGACTAGGCTTTACGCGCCCAGCGTCTTGACGATCGCGTCCCTGCACAGGGTCATCAGGCCGCCCGGGAGAATGCCCAGCGCCAGCACCAGCGCACCGTTGATCGTCAGCACGACGCGCACGTCCAGAGGTGCCGACACGGTGGTCGCCGTGATGGGCGCATCGAAGTACATGACCTTGATGACGCGGATGTAATAGAAGGTGCCTACCAGCGACATGATCACCGCGAAGATCGCAAGGCCCACATACAGCGCCTGTCCGGAAGAGATCAGGGCCTGCAGCACTGCCAGCTTGGCGAAGAAGCCGACCATGGGTGGAATACCGGCAAGCGACAGCAGGCACACAGCCATCACGCCGGCATAGAGCGGGCTGCGCTGGTTGAGGCCGGCGAGGTCGGAGATTTCTTCGCTCTCAAATCCTTCGCGCGCCAGCAGCAAGATGATGCCGAAGGTGGCGAGCGTCGTCATGACGTAGGTCACGATGTAGAACATCGCCGAGCTGTACGCGTTGGCTGCCGACAGCGTGTTGCCGTTCACGACGCCCGACAGCAGGCCCAGCAGCACAAAGCCCATCTGCGCGATCGTCGAATAGGCCAGCATGCGCTTGAGATTGGTCTGTGCGATCGCGGCCAGGTTGCCAACGAGCAGCGAGCCGATTGCAAGAATCATCAGCATCTGCTGCCAGTCGATGGCCAGGGGCAGCAGGCCTTCCACCAGCAGCCGGATGCAGATCGCGAATGCAGCGAGTTCAGGGGCGCTGCCGATCATGAGCGTCACCGACGTCGGGGCGCCCTGGTACACATCGGGAATCCACATGTGGAACGGCGCAGCGCCCAGCTTGAACGCAAGGCCGGCCACGATGAAGACGAGGCCGAACACCAGCACCTGGTGCTTGACCTGGCCCGAACTCACGACCTTGAAGACGGTGCCGATATCGAGCGAGCCGGTCGCGCCGTACATCATCGACAGGCCGTACAGCAGGAAGCCGCTGGCCATCGCGCCCAGCACGAAATACTTCATGGCCGCTTCTGTTGCGGTGCCGTTGTCGCGGCGAAGCGCCACCAGCGCGTAGCTGCACAGCGTGAGCAATTCGAGACCCAGATAGATCACCAGGAAGTTGCTGCCGGAGATCATCACGAAGATGCCCAGCAGCGAGAACATCGCCAGCGTGAACATCTCGCCGCCACGCAGCATGTCGCGGTCGGCAGCGTATGGGCGGCCATAAACCAGGCAGACCATCATCGCGACCGACGCGAAGCACTTGAGCCAGTTGCCCATCGGGTCGCTGACGACCATGCTGCCGAATGCGTACAGGGTCTGGTTCTCGGTGGCCAGCACGGCCGACATGGCGGCCACGAAGGCCAGCGTGCCCATGGTGAGCCAGTAGGTGAGCGTGCGAAGGCGCGACTTGACGCCCAGGTCCACCAGCGCGATCAGGCAGGCCATGGCCAGCAGCACGATCTCGGGCGAAACGACGATGAGGCTTGATTTGTCCAGCATGTTCTTGGGTGCTCAGTTCAGTTTGGACACGGCCACGTGCTTGAGGAAATCGGCCACCGTGACGTTCATGACGTCGGTGAAGGGCTTGGGATAGATGCCCATGTAGAGCACCGCTGCGGCCAGCAGGCCCAGCATCAGGAACTCACGCGCGTTGATGTCGGTGAGGCCACGCACGTCGTCGTTGACGACCGGTCCCAGATAGACGCGCTTGAACATCCAGAGCGTGTAGGCCGCGCCAAAGATCAGTGCGGATGCCGCCGCGAAGCCGAGCCAGAAGTTGGCCTTGACCGCGCCCAGGATCACCATCCACTCTCCGACGAAACCGGCCGTGGCGGGAAGGCCGCAGTTCGCCATGGCGAAGAGCAGCGCGAACGCCGTGAAATTCGGCATGGTGTTGACCACGCCGCCGTAGCTGGCGATCTGGCGCGAGTGAACGCGGTCATACAGCACGCCGATGCACAGGAACATCGCGCCCGACACGAAGCCGTGCGCAATCATCTGCACGATGCCGCCGGCAACGCCCAGGTCATTGAAGATGAAGAAGCCGAGCGTCACGAAACCCATGTGCGCGACCGACGAATAGGCCACGAGTTTCTTCATGTCCTGCTGCACCATCGCCACGAGACCCACGTAGATCACGGCGATGAGCGACAGCGCAATCATCAGCCACGCCCATTCATGCGATGCGTCCGGCGCGATCGGCATGGAGAACCGCAAAAAGCCGTAGGCACCCAGCTTCAGCATGATCGCAGCCAGCACGGCGGAGCCGCCGGTCGGTGCTTCAACGTGCACATCGGGAAGCCAGGTGTGCACCGGCCACATCGGCACCTTCACCGCGAAGGCCGCGAAGAACGCGAAAAAGAGCAAGGTTTGCGCCGTGCCGCCAAGCGGCAGCTTGTGCCACGCCAGGATGTCGAAGCTGCCGCCGGACGTGGTGTACAGGTACACCAGCGCGACCAGCATCAGCAGCGAGCCGAGCAAGGTGTAGAGGAAGAACTTGAACGCCGCGTAGATCTTGTTAGGCCCGCCCCAGATGCCGATGATCAGGTACATCGGGATCAGCGTCGCCTCGAAGAACGTGTAGAACAGGATGCCATCGAGCGCGCAGAACACGCCGATCAGCAGGCCCGACAGGATGAGGAAGGCACCCATGTACTGGTTGACGCGCTCGGTGATCGCTTCCCAGGCAGAGATCACCACGATCACCGTGATGAACGCGGTGAGCAGCACGAACCAGAACGAGATGCCGTCGATACCCAGGTGGTAGTTGACGTTGAATCGCTCGATCCACGGCGCTTTCTCGACGAACTGCATCGCCGAGGTTGCGCGGTCGAAGCGCGAGTAAAGCGGCAGCGTCACCAGCAAGCTGATGATGGAGCCGATGAGGGCGACCCAGCGTACGACGCGTGCCTGGTCGTCACGCCCCAGCGCGAGCAGGACGGCGCCGAAGAAGATCGGCGTCCAGATGGCAAGACTCAGCAAACCCATTTATTGTTGTTCCTTGAATCTTGGTTATGCCGCAAAGCCCAGCAGCCGCAGGAACGTATCGCGCCAGACAAACCAGGTCATCAGCACGAAGACGCCGATGATCATCGCGAAAGCGTAGTGATAGATGTAGCCGGTCTGCATCCAGCGCACGACACCGGAAATCCAGCCCACGCCGCGCGCGCTGCCGTTGACCAGGCCGCCGTCGATGATCCGCTCGTCGCCGCCCTTCCACAGGCCCATGCCCAGCAGGCGTGCGCCACGTGCCAGCACGTTTTCATTGAACCAGTCGAGGTAGTACTTGTTTTCGAGCAGCGTGTAGAGCGGCATCACACGCGCCTTGATGGCTGCGGGCAACGCGGGGTTGATGAGGTACATGTACCAGGCCGTGACCACGCCCGCAACAGCCAGCCAGAAAGGCAGCGTCATCAGGCCGTGAAGCGCCATGCGCACCGGGCCGTGGAATTCTTCGGCGAGTTTGGCCATGGCGGGGTGCTTCACGGCGTCGATGAAGATCGCGTCCTTGAAGAAGTCGCCGTACAGCATCGGACCGATCGCCAGGAAGCCGATCACCACCGACGGGAATGCCAGCAACAGCAGCGGCGCCGTCACGACCCACGGAGATTCGTGCGGCTCATGGTGGGCGCCGTGGTGGGCGTCGCCATGATGGTCATCGTGAGCGTCGTGCGCGTCGTGGTGGGCGTCCGGGTTCTGGTCGAAGCGCTCCTTGCCGTGGAAGACAAGGAAGTACATGCGAAACGAATAGAAGGCCGTCACGAAGACGCCGGCCATCACCGCGAAGTACGCAAAGCCAGAGCCATACACCTTGCTGAAGTGCACGGCCTCGATGATGCTGTCCTTGGAATAGAAGCCCGCGAACAGCGGCGTGCCGATCAAGGCGAGCGAACCCAGCAAAGACGTGATCCAGGTGATCGGCATGTACTTGCGCACGCCGCCCATCCAGCGGATGTCCTGGTTGTGGTGCATGCCCATGATGACGGAGCCCGCAGCAAGGAACAGCAGCGCCTTGAAGAACGCGTGCGTCATCAGGTGGAACACCGCGACCGAGTAAGCCGAAGCGCCGAGCGCAACCGTCATGTAGCCCAGCTGCGAGAGCGTCGAGTACGCGACCACGCGCTTGATGTCGTTCTGGATGATGCCCAGGAAGCCCATGAAGAGCGCCGTGATCGCGCCGATGATGATCATCATCGACAGCGCGGTCTCGCTCAGCTCGAACAACGGCGACATGCGGGTCACCATGAAGATGCCAGCCGTCACCATCGTCGCGGCGTGGATCAGCGCGGAGATGGGCGTGGGACCCTCCATCGAATCAGGCAGCCAGACATGCAGCGGGAACTGCGCGCTCTTGCCCATCGCGCCGACGAACAGGCCGATGCAGATCACGGTGATCAGCATCCAGCTGGTGCCGGGGAAGGTCATCTTGGCCAGCTCACCTGCCTTGGTGAAAGTCTCGGTGTAGCTCAACGTGCCAGCGAAAGCCACGATGAGGCCGATGCCCAGGATGAAGCCGAAGTCGCCCACGCGGTTCACGAGGAACGCCTTCATGTTGGCGAAGATCGCAGTCGGCTTGTTGTACCAGAAGCCGATCAGCAGGTACGACACCAGGCCCACCGCCTCCCAGCCGAAGAACAGCTGCAGGAAGTTGTTGCTCATGACCAGCATGAGCATGGCAAACGTGAACAGCGAGATGTACGAGAAGAAGCGGTTGTAGCCCTCGTCTTCTTCCATGTAGCCGATGGTGTAGATGTGCACCATCAGCGACACGAAGGTCACGACGCACATCATCATGGCTGTGAGGCCATCGACCAGGAAGCCGACTTCCATCTTGAGCGCGCCGATGGTCATCCACTCGTAGATCGTCTCGTTGAAGCGCGCGCCGTCGATGGCGACGCTCTTGAGCGTCATCGCCGAGATCACGAAGGCGACGAAGACGCCCAGGATGCAAAGCGTGTGCGACAGGCGCCGGCCAAACCAGTTGCCACCGAAAGTCGTTCCCAGCACACCGGCCAGGAGCGCGCCTGCCAGCGGTGCGAGGGGCACCGCGAGCAGCGTTGAAGCGTTGAGGGTCGTGCTCATGTTGTAGTTATCCCTTGAGCGTGTTCAGCTCATCGACGTTGATGTTCGACTTGTTGCGGAACAGCAGCACGAGGATGGCCAGGCCGATGGCCGATTCGGCGGCGGCGACGGTGAGAATGAAGAACACGAACACCTGTCCGTGCATGTCGTTCAGGTAGTACGAGAACGCCACGAAATTCATGTTGACCGCCAGCAGCATCAGCTCGATGGCCATCAGCAGCACGATCAGGTTGCGGCGATTGAGGAAGATGCCGATGACCGACAGCGCGAACAGCATCGCGCCCAGCGAAAGGAAATGGCCGAGGGTGAGCGTCATGCCTTGGTCTCCGGTGCAGCGGTCGCCGCGTTCGGTGCGGATGTGGGCTCCGGAGTCGGCGGCGGCGCGGACATCGTCGGTGCAAGCTTCAGGACCTGCAGGCGATCGCCAGCCTTGACGCGAACCTGGTCCGCCGGGTCCATGTGCCGGCTGTCCTTGCGTTCACGCAGCGTGAGCGCGATGGCAGCGATGATGGCGACCAGCAGGATGACAGCCGCGATTTCGAGCGGGTACAGATACTGGGTGTACAGCAGCTTGCCCAGTTCCTTGGTGTTGGAGTACTGCGCCAACGCATTCGCTGCGGCAGGCACCGACCTGGGTTCTTCGCCGAGCCGGAACCCCGCGAGCAACACAGCCGCCATTTCCAGCGCAATCACCGCGCCGACGATGGCCGCGAGCGGAAAGTGCTTCCAGAACCCGGCGCGCATCGCATCGACGTTGATGTCGAGCATCATCACCACGAAGAGAAACAGCACCATGACGGCACCGACGTAGACCAGCACGAGCGAGATCGCAAGGAACTCGGCCTTCAGCAGGATCCACACCGCAGCGGCCTGGAAGAACGCGAGCACCAGGTACAGCGCGGCGTAGACCGGGTTGCGGGCCGTGATCACGCGAAATGCTGCAAACAGCAGCACTGCGGAGAACAGGTAAAAAAGGCCGGTTCGGATGTCCATGTGTCTTGTTCTTGTTGCGCTTGGCGCGTCAGCGGTACTTTGCGTCCGCTGCCTTTGCGGCCGCGATCTCGGGTTCGTAGCGATCGCCCACGGCGAGCAGCATGTCTTTGGTGAAGTACAGGTCGCCGCGCTTTTCACCGTGGTATTCGAAGATGTGCGTCTCGACGATGGAATCGACCGGGCAGCTTTCTTCGCAGAAGCCGCAGAAGATGCACTTGGTCAGGTCGATGTCGTATCGCGTGGTGCGGCGCGTACCGTCGTCGCGCTGGTCGGATTCGATGGTGATCGCCATCGCCGGGCAAACAGCCTCGCACAGCTTGCATGCAATGCAGCGCTCTTCGCCGTTTTCATAGCGGCGAAGGGCATGAAGGCCCCGGAAACGCGGGCTGAGCGGCGTCTTTTCTTCCGGGAACTGCACGGTGATCTTGCGCGCGAACGCGTACTTGCCAGTGATGGCCAGGCCCTTGAACAGCTCGAACAGCATGAAGCTGCTGAGGAAGTCCTTCAGGGAAAACGGCGCCCTGACGATTGCGTGGGAAGACATACTTTTTATTTCCAGATGTTGTACGGCGTTTGCATCCAGATGCCGACCACCACCAGCCACACGAGCGTGACCGGAATAAAGATCTTCCAGCCCAGACGCATGATCTGGTCGTAGCGATAGCGCGGGAACGTCGAGCGCACCCAGAGGAACATCGTGACCACCATGAAGGTCTTGATGCCCAGCCAGATCCAGCCCGGAATGAAGGACAGGAATTCGAACGGCGCGATCCAGCCGCCCAGGAACAGGACCACGGCGAGGATGGACACCAGCCACATGTTGGCGTACTCGGCCAGGAAGAACATCGCGAAGCTCATGCCCGAGTACTCGATCATGTGGCCCGCAACGATTTCGGACTCGCCTTCGACCACGTCGAACGGGTGGCGGTTGGTCTCAGCCAGGCCGGAGATGAAGTACACGATGAAGATCGGCAGCAGCGGCAGCCAGTTCCACGACAGGAAGTTCAGGCCCTGGTTGGCGAAGATGCCCTTGGCCTGGCTCATGACGATGTCGGTCATGTTCATGCTGCCAGCGACCATCAGCACTACCACGAGGCAAAAGCCCATCGCGATTTCGTAGCTGACCATCTGCGCGGAGGCGCGCAGCGCACCGAGGAATGCGTACTTCGAGTTGGAAGCCCAGCCCGCGATGATCACGCCGTACACCTCGAGCGAGGTGATGGCCATCAGGAACAGCAGGCCTGCGTTGATGTTGGACAGCGCGACTTCAGGGCCAAACGGAATCACGACCCATGCGGCGAGCGCCGGCATGATCGTCATGATCGGGCCGAGCAGGAACAACCCCTTGTTGGCGACCGTCGGAATGATGATTTCCTTGGTCAGCAGCTTCAAGGCGTCTGCGATCGGCTGCAACAGGCCCAGAGGGCCGATGCGATTGGGGCCGACGCGAATCTGCGTGAAGCCAATGGCCTTGCGCTCCCACAGCGTGAGGTAGGCCACGGCGCCCATGAGCGGCGCCACGACGACGACGATCTTGATCAGCGTCCAGAGCACCGGCCAGCCGGCAGCTGTCCACCATCCGGCATTGATGAGGCCGTTACCAAAGCCCCAGATCTGGTCGATCATGCTGGCACTCCAGTTTGTTCTGACTGATCTGCCTGCGCCGCCTGCGCGAGCGCGGCAAGTGCATCGGCCGTGAGCTGCAGCGACGGCGCGCGGCGAACGATGCTGTCGAGCTGGTAGATCGACGCGGTGACCGGTCGGCCGGCATTGGCGGCATTCAACTGCGCAGTCATCGACGCGGAGCTGGCATTGTTCAACTTGCCACCTTGCACCAGCGCCTGATCGTGATCGGCTTCGCCGCGTGCTGCACGCAGAACTTCACCGGACGACTCCTGTTCGAACCCTTGCAGGCCGAGCATGTTGCCCAGCACCCGCAAGACTTTCCATGCGGGACGCGCCTCACCGAGCGGCTTGACGACTGCATGAAACGACTGCACGCGGCCTTCGGCATTGACGAATGTGCCCGGCGTTTCGGTGAACGGAGCGATCGGCAAGACGACGTCGCTGAACGCGAGGTTGGCCTTGAACGGGCTGAGCGTGATGACCATCGCCGCATTGCCGAGACCGGCCGCTGCGTGCTCACCCATCGCCGAATCGAATTCAGGCTCGGTATTGAGCAGGATCGCGGCCTTGAGTTTTCCGCCCAGCATGTCGGCCGCGTTCAGACCGCCGTCGCCTGGCAGCGCGCCTGCGAGCTGCGCACCGACGGTATTGGCTGCTTCGGTGAGGAAGCCGACCGTAGCGCCCGTGTGCATGCCGATCCAGTTCGCCAGGGCGAGAAGGCCGGATGCATTTGCGTGATGAGCTGCCGCGTTGCCCAGCAGGATTGCCTTGCGCTCGCCCGCTGCCAGCGACTTCGCGATGGCAGTCCAGCGGTCGTCGTGTGCAGCGGAAACGGGGCTCGAAATGCCCTTGTCCGATGCCACCGCAGAGGCGATGCCTCCAAGCACGTCCATCCAGTCGGACGCAGGGGCAATCACCGACGAAGCGATGCTCATTGCCCAGTCGTTTTCCTGGTCGTGAATGACCGATATCTTTGCGCCCTTGCGCGTCGCGGCGCGAATGCGCAACGCGAACAGCGGGTGGTCCTTGCGCAGGTTCGAACCGATGACGAGCGCGCCCTGCAAATTCGACAGAGAAGCGATGGAGGTGCCGAGCCAGCGGACGCCATCAGATTTCGAGAAATCCGCATTGCGCAAGCGGTAGTCGATGTTTTCGCTACCCAGACCGCGCACCAGCGAGCCGGCCAGGAACAGTTCTTCCACCGTGCTGTGCGGGCTGACCAGCGCGCCGATGCTCTTCGCACCGTAGTCGGCCTTGATCTGCTTCAAGCCGTTGGCGACGTATTCAAGCGCGGTCTGCCAGTCAACGGTCTTCCACTCGCCGCCCTGCTTGATCATGGGCGAGGTCAGGCGCTCGTCGCCATTGAGCGCTTCGTACGAGAAGCGGTCGCGGTCGGCGATCCAGCATTCATTGACGTCGTTGTTCTCCAGCGGAAGAACACGCATCACCTTGTTGCCTTTGACCTGAACGATCAGGTTGGCGCCGGTGGAGTCGTGCGGGCTCACCGACTTGCGGCGCGACAGTTCCCAGTTACGGGCCTGAAAGCGGAACGGCTTGCTGGTGAGCGCACCGACCGGACACAGGTCGATCATGTTGCCTGACACTTCGGAATCGATCGTGTCGTTCAGCACGGTGGTGATCTCCGAGTGCTCGCCCCGGTGGATCATGCCCAGCTCCATCACGCCGGCGATTTCCTGGCCAAATCGAACGCAGCGCGTGCAGTGGATGCAGCGCTCCATTTCCTTCATGGAAATGAGCGGGCCGACTTCCTTGACCGGCACCGTGCGCTTTTCTTCTTCGTAACGGGAAGAAGATGCGCCGTAACCGACAGCCAGATCCTGCAGTTGGCACTCGCCGCCCTGGTCGCAGATCGGGCAATCGAGCGGATGGTTGATGAGGAGGAACTCCATCACCGACTGCTGCGCCTTGATCGCCTTGTCGCTCTTGGTGCGAACGATCATGCCGTTGGTGACCGGCGTGGCGCAGGCCGGCATCGGCTTGGGCGCCTTTTCCACATCGACCAGGCACATGCGGCAGTTGGCCGCGATGGACAGTTTCTTGTGATAGCAGAAATGCGGGATGTAGGTACCCGCCTTGTCGGCCGCATGCATGATCATGCTGCCTTCAGTGATCTCTACCTTCTGGCCGTCGAGTTCGATTTCAATCATGTTCTTGCTCCCTCTCCCACTGGGAGAGGGTTGGGGTGAGGGCTGGCAGCCTTGCTGGCCGCCTGGATCTTGGCTTCGAACTCATGCCTGAAGTGCTTGATCATCGCGCGCACCGGCATCGCAGCCGCATCGCCTAGCGCGCAGATCGTGCGTCCCTGGATGTTGTCGGCCACTGAATTGAGCAGGTCCAGGTCGCTCGGCTTGCCGTGCCCGTGCTGTATGCGTTCGACGACGCGCCAGAGCCAGCCGGTGCCTTCGCGGCAAGGCGTGCATTGGCCGCAGGACTCGTGCATGTAAAAGTAAGACAGCCGCAGCAGGGACTCGACCATGTCGCGGCTGTCGTCCATGACGATCACCGCGCCCGACCCGAGCATGGAACCCGCCTTGGCGATGGAGTCGTAGTCCATCGTGCAAGCCATCATGATGTCGGCTGGCAGCACGGGCGACGACGAGCCGCCGGGGATCACGGCTTTCAGCTTGCGGCCTTCGCGCACGCCACCTGCCAGTTCGAGCAGCCTGGAAAATGGCGTGCCCATGGGAACTTCGTAGTTGCCCGGAAGGTTCACATCACCGGACACCGAATAGATCTTGGTGCCGCCGTTGTTGGGCTTGCCGCATTCGAGATAGGCCTGTCCGCCATTGCGGATGATCCAGGGCACCGCCGCGAATGTCTCGGTGTTGTTGATGGTCGTTGGCTTGCCGTAAAGACCGAAGCTGGCCGGGAACGGCGGCTTGAAGCGCGGCTGGCCCTTCTTGCCTTCCAGCGATTCGAGCAGCGCGGTTTCTTCGCCGCAGATATAGGCGCCGAAACCGTGGAACGCATGCAACTGGAAGCTGAAGTTGCTTCCCAGGATGTTGTTGCCCAGGTAGCCGGCCGCCCTCGCCTCTTCGAGCGCTTCCTCGAAGCGATCGTAGGTGTCGAAGATTTCGCCGTGGATGTAGTTGTAGCCCACGGTGATGCCCATCGCGTAAGCAGCGATGGCCATGCCTTCGATCACCTGGTGCGGGTTGTACTGCAGCAGGTCACGGTCCTTGCAGGTCCCCGGCTCGCCCTCGTCCGAATTGCAGACGAGGTACTTCTGGCCCGGGAACTGGCGGGGCATGAAGCTCCACTTCAGACCCGTGGGAAAGCCCGCGCCGCCACGCCCGCGCAGTGCGGATTCCTTGACGGTGGCGATGACCTGGTCTTGCGTCAATCCTTCGGAAAGGATCTTGCGAAGCGCGGCATAACCGTCACGCTTTTCGTAGTCCTTGAGGCGCCAGTTGGTGCCATCGAGGTCTTTGTAGATCTGCGGGTCGATGTGACGGCCATGAAAGCACGTCTGCACACCGGTGGCCTTGAACTGGGCCAGAACCTGGTCGGCATTCATGATGCATTCCTCAGGCCATCGACCAGCTGGTCGAGCTTTTCGGCCGACATGAAGCTGCACATCGTCCGGTCGTTCACCAGCATGACCGGCGAATCGGCGCAGGCGCCCAGGCATTCGCTTTGCTGCAGCGTGAACATGCCGTCAGGGGTGGTCTCGCCCATGTGGATGCCAAGCTTCTTTTCGAGGTGATGCAGCGCCGTGTAGCCGTCGCGCAACTGGCAAGGCAGGTTGGTGCAGACGTTCAACTTGTACTTGCCCACCGGCTGCTGGTTGTACATGTTGTAGAACGTGGTGACTTCGTGCACCGCGATCGGCGGCATGCCCAGATAGTCGGCAATCTGGTTTTCGCGGTCGCGGCTGACGAAACCGTCTTCCTTTTGCACGATGGCCAGACATGCCATCACGGCAGATTGGCGCTGGTCGGCGGGGTACTTCGCGACTTCCCTGTCGAACAGGGTACGCATGGCATCGGTAATCATCTGTCGATCTCCCCGAACACGATGTCCATCGTTCCGATGATGGCCACCGCATCGGCAATCATGTGGCCGCGGCCCATTTCGTCGAGCGCAGCAAGGTGCGAAAAGCCCGGTGGGCGAATCTTCAGGCGGTAAGGCTTGTTGGCGCCATCGCTCACGATGTAGATGCCGAACTCGCCCTTGGGATGCTCGACCGAGGCATAGGCCTCGCCTTCGGGCACGCGGAATCCTTCGGAGAAAAGCTTGAAATGGTGGATCAGCTCTTCCATGTTGCTCTTCATCGCCTCGCGCTCGGGCGGCGCAACCTTGTGGTTGCTCGTGATGACCGGGCCCGGATTGGCACGCAGCCAATCAACGCACTGACGGATGATGCGGTTGGACTCGCGCATCTCCTGCACACGCACGAGGTAGCGGTCGTAGCAGTCGCCGGTTCGACCCACCGGGATGTCGAAATCCATCTGGTCGTAGACCTCATACGGCTGCTTCTTGCGCAGGTCCCAGGCGATGCCCGAACCACGCAGCATCGGACCGGTAAAGCCCAGGTTCAGCGCGCGTTCCGGTGTCACAACGCCAATGCCCACGGTGCGCTGTTTCCAGATGCGGTTGTCGGTGAGCAGCGTCTCGTATTCGTCAACGTAGCCGGGGAATCGCTTGGTGAAATCTTCGATGAAGTCCAGCAGCGAACCCTGGCGGTTGTCATTGAGGCGATCGATGGCGCGCTGGTTCTTGACCTTGCTCACCTTGTACTGCGGCATGCTGTCCGGCAGGTCGCGATAGACGCCGCCCGGACGGAAATACGCCGCGTGCATGCGCGCGCCGGAGACGGCTTCATACATGTCGAAGAGGTCTTCACGCTCACGGAAGCAGTAGATGAGAATGTTCATCGCGCCGCAATCGAGCCCGTGCGCGCCCAGCCACAGCAGGTGGTTGAGCAGGCGGGTGATCTCGGAGAACATCACGCGGATGTACTGCGCGCGGATCGGCACATCAAGGCCCATCAGCTTTTCGATGGCCAGGCAGTAGGCATGCTCGTTGGACATCATCGACACATAGTCGAGACGATCCATGTAGGGCAGTGACTGGATGTACGTCTTGGTTTCTGCGAGCTTTTCGGTTGCGCGATGCAAGAGGCCGATGTGCGGATCGGCGCGCTGGATCACTTCGCCGTCAAGCTCCAGCACAAGGCGCAACACGCCGTGCGCGGCCGGGTGCTGCGGGCCGAAGTTCAGGGTGTAGTTCTTGATTTCTGCCATAGCGCTAGCGGAGCCCCGAACCGTAGTTCTCTTCGCGAATAATCCGCGGCGTGATTTCGCGCGGCTCGATGGTGACCGGCTGGTAAATCACCCGTTTACGCTCGGCGTCGTAACGCATTTCAACCTGGCCTGACACCGGGAAGTCCTTGCGGAACGGATGGCCGATGAAGCCGTAGTCGGTCAGGATGCGGCGCAGGTCGGCGTGGCCTTCAAAGACGATGCCGTACAGGTCGAACGCTTCACGCTCGAACCAGTTGGCCGAGCTCCAGATTTCGGTCACTGAATCGACCACCGGCAGGTCGTCGTCGGGTGCGAAGACCTTGAGGCGAACGCGTTGGTTCAGGCTCACGGACAGCAGGTGCGAAGCCACGCAGTAGCGCCGGCCTTCCCAGCGGCCATCGCCGTAGTCGGAGTAGTCGAGGCCGCACAGGTCGAGCAACTGCTCGAACTTGCAACCGGGCGCATCGCGCAGCGTTGTGGCGGCGGCGAGATAGTCGGCAGCACCGACGACGACCGTCACTTCGTCCAGCTTGAGCTCGACGCTTTTGGCGAGCGCGCCGAGCGCCTGCACAACCGCCTCTTTGAGCGCGGCGGGCTCGACGGCATAAACGATGGAGGGAGATGTTGTCGTCATGCGATCAGGCCCGCGCAATCGTTTGGGTGCGGCGGATCTTCTGCTGCAGCTGGATGATTCCGTAAAGGAGCGCTTCTGCTGTCGGCGGGCAGCCTGGAACGTAAACATCGACCGGCACGATGCGGTCGCAGCCGCGCACGACCGAATAACTGTAGTGATAGTAGCCGCCGCCATTGGCGCAGGAGCCCATCGAGAGAACCCAGCGCGGCTCAGGCATCTGGTCGTAGACCTTGCGCAGGGCCGGGGCCATCTTGTTGCACAAGGTACCTGCCACGATCATCAGGTCGGACTGGCGCGGGCTCGGGCGAAACAACATGCCGAACCGGTCGATGTCGTAACGCGCAGCGCCAGCGTGCATCATTTCCACCGCGCAGCACGCGAGGCCGAACGTCATCGGCCAGAGCGAACCGGTCTTGGCCCAGTTGATGACCGAATCCACGGTCGTCGTGACCATGCCCTTGTCGAGAATGCCTTCAGAAGCCATAGCCGAATACTTTCTTTGGAATGCGCGCTCTTTGGGGATCACTCCCAGTCGAGCGCACCCTTCTTCCACTCGTAGATGAAGCCGACGACGAGGATGCCCAGGAAAACCATCATCGACCAGAAGCCGACAGGGCCGATTTCTTTCAGGGCGACGGCCCACGGAAAGAGAAATGCGATCTCGAGGTCGAACAGGATGAAGAGGATGGCAACGAGGTAGTAGCGCACGTCAAACTTCATGCGCGCATCTTCGAAGGCTTCAAAGCCACACTCGTAGGGGGAGTTTTTTTGCGCATCAGGCTTCCTGATGCCCATGGCGCCGGAGAAGATCCAGCCCAATGCCTGGGGGATGATGCCGACCGCAACGCCGACCAGGATGAACAGGAGGACGGGCAGGTACTGGTCGAGGTTCATCTTGAGGCTCTGATCACCGCTCTTCGAGCCGGCGGGCAAAGCCCGGGCTCTCAACTATTTATGGTGCCGTCGGCGAGACTCGAACTCGCACAGCTTTCGCCACTACCCCCTCAAGATAGCGTGTCTACCAATTTCACCACGACGGCGGTCTGTTTTCTTGCTGCCCGGAAAGAGCCTTGAGGACTGTCAAAAAACTGTCTTCCGGACAGCCTGAGAGTTTACCCTGAAATGGAGGCGATTCCTCTCCCACTGCAGAGGAAAACGATACTCACTTGCTCGGGATTTGCGCGGGGCCCGAGGCAGCAGCAGCAGGAGCCGCTGGAACTGCCACCGGTGCAGGTGCGGCGGTGCCCGGAATTGCAGCAGCGGCAGACGCAGCAGCCGAAGCGGCGGCAGCAGACGCAGCGGCCGCAGCAGCGGGCGCTGTAACGGCAGCACCTTCAAGCACGCTGCCCGACTCGACCGGGCGCAGGTTGCTGAAGTAGGCCAATGCAAGCGTGCAGACAAAGAACACGGCTGCCAGCACTGCTGTTGCGCGAGACAGGAAATTTGCGCTGCCGCTGGCGCCGAACAGGCTGCCCGAGCTTCCACTGCCAAAAGCGGCGCCCATGTCGGCGCCCTTTCCGTGCTGGATCAGGATCAGGCCGATCATGGCGAGCGCAGCCAGCATCTGGATGGCCAGCACTGCGGTAAGGAGAACGTTGGTCATTTCTTCAACTCCGTATGACTTGTTTGCCGACGCGCCTCAAAGGGCGGCGGCGATGATTTGCAGGAAATCGGGCGCCTTGAGCGATGCACCGCCGACCAGGCCGCCGTCGACATCGGGCTGGGCCAGCAGGGTCGCCGCATTTGCGGCGTTCATGCTGCCCCCGTAGAGAATATGAATGCGGTCGCAGTGCTCGGTCGCGGCCTTGAGTTGCGCGCGCAGCAGCGCGTGCACTTGCTGCGCCTGCTCGGGCGTCGCGGTCTTGCCGGTACCAATCGCCCAAACCGGCTCGTAAGCAACGACGATCTCGCTGATGCAATGTCCGTTGGTGTGAATCACGGCCGCCATCTGGCGCTTGACCACATCTTCGGTCTTGCCGGTTTCGCGCTCGGCGAGCGTCTCGCCAACGCACACGATCGGTGTGATGCCTGCGGCAAGCGCCGCCTTCGCCTTGTCGGCGACCAGCGCATCGGTCTCGCCGTGATACAGGCGCCTCTCGGAGTGGCCCACGATGGCATACCGCGCGCCGAACTCCTTGAGCATGGCGGCAGACACTTCACCCGTGTACGCACCGCTGGCATGAGCAGAAACATCCTGCGCGCCCAGCTCCAGCCTGGAGCCGGCACGCAGCATCTGCAACTGGGCGAGGTAAGGCGCCGGTACGCAGACCGCGACTTCGCAAGTGGAACCCGACATCCCTGCGATGCCGGCAATGAGCGCGCGAACCAGCGCATCGTTGGATGCGAGGTCGCCATTCATCTTCCAGTTGCCGGCGATCAGCTTGCGCTTGGTCATGCCACAACACCCCAGGTGAGAACGATCTTGCCGATATGCTGGTTCGATTCCATGAGCTCATGCGCCTTCGACGCATCGCTCGCAGCAAACGTGCTGTGGATCACCGGCTTGATCGCGCCCTTTTCGATGAGCGGCCAGACCTTGTCCTTGAGCGACTGCGCAATCGCAGCCTTGAAGGCAATCGGACGCGGCCTCAGCGTGGACCCGGTGATCACCAGGCGCTTGCGCAGCACGAGACCCGAATTGAATTCGCTCTTGGTGCCACCCTGCACGGCGATGATGACGATGCGGCCGTCTTCAGCCATGCACTGCACTTCGCGCGCAACATAAGCGCCGGCCACCATGTCGAGCACGACGTTCACGCCCGCGCCATCGGTCAGCTTCTTGACTTCCTCGACGAAGTCGTGCGTCTTGTAGTTGATCGCATGGTCCGCGCCGAGCTTCAGGCAAGCCTCGCACTTGTCGTCGCTGCCTGCAGTCACGATCACTTTTGCACCCAGGGCCTTGGCCATCTGGATCGCTGTCACCCCGATGCCACTGGAGCCACCCTGAATCAGGAGCGTCTCGCCAGCTTGCAATCGCGCGCGGTCGAACACGTTGCTCCACACGGTGAAGAACGTCTCCGGCAGCGAAGCGGCTTCGATATCAGTCATGCCTTGCGGCACCGGCAGGCACTGGCCCACGGGCGCTACGCAAAGCTCGGCGTAACCGCCTCCGGCGACCAGCGCACAGACGCGGTCGCCCGTCTTGAAGCCGGCAGCAGCCATGGCCTGCGCATCGCCGCCCGCGATGACGCCAGCCACTTCAAGACCTGGAATGTCGGAGGCACCGGGCGGCACCGGGTAGTTGCCGGTTCGCTGCAGAACGTCAGGACGGTTGATACCGCTGGCGCCCACGCGAATCAGCAACTCGCCCGCACCCGCCACCGGGTCCGGGCGATCACCCAGGCGCAGCACTTCAGGCGCGCCGAACGATGTAATTTCAACGGCTTTCATGCCGCACCATCACTCCTGCGGATCGACCGGCGACTGCGGTGCCGGCGACTGCTGTTGTTCGCCCTGCGGGCGCTGTTCACGCGGCTGCTGGTCGCCGCGCGGCTGGTAGTCACCACGCGCCTCGCGCGGCTCACGAGGTTCGCGGCGCTCGCCACGGCCCTCACCCCGACCACCTTCGCGTCCACCTTCACGGCGGTCATCGCGCTGCTCGTAAGGACGACGCTCGCCGCCACCTTCAGGCATGCCGGCCGGACGGTCGAGCAAAGCCTTCATGGACAGCTTGACGCGACCCTTCTCGTCGGTCTCAAGAACCTTGACACGAACGATCTGGCCTTCGCTCAGGTAGTCGGTGACCTTTTCGACGCGCTCGTGGGCAATCTGGCTGATGTGCAGCAGGCCGTCCTTGCCAGGCAGCAGGTTGACCAGTGCGCCGAAGTCCAGGATCTTGGTGATCGGGCCTTCGTACACCTTGCCGATTTCGACTTCTGCCGTGATCTGCTCGATGCGCTGCTTGGCGAACTCGGCCTTGGCCGGATCGGTTGCGGCGATGGTGATGGTGCCGTCTTCCTCGATGTTGATCTGGCAGCCGGTCTCTTCGGTCAGCGCGCGAATGACGGCGCCGCCCTTGCCGATCACGTCACGGATCTTGTCGGGATTGATCTTCATCGTGGTCAGGCGCGGCGCGAAGTTGCTCACTTCGGTCTTGGCCTCGCTCATCGATTCCTGCATCTTGCCCAGGATGTGCATGCGCGCTTCCTTGGCTTGCGCCAGGGCGACTTGCATGATTTCCTTGGTGATGCCCTGGATCTTGATGTCCATCTGCAGCGCGGTGATGCCGTTGGTCGTGCCAGCCACCTTGAAATCCATGTCGCCCAGGTGATCTTCGTCACCCAGGATGTCGGTCAGCACGGCAAAACGGTTGCCGTCCTTGATCAGGCCCATCGCGATACCGGCGACGTGCGCCTTCATCGGAACGCCGGCATCCATCAGCGACAGGCAGCCGCCGCAGACCGAAGCCATCGACGAAGAGCCGTTGGACTCGGTGATTTCCGAGACCACGCGCAGCGTGTAGGGGAAGTCTTCCTTGTTTGGCAGCAGCGGCACCAGGGCGCGCTTGGCCAGGCGACCGTGGCCGATTTCGCGGCGCTTGGTGGAGCCCATGCGGCCCGTTTCGCCGGTGGCGAAGGGAGGCATGTTGTAGTGGAACATGAAGCGGTCTTCGTACTCACCCATCAGCGCGTCGATGCGCTGTGCGTCGCGCTCGGTGCCAAGGGTGGTGATGACCAGTGCCTGAGTTTCGCCGCGCGTGAAGAGCGCCGAGCCGTGTGTGCGTGGCAGCACGCCGGTGCGGATTTCGATGGGGCGCACGGTGCGCGTGTCACGGCCGTCAATGCGAGGCTCGCCCGCAAGGATCTGGCTGCGCACGATCTTGGCTTCGATGTCGAACAGCAGTGCTTCGACCTTGACTGGATCGAACTCGGCACCGTCAGCCTTCAGGTCGGCCATGACAGCGCCCGTGGCTTCGCGCAGGGCCTGCGTACGGGCTTGCTTGCTGCGAATCTGGTAAGCGGCGCGAAGCTTGTCTTCGGCGTAGCCGTTGACCCGGGCGATGAAGGCCTCGTCCTTGGCAGGAGCCGACCAGTCCCACACCGGCTTGCCGGCTTCGCGGACCAGTTCATGGATCGCGTTGATGGCGATGTTGCCCTGCTCATGGCCGAACACCACGGCGCCGAGCATGATTTCTTCGGACAGCTGGTTGGCTTCGGACTCGACCATCAGCACAGCGCCTTCGGTGCCGGCAACGATCAGGTCCAGGACGGAATCCTTGCGTGCGGTCTGGCCCGGGTTCAGGACGTATTCGCCGTTGACGTAGCCCACGCGCGCAGCGCCGATGGGGCCCGCGAACGGGATACCGGAGATCGACAAGGCGGCGCTGACGCCGATCATGGCGGCGATGTCGGCATCGACTTCGGGGTTGAGCGACAGGGTGTGGATGACCACATGGACTTCATTGAAGAAGCCTTCGGGGAACAGCGGGCGGATCGGACGGTCGATCAGGCGGCTGGTCAGGGTTTCGTGTTCGCTGGGCTTGGCTTCGCGCTTGAAGAAGCTGCCGGGGATCTTGCCTGCGGCGTAGGTCTTTTCGATGTAGTCGACGGTCAGGGGGAAGAAGTCCTGGCCTGGCTTGGAGGACTTGGATGCGACAACGGTTGCCAGCACCACAGTGCCTTCGATGTCGACGATGACGGCGCCGCCGGCCTGGCGGGCGATCTCACCGGTTTCGAGCTTGACCGTGTGGCCGCCCCATTGAAACGTCTTGGTGACCTTGTTGAAAATGGACATTGAATATTCTCCTGTTGTCATGAAGCGAAAGTCATGAGCGCTTTTGGCTGCGCTTGCTGCCCGGAGATTGAGCGGTGTCGAACACGATGCCATTCCAAAAGTCCTGGAGCTTTTCCCTGCGGGGAAAGCCCGCAGGACTTTTGGAATGACACAGCGCGTATCCGTCTTGCCGTCTCCGAAGTCAAAAACGCCTGAGCTAGCGGAACTAACCCAGGCGCTTTCGTTGTTTTGTGGCTTGCCCGCTTACTTGCGCAGGCCCAGCTTGGCGATCAGTGCGGTGTAACGCTCGGCGTCCTTGCCCTTGAGGTAGGACAGCAGGCTCTTGCGGCGGTTCACCATGCGCAGGAGGCCGCGGCGACCATGATGGTCCTTGGCGTGCGTCTTGAAGTGGGGAGTCAGTTCGTTGATGCGGGCGGTGAGAAGCGCAA
Organism: Caenimonas sp. SL110; assembly: GCF_001044395.1. Classification (GTDB taxonomy): domain Bacteria; phylum Pseudomonadota; class Gammaproteobacteria; order Burkholderiales; family Burkholderiaceae_C; genus Ramlibacter. Next base: position 135,777 of record NZ_JANU01000012.1, read on the forward strand.
CTTGCACTTCCGGGCTACCCGTGTCGCTGGCGCCACGTGCATTGGCCTTGACGACCTCGGCCGTTTGGATGGGAGTCATGAGATTCCTTGTTTGATATGTGACTTGCGTTGGTGGCCGGAAATGCCTCCAACGTGCGCTTGCAGGATGCAAAGCCGTTCAATTATAGCCCGACCGCCCGTCATCCTGGGCTCGACCCGGGATCGACGCTTTCAGAGGGCGGAGCCGCTTCGCGGTGGATTGC
>NZ_JANU01000013.1 GCF_001044395.1 Caenimonas sp. SL110
CTTTGGGCCTGTGCACATGCCGCGATGCCCCCACCCCAACCCTCCCCCAGCGGGGGAGGGAGTGAAGGCAAAGCTACCACGTGTCGATCGACAGGCCGCGACTCTCACGCACCACGCAAGAAGCCAACCCCCGCGCCAACCACTCCCGCGTCTGCGCCGGATCGATCACCGCGTCGATCTCCAGCGTCGCAGCCATGTTCATTGCCTGACCGGCTTCGTACTGCTTCGCCACCAGATGGTCGTAGAGCGCATCGCGCGCCGGGCCTTCGGGCTGCGCTTGCAGCTCCTTGCGATAGCCCAGCTTCACCGCGCCCTCCAGACCCATCGCGCCGAACTCGCCGGTCGGCCAGGCGACGGTGAAGTCGGGCGAGTGAAAGCCGCCCGCGCACATCGCCATCGCCCCCAGTCCATACCCCTTGCGCAGCACCACGCTGAAAAACGGAACCCGCAGATGCGCAGCCGCGACGAACATGCGGCTCACGTGCCGCACCTGCGCGCGCTCCTCGATCTCCGGCCCGACCATGAAGCCCGGCGTATCGACCAGGCTGACCAACGGCAAGCCATGCGCGTTGCACAGCTGCATGAATCGCGCGGCCTTGTCGGCGGCATCGGCGTCGATGGCACCGCCCAGATGGAGCGGGTTGTTGGCGATGATGCCGACGGGCCGGCCCTCGATGCGGGCCAGTGCCGTGTGGATACCCTTGCCGAAGCCGCTGCGCAATTCGAGCAGCGAGCCTGTGTCGCAGATGCCGGTCATCGCCGCACGCGTGTCGTAAACGCGCAGACGGTTCTCCGGCACAACGCTGCGCAAGGCATTTGCATCCGGCGAATCGAACGTCTGCACACGCCCCTGGAAGAACGACAGGTAGTGCTTCGCAGCACGCACGGCAGCGGCTTCATCTTCCACCAGCACATCGATCACGCCGTTGGCATGTTGGGTATCGCTGGGCCCAATCTGTTCGGGCTTGAAGACGCCCAGCCCGCCGCCTTCGACCATGGCCGGGCCGCCCATGCCGATGTTGCTCGCGCGCGTGGCGATGATCACATCGCTGCAGCCGAGCAGCGCCGCATTGCCCGCAAAGCACCGGCCCGCCACGATGCCGACCACCGGCACCTGTCCGTTCAGCCGCGCGTAGCTGGCGAAAGTGGAAACATGCAGGCCCGCCACGATGGGCATGTCGGTGTCGCCGGGCCGGCCACCACCACCCTCGGCGAACAGCACCACCGGCAACTTGTTGGCCAGCGCGATGCCGAGCATGCGGTCGGTCTTCTGGTGATTGCGCATGCCTTGCGTGCCGGCCAGCACCGTGGCGTCGTAGGCCATCACCACCGTGCGCGACTGGTCCGGCCCGAAGCTATCGCCATTGATGCTGCCGATGCCGGTCACCATGCCATCGGCGGGCGTGTTGCGCATGAGGTCGTCGTCGCTGCGGCGATTGCGCTGCGCCGCGACGGCCAACGCACCGTATTCGGTGAAGCTGCCCGCGTCGCACAGGTCCTCAATGTTCTCGCGCGCGGTGCGCAGGCCCAGCGCGTGCCGGCGACGGACAGCATCCGGGCGCGCTGCATCGAGCGTGTGGGCGTGTCGGTCGAGCACGCGCTGCAGATCGGTGCGGACTTGCGTTTCGTGCATGGCTCCCGACAGGGCAACCGGCGGCGCGACTTTCTGCGTGATCGTTGTCGATGTTGCGAGCGCCATCGTGGACATCAACACGTCCCCCTGGCCCACGCCATCACCGGTGCCAAAGAACAGTTCGCGCACCTGCCCCGCTGCGGTCGCGCGAACTTCGTGCTCCATCTTCATGGCTTCCAGGATCACCACCACATCGCCTGGCGCGACGATGTCGCCGGGTGCGACTTGCCACTGGACGACCTGGGCCTGAAGGGGAGAGCGGAGTTCGGACATGGCTCCCATTCTGATACCGGCCCGGCGGCGGCCGCGTCAAACGAGCGACATCGCCTCGCCGGATAATGAATGCATGACCCCACTCGTCCCCCTCATTGAAAGCTATCGCGGCGGCACCCTGGAGTGCCGGTTCTTTGGTGCTGTCGCCGTGGTTGACGCGGCCGGCAAGCTGGTGGCGCAGGCGGGCGATCCGCACTGGGTGACCTTCTCGCGATCGACCTTGAAGGCGCTGCAGGCGCTTCCATTCGTGAAGGCCGGCGGCCCCAAGTTCTTCGATTTTTCGCGCGAGAAGATCGCCATGATGTGCTCCAGCCACAGCGGCGAGCCCATGCACGTCGAGCAGGTGCAAGGCATGCTGGACAAGGCCGGTCTCAGCTACAAGGCGCTGCAATGCGGATGCCATGTGCCGTACTTCGTTGAAGCCGGTGTCGGCCCCGCGCCCGAGGTGATCGACGAGCGCCACCACAACTGCAGCGGCAAGCATGCCGGCTTTCTCGCGGCCTGCGTGCAAAAGGGCTGGCCTGTCGCCAACTACCTCGCGCCCGCCCATCCATTGCAGCAGGCCATCAGGCGCGAAGTGGCGAGCGTGGTCGGTCTCGCGCCCGAGGACTTGAAGCTGGGCATCGATGGCTGCTCGGCACCGAATTTCGCGATGCCGCTGTCGAGTCTTGCGCGGGGCTATGCAAGGCTGGCCACCGGCGCGGCGGACACCGAATTCGGCGAGAGCTTTGCGCAGTTGTCCGATGCGATGACGGCGCACCCCGAACTCGTGTCAGGCACGAATCGCAGCGACAAGGCCTTCATGAATGCGGGACGCGGCGACTGGGTGACCAAGGCCGGCGCCGACGGCGTGCAGGCGTTTGCCAGCCGCAGCCGCAAGCAGGCCTTCACGCTCAAGATCTCCGACGGCAACAAGATCGCGGTGCAAGCCGCCACCATCGCCGTGCTGGATCAACTCGGCTGGCTGGACCAGCGCCAGAAAGATGAGCTGCGGCCCTGGCGTTTCGAGGCGATTGCGAACACCAAGGGAACGCGCGTGGGGGAGAGAAAGAGCGTGATGAAGATCGAATCTGCGAACTGAAATCCGCCGGTCCTGTTCCGGTCCTGTTCCTATACTGCTGCATGAAACTCCTGTTCATCGGCGGTACGCGCTTCCTGGGTCATGCGATGTCAACCGAAGCGCTTGCGCGCGGGCATGAAGTCGATGTCTTTCATCGCGGCAAGACGCCCGCGCAGGGGCTTGACGGTGTGCGGCATCTGCATGGCGATCGTGTGACTGATCTCTCGGCGCTCGCCGAAGGCCAGTGGGATGCGGTGATCGACACCTGCGCCTACCGGCCGCGCGATGTCGTTCTGATGGCCCATGCGTTGGGCACGCGGTTTCGCAAGTATGTGTTCGTTTCGTCCGCTTCCGTTTACGCCTCGGACATTCCAGCCGACTCCGCCGAGTCCGCGCCTCGCACCGCCACGGGCAGCCTGGACAAAACGGCACTCGACACCGCGCCCATCAATGGCGACACCTACGGGCCGCTCAAGGTGCTGTGCGAGGACGCGGTGTTTGCACACCACGTGGACCATCTGGTGCTGCGGCCCACCTTCGTCATCGGCCCCAACGACTACACGCAGCGGTTTCCCGAATGGGTCAGGCGCATTGCCGCAGGCGGGGTCGTGGATGCGCCAGGCCCGCGCGAGGCAGCGGTTCAATACATCGACGCACGCGACCTCGCGCGTTTCACGATCTCTGCCGTAGAGGCGAACCTGCGCGGCACCTTCAACACGGCGTCGCCAACGGTGCCGTTCGGCTTTGGCGATCTGCTTGAGGCGGTGGTGAAGGGTGTCGCACCGGCGGGCACGCGCTTGAATTGGCTGACGCCCGCGCAAGCGAAGGCTTCGGGCAAGGAGTTTCCGCTGTGGGGCGGCGGCGAATCATCGGGCGTCGCGGCGATCAACAGCGACGCGGCTCGCGCCAACGGACTGGTTGCAAGGCCGCTGGAAGAAACCGCACGCGACACGCTGGCGTGGCTGTCGGGCGAATGAAGTTTCGTTGTCCGCAGTGACGCAGGCCTGATGCGCCCCCGTGCTTCTACTGCGGTCCGAGCTTGTGGATGAGCGCGGCCAGCTGCTCGACTTCAGCGGGCTTGAGGTCTGAAATGGGTGGGCGAACCGGCCCGGCGGTCTTGCCGACGATGGTCGCGCCGGCCTTCACGATGCTCACCGCGTAGCCCTCGCCCCTGTTGCGGATCTCCAGGTACGGCAGGAAGAATTCATCGAGCAGGCGGCCGGTGGTTGCGGTGTCACCACTCGCATAGGCGTTGTAGAACTCGATGGCGGTTCGCGGAACGAAGTTGAACACTGCCGATGAGTACACCGGCACGCCCAGCGCCTGATAGGCATGGGCATAGACCTCGTGCGTGGGCATGCCGCCGACGTACACGAAGCGGTCACCCAGCTTCTGGCGAATCGACACGATGCGTTCGATGTCGCCCAGGCCGTCCTTGAAGCCGATGAGGTTGGGGCAACGCTCGGCCAGTTTTGCAAGCGAATCGGCGTTGAGCTTGCACGCGCCGCGGTTGTAGACGATGACGCCGATCTTCACGCTCTTGCAGACGGCTTCTACGTGCGCGAGCAGGCCTTCCTGCGATGCTTCGGTGAGGTAGTGCGGCAGCAGCAGCACGCCCTGCGCGCCGTTGCGCTCGGCTTCCTGCGCATAGCGGATCGCCAGCGTGGTGCCGCCACCCGCACCGCCGACGATGGGAACGCGGCCACGGCAGGCATCGGCGGCGGTCTTGATGACCTGCGCATATTCGGTGGGCTCCAGCGAAAAGAACTCGCCCGTGCCACCGGCGGCAAACAGCACCGTCGCGCCATAAGGCATGAGCCATTCGAGGCGTTCGGTGTAGCCGCGCGGATTGAATTGCAGTTGTGCGTCGAAGTCGGTCAGCGGGAACGACAGCAGGCCCGACGACAGTGCGGATTTGAGTTCTTGGGGGGACATGGGCGGATCGGTGGTGGCAGGAAGTGAGTCATCGTACAACAAGACATCACTTCCTGCAAACCAACCTCAATCTGCCTGCGTTCTCCAATGAAAACGTAATTTTTCTGGTTGTACGATGACAATCACTCAGGCTTGATCCGGGCCCGATCCACGACCAGTTTCCAGCGCTTTTGCTCGGCCGCGATGAATTGCGCGAACTGCGCCGGCGTGCCACCAACCGCTTGCGCTGCATCGTTGTTCAAGCGCTCCAGCGCCGCGTTGGTTTTCATGGCCTTGGCCGTCTCGGCCGCCAGGCGATCGATGTTGGCCTGCGGCATGGTGGACGGCGCGAGCATGCCGTACCACTGGGTCATCTCGAAGCCCGGAAATCCCTGTTCGGCCACCGTCGGCACATCGGGCAATTGCGGCAGGCGCTGGGTCGAGCCGGTGGCGATGCAGCGCAGCTTGCCGGCCTTGATGTGCGGCAGGATCGCCGCAGCGCCCACCGATGCCGCATCGAGCCGGCCTGCCAGCAGGTCGGTGAGCTGCGGGCCTGTGCCCTTGTACGGAATGTGGGTGATGAAGATGTTGGCGGTCATCTTCAGGTATTCCATCGCGAGGTGACCCGCGCTGCCATTGCCTGCCGATCCGTAATTCATCTGGCCGGGCTTGGCCTTGACCAATGCGATGAACTCTTTCAGGTCCTTCGCCGGAACGTTGGGATGCACGACATACAGGCTGGGCACCTTGGCCAGCAGGCTGATCGGCTTGAAGTCCTTGTTGGGGTCGTAGGGCAGCTTGTCGAACATGTACGGGTTGACCGCCAGCGTTCCGATGTGCCCCAGGATGATGGTGTGGCCGTCGTCGGCGCGTGCCACTTCGGCCATCGCGATGTTGCCCGATGCACCGGGCTTGTTGTCGACAAAGACGTTCTGCCCGATGGTCTTTAGCAACTCGCCGGCTGCCGCGCGCGCGACGATCTCGGAGCTGCCGCCCGGTGCGAACGGCACGACGAAGCGGATCGGCTTGCTGGGCCATGCGGCCTGCGCAAACGCCGGATGTGATTGCAGGGTCGCGAAGGCGGCGCCTGCACCCAGAAGTTCTCGTCTCGTGATTTGCATGATGTATCTCTCCTCTTTTCGCAATTGTCCATCAGTGTCGACAGCCCACTGAATCGTGATCTTTTCGAGGGGCGCCTACCCACACCAAGGTCTATCTGTAACAACCCCCGGAACGAAACAGCGGGTGTCCTCCACACATCTCATACCACGCCTGAATTCATGGCCCCACACGGCCGCAGGGCTGGTCGTTGGAACTTGACCCGGGCAATTTTGCCCAGCAAACCTGAAGGACTTGAGAAATGAAATCCTCGATGACAAAACTGGCGATCGCGTTGGCTGCAATGGTGGTGGGTGGGTCCGCGGCGGCGGGACCGGTCACCACGACCTTTACCGTGACGGCAAGCGTTGGCTCGGAGTGCGTGATTGGCAACCCGACCAACATGGCTTTTGGAGCGCTCAAGATGCTCGACGGCGTCAGCGGCGGTTTGAATGAGGAAGACAATGTCGCCACCGCGACCTTCGATGCCACCTGCACCAATGGCACAGCCCTGCCAAAACTGCAGTTCAGTTCGGCAAACGGTGTCGGCACCTTCAAGATGAAAGGTGGCATCAGTGACGATCTGATGAGCTACTCGCTCTACACGGGTGGCGAGCCCGAACAGATTACGCACGACACGGCGGCGGCCTTCCCCGGCTTCGAGGCGGACGGCACTGTGAAGACACTCACTGTCTCTGGCAGGCTCACCGCCGGCGATAAGGCCTCTAAGACCATCGGCGCATACACCGACACGGTCACGATCACGGCCACTTTCACGCCCGATTGATAAACCGGCGCCAGTCGCAATGAAATTTTTTCAACTGCGAAACTTGCGCCCGGCGGCATGGCGGGGGCTGGCAGCCCTCGCTGTCGCCACGGCGCTCAGTTTGGGCTGGCATCCGGCGGCGCTCTCGCAGGTGCTGCTGGAGCCGGTGGTGCTGGAGCTGTCGCAGCGCCAGCGCATCGCTGTCTTGCAGGTCAGCCTGAGCGAACGAGCTGCGGCGCCTGTCCGGCTGCAGGCCGAGCTGCTGCGCTGGACCCAGTCCACTACGGGCGAGTCCGTCACCGAACCCACGGACGAACTACTCATTTCGCCACCGATCGTCGACTTGAAGCCGGGCCAGAGGCAGGTGTTTCGGGTTGCGATCCGTGCCCCCAAACCCTCGCAAAACGAGGTGGCCTATCGGCTGATCCTGGAAGACATCTCGCCCGATCCGGTCGATGCAGCCGGCAAGAAAATTCCCGGCCTGGCCATTCGCATGCGCTACGACCTGCCGGTGATGGTGGCGCCGTCGGTGGCAGTCGTGCAGTCGCTGCGCTTCAGTTCGTGCGCAGCCACGGCCGGTGTATCGCACGCATGCCTGCGCGTTCGCAACGCGGGCAACAAGCGCGTGCGCATGCAGGCATTGCAGCTGGCTGGCGACGGCTGGCAGCAGTCGCTGAAACTGGGCGACACCGGCCTCTTGCTGGCCGGCGGCGCGCGCGAATGGCAAGTGCCGCTGCAGCCCGGCGGCGCTGGCAAGGTGGGCGATGTCCGCGCAACGATCGGGCGTGGCGAAATTCTGAAGGTCGCGCCCGACGCGCCCTAGCATCTTGCGAGTTCTGCGCCACTCCACTGTTCTGGCCTGCGCAATCGCGCTGCTGGTCATGAGTGCGATGGCACCGGCGCAGCAACTGCCGCCCGAGACGAAATCGGCCACAAGCTCAAAGGCGCGCGCCACGCGCAAGCTGCCCGAAGTGCTATTGGTCGATCTGAAGGTCAACGGCCAGAAGCTGCCTGACGTGGTGCAGGTCGAACAGGCAGGCGATGGGACGCTCCTGCTCGCAAAGAGCGGCTGGATAGCGGCGCGTCTGGTGCTGCCCACTTCGCCCAGGACCCTGAGCGACGGCACCGAGGCATTCGCGCTTGAATCCGTCGCAGGCTTGCGCTGGCGCATCGACCGAAGCGTGCTGGCCCTTGAGATTCAGGCGCCGCCCTCGGCGTTTGCAGCATCGACCCTGGCGTTCAACCCGGCCGCCCCGTTGCCGCCCACACCCCCAGCCCCAGGCGTGATGCTCAACTATGACCTGTCGATAGCCCGCACCCCGCGTGAGGCGGGTATGACCTCAGGTGCTTTTGTTGAAGCCATCGCTTTCAGCAGCTTCGGCAGCCTGGTCGCTTCGGGTGTCTTCACATCGGGCGCAAGCCAGAGCCGCTTTCAGCGCCTGGATACCTATTGGCGTCTGGACATGCCGCAGCGGCTGGAGAGCCTCATCGTCGGAGATGCCATCGGCTCCGGTGGTGCATGGAGCAGCCCGGTGCGTTTTGGTGGCGTGCGCTGGGGCCGGGACTTCGGCATGCGGCCGGGCTTCATCACCATGCCGCAGGTTGCGCTATCGGGTCAGGCGGCGCTGCCTTCCACGCTGGACATCCTGGTGAACAATGTCCGCCGCCCCAGCCAGAGCGTGCCGCCGGGACCTTTCGACCTGCCCAACATTCCCGTGGTCACCGGCGCCGGCGAAGTGAGCCTGGTGCTGCGCGACATGCTGGGACGTGAAACCCTGGTCCAGCAAAGTTACTACGCCTCGCCGCGCCTGCTCGCGCCCGGCCTCTTTGATTTCTCGGTGGAGGCGGGGCGGCTTAGAACCGGCTACGGGCGCGACAGCCGCTATGGCGATGCATTTGCAGCCGGTACGGTGCGCGCAGGGCTCAGCGCATCGTTGACGGCTGAGGCCAGGCTCGAGCTGCAGGCGCAGCGCCGCGCCGCCGGCCTGGAAGTGGCGGGTTTGCTGGGCACCTGGGCGGTGGCCCGCGGCGCGCTGGCGGTCTCCAGCGACAGCCTGCAAGGTTTCGCCGAGCGGGGGCAGATGATCCGCACGGGCATAGAACGCACCACGCCGCGGGGAAGCGGTTCATTGCAGTACGAATACGCCACGCGCGGCTTCGCACCCCTGGGCGAGCCTGCCATCGCACGGGTCACGTCCCAACGCACCCGCGAGCGCTGGCTGGCAGCCCTGGGCGGTCCCTTGGGCGGCAGGCTCTCTGGCGGGGTGAATCTGCTGCGGCAAACCCGTTGGGATGGCGACAAGCTCACCTCGGTCGGCCTGTCTGCCGATATGTCCGCTGGCGGCCAGACCCACATCGGCGTTGCGATCAACAAGCGGCTGGGCACCGATAGGGGCTGGACCGCTGCGATCAACATCACCATGCCTCTGGAAAGCGGCGCGTTCACTTCAACCCGTGTGCAACGCAATGACGATGGCCGCCTGGTGGGTGAGGTCTCGGCGAGCATGAATCCTCCACCGGGGCCCGGCCTCGGATGGCGCGTCGATGCATCGACCGAGCCGGGCAGGCGCGCACGTGGCGGCCTGCACTACAAAACCAGCTTCGCCGAATTCACCGCCGATGCATCCGCAGATGCGCAGGGCGAGGTGGCATTGCGCGCCGGTGCACGCGGCACGCTGGGTTGGCTGGGTGGCGTGCCGTTTGCGGCGCGGCCGGTGGGTGAGCGCGGCGTTGCGCTGGTCGAGGTCGAGGGACTGGAGGGCGTGCCCGTACGGCGCAGCAACCAGATCGTCGCTACCACTGACTCGCGAGGTCTCGCTTTCATTCCCGGCCTGCTGCCCTGGCAGGTGAACAAGCTGGAGATCGACTCTGCCGATCTGCCAATGGATGTCGAGATCGAGGAAACAGTCAGGCTGGTGGTGCCCTACGCGCGTAGCGGCACGGTCGTCCAGTTTCCGGTGCGCCGCTCGCGCCAGGTGATGGTGGTGCTTCGCCAGGTGGGGGGCCAGCCAGTACCGGAAGGTGCGATTGTCCGGCTGGAGGGTGGGGCGCAGTTCATCGTCGGGCGACGCGGCGAAGCGTGGTTGACCGACTTGCCGCAGCAGGACCACCACTCGCTTTCAGTGAACTGGCCGACCGGTGCGTGCCGGCTCATGCTGGAGCTTCCCGCCGCGCAGGACGCCATGCCTGCAAAACTGGGTCCGTTGATTTGCGACATGGTGGCGCCATGAGTGTGTTGCCGCAATTTCGCAAAGCTGCTGCCGCGCTTGCTGCCAGCTGCGTCGCAGGCTTCGCCACGGCGGGCGGCTGCAGCCTGAGTACGAGCGGCCTGGCCTTTGGCGCTTACCAGCCCCTGTCGCTTCCCGGCAAGATGAGCTCGGCCGACAGCATCTCGGACGGCAGCATCTCGATGGTGTGCACCGGCATCGTCACCGGTGGAAGCTACAGCGTGTCGCTGGGCAGCAGCCCCGTCGGCAACAGCATGTCGCCGCGCTTGATGGCCAATCCGCAAGGAGGCCCGCACATGCAGTTCAATGTTTACCTCGATCCCGGCCTCACCACGATTTGGGGCGACGGCCTGACCGGGAGCGTGTTGTCTGGAACCATCGCGCCCGGAGACAGCAATCGCAGCTTCACGGCCTATGGCAAGGTGCCCGCTGGCCAGAACGGTCTGCGGGTCGGCAGCTTCAGCGCCACGCTGCTGGTGACGCTGACCTACAACCCGTGACACCTTGCGCGCTAGAACCCGAAGCGCGCGCCGACGCCCAGCAGGGTCGCGATTCCCACCGCAAAGAAGATCGCAGCTGCGACGCCCCGGACAATCTTCAGTGGCAGCCAGATGGCGGCACGTTCGCCCAGCAAGACAGCAGGGACGTTGGCAATCATCATCCCGAGGGTGGTGCCGATGACCACCGGTGCCAGCGCGTCGTAGCGGGCGGCCAGCGCAACGGTCGCGATCTGCGTCTTGTCTCCCATCTCTGCCAGGAAGAACGCGACCAGCGTGGTTCCGAAAACACCGAAGGCCGCAAGCTTGGGCTTGTCGTCCAGCTTGTCGGGAACGAGCGCCCACGCAGCCATCGCGATGAACGAAGCGCCAAGAATCCAGCGCAGCGTGGAGGGTTCGACCCAGGAGGCGACGATCGAGCCCAGTGCGCCGGCCAATCCATGATTGACGATGGTCGCTACAAAGATACCCAGCACGATGGGCCAGGGCTTGCGGAATTTCGCGGCGAGAAGAAACGACAGCAGTTGCGTCTTGTCGCCGATTTCGGCGATGGCAACGATGCCGGTGGAGATAAGAAAAGCTTCCATGGTGCAGTGAGTCCCGGCGGGGCGATGATCCTTTCTACGTGTTCAGGGAGGGTAGCGCAGATGTCGTGGCATGGAGCCGCATCAGCTCATCGAACGACATCAGCTCGCCCGCGATTGCGCTGGCGGCGACTGTGGGCGGGCTGGCGAGCCAGACCTTGCCGGGACCCGAGCGTCCGGGGAAGTTGCGGTTGATCGCGCTGATGGTGACCTGGTTGGGGCTGGTGGATGAACCCGGCCCGCAGTTGGCGCAAGCGCCGCACGACGGCTGCAGCATGCGCGCGCCGACCTTGTCGAATGCATCGAGGTAGCCCCGCGCGATGCAGTAGTCGCGCACCGACGTCGTGCCGAATTGCAGGTAGAGCGTGACACCTTCGGGCACGCGCAGCCCGCGCGCGGCGGCCCATGAGAGCACCGCGTGATAGTGGTCGAAATCCTCGCGCTTGCCTGCGGTGCAGGAGCCGCCATACGCGATCTGCACCTGCACGCGCTGCGCGACGTCTTTCAGCGGCACGCCATTGCCCGGATCACCGGGACGCGCCACCATGGGCGACAGGCTCGAGCAGTCGAGGCGCAGCACGTCGGCGTAGGTCGCACCGGGGTCGCTGTGCATCCACGGCTGCAACTCGAAGTCCACATGGCGGCGCTCCTTGATGAAGCGCAGCGTCTGTGCATCCGGCTCGACGATCCCGGTCACGCCGCCGAGTTCGGCCGTCATGTTGGTGAGTGTTGCGCGCTCGTCGGTGCTCATCGCGCGCACCACCGGCCCTGCAAATTCAAAGACCTTGCCCACGCCCGCACCCTCGCGGATCGTGGGTAATGCGAGCAGGTGCAGCAGCACATCCTTGGCGGTGATGCCGGGTGCAAGCGCACCGTCGAGCTCGACGCGCAAGCTCTGCGGTACCGTGAGTCGCACCGCGCCCGTTACGAATGCATTGGCCATGTCCGTCGTGCCGACGCCGAATGCGACGCAACCCAGGGCGCCGCTGTGCGGCGTGTGCGAATCGGTACCGACCACCACCTGGCCCGGCAGCGCATAGTGCTCTGCGACCATCGCGTGCGAAATGCCGGCGACGTTGCTGCCGTCGTCTTGCAGCGACTCTTCTTCGGTCAGGGTTCTATGGTTTCGCAGGCCGTACTTCGCCACGAAGTCCCTCTGCGCCTGGCACATGGCGGCCACGTTGGTGATGAGGCCGCCCGCGTGCGCGGGGCTTTCATTCACATAGGAGGTGTGATCCTCGAACACGATGATGGACTGCGGCTCATGCAGCGTGAGCGGATCGGCGACGCCGCTGTGGAGCATGTGCGCGGCCATGCCTGCGTAGTACTCGTGGATGAAGCGGAAGTCGGCACGCACGAAGCTGCCTTCGCCGGGCAGCGGCGCGTCGCTGGTCACGTTGGTCTTCAGGGCGTGACGGGCGATGATCTTCTCGAACAAGGTGAGTGGCCGGACCTGGGCCGGTTGCGGCGCGGGCCGGGTGCCCTTGAGAAAAGCCTGTCCGAATCTGAGCAGGCCTCCAGCCCGCAGGATCGCTTTGGCCAGTTCATCGCGGCCTTGCAGGAGTTCTTCGACATCAATCGCCTGCCCGGCTTCAATGCGTGCGATCAGGCTGAAATCGGTCGAGGTGAACAGGCCGATGTTGTCTGCGTTCTGCCGGTAGATGCGCTCGAAACTTTCGGCGATGACCAGCCGGATGCCGGCGTGTTTTTCTGCTGCCGGGCTGTGTTCGCGCGAGGACCCCTTGCCGTAGCGGCGACCCGCCACGGTGACGTCGAATCCGCGCTCGCGAACCAGGTTCGCACTGATCGGCCGCGTGTCGCCGCTGGCAAAACCGGTGTACGGATAGCGGCCGAGCTTCTCGTCGTAGAACGCGAGGATGGGGACCGGCGTGATCTCGTCGGTGGACACATCGTGCCGCAGGGGCTGCGCGTCGTTGAGCCTGATGCGCTCGCCCGACACCTGACGGGCCATGGCTTGGGGTGAATCGCTCAGGTAGAGGATGCCGCCGGCGAACGACGGGCTCGATGACGGGCTCGATGACAGCGTCGATGCTGTGGATATGGGGGCTTGGATCGTGTTCACACCTCACTCTATAACGCCCGCGCTTCGATCTGCCGGGTGGGGCCAATGCCGATGGTTGCGGCCCGCGCCCGGTGGCATCATTCGCGCATCGCCCATCAAGGAGTCATTTTGAGTCATTCGTATTCGTTCTCGCGCCGCCACGCACTCGCGGCCATCGCCGGTGTCACCGCTTGCCTGGCGCTGCCTGCTGCGGCCCAGGCCGACCGCAACGTCCGGTTCATCCTTCCAAACGCAACCGGCTCGGGCGTGGATGCGATCACCCGCGCGGCGCAACCTGCCTTGTCGCGGGCGCTGGGCTCGCCGGTCGTCGTCGAAAACCAGCCGGGCGCGGGTGGTGTGCTCGGCCTGCAGACATTGGCCCGTTCCGCGCCGGACGGCTACACGCTGTCGGTGGTGTCGAACAACGTCGTGATCTTTCCGAGCGTGATGAAGGCCCTGCCTTTCGACATGCCGGGCGACTTCACGCCGATTGCCATCGTCGGTGCGACGCCGATGGTGATGGTGGTCAATCCGGCCAAGGTGCCGGCCACCAACAGCCGCGAATTCATCGCCTTGCTCAAGAGCAAACCGGGGCAGTTCAACTTCGCATCGGGCGGCACGGGCACCATCTTGCACCTGGCCAGCGAAATGTTCCTGGAAGAAGCCGGCCTGACTGCCAAGCACATCCCCTACAAGGGCGTGGGCCCGATGGTGACCGACCTCATCGGCGGACAGGTGGAATTCGGCGTGGCTGCGCTGCCTAGCGTGCAGGCGCACATCAAGAGCGGCGCATTGCGCGCCATCGGCATGGCCACGGCGCAGCGCACGCCGGCGGCACCGGACATCCCCACCTTCTACGAGCAGGGCCTGACCGGTTATGTGATGGAAGCCTGGTTTGCAGTGATCGGTCCGAAGGGCATGACGCCTGTGGCTGTGAAGAAGACGCACGATGCCATCGTGGCTGCGTTCGCCGATCCGACGGTCAAGGAGACCATGGCCAGGCAGGGCAACACCATCAACATCAGCAGCAGCGACCAGGCCAACGCCGCGTTCAAGCGCGAGCTGGCGAAGTACGCGGCGCTGGTCAAGAAGGCGGGCATCGAGCCGCAATAAACAGTGCCGATGAAAACCGTTTCCCTCATTGGCGCACCGACCGATGTAGGCGCCAGTGTTCGCGGCGCAGGCATGGGGCCTGATGCGCTTCGCGTGGCAGGCCTGTATGAAGCGCTCACATCCAGCAAGCTCAACGTGATCGATCACGGCAATCTTGCGGGCCCGCCGACACCCTGGACACCGCCAAAAGATGGCGTGCGTCATCTCGAAGAAGTGGTCGCGTGGAACAGGGCGGTATTCGATCGCGTGACTGCAGTTCTTGCCGCCGGGCAGTTTCCGCTGCTCATGGGCGGGGATCATTGCCTGGCGATAGGCTCGATCAGCGCGATCGCCAAGCACTGCCGACGCACGAAGAAGAAGCTGCGCATCGTCTGGTTCGACGCGCATACCGACGTCAACGACGCCACCATCAGTCCTTCGGGCAATGTGCATGGCATGCCGGTGTCGGTGTTGCTGGGGTTTGGCCCCAAGTCACTGGTCGGCTGGAGTGGTGAGGCCGCTGCCATCGGGGCGGACGAGATCGACTTCGTCGGCATCCGCAGCGTGGATGCGGCAGAAAAGGAAACGATACGTCGCCTGGGACTGCAGGTCTACGACATGCGGCACATCGACGAGCACGGCATGCGCCACACCATGATCGAGGTGCTGCAGGACGTGGATGAAGACACCCACCTGCATGTGAGCTTCGACCTGGACTGTCTCGATCCTGCCGATGCGCCCGGCGTCGGCACCGCCGTGCGCGGCGGGCCGACCTACCGCGAGATCCAGCTGTGCATGGAGATGATTGCCGACACCGGCCAGATGGCCTCGCTCGATGTGGTGGAGATCAACCCCGCGCTCGACGTGCGCAACCGCACGGCCGAACTCGCGGTCGAATTCATCCAGAGCCTGTTCGGCGCGTCAACGCTGGCGCGGTAGTCGGTGAACGTGAACGCCTGGACGCAGTGCGCCGTTGGCCTGCTCGCCTGCGCCCTGTGGGACGCGCCTTACCCGACAATTGCAGCGATGCACGAATCCAGAAACGAAACCGATACCGAAGCTGATAACGAACCCATCCGTGAGCCACGCCTGTGGCGTGACAACGGCTGGACAGCGCGCGTCATCAAGAACGACGACGATGACGGCTGGGCCGTCGCCATGACGCCCGACGGCCAATCGGAGCCTGCGCTCATCGGCCCCTGGACCATGGGCCGCGACAAGAAGAACCCCAAGCCACTGGATACGCCAGCATTCCACACGCTCGTGAAGACGGCGGCCGAGTTCGTGCGCCGTCACGAGCAGCAGTTGCATGCAGCGCTGCACCAGCAGATCGAGATCGACCATGCGGGTGCGCGCATCACGGTGACCCTGGACATTCAGCCCGATGACGAAAATCCGACCGCCATGCTTCGAGCGCTCGATGCATCGGGTGAGCTGATCGCCGAGGTCCGCGTGTCTCCGGGCCTGAAGCTCACGCGCGCACGGGCGAGCGACTGGGCTGCTGCGGACTTCAGCGCGCAGGCGGTGCGACAGGCCTGAAGATGAGGTCGCGCACGCGTGCACGGCTGAGGTGGGCAGTGCTTTTGTGCTGCGTGCCCTGGACCGCGCAGGCGGCCGACGATCGCGACGAGAGATTCTTTGCGCGATGGCTCGCGCAGGGCAACGCCGGGTCGGCTGCGGCATTCGAGGCGTACCTGCAAAAGGAGGGCATGAACAAGGTCGCTCCGCTTCACCAGTTGCTGCGCACCGCCAGCGCCTGGGACAGCCCCGCCTGCCGCAAGGTCCAGGCCGCACCGTTCGAGGTGCCGCCCGAGGATCTCTGGCCAGCCACGGTCCGCACGCTCAGGCTTGTCGCGCGGCTGCGAGAACAGAAAGTGTTGCCGGCTTTCGAGGTCGTGTCGGCCTATCGCAATCCGCGCGTGGAGACATGCGCCGATGGAGCGGGCAAGCGGCATCCGACCGGTGGCGCTTTCGACATCGTGCCGCTGTTGCCCGCTGAACTCGACGCCACCGTCGCCCGCATCTGCGACTTCTGGTGGAAGGAAGGCCGTAGCTACAAGATGGGTCTTTCGCTATACCCCTCAGGCCGCATGCACATCGACACCACCAGCTACGGGACCTGGGGCGCCGACCGCAGGTTTGCGACTTCTGCGTGCAAGCGCTGACGGGTGCCATACTGCGCTTTCCACGCCCACTGGAGCTGCGATGCGTCAAGTCTTTCCGACCCTTCGTGCCCTGGCCGCTGCCAGCCTGTTGGCCTGCGGTGGTTTGTCGTTTGCTGACACTGCCCAGGTGTCGGACGAGCAAGCCATTGCCTCGGTCCAACGCGCTTATGAGCGGGCAGTCAAACCGGGTGAGCAGGCCGATCTGCATCGTGACCTGTTTGCCAACGTGCTGCAGCGGGTCAAGCGTCACTACGCGCGCGGCGCGGAAATTGCGGTGCTGGCGGCCGCCGCGACGCAGGTCCTGGACCCGCTGCCGCCTGCCGCAGGCGATCCCGCCGATCTGTTCAAAAAGGCGATCCGCGAGTCGCTGCGAAAGCTCGATCCGCATTCGCGCTACATCGATGCGCGCGCCGTTCCCAATGAACGCGGCGACTCCACCGGCAGCTTCGGGGGGCTGGGCATGGAAGTGCAGGCCAGCGAGGGCGTCGTGAAAGTCGTTGCGCCCATGCCCGGCAGTCCTGCTGAACGCGCGGGTGTGCTGGCCGGCGACCTCATCACCCGCATCGACGACCAGCCGCTCGCCGGGGTGCCGCTGCCCGAAGCCATTGCCCGCATGCGCGGCCAGCCGGGGTCCCCCGTGGTCCTGACGATCCAGCGGGCAGGCGCAGCCGGCGAGATGACGGTGTCAGTCACCCGCGAGATCATTCGTCGCCAGCTCATGCGCTGGACCATGGAGGGCGACGCGCTGGTGTTGCGCCTGGCGTCTTTCAGCGGCGCTGCCGCAGCGGCGCTCGACCGGGCGGTCACCGAGGCCACGGCGCAGCACAGCCCGCGCTCGGTGGTGCTGGACTTGCGCGGCAACCCGGGCGGCTTGCTGCGCGAGGCGGTGAAGGTGGCCGATGCGTTCCTGACCCAGGGCGAGATCGTGTCGCTGCGCAGCAGTTCCACGCCAAAGGGGCGCGCATGGCAGGCCGATGCCAGTGAGCTGCTGGCGGGCCTGCCGATGGTGGTGCTCGTCGATGCGCGTTCGGCGTCGGCATCGGAGCTGGTCGCCGATGCATTGCAGCAGCACGGCCGCGCAGTGGTCATGGGCCAGCGCAGCACCGGCAAGGGAACGGTGCAGACGACCTTCATGCTGGGCGAGCACAAGGGCGCGCTCAAGCTGACCACCGCGATCTACCAGGGGCCGTCGGGGCAGACGGTGGACTCCAAAGGGGTCGAACCCGATATCGAAATCCTGGATGGCAAGCCGACAGGTGTGCCCGGTGCGAAGGCGCATGTTGACGTGGTTCGCTGTGCAGCGACCGGCCTGAAGGCCAATGACGCCGGCCTCGCGTGCGCCTTGAGTTACCTGCGCGCCGGCAATGTCCCGGCGTTTGTCGCAGGCTTGCCGCCAGCGCAGTGATCGGCAAACCTGCAGACGCAAAAAAAGGAGCCGAGGCTCCTTTTTTTGTGAGACGCGAGTGCGCTTTAGTTGCGGTCGGCGCGAGCGACACGCATCGGTGCCGGGCGGGCGGGCGCCTGGGCAACCATGGGTGCCGGTGCGGGCGTGTTTGCCACCATTGGTGCGGGAGCCGGCGTCGTCGACACCATCGGTGCAGGTGCCGGTACAACAGCGGTCGTGGCAGGCGACGAGACGCAATCCTTGTTGGTGGCAGTGCCGCCCAGGTTGCCGCCCTTCATGGCATTGGCAGTGGCCGTGCAGCCCGCGCCAGGAGTGGACGTCGGTGGGTTCGACTGGGCGACGGCGAAACCGCCGGCTGCAAGGGTGGCGGCTGCGATGAGTGCGAGGGAAAGATTCTTCATGGCTGAAACTCCTGGATTGATGAATGGGGTGGCAGCTTCGCGCCACTGATGAGAACGTAACCGCGCACCGCCGAGCCTGGCGTGGGGCATGAGCGGCATGCGGTGTCATCCAAATGCACGCAAGTCCAGCGGTCTTGTCCTACTTTCGGGCGGACAATGCTTGCGTAGGCCGCCTCAGCAACACACAACGGAGTCATCACCTTGGCAATCCCCTCACCCTGGCCCGGCAAAGTCATGGCTGTGCTGCGCGCCGGCAACACATCCGCTGCGATCGCGCAGATCAAGGTGGCGCCCAGCGTGCGTGAACTCAGCGCGCTGCAAAAGGCGCTGGTCACCGCAAAACTCACGGGCCGCTGGAAAGATGTGGATGTGGCGATCGATGAAAGCCTGGCCGCACTGTCTGCGCCCCGGCTGCACCGCTCGCCCTGAACCGCGACAGGACTCTAGCGAGGCTGCGCGAACCACTCGCGCACCATCCGGTCCCAGAAGCTCGCGCCCAGGCCCAGGATGTCGTCGTTGAAATCGTAGGCTGCGTTGTGCAGGTTGATGCCGGGCTTGCCGCCTGCTGCATTGCCGATGAAGCCATAGGCGCCCGGCACTTTCTCCAGCATGAAGCCGAAGTCTTCCGATGTCATGGCGGGCAGCACATCGTCATGCGCGTTGTCCGCGCCGACCATCTGGCCCATCACGCGTGCCATGAACTGCGCTTCATGCGCTGTGTTCACGGTGGTCGGGTAGCCGGGCTTGATGACGACTTCAGCACTGGCCAGGTGCGCCTGCGCGACATGGCTGCTGATGCGTTCGATGCCGGCAATCAGCTGGTCCAGCGTCTGCTGGCCGAGCGTGCGGCAGGTGCCGTAGATGAAGGCTTCGTTCGGGATGATGTTCTCGACCGTGCCCGATTCGATCTTGCCGATGGTGAGCACGGCGCTGTCGAGCGGATCGACGCCGCGTGACACCAGCTTTTGCAATTCACCGACGATGCTGCAGGCCACGGGAATCGGATCGATCGTCGTGTGGGGCTGCGCCGCATGGCCGCCCTTGCCTCGAATGCGGATCTCAAATCGGATCGCCGAAGCCATGATCGGCCCGATGCGCACGCCCATGTGCCCGGCAGGCAGCGCCGGCCAGTTGTGCAGCGCGAATGCGGCCTGCACCGGGAATTTGTCGAACAGCCCGTCGTCCATCATCACCTTGGCACCGGCGCCGCCTTCTTCGCCGGGCTGGAAGATGAAGTGAACCGTGCCGTTGAAGTCGGGCTTCTTCGCGAGCAAGGTCGCGCCGCCGATCAGCATCGCGGTGTGGCCGTCGTGACCGCAAGCGTGCATGCGGCCCGGGTTGGCGCTGACGTAATCAAACGCGTTGGCTTCCTGCACCGGCAGGGCGTCCATGTCGGCCCGCAAGGCAATCGCGCGAGCCGGGTCGTCGGCGTCAGGACCTGTACCGCGCAAGGTCGCGACGATGCCGGTGCCGCCCATGCCCCGGTCCAGCTGCAGGCCCAGGGCCTGCAGCCATGCGGCGATCTGGTTGGACGTGCGCGACTCCTCGAACTTCAGTTCAGGATGGGTGTGCAGGTCACGGCGGAAACTGATGAGCTTGCCGATGTAGGGAGCAAGTTCGGGCGCGATATCGGGTGGAAACTGCATGCGGCTTGCACGGGCGCGTGAGGCGCTTCGGGCAAAGCCATTGTAGGCACCCGCGCGCTGCGGGAGTGGGGGTTAACGGGGGGGGGTTACAGCAGTCGCGCCTTGAAGCTGCGGCCCTTGATGCGGCCCGCGTTCAGCCGCGCCACGGCGTCCTTGCCGATGCTGCGCTCCACCGCCACATAGGTTGCGAATTCGTTGATGTCGATCTTGCCGATCTGCTCGCGGGTGTAGCCCAGGTCAGCCGTGAGCGCACCCAGCACATCGCCCGGCCTGACTTTTTCCTTGCGGCCCGCCTGGATGTGGATGGTGGACATCGCAGGCAGCAGGCGCTCGCCGCCAGAGGGCTTGAGTTCGGCCAGCGGATGCCACACCGAGGCCTTGCCCTGCAACTGGTCGATGCGCCCGACGGCGCCCATCTCATCCATGCTGGCGAGGCTGAGCGCGAGCCCGGTTTCGCCCGCGCGTGCCGTGCGTCCGATGCGGTGGATATGCACTTCGGGGTCGGGCGTCACGTCGACATTGATGACCGCTGCGAGACCCGCAACATCGAGCCCGCGAGACGCGACATCGGTTGCGACAAGAACCGAACAGCTGCCGTTGGCAAAGCGAACCAGCACCTGGTCGCGATCACGCTGCTCCAGGTCGCCGTGCAAGGCGAGCGCGCTGTAGCCCTGGGCCTGCAGCAGCTCCACCAGATCACGGCATCGATTGCGCGTGTTGCAAAAGGCCAGCGTGCTCACCGGCCGGAAGTGATCCAGCAGCAGTGCAACAGAAGGCAGCCGCGCCGATTCGGTGACCTCATACCAGCGCTGCTCGATCTGCTCACCGCCATGCTGCGCCTCGACCTTGACCGTCACCGGGTTGCGCATGAACCTCGCAGCCAGCTTGGCGATGCCCTCCGGATACGTCGCAGAAAACAGCAGCGTCTGCCGCTCGGGCGGGCATTTGCTCGCGACCTTGGCGATCTCGTCGACGAAGCCCATGTCCAGCATGCGGTCCGCTTCATCGAGCACCAGCGTGTTCAGCGCATCGAGTTGCAGGTTGCCGCGATCCAGGTGATCCAGCACGCGGCCTGGCGTGCCGACCACGATGTGCGAGCCGTGTTCGAGGCTCGCTGTCTGTCCGCGCAAAGGCACGCCGCCCGACAGGGTGACGACCTTCACGTTGTCTTCAGCGCGCGCGAGGCGGCGGATCTCGGTGGTGACCTGATCGGCCAGCTCGCGTGTCGGGCACAACACCAGCGACTGCACGGCGAAGCGGCGGGCATTCAGGTTGGCCAGCAGTGCCAGCGCGAAGGCGGCAGTCTTGCCGCTGCCGGTCTTGGCCTGGGCGATGAGGTCCTTGCCCAGCAAGGCAGGCGGCAAGCTCGCCGCCTGGATGGCCGTCATCTCGTGATAACCCAGTCGGGTCAGGTTCTCTAGCGTGGCGGGCGCCAGGGGAAGGGTGGAAAAATCGGTGGCTGGCGTTTGGGACATGCGCCGATCATTTCACAACCCCGCCGGGGAGGCGAGCCACGTCCCTGAAGGCCGCCTGCGATCAGGGGTCGCGGTGTCATGTCATGTGGTCAGCGTCTTTTTGACGACGGGTGACATCAGCGGGACATCTGCCAGCAGTCGGCTTCCTGAGTCGGGCGAAGGCAGTGATTCCAGTGTCTCTGGTGGAACCACTGGCGCTTCCAGAGGATGCCAGGCCGTCGCGACCGACATCGCCAGCGGGCTCCCCGACTCCTGTGCGAGGCGTCGAAACGGCGTATTCCCGCGGCGCGGCGCTGGGAGTCCACGATCGACGTTGTTGTCGTTTTCGTCGCCGCTGTCGCTGTCGGCGTTGCGATCCCGGTCGAAAAGGGTATAGGACATGCTGTTGCTCGGCGAGATCCGGCTCAGGACCTCCCGGAACATGCTGCGGAGAGTCGGAGAACGAGACGGAGAACGAGACGGCGCGCGAGGCGACGCGTGAGATTCGTCTGCCGGCTCCTCTGACGCATCGATAGATATGCCGGGGTGCTCTGGGCCGAGCGCGCTGTTTCGTGGTGAGTCGTGTTTGCGCTCGGTCGAAGGCTCGCGGGACGGCGCTGGGCCCATGCTTGAATATTCCGGATCAGAATCTGGCGGCGGTCCTGGAATGATCGAGTTCTCGCCTTCCGCACCAGCTCCAGCAACCACCGGTGGCACCACCACCATGGGGACGGCTGCCGGGCCGCCCGGTCCAGGCGCCGGGCCTGCCGGTGCAGCAGTCCGGCACGTCATCATCCGGTCGTAGCCAGCATGTATCAGTTGCGCAAGCGGCTTCATCGCTGCCGCAGCCAGCCCGGCCAGCGGGCCTGCTGCAAAAGTCGCTCCTATGGCTGCGGCCGCCACGGACATGTCGCCAATTTCTTCGGCGGCCTTGCCCCCTTCTGGGGCGAGCTCCAGGCCGTCCAGTACCTTGACAACGACAAAGCGCGAAGCCTCTCCTGCCGCTGCAATCATGAAAGCGATGGCGAGCTTCATCGCCAGCTCATCGCCTACCTGTGATTCGGCTTCCGATGGGTCTACCTGAACCATGCCGATGGCCGTCAGGCTGCCCAGAAGGCAGAGGGCATAGCAAAACACCTGGAAAGACCGCAGGACCTGTCCTTCAGGGTGCAGGTAGGAATCGTTCGGCCCCATCACTACGCCAGCGGGAGGCACGCCATCGGCCCTCAGCTGATCCGCCTTCTTTTTCTCATCCATGTACATGCCGACCCGGGTGGTGTGGACCCCTGCCGTTCCTGCCGCGGCGATGCCGACCCGAAAGACCATCCGGGCGATGTCCGACCCGTCGTCGGCCAGATGTTGCAGGGTGAAGTTCATGTTGCCCTGGACCAGACCCATGGGGAAGAACTTCGCCATCCGGCTGGTCTCGGTCACGGCGGCGGCGTGTTTGCAGGTCCACATCTGCTCCAGCACGGCGATCGGACCATTGCCCGGTACCGCCGGTATGTTCAGGTTTTCCGGGCGAAATAATGCGGCCACAAATGGCGCGCCTTGCACCGCACCCGCGTACTCCAGGGTCAGCAGTGCATTGGCCGATGGATCCGCTCCATAGATGCCTTCCCAACTCGGTGTCTCTGGGGCAAAGAACTGTCCGGCCGCCACCTTGCCCGCACTGCAAAGGCCAAAGCCGGGGGGGACGAACCGGGCCTGGTCAGCCAGATAGCTGGCGTTCTTGGGAGCACCGCCAAATGCATTCACGTCGAATGCCATTCGGGTCACTGCATTCAGGGCAATCTTGGGTGCGTTCCAGGCGGCATCGACCAGCGCCGCTGTGGTGCCGACATACTGGGCTTGGGAGAATGCGGCCAGGGCATGCGCGATCTCCTGGAGGCTCAGCATCGCAGCCGGCTCCGACGGATCGATTCCGGCGTGGAGCTGCAACTCCCGACCGGCGGACATCACGAATTCGTAGGTTCCGAAATAGACGGCTGGTCTTCCACCCCAGCTCACGGCCGATCGGCTGGCGTTCTGCAGCCACTGGACCGTCGAGTTCAGGAGCTTGAATCCGCGGGTTGGGGGCGGAGGCGTCGTCCTGTCGACATGGATGACGACAGGTGCCAGTGCAGCGGCGAAGTTGAGGTTTGGTGCTGGAATCATGATGCGAGCGCCCGGGTCGTTGTGTGCTTCGCGGCTTCGGACCGTGCACCGGCCAGCTGCAAGGCGCGCACTTGAACTGCCTGCACGATGGCTGCGGCGCCGTCGTCGACTTCATCGAGTGATATCCGCGTGCAATGCACAAGCCGGTTCAGTTCGGGCAGATAGCCGTAGTAGCCAAAGATGCCAGGCGGCATGCTCAGGTGAGATTGCAGCAAGGGATAGGTCATCGCGACCAGGGACTGCGCATCGGGTGGCGCCTCGCCGATGTCCATCTGGATCGTCAGGCCGGTGGCGTCGGCATCTCCGAAGTGCCGCAGCCAGAAGTGCGCTCCTTCGTGCTCCAGGGCAGTGCCCTTGAAAAGGGGCTCGGCGTCCAGCCCGGTTTGCCGGGCGAAGTCCGTCACGGCTTTCTGGAAGAGCGGTGGCACGGGCTTGCCGTGTGAGTCGAATTGAGCGTCCATCTATTACTCCTGGTCGATAAGCCGTCATTCGACCCTCGTGGCCTTGCACGCGCACCATACGGACGTAAGGCAGTGGGCGAGGGTTTTCCCCTGTGAGAGACGAAGGTCGCTTGGGCCCCGCCACACCCGCGCGATTCAATGGTGTGATCACCAGACAAGGACACTGCCATGCACCCTGCGCAATCACCCCAATCGGTTCAATCGGTTCAATCACATCCATCGCAGCAAGGGGTGCCACCAGAAGTCCTCTGGCAGCGAGCCGTTGTCGACTTCGCGCAGCGTCATCAGCTTGCGGCCGACGATGTGCTGGCGGGTGCGCGCTTTGCATTCCGGGACGTGGGGTTCCTGCTTCACTACAACGTCCAGTCCGATCCACAGGGTCTGGTCGTCGTCATGGACCTGGGAGAAGTTCCGGCTGAGACGGCGCATCATGTCTATCTGGAAATGCTGGCCAACAACGCGAGAGGCGCGGCTGCGCTCCTGGGTTATCAGGGCCTTTTTCCAGGCACGAATCGCGGCGCGCATTGCGTCCGGCTGGACCTGGCCAAGTGCGCCGAGCCGTCGCTGGCGATCAGCGCAACGGTTGTCTCGCTCGCCTTGTCGGTCCATGCGTCACGCGACTCCATGAATGCAATGCTCGACAGTTTGAAGGGCGTCAATCCGCGAGAGGCCGAGGCGGCGGGTCAATAAAAAAAACGCCCGCACTTTGCATGCGGGCGCTTGTGTCCTGGAGCTGCGACGCGATCAGTCGAGCTTGAGTTTGGCCGTATCCACCACCCGCTTGTACACAGCGTATTCCCCCTTGATCTGCTCACCGAACTGCTGCGGCGAGTTGGCAACGATGATGGAGCCGGTGTCTTCGATGCGCTTGCGCACTGCAGGGTCCTGCAGTGCCTTGATCACGGCGGCGTGGATCTTCTGAACGACGTCTGCCGGCATGCCCTTGGGACCGTAGATGCCATAGAACGCCATGCGGTTCACCGGCTCCAGTCCGACTTCCTTGAAGGTCGGCACATTGGGCAGCGCAGCCAGGCGCTGCGGGGCCGACACCACGATGGGGACCAGGCGCTTGTCCTTGATGAAGGGCAGCGTGGAAGGCAGGTTGTCAAAGATGATCGGCACCTGGCCGGCGACGGTGTCATTGAGCGCAGGGCCTGCGCCGCGATACGGAATGTGCGTGACGAAGGTGCTGGAGATGCTCTTGTAGAGCTCCATCTGCAGGTGGCCGATGCCGCCGGAACCCGACGACGCATACGAGTAGCGGCCCGGCGCACGCTTGAGCTCGGCGACGAAGGCCTTGTAATCCTTGGCCGGAAAGCTCGGATGAACCGCGATCACGTTGGGCGTGGCAGCGATGTTGATGATGGGCGTGAAGTCGGTCAGCGGGTTGTAGGGCACGCGGGGATTGATGGCCGGATTGGCCGCCGTCGTGGAGACGGTGGCCATGCCCAGCGAATAGCCGTCGGGGGTTGCGCGCGCGGTCTCTGCCGCGCCGATCACGCCGCCACCGCCGGCCTTGTTCTCGACGATCACCGGCTGGCCCAGGGCCTTGCCCAGCGGATCGGCGATGACTCGGGCGATGATGTCGGTGGTGCCACCCGGTGCGAACGGCACCTGCAGCTTGATCACCTTGTTGGGGTAGGCCTGCGCGAACACCGGGCCGGCTGCCAGCGCAAACGCTGCAGCGGTGAAAATCCATTTGTTTGTCATTGAAGCTCCTTGATTGGCTCGTTTTGAGTCAGCGAATCGTATAAGTCTTTGGGCTTCATGTTGTGCGTGCGAACCACAACCAAAGGTCTCCTTTTTAATTCATGGAGTCAACATGTCATTGCTCGGACAGGCGGCGCTCGCGATGTGGTGGGACATGGCGCCGGCGGCAAGGTCGGAGTTCGAAGACTGGCACGCCCATGAGCACTTTCCGGAGCGCATGGGCATTGCCGGCTTCATGCGGGGCACGCGATGGGCCAGCGCAACCGGTGGCGACGGCGTGTTCGTGATGTACGAACTGCAATCGTGGGACACGTTGTCGTCCGCGCAGTACCTTGCGCGGCTCAATTCGCCCAGTGCCTGGTCGACGCGGATGATGCCGCATCACCGCAGCATGGTGCGCAGCCAGTGCCGTGTGCTGGAGAGCCGGGGCGGTGGCGTGGCAAGGCATGCGCTGACCCTGCGGCTATCACCGCAGCCCGGGCAGGAAGACGCACTGCGCGCGGCGCTGCGCTCGCTCATCGATAGCCTGGTGATGCGGCCCGGCGTTGTCGGCGGGCATCTGCTGCGCAACGAGACGCCTGCCATTGCACAGACGACCGAGCAGGTGATCCGCGGCTTGTCGGACCAGGCGGCCGACTGGGTGCTGGTGATGGTCGGCTATGACATCGCCGTGCTGGAGCAACTGGCGCAAACGGAGCTTGGCGCGCAGGCAGAGGCAACCCAGGGCGCAAAGCCCGGGCCAGTGCAAGCCCTCTACACCCTCGCGTATTCGGCCACGCCGGGTGACCTCGCGTGAACGCTCCCGTTCGCCTGCCGTATCTGCAGGGCTACTCACCGGAGTTGCTCGCCCAGGTGCGCGGACTGATTGATGCGGGCCGGCTGGCCGAGACAGTGGCGCGGCGCCATCCTGAGATGCACGAGGTGCGCACCGAGCGCGCCCTGTACGACTACGTGCATGAGCTCAAGTCGAGCTACATGCGAAGCGCGCCGCCGATCGCGAAGGTGGCGTACGACCCCACGCTCCATGTGCTGAAGAACGCACTGGGCACGCACAGCGCCGTCTCGCGGGTGCAGGGCGCGCGCCTGAAGGCCAAGCGCGAAATTCGCATTGCGACCTTGTTCAAGGAAGCGCCCGCCGATTTTCTTCGCATGATCGTCGTGCATGAACTCGCGCACCTCAAGGAGCGCGACCACGACAAGGCCTTCTACTCGCTTTGCCAGCACATGGAGCGCGACTATCACCAGCTCGAATTCGATTTGCGGCTTTGGCTGACAGCGCGCGAGCTTGGCGCGGCCCCCGCGATGCCGCCGTCCCCCGCATAATCTTTCGATGAATGAAGTTACCGTTTCCGACAATCCCTCAGCCCACCGGTATGAAGCCATGATGGACGGCGAGCTGGCCGCCTTCGCCGACTACGAATCGCAGGCCGGCGCGCTGCTGCTTCCCCACACCGAAGTGCTGCCCAAATTCGAGGGCAAGGGCGTGGCATCGAAGCTCGCCAAATTCGTCCTGGCGGATGCGCGCTCGCGCGGCCTGCAGGTGATTCCCGCGTGCGAGTTCATGGCGGGCTATATCCGCAAGCACCCCGAATACCTGGATCTCGTGTCGGCTGAGAGCCGCAGCACCTACAAGCTCTAGCAGTTACGAATTCTGGCAGTTACGAGTTCGGGAACGCAGCGCTGAAGGCTTTGCAGAACGCAGGCGTTCCGCTCAATGTGAGCGTGAGTGTTGTGAGCAATCCATCTTCGGATTGGTTCAGCTCGTAGTCCCATTCACCGCCGTCGTCCAGCGCTGCGGCCACACCGAATGCAGCCGCACTCCAGGCCAGCACCGCCTGCACTTCGGCATTCATGGCTGCCACGTGATGGGCCGACACCGAGGCTACCGAGGCCATCGCGTCGAAGCTGCCGTTGCCCGACTCTTCATCGCTGAAGTCGAACAGCAGGTACTCGAGTTGCATGGATTGAACGCCGCGTGTCATCTGTTGAGCGTCAGGTGAGCCACTTGCGAAGCCTGGCGTACACCGCCTCGCTCGCCAGCAAGTCGAGATGTCCAACGCCGTTGGCAACGAAGGTGCGCGAAGCTGCAATTCCCAGCCGTTTCGATGGCTTGGTGCTGTGGCCCAGTGCGCTATCGACGGCGACGAGGCCATCGCCGCGCCAATCGCCTTTTGCCGACTGGCCCAGCGCACCTGCGACCGCGAAGCACGCGATGTGCGGCGGCAATGGCGACACCTCCCCGTGTCGCAGATCGGTGATGCCCGCACTGCGCAGCCCCGACAGGCGCGTGAATGGCGCGAGGTACGGGCTCACCCCCAGCCCGCGATGCAGCCAGTTGCCGCCCCGCTCCAGGGCCGCACCGTGATAGGGCGTGCCGAGCGAAACAATGTGATCGAGATGGCGGGGCCACGCCATGCCGGCAGCCAGCGCGTGATGCACCGCGTTGCGCAGAACCAGCCCGCCCATGCTGTGGCCGATGAGGGTGAAACGCTCCACCGGCACAGGCCAGTTCGCAAGCGTCGTTTCAAGCAGCGTTGCAAGCGCAGCGCCGTTGTCTTGGATGTGAAGGCCGGTGTTGTAGCGCAGGTACATGGGGCTGTAGCCCAGCGATGCAGCCAGTGCCTGCCCATGATCGTGTCCGCCCCGGGTCCATTGCTGTTCGTTCATGCAAAGGCCATGCACCAGCAACAGGGGCCGGGGACCAGGGGCGCTGCAACGCCGCAACTGCATGTCGATGGCCAGGGGATTTGCGGTACGCGCGAGGTGGTCGCCGACCACGCCGTTGAGTGCGCTCACGATCGCGTCGCGCTGGACGGCATCGCTTTGGCCGCCGTCTGATATGCCTGCATCGGGCTTTGCCAGGAGTTGCTCAACGCCGGCCAGTGCCACGTCCAGCGCCTTGCCGACCAGCCCGGCCGTGCCGTGGATGGATCGATAGACCAGCCCGCTGATGCCGCGCAGCGGACGTTGTTCATGACTGCCAAGAGGCGGCGCGAGGCGCACCACGCTGCCGTGCACGCCTTCAACAATGCGTGTCACGCCCTTGACGCCGTCAACGGCAAGCCGCACGCCGCCGCGCAAATCTGCGAAGCGGCGGGGTGTCGTCAATCGAGCAGGTTCGCAGGAACGTTGCCGCCGTTGGCAGCGAGACGGGCCATCACCTGCTTGTGCAGCCACATGTTCATCTTGGCCGAGTCATTCATCAGGTCGGCGGGTGCGCCCAGTTCCTTGGCCAGTTCCTTGCGGCTTTCGAGGCTGCTGTCGATGTCCAGCAGCTTCATCAGGTCCACGATGGATGTCTGCCAATTGAGCTTCTGCGAATTGGCGGCGGCCTTTTGATTGAGCTGCGCGACCACGTCCACCTGCGAGATCGGCTTTGCGGCAGCGGCTCCAGGTGCGAGACCCGCACCCATCGAAGTGGTGTCGGGTGCCTTCGGCGGAATCGGCGTGCGAAGCATTTCCTCGACCTTGTCCGCGCCTGCATCAAAACCGAGTTTGTCCAGAATCTTGCTGAAAAATCCCATGTGTTTCTCCTTTGAAGGACTACACGTTACATCGTTACGAGCGCTTGTGCGGCCTCGCGTAACTTTTTGTTGGGCCTTGCGTGCGAGGCTGTAGATTCCCGTTGATGGAGGGCTTCCACGTGCAAGGCATGAACCGGTTTTTGAAGTTTAGTGAGGCGGTGTCCAGGGCGCAAGCCGAAGGCCGCGCCATTGTCGCGCTGGAGTCGACCATCATTGCGCACGGCATGCCCTGGCCGCAAAACGTGAGCACCGCGCGCGAAGTGGAAGCCATCATTCGCGAGCTGGGTGCAGAGCCCGCCACGATTGCTGTCATCGATGGGCGCATCTGCATCGGGCTTGATGATGGGCAGCTGGAATTGCTGGGCAGCTCCGGCCATGCCCACAAGGTGAGCCGGCGCGACCTGCCGGCGGTAGTGGCAAGCGGCGAGTTGGGCGCGACGACTGTGGCAGCGACCATGATCTGCGCGGCGCTTGCAGGCATCGAGGTGTTTGTGACGGGTGGCATTGGCGGCGTGCATCGGGGCGCATCGGAAACATTCGATATTTCGGCGGACCTGCAGGAGCTGGCCAACACATCCGTTGCCGTTGTGTGCGCAGGCGCCAAGTCGATCCTGGACATCGCACTCACGCTCGAATACCTGGAAACGCACGGCGTGCCGGTGCTCAGCTGCGGGCAGGACAACTTCGCCGCGTTCTACACGCGCGACAGCGGCTTTCGCGCGGACTATCGGCGGGACGATGCAGCCGATCAGGCGCGTTTCATTCGCACGAAATGGGACCTTGGGCTGACGGGCGGCGTGGTCTTGAGCACGCCAGTTCCGCAAGCCGCGCAGATGCCTGCAGGCGAGATCGATGCCATCACGCAGGCGGCGCTCGAAGAGGCGCAAGCGCAGGGCATCACCGGCAAAGCCGTCACGCCGTTCCTGCTGGCCCGTATCAAGGCATTGACGCAAGGGCGCAGCCTTGCGACCAACATTGCGCTCGTCAAGCACAACGCCGAAGTCGGCGCGCGGCTCGCGATTGCCCTGCATACTTCGGCGCAAGGAACCAGGCCATGAACGACGCACCCCTCAAAGTCACGCGCAGCGGCGAGCAGCCGCTGATCCGGGGACAGGCTGATTACTTCACCGGCACCGTGGAGATCGACACGCCGTTTCGCGCCGACAGCCCGGGCCGCGTGAGTGGCGGCCACATCAGCTTCAAGCCGGGCGCGCGCACGGTGTGGCACTCGCATCCTTTGGGCCAGACGCTGGTTGTCACGCGTGGCGCCGGATTCGTTCAGCGCTGGGGCGGGCCTGTGCAGGCCATCGGACCCGGCGATGTGGTCTGGATTCCTGCTGATGAGAAACACTGGCACGGTGCCACTGCAACCGAGGGCATGAGCCATGTGGCGATCACCGAGCACCAGGACGGCAAAACCTCCGACTGGTTGGAGCCCGTGAGCGAAGCTCAATACAGCGGTGCGGATTCCTAGCGCAGCCCTTCCCACCACCTGCGGTTTTCGCGCGGCTTGCCCAGCGTGAGCACTTCGCCGATTTCGGGCGTGGCGAGGTTGATGCCTTTTTTCTGCGCCAGCGCAGCGACGCGTTCCAGCGGGTCTTTCCAGGTATGGAAGGCGAGATCGAAGGTACTGTTGTGCACCAGGTACAGCGTGCGCGCGCCCAGGTCCTGGAAAGCCTGCACCGTTTCCTCGGGAGACATGTGAACGGTGGGCCAGTAGGTGTCGTAGGCGCCGTTTTCCATCAGGGCAATATCGATGGCGCCCAGGCGCTTGCCGATTTCCCTGAACCCCGGAAAGTAGCCCGAGTCTCCACTGTAGAAAATACGCTCGTTGCCGCTCTTGATGCCCCATGCCGCCCACAGCGTCTTGTTGCGATCGGTCAGCGTGCGGCCCGAAAAATGCTGCGCAGGCGCGGCCGTGAGATGCACGTCGCCCACCTGCCGCTCCTGCCACCAGTCGAACTCTTCAATGCGGTCGGCAGCCACGCCGTAGTCACGCAATCGCGCGCCCACACCCAGCGGCACGTAGTAGCGCTTGACGCGCTCTTTCAACGCCTCGATCGTCGGCACGTCGAGATGGTCGTAGTGATCGTGGGACAGGATGAGTCCCTCGATTTCCGGCACATCGTCCAGCGAAACCGGCGGCACATGAAATCGCTTGGGGCCGGCCCATGAGACAGGAGAGGTGCGCAACCCGAAGACCGGGTCGATCAGCCACCACTTGCCGCGCAGCTTGAGCAGGTGCGACGAGTGGCCCAGCCGGATGATGTGGTTGGACTGCTCGTCGAGCGCCGCGAGCGCGGCCCTGTCGAGCATTCGCACGGGCACCGGGTCCACCGGCACCGTGCCGTGCTTGGTCTCCAGCAGCATCCGCGACCAGATCGCCCAGGCCGACCGGTGGGGCTTCAGGTCCGGGTTGGGCGGGTTCTGGAAGGTGCAGTCTTTCGCGGAGAACTGGGGCGACTTCAGATAGCGCGCATCGCATTCCTGTGCAGCTGCTGCGACTGGTGCCAGCATGACCAGTAGCGAGAGGAAACAGCGCAAGGAGATACGTTTCATCCGGGGACCTTTGTAACGGGTGCGCCGAGCATAGCGGCGCCAGCATTTTTGCGTGCGCGAGGCACGCACATCCAATTTGCATGTGGTCAAATGATTCGACACCCCACATGGCCATAGACGTACCGACCATGACAGCCCTGCGCACCGTTCGGCGCACCCCCCTGTCCGATACAGCAACGATCCAATCCCTGGTGGGATCTGCGGTCCGGCTGGCGGCCGTCCAGCATTCACGCCTGCTCGATTCGCAACCCGAAGAGGCCTTTGACAGCCTGTCGCGGCTGGCTGCGCGACTGCTGGGGGCGCCAGCGGCTTTTCTGTCGGTGGTGGACGCCGATCGCGATTTCTACAAGAGCCATCACGGCTTCGGCTCGCCGCTGGCCGAAGAGCGCCAGCTAGCAGGCCGCACGTTTTGCCATTACGCGCTGGAAGGCGATGGGCCGCTGGTCATCGACGACACGCACGCTCACGAGGTGTGGCGCGCCGTGCCCACCGTCCAGTCCCTGGGTGTGCGCTCCTACATCGGCATCCCGATCTTTGTGGATGAGCAGGTCATCGGCAGCTTCTGTGTGATCGACATGCGGCCCCGCGCCTGGACAGCCGATGAGATCGAAACCATGCGCCAGCTCGGTGCATCGGCAGCGCGCGAGCTGGGCTTGCGAAGCGCCCTGGCAGCCGCGCGCATCGAAGCTGCGCGGGCCAATGCGCTTGCGCTCGCGCGCGAGGAAGTCATCGCGGTTGTCGCGCATGACTTGCGTACGCCACTGCAGGTGTTGTCGCTTGGAACCCAGGTCGTGCAGCGCGCGTTGCTCGGCCAGCAAGAGAGCACCACGGCGCGCATGCTCAAGGCGGTGGAGGCCATGCGGACCATGGCGGACAGCCTCTTGTCCACCAATGCGCTCATGGCGCCGGCGGCTCAGGGGTTCCAGCCGTTTGACAGTGCCGAGCTTGCTCGCGATGCGATGAGCATGATGGCGCCCATTGCCGAGCGTGCGTCCATCAGCATCGTCGCAGGCGTGCTGCCCAGCGCGACCATACGCATCGACTACGCACAGATGCTGCGCGTGCTGGGAAACCTCATCGGCAACGCCATCAAGTATTCGCCGCCGGGCAGTGAGGTGCGTGTGAGCGCCGAACGTGCCGGCTCCAGCCTGACGCTGGAGGTGCGCGACAACGGCAAGGGCATGACGCAGGACGAACTCTCGCGTGCGTTCGAGCGCGGCTGGCAGGGCGTGGAGGGCATGGCCCGCGGCGATGGCGCGGGGCTCGGCCTGGCCATCGCGCGCACGCTGGTCGAGCAGCACGATGGCGCCATTTCAATCGCCGGCGCGCCGGGCGTCGGCACCACGGTGACGATCACGCTGCCTTGCGATCGCGCAGCCTGAGCTGGTTGGGTAGCGGGTCCGCGCGGCGCAGCACGTCCTCGCCCAGCCACAGCGCCGAGCGGCGCGCACGCTCGGCCACAAACGGCAACGGCATCTGCACATAGTCGTCGTTGAATACCTCGAAGCTGTAGTCGCCGGTGTAGCCGAGCGCATCCAGCCTGAGCATCATCTCCACCAGCTGCGCCGTGTGCACGCCCTCGCCCGGGAACACGCGATAGGTGCGTGCGGTCGCCATGCGTTCCTCAAAGGTGGGCGTTGCCTGCCACATGAAGTCCGACAGCTGCACGAGAAAGATTTTTGCAGGGTCGATGTGGTCGATCGCATCCAGCGGCGTGTTGGCCGCCAGGATGTGGAACGAATCGAGGCACACGCCCAGGTTGGGGCAATCGGCGCGGCGCACCACGTCCCAGGCGGTGGTGAACTCGTTGATGGTGCGGCCCCACGAGAGCCCTTCGTAGGCGATGCGAATGCCATGCGGAATCGCCAGCATCGCAAGCTTGCGCAGGTCGCGCGCGATCGCATCGAGATCCTGCGTGGCATGGGTCGATGTGGACGAGCACGCCAGCAGCACATCGCAGCCCAGGGCCGCGCACATCTCCAGCATGGTCCGGGCGATCTCCACCTTGTACTGGTGCAGGTGACCCGAGAGTCCTTCGAAGTCGCGCAGCACCTGGAAGCCCGTGCCGCGCAATCCGCTGGCGCGCACCTCGCGTGCAGCAGCCTGCCAGCCGGCAGCGTGGCCGACCAGGTCATTGGCCTTGAGCATCACCTGCGTGAAGCCTGCCGCCTGCATGGCATCGAGCTTGGCTGCGAGCGGACCCGCGAGCGTGATGGTGTCCATGCCGAAATCGGCCAGTGCATGCCGCAGGCTGCTCGCGTGTGTCATGTCGGGTCTTTGGCGGCAGGCGCTGGCGCGCGCTCGCTGTGCACGAG
Source organism: Caenimonas sp. SL110 (assembly GCF_001044395.1). Taxonomy (GTDB): domain Bacteria; phylum Pseudomonadota; class Gammaproteobacteria; order Burkholderiales; family Burkholderiaceae_C; genus Ramlibacter. The sequence goes on from NZ_JANU01000013.1 coordinate 34,004, forward strand.
TTCGAACGACACGCCGCCCAGGTAGGTCTTGCTGATCGCGCCCCGCTTTTCGGTGTGCGTTGCCCCGGTCTCGACAAACTCCATGCCGAGCGCACGCAGTGCGCGCACCGCGCCCAGCACGTCGTTCACACCCAGGCCGATGCGCTCCAGCCGCTCGCGGTTGTCTGCCGAATCGGGCGCGGGCTCGATGAGTTGAAGCATGAATCCGTTGGCCGCGTCGACTGCGGGTGCGCGCAGCAGCTTGCCCGCAGGCAGGATGCCAAAGCGCTGCTCATCGGGAATCAGTTTCAGCCCCAGCAGCTCCCGGTAGAACTCGATCCAGTCGGCGCTGCGACCCTCGCCGATGTACTGCACGACGCCGAAGAAGTGCATGCCTGCGACGGGCGCGGGATGCGCGTCCACCGACGGAATCGGAATGAAGTCCACGTCGTAGATCGAGAACTCTCGGTAGCGATCCACAAAGTAGATTCGCGTGCCGCCCACACCGTGGATCGCAGGGATGTTCAGCTCCATCGCCTGCGGGTGGGTGGGCACTTCCCAGCCACCGCGATCGAGCACCGACTGGTAAGCGGCGCGGGCATCGCGCACGCGCAGGGCCATCGCGGTGATGGCGGGTGCAACGCGATCGGCGGGGCCTGAATCCGCAACACGACCGTGCGCGTTCACCACCACGTTGATCGGTCCCTGGCGGTACAGCAGCACCTCGCGCGAGCGATGGCGCGCAACGGGTTTGAATCCCGCCATTTCCAGCACCTGCCCGAGCGCCTGTGGTTGCGAAGTGGCGTACTCCACGAACTCCAGGCCGTCCAGGCCGATGGGGTTGTCCTCATCGCTGAACGAGGCTTGCTGCGGCTCGCGCGCATGTCCTGCAATAACCAGCAGATCGCTCATGGATGGCCTTTCAGTACTGCAGCCTTGCCAGCGAACGCAGGTTGTCTGGGCTCGTCGTGGGAAAGCCGAAAAATTCCAGGTACGCCGGAATCATTTCAAACAGCATGTCGGTGCCGATCTGTACCCGGCAGCCGCGCGCCTGTGCGGCTGCGAGAAACGCTGTCATCTCGGTTTTCATCACGACCTCGCCGACCCAGGCCTGCGGCGAAATTCGCGCTACATCCATGGGCATGGCGTCGCCCGCGTTCATGCCCAGCGGCGTGGCGTTCACCACCAGGTCCATGCCCGACGGATCGTTGCTGCCGACCCGCAGGTCGACTCTGGGAAAGTGCTGCGATATACGCCGTGCCAGCAAATCCGCCGATGCACCCTGCACATCGTGCAGCGCAATCGAACGCACGCCTGCCGCAGCCAGCGATGCGGCAATCGCAGACCCGACCCCGCCGCAGCCGACCACCAGTGCGCGCGCGCCCTCGACCTGCATGCCCTTGCGCTGCATTCCGCGCACGAAGCCCTCGCCGTCGAACATGTCGCCAACCAGCTTGCCGCCGCGACTGCGCTTGACGGCATTGCATGCGCCGGCCACTTCAACCGCGGGTGTGACTTCATCCAGGTGCGCCAGCACGCTGACCTTGTGCGGCATGGTGATGAGCGCGCCACGCACGTTGTCCAGCCTGAAGATGCTGCGAACAACGTCCGCCAGGTCATCGGGCTTGCACGCCATCGGCACCACCACCGCGTTGATCCGTTCCGACTCGAAGTACGGGTTGTAGATCATGGGCGCCTTGAAGGCGTGCGTGGGGTATCCGATGTGCGCGATGAGCTCGGTGGAGCCGTCGATGAGCATGGTTCGCCGTTTCCTCTCGGGTGCTTACTTGCGCGCCTTGTCCAGTTCGGCCATCACGGCCTTTACCGTGGCATCGCCCACGCTGGCCGAGTGCTTGGCAATCACCGGCTTCATCTTCTCGCGCAGCTTGGCGACTTCGGCGGCGGGCAGCTCGGTCACCTGCATGCCGTTTTTCTTGAGGTTGTCCAGGATGCCGGCTGCGGCGCTGCGCGACTGCTCGCGCTGGTACTTCGCCGATTCGTTGGCTGCGTCCTGCACGATCTTCTTTTCGTCAGCAGACAGCGTGTCCCAGAACTTCTTGCTGATGACGACCGATTGCGGGTTGTACTGGTGATTGGTGATGGCCAGGTGCTTTTGCACTTCGTAGAACTTCGCGCCGTTGATGGTGGCGTAGGGGTTCTCCTGGCCGTCGACCGCCTTTTGTTCCAGCGCGGCGTACAACTCGGGAAACGGCATGGGCGTGGGGTTCGCGCCCAGCGCGCTGACCCAGTCCACATTGATCGGGTTGGGGATCACGCGCAGCTTCAGGCCGGCAATGTCTTCCACTTTGGTGATGGGGCGGCGGCTGTTGGTGATCTGGCGAAAACCGAGTTCGTAGTAGGCCAGGCCCACCAGTCCCTTTTCTTCGAGCCTGGCGTGCAGCGACTTGCCGAACGGGCCATCGACGACGGCGTCGGCTTCTTTCGCGTTGCCAAACAGGAAAGGGAAGTCGTAGATCGCGAAGTCCTTCACGATGCTGGCGAAGATGCCCGAGTTCATCGAAGCCATCTCCAACGTGCCGCCCTGGATGGCCGACACATTGGCCTGGTCGCTGCCCAGTGCGCCGCCAGGGAACACGGTGACCTTCATCTTGCCGCCCGACTTGGCCTCGACCAGTTCGCCGAACTTTTCCATGCCCATCACGATGGGGTGGCCCTTGGCGTTCTGGTTGGCGAACTTGATCGTCTTGACCTGTGCGTGCGCCACGCCCGTTGCAGCAAAAACGCCAACGGCCAGTGCGGCGACGAGGCTTTTCAAGGTGAGTCTCTTCATGGTTTTGTCTCCTGTCTGTGAATGAAAAATCCGGCCGCGTGCATCAGCCGTAAAGCCACTTCGCCGGCACCATCACCAGCTGAGGGAAAGCGATCATCAGGCCCAGCACGATGAACTGCGCGATCATGAAAGGCATCACGCCTTTGGTGACCGTGTCCATGCTGACCTTGCCGACGCCGGCCACCGTGCTGAGCACCGTGCCCACCGGTGGAGTGATGAGGCCGATGGCGTTGTTCACCATGAACATCACGCCGAAGTACACCGGGTCGATCCCGGCGGCCTTGACCAGTGGCATGAACACCGGCGTGAGGATCAGGATGGTGGGCGTCATGTCCATCGCGGTGCCCACGAGGATGGTCACCAGCATCATGGCCAGCATGAGCAGCTTGGGGTTATCGAGCAGCGGCTGCAGCAGGCTGATCAGTTCGGCAGGCAGGTTGGCCACGGTGATCATCCAGGCCGACACCATCGCAGCTGCGACCAGGAACATCACAACGGCGGTCGTCTGCGCAGCGGCCAGGAACAGGCCGTAAAGCTGCGACCACTTCAGTTCGCGGTACACGAACATGGCGATCACCAGCGCATAGACGGCGGCCACGACGGCCGCTTCAGTCGGCGTGAAGACGCCGAACTTCAGGCCCACCACCACGATCACCGGCAGGCCCAGGGCAAGCGTTGCGTCCTTGAATGCGCGCAGCATTTCCTGCTTGCTCGCGCGTGGCTTGGGTGCAATGTCTTCGCTGCGCACCAGCCACCACCAGGTGATCCACAGGGCCGCGGCAATCATGAGGCCCGGCGCGATGCCCGCCAGGAACAGCTTGGAGATCGACACATTCGCTGCAACGCCGAACACCACGAAACCAATGCTGGGCGGAATGATCGGACCCATGATGGCGGCCGAGGCGATGAGGCCGGTCGAGCGCGTCGTGCTGTGCCCCGCCTTGTGCATCATCGGCAGCAAGAGGGCCGTGAGCGCTGCCGCATCGGCCACTGCCGAACCCGAGAGCGCCGACATCAGCGCCGCCGCGATGATGACCACGTAGCCCAGGCCCCCCTTGACGTGGCCGACCAGCGTCATCGCCAGGTTGACGATGCGCCGCGACAGCCCGCCAGCGTTCATGATCTCGCCGGCCAGCATGAAGAAGGGCACGGCAAGCAGTGGAAAGCTGTTGGCGCCTTCGATGGTGTTCTGCGCCAGGATCTGCGCGTCGAACATGTTCATGTGCCACATCAGGGCCGCGCCCGTGGCCAGCAATGCGAAGGCGATCGGCACGCCCAGCGCCATGGCAACCAGCAGGGCGCCCAGGAAGATGGTGATGGTCATCGCGTCACCCCTGCGTTTGCGTTTGCAGTTGCGACTGCGCTAGCCGGGTTGGGGTGCGCCACGTCTTCCTCGGATTCGATGATGGCGATCAGGTCGTCGTCGGCGATCTGCCCGGAGATGAGCCGCCAGAACTCATGCATCAGCACGATGACTGCCAGCACTGCGAACACCAGGCCGCTGGCGTAGAGCCACGCCATAGACGCTTCCATCACCGCGCTGGTCGTGCCGCGATTGATGAGGGTTTGCTGCCACGCGCCGCTTGCCATCAGCCAGCACATGTAGAGCATGAGCAGATGCGACAGGCCCAGGCAGATCTTGCGACCGGCGACCGGCAGGCGAGAAACCAGCGAGTCGGTGCCCAGGTGGCCGTGGTGGCGCAGCGCGACGAGCGCGCCCAGGAAGGTCATCCACACGAAGAGCCAGCGCGACAGCTCTTCAGAGACCGTGATGCCGGAGTTGAAGCCGTACCGCAGCACGACGTTGCCGAACACCATCACCACCATCAGGGCGAGACACACCACCATGAGGAATGAAAAGAGCCGGCAGATAAGGTCGATCAGCTTTTGAAGCACGCGTTGTCTCCTGTCCGGTATTTTGTACGGACTGGTTAGTTTTAAAACGAGGGAAAACACCAATCCCGGCCGATGCGCGCTGGCTGGCCTGAAGAAGGTCGGGATGTGGGGGCGGAGGTGGTTACTTGCGCACGAAGCGCACGATCATCTCGACGACGTTGTCGCGGCGCTGCGCGATGTACGAGGCCTTTTGCATGTCGAGCTTGAAGATCAGCCCGAACGTGTAGCGGTTGGACACGTTGAAGAAACTCAGGGCCGAAATCGACGCATGGATATCGACCGGATCGAGCCCCTTGCGAAACAGGCCCGCCTTCACGCCGCGATCGTAGAGATTGCGGATCGCGGCAATCGCCGGCACGTTCAGCTCCTGGATGCGCGGGCTCTGCGCGAGGAACTGGCCCCGGTTGATGTTCTCTGACATCACGAGCCGAATGTAGTTCTCGTGCTGCAGGTGATGGTCGAAGGTGAAGGCGACCAGGCGGCGCAGCGCCTCTTCGGGCTCGAGGTCCTGCAGGTGCAGCTCGGACTCGACGTCGCGCACGCGGCGGTATGACTCTTCGAGCACGGCGAGGTACAAGCCCTCCTTGCTGCCGAAGTAGTAATAGATCATCCGCTTGCTGGTCTTGGTGGCAGCAGCAATCTCGTCGATGCGCGCGCCGGCCAGCCCTTTGGAGCCGAACTCGGCCTCGGCCACTTCCAGGATGTTGGCCTGGGTGCGTGCCGGATCGTTGGTGCGCCTGGCGGCAGCTTCTGGTGCCGCGCGTTTGGCGCCCCTGGTATGTACCAGTTCGTTCATTCATGAAGTATACGGTCGGCAGGGCGGAGCCGCTTCGCGGTGGATGCCGGATCAAGTCCGGCATGACAGCCAAATGGGAGTCCGCAAGCCGGCCAGTTGGACATCTGCGTGAGAAGAAGTTGGCTGTCATTGCGGGCTCGACCCGCAATCCATGACTTCACGGGCTCGACCTTCAATCCATGACTTCCTGGATGCCGGATCGAGTCCGGCATGACAGCCGGGAGGCAACTCGTGTCAGCCCGACGTATCCGACTCCCGCACGATCTCCGTCAGCGCGCGCAACCCCGCCGTGTACGACCGCCAACCCAGCCCCTGTATCGTCGCCTTCGCAGCCGGCCCGATGATGGAGTGATGCCGCCAGGTCTCGCGCGCCGCGATGTTGGACATGTGGATTTCCAGCACCGGAAACGGCATCGCCTTGATCGCATCGTGAAGCGACACACCATGCTGCGTGAGCCCGGCGGGGTTGAGCAGCGCGCCTGCGGCGATGTCGATGTTCTCGTGCAGCTTGTCCACCAGCGCACCTTCGTGATTCGACTGGAAGGTTTCGATCTCCACGCCCAGTTCGGCAGCCAGCACGCCCAGGCGTTCGTTGATCTGCGCGAGCGTGGTCGTGCCGTAGATGTGCGGCTCACGGCGCCCGAACAGGTTGAGGTTCGGGCCGTGCAGCACCAGGATCTTCGGTGCGCGCATCACCGGCGCACCCGTGCCAGTTCGTCGTTGTACAGCTTGACGATGGCAGGGTCGTAGCTGGCCGAGAACTTCTCGGTGACGGGTTTGGCGATGTCGCGCATGCGCGCCTGCTCGGCTGGAGCAACCGCGTTGTACTGCATGCCCTTGGCCTGCAGTTCGGCCACTGCGGTTGCAGCCGCAGCGCGGCTGACCTGCCGCTGGTAAGGACGTGCTTCGTTGGCCGCGTCGTTCATGATCTTCTGCTCGACCGGCGAGAGGCGATCCCAGAAGCGCTTGCTCACCAGGATGATGTTGGCGGCGTACACATGATTGGTCGCGCTCACGAACTTGTTCACTTCAAAGAACTTGTTCGACAGGATCACCGCAAACGGATTCTCCTGGCCGTCCACGGCTTTGGATTCCAGCGCGCCATACAGCTCGGCAAACGGCATCGGCACCGGGTTGGCCTTGAACGCCTTGAACGTATCGAGGAACACCGGGTTGGGAATCACGCGGATCTTCAGGCCGTCGAGGTCTTCGGCTCTGGTGATGGGGCGCTTGCTGTTGGTCACATTGCGAAAGCCCAAGTCCCAGTAGCCCAGCGCGACCAGGCCCTTCTCAGGCAGGCGTGCGATCAGCGCCTGGCCGAACGGGCCGTCGAGCAAGCCATCGGCCTGCGCGAAATTGCCCACCGCAAACGGGAAATCGACCAGGCCGAATTCCTTGACGATGCCGGCCAGCGAAGTGGTTGCGGGCGCCGACATTTCCTGCACGCCGCCCTGCAAGGCCGACTGCTGCTGCATCTCGTTGCCCAGCTGGTTGGACGGAAACTCCTGCACCTTCATCTTGCCGCCACTCTTGGCCGCGACGAGTTCGGCGAAGCGCTTCACGCCCATGCTGACGGGGTGGTCGGTGTTGTTCAGGTGGCCGAACTTGATCGTGCGTTCCTGGATGTCCTGCGCGGCGGCAGGCAGCGCGGCCAGGCCGATGGCTGCGAGGGCGGCGGCAAGCAGGCCGCGACGGAAGGTGGCTTTCATGGGGGTCATTTGGAAGAAGTCTCCTGGGGTCTTGTTCGGTGTCTTGTTCATCCAGCCGGGTGACTGGTGTCGGGATAATAGGGACGCCACTAGAACACCATTCCGATTCAGAATTTCATTCCACCATGTCAAATCTTCCAGCGCCCACGGGCACCGTCGATCGCGTCTTTCGCATCCTCGAAACCCTGGCTTCGCAGCCCGAAGGCATGGGGCTGGCGGCCATCGCCGACGAACTGGAGTTGCCGCGCAGCGCCTGCCACCGGCTGCTCGTCGAACTGGTGCGCTGCGGCTATGCGCGGCAGATTCGCGAGCAGGGCGACTATGCGTTGACGACCAAGTTGCCTGCGCTGGGACTGAGCTTTCTGGGCGGCGCCGGCATCATCGACATTGCGCAACCGGTGATCGACCAGCTGGCACTCGCATCCGGCGAGCTGGTGCGGCTTGCCCTGATCGATGGCGACCGGCTGACCTTTGTTGCCAAGGCACAGGGCGCGCGGTCGGGGCTGCGCTACGACCCCGACATGGGCATCGACGTGCGGCTGTCCTGCAGCGCGGCAGGGCACGCCTGGATGATGACGCTGTCAGAAGAGCGCGCGACGCAGCTTGTCGCGCAACAAGGCTTTGGCGAGCCGCGCAGCTATGGTCCGAAGGCGCCGACGACGTTCAGGGCGCTGATGAAGAAGCTCGACGAAGATCGCAAACGCGGCTTCAGCATGATCGATGAAATGTATTCGCCCGGCATGACGGCCATGGCCGCACCGGTGATGCGGCGTGGACAGGAAACGATAGGCGTCATCACCATCGCAGGCCCCCGGCAACGACTGACCGTGCCGCGCATGCAGGAGCTGGGGGCTCGCATTGTGTCGGCAGCTTCGCAGCTGGCGATGGCGAGTACCTCATCGCCCCTGTTCGCGCACAAGGGGCGCATGGCGGGCCGCTAGCGTCGCCCCTCCTCACTCCAGCGTCACTCCAGCTTCACGTTGGCTGACTTCACCAGGTTCACCCAGAACTTCGCATCGTCAACCAGGAACCGGTCGAACTGTTCGGGTGAGCCCGACAGCGACACCTCGGTGCCTTCGCGAGCCAGCGCGGCCTTGACGGACGGCAACTGCATGGCGGCCACCGTGGCATCGTGGATCTTCTTCACGATCGCCGGCGGCGTGCCTGCGGGCACGAACATGCCGTACCAGAACTCCAGGTTGTAGTCGGGCAGGCCGGCCTCCTTCATGCCGGGAAGGTCGGGCACCAGCGGCGAGCGTTCGCGGGTGCTCACGGCAATGGCGCGCAGGCGTCCGCTTGCTGCTGTCTGCGGCAGGACCGAGGGCGAGGTGCCGAAGGTCACCTGCGTATCGCCCGCCATCACCGACTGGATCGCGAGTGCGCCGCCGCGATAGGGCACATGGGTCATCTGAGCCCCGGTGAGCATCGTGAAAAGCGCTGCGCCCAGGTGCGGCGCGGAGCCGTTGCCCGAGGTCGAGTAGTTGAGCTTGCCCGGGTCTTTCTTCGCGGCCGCGATGAGTTCGGGCACCGTGCGAATGCCGGTCGATGGATTGACCGCCAGCACCAGCGGCGAAGTCGTCATCTTCGTCACCGCAGCCAGGTCGCGGGCGGTGTACGGGAGCTTGGGATTGAGCGCAGGGTTGACCGAGATGCTGCTCGGGCTGGCGATCAGCAGGGTGTAGCCATCGGCGGGTGCCTTGGCCACGATGTCGGCTGCGATGCTGGATCCATTGCCGGGCTTGTTGTCCACGACGACGGGTTGGCCCAGGGCTTTGCTGAACGCATCGCTCATCGCGCGCGCCACATAGTCGGCGGCGCCGCCGGGTGCAAAGCCGATCACCAGGCGTATCGGTTTGTTCGGATAGGCGGCGGGCTGTGCCGACGCAGTGCCGCAAACCGCAGCGCCCAGAGTCAACGCAACTGCAATGGCGAACTTCAGGTGTTTCATCTTGTCTCCAGCTTGTGATGGAAAATTCATGCGGCCGCCGGCATGCGCAGCACGATCTTGCCGATGTGCCCGGCCGCCTCCATCCGGGCCTTGGCTTGCGGCAGCTGCGCAAAGTCCATCACCGTGTCGATGTGGGGCTTGATGCGGCCCGAAGCAAAGAGCGGCAGCACTTCTTCGATGAAACGCGGCACGGCAGCCGAGCGCTGCTCTTTCGTGCGCATCTTGTTGGAAACGCCAAAGACGACGAGGCGCTTTGCATGCAGTGCTTCAAGGTCGATGTCGGCGTGGACAACGCCGTCAACGTAGCCCACCGTGGCAAGGCGGCCTTCAAATGCCATCGCGCGCACACTCTCGGCGAACACCGTGCCACCGACGGTATTGACGACGAGGTTCACGCCTTTTTGATGGGTCGCCTCCATGACAGCCGGTGCGAAGTCGGGCTTGCGGGTGCACAGCGCAACGTCCAGTCCGAGCGGTTTGAGCTGCGCCAGTTTGTCTGCCGAGCCCGATGTGCCGATCACATGCGCGCCGAGCGCCTTGCCCAGCTGCAGGGACGCCACGCCGACACCTGAGGACACGCCATTGACCAGCATCCAGTCACCGGCCTTCAGGCCGCCCTGCAACACCAGCATGTCGTAGGCGACCAGGAACACGAGCGGGATGCTCGCTGCCTCGATCATCGACAGGCCCGCAGGAACCTGCATCGCCTCGGCCGATTCCATCAGGGCGTATTCGGCGAACGCGCCCGCACAACGGCCCATCACCTTGTCGCCCGGATGGAAGCCGCTCACACCGGCACCCACAGACACCACTTCGCCCGCCCCCTCGCCGCCAATCGCTTTCCAGGTGCCGGGTGCGCCGTGCAGCCCGTGCCCGAGCAGGAACTCGCCGCGATTGAGCGACGTGGCGTGCATGCGCACCAGCAACTGGTTGGCGCCGGGCATCGGCTCGGGCCTGTCCCTCAATTCGAGCACCGTGTCGGTGTCGGTCATCTGCATCCAGTACGACTGCATGTGCGTGTGTCCTTGTTGTTGTCGTCGTGAAGGTGACAGGCCTCAGCGGCCCTTGAACACCGGCTTGCGCTTTTGCATGAAGGCGGTGCGGCCTTCTGTGTAGTCCTCGCTTTCGAAGCAACCGCGAATCAGCGAGGTGCACAGCTCGCGGTCGAGGTCGGTCGACGGCTTGAGGATCTCGCGCGTGATGGCCTTGGCCGCCATCACGGTGAGCGGCGCGTTCTCGGCCAGCGCCAAGGTGTACTGCGCCAGCAGCGAGTCCAGCGCCTCGGGTGCGCAGACGCGCGAGACGAGTCCCAGTGATAGTGCCTCGGATGCATCGATGCGGCGGGCGGTGAAGAACAGGTCTTTCGCCGCGCCCGGCCCGATCAGGTCCACCAGGTTCTTCATCGCAGAAAAGCGGTAGCCCAGGCCCAGACGTGCCGCCGGAATTGCAAACACCGAATCGCTGGCGGCGATGCGCATGTCGCAGGCGATGGCGACATTCACGCCGCCGCCTATGCACCAGCCGCGTATGCAGGCGAGAGTCGGTTTGCTGAAGTCGTGGATGCCGGTCAGCGTGGCCTCGGCCATCGCTTCGTAATGCGTCACGGCCTCGCGCGCGGCGCGCATGTCCTCGAACTGCGAGATGTCGGCGCCCGACACGAACGCCTTTTCTCCGGCCCCCGAGAACACCACCAGCCGCACGCGGTCGTCATCCCGGGCCAGGGCCAGCAGGGGCGGCACGGCTTCCCACATATCGACCGACAGGGCGTTGTGCCGTACCGGGTTGTTGAATCGGATGTGCAGGGTGCTGGCGTCCAGCCACGTCTGCACGCGCTCGGTTGTCGATGCGTAGGTTGGTTGTTCCATCAATACACTCCCGCGGCTTTCATTCGCCGCAAATCGTCTGCGGAGATTCCGAGTTCTGCCAGGACTTCTTCGGTGTGCTCGCCGCGCAAGGGCGCCGAGCGCGCCACGGTGCTGGGCGTGCGTTCGAGTTGCATCGGTTGGCCGACCAGCTTTTGCGGGCCCAGGCGTGGTGAGACCACATCCTTGATCATGCCCAGGTGCGCGATCTGCGGCTCATCGAGTGCTTCGCGCATGTTGCTGATGAGGCCGCACGCCACGCCGCCTTCGTTGAACTGCGCGATCCAGTAACTGCGATCGTGCGCAGCGAGCCGCCGGTTGATCTCGGCGTTGAGCGAGTCGCGATTCACCGAGCGGCCTGCCTTGTCGTGATAGCGCGCATCGCTCACCCACTCGGGTGCGCCGAGGATTGCGCAAAAACGCTCCCAGATCTTCGAGCCGAAGACAGCGATGTTCATGTAGCCGTCGCGTGCCTTGTACACGCCAGTCGGAATGCTGGTCGGGTGGAAGTTGCCGGCCTGCGTGGCGACCTCGCCGTCAATCAGGTATCGCGAGGTCTGGAAATCCATCATGTAGACCATGGCCTCCAGCAGCGAGGTGTGCACCCATTGGCCCTTGCCCGACGCTTCACGCTCCAGCAATGCGACCAGGATGCCCTGCGCCGCGAAGATGCCGGCGCACAGGTCGGCAATCGGGATGCCGACACGCATCGGCTCACCGTCGGGCGAACCTGTGACCGACATCAGCCCGCCCATGCCTTGCGCGATCTGGTCGAAGCCCGGTCGCTTTGCAAGCGGCCCGTCTTGCCCGAAGCCGGAGATGCTGGCATAGACCAGCCCTGGGTTGTCCTTTGACAGCGTCTCGTAGTCGATGCCCAGGCGGTGCTTCACATCGGGGCGGAAGTTCTCCACCACGACATCTGCCTTGGCGATCAGGCGCTTGAGCGTCGCAATGCCTTCTGGCTCTTTCAGGTTGAGCGTGATCGAGCGCTTGTTGCGGTGCGTGTACTGGTAGTCGGAGCCGTCCTGTCCGCCCAGCGTGTCGTCGCCGCGCATGTGTTCGGGCATTTGCACCTGGATGACATCGGCGCCCCAGTCGGCGAGCTGGCGGCACGCGGTGGGTCCGGAGCGAACCTGCGTGAGGTCGATGACCCGAAAGCGTTGCAAGGCGGCGGATGCGGGCATGTGCGGCATGGGATCTACTTTCGAAGGTTGCGCAACACGGCCTGCGTGAACGTTGCGGTGTTGCCCTTGCCGCGAATGTCGCCGGTGCGCGCGTCGGCATCGCCCAGGGCCTGCGTGATCGCCTGCGCCATCGAAGCGCCCATGCGCACCGCGCCCTCATTGCCCCGGCTGTGTCCGAGCCACTCGAACATCATGCGGGTCGATTCCATCATCGCGTACGGATTGGCAATGCCGCGCCCCGCGATGTCCGGCGCGGAGCCGTGCGTCGCCTGCGCCATCACCACATCGCCGTCGCCGATGCACAGGCCCGGCGCCATGCCCAGGCCGCCCACCAGTCCGGCTGCTTCATCGGACAGGATGTCGCCGAACATGTTGGTGGTGACCACCACATCGAAGCTTTGCGGGTCGCGCACCAGGCGCATCGCGAAGGTGTCGACGATCACGTCGTCGACCAGCACGTCCGGGTATTCGGGCGCGAGCTTCTGGCATTCCTCCACGAACATGCCGCAACTCAGTTTGAAGACCGTGTCCTTGTGGATGTAGGTCAGGTGCTTGCGTCGTTGCCTGGCGAGCTCGAACGCGGCGCGCGCCACGCGGCGGCTGCCGGTGCGCGTGATGACGCGTACCGACAAGGTCACTTCATCATTGGGCCGGAACTCACCGCTGCCCATCAGCATGTTGCGGTCCGGCTGGAAGCCCTCGTTGTTCTCGCGCACGATGACCAGGTCGACGTTGTCGTGCAGGCAGCCGATGTCGGGATACGAGCGTGTCGGACGCACGTTGGCAAACAGGTTGAACTGCTTGCGAAGAATCGGGTGCGGGTTGATCGCGTTCGGACCTTTGGGATACGCGCGGTGGCCGATGGGGCCGAGGATCCAGCCGTCGAGCGTCTTGAGCGCCTCCAGCGTTTCAGGCGGCAGTGTGTGGCCGTGCGTCTGGAGTGCACGCGCGCCTATGGGCAGGGGCGTCCAGTCGATGGCGACGCCGTGCAGTTCGGCGGCAGCGCGGCTGATGTCCACCGAAACCGGAACGATCTCGTGGCCGATGTCATCGCCATCGAGGATGCCGATGCGAAGTGCTTCTGTGTTGCTCATGGGCTGCGTCGGTTCAGGGCCGGCACAGCGCCGTGAGTGCGCGCACATCGGCCAGGGTAGCGAGCGACCAGCACGACGCCGTGATGTCTTTCGCTTTCGCAGCGCCCAGTACCGGCTCGACGAGCGATATGAACTTGCCTTCCAGCTGCGAATCGCTCAAGGGGTTCTCCAGCGAGCCGATGGCGTGGTCCACCCGCACTTCGATGCTACGGCCATCTTTCAGTACCGCAGTCACGCGCACCGATGCCTCGTGGATCGAATCGTCCACCGTCGCCTGCACCTTGTCGCGCAGCGCCACGACGCGCGGATCGGTCACCACCGCATCGGCGAATTCGTCTTCACCTGCCTTGCCGTAGATGAGACCCACCGCGCAGCCGTGATACACGCTGAACTTTCCCTGCAGGCCGTCCCTGGGTGTCTTCTTGCCGGTGAGTTCGAGCACGAGGGAGTGCACCCGCAGTTCGATGCGCTCGACCTGGTCCGGTGTGATGCCTTTGTCCTTGAGCTGCACGCAGGCATCGATGCTCGGGTGGATCACGATGCCGCACGCAAACGGCTTGTAGGTGTTGAACGAAATCTCGAAGCGCTCGCCGAGTTCGTCGGTGACTTCATGCCACGCGCGCTTGTCGGATGCCACTTGCACGAAGCCGCGCGGAGCCTCTATCGCTCGCGGGCTCGACGTGAAGCCCTTGCTCGCCATCAATGCGGACATCAATCCCGCACGCGCGGCGCCGCCCGGATGGAACGGCTTGGTCATCGTGCCGAATTGTTCGCGCAGTCCAACGGGCTGCGAGGCTGCGATGCCCAGCGCCATCGCGGTCTGCTGCTCGTTCAGGCCGAGCACGCGCGCGCAGCCGGCTGCCGCGCCGAGCATGCCGGTGGAGCCGGTGATGTGCCAGCCGCGGTCGTAGTGGTCGGGGTACATGGTGTTGCCGATGCGGCAGGCCACATCGATGCCCAGCACCAGCGCGTCGATGACCACGCGGCCTGCGATGCCCTGGTGCTCGGCCAGCGCCAGCACGGCAGAAGCCACGGGGCCGGCAGGATGGATGATGGTCTTGAGGTGCGTGTCGTCGAAGTCGAAGGTGTGCGAGGTGATGCCGTTGAGCAGCGCGGCGCTGCCCATGTCCACCTTCTCGCTGCGGCCCAGCACGCTGGCCTGTGCGGCCGGCTCCAGCATCTGCACGGCGGCCAGCGCCGCATCGGCGGCTTCATGGTGCGCGGCGCCGATCGCGCAGCCCAGCCAGTTGTAGAAGGTGCGATGCGCTTCGTGCTCGACAGCCTCGCTCCAGCCGCGCGAGGGATGCGTTGATGCGAACTTCGCCAGGATGCTGGTGATGGGTGGCGCCGCCAGATCGGCGGGGACGTGGGTGTTGCGTGCCAAGGGAATTCTTTCGAAAGGGTGTTCGTCGGTTGCCGGTCGTCGGTGGAGTGGACTACTCGTCCAGCTGGATCTTTCGCGCCTTCGCCAGCGCGGTCCAGCGCGTGATCTCGCTCTTGATGTACTGGCCGAACTGATCTGGCGACATGGGCCAGGGTTCCACCGCCTCGCCTGCGAGCTTCTCCGCGAGGTCGGGTGACTTCAGCACCGCGACCTGCGTTTCGTTCAGGCGCTTCACGATGTCCGCCGGCATGTTGGCCGGGCCGACCGAGCCATACCACTGCATCGCGTCGAACCCCTTGAAGCCGATCTCGTCCATCGTCGGCACATCCTTGAGCTGCGGGCTGCGCTGCTTGCCGGTGACGGCCAGTGCGCGCATGCGGCCCGAACGCAAATGCGGCAACGCAGCCGCAAGCCCCGGAAACATCGCCTGCGTCGAGCCGCCCAGCAGGTCGTTGATGGCAGGCGCAATGCCGCGGTAGGGAATGTGCAGCATGAACAGGCCCGTCTCCTGCTTGAACAGCTCCATCGTCAGGTGCGTGAGCGAGCCCGCGCCGGCCGAGCCGTAGTTGACCTTGCCCGGTTGGCGCTTGACGTAGTCGATGAATTCCTTGACGTTGGTGGCCGGCACGCTGGAATGAATGGCCAGCACATTGGGCGTCGCGCCGATCATGCCGATGGGCGTGAAGTCCTTGATCGCGTCATAGGTTACGCGCCGCGTGGCCGGCGTGGTTCCATGGGTTGCGACATAGCCCTGCAGCAGGGTGTAGCCGTCGGGCGCGGCGCGCGAAGTGAGCTGGCATGCGACCACGCCGCCACCGCCGCTCTGGTTGTCCACCGCGAAGCTCTGGCCCAGCAGCTTGCCCCAGCGGTCGGTGACGACGCGCGCGATCATGTCGTTGCCCCCGCCTGCGGCGACCGGCACGATGTAGCGAATGGGTTTGGCGGGCCATGCTTGCGCGTGCGCGAGTTGTCCGATCTGCGGGAGCGCAATGGCAGACGCGGCCGCCTGCAGCAGGTGTCGGCGTTTCATGGGATGTCTCCTTCGTTGTGCGTGCGATGTTGACGCGCTCCCGGCGTGCTGTAAATTGCATCTTTCTGAATACTTGATGCACGAACTGCATGAATCGAAAGGGCCGCCATGAGCGCTGTCAAACCCACGCTGGCCGACCTCCGGGCCTTCGTTACCGTCGGCCACCTGCAGAGCTTTGCGGCTGCTGCCAAGGTGCTGCATCTGTCGCAGCCCGCGCTCTCGCGTCGCATCTCGCACCTGGAAGAAGTGCTGGATGTGCGCCTGTTCGACCGCACCACGCGCAGTGTCGAGCTGACGATGCTGGGCCGCCGCTTCCTGGTTCATGTGCGCTCGGTGATCGACGACCTCGACCAGTCGGTGTTGAGCCTGCACGATGTGGCTCACCTGGAGGCGGGCGACGTGACGGTGGGTTGCGTGTTTTCGGGGGTGCATCACTTCCTGCCGGAGGTGATCCGCTCGTTTCGCAAGGAGCACCCGCATGTGCTCGTGCGGATCATCGAAGAGGGCGCCGACGAAGTGCTGGAGAGCGTCAAGGCCGGCGAGGCTGACTTCGCGCTCAACTACACCGGCATGCAGGACCCCGAGGTCGAGTTCACGCCGCTGCTCAAGGAAGCGTTCGTGCTGGCGTGTCCGGCTGGGCATGTGCTGGCGAAGCGCCGTTCGGTTCGATGGGAAGAACTGGCCGACCATCCGTATGCGCTGGTGTCGCAGCAAAGCCGAAACCGCGTGCTCATCGACCAGGCACTGGCCGAGCTGGGCCGCCTGCCGCGCCCTGTGTGCGAGGTGCGCCATGTGTCGACATTGATCGGGCTGGTCGCCAACGGGCTGGCGGTGGCCATCGTGCCGCAGCTCACGCTGCCCCGCGAGCGCGGGTCGGTGGTGGGCGTGCCGCTGGAGAAGCCGACGATCACGCGAACGATAGGACTCATCCGGCGCCGGGGCCGCAGTATGTCACCGGCAGCTGATGCGTTTGCCCGGCTGGTGACACAGGCGAGCCGGGCCAAAGGGAAGGCCAAATCGAGGAGCTGAAAGGGCACTCATCAGTGGGGCGGTGCGCCTGCGGTTGTCATGCCGGACGCGATCCGGCATCCACCGCGAAGCATGCGCAAGGAGATAGAGGCGAAAAAAACGCCTTGACACTTCAGGCTCGACCTTCCTCCAGTCGGGCCGCCGCCAGCTTCGCGGTGTAGCGCAGCGTGCGCATGTCCTTGGCCTTGAGCTCGTCGTTGGGCGCAAAGCTGAAGCAGCACAGCGTGCCGTACACCTCGCCGCTCTTGAGGTGGATGGGCGTGCTCATGTGGGTGCCGACCGGGAAGGGCGTTGCGGGAAGTTCTCCGGCTTTTTGAAGCACGCCGGCATCGGGGATGAATTCAGGCAGGCGTCCGTCAACGACCCTTGCGCACCACGACTCTTCCAGCGGGTCGCATCCGCCGCGCGAGATCACTTCCTTGCCGGGCATCTGGTCCACGTGCCGAAAGTAACGTTTGCCGTCGGCGAACTCGGACACGAACACCACATCCATGCTCAGTTGTTCACGCAGCAGCTTGAGCACATCGGTAATCGACGAGTCGATCAGTGCATCGGATTCATCAGAGGTTGCAACGAGCATTTCGGCAACCTTGACCTCGAATGCGTCCTCGGAAAACTCGAACGGGTCGCGTTCGGATTTTGCGCGCGATGCGCTGGAGGCCGGGTGAGCAGAAGCAGGGGCGGGGGTGTCGCGGTGGGCCATGATCGGCTCATTGTAAGTTCGCCGATTGCCAATCGCGAAGCGCAAATCTGTTACTCGACGAGCACCCCATCGGGCTGTGTGGGGACCGGCTTTTCGGACTGCCTGATGGGCAGGTGTGCCTGTTCGTAGTCGAGCATTTCCATGAGGTGATGCATCACTTCGTCACCAATTTCGTTGGCCCGCCACAGCCGGATCAGCTCGGCCCGCTCCGCCTGAATCGCCGCGAACCGCAGCCGGTTCACCAGCTCGACGCGCGGCGTTCGTTCTGAATCTGGCGAGGCAACCACGGCGATGCGGTCCGCGATCTCGGCCTTCAGGGCGCGAGCCCAGCCCGGTGGCGCGCCTTCCGCGATCAGCTGTTTGTCGATGGCTGCCAGGGCGGCCGTGCTCATCGCGCTGCGCACACGGATCTGCTCATCGTGCAAGCTCCAGTTGGACCCCACCTTGAGCCGGCGAATCATGGGCGTCAGGGACAGCCCCTGCCCGATCAGTGTTGCCAGAATGACGGCAAAGCTCACGAAGATGATGAGGTCGCGGTAGGGAAACGGTGAGCCGTCCGCCAGCTTCAAGGGCAGGGCCAGGGCGGCGGCGAGCGAGACGATGCCGCGCATGCCGCACCAGCTGATGATGATGAGTTCGTTCTTGTTGGGGCGCGGCGCGTCATCGCGCAGGTTGCCCGAGAGGCGCTCGGGCAAATACGCCACCGGGAACACCCAGAGAAACCGGACCGCGACAGCGACTGCCGTCACCGCGATCGCAACCGCCGTGAGCAAAGCCGTCGGAAAGTTTCCGAGGTTGACCACGACGCCGTGAATCTGCAGGCCGATCAGCATGAACACCAGGCTGTTGAGCAGGAACACCAGCAGGTTCCACACCGAGCGCGCCATGATGCGCATTTCGGCCGAGACGATCTCGGGTGCATAACGGCCGCGCACCAATCCTGCTGCCACGACAGCCAGCACGCCCGATGTATGCATCAGCTCGGCGGCGATGTAGGTGGCGTAGGGAATCGTGAGCACGGTGAGCACTTCGATGAAGGGGTCGCCCAGCCGCTTGTGGATCCAGATGTAGGCGAACGCCAGCGCCATGCCCACCGCAATGCCGCCGATGGACACAGCGGCGAACTGCACCGATGCCTCCATCCACGAGAACGCGCCGGTGAGTACCGCAGCCACTGCGAACTTGTAGAGCACCAGGCCCGATGCATCGTTGACCAGGCTTTCGCCTTCCAGGATCGTGACGATGCGCCGGGGCATGTTCAGGCGCGAAAGGATCGCAGTCGCCGCCACCGCATCGGGCGGCGAGACGATGGCCCCGAGCACGAAGGCCGCCGCCCACGGCACGTCGGGCACCATCCATTTGAGCGTTGCGCCGACAGCGAGCGTCGTGACTGCAACCAGGCCGATGGCCAGCAGGCCGATGGGCCTGATGTTGGCCTTGAAGTCGGTCCAGGAGGTGAGAAGCGCAGCCTGGTAGAGGATGGGCGGTAGCACCGCCACCAGGATCAGCTGCGGATCGAACGCGTATTGCGGCAGGTTGGGCACCAGGCCGAGCACGGCTCCGCCCGCGACCAGTGCGATCGGATAGGGAAACTTGAAGCGTCGTGCAATCCAGCCGAGGGCGACGGAACTGAGCAACAACAAAACCAGGAGTTCGAGTAGCGCCATGTAAAACGGGGGACGCAAGGGCCGTGCCGATTATGGATGGGCTTGCACTTGCGCCACAATCCGCCTTTTTGTCCTCTCGGCAAACCCATGATCAAACTTTCCACTTCGTTTGCTGCCCCGGCGCTTGTCGCCCTGGTCGCACTGGCCTCGGGCACGGCATGGGCTGCAGGCCTGGCCAAGCCAGACCAGGAGTTCCTGGAAAAAGCCGCCATCGGCAACCTGTTCGAGATCGAGGCGGGAAAGATGGCCCTGGCGCGGGGCAAGAAGGAAGACGTCAAGCTGCTGGGTGAGCAGAGCGTCAAGGATCACACGAAGAACGCGCAGGAACTGGCGCAGCTTGCCGCGGCCAAAGGTGTCAAGTTGCCGACGGAATTGCCGGCCGACCGAAAAAAGAAGCTGGAGGCCTGGGCAGCATCAAAGAACTTCGACGGCCTGTATCTCAGCGCCCTGGGCTACAACAGCCATTCGCAGGACATGGCCCTGTTTGAAAAGGCGAGCAAGGAGGCCAAAGACAAGGACGTTCGCGCTTACGCGGCGAAGACCCTGCCCGTTCTCAAGATGCACAACCGCGCCGCGCACGGCAGCCTGACGAACAAGTCCTGAAAGGCGGCCGTAGAAGCTCGTCATGCCGGGCCACGACCCGGCATCCATGCAGTTTGCGAATCAGCGCAGGTTGCCCGTATGCCCCAGCGAATAGCGCCCGGGCTGCGGCCACACCGTCAGGCCGTGCGGCTCGCGCCCGACCTTGACCTTGTCGACCGCGCCGGTCGTCGTGTCGAAGCGATAGACGACGTTGTCGTATCGGCCTGACAGCCAGAGCCACTTGCCGTCGGCGCTCACGTTGCCCATGTCGGGGCTGCCGCCGCCGGGGATGGGCCAGTTGGCAACAACCTTGCGGGAAGCGAAGTCGATGACTGCAACGCCGCCCGGTCCACGCGGCACGCCCCGGATGAAGTTGCTGCCGCGATTGGCCACGTACAGGCTCTTGCCGTCGCGGCTGGGGTACAGGCCGTGCGAGCCGACACCCGTGGGGATGTAGCCGATCTGGCGAAAGGGTTCGAGCTCGACGATGTGCACGCCGTCGGCCACCATGTCGGCGACGTAGAACGTCTTGCCGTTGGGCGCAGCGCGGATGTCCTGCGGCATGGCGGGCATGCCGCGAATGGCGCCATGCTGGTGGCCGCCATGCTTGGGCGACAGCTGGGCGATCTGCTTCCTGATCTTCTCCATCTCGGCAGGCTTGTCGAAGTCGCGGTGGACCAGGATGGTGGCCATCACCTTGCGGTTGACCATGTCGATCTTGGTGACCGAGCCGCCGAATTCGCAGGTGAAGATCGCGAACTTGCCGTCGATGGAAAAGTCGGCGTGGTTGATGCCGGCGCACTCGGGCGTGGGCAGCGAAAACTCCAGCTTCATCGTGCGCGGATCGCGAAAGTCCAGGCGCTTGTAGGCCTCGGCCACGACGATGGCGTACTTGCCGTCGGGCGACCAGTACAGGTTGTACGGATCGTCCACCGGAATGTTCGGGCCGGGCTTGCCGGTCTTCGGGTCGATGGGCGTCAGGCTGCCGTCGGTGCGGCCTTCGGCATTGTTGGCAACCCACAGCGTCTTGAGGTCCCAGGACGGAACGACGTGCTGCGGATGGATGCCGACCTTGAAGGTGTCGATGACCTGCAGCGTGGCCGGGTCGATGACCGACACCGTGTTGCTGCTGCGGTTGGGCACGTACACACGCTCCAGCGAACCGGCAACTGCAGGCGAGAGCTTGCTGGACGTCGTTTCGCTGTAGAGATTGGCCGGATCGATCACGGCCGGCATGCCGGGCACCGTGGCGATGGCGGTTGCGTTGGACAGGCCCGACGCCGAAGCCGAAGCAGTGGAGGTCGGGTTCTGCGCGTAGGCAGAGGCAAGCAGCGCGCCGAGCAGCGTGCAGAGAAGGGTTTTTTTCATGGGATCGGTAACAGAAGTAGGGGCGCAGGGACGCCGCAACGGGCGAAACAACCCTCGATGCTAACGCCGGACAGCCACTGCATCGCGAATGGCCCTTGCGGCGTGCTCGACTATCAGGTCGGTGCCAAGCTTGCCAAATGCCGCGCTCGCCTGGGTCGGATCGCCGGTCACCCCGGACACGGGCTCAGGGGCGGGCGGCGTGCGCATCGCGTTTTCGCGGATGCGCGAGGCATCGACGCCCAGCATCAGCGAGGTGTCTGCCAGACCCGCGTGGGTGCCGATCTGCGCTGGTGTGATGCCCCGGCCACGCAATGCCTCATTGAACACGGTGGTGGCTGCCTGGTAGTACTGCGGTACCGGGTGAGCCCGCGCGGGGGTGCCCGCCCACTCGCGGTTCAGGCGTGCCGCGACCGCTGCGATGCTGCCCTGGTAGTTGCCTGAATCGCCGATGAAGACAATGTCGCGAAAGCCATGCTGGCGCAAGCTGCGCGCTGCGCCGAGCAGCACGCCTTCGAAGGCTTCCTGCGGCACCGAGATCGTTCCCGGAAACCGCATGTGACCGCCCGGCGGCGAAATGCGCCCCTCCGGCACATAGCTGACGACCGGCGCGACGATGGTGTTGCCAACTGCTGAGGCAATGCGCGCCGCCAGCGCGGCCGCGCGGAAATTGTGTTTGCCCAGCGCCATGTGGGGGCCGTTCTGCTCGGTGCCGCCGATGGGGATGATGATGGTGGTGTGCCCGGCCTTGAGCGCATCGCGCACCTCGGTCCAGGTCATCTCGTCGAGCAGGAGGCTTGTCGCCGTCGCGCTGAAACTGGCGAGGCCGAGCGCCAGCACGGCGCCAAGCCGGACGAGAGCGGGTCGTAGATTCATTCGGATTTCCTTGTGTGCACAGTGATGGGGGCCGCGGTCCAGCGACTCATGCTACGGTAGGTGCATGCTGATTGAACTGGTTGCCGAGTCGATAGTGCTCGTGGCGCTGGTCCTGTTTGGCTACGTCGCATTGAAGCGCTACGTCCACTATCGCCAGCCCTGGTATCGGGAACTCCTGCTCAGGCGCCGGCTCGCCGTCATGGGGCTTTTGGTGCTGCTGATTGTCGGGGCGAAGGTGTTCGAGGATGTCCTGGCCCAGGAGTCAGGCGTGGTGGACCGGTACATCCTGACCTTCATCCGTGCGCACATGCCCGCGTCGCTCCATGGCTTTTTCAACGGGGTGACGGTTGCAGGCTCGGCACTGACGGTGGTGCCGGTGGCGGTGGTCGCTGCGCTGGGATTGTTGTGGCGCAGGCGGCGTGCCGAGGCGTTGCTGGTCACGGCCTCGCTCGCAGCGGCAGCGTTGGCGGTGTACCTCATCAAGACGGCGACCGGCCGTGCGCGCCCCGCGCTGTGGGAGACCGAGTGGTTCTGGGGCTCCAGCTTTCCGAGCGGCCACACGACGCACACAGCGGCTGTGGTGACGGCGCTGGCCTTGTGCGCGGGGCGGCTGTGGCCCGCCTGCGGGCGATGGGCGATGGCGCTTGCCCTGGGCTGGACGTCGCTCGTTGCGCTCTCGCGCCTGGTTCTGGGTGTCCATTGGCCGACGGATGTGCTGGCAGCGATGTGCCTGGGGACCTTCATTGCATTGGCCATCAGCATGGCGATCGACTTGCGCCACCACGCGGCGAGCCGCTGAACCGCAGGTCAGTGCGACTTGTCGATCTCGGCACGCGCCCCGCGCAGAAGCCGCAGCCCGTTGCCCACCACCAGCAGGCTGGCCCCCATGTCCGCGAACACCGCCATCCACATCGTGGCGCTGCCAAACACCGCGAGCACGAGAAACACGGCCTTGATGCCCAGCGCCAGCGCGATGTTCTGCCACAGCACCGCATGTGTGCGCTGCGACAGGCGCACGGTCTCGGCCACGCGTTGCAGGTCGTCATTCATGATGATGACGTCGGCTGCTTCCATCGCGATGTCGGTGCCCATGCCGCCCATGGCGAATCCGATGTCGGCCTGCGCGAGGGCCGGCGCATCGTTGATGCCGTCGCCGGTCATGCCGGTCGGACCGTAGCGCTTTCGCATTTCCTGGATTGCTTCGAGCTTGGCCTCGGGCAGCAGGTCGCCGCGTGCATCGGCAATGCCGGCCTGCGCGGCAATGGCCTGGGCCGTGGCCGCGTTGTCGCCCGTGAGCATGACGGCAACGATGCCCAGCGATTTCAGGTCGGCAATCGCGCGGCGCGATGTCTCCCTGATCGTGTCGGCCACCGCGAAGATGGCAACCACCTTGTCGTCGGCTGCGAGCAGCGTGACGGTGCGGCCCTGTGACTCGTGCCGGGCCAGTTCCGCTTCAACCTCGGGGCTGCAGTAGCCCCGCTCATGCATGGACCGGTGATTGCCCAGCACCAGCCGGACACCGTCCGCCGTTCCTTCAACACCGCGGCCGGGCAGCGCCACGAAGTTGTCGACTGCGGCGCGTTCGTCATCCAGGCCTGCGGCAATCGCCTGCGACACCGGATGATCCGATCGGCTCGCCATGCTGGCCGCAAGACGCCTGGTGCGCAGCTCATCTGCGCCGCCCCATGTGCGCCAGTCCACCAGCCTGGGCTTGCCCTCTGTGATCGTGCCGGTCTTGTCGAGCGCGACGGCCTTCAGCGTGCGCGCCGATTCCAGATAGGTGCCGCCCTTGATGAGGATGCCGCGCCGGGCGCCCGCAGCAAGTGCGCTCACCACCGTGACGGGCGTCGAGATCACCAGCGCGCAGGGACACGCGATCACCAGCAGCACCAGCGCCTTGTACGCCGCCTGCAGCCACGTGAGGTCGGTGAGCAGCGGCATGAGCACGGCCACTGCAATGGCGAGCGCGAACACGGCGGGTGTGTAGATCGCGGCGAAGCGATCGACGAAGCGCTGCGTGGGCGCGCGTTTGGACTGCGCCTCTTCGACGGCGTGGATGATGCGCGCCAGCGTCGTGTTGCTCGCGCCGGCCGTCACGCGAAATTCGAGCTCGCCGGTTTGATTGACTGTGCCTGCAAAGACGGCGTCGCCGATGGCCTTGTCCACCGGCATGCTCTCGCCGGTGACAGACGCCTGGTTGACGGCGCTCGCGCCTTTGACGACCACGCCATCGAGCGGCACGCGCTCGCCCGGCTTGATGCGCACGATGGCATCGAGCGGCACATCGGCGATCGGCATGGATTGCCAGCCGCCGTCTGCGCCGCGCGCGAGCGCGGATTCCGGCGCGAGAGCCAGCAGTCCCTTGATGGCGTTGCGTGCGCGGTCCACCGCCTTCGCCTCGATCAGCTCGGCAATGGAATACAGCGCCATCACCATCGCGGCCTCGGGCCATTGGCCGATGATGAATGCGCCGGTCACCGCCACGGCCATCAATGCATTGATGTTGAGCCGGCCCTTGATGAGCGAGGCGATCCCGTTCCTGTAGACGTCCAGCCCGGCAAGGCCGATGGCGATGGCAGCCAGGGCCATGCCGATGGCTTTCCACTGCATGCCGGCAGGTGCGAAGAACTCGCAGGCCTCGGCGGCTATCGCCAGGGCCAGGGCCAGCGCGAGGCGCGCAACGCCGGGTTCGTCGCCGTGGTCATGGTCGTGGTCATGGTCGTGGTCATGGCCGTGCTCATGGTCATGGCCAGCGTGATCGTCCTGGTCGGCGTTCACCTTCAGTGGTGGCGGCGCGCAGCAATCATCGGCGGCGGGTGGGTGTTTGTGCTCCATGCTGCGATTGGAACCCAACGCCGCTAATGTTTGTGGGCGTGATGGGCATCGGGCACATGCGCATGGCTGTGCTCGATCGGCGCGTGGCGATGCACATGGCTGTGCGCGCCAGTGACCGGCTCAGGGTGCGTGTGGTCGTGATGCCCGTCGTCGTGCGTATGCGCATGTTCATGGACCATCGATTCATGCTTGTGGGAGTGGGCATGCCGTTCCAGCAGATGAACGAGTACGCCCGCAAGCATGAGCGCAGCGCCCGCGCCCATGCCCCAGGTCAGTCCGCGCTCGCCCAGGCCAACCGCCACGGCTGCGCCGATGAACGGCGCGAAGGCAAAGACCGATCCTGTTCGCGCCGCGCCGAACTCGCGCTGTGCGAGCAGGTAAAGCCGCAGGCTCACACCGTAACCCGCGCCGCCGATTGCCAGCAGCGCGAGGGCTCGCATGGCCGAAGGCAGCGACTCGCCCAGCAGCGTTGCAATGACTGCGGCCGCAGCCGCGCCCATCGCCGACTTGGCCAGCACCACCTGTCCCGGGTCGCGCTCGGCAACACCGCGTGACAGCGTGTTGTCCACACCCCAGGCCGCCGTGGCAGCCATCACAGCCAGCAGGCCGGGCAACTGCGTGCTGCCTGCGCCCAGCCCACGGTCGATCACCAGCACCACACCGCCCAAGAGCAGCAACGCCATCGCCGTCCACACCCGCCTGTCCATCACCTCCTGGTAGAGCAGGCGCGCGAGCACGGCAGTAAAAAGCGCTTCCAGCGACAGCATCAACGATGAGCTGGCGCCGCTGGTGTGTTGCAGTCCCCACGCCAAAGCGACCGGCCCGATCACAGCGCCAAACAGCGCCATCAGGCTGATGCGTCCGAGGTCAGAGCGACGCAGCCTTGCCTCCAGCGAGGTGGGCCTGCGAAGCAGCGCCCCCGCCATTGCAGAGCCTGCGTACAGAAGTGCTGCAGTAGCGAACGGGCCCAGGCCCTCGCCGGCGCGTTGCACCAGCGGCGTGCTGATGCCGAACAGCACCGCGCTCAACAGGGCGAATGCGCCACCGCGCAGCGCCGGAAGCTTGTCTTGTGTGCTTGATGTCATAGCTCGTCCAGCAGCTGCAACAGCGACATGCGCTCTGCCTGCGGTGTGAAGAGGTGAGCGCGCCGTGCGCACTGCGCCGTGAGCCGGGTCAGGAGGCCATCAGGCGATGCGCCGGCCTGTTCTGCGCGGCAACGCATCAGCAGGGCCGCAAGCTGCGCTGCATTGCCATGCTCGAAATAGCCTTCATAGTCTTCGCCGAGCAAGCCCACATTGCCGTCAATCCGCGAGGCGAGCACCGGCGTGCCGCTGCAGATCGCCTCCATCACCACATGCGCGCCGCCCTCCACGGCGCTCGTGTGCACCAGCACATGCGCCTGTGCAATGGCGCGCCGCACGTCGTCGTGGGCCATGCCGCCCAGCCACCGGTAGTGCGGCGCGCGCGATTGCGTTGCACGCGCCTGCTCGCCCAGCGGTGCGTCGATGGCATCGCCGATGTGATCGATCGCTATGCCTGCATCGGCATTGATGAGGCATGCGGCTTCGAACAGCGTCTGCGGGGATTTCACTTGCCGCAGATGGCCGACCATGACTGCGCGTAGCTGATGCCGGGGTTTCGCGAGCGGTGCGACCGACGCCGTCGACTGGTAGATCACGCGAGCCTTGTGCTGCACAACCTCTGGCAGCGCCGCGATGCCCAGCGATTGCAGGACCACCAGGCGTTGGGCGAGGTCCAGGGAGCGTTTGGCTGTGGGATCGAAAGCGATGTCGCCATACAGGTCGGTGCCGGTCAGCACAACCGCGAGCCCATGCGGCCCTCGTCGGTCGGCCCATGCCTGGATGGCTTGCGCCGACCGCCGCGCGTGCAGGGCCAGCATGAGGTCATCGCCTGCGGCATCTTCATCGGGCCACTCTTGTGTGATGCGAACGCGGTGCGTCGGCTGCAGCAGCTGCTGCCAGCGGGCAGCCGTCTGCCAGTTGCCGTTGTTGGCGTCGGCCAGTGCTGGGCTTACGATGACGATCGATGGACTACGCATCTCACGGTTATAGCGCGGCGCAGGCACTTCGCACGGGTGGGGCAGGCCCTGTGCGCGAGGCGCTGCTTGCGACGCGGGCTCGCACGCTGGAGCTGGCAGATGCCTATGCGCACGCGCTGGAGGCGAGCGGCTGGCGCGTTCCGTATGACAGGGGGCTCAATCCGCCATTGTGGGAGCTGGGTCACATCGCGTGGTTCCAGGAGTGGTGGATCGCGCGCAACCCTCAGTGCGCGCTCGGCGTGGGTTGCGATCCCCTGAACCCACGCGCCCCGTCGCTTCTGGCGTCGTCGGACAGCTGGTTCGATTCCAGCCGCATCGAGCATCGCAGCCGGTGGGAGCTTGCTCTGTCCGATGCAGGTGCCATGCGGACTTACCTGTCGGACACGCTGGGCGAGACGCTGGCCCTGCTGCATCGACTGCCCCAACAGGCGAGTGCGGATGAGTTGTATTTTTTCCGGCTTTGCGCGCTGCATGAAGCGATGCATGCGGAAGCCGCGACCTACATGGCGCGGACCCTGGGCATTTCAGTGCCTCAATCGGCCGCACGAACACTTGCGCCAGTTCAAGCGCTGAAGGTGCCCGCGCAATCCTTTCGCCTGGGCAGCGCCGACGCGGGTTTCGCCTTCGACAATGAATTGCAGTCGCAGGACGTGCAGATTGCAGCGTTCGAAATTGATTCGCAACCGGTGAGCTGGTCGCGGTTTGCCGGGTTTGTCGACGCAGGCGGCTATGACAATCCGCGCTGGTGGACCGATGAGGGCTGGGCATGGCGTCAGCAAGCGCGCGCCAGGCCGCCCGGCGAAGGCGCTGACCCCGAGACGGCCGCGTGTCACCTGAGCGCGCATGAAGCCCACGCGTGGTGCCGCTGGGCGGGACGCCGGTTACCGACGGAGGCCGAGTGGGAGTGCGCTGCGTTGACGATGCCAGGCTTTTCGTGGGGCCATGTCTGGGAATGGACCAGCGAGCCTTTCATGCCCTACCCCGGATTCGAAGCGCATCCCTACCGCGACTATTCCGCGCCGTGGTTCGGCACCCGGCGGGTGCTGCGCGGCGCGTGCGAGGCGACTTCGCCCTGGCTCGCGCATCCGCGTTACCGCAATTTCTTCGAGCCGCATCGCACGGATGTTTTTGCGGGGTTTCGCAGTTGCGCAGTGAACGCATGGTGAGTGCGGTCGCCGCTTCGCGGTGGATGCCGGATCGGGTCCGGCATGACAGCCAAACACAGGCTGTCATTGCGGGCTTGACCCGCAATCCATCTCCGATCAAGCGCAGTCGCCGCTTCGCGGTGGATGCCGGATCGAGTCCGGCATGACAGCCAACTACCGGCCTGCCGGCGGATAGCCCGCCTCCGTCAGCGCCTTGGCGAACTGCTCCGGCGCGGCCGCTGAGTCAACCTCCACCTTCTTGGTCGCGAGATCGACATGGACCTTCGCGGCAGGATCGACCTCCTGGCAGGCCTGGGTGACTGCCTTGACGCAGTGGCCGCAGCTCATGTCGGGCAGCTGGAATTCGAGCATGGTTTTCTCCGGACTAAATTGAGGTGTTGACATTAACATCATGGCAAGGTTCACACTTGCAGCATGACTACCCATACTTCCACAGCGCAATGGAACCTGGCCATCGAGGGCATGACCTGCGCATCATGCGTCGGCCGGGTCGAGAAGGCCTTGACGAAGGTGCCCGGGGTGACGTCGGCGACGGTCAACCTGGCCACCGAAACCGCACAGGTCGAACTCGACCACGCTGAAGATGCATCGGCGCTCGTCGCTGCCGTCGAGAAGGCGGGCTACACGGCACGCGCGCTGGAGCCCGACACGCAGGCGCCTGAGCCTGCCCGCAACGAGTGGTGGCCGGTGGCTGTCGCAGCGGCGCTGTCCTTGCCGCTGATGGCGCCCATGGTCGCGATGCTCTTCGGCGCGCATCTGTCGATTCCCGCCTGGGTGCAGCTGGCGCTCGCCACACCCGTGCAGTTCTGGCTGGGCGCGCGTTTCTACAAGGCCGGATGGGCAGCGCTCAAGGCGCGGGCCGGCAACATGGACTTGCTGGTGGCGCTTGGCACTTCGTCGGGTTACGGCTTGTCGATCTACCTCATGGCGCGGCACGGCAGTCACGGCACGCCGCATCTGTATTTTGAAGCGTCTGCCGTGGTGATCACGCTGGTGCTGCTGGGCAAGTGGCTGGAGACGCGGGCGCGTCGGCAAACGACAGAGGCAATCCGCGCGCTCAATGCGCTGCGGCCGCAGACCGCACGCGTGCGCCGTGACGGCAAGGAACTGGAAATTCCCATCGCAGCGGTCAGGCGCGATGACCTGGTGGTGATTCGCCCCGGCGAACGCGTGCCTGTCGATGGCGTGATCGTGGAAGGTTCGAGCGAGCTCGACGAGTCGCTCATCACCGGCGAGAGCTTGCCGGTCGCGCGCCACGAGGACGGCAAGGTAGTTGGAGGGTCGGTCAACGGCGAAGGCCTGCTCGTGGTTCGCACCACCGCCGTCGGCGGCGAGTCGACGCTTGCGCGCATTGTGCGACTGGTGGAATCGGCGCAGGCCAAGAAGGCACCGGTCCAGCGGCTGGTCGACCGCGTGAGCGAGGTGTTCGTGCCCGTCGTCATCGGCATTGCGTTTGTCACCTTGCTCGGCTGGGGCTTGTCGTCCGGCGACTGGGAAGTCGCGATCCTCAATGCCGTGGCGGTGCTTGTCATCGCCTGCCCTTGCGCGCTGGGTCTGGCAACGCCGACCGCGATCATGGCCGGGACCGGTGTCGCTGCAAGGCACGGCATCCTCATCAAGGATGCCGAGGCCCTGGAGATCGCGCACAAGGTCGATGTTGTCGCATTCGACAAGACCGGCACGCTGACCGAAGGCAAGCCGCAGCTTGCGGCGGCAGATGCGGTCGATGGTGATCGAAAGGCATTGCTCGCGATGGCTGCGTCGATACAGGCAGGCAGCGAACATCCGCTGGCGCGTGCCGTGCAGTCGGCAGCGCAGGGTGAGGGCGCCAACGCCATACCGGCGAGCCATGTGCACGCGGTTGCCGGTCGCGGAATGTCTGCCGATGTCGGCGGCCGCGCCTTGCGGCTGGGTAGCACGCGGTGGATGGAAGAACTGCGCGTGGACCTCGCCGCTTTGCAGGCGCGCGCAACGCAGTTGCAATCCGAAGGCCGTACTGTTTCGTGGGTGGCTGATGTCACCGATGCACCACGCCTGCTCGGCCTGCTGGCCTTCGGCGACACGGTCAAGCCAGCAGCGCAACTGGCCGTGCGAAGCCTGCGCGACCAGGGCGTGCGCACCGTGCTCCTGACGGGTGACAACGCCGGCAGCGCGAACGCCATCGCAAAGCCGCTGGGCATAGACGACATTCGCTCCGAGGTGCTGCCCGAAGACAAGGCCCGCATCGTCGCGGAACTCAGGGCGCAGGGGCATACGGTGGCGATGGTGGGCGATGGCATCAACGATGCGCCTGCGCTTGCCGCTGCCGATGTGGGGATTGCAATGGGTACCGGCACCGACGTGGCGATGCACGCAGCCGGAGTCACCCTCATGCGCGGCAATCCGGCGCTGGTGGCGGACGCCATCGACATCTCGCGCCGCACCTATCGCAAGATCCGGCAGAACCTGTTCTGGGCTTTCGTCTACAACGTGGTGGGCATTCCGCTGGCCGCGTTCGGGCTGCTCGACCCGGTGATCGCCGGCGCTGCGATGGCGCTCAGCAGCGTGAGCGTGGTCACCAATGCGCTGATGCTCAGGCGCTGGAAAGGAGCTTCTTCATGACCTTCAATATCGGTGAGGCCGCCCGGCGTTCGGGCGTATCGGCCAAGATGGCGCGTCATTACGAATCGCTGGGCCTGCTGCCCGAGGTGAACCGCACCGAGGCGGGTTATCGCCTCTACTCCGACAAGGAAGTGCACACCCTGCGGTTCATCAGGCGATCGCGCGACCTGGGCTTCAGCATGGCCGAGATCACCGAGCTTCTCAAGCTCTGGCAAAACCGCGGGCGCTCCAGTGCGGATGTGCGCCGAATCGCGGCCAAGCATGTGGCAGACCTGGACCAGCGAATGCAGGAGATGGAGGCGATGCGCAAGACGCTCAAGCACCTGATTCATTGCTGCCAGGGCGACCACAGGCCCGATTGCCCGATCCTGGATGAATTGCAGGGGCACCGAACCGGGTCAAGCCCGGTATGACAACCAAAGCCAGGCTGTCATTGCGGACTCGATCCGCAATCCATCTGTGATCAAGCGCAGTCTCTGCTTCGCAGTGGATGCCGGATCGAGTCCGGCATGACAAGCAGCGCAGTCTGCGCGGCGTTATGCCAACATCGCCGCACATGCGAATCTCTCACCTGCTTCTTGCCATCGCCGTTGTCTTCGTCTGGGGCACCAATTTCGTCGTCATCAAGTGGGGTCTGGCCGAGTTCCCGCCGTTCCTGCTCGCCGCGCTGCGATTTGCCCTCAGCGTCTTTCCGTGGATATTTTTCATCCGGCGGCCTGCGGTCGGCTGGGTGCCGTTGGCGAAATTCGGTGTGCTGCTGGGAGCGGGCCAGTTCGGCTTGTTGTTCCTGGCGATGCGTTCCGATATTTCACCGGGGCTCGCCTCGCTGCTGATGCAAAGCCAGGTGTTCTTCACGATAGGCGCGGCCCTGCTGCTCAAGGGCGAGCGGCTGCGCAGGTTGCAGATTCCCGCCACGATGCTGGCGCTGGCCGGCATCGGCCTCATCGCGTGGCATGCGCTGGGACCCGATGGCGGTAATTCGGTTACTGCGACAGGCCTGGTGCTGTGCCTGCTCGCGGCGGGGTGCTGGGCCGCGGCCAACCTGGTGGTGCGTTCGGTGGGGCGGGTCGATGCGCTGGCGTTCATGGTGTGGAGCAGTCCTTTTTCGCTGCCGCCCCTGATCGCCATGTCACTGATTTTTGAAGGCGGCCCGGCCGTCGCGCAGGCGCTCACCCACGCAAGCTGGGGCGGATGGGCAGTCGTGCTGTGGCAGGCCGTAGGCAACACGCTCTTTGGTTTTGGTGCATGGAACTGGCTGCTGGCCAGGTATCCCGCAGCCACGGTTGCGCCGACGGCGCTGCTGGTGCCAGTGTTCGGCATGAGCGCCTCGGCCTGGGTGCTGGGCGAGTCGCTCCCGGGCTGGAAGCTGGCCGCCGCCGCACTCGTCATGGCAGGCCTGGCGATGAACCTCATCGCCAGCCGTTCGCCAGTAGCCGCCCAGGTCTAGCGGGGAACAAAGCACCACCAGGCATTGGCAATTTCTCACCGTGCGCGCCCTCGCAGTCCCGGGGTGCAAAGCCAGAATCCCGCTGCGCCGCATAACGCTGCGCACCAATAACAAAGCGGGGAGAACATGGACAACACGGAAATTGCACGCGCACGGCCCGACCGTCGCAAGGCAGGCGGCTCATGGTTTCGGCAGGTCTTGGGGCTCGCGGCGTCGCCGCGCGGCAGCAACCCGGCGACACGCGACTGCGCAGCGGCGCCACCAGCGCGAAAGCTCGCAGGCAGCGTCACACCCACACGAACGACGCCGCCGCATGTGCATCGTTTTGATGCCTGCGGCTGGGGCCACACCGTGCTGGTGGACTCCGACGGGCATGGGGTCATCCAGGTCGGCGATGTGTTGCTGTCCGAATGCGCACCGGTCGCGCGCGGAATGTGGGTCGATGCGTCACGTGACTTCTGCCTTTTCACCATCAGGCGCAAGGGCGGCTGCACCGACCTGGCCATCTGCCGGCGAGACGATCCGTCAGGCGGCAGCATCCTGGTTCATGACTGGTCGCCGTCGCGCAGCCTGGGCATTTGCCTGACTCATGGATGAGCAGCAGCGGGGGGAAACCCTCCCCACCGCTCTCCTACACGCGTTGGGGTGAGCCGCCCGCAAGCGCAGCAGTGAGCCGTCGTTAGGCTGATGGCATGACAACAGGTTCTGCCGCATCCGCAAGATTTCGCGCTCCGTCCCGCGTGCCGGGAGGCCTATGGAGACGCATCACAGGCACTTGAATCGTCCGTGTAGGACAACACCTCATTGCGGCGATGGGTATGGGGCGGCATCGCGGCAGCCCGGGATAATTGCAGGCTCCAACAGCTTCAACCTGTATGTCGCCTGATCGCACGCCCGTGATTCCGGACACGCCGGTCGAACACCGGTTCCAGCAGCTGATCGAAGCCGTCGTCGACTACGGCATCTTCATCCTCAGTCCCGGGGGCATCATCACGTCGTGGAACAGCGGCGCGGAAAAACTCAAGGGCTACACCCGGGCCGAAATCCTGGGCCAGCACTTTTCTGTCTTCTATGAGCCCGAGGCGGTTGCTCGCGGCTGGCCGCAATATGAGCTGCAGCAGGCGATCGCGCTCGGACGCTTCGAGGATGAAGGCTGGCGACTGCGCAAGGACGGCAGCCGCTTCTGGGCCAACGTCATCATCACCGCAGTCAAGGACGACAGCGGGCAGTTGTCCGGCTTTACCAAGATCACGCGGGACCTGACCGAGCGGCGCAGCCATGAAGAAGCGCTGCGCCTGAGCGAAGAGCGCTTCAGGCTGCTGGTGCAGGACGTGCGCGACTACGGCATCTTCATGCTCGACCCGGATGGCATCGTGCGCGGCTGGAATGCCGGCGCGCAGGCCATGAAGGGCTACGCCGCCCACGAGATCATCGGCCGGCATTTCAGCACCTTCTATACGCCGGACGACCAGCGCAGCGGCAAGCCCGCGCGAGAGCTGGAGATCGCGACCGACGTCGGCCGCGTCGAGGACGAAGGCTGGCGCGTGCGCAAGGACGGCACGGTGTTCTGGGCCAACGTGATCATCACGGCCCTGCGCAACAAGCAGGGCGAGCTCGTCGGGTTCGGCAAGGTCACGCGCGACATGACCGAGCGGCGCAAGCTGCAGGACCTGGAGATGTCGAGCCGGCGCATGAATGAGTTTCTCGCGATGCTGGCGCACGAGCTGCGCAACCCGCTGGCGCCGATACGCAATTCGGTGTCTGTCATGCAGTTGCAGCCGATTGAAAACCCCGCGCTGCAAAAGTGCCGCGACATCATCGACCGGCAGTTGACCCACATGACAAGACTGGTGGACGACCTGCTCGACATCGGCCGGTTGACCACCGGCAAGATCAAGCTGCGACTGGAACCGACGTCGCTTGCCGATGTGGTTTCGCGCAGCGTCGAAACCGTAAGGCCCCTGCTCGAAGCGCGCTGCCACACCATCACGATCGAGGTTCCGCCCGAGCCGGTGTACCTGAGCGCCGACAGCACGCGCCTGGCCCAGGTCCTGCAGAACCTGCTGGTCAATTCAGCGCGTTACACGGCCGAGGGCGGTGAAATCGGGATCAAGGTCGAGGTCGATGGCGGCTTTGCCACGACATCGGTCACCGACAACGGGCGAGGCATTGCGTCCGGCGAGCTGGACGCGATCTTCGAGCTGTTTCGACAGGGGGACAACGGCAAGCTGCCCGACGAGAGCGGGCTGGGCATCGGCCTGACGCTGGCGCGATCGCTGGTAGAACTGCATGGCGGCGTGCTGGACGCGCGCAGCGAAGGCCCTGGCAAGGGAAGCACCTTCGAGTTCCGGCTTCCGGCTGTCATGCCGGAAGATCGGGGGCCTCGCACCGTGGCTGCGAAAGACACGTCGCCGGGACGCCGCGTGCTGGTGGTCGATGACAACCGGGATGCGGCGGACAGCAGTAGCGACATGCTGCGCCTGCTGGGCCACCGTGTGGAGACAGCGTACGACGGA
Source organism: Caenimonas sp. SL110 (assembly GCF_001044395.1). GTDB lineage: Bacteria > Pseudomonadota > Gammaproteobacteria > Burkholderiales > Burkholderiaceae_C > Ramlibacter. The sequence continues at coordinate 68,523 of NZ_JANU01000013.1, forward strand.
GAGCAGGCGCTCGTGCTTGCCGCACGCTTCACGCCCGAAGTGGTCCTGCTGGACTTGTCGATGCCGGGCATCGACGGTTTTGAAACCTTGCGCGCGCTGCGTACGCTGCCGGGCATGGTCTCGTCGTGCGTCATTGCCATGACTGGCTATGGCTCGCAGGACGACACACGAAGGACGCACGATGCGGGCTTCGATGGCCACCTCACCAAGCCGGTCGCGCTGGCTGACCTGGTCACCCTGATCGAGCGGGGTTAGCGGGGTTAGCGGATATCGCGTCGCGGCGCAGCAGGAAGCTGACCCGCGCGCGATACTGCCGGGCAGGAGATATCCATGCCCTCATTCGATTGCGATCTTTTTGTCATTGGCGCCGGAAGCGCGGGCGTTCGCGCAGCGCGCATGGCCGCCCAGCGCGGCGCGCACGTGGTGGTGGCCGAGGCGGCTGCCCTGGGCGGCACCTGCGTCAACGTGGGCTGCGTGCCCAAGAAGCTCTACAGCTACGCCTCGCACTTTGCAGATGACTTTGCCGATGCGGCAGGCTTTGGCTGGGAGGTGCCCGCCCCGCGCTTCAACTGGCCCACATTGAAGAAGAACCGGGCCACCGAGATCACGCGTCTCAACGGCATCTACCGCAACCTGCTCACGGGTTCCGGCGCCACCATCGTGAGCGGCTGGGCGCAGTTCGTCGATGCGCACACGGTGCAGGTCCAGTCATCGGAAGGCGTCGAGACGTTCAGGGCCCGAAACATCCTCATCGCCACGGGCGGCACGCCGGTCATGCCGAAGTTGCCCGGATGCGAGCTGGCCGTGAGTTCTGACAGCATGTTCGACCTCGACCCGTTTCCGCGCCGCTTGCTGGTGGTGGGCGGCGGCTACATCGCCTGCGAGTTCGCGTCGATCTTCAACGGCCTGGGCGCGCAGGTCACCCAGCTGTACCGGGGCGAGCAGGTGCTGCGCGGGTTCGACGAGGATGTGCGGGGCTTCATCGCACAGGAAGTACGCAAGCATGGCGTCGACCTGCGTGTGAACAGCGACGTGAAGTCCTTGTCGACGACATCGGGCGGCATCTCGGCCGCGCTGATTGACGGGACTGTGCTCGAAGTGGACACGGTGCTCTATGCCACCGGGCGCGCGCCGAACGTGGCGTCACTGGGTCTGGAAGCGGCGGGCGTCAGGCAGCGGGAGGACGGCGCGGTGATCGTGAACTCGCACTACGAGACCAACGTGCCTCACATCCATGCGGTGGGCGATGTGACGGCCCGCGTGCAGCTGACACCGGTTGCGCTGGCCGAAGCGATGGTCGTTGTCGATCGTCTCTTCGGCAAGGGCGAGAAGGCGATGGGCTACGAGTTCATTCCCACCGCCGTGTTCACACATCCGAACATTGCGACCGTGGGTTATTCCGAGAGCGAGGCCTGCAAGCGGTATGGCAAGGTCACCGTGTTTCGCAGCGAATTCAAGTCGCTCAAGCACACCTTGAGCGGCAGCACCGAGCGCACGCTAATGAAGATGATCGTGGATGACGCCACCGACCGCGTGGTGGGCATGCACATGGTCGGCTCGGACGCCGGCGAGATCATCCAGGGCTTTGCGGTCGCGATGAAAGCGGGCGCGACCAAGGCCGTGTTCGACAGCACCATCGGCATTCATCCAACGGCGGCGGAAGAATTCGTCACCATGCGCGATGCGTGGGTGACACCGCAAGCGCTGGTCGATTGAAGATGGATTGCGGATCAAGTCCGCAATGACAGCCGAGGGGTGCGCAATGACAGCCCGCTGCAGCTAAGGCTGAGGCTTGACCCCGTCTCGAACCAGGCGCGTCACCGGGTCGGTTGCTGCAAACGAAGTTCGCTGCGAGGGCGGTGGTTCTTTCCACGGCTCGATGGCTGGGGCCGGCGGCATGGGCGCAGCCGACGCGGTATCGGCAGTCGCCGGTGGCGCCGTCTGTGCGGCCCGCGCCGGAACCACGATCACCGGACGCGGCGTGGCTGCCGTGTACAGCGCAGCGAAGCCGAAAGTGGCAATGCTCAGGGCCGAGATACTGAACACGAGCGTCCACGAACCGCGTGTCAGCGGCGGCACCAGCGATGCGGCCCGGGCCCATGTCTGGTGCTTGCGATGGGCAGCCTGCGCCAGCGCCTGGTCGTACTCGCCGCGTTTTTGCGCATCGCCCAGCACGTCGTAGGCGCCGTTGACACGGGCCATCGAGTCCTGCGCCGAGGCCTTGCCGGCGTTGCGGTCGGGATGGAATTTCTGCGCGAGTTGCCGGTAGGCCCGCCGCACTTCGTCTGGCGATGCGTCAGGCGCAACGCCGAGCGTCTGGTAGTGACTGCGGGCTGTCGATGTCATCGGGTCTGGACTGAATTGGCGCGCTTGCTGTAGGCGCTGTACGCCGGGATGGCCACAGCCGCGACAACGCCAAAGAAGAAGATGAAAGGCAGCAGCCATGCCAGCACATGCACACCCAGGCTGTTCGGAGGCGGCGGGCCGCCGTATTGGTTGGCGCCCTTGTCGCCGCCCTTGAAGATCCAGACCAGCACCACCAGGGGAATGATGGTCCACAGCCAGGTCCAGCCGCTCCAGCCCATGTCGTGGCTGCGTTGAATCGTCCAGAACACCCAGAAGATCATGAACAGGATGGCAGCGATGCCAGTGAGCACATCCACCACGCGAGGCGTGCCTGCAATGCCTGCAATGAGGCCGCCGAAAGCAGCCAGCCCGAACAGCACCAGGTAGCCGCCGCACATCCAGGCCACATAGCGCAGCCGCCCGATGCGGCCCTTGAAGGTGGAAACGCTCAGGGGCTGGGTCTGCGCGCCGGTGCCATCGACGTCAACGACGTGCGCGGTGGGTGGCGAATAGGGATTGGACGGCAGGTTGGTTGAACTCATGGTTCCTCTGGAAGCTGGATGTCCGCGCTCATAACAAGCCGGCGCGCTTGACCGAATGGTAGCGATTGACGAGCGTCACGGCGAGCAGGGAAGGCTCCACGTCGATGGAAAGCCTGTCGTTTTCGACCACGCTGGCAAAGGCATCACGCCTGGACTGGTCGAACAGGTGCGCCGCCGCCACCTCGACATTTCGCTGGGCCGTTCCCAGTGGCTGGGCCGCGATCTGGCCGATCACTTTCTCGCGCAGGCTGGCGACCAGCACCAGGTGCCGCTGGCGCAAGAGCCGCAGCGCCGGTTTGAGCTCGGCGGCGTCTTCACCGCGGAAGTTGGTGAGCAGGATGACGAGCGCGCGCCTGGGATTGAGGCGCAGCAACTCCTGCGCGGCAGCGTTGTAGTCGGGATGGGTGGTGCCGGGCTCCAGGTCGTGCAGCCGGTTCATCAGCGCGTTGAGGGTTGCAGTGCCCTTTCGCGGTGCGAATTCGCGCTGCTCGCCGGCGGCGTTGCCGAACGTCATGGCACCCACTTCGTCGCCTTCTTTCAGCGCGACATAGGCCAGCAGCATCAGTGCGTTGAGCGCCTGGTCGAAGTGACTGCCGCCGAGCGCCTGTGTGCCCTCGTCGGCACGCATGCGGCGTCCGCAGTCGAGCATGAAGAACACGCGCTGGTCGCGGTCGTCCTGGAATTCCCGGACGATGGGCCGGCCGTGGCGCATCGTGGCTTTCCAGTCGATGTGGCGGATCGGGTCGCCGCGCCGGTAGTCGGAGAGTTGGCGAAAGTCGGTGCCCATGCCGCGCTGCGCATAGGTCTTGATGCCGATCTGCGCGAGCCGCCGGTCGCCTGCAAGCCATGCATAACCTGCGACCGCCGCGAAGTTGGGATAGACGCGAACCGTGCGCGGTGTGCCCAGAGAGCGCCGGATGTCCAGCGAGCCGCCGGGGGTGTGGCAACGCAGCTGTGTTGCACCGAATCGCGCGAGTCCACGTTTTTGCGCGATGACGGTGTAGTGGATGTCGATGCGGCCGGCTGGCGGCACGGTGACCGATTGCGGCAGGCCCTCCCATGCGAATCGTGAATCGACCTCGTCGAAAACATCGACTTGCCATGCCGCGCTGCCCTCGTTGAAAAGCGAGACGGTGACGACAGTGGGCGCGCCCAGCGCGAACGCATGAGGCAGCTTGCGCACCGCACGCAGCGGAGCCTGGTTCCAGGCGCGGCGGCTGCGTGCGTAGTCGATGGCGATCCATGCCGACATGGCCGCGAGCAGGCCTGCGCAAGCGATGGCGACGACGGCCAGCGGCACCTGCGCGATCAACGCAGCCGCTGCAGCGACGGCCAGGACCACAAGGCCCTGTGCCATGCGGCGGCTGGGAACGATGAGCATGGTTTGCAAACGCGAGTTCTCTTTTGAACGGCCTAGTTGCGTGGCGCTTCGACGCTCTCGATGGCCGCCAGCAGCAGTTCATCGACAGACCGGCCTTCCAGTTGCGCGTCGGGCGCCAATTGCACGCGATGCCGCAAGGCGGGCAAGGCGTGATGCTTGATGTCGTCGGGCGTGATGAAGTCGCGCGCCTGAAGCAGCGCCGTGGCCCGGGCCGCGCGAATGAGTGCAATCGCGCCGCGCGGACCCGCGCCCGACGAAAGGCCGGGCCATTCGCGCGTGACGCGTGCAATGCGCACGGCGTAGTCGACCACGCTCTGCGCAGCGGTGATGAACGACACCATGCGTTGCAGCTCCAGCACCTGCCGCTCGTCGATGACCGCGTTGACGGCATCGAGCGGGAACTGGTTGCCTGCCTGCTGGTCGGTGGTCAGGCGCACGATGGCGGATTCTTCTTCCAGGCTCGGAAAGCCGATGTTGATCTTGAGCAGGAAGCGGTCGAGCTGCGCTTCGGGCAGCGGATAGGTGCCTTCGGTGTCGATCGGGTTTTGCGTCGCCATCACCATGAAAGGCTGGGGCAATTCAATGGCGCGGCCTTCGATGGTGACCTGGTATTCCTGCATCACTTCGAGCAGCGCGCTCTGGGTCTTGGCCGGCGCGCGGTTGATCTCGTCGGCCAGCAGCAGGTGCGTGAAGACCGGGCCGCGATGCACACGCAGCGAACCGAGTGCGCCGCCTGCGCTTTCGCTCGGGTCCAGCACCGAGTGCCCGGTGATGTCGGAAGGCATGAGGTCGGGCGTGAACTGCACCCGCGCAAACCCCAGTGACATCGACTGGGCCAGCGCGCGAGCCAGCAGCGTCTTGCCCAGGCCCGGCACGCCTTCGATCAGCACATGGCCCGATGCGATGAGCGCGACGAGCGTCTGGTCCACGGCAGCTTGCTGGCCGACAACGGCCTTGCCGATTTCGCGCCGCAGCACCTGCAGGAGCTCGGCGGCGCGCGTGAGATGTTCAGGGTGGATGGTGGGCATAGGGGGCCTCAGGGTCAGGGTGTCTGGAAATTGGATTGCAGCAAACGTCGCGTCGTCTCGATCACTTCGAGGTCGGCTGCGAGCGCGCCGGGAAGTCGCGGTGTGGGTGTGGTGGCCACTGCGCGTGACAGCATCTGTCCGTCAACGCCGGTTGCTTTTGCAATGGCGGCCATTTGTGCGGCGTGATCCAGCTGTGCGTACCGGCGAACCAGGCGCGATGCGGTGCTGTGCAGCGCACGCACTTGCGCCTGATGCAGCGCGTGCGGACCGTGCCGTTGCAGGAAGTGCGCAGTGCCCACTATCTGCTCTGTCATCGAGCGGCGGTTGCGATCGGCAGGTGTGGCGATGGGGCCGAAACGCACGGCGCCCCGCCAGAGGAAGACGCCAAGCGCGAGCAAGGCCAGCAGGGCTGCCGGCCATCCCTGACGCCAGAGCCACGGGATCAACGGATCACGCGCCTCTTCGACCACGAACCAGTGCTCGGCGCCACGCTGCGCCTGCACGGTTGCGGCGATCACGAGCGGGTTCTGCGCTCGCAGCGCCGTGGGGTTGTCCAGCAGCGCCCAGGGGCCGAACGCGGTGACGCTGCCGCGACCGACTGCAATCCGCATGACCTCGGAGCCCAGTTCACCCTTGAGTTCCCAGGCCGCGCGAGCGCCTGCGGCAGGCTCCAGCATTTCAGGACTCATGCTCGCGCAGACCTTCATCACGCGCGTGATTCCGTAGGTCGGCACGAACGGCTCTGGCTCGGTCAGGTCGCGGCAACTGCGATCCTTGCGGCGGCCGGCGTCGTCGATCTTGATCGGGACCGATTTGAGGGGCAACCACGACAGGCCCTGATGATCGACCAGGCTGGTGTGAATCACGAGATGGCCGCCTTGCTCGACCCATTGCCGAAGGCGCGGCGCACGGTCGGGAAACAGGTCCCAGTGACGCGAGAGCAGGACCAGGCGCGCGCCGGGCGGGGGCAGGCGATCGAGATCGCCGCGCCGCACCACCACGCCGCCGAGCTTGCGCAGCAGCGACTGCGTGGCGTAGTGCGGGTTGAGCGCCGCTTCGCCCCTGGCGGGTCGCGCGACTTCGACATCGGCCCACTCGGTATTCGTGAGCAACCACAGCGCGCCCGCGCCGAGCAGCACGACGAGCAGGATGCGCACAAGGGCGGCCTGGTTCATGCGGCTGCCACCCCGCTCGTTGCCGACAGGTGTTCGTCGAATTCGTGGCACAGCGCCAGCGCGTCCTGGTCGGTGGGCATGCGCTGGCCGTACACCGCGAGCTGCCACGCACGAACCAGCCGCGTGACGAACTCGCCTGCATCGGCGTCCAGGCTCGCGTTGGCGAGCGTCACGCATTCGCCCTCGGTGGTCGCTGCGCGAATGGGCACTTCGTGGTCGTGCACAAGGCGTGAGAGCGCGCCGCGATACAGCAGCGACAGCGCGGCCCGATGCTCGCCTTGTCGCCACAACGCTTCGGCCGCAACGCCGACATCGCGCGGCAGGCTCTCGGGGCGAATGTCCAGGCTCTGCACATGACTGGGAATCGCTGCACGCGCGGGCATGGCGGCGTCTGCCCGTGCCTTGACCCAGCGGCGGATACCGACCAGCAGCATCGCAACCGCTACAGCGCCTGCGAGCCACACCAGCAGGCGTCCCGCCTCGGACATCCATCGCAGGAGATCGACCAGCCACGTCAGGGAATCGTTGGCACCATCTTTTGGTTTCTCGGGCTTTTCGTCATCGCGAAATCGCAGCTTTTTTTCGGTGACGCGTGCCGGCAGGTTCGGGTCTTTCGCCACCTGCGCTGCAGCGGCTTCGACTTCGGCCTGTGGCGGTGCATCGCCGGGCGCGGCACGTGATGAGAGCAGGGGCGCAAAAGCCAGCACAAGAGCCAGCGCGATGCAAAGCGCGATGTGAAGCAAGGCTGGCCGCATCGAAGTTTCAGTGGGCATATCAGCGGGCAAACGCACGGCGAAACTCCTGCTCGACGTCCCATGCCTCCAGCTCCACGCGGCGGTTCAGGTACATCGCGAATCCGGCCGCAACGAAGAAGGGCTCCAGCGCAAAGATGACGCCCGCGTAAATCGACACTGAGACGAAGACATTGGCAAAGGACTCGGTGGCCGCAAGCCACGACAGCACGCCCGCGTGCGTTCCTTCGGGCGCGAACCACAGCAGCGCTGCATAGGCCCCCGTGATCAGCGCGCCTTCTGTCGCACTGAACGCAAACTGCATCCAGAAAGCGGCCCCACGCCGCCCCGCCAGAAGCTGGTCGCGGCGCTTGCGGCGGGCCTTGCCTTGCTGGCCCTCCAGTTGCAAGGCCGGCTGCGTGTAAGAGCGCCACGGCGACAGGCGCTGCACCGGCAGCATGGCCAATTGCGACCCGAGCACTGCCTTGCGCTGCGCCCACAGATCGCGCGGACGCGTCTCTTGCCCGAAGACTGCGCGTGACAGCACGAAGAGCAGCGTTCGGTCCAGCCAGGGCTTGGCCAGAAACACGACGAGCGTCGGTGCCCAGGGCGAGAGTTCGCTGGTGGCGAGTGCGAGCACAAGCACCATCGCCATCGCGACGGCGTAGCAGCGCCAGACCGACCGCGCGTGCGTGCGCACCAGCGCAGCGCCCAGGTCCGCCGCCTCGGCCATCGTGCGGGGGCGCAGCTGGACGGCGAGCGCATCAACCTGCATTGGCGCGCTCCGGTGAATTCGTTGCAGTCGCTGCAGTGGCCGCAGTTGCCGGCGCAGGCCGCCCCTGCCAACGCAAGTAGGCGAGCACCAAGATCCAGCAAGCGCCTCCGACGCCGTACTTCACCTGCGGCGCGACCCAGCGCGCGGACGACCAGAACGCTTCGACGGCTGCGGCAATGAGCAGCATGCCGATCACGCCGTAGATCACGACGACCGCTTCCCGCGCGCCGAGCTTGACGGCTTCGAGCCGGGTGAGTTGCCCCGGTGCCAGCCATGCGTGTCCCAGGCGCAGGCCTGCCGCGCCCGCCAGCACGATGGCGGTGAGCTCGAACGCGCCGTGCGTGATGACGAACGACAGGAAGTTCTCTGCGTGGCCGCTGGAGATCAGGTAGGCGCTGAGCGCGCCCAGAAAGAGTCCGTTGAAGATGAGAAAGAACGCGCTGCCCACGCCGGCAAAGATGCCGCCCGCGAAGCACTGAAACCCCAGGCCGATGTTGTGCATGATGTAGAAGCCGAACATCTGCCAGTCGCTGTCGGCGTCGCGTCGCCTGCCGATCGCGTCAGCACTGTCGCCATACATCGCGTCGAACTGCTGGACCTGCGCCGCAGCGACCAGGTGCAGGATGAAGCCCGGATCGAACCAGACCGCCACGGCCATCGCGAGCGCGGGCACGACAAAGAGCAGCGTTGCAAACAGCAGGTAGCCACCATGCGCACGCACCGACTGCGGAAATTCGACCAGGGCGAGGCGGGCCAGTCCTTTCATGCCCCATGCGCTGCGGCGGTAGATGAGGCGATGCGCCCTTTGCGTGAGCGCCTCCAGCCGGTGCGTGACGTGCACCGGGTAGGCACGCGATTGCGCCAGGGCCAGGTGCTCGCAGACGGCGCGATAGAGCCCGGCCAGGCGCTCGCCGTTCCACGACCGGTCGGCGGGCTGCCTGATGCGCGCAAGGAGATTGCGTTTGTCGGTGCCCCGCTTGCCTTCGGCGCGGTCGAGCAAGGCTTCCAGCTCGGCCCACGCCGGGGCATGGGCCGCCTCGAATTGCAGCGGACTCATGGCGCAGGTCCTTCGCGTCGGCCGAGCAGCCACTGCGCAACCGACATCAGTCGCGTCGTGGCCGTGCCGTTGCGTTGGGCCAGCACCGGCTCGGCGAGCGCGGCCAGCTCTTCCAGCCGTTCGGGGGTGAGGCGCTTGGCCCGTCCGGCCCAGGCCAGGATCGCAACCTGTTCGTTGGGGCTGAGCTTGCGCGCGGGAGCGACCGGCGTGGCCTGCGGCACCTCGCCGTGCAACTGCACGCTCTCTGCATAAACGACCAGCGTTCCTGCAGCCAGGTCGCCCAGGCGCTTGCAGTCCGGGCGCACCAGCATCGACACGGCTGCACCCGCATACATGGCGGGCAGGAAGTCGGCAGCGCGCAGCAGATTGCGAATGATGGACGCTGCGGGCGTCACCGGCAGGCCCGAATCCATCACGACCTGCAGGCCCATCAGCCGCTTGCCGGGCGTTGCGCCCGAGCGCGCGAGTTCGAACACGACCGGATAGAACCACTCCAGCGCGAAGTACGAGATCAGCAGGAACGCAGTGCCCATGCCGCCCATCGCACCGGCAGTCATCGCAATGGCGAAGAAGATGGCCAGCCGTACGGCGAAATCCACGAGGTAGGCGAGACAGCGCGAGACAACGCCCGCGGGCCGCAATGACAGCGCGATGCCTTCAGGCGTTTCAGCGGAGTAGAGGGTGTCGAGCGGCAATGAGGAAATGGGGGCTCGATGGATGGGTCGGCGTCTTTGCCGAAGTCATTCTATAGAGCGACGTTGTCATCCATGTCGCTGTACAGGTTGTCACACTCAAGCCAGCAGTTGCACATTTCCTCCGGCGGCGGTTGTGTTGATCGTGAGGGTTTGCTCGGCGCAAAAGCGCAGCAGGTAATGCGGCCCGCCTGCCTTGGGGCCCGTGCCCGACAGGCCCTCGCCGCCAAAGGGCTGCACGCCCACCACCGCGCCGATGATGTTGCGGTTGATGTAGACGTTGCCGACGTGGGCCTGCTGCGCCAGTGCCAGCGCGCGGCTGTCGATGCGGGTCTGTATGCCCAGGGTCAGGCCCCAGCCGAGGGCATTGATGCCGTCGATGACGTCCTGCGGGTCGCCCTTCCAGCGCGCGATGTGCAGGACGGGGCCGAAGATTTCCTGCTGGACTTGCGCAACTTCCTGCACTTCGATGATCTGGGGCTGGATGAAGAAATGGCTGTCATGCCGGACTTGATCCGGCATCCACGACGGCGACTGCATGGATGCCGGATCAAGTCCGGCATGACAGCCGTTGGGTTCGGCGCTCGCATGACGGCTGTCTGTCTCTGTACTCGCGTGACAGCCTTTTTGTTCGAGGTAGCGCGAGATGTTGTCGTACGCTTCCCGGTCAATCACAGGTCCTACGTCGGTCGACAGCAAGCCGGGATCACCCACCACCAGCTCGCGCGCCGCGCCGCGGATCATGGCGATCACTGCATCGGCGATACCGTCGTGCACACACAGCAGGCGCAGTGCAGAGCAGCGCTGGCCCGCCGACCGAAACGCGCTTTGCATCACGGCATCGGCGACTTGCTCGGGCAGGGCGGTTGAATCGACCAGCATCGCATTGATGCCGCCCGTCTCTGCGATCAGCGGCACGATGGGGCCGTCTTTCGCGGCGAGGGCGCGGTGGATGATGCGTGCCACTTGTGTGGAGCCGGTGAAGACGACGCCGGCGATGCGCGGCGTCGCGACCATGGCCGCGCCGACCGTCTCCCCCGGTCCATGCAACAACTGCAACGCGTCCTGCGGCACACCTGCTGCATGCAACAGCTTCACCGCCTCCATCGCAATCGCAGGCGTCTGTTCGGCAGGCTTGGCCAGCACGGTGTTGCCGGTGGCGAGCGCGGCGGCGATCTGGCCGGTGAAGATCGCGAGTGGAAAATTCCAGGGGCTGATGCACACCCACGGACCGCGCGAAGTCAGCCGCAGTTCGTTGCTTTCTCCGGTCGGCCCGGGCATCGGCAGCGGCTGCATGATGCGATCGGCTTCATTGGCGTAGTACCGCAGGAAGTCCACCGCTTCGCGTACTTCTGACACGCAATCGCCCCAGGTCTTGAACGCCTCCTTCACGAGCAGCGCGCACAGTTCGGGCATCTGCGCCTGCATCGCGTCAGCTGCGCGGCGCAGGATCGCGGCGCGCGTTGCGACCGGCACTTTGCGCCACTCGCGGTGCGCGGCCAATGAACGCTTCACCGCATCCTCGACCTGCGCCGCGTCGGCCTCCCGGATGACCGCCACCTGCACCGACTGCAACGCAGCCAGTAAAGGCGCGCGAAGCGATTGGACGGTGAGGTCGAGCCCCGCGCTGTTGCGGCGCGCCGGCCCGTAGATGTCCAGGGGCAGCGGCAATGAAGACGTGCCTTGCAGGCGAAGCGGAGAAACCAGCAACTCATCCATGCCCACCGATTCATCGGCCAGCTGATGCACGAACGAAGAGTTCGCGCCGTTTTCCAGCAGGCGCCGCACCAGGTAGGCCAGCAGGTCGCGATGCTGGCCCACCGGTGCATACACGCGGCATGCGATCAGCGGGTTCTTGAGCACTTCGCGGTAGACGCCTTCGCCCATACCGTGCAGGCGCTGCAATTCGAACTTGCCCGATGAACGCGCGGCCATCTGCAAGATGGCCGCGATGGTGCCCGCGTTGTGGGTGGCGAACTGCGCAAAGATCACGTCCTGCGCAGCAAGCAGCGCCCGCGCGCACGCGAGGTACGAGATGTCGGTGTGGTGCTTGTGCGTGAACACCGGGTAGTGCGGCAGGCCCATCTCCTGCGCGCGCTTGATCTCGGCGTCCCAGTAGGCGCCCTTGACGAGCCGGCACATGAATCGCAACTGGTGCCTGCGAGCGATGGCTGCAATGTGCTCAATGAGCTCCAGCGCGCGCGTCTGGTAGGACTGCAAGGCCAGTCCAAAGCCTTGCCACGCCGGATGATGGCGCGCGACAAGTTCTGCGAGCGCCTCGAACACATCGAGCGAGAGTTCGAGCCGGTCGACTTCTTCGGCGTCGATGGTGAGGTTGATGTTGGCGCGCGCCGCCAGCTCGCACAGCGTCCAGACGCGCGGGACCAGCTCAGTCATCACGCGCTGGTGTTGCGCATCTTCATACCGTGGATGCAGTGCGCTCAGCTTGATGGAGATGCCGTCGTTGTTTTCGACGGGTCCGTCGGTGCGCGCCTGTTTTGCGATGGACTGGATCGCGCCGGTGTAGCTGGCGAGATAGCGCAGTGCATCTTCTTGCGTGCGTGCTCCTTCGCCCAGCATGTCGTACGAGAACCTGAGATTGGCCGTGCGCTTGCGTGCCTCATCAGCCTCGCGCATTGCTTCAGTGATGTTCTGCCCCAGCACGAACTGCCGGCCCAGCAGCTGCACCGCACGCAGCGTTGCGGCAACCACCGTCTTCGCACCGACGCGGGACAGCAAGCCGTGCTCCTGGCTGGACGGCAGGAATTTCTTGGACAGCGCAATCGCGCTTTGCGACAGCCTGGCCAGTGCCCCGTCGGTTGCGCCGTCGAAGTCCGCCCGGCCCAGCTGGTCGGCGGTGAGTGCGATGGCTGTTTCGGCGTCGGGGACACGCAGCAGCGCTTCGGCCAGCCGCATCAGGGCCAGGCCCTCGGCGCTGGAGATCGGGTATTCCTTGAGCAGGCTTTCCATCGCCCAGAACGGCGGCGGGTGCTTGCGCACCGCGTGCACCCAGGGCCGCGCGATCTGCGCAGCCGCAGCCCAGTCCAGCGCATCGGCCAGCGACTGCAGCCGGTGGGCGACCACGTCGGCCTCGGGCCGGTAGGGAAAGGGCAGGCGCTGCGCGGGGGTGGTGGTCATGGGGTGGACGCAATGAACGAAGTGATCCGCAATCGTCGCGTGCCTCTTGGTGAATTGCACGCCAAAATGCATCATTTCACCGAATAAATCACTAGTCATGAGTGAAGCTGCCCACGCAATCGACCGAATCGATCGAAAAATCCTGAACCTGCTGCAGCAGGATGGGCGCATCTCCAACATCAAGCTTGCCGACGCGGTGGCGCTCTCGCCGACTGCCGTGCTGGCCCGGGTGCAGCGGCTCACGCGGGACGGCTTCATCCTGGGCTACGAGGCGCGGCTGGATCCGGTCAAGCTCGGCGCGGCAATGATGGTGTTCGTCGAAGTGCTGCTGGACCGCACCACGCCCAACGTCTTCGAGGCTTTCAAGGCGGCGGTGCAGGTGCGCAGCGAAATCATGGAATGCCACATGGTCGCCGGTGGTTTCGACTACCTGCTCAAGACGCGCATGGCCGACATGCAGGCCTACCGCGACTTTGCAGGGACGGTGCTGTGGCAGCTGCCCGGCGTACGAGAGACAAGGACCTATGCCGTGATGGAAGAGGTCAAGAGCACTTCACGTCTGGCGCTGGGTGTTTGAGCCGCGCAATCGGTGTTGGCTGACTCATTTGTGGGTCAAGTGACTACACGCACAGCTCTGCTGTACAACCTACGCTCTTCAAGCGCACTCAAGCGCCGGAATTCGAAGGAGACTCAATGCAAACAAACTTCTTTTCACGCGGGTTGGGACGATGGCTGCTCAGCCTCGTGCTGCTCGTGGTCGCCAACGGTGCCTGGGCCGACCCGCCGTCGCGCGTGGCCCGGCTGTCATATGTCTCCGGCAGCGCAAGCTTTGCCCCCGGCGGCGAACGCGACTGGGGCCGCGCGGTCATCAACCGCCCGCTCATCACGGGCGACCGCCTGTGGGTGGACCGTGGCGCTCGCGCTGAACTGCAGATGGGCACGGCTGCCGTGCGCATCGGCGGCGGCACCAGCCTGACTTTGCTCAACCTGGACGACCGCATCACGCAGGTGCAGTTGACCCAGGGCACGCTGAACATCCGGGTTCGCAAGCTCGATCGCGGCCAGGTTTTCGAGGTGGCAACGCCTAACCTTGCGTTCTCGATCCGCCGTCCGGGCAGCTACCGCATCGAAGTCGATCCGCAGGACGATTCGACGATGGTTGCGGTGCGCCAGGGCGCAGCCCAGGTCTATGGCGACGGCCGTGCTTTCGTGGTGAATGAAAAGCGCAGCTTCCGCTTCTACGACACCGGCCTGTCCGACTATGACTCCCTGGCAGTTGCCCGGCTCGATGATCTCGACCGCTGGAGCACCGGCCGCGATCGCCGCTGGGACAACTCGGCATCGCGCAGGTATGTCTCCACCGAACTGATCGGCTACGAAGACCTCGATGCCAACGGCACGTGGCGCAAGGTTCCCGAGTACGGCATGGTGTGGTCGCCGCGCAATGTGGCCGCCGACTGGGCGCCGTACCGCGACGGTCACTGGTCCTGGATAGACCCCTGGGGCTGGACCTGGGTCGATGACGCGCAGTGGGGCTTTGCGCCTTCGCACTACGGTCGCTGGGCCCAGATCAACCGTCAGTGGTCCTGGGTTCCCGGTCCTGCGACGCAGCGCCCTGTCTATGCACCCGCGCTGGTGGCCTTCATTGGCTCAGGTGCGCCCGGTTCGGGCGGCACGGTGGGCTGGTTCCCATTGGCACCGCGCGAGGTGTACCGGCCGGCTTACACGGCCAGCCGCGAGTATTTCTATAGCGTCAATGCCGGCGCCGACCGCAATGTGGTCGAGCGCTACTACGGCAACCGCAGCGAGCCGGTGCGTTACGTGAACCAGGACCTGCCGGGCGCGATCATCGCGATGGCGGTGGCTGCATTTGCGCAATCGCAGCCGGTGGCCCGCGAGCGTGTGCGTTTCACGGCAGAGAATGCCCAGCGCGCGCAGGTCGTTGCCGTGGCCCCGGTGGCCCCGGTGCGAGCGAGCATTGGTGGCACGCAGGGCGGCACGCGTCCCCCGGAACGCGCCGTGAACCGCCCTGTGGTTGCACAGGTCGCTCCTCCTCCACCACCGCCAGCGTTCGAAGACAAGCTGAAGGCGCTGACTGCCAACCAGGGCAAGCCGCTCGATGCGGCTGCCGTTGCGGCGATCAGGCCCGCAGCGCCAGCCAGCGCGCCAGCGGTCAAGGTCGTGAAAGCGGCTGAACCTGTGGCGGCGCCTGCCTCCAGGCCCGAGCGTCCGGGCGGCCGTCCGGGCCGTGCGACTCGCGAGGATGTCGCTGCACCGGGTGCGGCTACGCCTGCGTCTCCTGCAACGCCAGCGACGCCGGCAAGGCCTGGCGCTGCTGGCGGCCCGGCAACCCCCGCAACACCGGCGACCCCTGCCACTCCTGCAGCACCTGCAGCACCGGCCGTGGTTCCCGCGCCTCAGCCGCCAGCCCCTGCTGCGACGGCCTCGCGTCCGGGCCGTGACCGTGGCGAGCGTCCTGAAGCTCCGGGTCGCTCTGCCGCTCCTGCCGCATCCAGGCCTGCCGCACCGCCGATGGCTGCGCCAGCGCCAGCTGCTGTACCGGCTCCCGCGCCAGCAGTTGTGCCGACGCCCACCCCGCCGCCCGCACCGGCACCGGCTGCCGCTCCAGCTCGACCTGTGGCGCCTGCCGCATCGGCCGACGCACCGGGTCAACGTCCCGGACGCGATCGCGACGCGCGTCCTGCAGGCAGGGAAGACCGTCCGGCTACAGCGCCGGCAGCCGCACCTGCTGCACCTCTGGTACTCGGACTGCCACGCCCGGCACCGGCACCGGCAGCTCCTGCGGCAGCGACCCCTGCGGCTTCGGCTGCAGCGCGCGCCGCAAGCTCGGCCACCGAGCCGCCGCCAGCAGCGGGCGCCCGCGCGGCGCGTCCTGCCCGACCCACCGCGAGCGCCAGGGCTCGTGACGCCAGCGAGCCTGAAGGCGAGCAGGGCAGTCGGGGTGAGCGCCCCGTCCGCCGCCCCTGAGCCAGAGCGGAGGGTTTGGATCGACCGGCGAGCGCCGCAATTGCAGCGCTCGCCGTTTTTGCGTCATGCACCCGCAGCGCTGGGTCATGGCCCCTGCCGAGAGCATCGTGAGTCGATTACAGTACCTAATCGACTCAAAAACTGAGTCGATTAAGCGCATCATTCGACTCAAATCCTGACTTGTGTGTAAAAATCGACTCAAGTCATGGAGTCTCTTCAATACATCTGGCAGCTGCGCGGGTGGCCCAAGCTCGCTTTTGACGCGGCCCATCTCGCCGACGAGGTCGCGCTCGCCCGCAGGGCTCAAGGCTTGGTGGAAGGAAAGCTTGCGGTGCTTGGCTTTCAGGAGCGGCAAGATCTCGCCGCCGAAGCCTGGGCGCAAGAAGCGCTGGCTACCGCGGCAATCGAAGGCGACAAGCTGGATTTGCTGGCGGTGCGCTCATCCATCGCGCAGCGGCTGGGTGCCTCAGCGTTCAAGGGCTCTGCGGCCCCCCGCCACGTCGACGGTCTTCTAGGCATCATGGACGACGCCGTCATGAAGGCCAACGAGCCCCTGACGCATGAACGGCTGCAGGCCTGGCAAGCGGCCCTCTTTCCCACCGGGTTTTCTGGCATGCGCCCCGTCAGGACAGGTGCCTATCGCACAGAAGCCATGCAGATCGTGAGCGGCCCCCTGGGCAAGGAGACGGTGCACTATGAAGCGCCGGCTGCCAGCGAGGTGCCTGGGCAAATGCAGCGGTTTCTCGACTGGTTCAACACCAGCCACGAGGACAGCCTGGTGAGGGCAGCCCTGTCCCACATCTGGTTCGAGACCATCCACCCCATGGACGACGGTAACGGACGGGTCGGGCGCAACGTCGTGGACCTGTGCCTGGCCCAGGACGCCGGAGAAACTTCAAGGTTGGTGCGCATCTCGCAGCGCCTGCTCGACCAGCGTGAGGCCTACTACAACGAGCTGGCCCGCGCCCAGCACGGTGGACTGGATGTCACTCCCTGGATGGTGTGGTTCGTACGACAGGTGCGCATCGCCTGGGAGGCAGCCGGTGCAGTGGTGGACACGTCGCTGGAAAAGGCCAGGTTCTGGGGGGCGCACGCCGACGTGCCACTGAACGCCCGCCAGAGGAAGGCGATCCATGCGCTGCTGGATGCGGGTCCGGGCGGCTTCGAAGGCGGCATGAGCACCCGCAAGTACGTGAGCCTCACCAGCACCTCGCGGCCGACAGCGTCACGCGAACTCATTGAGTTGAACGCGCTGGGCGTGTTGATCCAGTCGGGTGCCGGTCGCTCGACTCGTTACTACATCAACCTGCCAGGGTGGTTTCCGACGCAGGAGTGAACACGCCTTGGTGCCCGTAGATCCCGGGCTCGTTTTTCAGGGGCCTTTTGTCGTTATATGCTGCGCGCCATGACTTACCTCCTCGCACTCGACCAGGGTACCTCCAGCTCCCGCAGCATCGTTTTCGACGGGCAGGGGCAGGTGGTCGCGCAGGCCCAGAAGGAATTGCCGCAGATTTTTCCGCGTCCCGGGTGGGTCGAGCACGACCCGATGGAAATCTGGCACGGGCAGCTCGCAACCGCCCGCGAAGCGCTCGAAAAAGCGCGGCTCCAGGCATCGGATATCCGCGCCATCGGCATCACCAACCAGCGCGAGACCACGGTGCTGTGGAATCGCAAGACCGGCAAGCCGATCCATCACGCCATCGTCTGGCAGGACAGGCGCGGCGAACCGGTGTGCGCACGGCTTCGCGAAGAAGGACACGGCCCGCTGATCCAGTCGCGCACCGGCCTGCTGATCGACTCGTATTTTTCCGCGACCAAGATCCAGTGGCTGCTGGACCACGTGCCCGACGCACGCGCGCAGGCCGAGCGCGGCGAGCTTGCCTTTGGCACCATCGACAGCTGGTTGCTGTGGCAACTCACGGGCGGCACGCTGCACGCCACCGACGTCACGAATGCATCGCGCACCATGCTGTTCGACGTGCACCGCAACGCATGGGACGACGAGCTCCTGGCGCTGCTAAACGTGCCGCGTCCGTTGATGCCGCAGGTGCTGCCATCGAGCGCGCAATACGGCGTCACCGAGTCCTCGCTGCTGGGTGCGCCGGTGCTGATCGGCGGGGTTGCCGGCGACCAGCAGAGCGCGCTGTTCGGCCAGGCGTGTTTCAGGCAAGGCATGGCCAAGAACACCTACGGCACCGGCTGCTTCATGCTGATGCACACAGGAGGCAAGTTCCAGACGTCGACCAACGGCCTGCTGACGACCAGCGCGGCGCAGATCACCAGCCGCACCGAATTCGCTATTGAAGGCAGCGTGTTCGTCGGCGGCGCTGTGGTGCAGTGGTTGCGCGATGGCTTGCAGGCCATCAAGGGCAGCAGCGAGGTGCAGGCGCTGGCCGAACGCGTGCCCGACTCGGGCGGCGTGATGATGGTGCCGGCCTTCACCGGGCTTGGCGCGCCCTACTGGAAGCCCGACGCGCGCGGCACCATCACCGGGCTTTCGCGCGGCACGACCATCGCGCACATTGCGCGTGCAGCGCTGGAAAGCATCGCCTACCAGAGCGCCGCCTTGTTGCTGGCGATGAGCCGCGATGCGGTTGCAGCGGGCGCTGCGCCGGTCAGTGAGTTGCGCGTGGATGGCGGCGCGTGCGTGAACGACTTGTTGATGCAATTCCAGGCGGATCTGCTGGGCATTCCAGTTGTACGGCCGGCGGTGACCGAGACCACGGCGCTGGGCGCGGCGTACCTGGCGGGATTGGCCAGTGGCGTGTTCAAGGGCACCGACGAGCTGGCCGCGCTGTGGCAATCGGAACGCCGGTTTCTTCCGGCCCTGGACACGGCGCGGGCCGCAGAGCTGATGCAGCGTTGGGAACACGCCGTGCGCCAGGCGACGCTGGAGTGACTGGCGCACAAACTGCGCTCAGAATGATATTTTTTCGATCAGGGGAAATCGCATGAGACATCACCTTGTCATTGCAACTGTATTCACGGTTTTCGCCGCTGCAGCGGGGGCGCAGGGCCTCAAGCCCGGCCTGTGGGAAATCACCAACAAGATGCAGATGGACGGTGAGCGCGGCCAGCAGCTGGCCCAGGCGCAAGCCCAGATGGCCGCCATGCCGCCCGAGCAGCGAAAGATGATGGAAGAGATGATGGCCAAACAGGGCGTCAAGCTCGGCGCTGGAGGCCCCGGCGGCATGAGCGTGAAGATCTGCATGACCAAGGAGATGGCCGATCGAAATGAAATGCCGGTTCAGCAGGGCGACTGCAAGACCACCCAGCAGGCGCGTTCGGGCAACACGATGAAGATGGCGTTCGTTTGCACCAATCCGCCTTCCAGCGGGGAAGGGCAGGTGACATTCATGGGCCCGGAGGCCTACGCCATGAAGATGGCGGTGACGACCTCGATGCAGGGCAAGCCCGAGCGCATGAACATGGAAGGTCAGGGCAAGTGGCAGGGCAGTGATTGCGGCAATATCAGGCCGATGGTGCTGCCCAAGAAGTGATTTCGGATGTCATGCCGGGCTCGACCCGGCATCCACCGCGAAGCGGCTGCGGCCGTTGAAGACATGGATTGCGGGTCAAGCCCGCAATGACAGCCAATCAAGTCCGCGATGACAGCCGATCAGGCCTTCGCTGACAGCCGTTCGCGCGTGCCGAAGATCGCCGTTCCCACCCGCACCATCGTGCTTCCGGCCGCGATCGCCGCCTCCAGGTCGCCCGTCATTCCCATCGACAGCGTATCCATTGGCACGCCTGCTTCGCGCATCTCGTCAAAGAGCGCCTTCGCTTTCAGGTGAGTCGCCTTTTGCGCGGCAAAGTCGGCCGCAGGTTCGGGAATCGTCATCAGGCCGCGAAGGCGCAGCTGGGGCAACTGCATCACCTCGCGCGCCAGGCCCAGCGCGGCCGATGGGGCGACGCCGGACTTCGTCGCCCCGCCATCGAGGTTGACCTGTATGCACACCTGCAGCGGCTGCATGTCCGCCGGCCGCTGCTCTGACAGCCGCTGGGCGGTCTTGAGCCGGTCCACGGTGTGGGCCCATGTGAAGTTGGCGGCCACGAGCCGGGTCTTGTTGCTCTGGATCGGCCCTATGCAGTGCCACTCGAGCGGCAGCGATTGCAGCAAGGCGATCTTCTCGACCGCCTCCTGGATGTAGTTCTCGCCGAAGGCCCTCTGGCCCGTTCCTGCCGCTTCGCGTACCGCCTCGGGCCCGAATGTCTTGGAGACCGCCAGCAGGGTGACCTCACCCGGATCGCGGCCGCAGGCTGCGCAGGCGGCAGCGATCCGCGCAAGCACGCCTTGAAGGTTGTCGGCAATCGTGGTCATAATCGTCCGGTAAGTTATTCGGGAAGGGTCTTCGTGGACATTACTCAGCTGCTGGCGTTTAGCGTCAAGAACAAGGCTTCGGACCTGCACCTTTCTGCGGGTCTTCCCCCGATGATCCGGGTGCACGGCGACGTGCGACGCATCAACGTCGATGCGCTGGACCACAAACAGGTCCACGCCATGGTGTACGACATCATGAACGACACCCAGCGCAAGAATTACGAAGAGTTTCTCGAAGTCGACTTTTCTTTCGAGATCGAGGGCCTCGCGCGCTTTCGTGTCAATGCCTTCAACCAGAACCGCGGAGCCGGTGCGGTCTTTCGGACCATCCCTTCCAAGATTCTCTCGCTCGAACAACTCAACGCGCCACGTATTTTCGGTGAACTGGCGCTCAAGCCGCGCGGCATGGTGCTGGTGACCGGGCCTACCGGCTCGGGCAAATCGACCACGCTGGCCGCCATGGTCAACTTTCTGAACGAGACCGAGTACGGCCACATCCTCACGGTGGAAGACCCGATCGAGTTCGTGCACGAATCCAAGAAGTGCCTGATCAACCAGCGCGAGGTCGGGCCGATGACGCTGTCGTTTGCGGCCGCACTGAAGTCGGCACTGCGCGAAGACCCCGACGCCATCCTGGTGGGCGAAATGCGCGACCTGGAAACGATCCGGCTGGCGATGACCGCCGCTGAAACGGGTCACCTGGTGTTCGGCACGCTGCACACCTCCAGCGCTGCCAAGACGATCGACCGGATCATCGACGTGTTCCCGGCCGAAGAAAAGGAAATGATCCGCGCCATGCTGTCGGAGTCGCTGCAGGCGGTGATTTCGCAGACGCTGTGCAAGACCAAGGACGGCGCGAGCCGCGTCGCAGCGCACGAAATCATGATCGGCACCTCGGCCATCCGCAACCTGATCCGCGAGGCCAAGGTCGCGCAGATGTATTCGGCGATCCAGACCGGCAATGCCTACGGCATGCAGACGCTCGACCAGAACCTCACCGACCTGGTCAAGCGCAACGTCATCAGCCCGGCAGAAGCTCGCGGCAAGGCAAAAATTCCCGATAACTTCCCAGGCTAGCCCGGGAAAGATTCAATGCATTTGAAGGACCGTCATGGAACGCGACCAGGCCAGTAAATTCATCAACGACCTGCTCAAGCTGATGGTCAGCCGCAACGGAAGCGACCTGTTCATCACGGGCGACTTTCCGCCTGCGATCAAGGTGGACGGCAAGGTGACCAAGGTGTCGCCGCAACCGCTCAATTCGGGCCACACCCTGGCGCTTGCACGTTCGATCATGAACGACAAGCAGGCCGCCGAATTCGAGCGCACCAAGGAATGCAACTTCGCGATTTCACCGCCGGGCATCGGGCGGTTCCGTTGCAATGCATTCGTGCAGCAAGGCAAGGTCGGCATGGTCATGCGGGTGATTCCGCAGATCCTGCCCACCATCGACGGCCTGGGCGTGCCGCAGGTGCTCAAGGAAGTCGTGATGTCCAAGCGCGGCCTCACGATTTTGGTGGGCGCGACAGGCTCGGGCAAATCGACGACGCTCGCGGCCATGGTCGACTGGCGCAATGAGCAGTCGCAGGGCCACATCATCACCATCGAAGACCCGGTGGAGTTCGTGCATCCGCACAAGAACTGCGTGGTCACGCAGCGCGAAGTGGGGCTGGACACCGACAGCTGGGAAGCGGCGCTCAAGAACACGCTGCGGCAAGCCCCTGACGTCATCCTGATGGGCGAAATCCGCGACCGCGAAACGATGGAGCATGCGGTTGCATTTGCAGAAACCGGGCACCTGTGCCTGGCCACGCTGCACGCCAACAGCGCCAACCAGGCGCTGGACCGGGTGATCAACTTCTTCCCCGAGGAGCGCCGTCCGCAATTGCTGATGGACCTTTCGCTGAACCTGAAGGCACTGGTCTCGCAGCGCCTCGTGCCCAAGCAGGACGGCAAGGGGCGCGCCGCTGCCGTGGAGATCATGCTCAACACGCCGCTGATCTCGGACCTGATCTTCAAGGGCGAGGTTTCCGAGATCAAGGAGATCATGAAAAAGAGCCGCAACCTGGGCATGCAGACCTTCGACCAGGCGCTCTTTGACATGTTCGAGGCCAATGCCATCAGCTTCGAGGATGCCTTGCGCAATGCCGACTCGGTGAACGACCTGCGCCTGCAGATCAAGCTCAATTCACAGCGCGCCAAGAGCTCCGACCTGTCGGCTGGCACGGAGCATTTCGCGATCGTCTAGCCGCGCGGGGGTATGCGGCGAGGCTATGCCCGGGGCCATGCGGCGGGCTACTGCCGGATACGTCCCTTGCCGCCCAGGATCGTGAGTTCGACGAACCGGGAGCCCGCGCGGATGTTGGGCTGGTAGGCGACCGAGTAGCCGCCCATGTCGAAGTACTCCATCTTGCCGAGCGCGTCGATCGTGCCCTGGCGCGACGGCGTCTTGCCCTGGCGGCGAATCGCTTCGACGACCACCTTGCCCGCAATGAAGCCTTCCATCATCGCGTAGCTCACAGGCACTTCCAGCTTCTCTGACCGGGCCACCGTGTCGACGAATTCCTTGGCGATGCGGCTGGAGATCTTGTAGGGGCTCGGCACGGCCTGCGCGATGGAAATGCCGCTCATCTGCGCATCGTCGAGCCTGGCGCCCAGCTGCTCCATGTCGACCCCGTCATTGGCAAAGAGCTGCGCTGTGCCGCCGGCCTTGCGGTATTGATCGACGAATGCTGCCGCCGACGCGCCCGAGCCCACCATCATGACGGCCTGCGGCTGCACTTTAAGCATGGCCTGCACCGCCTGCTGGACGCTGGTCGTGCCTGCCGGCCAGGAGGCCATGCCGACGACCGATGCGCGCGCCTTCTGGGCCGCTTCGCCCGCAGACGACATCAGCTGCAAGCCGCCCGGCCCCTGTTCGTAAACGATGCCCAGCCGCGTGATGCCGACGGTGCCCAGGTGCTCGGTCACCTTGAAGAGTTCGTCGCGCAGGCTCGCGCGCACATTGAACAGGTTGACTGTTTCGGGCCGGATCTGCGCGGCCCGCCAACCGACGAGTGCCACCTGGTCCTTTTCGAGGATGCCTGACCGCGCGACGGCCTCGATGCTGCCGATGCCGAAGTAGCCGGCCAGCACCACAGCCTTGTCCTGGTCGAGCAGTTCGCGCGTCATCTTCAGCGTGGCCTCGGGATTGCCGGCGTCGTCCTTGCGGGCCAGCACGAGGGTGTTGCCGTTGATGCCGGTGCCCTTGTTGGCATTCCTGAATGCCAGCTGCATGCCCACGCCGTAAGCGCGGCCCTGATTTGCGTCCAGCCCCGACAGTGGCGCGACCTGCCCCACCACGATCTCGCCCGCGTGCAGCGGCGTCGCGCACATCGCGAGCGCCAGCGCCCAGCCTGAAACGCCGTATCCGGCAACCTTGAACTGCATGTTTGTTTCCCCCCGTTACATCCTTGCGCGCGGCCAACCATACGCGAAGCAGGAACGAAGCCAAGGATGGGAAATCACCCATTGCGCCCGTGTACTTGGGGGGCCGACGTTGCGGATCGCGGCGGCCGCCTAGAATCCGGCCACATCCCCAGGAGAAGCAGCACATGGCATCGACCAACCCCAAGACTTACGAACCCACCCCCGCGCGCAAAGTCGCGTTTCTCGGCCTCGGCGTCATGGGGTACCCGATGGCGGGCCACCTCGCGTTGGCGGGACATGACGTCACCGTCTACAACCGCAGCGCCGAAAAGCGCGATGCCTGGACCAGCGAGTTCAAGGGAAAGTCAGCGGCCACGCCGCGTGAAGCCGTTGCGGGCTGTGACCTGGTGTTTTGCTGCGTCGGCAACGACGACGACCTGCGGTCTGTCGTTCTGGGCGCAGATGGTGCGTTCGCCGGCATGAAAAAAGGCGCCGTGCTGGTGGATCACACCACCGCATCGGCCGATGTGGCGCGCGAGCTGTATGCCAAAGGCAAGGAGCTGGGTGTGCAGTTTGTCGACGCGCCGGTGTCTGGTGGTCAGGCGGGCGCGCAGAACGGCCTGCTCACAGTCATGTGTGGTGGCGACGCGGGCGCTTTTGAAGCGGCCAAGCCGGTGGCGATGGCGTTTTCGCGCGCTTTCACCTTGCTGGGTGCGAGCGGGGCGGGACAACTCGCCAAGATGGTCAACCAGATCGCGATCGCGGGCCTGGTGCAGGGTCTGTCGGAGGCGATTGCGTTCGGCCAGAAGGCGGGGCTGGACATGGTCCAGGTGCTCGACGTGATCGGCAAGGGCGCGGCGCAAAGCTGGCAGATGGACAACCGCGGCAAGACCATGATCGACGGCAAGTTCGAGTTCGGCTTTGCGGTGGACTGGATGCGCAAGGACCTGGGTCTGGTGCTCGATGAGGCCAAGCGAAACGGCGCCCGCCTGCCGGTGACGGCGCTGGTGGACCAGTTCTACGCGGATGTGCAGCAGCTGGGCGGCAAGCGCTGGGACACGTCGAGCCTGATCAAGCGGTTGAAGTAACCAGGGGGCGGCTGCGCCTGTTGAAGTCATGGATTGCGGGTCGAGCCCGCAATGACAGCGCTGTGGCTGTCATGCCGGACTCGATCCGGCATCCACCGCGAAGCGGCTGCGTCTTGTGAACAGTTCGCTACTGCCGTACCGGTGTGACAGGTTGCGAAGACACCGGTGCCCCGCCAGCAGCAGGACGGGCCTGCGACGGCGCGAGTTGCCGCAGGTCGTCTTCACTGATGATTTCAAACACGCGTACCAAGCGGCGCACGCCCGGGATATTGCGTGTGATCTGCGTGGCCCGGTCAGCCTCGCGCTGGGTCACGCGACCCATCAGGTACACCACGCCGCGCTCGGTCACGACCTTGAATGCGCCGACATAGAGGTCGCTCGCGTCGACCAGCGATGCCTTCACCTTTGCCGTGACCAGCGTATCGGACGAGCTTTGCGACAGTGTGCTGCTGGGCATCACGGCCAGGTCGTTCACGATGCCGCGAACGTTGTCGATGCGCATGACCTGCTGCTCGGCCTGCTGCCTGGCCTGCTCGGTGGGCACTTCGCCGGTCAGCAGGACCTGGCGGTTGTAGCTGGTGACGTTGATGTGCGCGCGGTCCCCAAAGGCTTCGCGAAGGCGCGAGGCCGCACGCAGCTCGATGCCTTCATCGTCAAGCTGGGCGCCTGAGGTGCGCCGGTCGATGGTGACCAGCGCGCCGACGGCAGCGCCGCCGATGACCAGTGGTGCGCAGGCCGACAGCATGGCGGTGAGCGCGGTGGCGCACAGCGCCGTGATAACGATGGAGCGGCTTGTGCCTGAGCGGGTGCTCGAATTCATGAGGATGGTTCCTGTTCTCCGAGAAGCTGGGCGTCCACGCCGTCGCAGATGCAGTGCAGCGCGAGGATGTGGACTTCCTGGATGCGGGCGGTGCGTTCGTGCGGCACGCAGATGTGCACGTCGGTTTCGCGCAGCGCCTGCGTCATCTTGCCGCCGCCACGCCCGGTGAGCGCAACGACGGTCATTTCGCGTTCGTGCGCGGCGGTGATCGCGGCGAGCACGTTGGCCGAGTTGCCGCTGGTGGAAAGCGCCAGCAGCACATCGCCGGCCTGGCCGAGCGCGCGCACCTGCTTGGAGAAGATGCGCTCAAAGTCGTAGTCGTTGCCAATGGCCGTGAGGATGGAGCTGTCGGTGGTCAGGGCGATGGCGCCGAGTTCGGGCCGCTCGCGTTCGAAGCGGCCGACGAACTCCGCCGAGAAGTGCTGCGCGTCGGCGGCCGATCCGCCATTGCCGCAGGCCAGCACCTTGCCGCCACTGGTCACACACGCCAGGATGGCTTGCACAGCCGCGGCGATGGGCTTGCTCAGGATTTGCGCGGCCTGGTATTTCAGGTCGGCGCTGTCAATGAAATGCTGTTGGATTCGTTGCTCGAGCATGGCTGGGGATGATACCCGCCCATGCCTTGCGCCATGTATCGGTTTGCGGGGATCGGTAGGCCCGCAGTGATAGTTGAATCCGATGGGGTGTGCCCGGCGTACTCCTTGCATGAGGTTGTACGCTATAAAGCCTGATCCCGAACCAGCGGTCTGCAGCATCCGTTTGCAGCCCGCCCAGCCGCTCGCCATGGATTCCAACCTGCAAGACCAGCATCTCATTGCCCTGCTCGATCGCATCGCTGCCCGCACCGGGGCCGATGCCCGCACGGCGGACGGCGAAGCTGCGCTTCGAGAGTTGTACGACCTGACGTCATCGCGCATGTTCGGCCTCGCCATGCGCGTGGTGTCCAACCGCGACTGGGCCGAGGACGTGCTGCAGGAAACCTATCTCAACATCTGGCGCATCGCGGGCGACTACCGCGCTGCGCTGAGTCCGCCGCTGGCGTGGATGGGCGTGATCGTTCGCAGCCGTGCGCTCGATTTCCGGCGCCGCCGCACCAGCGAGCGCGCCGACATCGCGGTGGAACTCGACGATGCGTTGCGCGAAACGATTCCCGGAGACTCGCCCGACCCGATGGACACCAGCCAGGCCAGCGAAACCGCATGGGCACTGCATGAGTGCCTGCGCAAGCTCGAAGCGAAGCAGCGCGAAGTGGTGAGCCTGGCTTACCTGCGCGACATGAGCCACGGCGAACTGGCCGAGCAGCTCAAGCTGCCGCTGGGTACCGTCAAGACCTGGATACGCCGCGGCATCGAGCAGTTGCGCGGCTGCATGGGACGCTTTGCGTGAGCGCCGCATCATGAATCTGCTTGACCACCCCGATCTCGCCGACCGCCTTGCGGCGGCCTACGCCCTGGGCACGCTGCGAGGCGGCGCCCGGCGCCGATTTGAATCGCAGGCCCGGCAAAGCCCGGCGTTGCGCGCCAGCGCCATCGTCTGGCAGGAAAGGTTCGCCGCCATGACCGAGCTGCAAAAAGCCGAGATACCGAGCGCCAATGTCTGGAAGCGCATCGACAACCAGCTGTCGGTCGAGCGGACCGCGGCCCAGATGGCGGGCGTGCGTGAGGGTGCCGTTGCAACGCCCAACCGTTTGCGCTGGTGGCAGGGTGCTACCTGGGCCGGCGGCATGGCTGCTGCTGCGGCCGTGGGCATGGCTTTTTACCTGGGCGACCAGGTGCAGGAGCGCGACGGCCAGCTGGCGCAGCTTGCCGGTGCGCGCAGCGCCCTGCAGCAGCAAAACATCAAGCTGGCGTCCGAGCTGCAGGGCAAGCCCGAGATCCAGTACATCGCCGTGCTGTCGGATGACCAGGCGGCTCCGTCCATGCTGGTGACTTTCGATCCCAAGCACAGCACGCTCACGCTCAAGCGCGTGGGCCAATACAACGAAGGACCCGAGAAGTCGCTGCAGCTGTGGGCACTGCCGGCAGGCGGCCAGCCTCGCTCGCTCGGTGTCCTGGGCGGCACGCCGGTCATCCGGCTCGCAACGGCCGAGGGACAACTGCACCAGACGCCGGCACTGGCGGTGAGCCTGGAGCCGCGAGGCGGCGTGCCGGGTGAGGGCGGGCCGACCGGGCCGGTGCTGTGGAAGGGCGCGCTGCTGCAGACGCCTTGATCGGCAGATGGCGCGCTAGGCGGCGTCGAATGCCGCCTTGAGCCATTCGATAGCGCCCGCTTCAACGCTCACCACGTCGAACCGGCAGGGCGGCTGCTGCGGCAGTCGCATCAGGTAGTGCCTTGCCGCAAAGATGATGCTGCGCTGCTTGAAGTGGCTCACACTGGCAGCCGCGCCGCCATGCGAGCGGCTCGCGCGCTTTCTCACTTCGACGAATACCAGCGTGCCGGCAGCGTCGCGCATTACCAGGTCGATCTCGCCGCCACCGCGTCCGGGCGTTCGATAATTGCGCGTGAGAAGCTTCAAGCCGTTGGCGCGAAGATGATCCAGGGCGATTTGTTCGCCGGCGTCGCCTGATTGCTTGGTGGTCCGCGTGACAGTTGTTGAATTCGTGTGATCGTTTTTTTGAGGTGTCGGCATTGAGCGCTTCTTTTTCCCTGGCCCTTGGCGCTGCCCGCGAGGCAGCGGCGTCGCAGCATTATCCGCAGGCCGCGCTCTACATCGTCGCCACGCCGATCGGCAATCTGGCCGACATCAGTTTGCGTGCGCTGCATGTGCTGCAGATCTGCGATGCGGTGGCGTGCGAAGACACGCGGCACACGCAGTCCATGTTGCGTGCTTACGGCATCGACCGGCCCGGTGCGCAATTGCTGGCGGTTCATGAACACAACGAAGCCGAGGCTGCGCAGCAGGTGATTGAACGCCTGCAGCAAGGTGGGCGCATCGCCTATGCGAGCGATGCCGGAACGCCTGCGGTGAGCGACCCCGGTGCGCGGTTGGTCGCTGCAGTGCGGGCGGCAGGATTTCGTGTGGTGCCGCTTCCGGGTGCGAGCAGTGTCACTTCGGTATTGAGCGTGGCGGGCGCTTTGGGCGACGCGGGCGCGTTCGTCTTTGCCGGGTTTCTTCCGGCGAAGGCGGGAGAGCGCGATGCGGCCGTGGCCCGGCTTGGCCAGGAGCCGCGCGCTGTTGTCATTCTGGAAGCGCCACACCGGATCGAGGCGCTCGCAAAATCGTTTGCAGTGCTGGGTGCGCGGCTGGTGACGGTGGGGCGCGAGCTGACCAAGCAGTTCGAGCAGGTGGCCACGGTTTCCTGCGATGCGTTCGCTGCGTGGCTGGATGCAGATTCGTCGCGCACGCGCGGTGAGTTTGCGCTGGTGCTGCATCCTGCACCGCAGGCGAAGGCCGATGGCGAAGGGCTGCGGGTGCTGGCGCTGCTGATGAATGAGTTGCCGCTCAAGACTGCGGTGAAGCTGGCGGCGGAGATTTCGGGGGAGTCGAAGAATGTGCTTTATGACAAGGCGTTGGCGATGAAGGGCGCGGGGTCTTCGCAGGCTCCGCAGTAGCGACCCAGAATCAGGAGCAGTTGCCGCTGCGCGGTGGATTGCGGATCAAGCCCGCAATGACAGCCTTGGGGTCCGCAATCACAGCCCCAGATTCAAATCATCAGCGGGTCCACGTCGATCGCCCAGCGGATCAGGCCCTTTTCTTTCGTGGCATGCAGCACGGGCTGCCACGCGGCGAGGAATCGTTGCAGGGCCACACGCGATGCACTTTCAACCAGCATCTGGGCGCGTTCGACATTGGCGACGCGCTGGATCGTGAGCGGCACTGCGGGGTAAAGCACGACGCGGTCGGCATCCTGCACATCCTGCGCCTGCGCGGCTGCCGTTTGCAGGAACGCCTGCGCCGCCTCCTGTGTCCGGGCATCAGCCCGCAGCAAGGCCTGGTAGCCGAAGGGCGGCATGCCGGCCTGTTCGCGCTCCTTGAGTTGCTGGGCGGCAAACGCGGGGTAGTCGTGCGCGCGCAATGCCGTGAACAGCGGATGCCGGGGGTGGAAGGTCTGTACCCACATTTCGCTGGCCGAGGCCTGCGCCGCGTCGCGCCCGGCACGGCCCGCTGCCTGCATCAGCAGTGAGAACAACCGCTCCGGCGCGCGAAAATCACTGGAGAACAACGCCGAGTCGGCATTGAGCGCAGCGACCAGGGTGATGCCGCGAAAGTCATGGCCCTTAGTGACCATCTGCGTGCCGACCAGCACATCGACCTCACCGGCGTGCACGAGCGCCAACTGCTGTTCGAGCGCTCCCTTGAGCCGCGTGCTGTCCGCGTCCATTCGCGCGATTCGCACCGGCTCGCCGTTGGGTCGCCTGATGGGGGCGAGCAGCTCCGCCAGGTTTTCCTCCAGCCGCTCGGTGCCGCGCCCCACGGCAGCAATGTCCACATTGCCGCACTCGGGGCAGGCGCGCGGAACCGGCTCGGTGAAGCCGCAGTGATGGCAGCGCAAGGTGCGATCGATCTTGTGGAAGACGCGGTATGCGCTGCAGTTCGGGCATTCGCTTTTCCATTCGCAGGCGGTGCACGACAGCACGGGCGCATAGCCGCGCCGGTTCAGGAAGATGAGCGACTGCTCGCCGCGCGCGACGCGCTGCTGCAGTGCGTGCAGCAACTGCACCGAGAACACCGCGCGCTTGGGCTGCAGGTTCATGTCCACCAGGCGCACCGCCGGGAACCCGCCCGATTCGCCCACGCGTGCCGCCATCACGAGGCGCTTGTACTTGCCCGATTCGGTGGCGTGCCAGCTTTCCAGCGAAGGCGTGGCAGAGCCGAGCAGAACTTTCGCGCCTTCCTGCTTGCCGCGAAGCACCGCCAGGTCGCGCGCCGAATAGCGGGCGCCTTCCTGCTGCTTGTAGCTCGGGTCGTGCTCTTCATCGACCACGATCAGGCGCAGGTGGGGCATCGATGCGAACACGGCCATGCGGGTCCCCAGCACGATGCGCGCGGTGCCGCTGTGGGCCGACAGCCAGCTTTTCAGGCGCTGCGGGTTCGTCATGCCGCTGTTCATCGCGACGACGTTGGTTTCGCCGAAGCGGGCGATGAATCGAGCCTGCAACTGCGGTGTGAGGTTGATCTCGGGCACCATCACCAGCGCCTGGGCGCCCGGTTCGCGCGCGAGCAGCGATGCCACGGCCTGCAGGTAAACCTCGGTCTTGCCGCTGCCGGTCGCGCCGAACAGTAAAAAGGGACCCGGCTCCGATTCAAACGTGCCCAGGGCTTGCGCCTGCTCGTCGGTCAGCGTGGGGCCTTGCGTTGTCACGACGGACTCGTCCGGTCGCTGTCGCTTCAATCGCCGCGCCAGTTGCACCGTGTTCATGTCGCGCAATTGCGGCGGCAGGGCGGCCAGGGCGACTTCCCCCAACCCCCGCTGGTAGTAACGCGACGAAAAAGTAACGAGCTGCCGCCACTGGGCCGTCAGCGGCTCCAGGCCGTCCAGCACGCCCGAAATCGGCTTGTTGTCCGACGTGGGGCGGGCGTTTTCGGCCTGCGCCGCGTCATCCCAGACGACCCCCAGCACTTCGCGCCGGCCGAGCGGCACACGCACCAAAGTTCCGGGCGCAAGTGGAAGCTCACTTTGGTAGCTCAGCGGCCCGCTCACAGAACTGTGGGCGGGCGTGGGGACGACGACGGCGAGACTAAAGGTCATAAAAGGCTCTGTTTAGCCGCGAGTCTTGAGTTGGGGTTCAGGAGTCCGCGTTAAGTCTTTGATTTAGAAGCGCTTTGCGGTCAGGCTGCGATTTGTGTGGATAACTTTGTTGATAGAAAGCTGGCGGTAGCCCGGAGTGCCTGAAAAATCAAGGGCTTGGCGCTCATCGCCGCAAAATCGGCCTGAATCGAAGTCCTTAAAAATCAACGACTTACGAGCGCTATGGGTTTTGTAGCAATTGCGACCCTCCGGGCGTCCCCGCTCGAGCGTTTTTGTGCATAAGTCAATCGATGCCAAGCTGGTTGTGAACTCTGACAGCTAGGGAACTCCCTGATGACGGCGCCTCAAAAGTTGCTCTTGGCCGCTTCGCGCATGCGCCTGGAGTGCGCGTGAACCGCATCGACCAGCACCTTGACGTTGTCCGGCGGTGTGTGCTGGCTGATGCCATGACCCAGGTTGAAGACGTGCGTCGGTGCCGTGCCTTCGCCGATGTGCGGAGCGCCGAAACTATCGAGCACCTTGATCGCCTCTGCTGTCACCTGGTCCGGCCCTGCGAACAGCACGTTGGGATCGATATTGCCCTGCAGTGCCTTGCTGGCGCCCACTGCCGCGCGCGCCGTGCCCAGGTTCATCGTCCAGTCCAGGCCGAGCACTTCACAGTCGAGCGCGCCCATCTGCTGCAGCCACAGGCCTCCGCCCTTGGTGAAGACGATGCGCGGGATGACGGCGCCATCGTGAGTGCGCTTCAATTTTGATAGCACCTGCGCGGTGTAGGCCAGGCTGAATTCCTGGAACGCGCCATCGGCCAGCACGCCGCCCCAGCTGTCGAAGATCATCACGGCCTGTGCGCCGGCTTCGATCTGCGCGTTGAGGTACGCGGCGACCGAATCGGCGTTGATCTGCAGCATGCGATGCATCAGGTCGGGCCTGCTGTAGAGCATGGTCTTGACGAGTCGGTAGTCGTCCGAGCCGGCGCCCTCGACCATGTAGCAGGCGAGCGTCCAGGGGCTTCCAGAAAACCCGATGAGCGGCACGCGGCCGTCCAGCGCCTTGCGGATGGATGTGACGGCGTCGAACACGTAGCGCAGCTTGTCCATGTCGGGCACGGCCAGAGCGGCAACGGCGGCTTCATCGCGCACCTGCCGCTCGAACTTCGGCCCTTCGCCCAGTGCGAAGCTCAACCCCAGGCCCATCGCATCGGGAATGGTCAGGATGTCCGAAAAAAGAATGGCTGCGTCGAGGTCGTAGCGCTCAAGGGGCTGCAGCGTGACCTCGGTGGCGTAGTCGACATTGGTGGCCAGTCCCATGAAACTGCCCGCCTTCGCCCGCGTCGCGCGGTACTCGGGAAGGTATCGGCCGGCCTGGCGCATGAGCCAGATGGGGGTGTGGGGTGTGGACAGGCGCTGGCAGGCGCGCAGGAAACTGTCATTGCGCAGGGGTGCGAATCTCATCGCCCGATTGTCGCAGGCGCTGCCTTGCCTATGATCGGCCCGATGGATTCCAACATGGCGCAAGCGCGCGATTTCTTCCTGGCAGGGGTGGGGCACTACGAGGCGGGCCGCCTGGAGGACGCCGAACGGCAGTTTGCCGCTTCGCTGGCGTTGCTTCCGGGGCGGCTGTCCACGCTCTTGAATCTGGGTGCGACGCGGCTCAAGCTGGGCAAGTTTGCGCAGGCAGAGCAGCTGCTGTCTGAGGCGCTGGAGCAGGAGCCGGACAACGTCGAAGCGCTCGGTCATCGCGCGACAGCGCTGGCCGAAATGGGGCAGGCGCGCGAGGCGCTCGCTGATGTGGACCGGCTTGTGGCGCTGGACCCGTCACGCGGTAGCGCATGGAGCCTGAAGGGCACGCTGCTGCGTGAACAGGGTCGTCGTGATGAAGCGGCAGATGCCTATCGGCGGGCGATTGCGAGCGGCGCTGATGTGGAGCTGAACGGCTACTACCTGGCCGCGCTGGAAGGAGGTGCTGCGCCTCGAACCCCGCCAGCGGCCTATGTGCAGGGTCTGTTCGACGGGTACGCCGATGGATTCGAAGAGCATCTGGTGGAGGTGCTGAACTATCGGGCACCAGAGATTCTGGTGGCTCGGGTCGCGCAGATGAAGCGCCTGTTCGAGCGGGCACTGGACCTGGGCTGCGGGACGGGCTTGTGCGGGGTGAAGCTTCGACCCCTGGCCGCACACATCGATGGGGTCGATCTCTCGGCCAACATGGTCGACCGTGCGCGCGAACGCGGCGTGTACGACCAGGTGCACGAGGCTGATGCGGCTGAGTATCTGCGCAGGTCGGGTGAACGCTATGACCTGATCGTGGCGGCCGATGTGTTCATCTATGTCGGCGCGCTGGAGGCGGTGTTTGAAGGGGCGGCTCGCGCGATCACGCCGGGTGGGGTGTTCTGCTTTTCGGTGGAGAAAGAAGCGCAGCAGGAATTCGCGCTGCGTGCCAGCCTGCGGTATGCGCATTCGCGCGGCTACATCGAGCGGCTTGCTGCAGAGAATGGTTTCGACATTGTCGAGATAGCCGAACACCCGATCCGTGAGGACCAGCGCGCCGCGATTGCGGGCTTGTTTGCGTGGCTGGTGAAGCGCTGAGTACGAGGTGAGCTGTCCTGGCGGAACCGCAGTAGCCGCTGCGCGGTGGATGCCGGATCTAGTCCGGCATGACAACCGTTCTTGAACTGTCATTGCGGGCTCGACCCGCAATCCATGACTTCTGGATCAATCGCTCAACTCACCGCCTTGCGCAGCGCCTGATCCACATCCCACAGGATGTCTTGTGCATCCTCGATACCCACCGACAGCCGGATCATGTCGGGCCGCACGCCTGCGCGCAGCAACTCGTCTTCGTTCAGTTGCCGGTGCGTGGTCGATGCGGGGTGGATCACCAGCGTCTTGGCGTCGCCGATGTTGGCCAGGTGGCTCATGAACTCGCACGAATCGATGAAGCGCTCGCCGGCTTTCGCGGCGTCATCGGCCTTGATGCCGAAGGTGAGGATGCCTGAAGCGCCCGGTAGCCCATCGATGCTGCGGAACTGCTTTTTGGCCAGCGCGTGGTGCGGCGAGTCTTCAAGCCCGGGGTAGTTGACCCAACTCACCAGCGGATGGCTTTGCAGGAAGCGCGCGACCTGCATCGTGTTGCGGCAATGCGCCTGCATGCGCAGGTGCAGCGTTTCAATGCCTTGCAGGATCAGCCATGCGTTGAGCGGCGACAGCGTCGCGCCGAAGGTGCGGTTGACCTCCATGCGCGCTTTCATCGTGTAGCCGAAATCGCCGAACGTCTCGTAGAACTTCACGCCGTGATAGGCCTTGCTGGGCTCCAGCATCTCGGGAAACTTATCGCGCGAAAGGGGCGAGCCCCAATCGAATTTGCCCGATTCGACGATGACGCCTGCCATCGTCGTGCCGTGGCCGCCGAGGTACTTGGTCGCGCTGTGCACGACGATGTCCGCGCCGAAGGCGAACGGGTTGCACAGGTAGGGGCTGGCCACCGTGTTGTCGATGATGAGCGGCAGGCCGTGCTCGTGCGCGATGGCAGAAACGGCTTCGATGTCGAGCACGTTCACCAGCGGGTTTCCGAGCGTCTCGCCGTAGATCGCGCGCGTGTTGGGCCTGATCGCCTTGCGGAAGTTGTCGGGGTCTTCCGGATCGACGAAGGTGGTTTCGATGCCGAGCCGGGAGAAGCCGATGCCCAGCTGCCCGACGCTGCCGCCGTACAGCGTGGAAGCCGCGACGATGTGATCGCCGTTCTTGAGGATCGCCAGCAGCGCGGTCATCTGCGCGGCCATGCCGGTGGCGCATGCCAGCGCCGCGCGGCCGCCTTCCAGCGATGCGACGCGCTCTTCAAGCACAGCAACCGTCGGGTTGCTGATGCGGCTGTACACGTTGCCGAAGGTCTGCAGGTTGAAAAGGCTTGCCGCGTGATCGGCTGAATCGAAGACAAAGCTGGTGGTCTGGTGGATGGGCGTCGCGCGCGCGCCGGTCACCGGATCGGGCACTGCGCCAGCGTGGATGGCGCGCGTGCCGAAGCCGTACTCATGGTCCTTGCGGTCCTGGTGGTCCTGATGGTTGCTGGTCATGGTGTTCAGTACGGCAGTTGCTGCGGGCGGCGCGACGAGATCACTTTGGTGTTGACGCCGGCCCAGTTCAGGCCGCCGAACAGGCGCGCATGTTCAATCTTCACGCAGCGATCGACGACGGTATCAAGGCCTGCGGCACGCGCCTTCGCAACCGCTTCTTCGTTGATGACACCGATCTGTTGCCACAGGCACTTTGCGCCAATGGCGATGGCTTCGTCGGCGATGGGCGCGATGTCTTCGGTGCGGCGAAAGCAATCGACCATGTCGATCTTTTCGCCCCTGGCTGCGAGCGCCTTCGCTGCGGCGGTGACACTGGGGTAGCAGGTCTCGCCGAGGATTTCAGTGGCCGACGGATTGACCGGAACGATCCGGTATCCGTGCCCCTGCAGGTACTTGCCAACAAAGAAACTGGGCCGGTGCCATTGCGGCGAAAGACCCACGATGGCGACAGTCCGGCAGGTGCCCAGGATGCGCCGCAGCTCGCTGATGGAATTCATGCGGGCAGTGTACGCAAGGGGCGCGCTGGCCGTTGAAGTCATGGATTGCGGCGGATTCGCAGGCTCCCTCTGGTTTCGGTCCGCAACAACAGACGGGGGGCGCGATAGCCGCTTGACCTTTTGTCAGGCCTTGTACTTGATCGAACACCCATACGGCCTTGTCGAGGCCATGCTGATGGGCTTGCCGGCCAGCGCTTCATTCAGGCTCTGGCGCACATAGTTGACGGCGGTCTTGATGTCTTCGGCGCGGCTCGATGCAATGCTGTCGATGCCGCCTGCATAAACCAGTTTGCCCTGCGGATCGACGATGTACATGTGCGGCGTGGTGCGCGCGCCATATGCCCGACCGGCGACACCGTCCACATCCATCAACGTCGCGCTCGTCACCGACTTGCGCTCTTTCATCCAGGCAACCAGCTTGGCCGGCTCCAGGTAATCAGATGCCGCCTTTTCGGTGGAGTTGATCGCGAGCCACACGACGCCCTTGTCGACAGCTTCCTTCTGCGTGGCCGGCATGTTGCCGCTGTTGTAGTGCTTTTGCACATAGGGGCAGCCGGGGTTGGTCCACTCCAGCACGACATGCTTGCCGCGAAAGTCGCCGAGCTTGACGCTCTTGCCGTTCACATCGGTGAGCGAGAACTCCGGCGCAGGCTGTCCAACGACGGCCGATGCGTGCGCCTGCACGCCAAAGGCCAATGCAGACAAGGCGATGAATTCACGGCGCAGCAGCATGGGGTTCTCCTTGAAAACTAGAGTTGGGCAATCGCCGAGCGGACTTCATCCACGCCCAGCACTTCCGACAGCACGACCGGCGGGCGGCCCTGCCGGTAGAACACATAAACGGGAACGCCATTGCGGCCCAGTTGCTGCAGCGCGGCGGTGATCGCCGGATCGCGGCGCGTCCAGTCGGCCCGCAGCATCACGACTTTTTTGGCGGTGAAGTCGGCCAGCACATCCGGGTTGGCCAGGGTGGTCTTCTTGTTGTATTGGCAGGTGACACACCAGGCGGCAGTGAAGTCGACAAACACCGGCTCACCGGCGGCGACGAGTTGATCGACGCGGCTCTGCTCCCAGGGCTGCCAGGGGCCGCTCGCCTGCGTGGAGGTTGCAGGTGCTTGCGCCCGCGTGACGTACGGACCTGCGGCCCAGGCCACGAAGGCGAGGCTTGCAACCGCGATCGTTGCCGCCACCGAGCGGCTGCGTCCGCGCAGCGTGAAGGCCCAGATCACCATGCTCATCGCCACCAGCAGCACCAGCAGTGCGCCCGCGCCATCGATGCCGCTTTGCTGGCCCAGCACCCATACCAGCCACACGACCGTGGCAAACATGGGGAAGGCCATGAAGCGGCGGAAGGTTTCCATCCATGCGCCCGGTCGCGGCAAGAGGCGCGCAACTGCAGGCACCCAGCTCGCGGCGAGGTAAGGCAAGGCCATGCCGATTCCAAGCGCGGCGAAGACGAGCAGCGCCTCCCAGGCCGGCAATCCGATGGCCAGGCCCAGCGACGCGCCCATGAACGGCGCCGTGCAGGGCGAGGCGATGGCGACTGCGAGCACGCCCGACAGGAAGGAATTGGCGACGGGGTGTTTGGCCTCCATCGAAGAAACACTGGACGGCACGAATGAGCCGAAATCGAACACCCCCGCGAGGTTCAATCCGATCAGGGTGAAGAGGGCCGCAAGCGCAGCCACCACTGCGGGCGATTGAAGCTGGAAGCCCCAACCCAGTTGCTCGCCGGCGGCACGCAGGGCCAGCATCGCCGCGCCGAGCGCAATGAAAGACAGGACAACCCCGGCGCTGTAAGCCAGCCCTGCGATGCGATGGCCGCGCTGGTCATCGGCGTGGCGCGTGAACCCGACCACCTTGATCGCGAGGATAGGAAACACGCAGGGCATCAGGTTCAGGATCATGCCGCCCAGGATGGCACCGATCAGCGCGGCGACCAGCGAGAGCGAGGGTCCGGCCGGTGCGGCTGCCGCTGTCTGGGCATTGCCACGCAGCGCCGCTTCGAGCGCGGGTGACAGTCCGGCTGCAGCGGCGACTGCCGGCCAGCCGCCATCGACCTTTGCTTCAGCGCGCCAGCTCTGCGCACCCTGCGCAACGACGAGCGCAAAGACGTCGGGGCTCTGGCTGCGCTGCGGGGACAAGGGCACCTGCGCCGTCCACACGTCACCCTGCCAGGCCTGGGTCCACTGCGCGGATGTTTCGATGACTTCTGCGGGTTCGGGGAAGAACTCCAGTGTCTTGCCGCGCGCCGTTGCAGGCAGGCCTGCCACGCTGACCCTGATCGCGTTGCCATCGACCTTGACGGTGCTGGCGCCCGTGACGGGCGTGGGCTGCGCCGCAAAGCTGGCGTCGAAGGCCGGGCCGTTGAGGGCTGTGGTGCTGGTCGCCGGGATCTTCAGCGTGAAGTCGCCTTCTTCGGGAATGCATTCTTTCTTGCAGACCAGCCAGCTACCCTTGAGCTTGACTTCCAGGTCTTTGGAGAGAACCGACGGCTTGTAGTCAGCACTGATCGTGAGCGGTACGGGCAGCAGCACCGTGCCCTCGTAGCCGTAGTTGGCAAGCGGGCCGATCGGGATTTTTTTCGGCGTGGGCCAGGCGATGTCGCCGGCGGTCACGCCGGCAGGCAGCGTCCATTGCAGCTGCGTGGGCAAGCCGGAGTCGCCGGAGTTCTTCCAGTAGGTGTGCCACTCGGGCTGGTGAGCCAGCTGCAGCCCGACCCAGACCTGTTTGCCGGGACCAATGCCGTCCGGCGCATGGGCCATCAGTTCAGCGCGTACGCGTTCGCTGGTGACGACCGACTTGCCAGCCGACTGTGCAGGCGCAGCCAATGGCACAGCGAGACCCAGGGTCAATGCCACCAGGGAAAACAGGGAGGTGAGGCGCGAACGCGCAAAGCCAGATTTCATTGTTGTGTCCGAGCCGCAAACCCGGCTGCAAGTTCCTGCGTTCACGCGAATCCCAGCACGACCCGACGGGTGGTGGCGCTCTTTTTTTCGATCTTGGTCACAACCACAGCGCCAATCTCCGATGTATTGGCCACGTGGGTGCCGCCGCACGGCTGGAAGTCGACCTGCCCATCCGCACCGCCCGCGCCGATGCGGATCGTGCGGATTCGCCCGGTGCCCCGCGGCGGCTGCACGGACATGCTCTTGACCAGGGCTGGATTGGCATCGAGTTGTTCATCGGTGATCGAGCTCACGACGATGGGGTGAGCCGCCGCGACCAGGCGCGCGATGCCTTGTGTCAACGCGTCCTTGTCCAGCGGGTCGGTCATGTTGAAGTCCAGGCGCGCGTAATCGGGGGTGATGGAGCAACCGTTGACCAGCTGCGGCACCAGGTTGCACAGCAGGTGCGTCGTGGTGTGGAAGCGCATCAGCCGGTGGCGGCGCTCCCAGTCGACGCGTGCCGTCACCGTGTCGCCCGTCTTCAGTTGCGAGACCAGCGCCTCCTGCCCCGGAGCGGGCACATGCCAGATGCCCAAGGTGGGTTTGCCCTCGGCGTCCTTGGCCTTGCGGGTGTCGGCGATGACCAGCGTCTGGCCGCCTGCAAGTTCCAGCACGCCCGCGTCGCCTGCCTGCCCGCCGCCCAGGGGGTAGAAGACCGTGCGGTCCAGGATGATGCCGCTCGGGTCGACCGACACGACAGTGGCCGGGGTCTGCCTCAAATAGGCGTCTTCACGAAATAGCTCTTGGGTCATCGGGTGATTTTCGCGGTTTCAGGCTGGGCACGCCGCCGAAGGTGAACTCATTGGCCCATCGGCCAGGTCAGTTTGACTTCACGCCGCCAGGGCAGGCGCTCATCGGCGACGTAATCTGCGACCACCCATGTTCGCCAGGGGTGATCGGCGGCATCGGCCAGGAATTCGCGGATGACGCCGGCCGATGATGCGTCCAGCGCCGCGAAGGGCTGGTCCAGGCAAGTGACGGTAACCCCGCTCGCGAGCAGGCCGACCAGCGCCACCTTGCGCCTGCTTCCGGTGGAGAGCATGAAAAGCTTTTTGCCCCGATGGGGTTGCAGGCCCAGGGCCGTCATCAGGTCCTCGTGCAACGCCTCGTCCCATCGGCTGCAAGGTTGGCGCAGTGCAGCCCACACCTGCTGCGGCGTCTGGTCGTCACGTCCCGGCAAGGACAGATCCAGCCAGAGTGAATCACTGCCAAGGCCGCGCAGCAGCGTTGTCTTGCCTGAGCCTTCATCGCCGGTGATGGCGATGAGCCCGGGCGGCAGCGGCAGCAGGTCAGCGGCGCAAATCCGTGGCATGGCGGCGCACTCAGTGCTTGAGTTGGCGGCCAAGCCGCGCTTGCACTTTCTCGATCTTGCTGGACAGGCGCGACTCGGGCCCGGCGCGATAGTCCACCTTGAGGTTCATGCCGATGCGCGGGCAATCGACTTGCAGGGTCTTGAAGCAGGCGGTCACCACGCCCATCACGTCTTCCCATTCGCCTTCGAGGATGGTGCCCATGGGGGTGAGCTGGTAGGTTATGCCGCTCTTGTCGATGACGTCCAGGATGCGTGCGACGTGTGCGCTCAGGCTCTCGCCCTGGCCGTGGGGCGCCATCGCGAATTCGAGTAATACCATTTGCTGTGCTCCCGTGTTGCGCGCTACTTTATCCTGCCCGCACCACCCAAACTTGCCGCAGGTTGCCTACAGTGTGGGGATGAGTGACCCCAGCCTGACCCGTTACCTCCAGACTGAAATCGATGACGTCGATGCGGGTGAAACCGCCGAATGGCGGGAGGCCTTCCTCGCGCTGGTTGCAACCCAGGGTCCGGCGCGCGCCCGTTTCATCCTCGATCAGCTGGCTAATCTGGCTCGCAGCCCGCATGTCGCGTGGTCGCCTGAGCTGGTCACGCCGTACGTCAATTCGATTGCGGTCGACCAGCAGCCGGCATTTCCCGGCGACCTTGCCATTGAAGAGCGCCTGGGCTCCCTCATGCGATGGAATGCGCTGGCGATGGTGGCGCGCGCCAATGCGGCCTATGGCGAGCTGGGCGGGCACATCGCCAGTTACGCGAGCGCGGCAGATCTCTTTGAAGTTGGCTTCAACCACTTCTTCCAGGCGCGCAATGACCGGCAGGGCGGTGACCTCGTGTTCTACCAGCCGCATAGCGCCCCCGGTGTCTATGCGCGCGCGTTTCTGGAAGGCCGCCTGACCGAGGCCGATCTTTCCTTCTACCGGCAGGAGCTCACGGCGCCGGCTGCCGGTGCCCGCGGCCTGTCCAGCTATCCGCATCCTTACCTGATGCCCGATTTCTGGCAGTTCCCCACCGGCTCCATGGGAATCGGCCCGATCAGCTCGATCTATCACGCGCGTTTCATGCGCTACCTCACGCATCGCGGGCTGCTCGATTGCGGCGCTCGCAAGGTCTGGGGCGTGTTCGGCGACGGCGAGATGGACGAGCCCGAGAGCATGAGCGCGCTCACGCTGGCTTCGCGCGAAAAGCTCGACAACCTGGTCTGGGTCGTCAACTGCAACCTGCAACGGCTGGACGGCCCGGTGCGCGGCAATGGACGCATCATCGACGAGCTGGAGAAGCTGTTTCGCGGCGCGGGCTGGCGTGTGATCAAGCTCGTGTGGGGTAGCGATTGGGACGGCCTCTTTG
Organism: Caenimonas sp. SL110; assembly: GCF_001044395.1. Lineage (GTDB taxonomy): Bacteria > Pseudomonadota > Gammaproteobacteria > Burkholderiales > Burkholderiaceae_C > Ramlibacter. The sequence continues at coordinate 109,873 of NZ_JANU01000013.1, forward strand.
CGCGTGACACGACCGGTGCGCTGGCACGCGCTTTTGCGCACACCGTCGACGGCCAGATGCAGACGTTCGCGGCCAAGGACGGCCGGTTCAATCGCGACACCTTCTTCGGGCAGAACGAGGAGCTGGCGCGTCTGGCCCAGGGCATGACCGACGAGCAGATCGACCGGCTCAAGCGTGGCGGCCATGATCTGGTGAAGATTCATGCGGCATATGCGGCTGCTTCGGCCCATCGCGGCGAACCGGTGGTGATTCTGGCCCACACCAAAAAGGGCTACGGCATGGGTTCGGCGGGCCAGGGGAAGATGACCACGCATAGCCAGAAGAAGCTCGACGACGTGGCGCTGGTGGAGTTTCGTAACCGGTTCAATCTGCCGCTGTCGGACGAGCAGGCGCGTAACCTGGAGTTCTTCCGGCCAGAAGCTGACAGCCCGGAGATGCGGTATCTGCATGCGCGGCGCAAGGCGCTGGGCGGCTACATGCCGCAACGCGTGGCGCGAAGCGATGCAGTGAGCGTGCCATCGATCGAAAGCTACGCGGCATTCGCGACGCAAGCCGGCGGCAAGGAGATGTCCACCACGATGGCGTTCGTGCGGCTGCTGGGCAACCTGCTCAAGGACACGACACCCGGCCCGCAGGGCATCGCGTTCCGCCAGCGGCTGGTTCCCATCGTGGCCGACGAGGCGCGCACGTTCGGCATGGCCAACCTGTTCAAGCAGGTCGGCATCTATTCGAGTGTCGGCCAGCGATACGAGCCGGAAGACATCGGATCGGTGCTGTCGTACCGCGAGGCGCTCGACGGCCAGATCCTGGAGGAGGGCATCAGCGAAGCCGGCGCAATCGCCAGCTGGACGGCGGCAGCGACCAGCTACAGCGTGCATGGCGTTGCGATGCTGCCCTTCTATATCTACTACTCGATGTTTGGCTTCCAGCGCGTGGGCGATGCGATCTGGGCGGCCGCCGACCAGCGCGCGCGCGGATTCCTGCTGGGCGCCACGTCGGGCCGAACGACCTTGGGCGGCGAGGGGCTGCAGCACCAGGACGGCTCCAGCCATCTGGTGGCCGCGACGATTCCGAACTGCAAGGCCTACGACCCGGCCTTTGCGGGGGAGATGGCAGTGATCATCCAGCGCGGCATGCAGGAGATGCTGGTCGAGCAGCAGGATGTCTTCTATTACGTGACGCTCATGAACGAGAACTACGCCCAGCCCGACTTGCCGGCAGGTGTGCAGGACGATGTGGTTCGCGGGTGTTACCGGTTTACGCAGGTGGCGGCTGTGGGCGCCGAGCGTTCACGGGTGACGCTGATGGGGTCGGGCGCGATCCTGACCGAAGTGCTCAAGGCGGCGCAGTTACTTGCGTCGGAGGGGGTGGCTTGTGATGTGATGAGCGTGACCAGCTGGAGTGAACTGGCACGCGACGGGCGGCGAGCCGATGCGCAATCAGGCGGCGCGTCCGCCTTTGTCACCCGGCAACTCGCGGCCACGAGCGGTCCGATCATTGCGGCGACCGACTATGTGTGCGCCGTGCCGGAGAGCATCCGGGCCTTTGTTCCCTCGGGGCGGCGCTATGCGACGCTCGGCACGGACGGATTCGGCCGCAGCGATACGCGCGCGGCGCTGCGAGCGTTCTTCCAGGTTGATGCCGGGCACATCGCCGCCGCGGCCCATCGCGCGATTAACATGCGCCCATGACAACCCCGCGCTTCTGGGCCGACCTCACCACCCGCGATTTCGCGAATTTCGATCCCGCGACCACGGTGGCGGTCTTGCCTGTCGCCGCGACGGAGCAGCATGGACCTCACCTTCCCCTTCGGGTAGACCAGGCCTTGGTGGATGGCGTGATCGCCGCCGCGTTGCCGCACCTGCCGCCGGGTTGGGGGCCGCTGTTCCTGCCGACGCAGCAGGTGGGGTACAGCCCGGAGCACACCGCTTTCCCTGGCACGCTGACGCTGTCCGCGTCCACGGTCATCGCGAATTGGGTCGAACTCGGTCAGTGTGTGGCGGCAAGTGGTGTGAAAAAGCTTTTGTTGCTCAATTCGCACGGCGGCCAGGTCAGCCTGATGGACATCGTGGCGCGTGAACTGCGCACGCGCAGCAACCTGATTGTCTACAGCTGCAGCTGGTGGAACCTGCCCCTGGGTGATGCTGTGACCGGGCTTTTCAGCGCGGACGAGCACCGGTTCGGTGTGCACGCGGGTGAAATCGAGACGTCGATGATGCTGGCCCTGAACCCGGAGCTGGTCGTCATGGGCAAGGCACGCGACTTCCACTCGACCTCGCAGGACCGCGCGCAGATGTATCCCGTGTTGGGCAATGGCAAGAGTGCCAAGCTGGGTTGGGCCATGCAGGACTACAACATGGAGGGCGCGTGCGGCAATGCGCTTGCCGCGACAGCGGACAAGGGGCGCGCTGTTCTTGATGAAGCGGGGCTGCAGCTTGCGCGGCTGTTGCAGGAAATCGCTTCGCTTCCTTTGGGCACGATCCAGTTGCCTGTCATGCCGGACGCGATCCGGCATCCATGAATTCGGGGTTCTGTGGCTTGCGGATGAAGTCCGCAATGACAGCCTCGCGGCCTGTTGCGCAAGGGCCACTCGACAACGTTAAATTTGTGTTCGTGTGCGCTTGGTCACAAAGGCGAAACACGGCTGTTCCTACACTTGAGTCAAGAAAGGAGCCGCCATGCGATTTGCCGCCGTCAAAGTACCAAAAAAGATTCCGAGTCAGCCGCCTCGTACGTCGGCCGCCGAAATGATCCGCCGCATCGTGGCGGGCGAATCGGTTGCTCCATCGCAACCACCGGCACGGCAGCTGGAGCTGCCGGCCGAACTCGACCAGCGCGTGCGCCTGGTCGGCGAGTGGTAATCCACTCCTTGTGTTGATACCCCGTGGGGCTCACGCCCCGCAGGGCTTATCGACCGCTCTCTGAACTCCCCGAATTGCTGGCCTCGCTGCGTGAACGCGCGCTGCGGCTGCGTGCCTGGCCGCCCTTGCGGCCGGCGGCTCGGGCTTCTTCCGATGTGAACTCGTGGGCCGTGCCCTTTTCGTGGGCTGCACGGCCACCTTCGCTGGCAATTTCGCGCTGGCGCTTGGGGTCCATCGAGGCAAAACCTCGATTGGAACGTCCTGTGCGGCTGGGCTGGTTGCTCTGGTTGGTCGAGACTTCGCTGGAAGACAGGTTGGAGCCCGACTCGGACATGGCCGGGTTGCTGGACTCCTGGGTGCTGATGTCGTTGGATTGCATGCTTGGCTCCTGATGCTGGGGTTAATGCATGGCGGCATTGGCGCTGCCATGCCTTTATTAGCGCGGCACTCAGCCATCGCACCCGTCAGCAAAGCCATGCCGCTAACTGTAGGACTTGACCTTGCGCCGTTACGTGTTGTTGCTAGCGTTTTGCTAGCAGGACGGCGCCAAGGCACTGCATCAACGGACCCGCCTCGGGCGATACCGGACCCGATGCCGACCCGGTTTCCAGCAGGCTGGAGAGCAGCCTTGAAAACTGCGCGCCCGACGGCTGCACGGGGCCGAAAAAGAGCGGCTCGTCATCTCGGGCAATCATCAGCGTGGGGAAGGTTTCGATATCGACATCGCCCATCGCATCGGCTTCGTCTTCAACGTCGATCCATGCGAATTCCAGTTGCGGGTGCAAGGCAGATTCGGCCTGGAAGATGACCTGCCACTCGCGGCATACACCGCACCACTGCGCGCACAGGCAGATCACGCGCCAGCGTGGCGCTGCATCGGACTCGGGATTCATCCCGCCAGTTTAGGAGTAAGTCACCCAGCCCGCATGTTCGGGGCCATCGAGGTGCGCGACGGCGTTGTAGCTGACCAGCATGTGGCGCTTGGGCGTGAATGCGAACTCGGTGACCGACGTATTGCGGATGCGCATGTTCAGGTCGATCGTTGTTTCGGCGCTGGTACCCAGCACCTGGCCCACGGCGGTGGAGATCGGGCCGCCGCTGGAGACGATCAGCACGTTCTTGCCGTGGTGGTTGGCGCGAACATGATCCAGTGCGCTGGAAACGCCGGTCACGAATTGCGGATAACTGGGCATGCCGCGCGGTGAAACGACACCCGCCATCCACTGCGCAAGGCCGTCGCGCAGCAGGCGGAAGTGGTGACGGTACATCTCGGGCGAAGTCGGCTTTTCCAGCTTGTGCGGATGAACGGTGGCGATCACTGCTTCGCTGTCGTATTCGTTCAGGCCTTCCCACGACAGATGTTCGCCCTCGTGGTTCATGCCTTCGAGAATTCCGGCGAGGGTCTGCTTGTGGCGCTTGAGCGTGCCGGCGATCAGGGCGTCGAAATGGAGGCCCTTGTTCGCGAAGTATTCGCCCAGGCGCACGCTTTGCCGGCGACCCAGGTCGCTGAGCTGGTCGTAGTCTTGCGCGCCGAACGAGGCTTGTCCGTGCCGGACCAGGTAGAGGGTGCCCATAGGTGCATTTTGGTGCTGTGGCCGTGGTTGCCCAGTCGCAGGCGCGACCGGGTGCTACGCAGGCGACAGCACCCGTGCGAAAACCGCGCTGTCAACATTGCCGCCGGTCAGGGCGAATCCGATGGTCTTGCCGCGCCAGCGGTCCTGCTGCGCGATAGCCGCTGCAAGGCCCGCTGCGCCTGCGCCCTCGGCGACGTTGTGTGTGTCCGAGAACAGCACGCGCATGGCATTGGCGACTTCATCGTCAGTGACAGCGACTACATCGTGGGCGCTGGCCAGGACCACTTCGAGCGCTTCCTGGTCGGCAATTCGGCAGGCCATGCCGTCAGCCAGCTGGGTGCTGACGGGTGCCTGGACAATGTGTCCCGCACGAAAGGAGTCGAGGTAGGTGGTTGCATGTGCCGACACCACGCCCACCAGAGCGGACCGCGCGCCTGTGAATGCACGCGCTGCCACCGCCGCGCAAAACCCGGACCCCTGGCCGATCGGAACGAACACGACCTCGGGTTCTTCACCGCGCGGGAAGCTTTCAAAGAACTCCAGCCAGTACGTCATCACGCCTCGAATGAGGTCATGGTGAAACGAAGGGACCATGTGCAGGTTTCGCTCTTGCGACAAGGCAATGGCGTATTCGCGTGCGGCCTGGAAGTCGTCGCCGTGTTCGATCAGCGTTGCACCGAGCGTGCGCATCGCCGCGTTCTTTTCGATCGAGTTGCCATGCGGGACGACGATGGTGGCTTCCAGGTCGTACTTGCGGGAAGCGAATCCCACTGATTGCCCGTGATTGCCGCGTGTCGCGGTGATCACGCCGCGCTGGCCGGCACCCGATGCCGCGAGATTGGCAAAGTAGGTCAGGCCGCCGCGCACCTTGAACGCACCGGCTGGCGTGTGGTTTTCGTGCTTGACCCACACCTTGGCGCCGAGCCGTTCGCACAGCATGGGCCACGCGTATTGCGGCGTCGGCGGCATGACGGCGTAGACGGTGTCGCGCGCGGCTTGTACTTGTTCAGGGCTGAAGTTCATGGGGGTCAGGTGCCGGATGACTCGATCGTGACGGCACCCTTGGGGGTCATCAGCGTTGCCGACAGGTTGGGCGGACCCTCTTGCACAGCGACGCCGGTCAAACCAATGGCCGTGTGGGCAGCGGTCAGGTCACCCGGGCGTGGGTGGTTCATGCGCAAGCCTTGCAGCGTGAGGCCGCTGGCGGGCATCGTGTCTGTGGGGTGCGGACCGTCCCATTCGATCAAGGTGGGCAGGCCGCCGTAGAAAAGTCGCTGGCCGTCGTCGCGCACGCTGATCTTCCATCGCAGCATGCCATCGGGGATGGGCCGCTCGGCCTGGAGCAGGGGGCCGCGGTCGATGCCCAGGGTTTTCAGGGCCTGGTGGGCGATGTGCGCGTCGGCGGTGGACGCCACAAAGTGCACAAGCCGGGGTTGCTCACGCACGGCCTGTTGCAGCACTGAATCGTCCATATCGAACCAGCGCCGGCGCGCAGGCTGCGCAACCGAGGGATCGATGGCGATGATTTCCAGGTAGGCGCGGGGCCATGCCGGGCTGTCGATTCGCAGCAACCGGTTGTGCGTGCCCATCAGCGGATGGACGCCGCCGCGACCAGGCTTCACGCCCAGGGTCGCTTTGCACCATTGCTCGCCCTGTTCGAGCGTGTCTGCGACGATGACCAGATGGTCGACCTGTGCGCCCGGGGTCATAGCGCGACGGTCCCGGAAATGCAGGTGACCGATTCGCCGCCGACCCAGACTTGCCCGGTGGCATCGCGTTCGATGTGCACGCGGCCGGCTCGGCCGAGCGCTGTTCCCTGACTCGCCACGTAGCGATCGGGAGCCAGGCCTGCGCCGATCAGCCATTGGCCAAGCGCAGCATTGAGGCTGCCTGTGACAGGGTCTTCGGCCATGCCGTTGTTGCCGGGAAAGAAGGCCCTGACCTCGAACGCGATGTCCGCATCGCCTTCGCGAGCGCCAACCACACCCACCTTGCCCCGCGGTCCCACAACGCCGATGTCGAGCCCCGCAAGGATGGCGCTATCGGGTTTGAGAGAAAGGACCTGTTGGGCAGAGCGCAACATGACGCCTCGCCACTTGGGGCCGTTGTCGCACCAGGCGTGGGCGACGATGTCATCGCGCTGCACGCCCAGACCGCGCGCAATCAGTGCGACATCGGCGTCATCGAGAGGGCCGCCGCGGATCAGCGGTGGCGCTGCAAATGCAAGCCGCTTTCCGTCACGCCTGATCCTGACAAGGCCCACGCCGCATTCCTGCACAACCTCGTCGCCGTGCGGGCGCCCCCCGGCTTCCAGCCATGCGTGGCATGTGCCGAGCGTCGGATGACCGGCAAAGGGAAGTTCACGTCCCGGGCAAAAGATGCGGACGCGATAGTCTGCGCCGGAGACTGTGGGCGGCAGCAGGAACGTCGCCTCTGACAGGTTTGTCCAGTTGGTGAAGTGCTGCATCTCCTGGGTGGAGAGCCCCGCGCCATCCAGCACAACCGCCAGCGGATTGCCCAGGTAGGGCGTCGGCGTGAAGACGTCCACCTGCTTGAAATTGCGTGTTTGCATGGACAGGTTTGCCTAGGACAGTGAAAGGTCGAGTACGCCGCGGGACGCGGGCTGCGAGAGGATGCCCCGGTACCAGCGATCAAGCGCAGGGCGCGTTGGGCGCTCCAGCGGGAGTCCTTGCCAGCGATGGATCTCGCAGGCGATCGGGATGTCGGCCATGCCGAAGGCGTCACCGCCCATGAATGGCTCAATTGCAAGGTGTTCGTCGAGCATCGCCATCAATGGTTCGGTGTCGGCGACGGATTGCGCAACGAGTTCCGGCTTGCGTCTTTCTGCCGGGGTGCGCATCAGTTGCACGAACGCATTGCGGCCTGCGGGATTGAGCGTGGTTTGCTGCCAGTCCATCCAGCGCTCGGCGTCGAAGCGCTCCTGCAGCGATAGCGGATAAAGCCCGCCAGCAGAGTGCTTTGCGCACAGGTAGCGCACGATGACGTTGGATTCCCAGAGGCTGAACTCGCCGTCTTCGATCAGGGGCACCATCGCGTTGGGATTCTTCGCGAGGTATTCGGGCGTTTTCACGATGCCGAATTCGTGTCCGGCATCGATCCGTTCGAAGGGCACCTGCAGCCATTGGGCGGCGAGCACCACCTTTCGGACATTGATGGACGACAGGCGACCCCAGATTCTGAGCATGTCGGTTACTGCCTGTGTTCGCGGATTGCTGCTGCAAGCGCGGCGATGCCGGTATCGATCTGCTCGGCTGTCGCTGTCACGAACGACAGCCGGATCGTGCGCGGATCGCCGCCTTCGGCGTAGAAGGCCGAGCCGGGGACAAACGCCACGCCCTTGTCCACAGCCTCGGGCAGCAGCTTCACCGAATCGATGCCTTGCGGCAGGCGTGCCCACAGGAACATGCCCCCGGCGGGTGTGTTCCATTGCACGTCAAGATCCTTCATCTCGCGCTGGAGTGCGGCCAGCATGGCGTTGCGTTGCGACTTGTACAGCGCGCGGATGGTCGGCACATGGCGATCCAGGAAGCCGTCCTTGAGCACTTCGGCCACCATCCGCTGGTTGAAGCTGGGGCTGTGGAGGTCGGCCGCCTGCTTGGCTTGCAGCAGTTTGGGATAGAGGTTGGCGGGTGCGACCATGAAACCCAGGCGCAGGCCGGGTGCCAGAACCTTGGAGAACGAACCGAGGTAGACGCAGCCGTCGGGGTTGCGTGCGGTGAGCGGCGCCGGCGGCGGCGCATCGAACCACAGGTCGCCGTAGGGGTTGTCTTCGACGATGGGGACGCCCAGTTCCATGGCGCGCTGCGACAGGGCGGCGCGGCGCGCTTCGGTCATGGTGCGACCGGTGGGGTTCTGGAAATTGGGCAGGACGTAGAGGAATCGCGCGCCTGCCGCCTTTGCCGCAAAGTCGCCCAGATCGATTCCGTCGTCGTCGCTCGCGACGCTGACCACGGCGGGCTCCATGGGCGCGAAGGCCTGCAACGCTCCGAGATAGGTGGGTGTTTCGACCAGGATGCGCGAGTCACTGTCGATGAGGACTTTGGCGATGAGGTCCAGTCCTTGCTGGGAGCCCGTGGTGATCAGGACTTGCGCCGGATCGACGGCCCAGGGCAGCATGGCAGCAACGGCCTCGCGCAGGGGAGCGTATCCCTCGCTCGCCGCGTATTGCAGGGCTGCTGCGCCGTCGTGCAGAAGTACTGCTTCGCATGCGGCGCGGAACTCGCTGACGGGAAATGTCCTGGGTGAAGGCAGGCCCCCTGCAAAGCTGATGATGCCGGGGCGCTCGGTGACCTTGAGGATTTCCCGAATGACAGACGGGTTCATTTTTTCAGCGCGGCGCGCCATGGCCCACTGGGTGGGGGGAAGGTCGTTCAGTTTCATGTCTTTGCTCCGGAAGCTGGCATTTTCTTGCCGATGAATACAGTGGCGATGACGGCAAGCGCGAAGCCGACTGTCAGCGCATCAAGCTTTTCGCCCAGAAGTGGTACCGCGAACAGCATGCCCAGGAACGGCTGGACAAGCTGTACCTGGCTCACCCGCACGGTCCCACCGAGCGCCAGCCCTCGGTACCACGCGAAAAAGCCGATCCACATCGAGAATACTGCGACGTAGGCGAATCCAAGCCATGCTGCAAGCGTCACGGGCTCCTGCGGTCTGCTCAAAAAGGCAACTGGCGCTGTCAATGGCAAGGCGATGACCAGCGCCCAGCAGATGACGTGCTCCGCACGCATGCGCTGCGACAGTTTGGCGCCCCAGCCATAGCCGACAGCGGCGCACCCCATGGCGGCAAGCAGGAGAAGATCGGCCATTTGCAGGTGCAAACCGGTACTGCCCGAGCGCAGCATCGCGAAGGTGACGACCAGGGCGCTTCCCAGCACCGCGCACAACCAGAATCCTGCCGAGGGGCGCTGCCGTTGAAGCCAGGCGCCGACGGCGGCCGTTGCCAGTGGAAGGACCCCGACGATCACACTGGCGTGGACGGCTTCGACATGGCGCATCGCGATCGAGGTGAGAAGGGGGAATCCGAAGACGACGCCTGCCGAGGTGATGGCTAGCGGCAGCCAGTCAGCGCGGCGTGGAATGGGGGCGCGTGTTGCGACGAGGAATGCGACGGACAGCATGGCGGCCACGACTGCCCGTCCCAGGGCTATGAAGACGCCCGACATCTGCGGGGCCTGCGCAGTGCCGACCGCCAGGCGCGTCATTGGCAATGTGAGCGCGAAAATGGTCACGCCTGCGAGGCCGAGCCAAAGGCCACGAGTTTCGTTCGCGCTCGGTGTGAATTGGGGGAGGGCTTGCGAGCGCATGGCGTTCACTGTAATGTGGCGAAGCCATACACTATCAGTACAGAATTCCAGCGCAGTTTTCGTACTGTACTGCTGCCTGGGGCAACACACGCAAGGACTCCAGATGTTGATGAAGACATCAGCCCACTCACTGACCGAGCAGTTGTCGGCTCGCTTTGGCCAGCGCATACGCGACCGATTGCTGGCGCCCGGTGCGCGATTGCCCTCGGTGCGGCAGTGCGCGGCGCAGCATGGAGTCAGCCCTTCTACGGTGGTAGCCGCCTACGATCAGCTGCTCGCACAGGGATTGGTCGAAGCGCGCAAGAACCGAGGGTTTTTCGTGCGTGAGTTGAGGGCCGAGGCGCCTCGGGCCGCACCCGTTCTCGATGGCCCCGGCGCGTCTGCGGCATGGCAGACCGCGACCGGCATTGCACCTCGCAGCCCCGCGCCGATCGACGCGACAGCGCTTATTCGCGGCATGTTCCACAAGGTGAGCAACAAGCCGCAACCGGGAATGGGCGTTTTTCCTGCGGACTGGCTGGAATCCACGTTCATGCCTGCCGCGGTGCGCAAGGTGACGGGGTCGCGGGCGCTTCAGGAGTTTTCGCTGCAATACGGCGAGCCGATGGGCGATAGCGGCCTGCGCAGGATGCTGGCGAACAAGCTATCCGGCCTCAATGTGCCGGCGTCGCCCGACAACATCATCACGACCGTTGGAGCCACCCACGCCCTGGATATCGTGAGTCGAACATTGCTGCGTGCCGGCGATCACGTGATGGTCGAGGATCCGGGGTGGGCGGTTGAGTTTGCCCGTCTCAATGCGATGGGCATGCGGCTCTTGCCAGTGCCGCGGCGGCCCGACGGGCCCGATCTGGAGGTCATGGCACGCTATTGCGAAGCGCACCAGCCCAAGCTGTACGTCAGCGTGAGCGTGCTTCACAACCCCACGGGATACAGCCTTACGCCCGGCAGCGCGCATCGTTTGCTGCAGCTTGCCACGCAGCATCAGTTCCACATCGTCGAAGATGACACGTACAGTCACATCGCGCCGGAACATGCCACGCGCCTGTGTGCGCTAGACGGTCTGCAACGGACGATCTATGTGAGTGGATTTGCCAAGATCCTGGCCCCGAACTGGCGTGTGGGATTCGTGGCCGCGCCGGCCCATCTGGTGGAGCGATTTCTCGATACGAAGCTGTTGGGAACGCTGACCACGCCCGCATTGCTTGAAAAGGCATTGGCGTTATGCATGGAGCAGGGCCAGCTGCGCCGTCATGCGGAGCGCATCAAGACGCGCCTGGATGCGGCCCGCAGCCGGACGGTCAAGCTCGCCCTCAGTGCTGGTTGCACATTTGCGGCAGAGCCGGCGGGCTTGTTCGGATGGGTAGACACAGGCGTTGATACAGATGCGCTGGCCCAGCGAATGCTCGATGAGGGCTACCTGCTGGCGCCGGGCGCCTTATTTCATGCACAGCGCAAGCCGTCGACGTTGATGCGAATCAACTTTGCCACCGCACAGGATGCTGTGTTCTGGAATGTTTTCTCTGAAATTGTCAGGACGATTCGTTGAGAGGTGCGCTGATCTAGAGCATTTCGTCGGGCGCAAAGGGGCCGATCATGAACACCAGCGCCTTCTGGCGTGCGGTGGCGTCGGGCTCGCTGCGAGCGTCCGTGAACCGTGCGCCCTGGGGTGCGCGCCAGACCAGCTGCCGGTCGCCATCGAGTCCGAGCCGGTAGGCACCTTGCGTGACCGTGGTCTCGAACTGCCTGCGCAGTTGCTGACTGAGCACCGGGCTGCGAATTGCAAGTGCGACTTCGCTGTTTTGGCGTTGCGACCGCAGGTCCAGGTTCATCGAGCCAATCACGGCAAGGCGGCCATCGATCGTTACTGCCTTGGCGTGCAGGCTGGAGTGTGAATTGGCGGTTTTTGAGCCCGCCGCAACTCTCCTTCCTCCACCGCTTCCCGCCAGACCGGCGCCGGCGGCGGTGCCTTCCTGGTCTGCTCGCATCTCGTAAAGGTCGATCCCCAGGCCCAGCAAGTCATGCCTATAACGTGCATATCCCGCGTGCGCCGCCGGGGCATCGTTCGAAGCGAGGGAGTTCGTTAGCACCCGCACGCTTACGCCCTTGGCGCGCATGCGAGCAAACACTTCCATCATGGGCTTGCCGGGAACGAAATACGGCGACACGATCAGCACTTCCTGGCGTGCCTGCTCCATGAGGCTCAGCAGGCCGTCGATGAGCGTCTCGCCGGCGTCGACCTCATCGTCGCCAGGGCCGATCTTGCCGGGTTGATCGGCAAGCAGCACGGAAGGAGCCCACACCAGTGGAATCGTGCGCAGGTTCAACCGTCCCGTGTCGGCATCGACAACGGCTGAGGGCGACGCATCGGGCATGACCTGAGAGGCTGTGGACGCTGGAGTCGGCCTTGGGGTGATGGGTGCGGTGGCCGTTGGCGATTGCGGTGGATTAGCTGGGGCCGCAGTAGAGGCTGAGGGTAACTTGCGCAGGTCCTCCAGATCTTGCGCAGATACGAGCCTTTGCATCGGGTAAGCCAGCTCGTCGTTCCAGTAGTGGTCGAAACTGGCGGACATGTCTCGCACCACACGGCCTGCGGCCAGGACGTCGAGGTCCAGGAAGTTGCTGACATCGCCAGAGCCGAAGTAGGCGTCGCCAAGATTGCGCCCGCCGGTGATCCCCATCGCGTTGTCGGCGATGAAGAGCTTGTTGTGCATGCGCTTTTGCAAGCGCTCAAGGTCCGCAAGTGCCGTGAAAGCGCGACCCATCAGTGAGTTGCGGGAGCCGGCTATGGGGTTGAACAGGCGGATCTCGACGTTGGACTCAAAGGCCAGCCGCAGGACTTGAGCGTCCTTGCCGACGAGGTTGAAGTCATCGATAAGGACCCGCACACGAACGCCCCGGCGCGCAGCGTCTCGGATCTTCTGAAGAAGCAGCTCGGTACTGTTGTCGGCATGGATCGCGTAGTACTGAAGGTCGAGCGAACGCTGGGCTGCATCGATGAGTGCAAGTCGGCTGGACATGGCATCGTCGGCGCCCGGCAAGAGCATGAATGCGGAATCGCTTCGGCTGGCGCTCGCCGCCCTGCGCTGCTCAGTGAGCCGGCCTAACGCGGTATCGCCGTAACTCTCGATTGCCCTGGACGGCGTACGCCCCGTGTTGGGAGGCAAGGTCGTCGCGCAGCCTGCAACCAGTGCGGTGGCAAGGACAAGGACCAGGCGCCAGACGCGAGTCCAAGCGATGGGTAGGAAGACGTCGGACGCGATTGGAGTGGGCATGGTTGTGCAGCGACTCTACGCCCAAGCGCGTCTCAGCGGTAGCCACAGAAGTCAGCGTCGACGCCGCAAGGTTGCCAGACAAGAGCTACACCGGGGAGAGCGCCTCCCAGCGGCCCAATGCTTCAAGTAGCTCATCGTCTATTTTCGAGGAGCGCTCCGTCAAGAGCACCGCGCGGCCGGGGTCAGACGCGTAGATGCCTGCATCGGCAAGTTCACCATTGATGCTGGCCTGCTCCTTTTCAAGCGCCTCGATCAGCGCAGGGAGTCCATCCAGTTCACGCTGCTCCTTGAAGCTGAGTTTGCGCTTCTGTGCGAGCGCTGGGCGGGCGATAAGTGGAGGGGTAGGGTCGGCTGCTGGAATCGGGGCTCGTGGCTTTGCGGCTTCTGCCATTGCCATTGCCCTGCGGGATTGAGTCAGCCAGTCCTGCACGCCGCCCTCGTACTCGCGCCACATGCCATCGCCCTCGAAGACGATGGTGCTGGTGACTACGTTGTCCAGGAACGTCCGGTCGTGACTGACCAGAAACACCGTGCCCGGATAGTCTTGCAGGAGATCCTCAAGCAGCTCAAGTGTGTCAATGTCCAGGTCGTTCGTGGGTTCGTCCAGCACGAGCACATTGGCGGGCCGCGCAAACAGTCGAGCCAAGAGCAGGCGATTTCTTTCCCCACCGGAAAGAGATCGCACGGGCGAGTTCGATCTGGCAGGCGAGAAGAGAAAGTCGCCCAGATAACTCTTCACATGCTTGCGCTGGTTGCCGATTTCGATCCACTCACTACCGGGGCTGATGAAGTCTTCAAGCGTGGCATCAAGGTCAAGCGCCTCGCGCATCTGGTCAAAGTAGGCAATCTGCAGATTCGAGCCTTGCCGGATTTTTCCGCTATCGGGTGCGAGCTCGCCAAGGATCATGCGCAACAGCGTGGTCTTGCCCGCTCCATTGGGGCCAACCAGCCCGACCTTGTCTCCTCGCAAAATCGTAGCGGTGAAGTCTTTGACGATCGCTTTGCTTCCATAAGACTTGCTGACCTTGGTGAGTTCGGCGACGATCTTTCCGCTCGGAGCCCCTGACGCAACATCGAGACGCACGCTGCCCAGCGCGTCTCGCCGGGCAGCGCGGTTTTCGCGAAGCCGGGCCAGACGGGTGATGCGGCCCTGGGCGCGCGTGCGGCGCGCTTCGACGCCTTTGCGGATCCAGACTTCTTCCTGAGCAAGCAGCTTGTCGGCCTTCGCGGAGATGATGGATTCCTGTAGGAGCTGCTCTTCCTTCTGTAGCCCGTATTGGGTGAAATTCCCCGGATATGAACGCAGCTGTCCCCGGTCTAACTCGACGATGCGCGTAGAAACCTTGTCGAGAAAGGTTCTGTCGTGGGTGATGAAAACGATACTGCCGCGGAACTCAATCAGCAAATTCTCGAGCCATTCAATGGAGTCCAAATCGAGATGGTTCGTTGGCTCGTCAAGCAATAGCACATCCGGCTTCCGTACAAGAGCTTGCGCGAGTGCGACTCGCTTCTTGGTGCCCCCCGACAGCGAGCCGATGATTGCGGTGGGTTCCAGGTGCAGCCGTTGCAGGGTTTCGTTCACCCGCTGCTCCCAGTTCCAGCCATCCTGCGCCTCGATCTCGCCTTGCAGGCGGTCAAGATCGCCTTGTCCATGCGTGTATTGATCAATGAAACTTATAACGTCGGCAAGACCCTCAACGGCGGCGTCAAACACTGTACCTGCGCTGTCCAGAATCGGCTCCTGTGCAACATAGGCGATGCGCAACCCCTTCTGCAACTGGAGGATGCCGTCGTCTGCGCGTTCAACGCCGGTGAGGATCTTGAGGAGCGATGATTTGCCGGCGCCATTGCGCCCGATGAGACCCACGCGCTCGCCCGCTTCAAGCGAGAAGTCTGTGTGATCCAGTAGCGCAACGTGGCCAAAGGCAAGTTGAGCGTTCAGAAGAGTGAGTAGTGCCATTTAGCGTGCAATTATCAGTGGGCGTTGGAGGTTAAGCCGGCGCGCTGTCCTAGAGTGTTATGGTCGTTCGTCTGTGCAGCTTCTGCTTTGACTCGCCGCTCAAAGAAAATTTGATGCGGTATTGCAATCGGGAGAAATGGCGTGCTATAGTCGATGGCTCGGCTGAACACAGCGAATGCCTCTAACGGCAAACGAAGTGAAAAGCAGAGAAGGTAAAAAAAAGATGCCTTGAGTTGACCGGAAGTTAAAAGCTGGTATATAATTCGAGGCTCTGCTGAAAACAAATCAAGCTAAGTTTCCAACCGAAACAAAGCAAGACGCGAAGAAAGTAGAAAGACCTTAAAGTTGACAGGACTTAACAAAACCTGCGATAATTCGAGGCTCTGCTGATCGCAGCAAAGCAAGCAAAAGCAAAGACGATAAGTCGAGCAAATGCAAACGAAGTTCGTTAAAAATATACAGCCGATAAGCGTGAGCGTTTGAAGGTGATTGCCAAGTTCTTCGGAACTAGGTCGCAAGACCTTTAAACGCTCATAAGTAAGAGACAGGAAATTGAGAAATCAAAATCTTGTCAATTCCAAATGAGTGGCCCCGAAAGGGGCAAAAAAATCAAGATCGAACTGTAGAGTTTGATCCTGGCTCAGATTGAACGCTGGCGGAATGCTTTACACATGCAAGTCGAACGGCAGCACGGGGGAAACCCTGGTGGCGAGTGGCGAACGGGTGAGTAATACATCGGAACGTGCCCAGTCGTGGGGGATAACGTAGCGAAAGCTACGCTAATACCGCATACGATCTACGGATGAAAGCGGGGGATCGCAAGACCTCGCGCGATTGGAGCGGCCGATGGCAGATTAGGTAGTTGGTGGGGTAAAGGCTCACCAAGCCGACGATCTGTAGCTGGTCTGAGAGGACGACCAGCCACACTGGGACTGAGACACGGCCCAGACTCCTACGGGAGGCAGCAGTGGGGAATTTTGGACAATGGGCGAAAGCCTGATCCAGCCATTCCGCGTGCAGGATGAAGGCCCTCGGGTTGTAAACTGCTTTTGTACGGAACGAAACGCGCTGAGCTAATACCTCGGCGTAATGACGGTACCGTAAGAATAAGCACCGGCTAACTACGTGCCAGCAGCCGCGGTAATACGTAGGGTGCAAGCGTTAATCGGAATTACTGGGCGTAAAGCGTGCGCAGGCGGTTATGTAAGACAGATGTGAAATCCCAGGGCTCAACCTTGGAACTGCATTTGTGACTGCATAGCTAGAGTACGGTAGAGGGGGATGGAATTCCGCGTGTAGCAGTGAAATGCGTAGATATGCGGAGGAACACCGATGGCGAAGGCAATCCCCTGGACCTGTACTGACGCTCATGCACGAAAGCGTGGGGAGCAAACAGGATTAGATACCCTGGTAGTCCACGCCCTAAACGATGTCAACTGGTTGTTGGGTCTTCACTGACTCAGTAACGAAGCTAACGCGTGAAGTTGACCGCCTGGGGAGTACGGCCGCAAGGTTGAAACTCAAAGGAATTGACGGGGACCCGCACAAGCGGTGGATGATGTGGTTTAATTCGATGCAACGCGAAAAACCTTACCCACCTTTGACATGTACGGA
This sequence comes from Caenimonas sp. SL110, assembly GCF_001044395.1. Classification (GTDB taxonomy): domain Bacteria; phylum Pseudomonadota; class Gammaproteobacteria; order Burkholderiales; family Burkholderiaceae_C; genus Ramlibacter. The sequence goes on from NZ_JANU01000013.1 coordinate 126,484, forward strand.
ATTTGCCAGAGATGGCTTAGTGCTCGAAAGAGAACCGTAACACAGGTGCTGCATGGCTGTCGTCAGCTCGTGTCGTGAGATGTTGGGTTAAGTCCCGCAACGAGCGCAACCCTTGTCATTAGTTGCTACATTTAGTTGGGCACTCTAATGAGACTGCCGGTGACAAACCGGAGGAAGGTGGGGATGACGTCAAGTCCTCATGGCCCTTATAGGTGGGGCTACACACGTCATACAATGGCCGGTACAAAGGGCTGCCAACCCGCGAGGGGGAGCTAATCCCATAAAACCGGTCGTAGTCCGGATCGCAGTCTGCAACTCGACTGCGTGAAGTCGGAATCGCTAGTAATCGTGGATCAGAATGTCACGGTGAATACGTTCCCGGGTCTTGTACACACCGCCCGTCACACCATGGGAGCGGGTTCTGCCAGAAGTAGTTAGCCTAACCGCAAGGAGGGCGATTACCACGGCAGGGTTCGTGACTGGGGTGAAGTCGTAACAAGGTAGCCGTATCGGAAGGTGCGGCTGGATCACCTCCTTTCTGGAAACCGCAATCAAATTTAAACGCTCACACTTATCGGTTGTTGGAAGGATGTCGCCAACGACTTGGGCTCGCGCCTGGTCTAATAAGCGACCGGCTCGGGTCTGTAGCTCAGTTGGTTAGAGCACCGTCTTGATAAGGCGGGGGTCGGTGGTTCGAGACCACCCAGACCCACCATTCCTTCATTTGATAATTCCTGGGGGATTAGCTCAGCTGGGAGAGCACCTGCTTTGCAAGCAGGGGGTCGTCGGTTCGATCCCGTCATCCTCCACCAAACAACAACAAATTAATCAACACCAAAGCGGCTTCGTTTGCTCGTTAAGAGTTTATGAGGCTTCTTTGTTGTTGATCCGGTAACTACCGGATCAATCGGCTGTTCTTTAACAATTCATAGAGTCAAATCAGCGTTGCTCGCGGAAACCGCTTCATGGCGGACCGTGCCGCGAGCAACATGAATTTTTGATTGCGTCAAAATGAACTTCAATTTCGAGTCAATTCGATTTTTGAAGTACGGCATAACGCGTCAGGTGAAAGACCTGGCAATTCCTTGATTGACTGAGGCGCTTCGAAAGAGGAGTCAAAGTTATAGGGTCAAGTGAATAAGAGCATATGGTGGATGCCTTGGCGATTACAGGCGACGAAGGACGTGATAGCCTGCGATAAGCTTCGGGGAGCTGGCAAATAAGCTTTGATCCGGAGATTTCCGAATGGGGAAACCCACCTCGCAAGAGGTATCGCATGATGAATACATAGTCATGCGAGGCGAACCGGGTGAACTGAAACATCTCAGTAGCTCGAGGAAAAGACATCAACCGAGATTCCGAAAGTAGTGGCGAGCGAAATCGGAACAGCCTGCAAGTGATAGCACAAGACTTAACGGAACAGCTTGGAAAGGCTGGCCATAGCGGGTGATAGCCCCGTACGTGAAAAGACCTGTGTGATACTAAGCTTGCGACAAGTAGGGCGGGACACGTGTAATCCTGTCTGAACATGGGGGGACCATCCTCCAAGGCTAAATACTCGTAATCGACCGATAGTGAACTAGTACCGTGAGGGAAAGGCGAAAAGAACCCCGGGAGGGGAGTGAAATAGATCCTGAAACCGTATGCTTACAAAAAGTAGGAGCCCGCAAGGGTGACTGCGTACCTTTTGTATAATGGGTCAGCGACTTACATTCAGTGGCAAGGTTAACCGAATAGGGTAGCCGCAGGGAAACCGAGTCCGAATAGGGCGTCTAGTCGCTGGGTGTAGACCCGAAACCAAGTGATCTATCCATGGCCAGGATGAAGGTGCCGTAACAGGTACTGGAGGTCCGAACCGACTAGTGTTGCAAAACTAGCGGATGAGCTGTGGATAGGGGTGAAAGGCTAAACAAACTTGGAAATAGCTGGTTCTCTCCGAAAACTATTTAGGTAGTGCCTCAAGTATTACCATCGGGGGTAGAGCACTGTTTTGGCTAGGGGGTCATGGCGACTTACCAAACCAATGCAAACTCCGAATACCGATGAGTACAGCTTGGGAGACAGAGCACCGGGTGCTAACGTCCGGACTCAAGAGGGAAACAACCCAGACCGCCAGCTAAGGTCCCTAAAATTGGCTAAGTGGGAAACGAAGTGGGAAGGCTAAAACAGTCAGGATGTTGGCTTAGAAGCAGCCATCATTTAAAGAAAGCGTAATAGCTCACTGATCGAGTCGTCCTGCGCGGAAGATGTAACGGGGCTAAGCCAGTTACCGAAGCTGCGGATTTGCAATTTATTGCAAGTGGTAGGAGAGCGTTCTGTAAGCCTGTGAAGGTGCGTTGTAAAGCGTGCTGGAGGTATCAGAAGTGCGAATGCTGACATGAGTAGCGTTAAAGGGGGTGAAAAGCCCCCTCGCCGTAAGCGCAAGGTTTTCTACGCAACGTTCATCGGCGTAGAGTGAGTCGGCCCCTAAGGCGAGGCAGAGATGCGTAGCTGATGGGAAACAGGTCAATATTCCTGTACCGATGTGTAGTGCGATGTGGGGACGGAGAAGGTTAGCTCAGCCAACTGTTGGATATGTTGGTTCAAGCCTGTAGTCGTGCCTGGTAGGTAAATCCGCCGGGCTTAGATGAGGGGTGATAACGAGGCGGCTTGCCGCCGAAGTGAGTGATACCCTGCTTCCAGGAAAAGCCACTAAGCTTCAGCTACACACGACCGTACCGCAAACCGACACTGGTGCGCGAGATGAGTATTCTAAGGCGCTTGAGAGAACTCAGGAGAAGGAACTCGGCAAATTGACACCGTAACTTCGGAAGAAGGTGTGCCTTTAGTAGGTGATGAGATTTACTCTCGGAGCCGAATGAGGTTGCAAAAAATCGGTGGCTGCGACTGTTTAATAAAAACACAGCACTCTGCAAACACGAAAGTGGACGTATAGGGTGTGACGCCTGCCCGGTGCTGGAAGATTAAATGATGGGGTGCAAGCTCTTGATTGAAGTCCCAGTAAACGGCGGCCGTAACTATAACGGTCCTAAGGTAGCGAAATTCCTTGTCGGGTAAGTTCCGACCTGCACGAATGGCGTAACGATGGCCACACTGTCTCCTCCTGAGACTCAGCGAAGTTGAAATGTTTGTGATGATGCAATCTCCCCGCGGAAAGACGGAAAGACCCCATGAACCTTTACTGTAGCTTTGTATTGGACTTTGAACGGATCTGTGTAGGATAGGTGGGAGGCTTTGAAGCAGGGTCGCTAGATCTTGTGGAGCCAACGTTGAAATACCACCCTGGTGCGTTTGAGGTTCTAACCTAGGTCCATTATCTGGATCGGGGACAGTGCATGGTAGGCAGTTTGACTGGGGCGGTCTCCTCCCAAAGCGTAACGGAGGAGTTCGAAGGTACGCTAGTTACGGTCGGACATCGTGACGATAGTGCAATGGCATAAGCGTGCTTAACTGCGAGACTGACAAGTCGAGCAGATGCGAAAGCAGGACATAGTGATCCGGTGGTTCTGTATGGAAGGGCCATCGCTCAACGGATAAAAGGTACTCTGGGGATAACAGGCTGATACCGCCCAAGAGTTCATATCGACGGCGGTGTTTGGCACCTCGATGTCGGCTCATCTCATCCTGGGGCTGTAGCCGGTCCCAAGGGTATGGCTGTTCGCCATTTAAAGAGGTACGTGAGCTGGGTTTAAAACGTCGTGAGACAGTTTGGTCCCTATCTTCCGTGGGCGCTGCAGATTTGAGAAAGCCTGCTCCTAGTACGAGAGGACCGGAGTGGACGCACCTCTGGTGTATCGGTTGTCACGCCAGTGGCATTGCCGAGTAGCTAAGTGCGGAAGAGATAACCGCTGAAAGCATCTAAGCGGGAAACTCGTTTCAAGATGAGATCTGCCGGGGCCTTGAGCCCCCTGAAGAGTCGTTCAAGACCAGGACGTTGATAGGTCAGGTGTGGAAGCGCAGTAATGCGTTAAGCTAACTGATACTAATTGCTCGTGCGGCTTGACCCTATAACTTTGATCTTCAGATCAGGGTTGTTATGCCAAGTTGACGCATTCAAAAAATGAAAAGCTGATTTGCTCTATGAATTGGTCGTCCAAGCGAAGCTTGGGTGGCAAAAAGTTATGCCTGATGACCATAGCGAGGTGGTCCCACTCCTTCCCATCCCGAACAGGACAGTGAAACGCCTCTGCGCCGATGATAGTGCGGGTTCCCGTGTGAAAGTAGGACATCGTCAGGCTCTTACCGTGGAAAACGCCCAGCAGAAATGCTGGGCGTTTTGCTTTGTACGCGAAACAATTAAAAAAGCCCCGTGATCACTCACGGGGCTTTTCTATTTCTGGATCTTAAGCGTTAGGAGATGGGGGAGTAAACACCGCTCTGCAATTACTGCCCCCAATGTCTCCTGCCTTGAGCTTGAGACATGTCTTTGACAGTTGCACCTTAATCTTCTCCACCACACGAACGCGCGCTGGATCAGTTCCTTGCCACTTGACAAGGCGACTCGCCATTCGAATCAGAGACCGTTGATTGCGCTCATAAAAGGTTTCACTCAATGGCTGCAGCTCTGAAATCACAGCTGACGCAGCCGCTTCAATCCGTCCCAACTCGGTCGGGGCGAGCTCGACAACATGGCCAACAAATCCGGCACCCCATTGAATCCGCGTCGCCGACCCCTCCGATTTCTTCCAAGCCCGCTCGTACCAGTAAAGTGCATCTTTGTGGTCATCCCGCTTCTTCGCATTCCCAGCTAGCCCAAGCATGTGGTAATACGGGGCGATCGCTCTCCCGAGTTCCTGCTTGAGAAGCTCATCCGATTCGCGAGAGAGGCCTGCAGAGCCCAAAGTGTGAGCTGCGCCTGGAATCACAGCCTGTCGCTCATACCGGTCGGTCGTGGCCAAGACAATTTTTGCAGTCTCACGCAACACATCATGTTGATGCGCCTCTGACAGCCTGTCAGAACCATCGGTTATCTTCCACAATCCCACTCTGGCATGAAGAAGATCCACCTGATCTGAACGGGAAAGCATTGGATCCTGATAAATTCGCGCCAGAGCCGAGTCAATCCGTCTTGCCAATAATTTCCTGCTATCGCCAGCTGGCTCCAAAAATTGAACAAGCTCATCGGCGTAGGACACAAGGATGTCCGAATTGCGTCTGGAGCTAATGGGATCCGAAAGAATGGTGTGCACCATAGCAACCCCCGATTCCCTAGCGGTGCCCCCAGTTGGCGATTCGGTTTTGCTCCGTGCAAGAGCAACTAGCGCCTTCAATCCCAGTCGCTCACTGACTTCTCTTAGTTCTTTTGGGACGCCTGCGGACAATTTGAGCAGCTTTTGCGGCAAGTCTTTAGTCGATACGACTTGTTGCTCATCCGTATCCCAAGAATAAAAAGCAAGTAAGCGCCACTGTTCGGGGGTGAGTGGCTCATTGAGAAATGCCTTCTTTAACAGGTCCTTGACGGGTAGCTCGGCCTCGAGTCCCGCAGTGAGGGTTAGAAGATAGCGCTGAGGATCAACTTCACCCGGAAGACGCGTGATCTCGGTCCCGTCCGGCTTAAAAAGAACCATGGTCGGATAGCCGGTGACTTTAAATCTGGCTGCTACCTTCTGTGCACCAGGCTTGTCGCCGTCCACGTACACTGGAATGAAAGCGCGGGAACGTTCCACAAAATCGGCGCGCGAAAAAAGAGTAGCCTTCACTTGATTGCAGGGCGGGCACCACACTGCACCCCAGTAAAGGAAGACTGGCTTGCCAGTTTTTTTGCCGAGCGCGAACGCTCTGTCCACCTCAACATCAGAGGAAGCTTGCTGCCATGCGATTTTTGAGCTCGCGAATCCCGCGGCAAAAGTAGGAGCCGCGAAGCACGTGAGGACTGCGGCCAGCGCAACTCTAGACAAAGAAAATTGAGTACGACTGCTCATTGAGCTGCTCCACAAGAATTCTAGGTATTTTCAGCGACGCCATTCGCCACCCGTGCAGCGCCGGAACGTTGCAAGTCTGCAACCAACGACTCAATCCAAGACTCGAATCGCAGGTTTCCGAAGTATCGCGTAAACACAATCTGAAGGTAGATGGTGTCCTGCGCCCAGCCGATCAAATCCGGGAGAGGGATACGCTGAACTTCAAGCAGTCTGAACTTCAGAAGAACTTTAGCGGCATGGGTGGCGTGCCGCGCCGGATCGTTTCTGTACGCGACGAGTCGACGCCGGGCGTGCGCGAGCGCCTCATGCGTGCCAGAGAAGACTCTGCCATGACCCGGAATGACCAGGTTTGGACGGAGAGACTCGATCAAATCAAGTGTGGCAGCCACCTCATGGAATGCATCAATGCCCTCAAGTTCCTGAAAAACCACGCCGAATCCCACTTCCCAAAGCGCGTCGGCGGAAATGAGCGTTCGGCTCCCCTCTTCAAAAAGTATGACAGAGTGGGCATCGTGCCCAGGCGCCGCAAGAACTTGCCAACCCTGATCACCTAGACAAATCGTGGAGCCCGGGATCAAAGTGCCGTCGAAACGAAACTGAGGACAACTTTGCCCGGTAGGCTCGTATGTCAACGCCATCGGATTCCAGTCGGCGACCAAAGAGGCCTGCCCCGGCGGGATGAAAGTTTTGAGCTCTGGATAACTGGCTTGGAGGCCCGAATTCCCGCCGCAATGATCGCTGTGCAAATGGGTGTTGATCAGCACATCCAGTGGACGGCCTCCCAACGCCTTCTCAACCAACCCAACAGTCTGTGCCGCATGCGTGCAATAACCGCTGTCCACCAATGCTGTGCCATGAAGGCCCGTCAGCAGAATATTGTTCGCCGAAAGCCAGCCCCGCTCAAAAACTCGCACACCCGCAGGCAGCCTGGCGATTTCATTCATGTCAGGACGGCACCGCCAACTTGCCTGACTTCATTCACTTTCCAGAGCGCAACTCGCGCCTGAGTATCTTGCCGACATTTGTCTTGGGCAAATCATCCCTAAATTCGATGTATTTCGGAACCTTGTATCCAGTAAGGTTCTGGCGACAGTACTTTGCAACGTCGTCTTCGGACAATGTCGGATCATTCTTGACAACAAAAACCTTGATCGCTTCGCCCTGTTTTTCATCTGGAATACCAATGGCGGCACACTCGACAACGCCAGGACACAACGAGATCACATTCTCGAGTTCATTCGGGAACACATTGAATCCGCTCACCAAAATCATGTCCTTTTTGCGATCCACGATCTTTGTGTAGCCTTGAAAGTCCATGATGCCGATGTCGCCCGTACGCATGAAGCGATCCGGGGTGAACGCGCTCTCATTCTCGGCAGGCTGGTTGTAATAGCCGAGCATCACGTTCGGCCCTTTGATACAAATTTCACCCGGCTGCCCTATCGCCACGTCGAGGCCTTCATCGTCCTTGATGGCAATTTCGATCCCAGGCAATGGCAACCCGATGGTCCCGGTGAAATCCTTGCTTGTCACGATGTTGTTCGTTCCAATGGCGCACGTTTCGCTCATGCCCCAGCCTTCCACCATCGGACAGCCGGTCAAGTGTTGCCACTGTCTGGCGGTACCTTCTGAAGCAGCCATCCCGCCAGCCTGCGAAAGGCACAGCTGAGAGAAGTCTATCGACTTGAATTGTGGGTGCTGCATGAGCGCATTGAACAACGTATTCACCGCAGGTAGCAGATGAAACGGGCGCTTCTTAAGCACTTCAATGAATTTTCCGAAGTCACGTGGATTGGGAATGAGCGTCAGATGCGATCCCCACCGAATGGCAAGAAGGCAGAGCGTCAGTGCGAAGATGTGATACAGCGGAAGTGCGGCAATGCTGTTGGTCTTACTCACGTCGCCCAAGCGTTTGAGCGCCGGTGAGAACCACGCTTCCGCCTGCAAAATCGCCGAGACGATGTTGCGATGAGTCAGTACGGCGCCCTTGGACAAACCGGTTGTGCCACCTGTGTATTGCAGGAACGCAATGGAGTCCAGAGTCTGCGGGGACGGGCGCAATTGCATCGCTGTTCCCTCAGCCACAGCCCGGTTGAAGGGCGTCACTTTCCTGCCGTTTGTCAGGGGAATCTTGAATGCCGGCACCATCTTTGCCAGATGCCGAACGGCAAACGTAATCCAGGTCCCGTACATGAACCCGAGCAGGTCTCCCATCGAAGCCATGACAACATTCTTGACTGCCGTCCTGTCTATTACCTCCTCTAGCGTCTTTGCGAAGTTCTCAAGGATAACGATCGTGGTCGCGCCGGAATCCTTTAGCTGATGTTCAAGCTCACGCGCCGTGTAGAGCGGATTGACGTTGACGCATGTGTAGCCCGCGCGAAGAACTGCGGACATCGTGACGGCAAACTGCGGAATGTTGGGCAACATGATTGCAACGCGTGCGCCCGGCTCCAGTCCCTGCGACTGAAGCCATGCGCCTAGAGCCGCGGACAAGTTGTCGAGCTGCCCGTACGACATCCAGCGTTCCATGCACACCGAGAACGGTCGCGATGCGTTCTTCCTGAAAGACTCCTCCAGCAGTTGCGTGAGCGAACTGTACTGTTCAGGCCTGACGTCGTGAGGCACGCCCTCGGGGTAGCTTTTGAGCCAATGCTTGTCCATTCCGTTCGATCTCCTTGGAGACAGAATTGTCGAAGCTGTCGGATTGGCCGGCTAGCGGGCTTGTCCTAGGGTGGCGCCAAGCTCCGTCTCGCAGGCGACAACCGGCCCGTCAAACAGCATCTGAATCAACGCTGCTTCACGGCGATGGATGGTCTGCAGAAATTCCTCGGCCCCGCCTGGCTGTTTGGCCATCGCAGCAAACGTGTCGAACCCGGTTTCCAGGAATCGCTGGAGCGACGACAGCCCGGCGGCAGTCGCCGGGCCGCGCATCATCCTGAGCAGTGTCCGCAAACCCGGGGTTCTCGTCAGTCGCGCCATTCGAGCACCGATGTCCAACACCACCGAGAGTTGGCTCTCCCGGTCAGTCCGGCGCCCGACGTCGCGCCATGCATCCACATAGCGCGATGCATCTCCTATCGGCAACTCCGGTCCGCGCCGAGTCCACGCTTCACCCATCGCCTGATCGAGATCCTCGGTTAGCGCATGCAGATTGGCCAGGGCAACAGCTGTCTCGACGACGGCAGAAGGGAAGAAGCGTTCAATCGCTCCTGCAATCCGGGCGAATTGCTCATCGCGTTCGGCATAGTCCTTGTCGCTGTAGAGCTCCTGCAGAAAAAAACTTGAAGCAGCGACGTAAGGGCCTTGCGATAGAAGATCCGCATAGGTTCCAGAAAATCGCCGAGCTTGCACACGTTTGACTTCTGCAAGCGCGTGCAGAACTTCCGGCCGCGCATGCGCAGCCTGGCGCAGCAGCGAAACGCGGCTGACGGCTTCACGAATGGATCGAGCGGCTTCCATGCAAACCCCGAGTCTATCTAGGCGCGGTGCTCTAGGTCGCGGGGAGCCTCGCGTGACATAGTCGTTCGATGCAAAGAAGAAGGTTGTTGGCACTGGGCGCGGTCTCTGCTGCGGTCCTCGCGATTGGCGGTGGGACACTGTCCCTGCTTAGTCCCGGGCTGGACGGCGGCCGGCTTTCTGCGGGTGCGCGCGAGCTGTTTGTGGCGATTGGCCGGGCCATGCTGGAGGGCAGCCTGCCTTCGGATGTGCGCGGCAGCACCGCTGCACTCGCAGGCTTGATCGAGCGAATCGACGCGCTTCAGGCGGCTCTGCCTCCGCATGCCCAGGCGGAACTCTCCCAGCTGCTCTCATTACTCGCAAGCTCACCAGGACGACACGCGCTTGCCGGTCTTTCCACGCCATGGCCTCAGGCCACGGTGGCTGAAATCCAGGACGCGTTGCAGTCGATGCGCACGTCAGGCATCAGCCTGCGGCAGCAGGCATATCACGCCCTGCATGACATCGTCGGCGGTGCCTATTTCTCCGACGCGCAGACCTGGGGCCGCATCGGCTACCCGGGCCCCGTAAAAATCTGAAAGCATTTCCATGAGTACAGTGCCGGATCCCATCCGGGAAGGCTTGAGGCGGGGCTGGAAAGTGCTGGGCGCACAGCTCGGCGAGGTACCTGCGCGCATCACTTGCGACGTGGCCATCGTCGGCTCTGGTGCGGGGGGAGGAATCACCGCCGAACTGCTCACCAGGGCAGGGTTGAGCGTCGTCGTGGTGGAAGAAGGCCCACTGCGCAGCAGTTCCGACTTCACGCAGCAAGAGGCGGTGGCGTACCCATCGCTTTACCAGGAGAGCGCCGCCCGCAAAACTGCGGACAAGGCCATCAACATCCTGCAGGGGCGTTGCGTGGGGGGCTCGACGACCGTCAACTGGACAAGCTCATTTCGCACCCCCGTCCCCACACTGGATTATTGGCGAGAACATTTCGGCCTTGCCGATTTCACCAACGACGCGTTGGCCCCCTACTTCTCGCAGGCCGAGCGACGCCTGTCGATCGGCCCATGGCTCACGCCTCCCAACGAGAACAATGATCTCCTCAGGCGCGGCGCCGCACGAATCGGTATCGCCGCCGCTTCGATATCGCGCAATGTCAAGGGTTGCTGGAACCTCGGCTCTTGCGGCATGGGTTGCCCGACAAACGCGAAGCAGTCGATGCTGGTCACGACGATTCCTGCGGCGCTCGATCTTGGCGCAACGCTGCTTGTCGAGACGCGTGCCGAGCGATTCGTCATTGCCAACGGCAAGGTGCAAGCGCTGCACTGCGGACCGGTCCGCGCCAATGGAGCATCTGCGTCGTCCGGCTCTGCTTCGACAGTCATCGTCGCGCGGCACTTCGTGCTCGCCGCAGGCGCGATCAACTCGCCCGCGCTGATGCTCCGGTCAGAGGCGCCCGATCCGCATGGGCATCTTGGAGCGCGAACATTTCTGCACCCGGTTGTGATGTCCGCCGGTGTCATGCCGCAGAAGGTGGAAGGCTGGCAGGGCGCGCCGCAGACCATCTACACCGATCATTTCCTGGAGACGCAAGCTATTGACGGCCCTATCGGCTTCAAGCTCGAGGCGCCCCCGCTGCACCCGGTGATCTTCGCTTCGAGCGTCTCGGGCTTTGGCCGCAGCCACGCGCAATTGCTCGAGCAGTTTCCGCAGACCCACGTGCTGCTCGCGCTGTTGCGTGACGGGTTCCATCCGCAGTCGCGAGGGGGAAAGGTCAGCTTGCGCAGCGATGGCTCGCCGGTGCTGGACTACCCGCTCAACGACTTCGTCATGGAGGGTGCGCGCCGCGCGCTTCTGGCGATGGCCGAAATCCAGTTTGCTGCCGGCGCAACGCAGGTGTTGCCCGTGCACGAACTTTCGCAGCTCTATTCGACCTGGACTCAAGCCCGGCAAGCTATCGAAGCGCTGCCAATGAAGCCGCTACTGACGAAAATCGTGAGCGCGCATGTCATGGGGGGCTGCGCTGCTGCGGGTGATGAACGGCGCGGCGTCACGAAACCCGATGGAACACACTGGCAGCTCGGCAATTTGTCGGTGCACGACGGGTCGATCTTTCCCACCAGCATCGGTGCCAATCCGCAATTGTCGATCTATGGCATTACCAACCGCCTCGCCCAAGGCCTTGCGCGAAGGCTGGGCGGCAAGGATGTGATACTGGCCTGATGCCACAGTACTCGTCTCTTGCACGGCTGCAGCAGGCCATCACACTCGGCCTGCTGTCTGCGGGTCTTGGCTGGCTGGCGTGGCATTGGAATCGCTCGCCGATGCTGGCCACGGCGGGATTTTTTCTTGTCGCGTTCGGCTATGCGATTGTTCTTGCCGTCGAGTTTGCGCTGCTTCGATGGCTGGGCGGATCGCACGGCTCCTTGCGGCCGACGGTCACGCAGCTTGCGCGCGCATGGCTTGGTGAGACGCTTGTCGCCCCGCAAGTGTTCTGCTGGCGCCAGCCTTTCGGCTGGCGCGCAGAGCCCGATCACGTAGAACCGTTCGCCGGTGGTTTGTCTGCCCGAGGCGTCGTTCTGATCCATGGGTTTGTCTGTAATCGAGGCTTCTGGACGCCATGGCTGAAGCGTCTTCGCGCAGCCGGCCATCCGTTCATTGCGGTCAATCTCGAACCGGTTTTTGGCTCGATCGAGGATTACACCCCGATCATCGAAGATGCCGTCGATCGGATAACCCGCGCGACAGGAATGGCACCCGTTCTGGTCTGTCACAGCATGGGGGGCTTGGCTGCGCGCGCATGGCTGGCTTCCAGGGCTGGATCAGAGCGGGTACACCGTATCGTGACGATCGGCACGCCCCATCGGGGCACGTGGTTGGGGCGGTTCAGCCGCACCGCGAACGGCCGTGAGATGCGGCTGGATGGAGAGTGGATACGGGCGTTGGAGCCGCGACTGGAATCGTCCGTCAACTCGCGGTTTGTCTGCTGGTATTCGAATTGCGACAACATCGTGTTCCCCGTGGAAACGGCCACGCTTGCTGGCGCCGATAACCGCCTTGTGCCAGGTGTGGCGCATGTGCAGCTGGCATTTCGCCCGGAAGTTGTTGATGCCACGCTTGCACTGATAGCCGAGCCCCGAGGTTAATTTCTCACAGCATCGGCGTCCATAGTTCTCAGTTCCCGGAAGTGATCCTGCCTATCCTTTGGCTTATTCAATAAGACAAGTGGTGGGGGAATCAAATGGATGTGGTCGCAAATGCCTGGGTCCAGGGTGGCAGTCTCCGGGGGGAGGATGAAGGATCGGCTGCCTACGGCCTTGCCCTGCTGATGGACGAACTGGCGCACGGCGTGATGGTCACGACCATTGATGGCCGCATCCTGCATGCCAACCAGGCGGCGCGTCATGAGCTCGCGCGGCAGCGGGTGATAGTCGGGGTGCAGGACAAACTGCAAACCACATCCGCAGAAAATATGCGCGTGCTCCAGGATGCCCTCTCACGGGCTGCCGAGGGCAAGCGCAGCCTGATAGAGCTTGCTGCGACAGAAGGCCCCGGTCTTTCTGTCGCTGCCGTTCCCCTGCGCGGCGGCGCCGGCAAACCAGCCGTCGCTGCGCTGTTCTTCGCCCGCTCCATGGTTTGCGACTCACTCATGCTGACTTTCTACTCGCGCACGCACGGCCTCACCGCGACCGAGGAGCAGGTTCTCGGCGTCCTTTGCCAGGGCTATTCCGCACCACAGGTTGCGCTCCAGATGAAGATTGCCGTCTCCACCGTACGCACCCACATCCGCAGCCTTTGCGCAAAGACCCGGTCGGGCGGCGTTCGTGAGCTGGTGAGCCGTGTCGCTGTCTTGCCGCCGGTTGCGCCGCCTTTCTGGCACGAGCCCCTGCACTGAAAGTCGCGGCCTCTGCGCGCGAAGCTCATGCTAGAGTTCGCGAGCTTTTTGGGGGAGCCGTGAATGAACATGCCTAGCCCGCTGGCGGCGAACGAGAAACTGCTGACTGGTTTGAATCCAAGCCTGAGAGCACTCGCGTTGCGCGGAACCAGCCGCAGCTACAGAAAAAATACAGTCATCGTCAACGAGGGCGAAGTCGGAGAGTCGCTCTTCATCCTTCTGGAGGGGCGCGTCAAGGTCTTCTCGAACGACCAGGACGGCCGCGAGATCACTTACAACGTGGTCGAAGCGGGCGATTACTTTGGCGAAATGTGGCTCGATGGTGGGCCGCGATCTGCTTCGGTCATGACGATCGAGCCGTGCATCTGTTCCGTGGTCGGGCGCGCAGCCTTGCGTGAACATCTCGCGGACGAGCCTGAATTCGCGCTTGACCTGGTGGCCCAGGTCATCCGCCGTGCTCGCGCGGCAACGGAGACGGCTCGCAACATGGCCCTGCTGGACGTTTACGGCCGGGTTGTCGTTGCGCTCGAAAGCCATCAGGGTCCGGCCAGGGCCGACGCGCCCATCACACTGACCCAGATCACTCACCAGAACATCGCCAGCCGTGTGGGCGCTTCGCGCGAGATGGTCAGTCGCCTCTTGAAAGACCTCGAAAAAGGCGGCTACATCGAACTGGGCGTCAAGCGCATCACGCTGCTCAAGAAACTGCCTGCCCGCTGGTAGTGCGATGAACATCAGCCCCGCCAGGTACGGATGCGTCTGCTTCGCAGTGCCGCGCAAGATCCTGGCGCAGATGGCCAACGACACCGACGACGACGAGGATCGCCGGCACCTGGGCAAACACGCCGCGCAGTCGTCGATGCTTCGCGGTCATCGGGCCGTGCTGCATCAGCACAAGCCCGAAGCGCATCCGGGCCGGCAAGCGTTGCACAGGCAGGTGTTCGATGCGAATCGCAGTACCTTGTTGCCGGGAAACCTGCTGCGCGATGAGGGCGGCCCGCCCGCGCGCGACAAGGTCGCCAACCAGGCCTATGACAACGTGGGCATCGCCTTGCAGTTTTACAAGACCGTGCTCGCGCGGGCTTCGGTCGATGGCAAAGGCGAGCGGATCCAGGTATCGGTGCACTACGACGACCGGTTTCCCAATGCCATGTGGACCGGGCGCCAGGTCATCGTCGGAGATGGAGACGGCCGGCACTTCAAGGGGTTCGCCCAATCGCTCGGAATCATTGCGCACGAGTTTTCGCACGGCGTCATGCAGCACATGGTGCCTGGCGGACTGGGTGTTGTGCAGGTCACGGGAAAGCCGCCTGCACTCAAGGGTGAGGCAGGCGCGCTCAACGAGTCGTTCTGCGATGTCTTCGCAAGCATGATCAAACAGTGGCATGCCGGTCAGGATGTGGCGGCCGCCGATTGGCTGGTCGGCGAAGATATCCTCACACCAGGCAACGGCAACGCCATCCGCTCGCTCAAGGAGCCGGGCAACGACAAACTCACCTGCAAGGGCGACGACCAGGTGAGCGACTATCGGCACTACAAGGCAACGTCCGATGCGCACACGGGATCGGGCATCGCCAATCACGCCTTCTATATTGCAGCGAGCACGCTCGGCGGTAACTCGTGGGAGAAACTCGCGAGTGTGTGGTTCAAGGGATTCGACCGGCTGCGCCCACGCGCAACATTCCTGGACGCCGCACATGCCACGATAGACGTTGCCGCCACACTACATGGCAAGCAATCCGACGCACATCGGGCAGTCAAGGATGGCTGGAAGCGGGTCAACGTGCTGGCCTGAAGCGCGGCGCGCGTACCATCGGCGGATGGAATGCCAGGCCTGTCACACTGCCAATCCCGATGCGAACCGCTACTGTGAGAGCTGCGGTGTGCCGCTCACGTACAAGTGCGCCGACTGCGGATTCGATTGCAGCGTGACCAGCAGGTTTTGCGGTGGCTGCGGGATCGCACTCAAGCCGTTCTCCGCGCCGGCAATTGCGGTCCCCACATCTCTGCCCAGGCATGTGCGTGCAGACGAGCCTGCCATGACAACGGGACGTGCAGAGCTCAAACAGGCGACGGTACTTTTTGCGGACATCGTGAGCTCGACCGAGCACATCGCCCAGCTGGATCCCGAAGCCGCAATGGAGCGCATCCAGCCCGCGATCCTCACCATGTGTGAGGCGGTGGAGCGCTTTGGTGGAACGGTCATTCGCACGACAGGTGATGGCGTGATGGCCCTGTTTGGCGTGCCCAAGGCCCTTGAAGGTCACGCAACACTGGCCTGCGAAGCGGCGCTGCAGATGCAGGTTGCATTCGGTGCAAAAGACGGTTTCAACATCCGCATCGGGCTGCATTCGGGGCGCGTCGCGTCTGATCCGCATGCGGCCGACAGCTCCAGGGGCGGCGGTGCACATGGCCTCACGATCCATCTGGGCAGCCGCGTCGTTGCCGAAGCACCTCCCGGTGAGATCGCGCTGACGTTCGATTGCCACGCGCTCCTTCGCCCGGGTGCGCGGCTGCGGTCGCTCGGCTTTCCGGTCCTCAAAGGCATCCCCCAACCCATCGAACTCTTTGTGCTGGACAGCCTCAGCCCGCAATCGCGTCATCGCCAGTTCGACGAAGGCAAGCTCAGTGCGCTGCGCGGGCGGGACCGCGAGATGGCCGCGCTTGAGCAAGCGCAGGGCCGGGCCGAGCAGGGGCAGGGCAATGTGATCGGTGTCACGGGCGCGCCGGGTTCAGGCAAGAGCCGGGTCTGTTTCGAATTTGCCCGCCGTTGCCGCGAGCGGGAGATTCCCGTGTTCGAGATCCAGGCCCAGCTCTACGGCCACGCGACTCCCTTGCAACCCGCGCTCGAGCTGCTGCGTGTTTTCCTGTTCCGTATTCCGGCCGACGCCGATGCATCCGCTGCCCGCCAGATCGTCACGCACCGGCTGGTCTCGGCAGGGCTCAATGACGAAGCCGACGCCGCGCTCGTGCATGAATTTCTCGGTGTAAGCCACGCACCGGACGCCGCCCAGCTCAATCCTCGCGCCCGTCGGGCCAGACTGCTTGCGATCGTGCGCAAGCTGTTTGCCGAGATTTCCGGATCGCATGCCATCCTGGTGATCGAAGACTTGCACTGGCTCGACGAGGCCAGCGAAGAATTCGTGTCGGTCCTGATCCATGCTGTAGCCGGCACCCACCTGCTGCTCGTGTTGAACTACCGCGACTCGTACGCATCCCCCTGGCTTGACCTGACGCATTACCAGCAGTTGGCGCTGGGCGAGTTGAGCGCCAGCGACACCGCCGCACTTGTCAGCGAGCTCGTGAGCGGCAGCAGCGGGTTCACCGATCTCTATGAACTCATCGCCAGGCGCAGCGGCGGCAATCCATTTTTCGCGGAAGAGCTGGTGCAGTCGCTGGCCGAGAGCGGCGTGCTTGCCCAGGCGGGCGCATCTGGCAATGCGGCGTCCATCGACGCGGCATTGCCATCGACGGTGCAGGCTGTCATCGGCGCCCGTATCGATCGTTTGGCAGAAGCCGAAAAGTCAGTCCTCCAGACCTGCGCAATTGTCGGCAAGGAGATTCCCCTGGGCGTGCTGGAACAGGTCACGTCCATGCCGCTGGAAGTCCTGCGCGGCGTGCTTGACCGGCTGCATCACGCGCATCTCATCCAGCCTGCGGACGGGGCGCGGCACTTTTCTTTCCGTCATCCTCTCATCCAGGAGGTTGCCTACACGACCCAGTTGAAAACGCGGCGCAGCGCAATCCATGCGGCGGTGGCCGGCGCAATGGTGGGCCACTACGCGGAGCGGATCGAGGAGTTCGCTGCGCTCATTGCGTATCACTTTGCTGCGGCCGGCAACAGCACACGTGCGGCAGGCTACGAAAGCAGGGCGGCCCAGTGGCTGGGAGGCGTGGATCCTGCCCAGGCCATCAAGCACTGGCATCGCGTCCGCTCGCTGCTGGAGGGTGCCAGCTCCAGCGACGAAGCCGACCGGCTCAAAGTCATGGCCAACAGCAAGATCTGCTGGCTCGGATGGCGCGAGGGCCTGACATTCACCGAGGTCAAGCCATTCATCGACGAAGCCGTGATGCTGGCCAACCGGTTCGATCCCGCCTGGACCCAGCTACTGCTCATGGTGGAGGGGCGCATCCTGCAGGCCGGTGGTGCCTCTGCCGATCTTTATGTTGATCGGATGGAAAGGGCCATCGCCCTGCTGGACCGGGACAAGAGCCCGGGGCGCGCCGTCACCCTGCATGCAGCGCTCAGCCAGGCGTACGGCTGGGCGGGCATGCTGCAGGAAGCACTGGCGGCCAACGATGCGGCGCTGGAGCAGATTGCCCACATCGACAAGTTCGACCTCGATTTCCTGGGGTTCAGCCTGGAGCAGTGGGTGCTCGCACTTCGCGGGCGATTGCTCACCCGTCTGGGCCGGTTCGACGATGCAGGCGCATGCCTTGACCAGCTGCTGAAAATGACCGGCGCGTCCATAGATCCGGTGATCGTGCAGATGCCGCACTTTGGCTATGTGGAACTGGCCGCGCACACCGGCAATGTCCAGCTGGCCCAGGACCATCTCGCCCTTGCCACCGAGATTGCCGAGCGGAACCAGACGCCCTATCTGCGCGTGTTCTCGCTTTACGGGCAGGCACTGGTTCACACGATGCGGATGCAGTTCGACGAAGCGGCCCGGGTTCTTGGAGAGACGCTGGTGCTCGTGCGCAACTTGAAAGTCGCGATGGAGTTCGAGACAGAAATCCTGGCAAGCCTTGCCGAGAGCCACCGGCGGGCTCAGAGCACCGAGCTCGCGCTGGCCCTGAGCAAGGAAGCGGCGCGCCTGTCATCAGAGCGAGGCAACCGGCTGCCCGAATGCCGCGCGCTCATGACGTGGGCCGCAATCGTGGCCGACGAACCGCGCCTGGGCGCCGCAGGTGAGGCAGATACGTTGCGCCTGAAGGCGCAGGCGTTATTGCGCGCCACCGGATCTCGCGGTCATGAGCACGGTTTTCTGGGCGTTTCTGCGGGCGGCCGCGTCAACGCAGGCTCGTTCGCACCAGCAGCGTGAACTCCCGCATCCCGTAGTTATCGAGCAATTGCGCCTGCAGGCCCAGCTCGTTGCGGCAGTAGTTGATCCAGAACGCTGGTGAAGGCCGGTACAACTCCAGGGGCCCGTCCGGGCAGGGCGCCAGGAAATTCACCGCGAAACCCAGGCGGCTCGTACGCGCCATATCAGCCAGGGAGTGCGCCACAGCAGCTTCCCAGACCTCCTGCGAGTGGTACAGCCGTACGTTGAAAATGCCGCTGGCTACCGAGTAGTCGGCCTGCCGTGGTGCGGCAGTGCCCAACTCAAAGCAGACCGAAGGCCGCCGGTTTTTCTTGCGTGCCAGCGCAATCATCTCCGGTGCCAGGTCGATCCCCAGATAGTCGATGGCCGTGGCGCGCAAGCGCCGGTGAATGAATCCAGCCATTGCTCCGTACCCGCATCCGATGTCGTTGACCGACACGGACGCGGCAGGGGTGATGACCTTCAGGAGCTGGACGAAGCGCAACTCCTGGGTGGGCACGCACGTCCAGTCGACGCCCAGCGGCGTCGCGCCGTGGCGCAGCGCCCGGGCCGAGTAATAGTCGCGAATGCTCGAATGGACTGCGCTGGTCGCTTCCTGGGCGGAAGTCGCCTTGCGACCGGGCGCAGCCATCACGTGGTCCCCGAACTACTTCTTGCTGCCCTTGGTTGGCTTGGCCGATTTCGCGGGTTTCGCTGATTTGGCCGTCTTGCCTGCCTTGCCGGACCTGGACTTGGCTGCCTTGGCCGCTTCAGCGGCGCCTACGCGCTCGGGCTGCATCGGCACCGAGATCGTGAGGTAGTCGACTTCAAGATAGAAAACCGGGCGGCTGTTCTCCAACACCCGAACCTGGCGGTTTTCAGGTGCACCTCGCATGTCATGCGAGGTGAAGTACACCGGAAGGGGATTCTTTGCGGCCAGGTTCTTGATGAGGGCGGCCACGATAGCGACGTCGCCGTTCTGGCCCTTCTTGTTCGACTCGTAGGTGTCCAGCTTTTCCAGATAGCGGTGCCAGCGGTTCTTCACGTCGTTGTTGAACGCGCCCACGTTCAGTACGGAGACGCTGGTCTTGAACGAGCGTCCGCGCTTGAAGATCTTGAATTCCTTTTGCAAGGCAACCATTTCTTCAATGCCGCCGTAGTGCGATTCCTTGCCTTGCGACGGTGCGAATCGAACATTCAGCTCATCGAACAGGCTGCCGACATAGATGTCGTGCTCTTGCAGGAAATATCCCATGGGTGCGCTCTCCTAACTTGTTGAACTTCTTTTAGGTTTCAAACGCAACTGTTTGCAACCAAGTCTCAGTTTAAACACAACAAGCGCAACCCTGACATCGCGTTCTCCTCCACATGGAGGAGGCGCGCGGGGGATTTTTCAGTCAGCAGCGTCGGCGGCAAGCTCTGGTAGCTGGCGCACCCGTTCGTAGATCGGCGTGAAGTCTGGCGCCGTCTTGTCGAACAATTCCTGGAAGCTGTCGATGACAAAGTAGGTCTGCTGGTAGCTATCGATTTTGTAGCGCGTGCGCATGACACGCTCGACGTCCAGTGGAAGCCGGTTTGGCTCGGCGCTTTCGGTGGCGTGCCGCAGTTCACCCGGCGAACTCAGGATGCCGGCGCCGTACGCACGCAACCCGTCGGCCTGGCGAATGAGCCCGAACTCAATCGTGTACCAGTAGAGGCGGCTCAGGAGTTCGCATGAATCCAGGCCGTGCGCCTTCAAGCCGCCTTTGCCATATTCCTGCATGTGGTCTGCGAAAACCGGGTTGAACAGCAAGGGGACATGACCGAAAAGGTCGTGGAACACGTCGGGCTCGACGATGTAGTCGAACTCCTCGGGTTTCCTGATCCAGTCGGTGCACGGGAACTTGCGGTTGGCCAGCAGCGTGAAGAACGGAACCTCCGGAATCAGGCCGGGAACGGCAACGATCTCCCAGCCGGTTGCCTTGTGAAGCCGCTCGTTGATTTCGTCGAAGTGCGGAATGCGGTCCTTCGCGCCCAGCAGCGGTAGCGCGGCGATGAACTCATCGCACGCGTGGCCCGGAACCAGCGTCTCCTGGCGCTCATACAGGCGCCGGTAAGTCTCGTGATCGGCGGATGTGTAGGCCGCGTAGTTTTGCGGGCAGGTGTAGTCGAGCGCTGCACGCGAGTAGTCGCCGCGCGGCGGGCGGTCGCTTGCCCCGTAAACGACAGGGGTGGCGCCTGTCGCCTTGTCTTGAACAGCGCCTGTCATTTCTTCTCCAGCACGCCGCGGCGCATCTGGTCCAGTTCCATCGTCTCGAAAAGCGCCTTGAAGTTGCCTTCGCCAAAACCTTCATTGCCCTTGCGCTGGATGAACTCGAAGAAGATCGGGCCGAGCTGGTTCTCGCTGAAGATCTGTAGCAGGAGCTCGCCCGGCTTGCCGTCCACGAGGATATTGCGCGACTGCAATGCCCCCAGGTCTTCGCCGTGGTTCGGGATGCGCTTGGGAAGCAGTTCGTAGTAGGTGTCGCTTGTCTCCAGCAGCTTGACTCCGCTCATCTGGAGTGCATCGACGGTCTCGTACAGGTTGGTCGAGCCCATGGCGATGTGCTGGATACCCTCACCCCGATAGCGATCCAGGTACTCCTGGATCTGTCCGGCCTTCTCGTTGCCTTCCTCGTTGATCGGGATACGGATCTTGCCGCACGGGCTGGTCATCGCCTTGCTCTTGACCCCCGTTGCCTGTCCCTCGATGTCGAAGTAACGCACCTCGCGGAAATTGAACAGTCGCTCATAGAACCCCGACCAGTGGTCCATGCGGCCGCGATGCACGTTGTGGGTGAGGTGGTCGATGTAGGTCAGTCCGTGGCCCGCGGGGTTGAGTTCGGCACCCGCAAGGGCTTCGAAGTCCACGTCGAAGAAGCCGATATTGCCGATGTCGCCTTCCTTGGCGCCGTTCTTGCCACGCCAGCGGTCAATGAAATAGATGATCGAATCGCCGATGCCTTTGATCGCCGGGATATTCAGCTCGCCCGGGCCCGCTTGCCCGGCGTAGCCCCACGCCCCCAGGCCGATGGCGCGCTCGTAGGCGGCCTTGGCATCTTTTACCCTGAACGCGATGGCGCAAACACTGGGGCCATGCAGGCGTGCAAAGCGCTGCGCAAACGAATCGGGTTCGGCGTTGATGATGAAGTTGATGCCGCCCTGGCGATAGAGCGTCACCGCCTTGTGGCGGTGTTTGGCGATCGGCTTGAAGCCCATGCGTTCGAAGAGTTCGGCCATCGCTTTGGGGTCGGGGGCGGCGTATTCGATGAACTCGAAACCGTCGGTTCCCATGGGGTTGTCCCAAGTGGTTGGTTGCGGGGTGGCGACGGCGTGCAGTGCCTTGTTCATGGGCTGTTCCTGGGGATAGGTAATGTTGACCGAACTGTAATCTCCCACCCCTTGAGTTTTTAGGCGTCTATCTGCGGAAGTGCGGGGTAATGCGCAGTAATATTGCGTGATGAATGAAGATCAAGCACTCGACAAGCTGGACAAGGCGATCCTGCGCCGACTTCAGGCCAATGGCCGCGAAACGTATGACCTGATTGGCGAACGGGTCGGTCTGTCGGCCAGCGCCGTGTTGCGTCGGGTCAAGCGACTGGAAGACGCTGGCGTGATCGATCGCTACGTTGCCTTGGTCAAGCCCGAAACCGTTGGGCTCGGCCTGACGGCGTACCTGAATGTCCGCCTCGAAAAGCACTCCGGCACCAGCAAACGCAACCCGATGGATCTGTTTCGCGCCAGCGTCCAGACCTGGCCGGAGGTTGTCGAGTGCGCATCCCTCACCGGGGAGATGGACTATCTGCTGCGTGTGGTGGTCCAGGACATGGCGCACTACAGTCGCTTCATCATGGACACCTTGCTCCAGCATCCCTCGGTCCAGGACTGCAAAACGAGCTTCGTGCTGGACCGGGTGAAGGCCACGACGGCGGTTCCCGTGTAGGACGATGGCTTGACTCAGCCATTTGCGGACCTTTTCCTCACTCGCGCAGACCTTTTTGGCTTGTCTCCCTAGTAAAAACCCTTAGATTGGAGCCATGACTGATACCCAACTGGTCAGCAGGTCGACGCCGGTGGTCATCCCCATCCGGTCGTTAGGACCCAGCCACCGTGACCGAATCGCCGCCCACCTGGTGGCGCTCGACGAACACGACCGCTACCTGCGTTTCGGCTATGCCGCGAGTGACGAGCAAATCCAGCGCTACGCGCAGGGGCTCGACTTTGACCGCGACGATATCTTTGGTGTTTACAACCGCAAGCTCGAACTCATCGCGGTGGCCCACCTCGCTTTCTCCAACGACCCCAAGCACGTCTCCTGCGCGGAGTTCGGCGTGTCGGTGTTGAAGAAGGCACGCGGACGCGGACTGGGCGCCCGCCTGTTCGAGCGTGCCGTCATGCACGCCCGCAACGAAGGGGTGGACATGCTCTTCATCCATGCGCTCAGCGAAAACACGGCCATGATCAAGATTGCCCGCAATTCGGGCGCCACGCTGGAGCGCGCCGGCTCCGAGACCGATGCTTACCTCAGGCTTCCACCGGCAACGCTGGACAGCCGGATGAGCGAGATGGTCGAAGAGCAGATCGCCCTGACCGATTACCGCCTCAAGGTGCAGGCCAAGAATTTCTGGGACTTTCTGGCCGGCGTGCAGGAAGTGCGCCGCGGCGTGCAGCACGGCCGGCACAAGTCCGGCGGCTGAGTTCGCCCCCGGCGAACCCCCGTCCGGCCGCGTCATTTCAGCTATCCTATCGATCCCCCCACTACCGCACGTCCTGCACCCCAAGGCTGTGTCCGACCCGCACCCCGCGCGACATTCCGTCGAAAAGGAAGACAAGCGCACGTTCCTGCAGAAAATCCAGGAGTTCATCCATCCCGGACCTGACTCCCGGGCCGAGCTGATCGAGACGCTGGCCGACGCAGAAGACAACGACATCATCGGCGCCGAGTCGCGTGTGATGCTCGAAGGCGTGATTCGCATGGCGGACCTCACCGCCGGCGATGTGATGGTTGCAGCACCCCGAATGGACATGCTCAACATCGATGCGGAGCATGACGACCTGCTGGGGGTCGTGATCGACACCGCACACTCGCGCTTCCCGGTCTTTGAACGCGACCGCGAAAACATCATCGGCATCCTGATGGCCAAGGACCTGCTCAAGCTGCAGCGGGCGCCTGAACTGAACATTCGGGCGTTGCTGCGCCCAGCGGTCTTCATACCCGAGAGCAAGGGGCTTAACGACCTGCTGCGCGAATTTCGCGGCAATCGCAACCACCTGGCGATCGTCGTCGATGAGTTTGGCCGCATCGCAGGGTTGATCACCATCGAGGACGTGCTCGAACAGATCGTCGGCGAGATCGAAGACGAGTTCGACATCGAGGACGACGAGGGCGACATCTTCGGCCTGGCCGACCGCACCTACCGGGTGAGCGGCGACACGTCGATCGCACGCGTGTCCGAAGCATTTGGCGTTGCGGTCGTGCCCACCGATGCCGAACAGGACTTCGACACGATAGGCGGCCTGATCGCGCACGAGATGGGGCACGTTCCCAAGCGCGGTGAGCATCACGTGCTCGGGGGCCTGAACTTTGTCGTGCTGCACACCAAGGGCGGCGCGGTCCGATGGTTCAAGGTCTCGCCGGTTTCTATCGAAAACGGCGCGGGTTAAGCGCGTTGCGCGCGCTACCTGCATTCGCAATTGCGATCGGCGCAGGTCTTGCGCACGCGATCTCCATCGCTGCGCCCTGGAGCGGCCAGCCCCTGTGGTGGCTGCAGCTGCTGTCGCTCGCTGCATTCGCCTGGCTCTGTTTCAACGCACCTTCGTGGAAGCGCGCCGCGCTGCTCGGCTGGGCCTTCGGTACGGCGTGGCTGACCTGCGTCCACTGGTGGCTCTTCATTTCCCTGCATGTGTACGGAGGCCTCGCGTCGCCGCTGGCTGTGATCGCCGTGGTGGGCCTGGCCGCGTTTCTCTCGTCGTACTACGCGCTCGCGGGTGCGATTTCGGCTGCCTTCGCGGGAGCCCGGCGATGGCTCAACGCGCTGCTGTTCGCAGCCGCATGGATGCTGGCAGAGTTCATGCGCGTCAAATTTTTCACCGGCTTTCCGTGGGGCGCCGGCGGTTATGCGCACGTCGACGGGCCGCTGGCGTTTCTGGCGCCCTACGTCGGCGTGCACGGCATCGGTCTTGTCGCCGCGCTGTTGGCTGCGCTCATCGCCACGCTGGCAGCTCGTGACGCCGTGAAATCGTGGAGGTCCTGGGCGGCCGTTGCAGGCGCAACAGGCCTGATCGCCGCCGGCAATGTGGTTGCATCGTCCAGGGTCGAGCCCGCAGACGGCCCACGTCTGTCGGTCGCGCTGCTGCAAGGCAACATTCCCCAGGACGAAAAATTCCAGGGCGGAACCGGTATCCCGACGGCCCTGGCCTGGTACGGGCGGCAACTGGTGGACAGCACGGCGAGCCTGGTCGTCGCACCGGAAACTGCGATCCCGCTGCTGCGCAGGCAGCTGCCCGATGGCTACTTCGAGGCCGTCTTCAACCGGTTCGCGCAGGGCCAGCAGGCTGCTCTTGTCGGCATTCCACTGGGGGGCTTCAGCGAGGGCTACACCAACTCGGTGATGGGTTTCAAGCCGGGCGCGCAGCCCTACCGTTACGACAAGCACCACCTCGTGCCGTTCGGTGAATTCATTCCGCCGCTGTTCAAGTGGTTCACCCAGATGATGAATATTCCGTTGGGTGACTTCAACCGCGGATCGCTCACGCAGCCCAATTTCGAGTGGCAGGGCCAGCGCATCGCACCCAACATCTGCTACGAAGATCTTTTCGGCGAAGAGCTCGGCGAGCGGTTTTCCGACCCCGCAACTGCACCCACCCTGTTCGTGAACGTCAGCAACATCGGCTGGTTCGGCAACACGGTGGCCATCGACCAGCACCTGCACATCAGCCGCATGCGATCACTCGAATTCGACCGTGCCATGATCCGGGCGACCAATACCGGCGCGACGGTGATCATTGATCCGCGCGGGCGCGTCACGCATTCGCTCGAGCGGCACACCCGGGGCGTGCTGCTCGGCGAAGCAGAAGGCCGCACGTCGATCACGCCGTACGCCGCGTGGGTCTCGCAATGGGGCCTGTGGCCGTTGTATGCGTTGGGGCTGATCGTGATCGCAATAGCTTTTCAGCTGCGCATCCGCACCAGCCGCCCGGGTCGTGACTGAGTGATCTCACCTTCGCGTGTCACGGCGACCCCGTTGACCCAGGTGCCCACGTAGCCCTGGGCTTTCTGCAGGAAACGACGCCCGCCCGCTGGCAGGTCCCGAACCAGTTGGGGCGTGCCGATATGGAGCCGCTGCGGATCGATCACATTGATGTCGGCGCGCAGGCCGGGCGCCAGCACGCCGCGATCGACCAGCCGCAGGTAGCGCGCGTTTCTGGCCGAGAGCATTTCAACCGCACGGCCCAAGGCGAGCTTGTCTTTCTCGCGGCCCTGCACCCAGTGGGTGAGCATGAAGGTCGAGAAGCTCGCGTCGCACACCGTTCCCACATGCGCTCCCGCATCGCTCAGGCCCAGTAGCGCGCGCGGATGATCCAGCATGGCGCGCAGCGGATTGAGCGTGCCGTCGTTGTAGTTGAAGATCGGGAAGTACACGAGGTTGCCGCCGTCGTCCGCGCTGAACCAGTCGTAAAGCGCCTCCAGCGCCGACACGCCGCGCTGTTTCGCGCGCACCAGAAAGCTCTGCATCACGCCCGGCTCGTAGTCGAGCTTTTCATCGAGCGGAAACATGCGTCCCGAAATCATTTCGATGCGCGCGAGCAGCAGATCGACCAGCGGCGGAATCGGCGTGCCGTCACCGGCCAGGCGATCGGACTTCTCCCCAAGGATTCGTGCCTTGCGAGCTGGTTCCCGCAGGGCGGCAGCGCGTTGCGCGAGCGGCAGCGTCGCCACTTCCTTGTAGCCCGGAAACCCCATGAACGGATGAAAGCTCGCATCGAGTCCATTGATGACGCCGATACCGCGCGCTGCCGTCTGCAGGTAGAGCGGCAGGCCTTGTTCCACGGCTGCTTCGACACGCCGCTGGATCGCCTTGTACTGCTCGCCTCCCGGGTCGCGTTGCAGCCAGGTCATGGACACCGGACGCCCCGAGGCGCGCGCCAGGTCTTCGACCAGGTCGAATTCCGCATCGAAGCGATCGGCGCCTCGCAGCAGGTCGAAGTCGCTCACGACCTGAACGACGCCGTGAGTGAGCCCTTCGAAGGCGCGTGCCAACCCGGTCAATTCCGCTGCACTGGCTTCAGCCCCCGGTGTCTCCTTGCCCTCGGCGGTGCGGTGGTTGTCGCTGCGGCCGGTGCTGAATCCCGCAGCGCCTGCGCGCAGGGCCTCGTGCAGCAGTGCGCGCATCTGTGCGATGTCGCTGGCCGTCGCCGCCTCGTTGGCAAGCGCCCGCTCGCGCATCACGTACATGCGAAGCGGATCGTGCGGAACCTGTACCAGGTAGTCGAGGCTGCGCGGCTGGGCCTCCAGCGCATCCATGTACTGCGGAAAACTTTCCCAGTTCCAGCGGATGCCTTCGTGCAAGGCGGCGCCCGGAATGTCCTCGACGCCTTCCATGAGCTTGATCAGGTCGTCTTCGCGGCCTGGTCGCACGGGAGCGAATCCCACGCCGCAATTGCCCATGACCAGCGTGGTCACGCCGTGGTGGATGCTGGGGCTGAAGGTCGGGTCCCAGGTCGCCTGGCCGTCGTAGTGCGTGTGGATATCCACGAAGCCGGGCATGACCCATGCGCCCTGCGCATCCACCTCTTCGCGTGCCGCCTCGGTGATCTTGCCGATTTGCGTGATCTTGCCTTCCTTCACGCCGACATCGGCGGTGAACGGCTCGCCGCCATTGCCATCGACGACTGTGCCTGCGCGAATTACCAGGTCAAGCATGCTGCGGCTCCGTATGAATCATCCGTTTGTCCTTGGCGCGCCAGTAGTACGCGCATGAAAGCCCGCTGACGATGTGCCAGATGCCCCACAGCCCGGCAATGATCACCATGCCGGTATCGGAGTTGAACTGCACGGCAATGATGCCCAGCGCCAGGCCGGAATTCTGCATGCCGCCTTCGATCATCACGGCGCGGCGGTCTCGCTCGCTCACATGCATGGCGACCGATGTGACCCAACCGGCAAACAGGCCGAACGCGTTGTGCAGCACCACGATCAGCAGCATCGGCAAGAGGCCCATCGTCAGCAGTTGCTGCTGGCGGACCAGCCCGAACACAATGAAAGCAAACAGGGCCACCAGCGAGAAGTTCGCGAGCGGCTTTTGAATTCGCGCAGTCAGCGCGGGCAGCCGATGCGCGAACGCGAGGCCCAGCGCCATCGGAATGGCCAGCAGCACGAGCAGGCTGACCCAGATACCCGAAGCGTCGATCTCCAGTGTCCGAAGCCAGGACGCGGTGGCCGGGTTCGCCGCCACCATCCAGGCGAAGTTGAACGGCGTCAGCACGAGCGCCAGGATCGCGGCCACCGCCGACACACTCATCGACAGGGCCGTGTTGCCGCGGCCGAAATGCGTGATCACATTGGACAGGCTTCCACCGGGACACGCTGCCACCAGGATCATGGCGGCCTCTACATTGGGCGGCAGGTCCAGCACCATGGTCGCGGCCCAGGTCCCCACGGGTAGCAGGATGAACTGCGGGATCAGACCGCAGATGACCGCGCGCGGCGATTTCGCGACCCTCCGGAAATCATCGACCCTCAGTTCCAGCGCCACCGAGAAAACCATCGTGAGCAGCACGAGGCTCAAGACCAGTTGTGTTGTTGACATGTCCCTTTGCTCCTGCCTGCGAGGGTAAACCGGCTGAAGGCCCGTAAAATCAAGGGTTTTCGCGTGTCATACGCGAATTCCATCGCGCTCCCCGGCCGGGCCCGGCCCGCCGCACGGAGCTTGAGAACCACAGCCCATGTTGACCTTCCAGCAAATCATCCTGTCCCTGCAGTCCTATTGGGACAAGCAGGGTTGTGCACTGCTCCAGCCCTATGACATGGAAGTGGGTGCGGGCACCTCGCACACGGCCACCTTCCTGCGCGCCCTCGGCCCCGAGCCGTGGAAAGCCGCTTACGTGCAGCCCAGCCGCCGCCCCAAGGACGGACGCTACGGCGAAAACCCCAACCGGCTGCAGCACTACTACCAGTACCAGGTCGTCCTGAAACCCGCGCCCTCGAACATCCTGGAGCTGTATCTCGGCTCGCTCGAAGCGCTCGGTTTCGATCTGAAAAAGAACGACATCCGGTTTGTCGAAGACGACTGGGAGAACCCCACGCTGGGCGCCTGGGGCCTGGGATGGGAAGTCTGGCTCAACGGCATGGAAGTCACGCAGTTCACCTATTTCCAGCAGGTCGGCGGCATCGACTGCAAGCCGATCACCGGCGAGATTACCTATGGCCTGGAGCGTTTGGCGATGTACCTGCAGGGCGTGGACAACGTCTACAACCTCAAGTGGACCGAGGGCTTGAGCTACGGCGACGTCTACAAGCAAAACGAAGTTGAGCAATCGACCTACAACTTCGAGCACAGCGACGCCGAGTTCCTGTTCACTGCTTTCGGGGCGCACGAGAAGCAGGCCAAATACCTGATGGAGCAGCAACTGGCATTGCCCGCGTACGAACAGGTGCTGAAGGCCGCGCACAGTTTCAACCTGCTGGATGCGCGTGGCGCGATCAGCGTCACCGAGCGTGCCGCCTACATCGGCCGCATTCGCAATCTGGCGCGTGCGGTGGCCCAGAGTTATTACGACAGCCGTGAACGCCTGGGTTTTCCGATGGCGCCGCGCGAATGGGTGGACCAGATGCCAAAGAAATCGCCCGCTGCGGCAGTGGGGGTTTAAATCATGGCAACGCAAAACCTTCTGGTTGAACTCTTCGTCGAAGAGCTGCCCCCCAAGGCACTCAGGAAACTGGGCGATGCTTTTGCCGGCGTGCTGTTCGAGCAACTCAAGTCGCAGGAACTTGCTGGCGCGCAATCGGCGCTGACTTCGTTTGCGTCTCCGCGCCGCCTGGCCGCCCATGTGACGGCCGTTGCGAGTGAAGCCGCCGACAAGGCCGTCTCGCAAAAGCTGATGCCTGTCAGCGTGGGTCTGGACGCCTCCGGTAACGCCACCCCAGCGCTGCTCAAGAAGCTGCAGTCCCTGGGCGCTGATGCATCGGCCGTCGCGGGGCTCAAGCGCGTGATGGATGGCAAGGCCGAAGCGCTTTTCTACGAAAGCAATGTGAAGGGCGCGACACTGGCCGGGGGCCTGCAAAAGGCATTGCTTGAAAGCATCGCCAGGCTACCCATCCCCAAGGTCATGACCTACCAGCTGGCCGATGGCTGGAGCGACGTCAAGTTCGTGCGCCCCGCGCATTCGCTGATCGCCCTGCACGGCAGCACCGTGGTGCCCATCGAAGCGCTGGGCCTGAAGGCCGGTAACTCGACAGGCGGCCATCGGTTCGAAGCGGCCGTGAACCCGGTTCTTGTCAGCGATGCCGACAGCTATGCCGCAACGCTGGAGAAAGACGGCTCTGTCATCGCGAGTTTCGACGCACGTCGCGCCCAGATCGTGCGCCAGCTTGCAGACGCCGCAGCGAAGGTCGGCGGCGGTGCACGCGCGATCGAAGACGAAGCGCTGCTCGACGAAGTGACTGCGCTGGTCGAGCGGCCCAATGTACTCACCTGTGAATTCGAAACAGAGTTCCTCGAAGTGCCGCAGGAGTGCCTCATCCTGACCATGAAGGCCAACCAGAAATACTTTCCCCTGCTCGACGCCAGCGGCAAGCTCACCAACCGGTTTCTGGTGGTCAGCAATATCCGTCCCGCCGATGCGAGTGCGGTGATCGGCGGCAATGAACGCGTTGTGCGCCCGCGCCTGGCCGACGCAAAGTTCTTCTTCGACCAGGACCGCAAGAAGACGCTGGAGTCGCGCGTCGCAGGGCTTGGCAAGGTCGTGTATCACAACAAGCTGGGCACGCAGGGCGAGCGCATCGAGCGCGTGCGCGCACTGGCGCGAAGCATCGGAATGCAGCTGGGCGGCGATGCACTCGCGCAGCAGGCCGATCGTGCAGCGCAGCTTGCCAAGGCCGACTTGCTCACCGACATGGTGGGCGAGTTCCCGGAGCTGCAGGGCATCATGGGCCGCTACTACGCGCTCAATGACGGCCTGGGCCAGGAGATCGCGGACGCGATCGAAGATCACTACAAGCCGCGCTTCGCAGGCGACGAATTGCCGCGCAGCAACGCGGGCGTCACCGCCGCACTGGCAGACAAGCTGGAGACGCTCGCCGGCCTGTTCGCCATCGGCCAGTTGCCCACCGGCGACAAGGACCCCTTCGCGCTGCGCCGTCACGCCCTGGGCATCGTGCGCATGCTCAGCGAAAAAGACCTGCAGCTGCAACTTGGCGATCTCGTCGGGCAAGCCGTTGCGCTGTTCCCGCAGGCCGATGCAAAGACGTCGGGCCTGCTGCTCGATTTCATCTACGACCGCCTCGCCGGCACCTTGCGTGAGCAGGGCTACAGCGCGCAGGAAGTCGATGCGGTCCTCGCATTGCGTCCGCAGCGCCTGGGCGATGTCGCCAAGCGCCTTGCAGCCGTGCGAGCCTTCGCCGCGCTGCCGGAAGCGCCGGCACTGGCCGCCGCCAACAAGCGCATCGGCAACATCCTCAAGAAGGCCGAAAAGGCCGATGCGCATGTGAGCGAAACGCTGCTGAAAGAAGACGCCGAGAAAGCGCTTCATGCGATGACGCAGAAGGTGGCGCCGCAGGCGAATGCGCAGTTCGAAGCCGGTGACTACACCGCATCGCTGCAGACGCTGGCTGCGCTTCGCGAGACGGTCGATGCCTTCTTCGATGGCGTGATGGTCAATGCACAAGAGATGGACCTGCGCCTGAATCGCCTGGGTCTTCTCGCCACGCTGCACCAGGCGATGAACCGGGTGGCCGATCTGTCGCGGCTTGCGGCGTAACATCGCGCACCATGAAGCTCGTCATCCTCGATCGCGACGGCACCATCAACGCCGACAGCGACGAATTCATCAAGTCGCCCGAGGAGTGGACGCCGCTGCCGGGTGCGCTCGAAGCCATCGCCCGCCTGAATCATGCCGGCTGGCATACGGTGATCGCATCCAACCAGTCGGGACTGGGCCGCGGCCTGTTCGATGTGGCATCGCTCAACGCGATGCACGCCAAGATGCACAAGATGCTGTCGGCGCAGGGCGGTCGGATCGATGCGGTGTTCTATTGCCCGCACAGCCCCGACGAGGGATGCCAGTGCCGCAAGCCGCTCCCCGGATTGTTCGAGCAGATCGCCGAGCGTTTCGGCGTGGACCTCAAGGGCACGCCGGTCGTCGGCGATGGGCTGCGCGACCTGCAGGCCGGATCGCTGGCCGGCTGCGAACCGCACCTCGTGCTCACGGGCAAGGGTGCGGCCCTGAGGGGCCAGGCACTGCCGCCGGACTACCCATCGGGCACGCAAGTGCATGAAGACCTGGCTGCGTTTGCCGACTGGCTGATCGCGCGCAGCATTCCCAAGATCGCCACCTGAAGACTCCCTGATGCCCCTCGTTCGCTCCATCATTCACGCGCTCTGGATGCTCGTGACCGTCGTGCCCTGGGGCATCTGGATGGTGACGTCATCCATCTGGAGCACCGGCACGCAGATGTGGTGGAAGGCGCAGCGCTGGCTGACATGGGCGGTCGGCCCGATAGGCCGCGCGATCCTGGGCATCGAAGTTCGCGTCACGGGCTACGAGAACCTGCCCATCGGCGAGAAGAGCCCGGCCATCTTGCTGGTCAAGCACCAGTCAACGCTCGAAACCTTTCTGATCCCGACGCTGATGCCGCATCCGCTGGCGTTCGTCTTCAAGCGCGAGCTGATCTACGTGCCGTTCTTCGGCTGGGCGATGGGTCGCATGGACATGATCCACATCGACCGCAGCCTGAAGGCGCAGGCTTTTTCCAGGGTGGTGGATCAGGGCAAGCGGCTGTTGGCCGAAGGCGTCTGGGTCATCATGTTTCCCGAAGGCACGCGTATTGCGCGGGGCCAAAAGGGTGTGTACAAGCACGGCGGCACGCGGCTGGCAGTGGAGACCGGCGCGCCGGTGATTCCGATCGCCGTCACGTCTGCCAAGGTGTGGCCGCGCAAGGCGTTTATCAAGCGCCCCGGCATCGTCGATGTATCCATTGGCAAGCCCATCCCCAGCCAGGGCCGCGAGCCCGACGAGCTGCTGCGCGAGGTGGAGGCCTGGATCGAAGCCGAGATGCGCCGCCTGGACCCCGAGGCTTACAAATAATGCGCGCCCGGCCCAGGGGCCAGCCGCTAAACTCTGGCCCCATGCACCGGTTGCTGCAGCTCACCCTCGATCTCTTCGACACCCGGCCTGAGCCCGCTGCGCCTGATCAGCGGGCGGCCGATCCAGCTTCTGCGGCCCCTGCGGCTCCCGAAGCTCCAGCGGACGCCGGGCCCCGCAAGCGCAAGTCCGCAACGCCAGCTTCATCTTCTGCCGGTGCAACGCCAGAGGCACGGCTCGACGAGCTGCTCCAGCCCGCATCGTTTCGCCATCCCCGCGCCAACCGCGAGGCGCTGCTGCGTGACTCGGTCGTTGCGTTCGAGCTTCGCCGTGGCAAACGCCGCAGCATCGGTTTCAGCGTCGGTCCCGAGGGGCTCACCGTGACCGCGCCCAGGTGGGTGCCGCTCGGTGAGATCGACGCGGCCGTCAAGACCAAGACCGACTGGATACTGAAGAAGCTCGATGCTGCGCACGAGCGCCATCGCCGAATCGAATCCGCGCGCATCGAATGGAGAGACGGCGCGACCTTTCCCTACCTGGGCGAGGACGTCATCGTGGTGCTCGATCCGCGCCACGCATTCAAGGAAGTGGGTGCGGTGCTCAATACCGATGCACAGGCGTTGCCCGGCATGCCGCGCCTCACCCTGCATGTGGGCCTGCCCCACAGCGCAACCCATGAACAGGTTCGCGATTCGGTGCAGGCCTGGCTCATGCGGCAGGCCAAATCACTTTTTACCGAACGGCTCGACCACTTCGCGCCGCTGCTGGGCGTGCAATGGAGAAAGCTGGTGCTCAGCAACGCTGGCACGCGCTGGGGCACAGCGCACTCCGACGGCCTGATCCGCCTGAACTGGCGGTTGATCCATTTCCGGTTGCCCGTGATCGACTACGTCGTCGCGCACGAGCTGAGTCACCTGCGGGTGATGGACCACAGCCCGCGCTTTTGGGACACGGTGCGCACCGTGGTGCCCGATTACGCGCAGCTGCGTGGTCAGCTCAAGGACGAGGCACTGCCGCCCTGGTGAAGCCTGCGCTTACACTGGCCCTGCGCACGCGGAGAGCGGCGCTGGGGAGGGATGTGATGGAGGCACGATGCTGGGCGGGATGAGCTTGCGCCAGAGGCTGCTGACCCTGACGGCGGTCGCAGTGCTCCCGATGGCGGTGCTTGCGTTCTGGGTGACAGCCCGTGAGACAAACTCGACCATTGCGCTGGCGCAGTCGCAACTGCGCTTTTCCGCATCCTTGCTCGCGTCCAACCAGAGCCGCGCCATCGACACCGCTGAACAATTGCTCACCGCGATCGCGGGCATCGAAGAGCTGCGAAACGGATCACGCGAGCGCTGCCAGGCGTACCTTGAAGACCTGCTGCGGCGCTATCCGATGTATTCCAACTTTGGATTCGCGCAGGCGGATGGGACCGTGCTTTGCCACGGACTCGGCGCGAAGGGGTACACCAGCGCCGCGGGCCGCGACTACCTCAATGCCGCGATCGACAAGCGCACGTTCGTGCTGGGCGCGCCGATCAACGGACGCGTGTCAGGTCGCCGCGCCCTGCCAATGGCGCTTCCCGTCGTGCGCGACGGCGTGGTCACGGTCGTCGCCTTCGCCACACTCGACCTGGCCTATGCGGCCTCCCTGCTGACCCGGGCGCAGATCCCTGAAGGTGCGCGCGTGGTCGTGGCCGACCGGCGCGGTACCGTGCTCATCGAACATCCGGCTCCCGCTTACCCCGATGCGGCACGCACCATCGCTGACGAGCAGTTGAAGGCGGCAGCGCAAGGCATGACGGCCGATTCCGGCGAGGCGCGCGACTCGCAAGGGGTGGACCATGTCTTCGCCTACGCGCCCAGCCGCCGGGTCGGCGAGGAGGGCCTGATGGTCCGTGTCGCGATGCCCAGGTCGGTCATCCTGGCCGACGGCAACGCCAACATGCTCCATGTATTTCTCGTTCTGGGCCTGGCCATGCTTGCCGCGCTGGTGGGCACGTGGTTCCTGGGCGGTCGCGCCATCGTTGCGCCGGCCCAGCAGGTCATGGGCGCAGTCAGGCGGCTCGAAAAGGGCGATCTCGACGCGCGGGTACCCCTGCGAGGCCCGGGTGTGCGTGGTGAATTCGAACGCATGGGCGCGGCCTTCAACCTGATGGCCGACTCGCTTCAGCGCAGGCAGCTCGACCTGGAAAGTGAACTGGAGCGCAGCCGCAGCGCCTATGAGCTGCTCGACCAGGTGCTCAACGGTATGCAGGACGCGCTGATTGCGGTCAGTCCGCAAGGGCGGTTGCTGCTTCATAACCGCGCCGCCCTGCAGCTCTTCGATCTCTCGGCGCCGCCGCTGACGCTGTCTCGATGGCCGGCCCAGTTCGGGTGCTATTACCCCGATCGCACGACGCCATACCTGCCGCACAAGCATCCGGTCGCGCGCGCCGCCGCAGGGCAGGCAGGCGGCGGCGCACGGATGTATGTGCGAAATGCGAACGTGCCCGAGGGCCGCATGCTGATGTGCAGCTGGCAGCCTTTCGCCGGCGGCGCCATCGCCGGAGGGATCGTGGTTTTCTCGGACATCACGCAGCTGCAGCAGTTGCAGGATGCACAAGCCGGGCAGCTGCGGCAACTTGTCGCCACCCAGCGCAAGCTCAATGAAGCGCAGCAGGCCGGGCGCATTGGCAACTGGGAGCTCGACCTGGTGGAAGGGCGCCTGTGGTGGTCTGACCAGGTGTTCGACCTGCTGGGCCTGCGCCGGGACAGTTTCGAAGTCACGGTCGCGAACTTCGACAGCCTGATTCACCCGCATGACAAGGCCGTGCATGCAGCGGCAAGGCAGCGCGCCATCGACACAGCCGGCTCGCTGGAGGTGGACTACCGCCTCATCCGGTCCGACGGGCAGGTGATCTGGCTTCACGACGTCGCGGCGACGCGTGCTGGACCCGATGGCCGCGTGGCATGGATTGGCGGCCTCGTGCAGGACATCACCGTGCGCAAGCTCGCGCAGGCCGAGCTGACGGAACTCAATGCCAGCCTGGAAGCCCGCATCACCCAGCGCACCGCCGAACTCGCGCGGCAGGAGCAGCTGTTTCGAACACTCGCGGAGCAGGCGCCCGAAGTGGTCTGGAACACCGACGCAGCGGGCACTCACCTCACCTTCGTCAACCGCGCCTGGTGTGAGCTGGTGGGGGGCACGCCGCAAGACTGGATCGGCGGCAATGACCGATCGACGATCCACCCGGACGACGTGGACGCTGTCTCGGAGAAATGGCGCCACAGCGCAAGGACCCTGGACATCTTCACCGGCGAGCGGCGCATTCGAGCGAGCGACGGCACCTTCCACACGATGTCGTACAAGGCCAGCCCGGTGCTGGATGCCGATGGCGAGGTCGCGTTCTGGGTCGGCATCGAAACCGACATCACCGGGCTCAAGGCGATCGAGCTTGCGCTGCGCAGTTCCAACCAGGAGCTGGAGGCGTTCTCGTATTCGGTCTCGCACGACCTGCGCGCGCCGCTGGGCGCGATCTCGGGTTTCAGCAAGGCGCTGGCCGCGAAGATCGAAGGCCAGGCCGACGAACGATCGCTGCACTACCTGGCGCGTATCCAGGCAGGCGTTGGCAAGATGGAGCAACTCATCGACGCCTTGCTATCGCTTTCGAAGGTGGCGAGGGCGAGTTTCGAATGGACGATGGTGGACCTGGGCGCGATAGCGCAGGAGATCATGGACGACCTGAAAGCGCAGCAGCCCGATCGGCAGGTCGATGTCGCGATCGAGCAAGGACTCGTCGCACAGGGCGATGCGCCAATGCTTCGTGTGCTGCTGCAGAACCTGCTGGGCAACGCCTGGAAGTTCACGACTCACCAGCAACACGCCCGCATCGAGTTGGGTCGCCTCAAGTCCGGCGGGCCTTTCTACGTTCGGGACAACGGTGTCGGCTTCGATATGTCGTACGCCACCAAGCTCTTCGTTGCGTTTCAGCGGCTGCACTCCGAGGCGGAGTTTCCCGGAACCGGCATCGGCCTGGCCACCGTGCGCCGCATCGTGCTGCGCCACCATGGCAAGGTGTGGGCCGAGTCCAGCCCCGGGCAATCCACGGTCTTTTATTTCACGTTGTCGCAGGTGGCGCCGCCCGCGTGGCTGGCGACCGACATCGACCGGATTTCGTGACGCTCAGGCGGTCGCGAATCGCCACACGCCGGCACCGTCCCTGTGCCGCTGCAATTGGCCCTGATACCAGAGCAGGTGCAGGTGGGCCAGCGCCTCGCCCATCGCAAAAGTGGTCTGGTGCAAATCAAGCTCGCGCTTGAACATGATCGGCAGGATGTCGGCTGCGCAGTGCGGGGACTGCGCGCAAGCATCCATCACCTCGGCCAGGCGGTCGCGATGGTGGTCGTGCAGCTGCTTGATGCGCTCGTGCAGCCCGCGAAACGGCTTGCCGTGGGACGGCAGGGTGAGCGTGTCGGCCGGCAGATCCTCGAACCGGTCGATCGAGGCGAGGAAAGCCCGCAGCGGGTCGGATTCCGGCTCGACGTCATACACGCTGACGTTGGTCGAGATGCGCGGCAGCATCATGTCGCCGGAGATCAGCACATGCAGCTCGTCGCAGTAAAGCGCGATGTGTTCGGGCGCATGGCCGTATCCGCTGATGCAGCGCCAGCCGCGCCCGCCGATGCGCACCGTGTCGCCGTCCTGCATGCGATGGAAAGACTGCGGCACACCCGGCACCATGGTCGGGTAGTAGCTTGCACGCGCGCGAATCTTCGCAATCGAGTCTTCATCGACAAGGCCATGCGCCGCGAAGAAATCAGCGGTATGGTCCCCACCGAATCCGGTCGTGCTGATGGAGGCGAGCCGCGCTGCGTTGAAGTCTGTGGCGCTGATCCACAGCGGCGCGTCCCAGCGGCTGCACAGCCATGATGCGAGCCCGATGTGGTCGGGGTGCATGTGGGTCACGATCACGCGCAGGATCGGCAGGCCGTCGAGCTGGGTGTCGAAGATCTGCTCCCATTGCGCCCTGGACTCGTCGCGGCTGATGCAGCAATCGACAACGCTCCAGCCTTGCCGGCCGTCGATCTCATCGCGCAGCAGCCACAGGTTGATATGGTTCAGCTGGAACGGCAAGGCCATGCGGATCCACTTGACGGCCGGGGCGAGACCGCTGCCTTCGCCCTCGCAGACAACAAGCGATCCGCCGCCTGCGGGCAAGGCTTCACCAAAGGGATAGTCGAGCAGCGCTTCAAGGGAATTCATGGGGTCCTGGAAGATTGACGTTGACGTAAACGTCATATGTAATCGCATTGTAGGGACGGGGCGATGGCCCTGCTGTCCCCTTGCATACACGGTTTGAATTGATGGCCACCACGACTTACACGATCAGCGACCTGGCGAAGGAATTCGACCTCACCACGCGGGCCATGCGTTTCTACGAAGACATGGGCCTGCTGCAGCCCGAACGATCGGGGCCCGGCGGTCGAAACCGAATCTATAGTTCGCGCGACCGGACGCGCCTGAAGCTCACGCTGCGCGCGAAGCGCCTGGGCCTGTCGCTCTCGGAGGCGCGAGAGATCATCGACATGTACGACAGCCCGCGCGACACCGGGCCGCAGCTTAAGAAATTTCTCGCCGTGCTTGCGCTGCATCGCAAGCAGCTCGAAGAGCAGATGGCCGACCTGCAGGCCAACCTGGAAGAAGTGAAGGTCCACGAAAAGGAAGCGCGCGCCTTGCTGGCCCGATCCGAAAAGGCCCGGCTGGCAGCCTGAGCCATCGCGGCCAATCGCCCGCAATCGCTCCCAATCGATCGTCCATGCATAATTGACGTTTACGTAAACGTCAACCAGACGCCAACCTGTACGCCACTCCAAGGAGCCGCTATGGCCGAGCTGCGATTCGATCCCAAGGACGCCGATTTCGAAGCACGCGTGCGCGCGAGTTTCGAGCGCCAGGCCGCGATGAAGACGATTGGAGCGACGCTGGCCAGGGTTGAGCCCGGCCTGGTCTGGATCGAGATGCCGTGGGCGCTGCCGCTCACCCAGCAGCATGGCTTCCTGCATGCCGGCATGGTTGCCACCGCGCTCGATTCGGCGTGCGGCTATTGCGCCTTCACCTTGATGCCGGTCGACGCGGCGGTGCTCACCATCGAATACAAGATCAACCTGCTCGCTCCTGCAAAAGGCGAGCGCTTTCGCATGGAAGGCCAGGTCATCAAGCCGGGCCGTACCGTGACAGTGGCCGAAGGCCGGGCCTGGGCGATCGAGGACGGCCGCGAAAAGCTGATCGCCACCATGGGGTGCACACTCATGGCTGTTGTCGGGCGCGAAGGCATCCAGCACTGACAAGCCACCATCAAAGGAGACACGACATGAACCTTCCGGGCCTGAACTTCCAGCTGGGCGAAGACATCGATGCATTGCGTGAGGCTGTGCGCGCGTTTTGCGATGCCGAGATCGCGCCGCGCGCCGCAGAGATCGATCGCAGCGACCAGTTCCCGATGGACCTCTGGCGCAAGATGGGTGACCTGGGCGTGCTGGGCATCACGGTGCCCGAGGAATTCGGCGGTGCGAACATGGGCTACCTCGCCCACATGATCGCGATGGAAGAAATCTCGCGCGCGTCTGCATCGGTGGGCCTGTCTTATGGCGCGCACAGCAACCTGTGCGTGAACCAGCTCAAGCGCAACGGCACCGACGAGCAGCGCAAAAAATTCCTGCCCAAGCTGATTTCCGGCGAGCACGTCGGCGCCCTGGCGATGAGCGAGCCGGGTGCGGGCAGCGATGTCATCTCGATGAAGCTCAAAGCCCAGGACAAGGGTGGTTACTACGTGCTCGACGGCACCAAGATGTGGATCACCAACGGCCCCGACGCCGACACCATGGTTGTCTATGCCAAGACTGAGCCGGAGCTCGGCGCGCGTGGTGTCACTGCCTTCATCGTCGAAAAGGGCATGAAGGGTTTCTCCACCGCGCAAAAGCTCGACAAGCTGGGCATGCGCGGCAGCCACACCGGTGAGATGGTGTTCAACAATGTCGAAGTGCCGCTGTCCAACGTGCTGGGCACACTCAATGGTGGCGCGAAGGTGCTGATGTCGGGGCTCGACTACGAACGCGCGGTGCTGGCTGCCGGCCCCATCGGCATCATGCAGGCAGTGATGGACAACGTGGTGCCCTACACCCACGACCGAAAGCAGTTCGGCCAGAGCATCGGTGAATTCCAGCTGATCCAGGGCAAGGTCGCGGACATGTACACCGTGCTGCAAGCCGGTCGCGCCTTTTGCTACACGGTGGGCAAGAACCTCGACATGCTGGGCTCCGAACATGTGCGGCAGGTGCGCAAGGACTGCGCCTCGGTCATCTTGTGGTGCGCCGAGAAGGCGACCTGGATGGCCGGTGAGGGCATACAGATCTTCGGCGGCAATGGCTACATCAACGAGTACCCGCTTGGCCGCCTGTGGCGCGACGCCAAGCTGTACGAGATCGGCGCAGGCACCAGCGAGATTCGCCGCATGCTGATCGGCCGCGAACTGTTTGCCGAAACGATGTGATTGCCGATGAGGCCAAAATAGCGACATGACTACATCGATCCAGGACCTGTTCACCCACAACCGCGTCTGGGCTGCCGAAATGGAGCGCACGCGGCCGGGCTTTTTCACCAGCCTTATCAAGCAGCAGACACCCAAGTTTATGTGGATCGGCTGCAGCGACTCCCGCGTGCCGGCCAACCAGATCACGGGACTGGAGCCCGGCGAGGTTTTTGTTCACCGCAACGTCGCGAACATCGTGGTTCACTCCGACCTGAATGCGCTGTCGGCCATACAGTTCGCGGTGGATATGCTCAAGGTCGAGCACATCATGGTGGTCGGGCACTACGGCTGCGGCGGTGTTCTCACCGCGCTGGCGGGTGGGCGCATCGGCCTGGCCGATAACTGGATTCGCCACATCCAGGACGTGCGGGATCGCCATCGCGGCCTGCTCGAATCGCTGCCCGAGAACAAGCGCGCCGATGCGCTGGTGGACCTCAACGTGATCGAGCAGGTGGTGAATGTGTGCGTGAGCACCGTGATGGTCGACGCCTGGGCCAAAGGCCAGAAGGTGACGATCCACGGCTGGGCCTTCGGCGTGCACGACGGACTGCTGCAGGACCTGCACATGTCGGTGACCAGCACCGACTCGATCGAGCCGCTGTATCGCGCTGCGGTCGAGGGTGTCATCGCGGCTCGCACCCAGTAGCAAACGTCTGGCCCGCATGTTCCCCCAGCGCCTGGATTCGCCGCTTGCCTATGACATCGCCAAGGCGATGATGGATGGCTTCAACCGGCACTACCGTCTGTTCCGCACCGAGTCGGCGCGCGCCAAGCATCGTTTTGAAACCGCCGACTGGCACGGCCAGCAGCGCGCGCAGCGAGAGCGCATCGAGTTCTATGACCTGCGCGTGAAAGAGGCAACGACGCGGCTCGAAAAGGAATTCAAGGCCGGCGAGCAGCCGATGGATGTGTGGCAACAGGTCAAGCTGCACTACATCGGCTTGCTGGTGGACCATCACCAGCCCGAGCTGGCAGAGACCTTTTTCAATTCGGTCACGACCAAGATCCTGCATCGCACGCACTTTCACAACGACTTCATCTTTGTGCGGCCGGCCGTGAGCACCGAATACATCGAGAACGATGAACCAGCGGCCTTGCCGACCTATCGCGCGTACTACCCCACGCGCGAGACGCTGGGCGAGACCATCACGCGCATCGTCGACAACTTCCGCCTCCAGCGGCCGTTCGAAGACCTCGCACGCGACTCGAACTACGTGCTGGAGGCGATGAGTGCGCGGCTGCACGGCGTCACCTTGCGCGCCAATTTCCAGATCCAGGTATTGGCGTCGCTGTTCTTTCGCAACAAGGGCGCTTACGTCGTCGGCAAGATCATCAACGGCTTCAACGAAGTTCCGTTTGCGCTGCCCATCCTGCACAGCAAGGAGGGGGTGCTGGTGATCGACGCATGCCTGTTCGGCGAAGATGAGTTGCAGGCCCTGTTCTCGTTCGCGCGAGCTTATTTCATGGTCGACATGGAGATTCCGTCGGCGTATGTGCAGTTTCTGCGCTCGCTCATGCCGCGCAAGCCGCGCAATGAGATCTACAACGCGCTCGGCCTGGCCAAGCAGGGCAAGACGCTGTTCTATCGCGACTTTCTCTATCACCTGAAGCATTCCAGCGACAAGTTTCGTATCGCACCCGGCATCAAGGGCATGGTCATGCTGGTGTTCGACCTGCCGTCCTTTCCGTATGTCTTCAAGCTGATCAAGGACTACTACCCGCCGCAGAAAGACACGACGCGCGAGCAGATCAAGGGTAAGTACCTGCTGGTGAAACAGCACGACCGCGTGGGCCGCATGGCCGACACGCTGGAGTACAGCGAGGTTGCTTTCGCGCGCGACCGGTTCGAAGAAGAGCTGATCGAAGAGATCCGCAAGTTCGCGCCCAGCCAGCTGGAAATCAGCGACCGTGATGGCGATGGCCGCGAAGAGGTGGTCATCAAGCATC
Source organism: Caenimonas sp. SL110 (assembly GCF_001044395.1). Classification (GTDB taxonomy): domain Bacteria; phylum Pseudomonadota; class Gammaproteobacteria; order Burkholderiales; family Burkholderiaceae_C; genus Ramlibacter. The sequence goes on from NZ_JANU01000013.1 coordinate 168,589, forward strand.
TCTACATCGAGCGCCGGATGATTCCGCTCAACATCTATCTGCAGGAAGCCTTCGATGCGCGCGGCACCGCGCAGGCGCAGGACCAGATCGAGCGCGCCGTCATCGAATACGGCAATGCGATCAAGGACCTGGTGGCCGCCAACATCTTTCCGGGTGACATGCTGTGGAAGAACTTCGGCGTCACTCGCAACGGCAAGGTGGTGTTCTACGACTACGACGAGATCGAATACATCACCGACGTGAATTTTCGCAAGGTGCCGCAGGCGCGCAACGAAGAAGAAGAAATGTCGGGCGAGGTCTTCTACAACGTTGGTCCCAAGGACGTCTTTCCTGAAACCTTCGGCCCTTTCCTGCTGGGCAATCCGGCGGTGCGCGAAGTCTTCATGAAGCACCACGCTGACCTGCTCGACGCCGCGTTCTGGCAAAAGTACAAGGAACGCATACAGGCCGGTTACGTGCACGATGTGTTCCCCTATGACCATGACAAGCGGTTCAAGCGCATGCATGTGCCCCCCGCTGCGCAGGCCGAAGAGGCTGCAGCATGAACGCCCGTGATGCATGGGAGCTGGCGAGCTTTGTCGTCACCGTGGTGGCCTTGCCGTTCGCGATTATTTTCTTCGCGCTGGAGCAACGCAAGGAACGCGACAACGAAGAGGAAGAGGCCTATCAGCTGCTCTCGGATGCGTACAACGATTTCCTGAAAGTCGTGCTCGCCAACCCCGACCTGCACCTGCGCACCAACGAGCCGCTTCAAAGCCCGACGAGCGAGCAGAACGAGCGCATGCTGGTGATTTTCGACATGCTGATGTCGCTGTTCGAGCGGGCTTATCTGGTGGCCTACAAGCCGCGAATGACCGAGACCGAATCGCGCCGCTGGAACAGCTGGGATGACTACATGCGCGAGTGGTGCCACCGCGAAGATTTTCACAATGCATTGCCGTTGTTGCTGCGCGGCGAAGACCCCGAGTTCCAGACCTACCTGCGGCGCATTGCCGACGAGGAACGTGGCGGCGTGATTGCGCTGGCCTGACCTTCATTTCATCTCATCCCATCTGAAAGGAGCTATCCAATGTCTGATTCCATCGTTATCACCGGTGCTGCCCGCACGCCCATGGGCGGTTTCCAGGGCGACTTCTCGTCCCTGGCCGCGCATGACCTGGGGGGCGCTGCGATCCGCGCCGCTGTCGAGCGCGCAGGCGTCTCCGGCGACGCCGTGGGCGAAGTGCTGTTCGGCAACTGCCTGATGGCGGGCCAGGGCCAGGCGCCCGCGCGCCAGGCGGCGTTCAAGGGCGGGCTGCCCAAGAGCGCAGGCGCGGTCACGCTGTCGAAGATGTGCGGCTCGGGCATGAAGGCCGCCATGTTCGCGCACGACATGCTGCTGGCCGGCACGCATGAAGTCATCGTGGCGGGCGGCATGGAGAGCATGACCAATGCACCGCACCTGCTGCTCAAGGGCCGCAGCGGCATCCGCATCGGCCACGACCGCATCTATGACCACATGATGCTGGACGGACTCGAAGATGCTTATGAGCCGGGCCGTGCCATGGGTACGTTTGGCGAGGACTGCGCTGCCAAGTACAACTTCACGCGCGAGGCGCAGGATGCCTTCGCGATTGCGAGCGTGCAGCGCGCAAAGGCTGCGACCGAGTCGGGTGCATTCGCCACCGAGATCACGCCTGTCAGCGTGAAGACGAGAAGCGGCGAGGTCATCGTGTCCATCGACGAAGGCCCCGGCAAGGTCAAGCTCGACAAGATCGCCACGCTCAAGCCCGCGTTCAAGAAAGACGGCACGATTACCGCCGCATCGAGCTCCAGCATCAATGACGGCGCTGCTGCGCTGGTGATGATGAAGGAATCGACCGCGACGAAATACGGCGGCCGCCCGATTGCACGCCTGGTGGGTCACACCATGCACGCCCAGGAGCCGGGCTGGTTCACCACAGCCCCGGTGGGCGCAGTACAGAAGCTGCTTGCCAAAACCGGCTGGAAGGTCAGCGATGTCGATCTGTGGGAAGTCAACGAGGCATTCGCCGTAGTGCCGATGGCGCTGATGGCGGAGATGAAGATCGGCCACGACATCGTGAACGTCAATGGCGGCGCCTGCGCGCTGGGTCATCCCATCGGTGCGTCCGGTGCCCGCATCATGGTGACGCTGATTCATGCGCTGAAGGCACGCGGCGGCAAGCGCGGCATTGCGACGCTGTGTATCGGTGGCGGCGAAGCGACTGCGGTTGCGATCGAGCTGGTTTAAACAAGCTGAAACAGCAGAAGGCCGTCATTGCGGGCTCGACCCGCAATCCAGCACTTCCTGAATTCATGGATGCCGGATCAGTTCCGGCATGACAGCCAAGGAAACCAGTACACCATGCTGCTCACCCAAGACCAGGAAATGATCCGCGATGCGGTTCGCGCATTCGCCCAGGAGCAGCTGTGGCCCAACGCCGCACGCTGGGACAAGGAGCATCACTTCCCGCATGACGCGCATCAGGGCCTTGCGGCCTTGGGCGCCTACGGCATCTGCGTGCCTGAGGAATTCGGTGGTGCCGACCTCGACTACGTGACGCTCGCGCTGGTGCTCGAAGAGATTGCCGCAGGCGATGGCGGCACCAGCACCGCGATCTCGGTCACCAACTGCCCTGTCAACGCGATCCTGATGCGTTACGGCAATGACGCGCAAAAAAAGCACTGGCTCACCCGACTCGCGCAGGGCGAGTTGCTCGGCGCTTTCTGCCTGACCGAGCCGCACGTGGGCAGCGATGCATCGGCGCTACGAACCACTGCGGTGAAAGAGGGTGACGGCTACGTCATCAACGGCGTCAAGCAGTTCATCACCAGCGGCAAGAACGGACATCTCGCTATCGTCATTGCGGTGACCGACAAGGGCGCAGGCAAGAAGGGGATGAGCGCTTTCCTGGTGCCCACCGACACGCCCGGCTACCTGGTCGCGCGGCTCGAAGACAAGATAGGCCAGCATTCCAGCGACACCGCGCAGATCAATTTCGACAACTGCCGCATCCCGGCCGAAAACCTGATCGGGCAGGAAGGCGAGGGCTACCGCATCGCCCTGTCCGCGCTGGAGGGCGGTCGCATCGGCATCGCGGCGCAAAGCGTCGGCATGGCGCGCAGCGCGTTCGATGTGGCAGTGGCGTACGCCAAGGAACGGCAGAGCTTCGGCACAGCGATCATCAATCACCAGGCGGTCGGCTTCCGGCTGGCCGATTGCGCGACGCAGATCGAGGTCGCGCGCCAGATGATCTGGCATGCGGCGGCGCTGCGCGATGCGGGCCGGCCGTGCCTGAAGGAAGCGGCGATGGCCAAGCTGTTTGCCAGCGAGATGGCCGAGCAGGTCTGCAGCGCGGCCATCCAGACGCTGGGCGGCTATGGCTACGTCAGCGACTTCCCGGTCGAGCGAATCTGGCGAGATGTGCGGGTCTGCCAGATTTACGAAGGCACATCCGATGTGCAGAAGATCATCATCCAGCGCGCGCTGTGACTGAGCGCGAGTGGCCCGCGGATGCCCAGGCGCTCATGCGCTCGCGCTATGCCGCCTTCGAGGCGCTGGATCGCGATTGGTTGCTGGCGACCTGGCATCCTTCGACCCGCCCCGCCGACCTGCAACTGGATACGGGCGTCAAGTGGCTCGGTCTTGACGTGCGCGACTACAAGTTGATCGACGACACACACGCCGAGGTCGAATTCGTCGCGCGCAGCCGCGTCGCGGGCGGACGTGCGATCCGGTTGCACGAGCGCAGCCGCTTCGTGCGGGAAGACGGCCGCTGGTATTACCTGGACGGCGATATACGGTGAACCAGATGACACGATTTGACGGCGCTCTATTCGATTGCGATGGCGTGCTGGTGGACAGCGAGACCATCACGAATACGGTTTTGCGCGACATGTTGCAAGAGCTGGGCTGGACGCTGTCCCTTGCCGAGTGCATGCACATCTTCGTGGGCAAGGCGGTCAAGGATGAGAGTGCGCTGATCGAAAGGCACACGGGCCAGTCGATCAACGATCAGTGGGTGAGCCAGTTTCGCGCGCGGCGCAATGCCGCACTGTCACGTGACCTGAAGGCGATTGACGGTGCGGTGCTGGCGGTGTCATCCATACACGCATTGCTGGAGGGCCGCATTGCCTGCGCTTCAGGCGCCGATCGCTTCAAGGTCGAATTGCAGCTGGACAAGTGCGGCCTGATGCCCTGGTTCGGCGGCCGCATTTTCAGCGGTCATGAAATGCCCCGATCCAAACCCGCACCGGATGTGTACCTGGCCGCTGCGCGGGCTATTGGTGTTTCGCCGTCGCGATGTGTGGTGATCGAAGACACCGTGACTGGCGTCACCGCAGGCGTCGCTGCCGGTGCGACCGTGTTCGGTTATAGCCCGCACGAAGCTGGACACGATGCACCAGCGGCCCTGCGGCGTGCTGGCGCGTCACTGATCTTCACGCGCATGTCAGAGCTGCCGGCCCTGCTTTGATCAGGCCGACAGCTCCGGCTTCATGTCTGACAGCGGAACGATGCCCTGGTCGCCGTCTTCATAGATGAGGTGAGCGGCAGCGCCGGCCTTGCGCCAGCACGCAGAGAACGTGTGGCCGTCAACCGTTGCAGTCGCCTGCATGAGCTGGGAGTGGAACTGCTCGGGGATTTTTTCCAGGACGACCTCGCTTGCACAAGGTGAGTCTGCAAGGCGGATCGAATCGTCACCTTGACGTGCCACCAGGTTCTGCGCCATGACCGGGGCGGCAACTGCAAGCGCCGCGCAAATGATGAGGGATTTCATTCGGTTGCTCCAGGTTAAGGACGCGAATGGCATCCCTTGAGATAGATCCTCTGCCTGGGGACCCGGACGATCTGTAGGAGGCGGCGCGCACAGCGAGTCCGTTGACAACGCGGCGACGGGCGGCGGCTTTCCCACAGCTGTGGGCGGCCATCCCTAGAATGGTTCGCAACAAGGAGTCATTGCAATGAACAACCGCCCCCTGGGCCGATCGGGCCTCATGGTTTCGCCACTTTGCCTGGGCGGAAACGTATTTGGCTGGACCGCCGACGAAGCCACCTCGTTTTCGATACTCGATGCCTGGGTTGATGCCGGCTTCAACTTCATCGACACGGCCGATGTCTATTCGCGCTGGGCGCCAGATCACTCGGGCGGCGAGTCGGAAGCCGTGATCGGCCGCTGGCTCAAGCAGGGTGGACGCCGCGACAAGGTGGTGATTGCAACCAAGGTCGGCATGGACATGGGCGACGGAAAGATAGGCCTTGCCCCAAAACGCATTCGCGAGGCGGTCGAAGATTCACTGCGGCGCCTGAACCTGGACCACATCGATCTGTACCAGGCGCACCGAGATGACACGGAGACGCCGCTGGAGGCCACGCTGGAGGCGTTCGCAAAGCTGATCGATGAGGGCAAGGTTCGCGCGATCGGCGCTTCCAACTACACCGCCGATCGCCTGGCTGAATCGCTCGCGATCAGCAAGGCCAGGGGCCTGCCGCGTTTCGAGAGCCTGCAGCCGCTCTACAACCTGTACGACCGCGCCGTCTTCGAAGGCGAGCTGCAGCCGCTGTGCGTGAAGGAAGAGATCGGTGTCATCAATTTCTATGCACTCGCAGCAGGTTTTCTCACGGGCAAGTACCGAAGCACCGATGACTCCAGCAAGAGCAAGCGGGGCACCAATACCGTCAGCAAGTACCTCAACGAGAGGGGCCTGAAAATTCTCTCGGCGCTGGACGAAGCGGCACAGCGCACCAACAGCACGCCAGCGCGTGTGGCCATCGCCTGGAACATGGCGCAGCCGGGCATCACCGCGCCTATCGCCAGTGCCAGCAAGGTCGAGCAGCTCGAGGAGCTTGTGCAGGCTGCGCAGCTCACGCTGGATGCGCAGACGATGGCTTTGCTCGATCGCGCGAGCGCGGAGTAATCGCACCGAGCCCGGGCGTCCCTGGACGTCGCGCGTTGCTGTCATTGCGGGCTTGACCCGCAATTCACCTTCGATCGCGCGCTGTCGCTGCGTCGCGGCAGATGCCGGATCAATTTCCTCTGCGGACCGGATCTCGGGGCTGGCATGGCAAGTAGCCGTTCAGGAGAACAGAAGTTCGCCAAGAAAGGCCGGGACTGGCCGGCCCGCGTCCCTCAGCCAGTTCGCCATCGGGCCCACCACGGCGCGCACTGCCGGGCGTGCCGTCATCCGGTCGCGCCACGCCAGCAGCCGCGGTGTGGTCGCATTGATCGGTGCACCTTTGCGCTCGCCAAACAGTGCGGCCATGTAAAAAGCAATATCTGCGAATGAGAGTGCGTCGCCCGCAAGGAACGCGCGATGTTGCAACTGCGATTCGATGCGTCCGTAGAAATCGCTCGCGGCAGCAATCGCAGCCTGGGCGGCTTCGCCCTGCAGGTCGTCTTCCAGCCCCATGAGCCTGATGATGTGCGGAAAGTAGACCTCGTCGGACTGATGTTCGAGAAGCCGCGCCCGTGCGCGTTCGCGGATGTCAGCGGGCCACAGGGCGGGCGAAGGTTGCAGGTCCTCCAGGTATTCGAAGATCTGCGTGGAGTCGAAGATTTCCAGGTCGCCGTGAACCAGCACCGGCACCTGTCGTTTGGGATTGATCCGCAGTACTTCCGGGTGCTTGGGTGAGTAGCCGGCCGTGAAGTCGAAGTGCACGGGCACCACGTCGAAATCGAGGCCTTTTTCCAGCGCGGCGATCTGGGCCTTGGCGCCGAACATGCTGAGGGGCCCGGTGTAGAGCGTGAAGCGGGAGGGGGTGGAGTTCATCGGCGGAAACATAGCAGTTCCCTGTGCGATTTGCATGCAGCCCCTGCTGCCAGATTTCGGCAGGCAGCAGGGGAGCAATCGCCAGAGGGCGATCAAAGGCGCACTATTTCGAGAGCGCGCCTGGAGACGCCGTGATTTCGAGAGCGCGCTTAAAGGCGCGTTACGCCCTCAATCACTCCCACCAGTTGGCCGTTGACATACAACGCGCCTTCCGGGGCGCCTGCTTCACGGTGGAACGAGTGGAACTCGACCGTGTGCGGCAGGCTATGGCGAACGGCTTTGGCCGTGGTCACGCGGGTGGCATGACGGGTGAGCATCTCGCCGGCTGCGTACAACACGGCTGCCACGAGATGAAGGAGCGTGGCGCTCAGGGGGCGGGCCGCATCGCCGGCAGCCCAGGGCAAGGTCTTGATCATTTCAATCTCCGGGGTGGCCGCCGCGCCGTTCAGGGATGGCGTGCGGACGGCCTGGTTTCATGGGCCATAAGTTCGAAGGCGGGTGTAAGCGCCGGCACGGGCGGCTCGCGACTTCAGGACGGCAAAGGAAATTTGGGACAGGCGGTTGGGCGGGATCATGTTCATCAGTTGTTTCTCCAGATTCGGGCTCGCAAAACAAAACGGCCCGGGGGCAGTTGCCACCGGGCCGCTCGCGCCACCTGCCAGGGTCAGCAGGGTGGAGGCGCGTCGCCCCGGGGGATGAGTTCTCGCAATGCACGTCGACCGGTGCCGGTGCCCTGACGCTGGACGCCTGCTGCACGCAATGCGCGTGTGAAGCTGGAGGCGGCTGGCGAGATGGACACGGATACGGCGAGGGTCATGGACTGCGGCGTTGTTGGAGGGAGGGCCTCATCGACGGGACTGCTTTTCGTCAACTTGCGCAAATGATAAACACTTGATTATCTTGCGCAAGTGGAAATTATCACAATGCCGCGGCACTGTCGCACGCGTGCGACAGCCGCAAATGGACGGACAGGGTTCAGCGCTTGCGCTTGAGGGGTGCGACGCCTTGCTGGGTGCGCTGCCACAGCGATGAGGGATCGTCTGAAGGGGTGGGTGCCGCAGGGCGAGGGCCTTGCGCAGCAGGAGCGACGGGTGATGCGGGTGTCACAGCAGTGGCGGCGGCCGGCGCACCGCCTGCAGCCCCCGGCATCAACACCTCGCCCAGCAGGTCGAGCAAGCGCGTGCGGGCGCGCTGGGGATGGCGGCGGTAGTAGGTCAGGACCAGTCCCACGATGAATCGCTCGTCGTCATCCTGCGGCAGCGGGCTCTCGCCGGCGGCTGGGGTGGCGACCCGAGCGGGACTGGATGCAGGCAATGGACGCGTGCCGGAAGCATCGTGCGTCACGTCCATCCAGCCAACCGGTTTGTGCGTCAGTTGCTCGAACTGGCGTGCCAGCCGCTCGCCGATCTGGCGCGAGCGCCCCTTGATCTGGCTCCAGTAGCTCGGCTGGATCTGCAATCGCTCCGCGAACCGGCGTTCGAGCCCGCGCAGCGTCGCCGCATCGGGGTGTTTCACCGTGTGGTGGACAAATTCCTCGAACAACGCCATCGCGTTATCCAGACGGATCTGGGCGACGTCGCGTTGGCCTGATTGCATGGACTCTGATGATAAAGCTTTGTGCATCTGCCAAAGCAGATGGCATCGCATTTGATAAACACAAGGACGCGGGGGCTAGCCCGACGGTTCTTCCACTTTCACCCGCCCCTTGCTGATCGCATCCCCATCGGTCGGACGCAGCTTCCAGAAGACGATGGACGACACCACCGTCACGATGGCCAGCACGAGAAACGCGTGGTGGAGCGCCGTCAGCACGAGCGGGCGATTCGATTGCGACACCCCGTCCAGGAACCACGCTGCCGCTAGCGAGCCGGTGGCGAGCCCGACACTCATCGACAGTTGCTGGATCGAACTGGCCAGCGTGCTGGCCATGCTCGTGTCGGGCCCGTCGACATCGGCGTAAGCCAGGGTGTTCATCGAGGTGAACTGCAGGGAGTTGAATGCGCCCAGGCACAGGGCCAGGGCAATGATCAGTGGCTTCGGGGTGTCCGGTCCGACCAGCGAAAACGTCGCGATCGCCAGGCCGATGAGCACGGTGTTGATGGTGAGCACGCCCCTGTACCCGAGCCGCCCGAGGATGCGCGTCGTCATCGACTTCATCGTGATGGCGGCAGCAGCCTGCGGCATCATGAGCAGGCCCGATTGCCACGCGGGCAGGCCCATGCCCAACTGATACAGAAGCGGCAGCAAAAACGGCATGCCGCTCATGCCGATGCGCGTGACGAAGCCGCCGGCGACGGCGATGCGGAACGTGCGAACCTTGAAGAGCCCAAGTTGCAGCAGGGGATGCACCATGCGCGACGCATGCAGGCCGTAGGCTCCCAGCAGCGACAGCGCGATCACCAGCAGCACGATGGCCGATGTCGAATCGAGTGTGTGTTCACCGAAAATTTCAAGCAGCCAAGACAGCAGCGCGATGCCCGAGCCGAACAGCACAAACCCCACGGCGTCGAGCGGCCGCCGGGCCTCGGCCTTGAAGTCCGGCAGGTAGCGCCAGATCATCGCCAGCGCGAACAGTCCGACAGGCAGGTTGATCAGGAAGATGTAGCGCCACGACGCAAAGTGAACGATGAGGCCGCCCACCGTTGGGCCGAGCAGTGGCCCGACCAGCGCCGGCATCACGACGAAATTCATGGTGCGCAGCAACTCCGCCTTGCTGAAGGTGCGGATGATGGTCAGGCGTCCCACCGGCATCATCATGGCTGCGCCCACGCCCTGCAGCAGCCGGGCGGCCACCAGCATCGGCGGGTTCTGCGCGATGGCGCACAGCAGCGATGCAATCGTGAAAATCGACACCGCCGAGAAGAACACGCGCCGTGTGCCGAAGCGGTCGGCCATCCATCCGCTGATGGGTATGCACACGGCCAGGCTCAGGATGTAGCTGGCCACCACGGCCTTCAGGCTGAGCGGTTCCACCCCAAGGTCGGCTGCAATCGATGGGACAGCCGTATTGACGATGGTCGTGTCCAGCGTCTCCATGAAGAGCACGATGGCCACCACCCACGGAAGAAACCGTCTGGCGTCGGCAGGGACAGTCTCAGGCATCAGGTCAGTTTCGGAAATTCTGCGTGATCATGAGGCCATGCCGCCCGCCGTCCAGCACGCCAATGCCGACGCGGGCGAACTGCGGCTTGAGGATGTTGGCCCTGTGGCCGGGTGAGTTCATGAGCCCGTCGTGCGCGCGCGCAAGGCTGGGCGCCAATGCGAGATTTTCACCTGCAGCCAGGTACCGCAGTTTCGCCTTGCGCAGGCGATCGACCATGTCTGTGCCCTCGGGCGTGGTGTGCGCGAAGTAGCCGCGAGCCAGCATGTCGCGGCTGTGCGCACGGGCGACTTCACGCAGATCAATGTCTGCAACCAGCGGCTTGAGCCCTTGCCTGGCGCGCTCTGCGTTGACCAGCTCCAGCATGCGCGCCTCCAGGTCGGCCCGGGGCGACGCCGATGTCACTGCGAAGTTGAGCTTGACCGGTGTGTGGGGCTCTGGCTGGGTTGTGAGGGCCCGTAGTGTGCGAGTGATCGCCGGCTCGAAGATCGGCGTGATTTGCGACTCGATCCACTGGGCGGGTTCACTCAGCCACTTCGCGGCGGCGCTGTCCTGTGTCGCTGTGGTGATGCCGTCATGGATGGGCGCACTCATGAGCACCAGGGCCACGAGCGTTGCGTTGAGCAGCCCGTTCAATGCGCCAGGCACAACACCAAGGCTGCGATTGACCGGGTGCGGATGTAGCCTCGTGGGCAAGGTCCGGGCGCCGCGCGACACAAGCGTGCCGATCAGCAACTCGGCAACGATGAAGATCGCGATGAACGAGACCGGCGCTGCCCAGACACCTGCGCGGGGGTAAACCTCTTGAATCCACGCCACTGCCATGGGGTTGGCGAAAAAGGCAATGACGAAACACGCGGCCAGCGTCACCAGGTGCAGCGCGGCAAAGACAAAGCCACGACGAAAGCCGCCCCACATGCCCAGGGCGACGATGGCAGCCAGGAGCGCGTCGATCAGGTTGACCTCGGCCACGGGGGTTTCGCGGCCAGTGCGCTGCTTACTGCTCGGCGAACGCGCGTTCAATGACGAAATCGCCCGGCCTGGAGGTGTTGCCTTCCTTGAAGCCGGTTGCCTCCAGCATGGTCTTCAGGTCACGCAGCATGCCGGGGCTGCCGCAGATCATGACGCGATCTTCAACCGGGTTGAGCGCCGGCATGTCCAGGTCGGCAAAGATCTTGCCGGTCTCGATCAGGTCGGTGATCCGGCCCATGTGCATGTAAGGCTCACGCGTCACGGTGGGGTAGTAGCGCAGCTGGCTCTTGACCATGTCGCCGATCAGTTCATGCGCCGGAAGATGCTCGACGAGCAGCTCGTGATAGGCCAGCTCGTCCTTTTGCCGGACGCCGTGGACCAGGATGATCTGCTCGAACCGCTCGTAGGTTGCGGGATCGCGGACGATGCTCATGAACGGGGCCAGGCCGGTGCCGGTGGAAAGCAGGAACAGGCGCTTGCCGGGCAGGAGGTAGTCGATGAGCAGCGTGCCGGTGGGCTTGCGGCCCACGACGATGGTGTCGCCGACCTTGATGTGCTGCAGGCGCGATGTCAGGGGGCCGTCGGGCACCTTGATCGACAGGAATTCGAGGTGATCTTCATAGTTGGCGCTCACGATGCTGTAGGCGCGAAGCAGCGGCTTGTCGTTGACGCGCAGGCCGATCATCGTGAAATGGCCGTTCGAAAAGCGCAGGGAAGCGTCCCTGGTGGTCTTGAACGTGAACAGCTTGTCGGTCCAGTGGTGGACCGAGAGGACTTTTTCTTCGTTGAATGCACTCATGCCCCGATTATCGCAACTCGGGAAAGCCCTAAGTCATGGCACGGGCCTTGACCCGGGTCAAGGCCCGAATTGCCCCACCGTGCTAAGCTGTTTTTCGGCCGTTTTTCCAATGATCCGGCCTCCCCGACACCACGAAAGACCACGATGCCCGGACTCCTGCCCAACGTCGACCCCACAGGCCTGCTCGAATTTTCGGTGGTGTACACCGACCGCGCGCTCAACCACATGTCACGCAGTTTCCAGGGCGTGATGAAAGACATTTCGGCGATCCTCAAGGAGGTCTACCACGCGAAGTCAGCCGTGCTCGTGCCCGGCAGCGGCACCTTCGGCATGGAGAGCGTGGCGCGCCAGTTCGCCGGCGGCAAGGACGTGCTGGTGATTCGCAACGGGTGGTTCAGCTATCGCTGGACCCAGATTTTCGAGATGGGGAACATCCCCGCCTCATCCACGGTGCTCAAGGCTCGCCGCACCGGCAGCGGACCGCAGGCACCCTGGGTTCCGGCGCCCATCGCCGAAGTGCAGGCTGCCATCCGCGAGAAGAAGCCCGCGGTGGTCTTTGCGCCTCACGTGGAGACGGCCTCGGGGATGATGCTGCCGGACGGCTACCTCAAGGCCGTTGGCGACGCGGTGCATGAAGTCGGCGGCCTGTTCGTCCTCGATTGCATTGCATCGGGCGCGATCTGGGTGGACATGGAAGCCACCAGCGTCGATGTGCTGATCTCCGCGCCGCAAAAAGGCTGGAGCAGCTCGCCGTGCTGTGCAATGGTGATGCTGAGCGAGCGTGCCCGCAAGGCGATCGACGGCACGACCAGCTCTTCGTTCGCCTGCGACCTGAAGAAGTGGCTGGGCATCATGGAAACCTACGAAGGCGGCGGCCACGCGTACCACGCCACCATGCCAACCGATGCGCTCACACGCCTGCGCGACACGATGGTCGAGACGAAGGCGCTCGGTTTTGCAAGGATAAAGGCGGCGCAGGAAGAATTGGGCCGCAAGGTGCGCAACCTGTTCGAGTCGCGCGGACTGCCCAGTGTGGCAGCCGAGGGCTTCAAGGCGCCCGGTGTGGTGGTGAGCTACACCACCGACCCTGAAATCCAGTCCAGCCGCAAATTCCTGGCCGAGGGCTTGCAGACGGCTGCAGGCGTTCCGCTGCAGTGCGACGAGGGTGCGGACTTCATGAGCTTTCGCATCGGCCTGTTCGGGCTCGAAAAATGGCAGAACGTCGATCGCACGGTGGCTTCGCTGGAGAATGCGCTGGGGCACATCGGCATCACCGCCGCACAAAAGCCGCAACCAGCGACGGTCTGACCGGCGCGAGCGCGGCGCGCATCACGCGCCGCGTGCCGTTGCCGTGTCGCGGCGACCGACGATTTCAACCTTGGGCAACGTGACGTAGAGCGTCGAGCGCGAAAGCGCCACGGTGCAGGTGTCCACCGCTTCGTGGCTGGCCTGTGCTGTTCCCATCAGGGCCAGCGCCAGTACAGAGACCACGCCAAGTGCGGCGGTTGCACGCGAAGCGATCGAAATCAGCGGTTGTGGGGTGGTGATATTTGCGGTGGTATTCATCTTGTCCTCCAGGAGAGCCGGGGTGGCTCGATGGAGTGAATGTACGAATCCGCGACCTGCGCATCCACCCGATTGCGATGGATTGCGGCCTGACGCGACGAACCGCCTGAAACCGGCCCGAAACCGGCCCGAAACCGCCTGTTGACAGCCCGGACGCGCTAGTCGGCCAGGGGCAGCGAGTCGGTTCCCGGCATTGCCACTGGGGCTGCACTGGGGCCGGGGCTCGCGCGGGGGATCGCCTCGGCCCGGGGTTCGGTCAGCGTCATCAGGATGTCGGCATACCAGGCGCAATTCAATCCGAGCGACTCGTCTTCCACGCGATCGCGCGTGCCCATGTCCATGCGAGATGCGTGCACGCCCAGCAGCCGGTGCTTGAGCGGACCCGTCCCCATGCGATCGCGCATGACCACCGGCGCACCACTGAGGCCCCGGTGTGCGCGGGCATCGGTCAGGAAGTAGCCCTGCCCCTGGAAGCGGACACCGAACGCCGACGCCACTGCTGCATGTCGCACCACCGGCAGGTAGTGCACGGTGTCATAGAAACCCAGTGGAAAGCCCGCCATGAGGAGCGGCGCGCCGACTTCAACCGCTTCCAGGTCGCGCTGCAGGTGTTCGGGGGTGAATGCGTACAGCTCCACGGTCGGCGGCATGGCTTGCTGGTCGAGCTCGATCAGTGCGACGTCGATCTCGCTGCCAGCGTCGCGGCCCTGATGCCAGACGCTCTTGCCGCCCTGGTAGAGCAGGATCGATTGCACTTGCACCTGCGACAGGTTGGTGGCGCTGGTGTGCAGCGTGATCTCGATCCGGTCGGGGAGGTGGTGGCTGGGCTTGTCGATCAGGACGTGGCGGCTGGTGACCAGGTACAGGCGATCGCCGCGACGAAAGAAGAAGCCGGTGGCCGCAGTGAGCGCGCGCGTGCCGTCGAAGGTGGCGATGCGGGCCGTGGTGAGCAGGAGCGGGTCTATCAAGGATTGCCTTTGGTTGCCCCTATCATGCCCTCTGCAACTCCTCAACCATAGGTCTATGCTCACTCTCTACTACGCCCCCAGTACCTGCGCTCTCGCCACGCACCTCGCGCTGGAATATGCCGGCGCCAACTACAAGACAGTGCGGCTGGATTTTGTGAAACAGGAGCAGCGCTCGCCGCAGTACCTGCAGCTCAATCCCAAAGGGCGTGTGCCGGCGCTGGTCACCAGCGAAGGCACGCTGACAGAAACCCCCGCGCTCTTGCAGTACATCGCGCAGACGCATCCCGAAGCGAAGCTGGCGCCCCTGGCCGATGCCTTCCTCATGGCCAAGGTCAATGAATTCAACAACTACCTCTGCGCCACGGTGCACGTCGCCCACGCACACCTGCGCCGCGGCCACCGTTGGGTGGATGACGACGCGGCAGTCGAGGCGATGAAAAAGAAGGTCCCGCAGAACATGGGCGACTGCTTCGAGATGATCGAAGGCGAGATGCTCAAGGGACCCTGGGTGCTGGGCGAGCAGTTCTCGATCTGCGACATGTACCTGTTCACGCTCGCGGGCTGGCTCAAGGGCGACGGCGTCGATATCGAACGATTTCCCAGGGTCGCGGCGCTGCGCAAGCGGATGGAAGCCGATCCTGTCGTCCAGCGCGTGATGGCTGCCTGAGCGCGATGGTGTCGGGTGCGGCCCTCAGGTCCGCATCTTTCTTTTCAGCCAGCGCATCAGGCCCCCCACAACCGGCAGCTTTTCGTAAAGCTCTTCGGCGGCATCCCAGTAGTCGCGGTGTGACCGGATCAGCCCCTGGCTGTCTAGCAGCAGGTGAGAGGCGCCTCGCACGACCTGTGTTTCGCTCTCGCGGTACGACTTGAAGCGAAACCTGAATTCCCAGACCAGCCAGCATGCGTTGTCGGCGGCCATCCGGCTGACGATCACGAAGCGGGGCTCGTGCAGCGCTTCGAACATGTGGGCGTACACGCGGCGGATGTCGGCAATGCCGTGCACTTCGTTGAACGGGTCCTTGAAATACGCATCGCCGGTGTAGGTCCCTGCAAGCCGGTCGAGGTCAGCCGGTGCGAAATTCTCAAAGAAGCCGGCAATCCGCCGGACGTGCGCTTCGTGGTCGATATTCATGGTGTCGTGGTTGTCGTTCACAGTCCCGTTCCCTTCCTGACCAGTGCACGGTAAGCGCGAAACGGAAGCATCGCCAGCAGTTTGAGCGGCCATGTGAAGCGCGCTGGAAAGTGGATCTCGAATTTTCCGTCGGCCCAGCCTCTCAGGATGAGATGCGCCGCCTGCGCAGTGGTGATGAGCGCCGGCATCTTGAAGTCGTTTTGTGCAGTCAGGGGTGTATCCACGAACCCGGGGTTCACCACGCTCACGCCGATACCGCGCGGCTGCAAGTCCAGGTGCAGCACCTCGGCCAGGTGAATCAACGCGGCCTTGGTCGGTCCGTACGCGAGGCTCTTGGGCAGGCCGCGATAGCCGGCGACGCTCGACACCAGACTCAGATGTCCATGTCCGGCCTTGATGATGGACGGCAGCACGGCATCCAGCACGTTCAGCGCGCCGACGTAGTTCGTCTCCTGGTGCTTGACCATGTCGTCGAGATTGAAATCCATTGCCTGCATGGGCTTGTAGAGGCCTGCGCAGTACATCACCAGGTCGAGCGGGCCGAGCTGCAATGCCTGCTGCGCACAGGTTCGGACGGCATCGCGATCGCACACGTCCAGTGGCAGTGCGACAGCGCCAGGATGTGCAGTGATGAATTCACCCAGCGCCTGCGCCTTGCGTGCTGAAACATAAACGGTCGCCCCCGCCGCGTGCAACGCCTGGGCGGTCGCAAGCCCGATTCCGGTGGACCCGCCGACGATCCAGACGCGCTTGCCAGCCCAATCGTCCAGACGCGGATTCATCGGCGCAAAAAGCGCAAATCGCCTGGTGCGGGCGGGTGTCATGGCAGACGTGTGAACGACAGCGTGACCTCGCCGAGCCGGACGCCGAACTTGCTCATGGTCGTGCGATTGAGCATGACCTTGTCGTCCATCAGGTACATCCAGTCATCCATGTCGACGTGCCAGACCTTGCCGTCGACGGGCAAGGCCAGCACGTAGTTCCAGCGCAGCGCATTGCCGCGTGCAACCCCCTGCGCCTGCCCGATCACATCATCTGCGCGGCCGGTGTAGCGGCCGTCAGCGAGCTTCGTGAGCTTCCAGATACGGCGCTGCTTCGTACCATCGGAATAAGTGAAATCTTCGTCGAGCACGCCTTCGTCGCCCTGCCACTTGCAGTCCATGATGACGTCGAAGCGCTTGACGACCTTGCCCGAGCGATCGGTGAAGATGCCCCAGCCCTGCACGCGTCCGTTGAAGTAGGTCTTGAGGTCCAGCACAGGCCGCTCGGCGGCGTACTCGGCGACCTCGGGCGTGGCGCATCCGCTCACGGCGAGGGCGGTGCCCGCTGCGCCTGCGAACACAAGCGTGCGTCGGGAAAGAAGGTGGGCGGTCATGGGTTGGCTCCGGGTCGGATGACGGTGAAATACAGAAGCGTGGCGGCGGCCAGCTTGAGAACGCAGGGCACCAGGCAATAGGCCGTCGTGAGCGCCCACAGCGCCTGCTCCGAGCGTTCGCCGGGCGCGTAACCCGCAAGGGCGAGCAGGGGAAGCGCGATGCCGGCTGCGAGTGCGAGATTGAGCTTGGTCGCGAAATTCCACCAGCCGAAGAACGCGCCTTCGCCGCGTCCGCGTTCGCCTGCTTGTGCGATCACGCCGGCCAGCATCGCACCCGGCATCGACAGGTCGGCGCCCAGTGCAAAACCCGACAGCGCGCAGACCGCGAAGAACGCGGCGGTATCGCCCGCACCCAGCGTCGCAGCCCCAGTGAACACAACCAGCGCCAGCACCATCGCGCCCAGCCAGCTGCGTGCCAGACCCCACTGCGCCACCATGCGAAGCCACAAAGGAATCGATAGCGCCGCTGCCAGAAAGTAGATGCCCAGGAACAGGGGCTCATAAGTGCGAGGAGCCTGCAACCTGTCCTGCACGAAGAACAGCACCAGCGTCGCGGGAATCGCAGACGCGATGCCGTTCAGCAGGAACACGCCCAGCAGCGTGCGAAAGCTTCGGTGCCGCAGCGGCTGGAGCCAGCTGACCGCGGCGCCATGGTGCGCAGCAGCCGAGGGCCTCGGATGCCGCGACGATGCCCACGCCCAGCAACCGGCAGCCAGTGCGACCGCCAACACGAACGCGGAGACCGGCAGCCCCGCCAGCAGAGGCAAGGCAGACGCGACCAGTACGCCGATCAGACCGAAACCCTCGCGCCACGCCACCACCCGGCTGCGCTGGGCTTCATCGCCGCCCAGCATCGCGCCCCACGACTGGTGCGCAATCGTGAGCACACTGAAGCCCGCATAGGTGACGAGCAGCGCCATCGATGCCCAGGCAAGCAACTGGGTCTGTCCTCGCACCGGCGGAAAAAACAGCAGCACGAAGCCCAGTGCGAGCACGCCTGCCGCTGCTGCGCCGGCAATCACCACGGCGCGTGAGGAGCGTGCGAAGAGGCGGTCGATCACGCGGCCGATCCACGGATCAAGGAACGCATCGAAGAGCCTTGCGCCCAGCAGCACCGCACCCAGCGCGGCGAGCGACACGCCGAACTCGCGCCCGTAATGATTGGGCAACTGCACGTAAAGCGGCAGCGCGACGAACGCGAGAGGCAGGCCCAACAGGCCATAGCGCCAACCGTCGCGCACGACGCCGACCTCAGTCATCGCGCCGTGTCTCCGAGCAGCGATTGACGCAGCCCCGGCTCCGACGTTGTCGGCAAGAGCCAGATGCCGAAGAAGGCGCGGGCGAGTTCGACATCGGCCAGGGTGCCGGCGGCCTTGTCGTTGACGAAGATCTGCGCGGGGAGCCCTGGTTTGTAGACGCCGGCAATGCGGTCGCCTGGCGTCACGTCCGGGAAAACCGATGCGAGTTGCGAACGCCAGCGCGAGGCCTTCGCTGCATCGAGGGTGCCTGAACGCTGGATCAGTTCCATCGACGTGCGCACGATATCGCTGGAGCGAAACGCGCGCAGGTAAGCCAGCTCCAGTGTGAAGGCATGGCGATCAAACTGCGATGCGGTGAAGCCGGGGGCAACCCACAGTCGCGCGTCATAACCTGCAAAGCCCCAGCGGGTCAGCCGGCCCTGGCCAGCCAGCCGTGCATCGGGCATGACCTGGCCCAGCGCCGGGTGCAGCGTTTGCGATTGCGCGGCCGCTGCGCCGCACAGCACTAGCGCCGCTGCAACGTGAACTGCACGACGTCGGTGCTGCGCTCGGAAAACGCCGCCTCGCAGTACGAAAGATAGAAGTCCCATAGCCGTATGAAGTGGTCGTCGAATCCCAGTTGAAGAACCGCGGCTTGCTGGCGTGCGAAACGCTCCCGCCAGAAAGCAAGCGTGCGGGCGTAGTCCAGGCCGAAAGCGAACTCGTCAACGATTTCCAGGCCGGCGCGCGCAGCGTGGCGCGCAACCTCGCTTCGGCAGGGCAGGCAGCCGCCCGGAAAGATGTATTGCTGGATGAAGTCGGTGCCACGGATGTAGCGCGGCCAGAGCGCATCGTCCATCACGATGGACTGGATGCAGGCGCGGCCACCGGGCTTGAGCAGGCGCGCCATGTTGGAAAAGTAGGTGGGCCAGTATTCACGCCCGACCGCTTCGAGCATTTCCACCGAGCAGATCGCATCGAACGGCGCATCGGCGATGTCGCGATAGTCTTGCAGCCGCAAGTCTGCGCGCTGCGAAAGACCTGCAGTCGCGAGCCGGTCGCGGGCATAGGCAAGCTGCTCGTGCGACAGCGTGACCCCGGTGATGTTGGCGCCGAACTCGCCTGCCGCCATCTCGGCCAGCGCGCCCCAGCCGCAGCCGATTTCCAGCACGCGGTCACCCGCTTTCACGCCGGCCATCGACAAGGTGCGACGCACTTTCGCTGCTTGCGCATCGGGCATGCTGCGGGTGTCGTCGCCTTCGAACAGGGCCGATGAATAGTTCATCGACTCGTCGAGCCACAGCTTGTAGAACGCGTTGCCCAGGTCGTAGTGCGCTTCGATGTTGCGGCGGCTGCCACTCTTGCTGTTGCGGTTGCGAAGATGTCGCAGCCGATGCGCAAGGCGGCCGATCCAGCTGCCGTAGACAACATCTTCGAGTTCGCGGCGGTTGCGCAGCAGCAGCGCAAGCAGGCCGGGAAGCGAAGGCGTGGTCCAGTCGCCGGCCAGATAGCTTTCGGCCAGGCCGATGTCGCCGCTGGCGAACGACGCGGAGAACACATTCCAGTTGTGCAGCGTTGCCGATGCGTGCGGCTCGCCGTGTCCGAAGCGGTGCATGGTGCCGTCGGGCAGCTGCAAGGCGAGTGCGCCGTGCGAAATGCGCGACAGCAACTGGAGCGCCAGCTTCGCGGAGGTGGGTGCGCCGGCCGGCAGCAGCGCCGGGCCGAAGGTCGTCGTATTCATCAGGGATGCCCCGGGTGTGGAACGAAGGGAACGCGTGCGAGCCAGAGCCGCAGCGCTTGCCAGTGGATGCGTGCGATGACGGCAAGCGTCATCACGGGATGGCGCCAGAGCGCCTCGTACAGAACTCTTTTGGTAGCGGGCTTGAGCACGCCACCCACGCTGGTGCGCAGCAACGGGCCTTCGTCGGTGTCGTGATCGATGCGCGCCAGGGTTCGCCGGCTTTCCAGGTTCAGGAAAAAGCGGAAGCGGTAGGTGCCCTCGACCCTGCAAAAGGGCGAAACGTGAAACGCCTTGGTCGCCTGCAGCTCGCGACCCCAGGCGGGCTCGTCGAGCACGTAGCAGTGGCGCTCGCCAAAGGTGTTGTTCACCTCCACGACGATCGCGCGCAGCGCGCCCTGGGCCGTGTGGCAATACCAGAAGCTCACCGGCTTGAACGCGTAGCCCAGCACGCGCGGATAGCAGTGCAGCCACGCTTCACCGTTGGCGTCATGGACGCCGTGCTGTGCCAGCATCTCGTCTATCCACTGCAGAGAATTCGCGCGCCCGTCACCGTGGTCGCTGTCATGAAAGCTCACCAGCCCCGCGCGGTTGTGGGCCAGTGCGCCAGCAGCGCCTGGCTTCGCGTGCAGCGTGCGCATCGGCAGCATCAGGAAAAAGGTCGAGTAGGCAAAGGCGTTCACCACCGGCCGCAAGCGGATGTGGCGCACCGTGCCGAACCCGACCATCGGCTGGTTCATGCGTCTGCCCCGGCAGCTTCCTGGATGCGCCTGCGCACCAGCAGTGACTTGGCGGCTTCCTGGCCGGAAACCAGGCCGTCTTCATGGAAGCCATTGGCTGTCCATGCGCCGCAGAACCACGCGCCACGCTGACCCTGCAACTCGACCAGGCGAGACTGGGCTGCGACTGCCGCTGCGTCAAACACGGGATGGTCGTACTCGATCTCGGCAATCACCTGTGCCGGGTCGATCGGGCGCAAGGGATTGAGCGAAACAACCACCGGCCGCTCCCACGGAAGCGGCTGCAATTTGTTGATGAGGTAGTGCAGGCACACATGCGTGCCGTCACCCGACTCGCCACTTTCATAGTTCCATGCCGCCCAGGCACGCGGATTGCGCGGCAGCACCGACACATCGGTGTGAAGCACGGCGCGATTGGGCTGGTAGCGGATGGCACCCAGGACTTCGCGCTCGTCGCGCGTTGCGTCCTTGAGCATTGCCAGCGACTGGTCAGGATGCGTCGCAAGCACAAGGCGGTCGAAGATTTCGGTGCCGTGCCGGGTCGTCACGCGCGCAAACCCGTTGTCGCGTTCGATGGCCAGCACCGGCGTTTCCAGGCGTTTGTCCTGGATGCCTGCAACGATGCGGCGCACATATTCGCGCGAGCCGCCCTTCACGGTGAACCACTGCGGGCGATTGGCAATTTGCAGGAGCCCGTGGTTGTGGCAAAACCGCACCAGCGTTCCCACCGGAAAACGCAGCATCTGCTCGCCCGGGCTGCTCCAGATGCAGCCGATCATCGGCAGCAGGTACCAGTCGCGAAACTCGGTGGAGAAGCGGTGTTGCGCGAGAAACTCTTCCAGCGACTGGCCGGGATCATGGCCCGCTTGCGCCATCGCCGTGGCCAGCGAGTTGAAGCGCAGCAGGTCGCGCAGCATTCTCCAAAAGCGTGGCCGGACCATGTTCGGCCTCTGGCAAAACACCGTGTCCAGCGAGACGCCGCTCCATTCCAGGGGCTCGTGCCCGAACGCTTGCGGCACTTGCACCGAAAAAGACATGTCCGACGGCGCCGTCTCGACCCCCAGCTGGCCGAAGAGACGGATGAGCCCGGGATAGGTGCGCTCGTTGTAGACGAGAAAGCCGGTGTCCACGCCATGGGTGATGCCGTCGATCGTGACGTCAACGGTGTTGGCGTGACCTCCAAAGTATTTGCCCGCCTCGAACAGCGTGACATCGGCCTTGCCGGCCAGGGCGTGTGCTGCGCAAAGGCCTGCGACCCCGCTACCGACGACGGCGACTCTCATGGGGCGATGCGTCCATGCGTGGTCGCCAGGGCAACGCGCAGCGAAATGGAAAGTGAGTTCATGGTTTTGGAAAAGTCCGTTACTTCAATTAGACTAACTGTTTGTCATACTACAATAAATTGGACGACCTTGGTCCCCTCCCACCTATACGCGGCGCAATGACGTTCAGATGTCCGGCCGCATCGAACAAAACTGGCGGTTATGTCGAGCGCTGAAATGCGGCTTCCCTTGAGTCCCCCTGTTGCCTTGAGATCCATTGCCGAGGTCGAGCGCGATACCGCGCTGCCCCGTGCGACGCTGCGCATATGGGAGCGGCGGTACGGATTTCCGGCGCCCCTGCGCGACGAGCGCGGCGAACGGACGTACCCGGACGATCAGGTGCAGAAACTGCGCATGGTGCGTCGCCTCATGGATCAGGGGCACCGGCCGGGCAAGCTGCTGGTCGATGGCGCAACGCTGCTCGATGCGTCCTGGGCCGCAGGAGCCGAACGCGAACCTGAACCCGACCGTTCCGGCAGCGCCGCTCAATTGGTCAGCCTCTTGCGGGCCCACGACGCGGAGGCCCTTCGACACGAGCTCGAAACCCGGCTGGCCCGCCTCGGGCTGAGCCGATTCGCCGGCGAGGAACTTCCGGCGATGAACCTGGTGATCGGCAGCGCGTGGGTGGCGGGCGAGATCGAGATCCACGAAGAACACCTGTTCTCCGCGACGGTCCAGCACGTGGTCCGTTCAGCGATCGACGCCATCGAAACTCCGATCCGGCCCGAGGCACCCACAGTGCTGCTGACGACCTTTCCGCAAGAGCATCACGGCCTGGGCCTGTTGATGGCGCAGGCCATGTTTGCACTGCAGGGATGCCCCACCGTGTCGCTGGGCATCCGGCTGCCGGTCGAGCAGATCGTCTCCGGTGCGAAGGCGTACAAGGCCGCCATTGTGGGCCTGAGTTTTTCACCTGCGACAAGCTCCGCCCAGGTCGTGCGGGGCCTGCAGGACCTGCGCGGCCGGCTGGGGCTGGGCGTGAAGATCTGGGTGGGCGGCAGTCATCCGGTGCTTCGCAAGAAGGCGATTCCCGGCGTGCGTTTCGTCGTGGACGCCATGCGCATTGGCGACTATCTGGCCGACGACTTCGGCCTGCCGCCGCGCTAATGTGAAACCGGAGCGTTCGACTTGGGCGCGGTGCTGAATGTGAGTGCGCCGTCGCTCAGGCGTGAGAACCTGAGCGTAGCCAGGTCGAGCAGGTAGTTCTGGTACATGCGCCACGGGCTTTTCAGGCCCTGGCGGGGCAGCAGCGCGACCGAGCGCTGGATATAGCCGGACGTGAGGCCGATGGCCGGCTGCGTGTCTTGACTCGCCCCCTCGTAACGGGCGACGCAGACATCTTGTCCCTTCGATTGCATCCGGTTGAGCAGGCGGCAGACATACCGCGCTGAAAGTTCGCACTTGAGCGTCCATGACGCATTGGTGTAGCCCGATGCCACTGCAAGGTTGGGCACGCCGCTGTACATCGTGCCGCGGTACATCACGCTCTTCGACGGATCGACCGCCATGCCATCCAGGGTGAGCCGCGCGCCGCCCAGGACCTTCAATTGCAAACCGGTGGCCGTCACGATCACGTCAGCCTCGATCTCTTGTCCCTGGGAGGTACGTATCCCGCGCGGCGTGAACGCTTGCATCGCCGCCGTGACGATGGACGCCTTGCCCGACCTGATCGCACGGAAGAAATCCGCGTCCGGCGCAACGCACAGGCGCTGGTCCCAGGGCTTGTAGGCGGGCGACAGGTGGCGCTCGACATCGAACGAAGCGCCCAGGAAGTGGCGGGCACCCCGCGCGATGAGCGCCTTCACCCGCTCCGGTCGCCAGCGGGAGTAGCCGTAAAAGAGCATGGCCGCCGCGATGTTCTTCCAGCGCACCAGGCGATACGCCGTGCCTGCCGGCAGGAGCATGCGCAATCTTGCGCCAACGCTGTCGAGCGCAGGCAGGGCAATGATGTAGGTGGGCGAGCGTTGCACCATGGTGACGTGTGCTGCGTCACGCGCCAGCTCGGGCACCAGCGTGATCGCCGTCGCGCCGCTGCCGATGACCACGACTGCCTTGCCACGCCAGTCGAGCGCGGCCGGCCAATGCTGTGGATGGACTATTTCGCCCCTGAAAGTGTCGCGTCCGGGCCATTCGGGCGCATGGCCCTTGTCGTAGTCGTAATACCCGCTGCAGAAAAAGAGAAAACGGCAAGTCATCGAAAGCTGCGTGTTGCCTTCGCCCGCAGTGGCGGTGACCTGCACGGTCCAACGAGCTGCGTGGGAGTCCCAGTTGGCGGCGGTCACCCGATGGCCGAAGCGGATGTGTTGCTCGATGCCCTCCTGCCTGGCCGCCGCCTGTACGTAGTCGCGGATGGCGGGACCAGACGCGAACGATGCATCGCTGGTCCAGGGCCTGAAGCTGTATCCCAATGTCGACATGTCCGAATCGGAACGGATGCCGGGATAGCGAAACAGGTCCCAGGTTCCGCCGATGGCATCACGGCCCTCCAGGATGGCAAAGCTGCGAGAAGGGCACAGCGTTTGAAGGTGGTGGGCGGCGGCGATGCCGGACAGGCCGGCGCCGATCACGATCACATCGAAGAACGCGCCCTGTGC
Source organism: Caenimonas sp. SL110 (assembly GCF_001044395.1). GTDB lineage: Bacteria > Pseudomonadota > Gammaproteobacteria > Burkholderiales > Burkholderiaceae_C > Ramlibacter. Next base: position 192,901 of record NZ_JANU01000013.1, read on the forward strand.
AGCGCCGCCCGCATCGGGCCTCATGAAGTCTTCACCTTGCGACGTTCGCGTTCGGCAAAAGCGGGAAGCGTTCGAACCTTCTTCAACACCAGCCAGCGATAGCGCGACCCGAAGATGCGAACACACCAGTCCATGAAGCGGGCATCGGCGCCGACGACGACCCGGGCCGCATTGCGCTCCACGCCCGCAATGATCTGCCGCGCAGCAGACTCCGGTGTCGTGACCTGGATCATGCTGTGGCCCAGGTCGCGGTGAGCCTGCGCCCGAATGCCCGAGCTGCGCACGAAGCCCTCATCCACACGGCCGGAAAGCGCAATGTTCGTCGCCACGCCGCCGGGGTGAATGCAGGTCGCGCCCAGCATCTGTCCTTCGAGTTCCAGCTCCATTCGCAAGGCCTCGGTGAACCCGCGCACTGCGAACTTGCTCGCGTTGTAGGCCCCTTGCGTGGGCATCGCCATCAAGCCGAACACGCTGGAGATATTGACGATGTGACCTTCGCCGGTGGCGCGCAGGCGCGGCAGGAATGCCTGCGTGCCGTGGACGACGCCCCAGAAATTGATGCCCATCAGCCATTCGAAATCGACCGGCTGCGTGGTCTCGGCCATGGCCGTGAGAGCGACACCCGCGTTGTTGAAGATCATGTGGACGCCGCCAAGCGCATTGACGGTGTCGGCGGCCCATGCAAACACCGCGTCGCGATCGGCCACATCGAGTTGCGTGGTCGTTGCGCTCGCGCCCAGGGCCCGTACCTGCACGGCAGCCTGTTCGAGGCGATCGCGGTCGATGTCAGAGAGCGCCACGACGCAGCCGCGGCGCGCGAGCTCCAGTGCCAGTGCAAGCCCGATACCTGATCCCGCGCCTGTGATCGCGGCGACCATGCCGGGTTTGATCTTCATGATGGAGCTCCCCACGTCGGTGATGCCGCAGGATAGGCAAAAGCGCCCGCCTTGTCACGGGCCATGTCGCCTGGGGGCCACCGATCGCCCGCCTTGGTGCTAGAGTCATTTTCGATTTTCCGAAAGACGCCATGAATACAAGCACACTCCCCAGCGGCCTGCAGCTTCAATCCCTGATCACAGCCGACGGCCTCTTGCAGCTCTCGCTGGCCGACGTGCCGACGCCGCCTCCTGCCGCCGATGAAGTCGTCGTGCGCGTCGAGGCAACGCCCATCAACCCGTCGGACATCGGATTGCTCTTCGGCGCTGCCGACATGTCTACCGCACGGGCCAGTGGTTCTGCAGCAAGGCCCGTGGTGACTGCCGACGTTCCCGAGCGCGCGCGCAAGGCCATGGCGGCGCGCGTGGGCGAGGCCATGCCCGTGGGCAACGAAGGCGCGGGAGTCGTGATCGCGACTGGCGATGCACCCGCGGCCCGTGCGCTGATGGGCAAGACCGTCGGCCTGCTCGGTGGTGCGATGTACTCGCAGTACCGCACAGTGAAAGCGGACCAGTGCCTGGAATTGCCCGCAGGCACGACGCCGGCAGAGGGCGCATCGTGCTTCGTCAATCCGCTCACGTCGCTTGGCATGGTCGAGACGATGCGGCGCGAAGGGCACAAGGCGCTCGTGCATACCGCAGCAGCGTCCAACCTGGGCCAGATGCTCGCGAAGGTCTGCGCGAAAGACGGCATACCGCTGGTGAACATCGTGCGCAGCGAGGAGCAGCGGGCGTTGCTGCAATCGCAAGGCGCGCAGTATGTCTGCGTGACGACATCGCCGACCTTCCTGGAAGACCTCACCGCAGCCATCGCTGCGACGGGTGCGACGCTGGCCTTCGATGCAACCGGCGGCGGCAAGCTTGCGGGCCTGATCCTCACTGCGATGGAAGCGGCCATCAATCGCACCAGCAAGGAATACAGCCGCTACGGCTCGAACACGCACAAGCAGGTGTATCTGTACGGCAGCCTGGACACCGGGCCGACGGAGTTCAACCGCAATTTCGGGATGACCTGGGGCATGGGCGGATGGCTGCTGTTCCCGTTCCTGATGAAGATCAGCGCGCAGGAGAGGCAGGCACTGCGCCAGCGTGTCGTGGACGAATTGAAGACGACTTTTGCCAGCCACTACACCAAGGAGATTTCGCTCGAAGAGGCCTTGCAGCTAGGCGAGATCGCGGTCTACGGCCGGCGTGCCACCGGCACCAAGTACCTGATCAACCCGAACAAGGCTGCCGCGAAAGGGTCCGCACAATGATCGTCGAACGCATCTGGACGGCCAACTCGCTGCGCAATTTCAACTACCTGGTCGCATGCCCCGACACCGGCGAGGCGCTGGCCATCGATCCGCTCGATCACGAAAAGACGCTGGCGACCGCGCGCATCAAAGGCTGGCAGATCACGCAGATCCTCAACACGCATGAGCATCACGACCACATTGGCGGCAATGCGGCGGTGGTGGCAGCAACCGGCGCCAAAGTCATTGCGCATCATCGCGCTGCAAAGACGATTCCCGGCGTCGATCGGGGTGTGCAGGCCGGCGACGTGATCAAGGTCGGCAAGCATGTGGAACTCGAGTGCCTGGACACGCCGGGTCACACGATGTGCCACATCTGCCTGCGTTCGCACACCGATGAGCCTGCGCTCTTTTCGGGCGACACGCTGTTCAACGCGGGGGCCGGCAACGTTCACAACGGTGGCAACGTGAACGACCTCTTTGCGACCTTCGTCAACCAGCTGTGCAACCTGCCCGCGAACACGCGCATCTTCCCGGGCCATGACTACCTGGAAAACAACCTGCGCTTCACGCTGGCGCGCGAGCCGGGTAATGAAGCGGCTGCTGCGATGCTGGCGCAAGTGGAGGGTCAGGACCCTGCAAATTCGTTGGTGACGACGCTGGACGACGAACGACGCATCAACACCTTCATGAGGCTTGACAACCCGACTGTGATCGCGAAGCTGCGCGAGGATTTCCCCGAGTTGCCCGAGCAGCCGGATGCGAAGACCGTGTTCACGAAGTTGCGCGAGTTGCGCAACACGTGGTGAACGCATGCTGTCATGCCGGACCCGATCCGGCATCCCGCGCAGCGGCGACGGCCGTTGAAGTCATGGATTGCGGATCAAGTCCGCAATGACAGCCTTCCTAAGCCTGACGGTGCCAGCTATGAAGCGACGACAGATCGTTGTCCCACGGGCTGGTGAAGGTCACCAGCTTGTTGGCCACACCCGACACGCGCGTCCTGCTGATCATCGGCACCACCGGCACTTCGCGCGCGACCAGGTCGTTCATCGCGATCAGGGTGGCGGCGCGCTTGACAGGGTCCATCTCGACCTCGGCTGATCGATAGAGCTTGTCGAACTCGGGGCTGTTGAATCGCGAAGCATTTCGCCCCTGCCACTTGTTGGCTTTCGACGCGATCTCCCAGCTCGCGAAGCGGTCCAGCAGGCGGAGCGGATCGGGCGCGCCCATCGACACGGTGTACATCTGCAGGTCAGCCCAGAATTTGCCATTGGTGTCGGGGTTGCCCACGTCGGTCGAAAAGAAGACCGCCGGCGTGATGGCCTTGAGTTCGAGGTCAATGCCCGCTTTCTGCATCGCCTGCTTGATGACGGCCTGCTCCTTTTGGCGGATGCCGTTGACGGATGTCTGGAACACCAGCTTCAACGCACGCCCGTCCTTCGCGCGCTGGCCGTTCGCGCCTTTCTTCCAGCCCGCGGCATCGAGCAGCGCGCCGGCCTTGTCGATGTTGAATTCGTACTTCGTGTTCGGTGAGCGGAACCGCGCGGGCGCATTGACGAAGTTGCCGGTGGCGACGCCGGTGCGCCCGTAGATGAAGTCCTGCATGCCCTTGCGATCGACGAGCAAGGCGACGGCGCGTCGCACGTTCACATCAGCAAAGGCGAAGTGACGGCTCTTCGGGTTGGCGCGCTCGCCATCGAGTTCCTGCCACGGATCGCTCAGGTTGATCTGCAGGAATTCGATATCGCCGGTCTGCATGATGTGCGCGCGGCCCTTGCCGCCGTCTTCCATGCGCTTGAGCACTTCATCTTCGACCTGCAGGTTCCATGCGAAGTCGTACTCACCCGTTTGCAGCACTGCACGCGCGGCCGACGACGCATCGCCGCCGCCCTTCAACTCGATGGTGTCGAAGTACGGACGGTTGGGCATGTGGTAGCTGGGATTCAGCTCGCCGCGCACCAGGTCGCCCGGCTTGAATTCGGTGAAGCGGTAGGGCCCGGTGCCCACGGGCTTCAGGTTGGCGGGTGCGTCGCGTGACTTCGTGCCGCCATAGGCCGCAAACAGGTGTTTCGGAATCAGTCCATGTGTGCCGTGCACGGCCCAGAACGGCGTCGGCTGCGCAAAGGTCACGCGCACGGTGTGCGAATCGACCTTGGTCATCGACAGGCCCGTCATCGAACCGCTGGTCACCGCCGCTGTGGCGGGATCGCGTCCGTACTCCCAGTTGAAGACCACGTCGTCGGCGGTGAACGGCTGGCCGTCGTGCCATGTCACGCCGCGCTTGAGCTTCCAGGTAACGGTGCGGCCGTCTTTGGAAACGCCGCCGTTCGCAACGCTCGGCACCTCGGCCGCGAGCACCGCAACCATGAAGCCTTCGGGATCGAAATTGACGAGGGACTCATAGAAGACCTGGCACGCTTCGATGTCCTTGGTGCCGGTTGCGAAATGCGGATTGAGCAGTGTCGGGCCTTGCCAGAACAGCAGCTTGAGCGGCCCGCCGCCGCCGCGCTTCGTCGGGGTCCAGGCGGCTGCCTTCGGTTGCGCATGCGCAGCGCCGGAATGCGTGAGCATCTGCGCGGCCAAAGGCGCTGCAATACCGAGCGCGGACATGCGCACCACGAAGTCGCGGCGGGAAATGTCGCCCCCCCGCACCTTGTCGATCAATCGGCGCAAGCCCTGCTCATCCATGTCGTGTCCTTGATTCGTTCATGGGCGAGCATAGTCGCTTCGATACCCGGAAGGCGTCTGCCCGGTCCAGTCGCGGAATGCGCGGATGAAGCTTTTCTCGCTGGAAAAACCCACCGCCGCCGCGACCTGCTTGATCGGCCTGGCGCTGCGGTGAAGCAGGTCCCGGGCGCGGTCGCAGCGCACTTCATCCTTGAGCGCCTGGAGAGATGATCCCTGCTCGGCAAGCTGACGATGCAAGGTGCGGATCGAAATGTTCAGGTGGGCTGCAATGCCGTGCGCGTTGTGGGCTGTCGTCGGGTCCGAGAGCATGGCCTGGCGCACCTGCTCGACCAGCAGCCGGTCGCGCCGGTACTGCAGCACTGTCAGCGGCAATGCGCGTTGCAGCATCAGGCGCAATGCTTTCTCATCGCGGCGCAGCGGGAGCGCCAGGTACTGGGCATCGAAGCGGATCTCTGCGTGGGCCGCATTGAAATTCACCGGCCCGCCGGGAAACATATGGCGGTAGGCGTCAACATGCGGTGGCGCCGCAAACGGAAAACTCGCCTCCTGCAATGGAATGCGCGAGTCCACATACCAGCACGCGAGGCCGTGGATGTTGCGCAGCACATGTACGATGCTGAATTCGCGCTGGGGTGCCGGCGCTGGCGGCTTGAGCTCTTCAATCACGATGGCCGCACCCGCGCTGGCCTCTACCAGGTTGAGGCGAATGTCGTCGGCGATCAGGCTGTGATGGCGGCACCAGCGCTTGAGCGCCACGCCCAGGTCCGGCGACGTGAGCGATGCCCTCGCCAGCATCCCGTAGCTGCCCCACGGCAGCGGGCGCCTGAACGCACCCAGGCCCTCGTCGTCGAGTTCCTTCATGGCCGCGCCGGACAGCACTTCCATCTGGTGTGAGGTGATCCGGGCATCCGGGAGTTTGAGCTGCGCTGGCGCAATATGTGCCAGCTTGAGGGCGTCCTGCGGATGGCGGCCCGCCCGCTGGTAGGCCGCCACGATACATCGGGCAAGTGCCATGGGTGTCGCTGCGGCGGGCTGGCGCGGCTTGTTCATTTGCGCATTGTCGGGCAGATCCAAACCGGCTTGGACTTTGTTGGCACGATTTGCGACCCGCTTGTCCACTCATGCGTCGGCAAGCGGCTAGGATGCGCAGACAAGACAAAAAGGACGCCCATGCCCGCGCTGGAGACACAACTGAACGCCCGGTCCGCCGACTTCCAGGCCAATGCGGCTGCCATGCGCGCGCTTGTTGAAGACCTGAACACACAGGTCGCGAAAGCGGCGGCCGGTGGTGGCGAAGCGTCTCGCGCCCGGCACGTTTCACGGGGCAAGTTGTTGCCGCGAGACCGCGTGCAGATGCTGCTGGACCCCGGCACGCCATTCCTGGAGCTGTCACCGCTCGCCGCGCACGGCATGTACAACGACGATGCGCCATGCGCCGGCGTCATCACCGGCATCGGCCGCGTCAGCGGCGTCGATTGCATCATCGTGTGCAATGACGCGACGGTGAAGGGCGGCACCTATTACCCCATGACGGTGAAAAAGCACCTGCGCGCGCAGGAGGTGGCCCAGCAGAACCGCCTGCCATGCATCTACCTGGTGGACTCCGGCGGCGCGAACCTGCCCAACCAGGACGACGTGTTTCCCGACCGCGATCACTTCGGGCGCATCTTCTACAACCAGGCCAATCTCTCGGCGCAAGGGCTGGCGCAGATCGCAGTGGTCATGGGGTCGTGCACTGCAGGCGGCGCATACGTCCCGGCGATGAGCGACGAGACCATCATCGTCAAGAACCAGGGCACGATTTTTCTGGGTGGACCGCCGCTGGTGAAAGCGGCCATCGGGGAGATCGTCTCGGCGGAAGACCTCGGCGGTGGCGATGTGCACACGCGCTTGTCGGGCGTTGCCGACCACCTTGCGCAAAACGACATGCACGCGCTGGCACTCGCGCGGCAGGCGGTTGCCACGCTTCATCGCCGCACCGACATGCCGGTTGAACTGCGGCCGCCGCACCCACCGAAGTACGACCCCCAGGAAATCTACGGCGTCGTCCCCATGGACACGCGCAAGCCCTATGACGTGCGCGAGATCATCGCGCGCGTGGTCGATGGCTCGGAGTTCCATGAGTTCAAGCAGCGCTTTGGCGCGACGCTGATCTGCGGCTTCGCGCACATCGAAGGCATGCCGGTCGGCATCATCGCCAACAACGGCATCCTGTTTTCCGAGTCGGCGCAAAAGGGCGCGCACTTCATCGAGCTGTGCTGCCAGCGCAAGGTGCCGCTGGTGTTCCTGCAGAACATCACCGGCTTCATGGTCGGGCGCAAGTACGAGGCAGAAGGCATTGCACGGCACGGCGCGAAGATGGTGACGGCCGTTGCCACGGCGACGGTGCCCAAGTTCACCATCATCATCGGGGGCAGTTTTGGCGCCGGCAACTACGGCATGTGCGGCCGCGCCTACTCGCCGCGCTTTTTGTGGATGTGGCCCAACGCGCGCATCTCGGTCATGGGCGGCGAGCAGGCCGCCAGCGTGCTTGCAACCGTCAAGCGCGACGGCATCGAAGGCAAGGGCGGCAGCTGGAGCGCAGAAGAAGAAGCGAACTTCAAGCAACCCCTGCTCGACCAGTTCGCGCATCAGTCGCATCCGTACTACTCCAGCGCGCGGCTTTGGGACGACGGCGTGATCGACCCGGCAGACACCCGGCGAGTGCTCGCGCTCGGTCTGGCCGCGTCGCTGCATGCGCCTATCGGTGAGCCGAAGTTTGGTGTGTTCCGGATGTGATAGGGCACCTGCCCGAAAGAACTCGCAAAGAGACCTATGAGAACAAGTATTGAGATCGATGACGAATTGATGGAGCGCGCCATGCGTGACGGACAGTTCAAAACAAGGAAGGCGGCTGTCGAGGCCGGACTGGCGCTGTTGGTTCGTCAGGCGCAAGGTCGCGAGATTCTCAAATGGGGAGGCAAGCTTTGTTGGAGCGGTGACGACGAGCCTATCGCTCAAACGGTGACCCCATGACCACCATCTACGACAACCCCGACCACGAACTGCTGCGCGACCAGATCGCGAAGTTCATCGCCCGTGAGGTCGAGCCGCACGCCGACAAATGGGAAGAAGCGGGGATGGTTCCGCGCGATGTGCTCCGGCGCATGGGCCAGGCGGGGCTGTTCGGGCTGATGTACGAAGAGGCGTACGGCGGCGCTGACTCCGACGCGATGACCAACCTGGTGTTCGCCGAGGCGCTGTCGCAATCGACCTACGCGGGCTTCATCATCACCGTGCTGGTTCATACCGACATGGCCAGCCCGCACCTGCACCACGCGGGATCGGCAGCGCAGAAAGAAAAGTACCTCAGGCGCGTGATCGCCGGCGAGCTGATCACGGCAGTCGCCATCACCGAGCCGGGCGCGGGGTCGGACGTCGCCGGTATTCGCACCAGCGCCAAACTCGACGGCAATGAATGGGTGCTGAACGGCACCAAGATGTTCATCACCAATGGTGTCCATGCCGATCTGTATTTCGTCGCCGCAAAAACCGGTCCGGGCAAACGCGACATGTCGATGTTCATTGTCGAAAAGGGAACTCCGGGGTTCACGGTAGGCCGCGCGCTGAAGAAGACCGGCTGGCTGTCATCCGATACGGCCGAGCTCGTGTTCGACAACGTCCGCATCCCGCAGGGCAATCTCCTGGGCGAAGAGGGCAAGGGGTTCTATTCGGTGATGAAGAACTTCCAGACCGAACGCATCGCCCTGGGTGCGATGGCTGTCGGTCACTGCCAGCGCGCGTTGCAGCTCACGATCGACTATGTGCGCCAGCGTGAAGCTTTCGGTGCGAAGCTCTGGGACCAGCAGGTGATACGCCAGCGGCTGTCCATGCTCGACGCGAAGACGCGCGCGGCACGCCAGTTCATGTACCACTGCGCATGGAGCGTCACGCAGGGCCACGACATCGTGCAGGAAGTGTCAATGCTCAAGGCGCTGACGGGTGAGCTCGTCAATGAAGTCGTGCAGACCTGCCAGCAGTTCCACGGCGGCATGGGCTACATCCGCGAGACCGCGATCGAAAGGCTGTGGCGCGATGCGCGCGTGCTGGCCATCGGCGGTGGAGCGACAGAGGTCATGCTCGAAGAAGTGGCCAAGCGTTACTGAAGCAATCAACCGGCATTCATCAGGCAATCACCATGAAACATCTGCTCCTGGACGTCACGCGTTCCATCGCAACCGTCACCGTCAATCGCCCGGAAGTTCGCAATGCCTTCAATGAAGAGGTGATCGCCGAACTCACGGCTGTGTTCATGGCGCTGGCAGAGCGCGACGAGGTTCGCTGCATCGTGCTGGCGGGCAGCGGCGCGGCATTTTGCGCAGGCGCAGACCTGAACTGGATGAAGCGCATGGCCGACTACACGCGCGATGAAAACATCGCCGACGCGCAGGCACTCGCGCGCATGTTGCGCGTGGTCTACACCTGCCCCAAGCCGACCATTGCGCGCATACAGGGCGATGTCTATGCCGGAGGCACTGGCCTGGCGGCCGCTTGCGACATCGCCGTTGCGTCCGACGTTGCGCAGTTCTGCCTGAGTGAAGTGCGGCTCGGCTTGATTCCGGCCACGATCAGCCCGTATGTCATTCGCGCGATGGGCGCGCGCGCGGCGCATCGCTACTTCCTGACGGCGGAACGGTTCAGCGCCGCCGAAGCCCATCGCATCGGTTTCGTGCACGAAGTCGTTTCCGCCGACAAGCTCGACGCGAAGGTCGATGAGATCGCCCGCATGCTGGTGCAGAACGGCCCTGGCGCCATGAAGGCGTGCAAGCAGTTGGTCCACGATGTGGCGGGGCACGATATTTCGGCCGGCCTGATCGAGCGCACGGCCATGGCGATTGCCGACATTCGCGTCAGCGACGAGGGCCGCGAAGGCGTGCAGTCGTTCCTGCAAAAGCGCAAGCCGGGCTGGCTGCTTTCCTGACCCCTTTGATTGACGCACGTGGACGCACTTCGCCATCTCATGGATGCACCCCAGCTGCTCGCGCTTGCTGCGGCGCTGGGCTGGGCCAGTGGCATCCGGTTGTACGCGGCGGTGTTTCTGGTCGGCGCGGCCGGGTATATGGGATGGGTCGGCCTGCCTGTCGGTCTGCAGGTGCTGCAGCACCCCGGTGTGCTGGCGGCCAGCGGCTTCATGTGCTTCATCGAATTCTTCGCCGACAAGATTGCGCTGGTCGATTCGATGTGGGACATCGTGCACACCGTCATTCGCATTCCTGCGGGCGCTGCGCTCGCGGCAGGAGCGCTGGGCGCCGACGGCCAGGCGATGGGATGGATTGCGGCGATTCTCGGCGGCAGCCTTGCCGCGACGAGCCATGCCGCCAAGCTCACGACACGCGCTGCGGTGAACACATCGCCCGAGCCGTTCTCCAATATCGCCGTGTCGTTCGCTGAGGATGCATTCGTCGTCTTCATGCTCTGGCTTTCCGCAACGCATCCCGTGATCTTTGCCGTGGCGCTTGTACTGACGCTGGTGCTCGCGGTGGTGTTGATCGTCGTGTTGGTGAAGTTCCTGCGCGTCGTCATCTTGAGGTTGCGCGAATTTTTTGGCGGTCGCAGGAGCACAGCTCCACAAGGAAACTAGATGTTCAAAAAGATACTGATCGCCAACCGCGGCGAGATTGCCTGCCGCGTTGCGGCAACGGCGAAGCGCCTGGCCATTCGCACGGTGGCCGTGTACTCCGACGCCGATGCCGATGCGCGCCATGTCAAGGCCTGCGACGAGGCTGTGTATCTGGGCGGCAGCGCACCCAAGGATAGTTACCTGCGCTGGGAGCGGATCATCGAAGCCGCAAAAGCAACCGGCGCGCAGGCAGTGCATCCGGGCTATGGCTTTCTGTCCGAGAACGAAGAGTTTGCCAAGGCATGCGCAGAGGCCGGCCTGGTCTTCATCGGCCCTCCCGCATCGGCGATCCAGGCGATGGGCCTGAAGGCCGAGTCCAAGCAGCTCATGGAGAAGGCGGGTGTTCCGCTGGTGCCGGGCTATCACGGCGCAGGACAGGACCCGCAGATGCTGCAGCAGGAAGCTGATCGCATCGGTTATCCGGTGCTGATCAAGGCCAGCGCGGGCGGGGGTGGAAAGGGCATGCGCGCCGTCGAAAGCGCAGCACAGTTCCAGGCCGCGCTCGCGTCGTGCAAGCGCGAAGCCATCAACAGTTTCGGCGACGATGCGGTGCTGGTGGAGAAGTACGTCCAGCGCCCCCGTCATATCGAGATCCAGGTGTTCGGCGATACGCAGGGCAATTGCGTTTACCTGTTCGAGCGCGATTGCTCGGTGCAACGGCGTCACCAGAAAGTGCTGGAAGAAGCACCGGCGCCCGGCATGACCGAAGCGATGCGCAAGGAGATGGGCGAGGCGGCCGTTGCCGCAGCGCGCGCCGTCAACTATGTCGGCGCCGGCACGGTGGAGTTCATCGTCGAGCAGCGCGCCGGTGGCGAGATGAATTTCTTCTTCATGGAGATGAACACCCGGCTGCAGGTGGAGCATCCGGTCACGGAAGCCATCACCGGTCTGGACCTCGTCGAGTGGCAATTGCGGGTGGCGTCAGGCGAGCCGCTGCCGATGAAGCAGGAAGAGCTGCAGATCAGCGGCCATGCGATCGAGGCACGCATCTGCGCCGAGAGTCCTGACAACAATTTTCTTCCGGCGACCGGCCGCCTCGATGTCGCGCGCTGGCCTTTGCATGTGGTGTTCCGTCGCAATGCCGATGCCGAACGCTTTCATGAACCCGCACCGGTACGCATCGATACAGGCTTCGGCGAAGGCGATGCGATTTCACCGTACTACGACTCGATGATCGCCAAGCTCATCGTGCATGGTGCCACGCGCGAGCAGGCACTGGCGCGGCTGGACGAGGCGCTGGCGCAGACGCACATCGTGGGCATACAGACCAATGTGCAGTTCCTGCGTCATGTGGTGGGCAGCAAGTCGTTTGCGCAGGCGGACCTGGACACGGCGCTGATTCCACGCGAGGAAGCGGTGCTTTTCAAGCAGGAGCGGCTGGGAATGCCGCTGGCGGTGGCATGCGCCGTGGCGCGTACGCTGCTCCAGGAAAAGACGCTGGCAGGCGCAGACCCCTTCAGCCGTCGTGACGGCTGGCGCTCGCATGGCATCAACCTGCGTCCGTTCGAGTTCGAGTTTCATGGCGAGACCGTGAAGGCGCAACTGTCGTACCTGCACGATGGCGCGCTCATGCTCAAGGCTGGCGATGTTTCAGGTGCGCTGGTGTTCACGAGCGACGACGCAGAGATCGATGTGCAGTTTGCAGGCCAGCGAACACGTGCGTCGGTCTACGCCAGCGGCGAGATGAACCATGTGTTCACGCCGTCGGCGGCTACGCAGATTCTTGCGATCGACCTGCTGGAGCACGCAGGCGTTGCCCATGCGGAGACAGGGCGCCTCACGGCGCCGATGCCGGGCAAGGTCGTGTCGTTCTCGGTCAAGGCTGGCGACAAGGTCAGCAAGGGCCAGGCGCTGGCCGTGATGGAAGCCATGAAGATGGAACACACGATTGCAGCGCCGGCTGACGGAACCGTCGCAGAGCTTTTGTATTCACCCGGTGACCAGGTGAGTGAAGGCGCAGAGTTGCTCAGGATTTCCTGATGTCCGCGAGCATTGGGAGCACCGTGAGCCACAACATGCGTATCGCTTTTTGCTGCACCAACACCAAGGCGGCTCCGTGGATTGCGGGGTTGAGCGCCGCACTTCCGGGCGCCGACATCCACGAGTGGCAACCCGGCGCACCGCAGGCCGATCACGCGGTGGTGTGGGCACCGCCACAGCAGTTCCTGGACGAGCAGCCGCAGATCAAGGGCATCTTCAATATCGGCGCGGGCGTCGATGCACTGCTCAAGCTTCGCCTGCCACCGCAAGCTGTGCTGGTGCGGATCGACGATGGCGGCATGGCCGTGCAGATGGCCGAGTTTGTCTGCCACGCCATCACGCGTCATGTGCGCGAGCTCGACGTGATCGAGATCGCAGCCAGACGCTCGGAGTGGGCGTTTCGCAAGCCGCGCCGGCGCGAGGAATTTCCGGTCGGCGTCATGGGGCTGGGTGTACTCGGCAGTCTTGTCGCCAATGCGGTGAAGCAATTCGACTATCCCGTCATGGGCTGGAGCCGCACGCCCAGGGAGTTGCCTGGTGTGCAGTGCTTCGCGGGCGAAGATCAGTTCGACAACTTCCTGCAGGCCACGCGCATCCTGGTGTGCCTGCTGCCCCTGACCAGCGAGACGCGAGACATCATCAACGCGCGCACCCTGTCAAAGCTGATGCCCGGTGCTTACGTCATCAACGTGGCGCGTGGTGCGCATGTCGTGGATGAGGACCTGATCGCTGCCCTCGATAGCGGGCACGTCGCCGGCGCTGCGCTCGATGTGTTCCGCACCGAGCCCTTGCCCGCGGAACACCCCTTCTGGCACCACCCGAAAATAACGGTCACGCCGCACACCTCGGCCCGAACGCTGCGCGATGAAAGCATTGCCCAGATCGCCGGCAAGATTCAGGCGCTCGAGCGTGGAGAGCCTGTCGCGGGCGTGGTTGATTTACAAAGAGGATACTGACGCCATGATGAAACTGCCGTCCAGAGTCAAGCTCGTCGATGTGGGTCCGCGCGACGGCCTGCAGAATGAAAAGCAACCCGTGCCTGCCGAAATCAAGATCGGTCTTGTGCATCGCCTGCAGGATGCGGGCCTCAAGGACATCGAGGTCACCAGCTTCGTGTCGCCCAAGTGGGTGCCGCAGATGGCCGACAACGCGCAGGTGATGGCGGGCATCGAGCGCCGGCCCGACGTTCGCTACTCGGTCCTCACGCCCAACATGAAGGGTTTCGAAGCGGCAGTGCTGACCAGGCCCGACGAGATTTCGGTGTTCGGCGCGGCCAGCCAGGCATTCAGCCAGCGCAACATCAATTGCTCCATCGAGGAAAGCATCGAGCGCTTCGCGCCTGTCATCGAGGCTGCAAAGGCAAAGGGCATCTACACGCGCGGCGCCATCTCTTGTGCGGTTGGCTGTCCTTACGAAGGCGAGATTGCACCGGAGCGGGTTGAACTCGTCGCGCGGTTGTTCAGGCAGATCGGCGTCGAGCATGTGGTGGTCTGCGACACGATCGGCACCGGAACGCCGGTGAAGGTGCAGCGTGCGATTGAAGCCGCCCTCAAGTATTACGAGCTCGACAAGGTGTCGGGTCACTATCACGACACGTATGGCCAGGCGATTGGCAATACGCTCGCATCGCTGGAGATGGGCGTGTGGCAGTACGACACCTCGTCAGCCGGCCTGGGCGGCTGTCCGTACGCCAAGGGCGCGACCGGCAACGTGGCGACGGAGGACGTGGTTTACATGCTGCATGGCATGGGGATCGAGACCGGCATCGACCTGGACAAGCTGATCGACGCCGGCAAGTACATCAGCGACTTCCTGCAGCGCAAGCCGAATTCGCGCGCATCGACGGCGATCCTGAACAAGCGGGCCGGCTGATGGCTGTGATGGCTGTGATGGGTGGAGGGATCGACTGTGTGCGGTGCTGAATTGACTTCGCTACCCGAGGGCGTGCAGCGCGTGGCGCGCGCGCTGTCGGACAAGGGCCATCCGCATCCTCCGGTGATGCTGGACGATGCGGCGCGCACGGCGCAGCAGGCGGCAGATGCGCTGGGCATCGAACTGGGCCAGATTGCCAAGAGCATCATCTTTCGTCGCAAGTCAGACGACATGGCGGTGCTCGTCATCACCTCGGGCGACCGCCGCGTGGACGAGAAGAAGGTGGAAGCGCTGGTCGGCAATGGCGGCAAGCTGGGGCGCGCAGATGCGGATTTTGTGAAGAGCAGGACCGGTTATTCCATCGGCGGGGTATCGCCTGTCGCCCATGCGCAACCGCCGGTGACCTTGATCGATCGCGAGCTGTTCCGGTTTGAAGAGATCTGGGCGGCGGCGGGTCATCCGCACGGCGTGTTCAGGCTCAGGCCGCATGACCTTGAGCGCCTGACCGGTGCGCCAGTTGCCGATGTCGTGCAGCAGGTCGAGGGCAGTTGATGTCCGTCGTTGGGTTGCTGGCCGAGCGTGCGAGGCTGGTCGCTGATGGCGGCCTGGTTGAAGTGCCTTCGCCGTGTATCTCGGTGTGTCGCATGGACCCTGTCACGCAGTGGTGTGAAGGTTGCTTTCGCACACTGGATGAAATCGCCGCCTGGAGTGGCTTGGCCGCTGATGAAAAAAAGCAGGTGTGGCAAACCATTGCCCTGAGATTGCCAACGCCATGAAGCACATCACGTTCTACCTTGACTTCATTTCGCCGTACGCATACCTCGCGTTCGAGAAACTGCCGCAGGCGCTGGAGGGCCTGAGCTACAGCGTTGAATACAAGCCCGTGCTCTTTGCGGGCCTGCTCAAGCATCATGGGCAATTGGGCCCGGCCGAAATCGCTGGCAAGCGGGAGTGGACGTATCGGCAGGTCTTGTGGCTGGCGCATGGCAACGGCATCGAGATGCAGATGCCGCAGGCGCATCCGTTCAATCCGTTGGCCTTGCTTCGCCTGGCTGTTGCTTGCGGCCCCAATCGCTACAACTGTGAGGCGATCTTCAGGCACGTGTGGCGAGGTGGGGCCGATGCAGCAGACGCGCAGCGTCTCGAAGCCTTGCGCAACGCGTTGCAGCCGCGGCTTGATCCAGCCGGTGCATCCGTCAAGGACGAACTGAAGGCGAACACCGATCGCGCCATTGAACTCGGTCTGTTCGGTGTGCCTGCGTTTATCGTGGACGGTAAGGTGTTCTGGGGGTTTGATGCACTGCCGATGCTGCGGGCATATCTCAGCGGTGACGAATGGTTTGAGCGCGAGTGGGACGCGGCCGCGCGCCTGCCGCAACAACAGCGCGCGCGACCGTAAACCAGGTTGTCATGCCGGACTTGATCCGGCATCCACCGCGAAGCGGACGCGGCGCTTGAATAAAGATGGATTGCGGGTCAAGCCCGCAATGACAGCCTTGGGCCCCGCGATGACAGCCTTGGGCCCCGCGATGACAGCCCTCAACGCAATGACAGCCTTGGGGCCACGCCATGACAGCCTTCAGTGCACTGATTCCGATGCATCCTTGTGCATCTCGCGATGCTCGCCCATCTCAGGCTTGTTGCCGGTGACAGCTGCGGTCGCCATCTTCAGCAGCTGCGTGACCTTGCTTTCATGCACGTTCCAGTACTCGGCGTCCAGGATCTCGACCTTCATCAGTTCAAGATCCGGGTCTTCGTAGCCGCCCGGGAACCAGGCCTTGGCCAGTGCGTTGAACAGTTCCTTTTTCTTGGCCATGTCTTCGGAGACGGTTGCGTTGCCCGAGATTGAGACCCAGGAATCGTCCTTGAGGTTTCCATAGGCCACGCAGACGTTGCCATCAGCCTGGATGCGCTGGCCCAACTCGCTCTTTCTGGAGACGAAGAAGTAAAGCGGCTCACCCGGTTCGAGCGTGCGGTTTTGCGTCGTCAGCGGGTGTGCGTGCAGATGCCCGTTCGGGTGGCGGTGCGTCACCAACGCGAAACGGGTGTCCTTGATCAGGGTCCACAGCGCTTCGTGAAAAGTCTTGCCGGTCGTGTCGTTGCTCATGCGTTGTCCTTGCTTTGATTACTTTGCAAAGGACCATCCTGTGCTTCGCTGGCGATGCGGCCGGTCGGCGGCGGACGCCCCAGCCTGTGAGATTTGGCTGACTTGCCGCATCGTGAAACAGCAAGCGAGGGTTTCACCCTAATCCGTCAGAGCGCGTTCAGTTTCGCGCAAGGCTGTGTTGGTTTCGCGTCAGAGGTGGGTCAGAGCGGGGCCCAAGAATCGGTCCCCATGCGTTCAACCCGGACGCGAATCATTGGAGACAAGCAATGGCAGCAGCAATAGCCCCGAGGCCGATGACGCCCGAAGAGAAAAAGGTGATCTTCGCGTCATCCCTGGGTACCGTGTTCGAGTGGTACGACTTCTATCTGTATGGCTCGCTCGCAGCCATCATCGCCAAGCAGTTCTTCTCGGGCCTGGATGCAGGCTCTGCCTTCATCTTCGCGCTGCTGGCTTTCGCGGCGGGCTTCATCGTTCGTCCGTTCGGCGCGATCTTCTTCGGCCGCCTGGGCGACATGATCGGACGCAAGTACACGTTCCTGGTCACCATCCTGATCATGGGCCTGTCCACATTCATCGTCGGCATCCTGCCCACCTACGCGACCATCGGTGTCGCCGCGCCCATCATCCTGATCGTGCTTCGCCTGCTGCAGGGCCTGGCGCTCGGCGGTGAGTACGGCGGCGCAGCAACTTACGTCGCCGAGCATTCGCCGCACGGCAAGCGCGGTGCTTACACGGCGTGGATCCAGACGACTGCAACGCTGGGCCTGTTCCTGTCGCTGATGGTCATCCTGGGCACGCAGACGCTGCTCGGCCCGGTTGCTTTTGCCGACTGGGGCTGGCGTGTTCCGTTCATCGGCTCCATCTTGCTGCTCGGCATCTCGGTGTGGATTCGCCTGTCGATGAATGAGTCGCCTGCGTTCCAGAAGATGAAGGCCGAGGGCCGCACTTCCAAGGCGCCGCTGACCGAATCGTTCGGTGAGTGGAAGAACCTGAAGATCGTGATCCTGGCGCTGGTCGGCCTGACGGCTGGACAAGCGGTGGTCTGGTATTCGGGCCAGTTCTACGCGCTGTTCTTCATGACGCAGGCGCTCAAGGTCGACGGCCCGACGGCCAACATTTTGGTTGCGATGTCGCTGCTGATCGGCACGCCGTTCTTTGTCGTGTTCGGCTCGCTGTCCGACAAGATCGGCCGCAAGCCCATCATCATGGCCGGTTGCCTGCTGGCCGCGCTGACGTACTTCCCGGTGTTCGGCGCGCTGACCAAGGCGGCCAATCCTGATCTCGCAGCCGCTCAAGTCAAGAACAAGGTCGTCGTGACGGCTGACCCGAACGAGTGCTCGTTCCAGTTCAACCCCACCGGCACCGTCAAGT
Organism: Caenimonas sp. SL110; assembly: GCF_001044395.1. Classification (GTDB taxonomy): domain Bacteria; phylum Pseudomonadota; class Gammaproteobacteria; order Burkholderiales; family Burkholderiaceae_C; genus Ramlibacter. The sequence continues at coordinate 210,751 of NZ_JANU01000013.1, forward strand.
TCACCAGCTCGTGCGACATCGCCAAGCAGGTGCTGGCAGGCGCTTCGGTGAGTTATGAAAACGTCGCCGCTCCGGCCGGCACGGTGGCGTCGATCAAGATCGGCGAGCAGGTCATCACCGGCTACAGCAGCAAGGGTCTTGCCGCCGATGATGTCAAGAAGAAGGACGCCGAGTTCAAGAAACTGGTGGCCGACGACCTGAAGGCAGCCGGATACCCGACCAAGGCCGACCCCGCCAAGATGAACAAGTTCCTGGTGGTGCTTATCCTCACCTACCTCGTGATCCTGGTGACGATGGTCTATGGCCCGATCGCCGCGATGCTGGTCGAGATGTTCCCGACGCGCATCCGCTACACCTCGATGAGCCTGCCGTATCACATCGGCAATGGCTGGTTCGGTGGCCTGCTGCCGACGACTGCCTTCGCCATCGTGGCGCAGACCGGTAACATGTACAACGGCCTCTGGTACCCGATCATCATCGCTGCCGCGACCTTCGTCATCGGCACGCTGTTCATCAAGGAGACCAAGGATGTCGACATCTACGCCAACGATTGAGCGCAGCATGTCCCGTGTTCAACAAATATTCAGGAGACAGTCATGTGGAAGCTTGTAGTCGGTTTCATCGTGTTCGCCGCGGTGGCCATGTACGTCATCATGAAAGGTGGCGACAGCATTGACATGAGTGGCGAGAAGCACGGAACCGAAGCCATCCACGCACCCGATCCGGCGCATCCGGCGTCGGGAGCGTCTGCGCCGAAATAGTTCGCGCTTGTGATGTAAAAAGGGCGCCCTGGTGGCGCCCTTTTTGTTCGTGCTGCGTTGCCGCTTCGCGGTGGATGCCGGGTCGAGCCCGGCATGACAGTTCCCTTGACTGTCATTGCGGACTTGATCCGCAATCCATCCCCTAACGCTTGAACTTGCCGTCCAGGCCGATGATGGACAGGTCAGCAAAGTCCAGGCCGGTATGGTCGGCCGGGCCATAGCCGACTTCCAGGCCGCCCAGGTCATAGCGTTCCATTTTTTCGAGGGCTGCGAGCACTTTCTCGCGCGTCGGTTTGGGGCCGGCGCGGCGCAGGGCCTCCACCAATACCTTGCCCGCTGCGAATCCTTCGAGCATGGCTGGAGACAGCTCTTTCACGCCCTTTTCCTTGGCCAGAGCCAACGCTTCCTGCACGAACCGGTAACTGAACGAGCGTTCGTTGGGGAAGACCTGCGTCACGATCACGCCCCTGCTGGCGGTGCCCAGCAGCTTGATGAAGCCGCCCGACGCATTGTTGGAAAGAGTGACCACCTGCGCCGCTGATCCAGCAGCGCGCAGGGCCTTGACGCCGTCCGACACCGCCTGACCGGTCCCGATCCAGATCACGGCCTGGGCGTTGGCCTGGACGATGGCGGGCACGATGGCCGTGAAATCCGGTTTGTTGCGGTCGGCCTTCACGACGGCAGCGGCCTTGATGCCGGCCTTCAGAAATCCCTTCGTGGCGCCTTCGAGCCCATCGCGACCGAAGGAGTCATCGACGTGCACGACCGCGATGCGTCCGATGCCCAGCGTGTGCAGGTGTTCGATGGCTTTTTCGGCCTCTCGCTGGTAGGACGAGCGCACATTGAACACATGGCGGTTGACCGGGGAGTGCAGCAGCATCGCGCCGGTGGACGGTGCGACCAGCGCGAGGTCGTGCGTCTGCAGCAGCGGCAGGATGGCTTCGGTATGGGGTGTGCCGCGGGTCATGAACAGCGCGACCGCGTTCTTGTCCTGGATCAGGATGCGCGCATTTTCGGCCGCCTGCTTCACGTCAAAACGGTCGTCCAGCGTGATGAGCTCGATCTGCTCGCCCTTGAGTCCGCCCTTGGCGTTGACGCTGTCGATGATGAGGCGGGCGCCTTCGATGGCCTCCTTGACCGTGGCCCCGACGGGGCCTGTGACCCCTGCGGTCTGGCCGATGACGATCTGTGCGTTGGCGTTTGCCAGCAGGGTTGCCAGCGCAACGGCGCCGACGGTGCGATACCAGTGTTTCACGAAGTGTCTCCTCAAGTTATCGGCTCAAGTTAGACGAAATGCCTCTTTTGGAGACCTGTACAGACGTCTGTGAACCCACATGACAAATGCTGACGCTCCATCGTCCCTAGAATGTTCGGCCCACTTGCAGAAAGCCTTCCGTATGAGCCAGGGACTGATCCGCATCCGCGGTGCCCGCCAGCACAACCTCAAGAACCTCGATCTGGATATCCGCACCGGTGAACTCACCGTGGTGACCGGCCCGAGTGGCTCGGGGAAGTCGAGCCTGGTGTTCGATACCCTGTACGCAGAAGGTCAGCGACGCTACGTCGAGACCTTCTCGGCCTATGCGCGCCAGTTCCTGGACCGCATGGACAAGCCCGCGGTGGACCGTGTGGACGGCGTGCCGCCCGCGATCGCGATCGACCAGACCAACCCGGTGCGGTCGTCACGCTCGACCGTGGGAACGATGACCGAGCTCAACGATCACCTGAAGCTGCTGTTCGCCAGGGCCGGGCGTCTGTTCGACAGCAAGACCGCGCAGCCGGTGCGCCACGACTCGCCCGAGACGATCTATGCCGAGCTGATGGCGCGTTCTGCGCGGGCGGGCGATCCGCGCCTGGTGGTGACATTTCCTGTCGAGCTTCCGGCCAGCACCACGGCCCAGGAGCAGGAGCAGTGGTTGTCTGCAAGCGGCTTCACGCGGGTTCATGCAGAACGCGAAGTGGCAACGCCTACCGGGCCGCGCAAGGTGCTCGATGTGGTGGCAGACCGCTTTCGCGTCCAGGGCACCGAACGGATTCGCGCGATCGAAGCGATTGAAGTGGCCTTGAAACGCGGTGCGGGCCGCATGTCGGTACACGCGGCGATCTCGGAGACGGAAAGCGAGACCTGGAAGTTTTCTACCGGCCTGCATTGCCCCGAGAGCGATATCCGCTATGCCGACCCGATTCCGTCGATGTTTTCGTTCAACTCGGCAGTGGGGGCTTGCGAAGTCTGCCGTGGCTTCGGCCGTGTGATCGGGGTGGACTACGGCCTGGTCATTCCCAACGACAAGCTGACCTTGCGCGCGGGCGCGATCAAGACCATTCAGACGCCCGCATGGGCCGAAGCGCAGGACGACCTGATGCGTCATGCCGAGGCCGCAGGCATTCCACGCGACACGCCCTGGTACAAGCTCACGCCCGAGCAAAAAGGCTGGGTCATCAATGGAACGCCCGGCTTCAAGGACGGCAACTGGAACAAGCAGTGGTACGGCATCAAGCGCTTCTTCCAGTACCTGGAAACCAAGGCGTACAAGATGCACATCCGTGTGCTGCTGTCCAAGTACCGCAGCTACACGCCCTGCGAGACTTGCGGCGGCGCGCGGCTGAAAACCGAAAGCCTGCTCTGGCGCATCGGCAGCAAGGAAGACGCTGATTCGGTGCTTGATCCATCGAAGCGATTCATGCCCGTGGGTGTGGACTGGACGCGCGAGCAACTGCAAGCGCTGCCGGGTCTGTGCCTGCACGACCTCATGCTGATGCCGATCGACCGGGTGCGACGGTTCTTCGACAGCAATTCGCCGCTGGTTCACAACGAGGCACTCAGCAGTGACCTGAACCCCGACCGGCATGGCGACCATCAGGCGCTCAAGCTGCTGTATGAAGAGATCACGACGCGCCTGAAATACCTCGTCGATGTCGGCATCGGCTATCTCACGCTCGACCGGCAAAGCCGCACGCTGTCGGGCGGTGAAGTGCAGCGCATCAACCTGACCACGGCGCTGGGCACCTCGCTCGTCAATACGCTGTTCGTGCTGGACGAGCCCAGCATCGGCCTGCATCCGCGCGACATGAACCGCATCACCGAGGCCATGAAGCGATTGCGTGATGCAGGCAACACCCTGGTGGTGGTGGAGCACGACCCGGCCGTGATGGTGGCAGCCGACCGCATCATCGACATGGGGCCGGGACCAGGTGAGCGTGGCGGCCAGATCGTGTTCGACGGAACGACGCGCGATCTGCGCAACGCCGACACGCTGACTGGTGCGTACCTGGGCGCCCGCAAGCATGTGGGCATGGGCTTCAAGCGTGCGGTCACCGACGCCACACCGCGCCTGATTCTCGAAGGTGCGCGCGAGCACAACCTGAAGAATCTCGACATTGAATTTCCGTTGCAACGCCTGGTGTGCGTGACCGGTGTTTCGGGATCAGGCAAGTCCAGCCTGATCCAGGACGTGCTCGCACCGGCGCTCATTCGCCACTTCGGCAAGGCGACCGAGACACCGGGCCTTCACGACCGGCTGCTCGGCGCCGACCACCTGAGCGAAGTCGTCTTCGTGGACCAGTCGCCCATCGGCAAGACTGCGCGATCCAATCCGGTGAGCTATGTCGGCGCATGGGATGCCATCCGCGAAATCTTTGCAACCGCGCCGCTTGCGAAACAGCGCGGCTACACCGGCTCCAAGTTCAGCTTCAACTCCGGTGACGGCCGCTGCGCCACCTGCGGCGGCTCGGGCTTCGAGCACGTCGAGATGCAGTTCCTGTCCGACGTGTACCTGCGCTGCCCCGACTGCGACGGCAAGCGCTACCGCCCCGAAATCCTCGAAGTCACCATCGAAAGAAAATTGGGGTCAGATTCCAATTTCCGCGTGATGAATGTGGCGGATGTTCTCGACCTCACGGTCAGTGAAGCGGCTTCGCTTTTCGCCAATGACCGTGAAGTGATTCGTACGCTGCAACCGATTGCCGATGTGGGTCTCGAATATGTGAAGCTGGGCCAGCCGGTGCCGACCTTGTCGGGCGGTGAGTCGCAGCGCCTGAAGCTCGCGGGCTTTCTCGCTGCAGGCAAGACCAGCGCAAGCCGGCAACTGGTTGCACGGCGCGGCACGATGTTCATGTTCGACGAGCCGACCACCGGCCTGCACTTCGATGACATCGCCAAGCTGATGCGTGCGATGCGCCGGTTGCTCGATGGCGGCAACTCCATCATCGTGATCGAGCACAACCTGGATGTGATTCGCGCAGCCGACTGGCTGATCGACCTGGGACCCGAAGGCGGTGAGGGCGGAGGACTGCTGGTGGCGCAGGGAACGCCGGAAGAAGTACGGTTGCACGCGACTTCGCACACCGCCAAGGCCCTGCGCGATTACGACGTGACGCTCGGTGTGGGTTCGTATGTGTCGGAGCCTTCGCTGAAGTATGTCAAGGTGGTGGAACCACCGCGCGCCATCCAGATCGTGAACGCGCGCGAGCACAACCTCAAGTCGCTGTCGGTCGATATCCCGCACAACAAGTTCAGCGTCATCACCGGCGTGTCCGGTTCGGGCAAGTCCACGCTGGCCTTCGACATCCTTTTCAATGAAGGGCAGCGCCGCTATCTTGAGTCGCTCAATGCGTACGCGCGCAGCATCGTTCAACCAGCGGGGCGGCCCGAGGTCGATGCGGTGTACGGCATTCCGCCGACCGTCGCGATCGAGCAGCGGCTCTCGCGCGGCGGGCGCAAGTCCACCGTCGGCACGACAACCGAGGTGTGGCATTTCCTGCGCCTGCTTTACGTGAAGCTGGGCATCCAGCATTGCGTCAATGATGGCGCGGAGGTGCGCCCGCAGACACCGGACAGCATCGCCGCGCAGTTGATGCGCAAATACAAGGGGCAACACATCGGCCTGCTCGCGCCGCTGGTGATCAACCGCAAGGGTGTGTACACCGAGCTGGCCGACTGGGCGCGACCGCGCGGCTACCCCTACCTGCGCGTGGACGGCAACTTCCTGCCGACCACCGGTTTTCCGCGCATCGACCGCTTCAAGGAGCACACGATTGAATTGCCAGTGTGCGATCTGGAGATCACGGCTGCCAACGAGTCGCTGCTTCGCGCGAAACTCACTGAAGCGCTCGAACATGGCAAGGGCGTGCTGCATGTGCTCGCGCCGCTGGACGGCCTGCGCAGCGCGATGATCAATGGAAGCACGCACAGCCACATCGGAACCATCGAGGTCTACTCGGTCAAGCGTGCGTGCCCGGTGTGCAGCACCAGCTACCCGGAACTGGACCCGCGCCTGTTTTCATACAACAGCAAGCACGGCTGGTGCCCCGATTGCGTCGGCACTGGTGTGCGCTTGACCAAGGACCAGCGCAAGGCGTACGACGACACGATCCGCGACGACGACAGCAAGGGCCGCGAGCAGACATTTGCAGAGCCGGAGGTCGAAGACGTGACCGATGAGACCTGCCCGACCTGCCGCGGTTCGCGCCTGAATGTGCAGGCGCGCCATGTGCAGTTCGACAAGACGGGCATTGCTGATATTGCGGCACTCTCGGTCGTCGATGTGCGCCGCTGGGTGGAGACGCTGCAGGTTCAAGGCGCGATGAGCGTTCGCGAAGAGGGAATCTCGCGCGACCTGATCCCCGAGATTCGCAGCCGTCTCGAATTCCTGGAGGAAGTCGGCCTGGGTTACCTCACGCTCGACCGTGGCGCGCCCACGCTGTCCGGCGGCGAGGCGCAGCGCATCCGGCTTGCGGCACAACTCGGCTCGAACCTGCAAGGCGTTTGCTACGTGCTCGACGAGCCGACCATCGGCCTGCACGCGCGCGACAACCAGATCCTGCTGAACGCCTTGCACAAGCTGGGCGACAAGGGCAACACGCTGGTCGTCGTGGAGCATGACGAGGAGACGATTCGAAGCGCCGACCACATCATCGACATAGGCCCAAGCGCGGGCAAGCGTGGCGGCCGTGTGATCGCGCAAGGTTCTGCGGCCGATATTTCCGCCGAGAGTGAGTCCGTGACGGGGCGCTATCTGCTGCATGCCATGAGGCATCCGGTGAAGGCGCGCCGTGCTGTCGAGCGCAATGCGCCGCAGCTGGAGTTGCGCGGCGCCAATCTGCACAACCTGGACAACGTCGATGTGGATGTGCCGCTGCATCGGCTGGTCGCCGTGACCGGCGTCTCCGGCTCGGGCAAATCGACCCTGGCTCGTGATGTGTTGCTGCACAACGTTCAGGCCGCCGTGCAGCAGCGCATGACCAAGGCAGGTCGCGACGCTGACGACAAGGGCAAGCACCCGGTGTGGGTGGGTTGCAAGGACTTGAGCGGCTACCAGGTGGTGGATCGCGTGCTCGAAGTGGACCAGACACCCATCGGCAAGACGCCGCGTTCGTGCCCCGCGACCTACATTGGTTTCTGGGACACGATCAGGCGGCTCTTCGCCGACACGCTGGAAGCCAAGGCGCGCGGCTATGGTCCGGGGCGCTTCTCGTTCAACACCGGCGAAGGGCGTTGCCCGACCTGCGAGGGTCAGGGGCTGCGAACGATTGGCATGAGCTTCCTGCCCGATGTGAAGGTGCCTTGCGAATCATGCAGGGGCGCGCGCTTCAACCCCGAGACGCTTGCAGTGACATGGCGCGGCAAGAGCATTGGCGATGTGTTGCAGATGGAAGTCGATGAGGCCGTCGAGTTCTTTGCGGCCATGACCAACATCAGTCATCCCTTGCAACTACTCAAGGATGTGGGGCTCGGCTATCTCACGCTGGGCCAGCCATCACCCACCTTGTCTGGCGGCGAGGCGCAGCGGATCAAGCTGGTGACCGAGTTGTCCAAGGTGCGCGACGACATCACGCGCCGCGGCCAGAAGCCGCCGCACACGCTCTATGTGCTGGATGAACCCACGGTGGGCCTGCACATGGCCGACGTCGAAAAACTCACGCGTGTGCTGCACCGGCTGGTGGATGGCGGCCACAGCGTGGTGGTGATCGAACATGACCTGGATGTGATCGCCGAATCAGACTGGATCATCGACCTGGGACCCGAAGGCGGCAGGGCTGGCGGCAAGATTGTTGCCGCAGCAACTCCTGAACAGGTGGTGGCGAAAAAAACACCGACGGGCATTGCGCTCGCGCCGGTGTTGGCCCGTGCCTGAAGCCGGCTGACCGATCAGTCCAGGCCAGCGCCCGATTCCTTGACGGCGACTTTCCAGCGCGCCACTTCCTTGCCCAGGAAGTCGCTGAATTCGGCGGGCGAGTTGGCCACGATGTCGAACGCCTGGGATGCCATGCGTTCCTTCACGTCGGGCGCGCTCATCGCCTTGACTGCGATCTGGTTCAGGCGTTGCACGATGGCAGGTGGCGTGCCGGCGGGCGCTGCAATCGCCTGCCAGCTCGTCACGTTGACGTTGGCGCCGGTCATTGCTGCGGTAGGCACATCAGGCAACAACGGCGTCTTGTTGGCCGCAGTGAGCATCAGCGCCTTCATCTTGCCGCCCTTGATGAACGGCATGGCGGGGCCGAGGTTGCTGAACATGAAGTCGGCCTGGCCGGCAATGATGTCCTGCATGGCGGGCGCGCCGCCGCGATACGGGATGTGCACCGCGAAGCCGCCGATCTGCTTTTTGTACAACTCGGCCGTCAGGTGGTCGGATGAGCCTGCGCCCGACGATGCGTAAGACAGCTTGCCTGGGTTCGCTTTCAGGAATGCGGTGAGTTCCTGCGCCGTGTTGAAACGTGAAGTCGCAGGGACCACCATCACGTTGGGCGTGGACACCAGCACCGAGATCGGTGCGAAATCTTTCAGCGGGTCATAGGGCAGCTTGCTGTAGAGCGCCGCGTTGATCGCAAAGACACCGATGCTTCCCACCAGCAGCGTGTAGCCGTCAGGCGCTGACTTGGCCACCACCGTCGCGCCCACGCTGCCGTTGGCGCCCGAGCGGTTTTCGACCACGACTGTTGCCTTGAGTTCGTCGCCGATGGCCTTGGCCATGATGCGACCGATCTGGTCGGATGCGCCGCCTGCGGGGAAGGGCACGATGATCTTGATCGGCTGGTTCGGCCATGCAGCCTGCGCGCGTGCGGCCAGCGGTGCGGCGGCAAGCGCCACCACGGTGAGCGCGCCGAGCGCATTGAAAAGCCTGCGAGAAGATTTCATGTTTTGTCTCCTTGGTTTTTGTCAGTTGCCTGCTGGCACCGGCACGGGTGTCTTCAGTCGCCCCGTCTCGAAAAGCGATTGAAGATTGTGCAGCACCAGGTCGGCCATGCCCTTGCGCGTTTCGCGTGTGCCGCTGGCCATGTGGGGCAGCAGCACGACGTTGTCCAGTTCCATGAAGGCGGGCGGCACCTTGGGTTCGTCGGTGAAGACATCCAGTCCCGCGCCGGCGATTCGCTTCTGGGTGAGCGCGTCGAGCAGCGCCAGCTCATCGACGACGCTGCCGCGCGAAATGTTCACCAGATAGCCATCGGGACCGAGCGCTTCGATGACGTCCGCCGAGACAAGATGCCGCGTCGGCGCACCACCAGAGACGGCGATGACGAGGAAGTCGCACCAGCGTGCAAGTTCGACCAGTGACTTCTCGTGCTTGAACTCCACACCGGCCACCGGGTTGCGCGAGTAATAGCGGATGTCCATGTCGAAGCCCTGCGCGCGCCTGGCGATGGTGCGTCCTATGCGCCCGAGCCCGGCAATGCCCAGGCGCTTGCCGCTGATTCGCGTGGTCAACGGAAACTGCCCCTTAAGCCAGTCGCCCCGCCGCACGAAACGCTCGGAGGCGCTCAGGCCTCGCACCGTGTCAATCAGCAGGCCTATGGCCAGGTCAGCGACGCAGTCATTGAGCACATCGGGCGTGTTGCTGACCGCAATGCCGCGCCTTGCGGCGGCTGCGACATCGACGTTGTCATAACCCACGCCAAAGTGTGTGATGGCCTTGATGTTGCGCAGCGATTCAATCAGCGCGGCGTCAGCGCCGTTCTTGGCGGTGACCAGTGCCTCGTAGCTGTCACCCTCGCGCGCGATGAATGCGGCCGGATCGGTCTCGTCGCTCAGCACGCGGCAGTCGTACAGGTCCATCAGCTGCGCTTCCAGTGCGGGCATGACATGCCCCGCGAGAAGCACGCGGTGTTTTGCAGAGGTGCTCGTCATACGGCCAGCGGCTCGGTGCGTGTCACTTCGGCCCGGTTCAGCGCCAGGAGTTCTTCAGCCACGCCCTTGAGCAGGGCCAGCACTTTCGGATCCTCGATGACGGACAGGAATTCGCCGATGGGTCCGGTGGCAGCGATGCCCGCGATCTGGACGGCTGCGTGCAGGATGCGGATGGGCGAGTACTTGTCGCGTGCGTCTTCGAGCGCAATGAACAGTTCGCGCGTGGCCGCAGCGGTCTGGTCGTCGCCAGCATGCAGTGCTTCACGAATCTTGTTCGACAGGGCCGGGGCCACGCAGGTCGAACCGGAGGTGAAAGCTCGCAAGCCGAAGGTGCGGAAGTGGTCGATGACCGGCCGCTCGCCAATGCCGCTGATGATGAGGTCGGGTCCCATCCGGTTCACCAGGTCTGCCAGCACCGGGTCTTTGCGCGCGTCTTCGCGGACGATGGCGTACTTCACCGCGCAGACAGAGCCTTCCTGGACCAGCGCCGCGAGGTCGGCGTTGTCGATGTAGCCCTCGTCCTTGACGTAGGCGATCACCGGCCGGCCGTAGCGGGAAGCCAGTTTGCCAATGCCGCTCGCCACGCCGGCCGGGCTGGCGGGGAAGCGAAGCGGCAGCACCATCGCGGTGGGGAAGGCGCGCTCGCGCAGCAGGTCGATCTGTTCGGCTGCCTTGCCGAAGTCAGCGCCGACTGACGGAATCAGCCAGTCGTGCTCTACGAGTAGCGGCTCAAGCGCATCGACAACGCGTGCCAGTTCGGCGACGCCCAGGTTGTAGAAATTGGCGTTGCCGCCGTACATGAAGGTCGTGACGCGCCCGGCGCGAAGGTGATCGAGCAGCTGACGATTGGCGGCGGGGTTGATCGAGCCATCGGCGTTGCGCGGCATGGGCGGAACTGCGAGAACAGAGGCGCGCAAGTCGGCGCTGGTGACGGGGGAGGTTTTCAAGGGGGGTCCTTCAGATGGGCGCAAGCGGCTGTCTGCCACTTGTTTGACAACTTTACCAATATTGATGGAAGTTGTAAATTCCCGTGCGCTCGAAGGGCTTTGCCCGCGTCTGGTGTTCAGCGATCCAGCTGGCGGTCCAGCAGGCGGTTTCGCGCCTGGTCCAGGTGGTAGCGCATCGCGATGGCGGCGCTGTCCGAATCGCCCACCCGGATCGCGTGGACGATGCGGTCGTGTTCGTCCAGCACCCGGTCGCGACGCTTTTCTGACGCCTCGCGCGTGAGGGACAGCGTGACATTCATGCCGCTCACGACGCGGTCCTTGAGCTGGTCGATTGCTTCCACCAGCAACCCGTTGCCCGACGCCACCGCAATGGCGTGGTGAAAGGCGAAATCTGCCTGTTTGGCCAGTCCGCCTTCGCCAAATGAATCGCTCAGCGCCCGACGTGCGCGCTCGATCTCGCGAATCTGCTCTTCGGTGCGATGACGCGCGGCCAGCCGGGCGGACAGCTCTTCGATGGCCATGCGAAATTCCATCACCTGCAGCACTTCGTGCAGGCTCTGGCGCTGGGTGAGTTCGGCCACGCGCTGCGACGGGCTTCGCTGCACATAGGTGCCCGAGCCTTGGCGGGCGATGACCACGCCGTCGGATTGCAGGCGCTGCAAGGCCTCGCGCACGACGGGCCGGGAGACGGCAAACCGCTGGGCCAACTGGTTTTCGGTCGGCAGGCGATCGCCCGCAGAGAAACGCCCGGCCATGATCTCGTCGAGCAGTTCTCCATAAACCGTGTCGGACAGGCGAGGCCGCTCGATGGGTGAAGGATGGTCGATGGCGTTCATGGGGCGGGGCCATTCTACAAACGCAGGTGACAGCACGCGGGTGATTCCGTATTGATGCCCGCCGTGACACGGGGTGCAATACGCCGACAGCAATACCGTCCAGGAGACAAAACATGCGCCGCAGACAAGTCGTTCAACTGGCAGCCGCCGCCGTGGCCGCCCCCTCGCTGAGCGCGTTCGCGCAGGCGTTTCCTTCGCGACCGATCAAGCTGGTGATCGCATTTCCGGCGGGCGGCCCGACCGACATCACGATGCGTCAGCTCGCGGAGAACGCGTCGAAACACCTCGGCCAGCAGGTAATCATCGAAAACAAGGCTGGTGCGGGCGGCTCACTGCCTGCGCAGAACCTGCAGATTTCGCCACCGGACGGCTACACGCTGGCGCAGATTCCACTGGGCGTGTTTCGGCTGCCGTACACCACCAAGCTCACCTGGGACCCGATCAAGGACATCAGCTACATCATCAACGTCACGGGTTATGCCTTCGGCATCGTGGCTCCGACCGATGGGCCGATCAAGAACTGGGCGGATTTCGTTGCGTACGCGAAGGCCAACCCGGGCAAGCTGAGCTATGGCTCGACCGGTGTGCTCACAAGCCCGCACCTCACCACCGAACTGATCGCGCAGCGCCTGGGTATCCAGCTCAACCACATCCCCTACAAAGGCAATGCCGACCTGAACCAGGCCCTGATGGGCGGGCAGCTCATGGCAGGCGCCGACTCGACGGGTTGGGCGCCGCTGGTGGAAGCCGGCAAGGTGCGCGTGCTCAACACCTGGGGCGACAAGCGCCTGCCGAAATATCCCGACGTGCCGACGCTGAAAGACCTGGGCATCGACATCGTGCAGAACTCGCCGTTCGGCATCGGTGCGCCTCGCGGAACACCGCCCGAGGTGGTCGCGCGATTGCACGATGCTTTCAAGAAGGCGATGGAAGAGCCGAGCTACGTGCAGTCGCTGGCCAAGTACGACATGGTGCCGATCTACATGAGTTCCAGCGATTACCTCAAGTTCGCGCAGGACACGTTTGTGCGCGAGAAGGCGCTGGTCGAAAAGCTCGGGCTTTTGAAGACGCAGTAAGCGTGCGTGGGTGAACGGGTAAGGCCTATCGTTCGAGGATCGCGCGTGCGACCTCGGCGAAGCCCGCGCCGCGCTCGGACGGCGTGATGTATTTCGGTGGGTGTGAAAGCTGCGCTTCGAACCGCCGGATGTTGGCGACACCTACGCTGTGGGGGAAGTGTTCGAACATGAGCACGTCGTTGGTCGAGTCGCCGACGTAGACCCAGTTGTCGATCTCGTCGTCGAGCTCGCGTCCGTAGAGCTCGCGCACGATCCACCGTGCGCCGGCGAGCTTGTTGTGGTCACCGTACCAGCCGTTGATGTGGATGGAACTCACCGTGGCGTTCATGCCATGGAGTTCCATCAGCTTCACAACCTGAGCGATGCCATGCGGGGGCAGATGGGTGTACTCGCTGTGGTCGATCGCGATGTCGGTTTCGCGGCCGGCGCTGTCGCGAGAGATCGTCGCGCCCGGCACTTCGGCCACGATTCGCTGCGCGACTTCCTGCATGCGCGCGTAGTTCTTCGTGCGCAGTTCGACGTCCTGCTGGTAGATTTTTTCGAGGCGCATCGCTGCTCCCTCTCCCTCTGGGAGAGGGCTGGGGTGAGGGCGAAGTGCGACAGCACCGTTCTCAGCCACGATCGCATCGACCGGCCACTGCAACGCAAACGGCTCGCTCCAGCCCACCGGCCTCCCGGTGATCGGAACGACGCGAATCCCCGCAGCGTGCAGGTCGGCAAGCGCCTGCAAGGCATCGCCCGTCACCACGCCTTCGGTGGTCAGCGTGTCATCGATATCGGTGAAGACGCCGGTGATGCGCCGCCGGTCCACAACCGGCCATTCGATCAGCTTGAGCATGCGAGGCTTGACGGTCGAATATCAGTTGTTATGCAGCGCCAGACCCGCGTGTTCGCGCAGCGGATGGAAGTGGATTTTGGGGAAGCGCTCCTGGGCCAGGCGCACGTCGTAGGGCGACGTGCAAAGGAACGCGAGCGTGTTCGCCGCATCGAGCGCCATTCGCTGCGGGTAGGCATCGACGAATGCGCGCAACTCGGCCGGTGAATCGGCAGTGATCCAGCGGGCACCGGTGTACTGGCTGCCCTCCAGCCGGATGTCGGCGTCGTATTCGGCCTTGAGCCGGTGCTGCACGACTTCAAACTGCAGTTGGCCGACGGCGCCCAGCAACATCGGGCCGCCAATCTCGGGGCGAAACACCTGGATCGCGCCTTCTTCGCCAAGCTGCGCAAGGCCTTGCTGCAACTGCTTGGTGCGAAGCGGGTTCTTCAGGATGACGGTCATGAACAGTTCCGGCGCGAAGAACGGCAGGCCTGTGAACTGCAGGTTGGCGCCATCGGTGATGGTGTCGCCCAGCTGCACGCCGCCGTGCGTCGTGAAGCCGATGATGTCCCCCGCGTAAGCCTCGTCCACGGCTTCGCGGCGCTGCGACAGGAAGGTCACCACAGAGGTCGGCCGCAGCTCTTTCGCGGTGCGCTGCACCTTGAGCTTCATGCCCGGTGTGTACTTGCCCGACGCCATGCGAACGAATGCGATACGGTCACGGTGATTGGCGTCCATGTTGGCCTGCACCTTGAACACGACGCCCGCGAAGTTTTCGTCCTCCGGATGGATTTCCTTGATGACGGGCTGGCGATTGACCATCAGCTGGCTGGTTCGCGGTTGCGGCGACGGAGCCAGATCGACCAGCGCTTCCAGCACTTCCATCACACCGAAATTGTTCACGCCGGAGCCGAAGAAGACCGGCGTCTGCTTGCCCGCGAGGAACGCTTCGTGGTCCCACTCGGGCGACGCGCCGATCGCCAGTTCCATGCTCTGCTCGGCGTCGGTGAATTCGCGGCCGAAGCGCTCGGTGAGCTTGGCGCGTTCGGACAGCGGAATCGTTTCGAAGTCTTGCGGCAGGCGTTCGGAGCCCGACTCGAACACCGTCATCGCCTTGGTGCGCAGGTTCATGATGCCGCCGAAGCTCTTGCCCTGGCCCACCGGCCAGGTCATAGGCACGCACGGCATGCCGAGTTCGCGCTCGACCTCATCGAGGATGTCCAGGGGCTCACGAACTTCGCGGTCCATCTTGTTGACGAAGGTGATGATGGGCGTGTTGCGCTGGCGGCAGACTTCGATCAGGCGCCGGGTCTGCGCTTCAACGCCGTTGGCCGCATCGATCACCATCAGCGCCGAGTCGACGGCGGTGAGCACGCGGTAGGTATCTTCCGAAAAGTCCTTGTGGCCGGGCGTGTCGAGCAGGTTGATGACGTGGTCGCGGTAGAGCATCTGCATCACCGACGAGGCGACCGAAATGCCGCGCTGCTTTTCGATTTCCATCCAGTCGGAGGTGGCGTGGCGGGACGCCTTGCGCGCCTTGACCGAGCCGGCGATCTGGATCGCGCCCGAGAACAGCAGGAGCTTTTCGGTGAGCGTGGTCTTACCCGCGTCCGGGTGGGAAATGATGGCGAACGTGCGGCGGCGCCGGGTTTCGGCGGCGTAGGGCGAGGCAGACAAGGAAGGGCTCCGGAAAACGTTGGCGCCGGGCCGCGAGGGCGGCGGGCGCGAGAAGCCCATATTGTGCCGGTCTAACCGGATCTAGCGTTTGGGCGCCGCGGCGAACACCTGGCTCAGCTCAAAGGGCGTCGTGACTTCCAGCTGGTCATAGCGGCAATCCTGCGGCGGCTTGTCGGCGCGCCACCGAACGAAGGTGGTCGCATGGCGGAAACGATCGCCCTGCATGTGATCGTATTGGACTTCGCAGACGCGCTCGGGCCGAAGCGGCTCCCAGCGCAGGTCCTTGCCACCGCTCCAGCGGCTTTGCGCGCCAGGGAGCCGGTTGGCTTCATGCGCCTGTGGATCGCCCCAATCCTTCCAGGGGTGGTCAGCCAGCGCATCGTTGCGCAGGGGTGCCAGTTCAAGGGCGAGTTGCACGCGCATGTCCATCGTGAATGCGGATGCGACGCCTGCGTGCTGGAGCACGCCCGCATCGTTGTACAGGCCCAGCAGCAGCGATCCCACCGCGTCCTCGCGTTCCTTGTACCAGCGAAAACCTGCGACCACGCAGTCAGCCGTGCGCGAGTGCTTGATCTTGAACATGGCGCGCTTGGCGGGCAGGTACGGCGAGCTTTCAGGCTTGGCCATCACGCCGTCAAGGCCAGCGCCTTCGAATTGCTCCAGCCATTGCTGCGCAACTGCGCGGTCGCGCGTCATAGGCGTGAGGTACAGCGGTGGTTTGGCGGTGGCGATCAGGCGTTCGAGGCGCGTGCGCCGTTCGGATTGCGGCAATGCCATCACACTCTTGCCGCCCGCAGCGAGCAGGTCGAAGGCGATGAATGCAGACGGCGTTTCTTTCGCGAGCCGTGCAATGCGCGAAGGCGCGGGATGCACGCGCTGCTGCAGGGCGTCGAAGTCGAGGCCGTGTTTGGCCATGATGACGATCTCGCCGTCGAGCACGCAGCCCTTGGGCAGCATCTCGGACAGGGCGCGCTCGAGTTCGGGGAAGTAGCGGTTGAGCGCCTTGCCGTCGCGGCTTTGCAGATGAATGCCATCGGCACCCGAAAAAACGATGGCCCGGAAGCCGTCCCATTTGGGTTCAAAAAGGAAAGCGCCCTCTGGCGGCAGCTCCTGGGCGACCTTGGCGAGCATGGGCTCGATCGGGGATTTTGGAAACGAGGCGGAAGAAGAAGTCATGGCGGATGCTATCGCCATTGCGGGTCGACGACGGCGCAGCGACCCGCCGAGCCCTCTACAGCCCTTCAAAAACCCTCGATTTGTCGATGAGACCGCTTTGGACCCGTTCGATGTTGTGTTCGAGGGTGATGACCTGCTCCTGAATGCTGTCGCGCACCGTTTGGGCCGCCTGCAGATCGCTTGCAGCCATGCTCCCCGGCGTGCCGGAGACCATGGAGAGCACCGTGCACAGGGTTTCCTGGGCGATCAGTCGGTCTCTCAGGATTTTCAGGCGTTCTTTGGCCTCGTCCAGGGTGGGGCCTTGTGGTCTGGGGCTGGCAAGGACTGGTTGGCGGATGTGGGTGGATCGGGCCGTGAAATTGGTTTTCAAAAGTCGTCTCGGGGTTGAATAGGTCCGCCGATTTTGCAACCTGAAAGCACTCCATATCAATAAAAAAGTGCTAACAAAAATGCCGTCTACCCAAAACTCAGCCACCGCAAATCTGTCCGGCCAGGCGCCCCTTTTCCACCAGGTCGGAGCACCCCTTGACCACGTTGGTGGGCCGGCAGCGGCCCATGACGTCCGCGCCCGGCTCAACCTTGGGTCCGTGATAGACGCACCCATAAGAGCAATCGCGCTGGCTGTCGCAGAGTTTGTTGGCGTCGGGTGCCTTGCGTACGGGAGCGGCTTTGGCGCTTGCCGTGCCGGGTTGGCAAAAGGGCATCGGGGAGCCAGAGGGACCCCAATTGCCGCCGGTTTGCGCGCATTGCTGGGCGACTGCAGATTCGGACACTGGTGCAAAGCACACCCCGCCCAGCGGTGCGGCTTCCATGGGAGACCACTGGCCACCGAGCCGCAGGCATTCGGTGCGGCCCCACGAGGTCTGGCAGGCCTTTTGCCAGCTGCTGCGCTGAACCCACGCTCCCTGCATCGCCGTGCACTCTGCCTGCGAGTCGATGACCGCAGGTCGCGCGGCCGCGCCCTGCGCGAGCACGGCAGTTCCCATCGCCAGGCTCAACAGTAAAACCCAGAATGCCTTCATGACCCCAGTCTAGCGCCGGCAACGCACCCGTTGTTAGAATCTCTCGAATCCGAGGAGCGTTGCAGCACCCCAGCGGTGTGAGGCTCGGATCCTTACGCAACGACGCTCACCCACGGCTCTGTGAGGTGAGACCCCTTTCCAGGCCGTGGCTGATCTCTTTCAACTGGAGCCACACATGAACGCCGTTCTCAAACCCGCACAAGATTGCGCCATCGCCGATCCGTCCCTCGCTGCCTGGGGCAAAAAAGAAATCCGCATCGCCGAAACCGAGATGCCTGGCCTGATGGCCATCCGCGAGGAATTCGCGAAGGCACAGCCGCTCAAGGGCGCGCGCATCACCGGTTCGCTGCACATGACCATCCAGACGGCCGTGCTCATCGAGACGCTGCAGGCGCTCGGCGCCAATGTGCGCTGGGCATCGTGCAACATCTTCTCCACGCAAGACCATGCCGCCGCAGCCATCGCCGACCGTGGCACGCCGGTTTTCGCGATCAAGGGCGAGACACTCGCCGACTACTGGGATTACACCCACCGCATCTTCGACTTTGGCGCCAAGGGCACGGCCGGCGAAGGCCCCAACATGATCCTGGACGACGGCGGCGATGCAACGCTGCTGATGCACCTGGGCAAGCGAGCTGAAAAGGATGCATCGCTCATCGCCAATCCGAGCGGCGAAGAAGAGACATACCTGTTTGCCTCGATCAAGGCCAAGCTCGCGCAGGACCCGACCTGGTACAGCCGCAAGGGCGCTGAAATCATTGGCGTGACCGAAGAGACCACCACCGGCGTGCACCGCCTGAAGGAAATGAGTGCCAAGGGCACGCTGCTGTTTCGCGCCATCAACGTCAATGATTCGGTTACCAAGAGCAAGTTCGACAACCTCTACGGCTGCCGCGAGTCGCTGGTCGACGGCATCAAGCGCGCCACCGACGTGATGATCGCCGGCAAGGTCGCAGTCGTGGCCGGCTACGGCGACGTGGGCAAGGGTTCGGCACAGGCGCTGCGCGCCCTGTCGGCCCAGGTCTGGGTCACCGAAATCGACCCGATCAACGCATTGCAGGCCGCAATGGAAGGCTTCAAGGTCGTGACGATGGAATATGCCGCCGACAAGGCCGACATCTTCGTGACGGCCACCGGCAACAAGCACGTGATCCGCTATGAGCACATGGCTGCGATGAAAGACCAGGCCATCGTCTGCAACATCGGCCACTTCGACAACGAGATCGACATCGCTTCGGTCGAAAAGCACGAGTGGGAAGAGATCAAGCCGCAAGTCGATCACGTGATCTTCCCGGACGGCAAGCGCATCATCCTGCTGGCCAAGGGCCGCCTGGTGAACCTCGGCTGCGGCACGGGCCACCCGAGCTTCGTGATGAGCTCTTCGTTCGCCAACCAGACCATCGCGCAGATCGAACTGTTCACGCACAAGGATTCGTACGACGTGGGCAAGGTCTATGTGCTGCCCAAGCACCTGGACGAGAAGGTCGCGCGCCTGCACCTGACCAAGGTCGGCGCGATGCTGACCGAGCTGTCTGAAGAGCAGGCCGAATACATCGGCGTGCCCAAGGTCGGGCCTTACAAGCCTGATTCGTATCGTTATTGATCG
Organism: Caenimonas sp. SL110; assembly: GCF_001044395.1. Taxonomy (GTDB): domain Bacteria; phylum Pseudomonadota; class Gammaproteobacteria; order Burkholderiales; family Burkholderiaceae_C; genus Ramlibacter. The sequence continues at coordinate 229,790 of NZ_JANU01000013.1, forward strand.
AATGGTGTCATTGCGGGCTCGACCCGCAATCCACCTGGCGCCTGAGCAAAAGCCGTCTGGATGCCGGATCGAGTCCGGCATGACAACCACGTTGAATCATGCGTGTTGATCAACTCCTTGTTGAGCGCGGCCTTGCGACCTCACGGTCGCAGGCGCAGCGCCTGATCGCGTCTGGCGTGCGCTGGCGCGACCGCGGTGACTGGAAGGCCGTCGTCAAGAACGGCGACGAGGTTTCGGCCGACGCCGAGATCGAGCTGCTCGACGACGCGGAGGCTCGCTATGTTTCTCGCGGTGGGCTCAAGCTTGAAGGCGCGCTGAAGGCGAGCGGTATCGATGTGACGGGCAAGTTGTGTCTCGATGTCGGCCAGTCCACCGGCGGCTTCACGGACTGCCTGCTTCGCCAGGGCGCACGGCATGTGGTTGGCGTCGATGTGGGACAGGGTCAGTTGCACGACAACATCCGTAGTGATGAGCGAGTGACCGCGATCGAGAAGGTCAACGCGCGAGAGCTGTCGGGTGAAGACGCCGGCGACGATCCGTTTGATCTGGTCGTCGGTGATCTCTCGTTCATATCGAGCACACTGGTTTTGCCGGCGCTTGTGCCGTTGATGGCGCAGGGCGGCGAGCTGCTGTTTCTCGTCAAGCCGCAATTCGAATTGCAGCCTGGGCAAGTGGGCAAGGGCGGGATCGTGACGGACAAAGCACTCTACGACTTCGTAAAGCAACGCGTCGCTGATTGCTGCGCATCCCTCGGGTTGCAGGTGAAGGCGTGGCATGAGAGCCCGATTGCAGGTGGTGACGGGAACCGCGAGTTCTTCGTTCACGCCACAAAAAATGATTGATGAAAGGGAGGCGATGAACGCTCCGCTCAGCCTGGAATTTTTTCCCCCGAAGACGCCGGAAGGTTCGGCGAAGTTGCGCGCGGTGCGCCAGGAGTTGTACCGGCTCAAGCCCGAGTTCTGCTCGGTGACATACGGTGCCGGTGGCTCCACGCAAACAGGCACTTTCGACACCGTCGCAGAGATTCTGAATGAGGGCGTGGCCGCCGCATCGCACCTGTCTTGCATTGGCGCGACGCGCGATCGCGTGCGCGAAGAACTCACGCAGCTGCGTTCGATGGGCGTCCAGCGCCTCGTGGCCTTGCGCGGTGACCTGCCCAGCGGCTACGGCGCGGGCGGCGAGTTCCACTATGCGAGCGATCTCATCGCCTTTATCCGCCAGGAAACCGGCGATGCGTTTCGCATCGAAGCAGCCTGCTATCCGGAAGTGCATCCACAGGCCAAATCGCCCGATTCTGATATGCAGGCGTTCGCGCAAAAGGTGCGCGCAGGCGCCGATTCCGCGATCACGCAGTACTTCTTCAATGCAGACGCTTACTTCCGCTTCATGGATGAGGCGCGTAAGGCTCAGCTTGACATTCCCGTCGTGCCGGGGATCATGCCGATCACGAGTTCGACGCAGCTGATGCGTTTTTCGGATGCATGCGGCGCAGAGATTCCGCGCTGGATTCGCTTGCGACTGCAAGCGTTTGGCGACGACACCGCTTCGATCAAGGCGTTCGGCCTGGACGTCGTGACGGGGCTGTGCGAGCAATTGCGTCGAGGCGGAGCACCGGGGCTGCACTTTTATACGATGAACCAGAGCGCGGCTACGGCTGAGCTTTGCAAACGATTGGGGATGATTTGATACGCACGACCTTGCTTCTGACGATGGCGATTGCGGGCGCGAGCCAGCTGAGCTGGGCCGAGGAATACCCCGCTGCGACCGTAGCTCCTGCTCCTGCTGCCACAACCGTCGAGGTCGAGGCTCCTGTCGTGACGGCCGAGATTCCTGCACCGATCGTCGCCGATCGGCCTGAAGTGCACAGAGGCATCGCGTCCTGGTATGGCCCGCGTTTTCACGGAAGGCGTACGGCGAGCGGCGAGGTGTACAACATGTACGCGCTGACGGCGGCGCATCCGTTTCTTCCGTTCGGCACGCTTGTGCGAGTTCGCAACCTCATCAGCGGCAAGATCGTGGACGTGCGCGTCAACGACCGGGGTCCGCACGTGGCCCGCCGCGTGATCGACCTCAGCAAGGCTGCAGCGGCGGCTCTGGGCTTGCACGAACCGGGTGGCGGCACGCCGCCTGTCGCGATCACCGTCTTGCAGGGCACCGCAACCGACGAGCGTAGCTTTGCATCGGGTCGTCTGTCGCGAGCCTCCACACGGTCCCAGTCGCCCACCATTCGCTAGGTCGGGCCGGTGGCTTCGCCGACCCGATCGTCGCATGGGTACCATTGAATATCAGCGACAGGCGAGGAGGGGAAAAATGAGATTTGCCCATTTGTGGGCCTTGGCTGCGGTATGGCTATTTCTGGCACCGCAGGCGCAAGCATTACAGATGCGTTTTCAGTGCCGGATGCCCAACGGCACCATGATCCAGTCGGATCGCCCTTGCTATTCCTTCAGCAATCCGGGGTCGGCATCGGCCGGTCGCCAACCGCCTGTGTATTACGGCCCCACCGAGCCTGGACTGCGTTACCAGCCAGCGCCGCCGTCGATCGGTGAAGCGCCCGATCACATCACGTACATGAGCCCGCGCTGTAGCGGTCTGCATGACGCGTTACGCACTGCGGCCGCACGTGGGCTCGCTTCGAGCACTGTCTCGGAGATGCGCCGGAACTACCAGCGCGAATGCGCCGAGAACGAGGCCGAGGCGCGCACTCGCTATGCGAGCGAGCGGGGCGAGAAGCGCCAGCTGGCGAAGGTCGAGCAGGCCTCGCAGCAGCGGGCGCACGAGCGTACGAAACTCCAGGAGCAGCAGTGCGGCGAGTCCAAGCGCATCCTGGTGACCAAGAAAGCCCGTACCGATCTGAACGACGGCGAGAAGGCCGAGTTGCAGCGCTTCGAAACCAACTACCGCGCGCGCTGCTCCTGAACCAGCGCGGGCTCAGCGCTCGTCGTAGCTCACGCGCACTTCGCGGCTGACCGGTCGGGCCTGGCAAGTCAGCACGAAGCCTTTGTCAATCTCCCATTGCTCCAGGGTGAAGTTCTTGTCCATCGTGACTTCGCCTTCGAGCACGCGTGCCCTGCAGGTGCAACACACGCCGCCACGGCAGGAGTAGGGCAAGTCAAGGCCGGCATCGAGCGCCACATCGAGTACATGGTCACGGCCACTCATCTGCATGTGATGGGTCTTGCCATCGAGCACCACATGCAGGCTATGGCCTTCATGCAGGCGACCGGGTTGCTTTTCTGCAGGAGGCAGGTTCGGCTGCCTGATCGCGCTGTTGTCGGACGAGAAAAATCGTTCGCTGTGGATTCGATCCGTCGAAACGCCGCCACCACGGAGGGCTTTTTCGACGCAGGCAATCATCCCCTCGGGGCCGCAGATGAATGCCTCATCGATGCTGTCGGCTGGAAGCAGTCCGGATAGAAGTTCTGCGACCTTGTTCTCATCGAGTCGACCATTCAGGAGTGCCATTTCCTGGGGTTGGCGCGACAGCATGTGAATCAAAGACAGTCGGGCCGGGTAACGATCCTTCAGGTCCTGCAGTGCTTCGTTGAACATGATCGTGTTGGTGCGCTGGTTGCCGTACACCAGCGTGAAGCGCGAACCAGGTTCGGCGGCGAGCGTTGTCGCGATGATGGACAGGATGGGCGTGATGCCCGAGCCGGCCGCGAAGCCGACGCGGTGCCTGGCGCCGGTCATGCGCGGGGTGAAGCGGCCGTCGGGAGGCAGCACTTCAATGCTTGCGCCTTCGCCCAGGTTCTGGATCGCCCAGGGAGAGAAAGTTCCGCCTTCAACCGGCTTGATGCCGACGTCGATTTCCAGTGCGTCTTCGAATCGCTGGTGCGGGCTGCAGATGGAGTAGCTGCGCCGGGTCTCACGGCCTTCGATCGTGGCGCGAAGCGTCAGGAACTGACCGGGCTTGAAATCGAATGTCTCGCGCAGTTGCAGCGGCACTGCAAAAGTGATCGCCGCAGAGCCGGCCGCGTCTGGCGCCACGCGCTTGACCGTGAGGGGATGAAAGTGAAGTGCCATCGGTCGCGGGTCAGTACGGCTTGAAGTAGTCGAAGGGCTCCATGCAGGCCAGGCACTTGTAGAGCGCCTTGCATGCCGTCGAGCCGAAATGGGAGGTCTCGGTGGTGTCTGTCGAGCCGCAATGGGGGCACGGCACCGCAGTGGCCGTACGCTGGGGCATGAGCTTGACGACGTTGCCGTGGTGCGCGAGTTGCGGCGGCGCAATGCCGTAGGCTTTCAATTTTTCGCTTGCCTCGGGCGTGATCCAGTCGGTGGTCCAGGCGGGCGCGAGTTTCAGGACGACGGTAGCAGTCATGTCATGGGCGGCGAGCGCGGCACGAACATCGTCTTCAATCTGTCCCATCGCGGGACAGCCGCTGTAGGTCGGTGTGATCACGACTTCGAGCGATCCACTGCGCTCTTTGATTTCGCGCAGGATGCCCAGCTCGCGGATTGAAACGACAGGGATTTCAGGGTCGGGGATGGTTTCCAGCAGTTGCCATGCACGGTCAACCAACGACAAATCCGCCGCGATCACCACACCGCCTCGGGATGCTGCCGCGCCAGGCTTTGCATCTCGCCCAACAGGTAGCTCAAGTGCTCGGAGTGCAGGCCTTGCTTGCCGCGAGTCACATGACCGCCGGCGGCTGGGCGGGTCAGAGTCGATTCAGCGAGCGCTGCATCGACATTCGCATCCCATTGGGCTCGCAGTGATTGGACGCTCGCGCCCGTTGCGTCAGAGGCAGCTTGAGACTCAAGCGCACTGGGCGTCCAGAACTCCTGCGTGTAGGGGAACAGGTGGTCAAGAGCAGCCTGTGCGCGTGCGTGCGATTCGTCCGTGCCATCGCCGAATTTCACAAGCCAGTCGAGTGAATGGCGCACGTGATAGCGCGTTTCCTTCACCGCTTTGCCAGCGATTGCCGCCAGTTGCGAGTCCCTGGATTGCTGCAGCGCGTCCCACACGAGAAGCATCAGGCTGCTGTAGAGAAAGTTGCGCACGATGGTCGTGGCGTAGTCGCGATCGGACGCCGCAGTTCCTGCCAACGGACCATGGTGCGGCAGTTCGACCAGCGTGTAGTTGCGGTACTGCGCGCAATCCCGAAAGTAGGCGAGCTTGTCCTCGGTCATGCCTTCGCCCTGCAGCGACGCCGCGTGCTGGTACAACATGCGCGACTGGCCGATCAGGTCCAGGCTGATGTTGGCCATCGCAATGTCTTCTTCGAGGATGGGGCCGTGCCCGCACCATTCGGCGTTGCGCTGCCCCAGTACCAGGGCGTTGTCGGCCAGGTGAAGCAGGTACTCGATCGGTGCCGAAGGTGCAGTCGGCGAGGTCATCACATGTGTCCCACTTCGTCGGGAATCTCGTAGAAGCTCGGATGCCGGTAGATCTTGTCGCTGGCCGGCTCGAACAGTTCGGCTTTGTCGTCGGGCTCGCTTGCGGTGATCTGGGCCGAGGGAACCACCCAGATGCTCACGCCTTCCATGCGCCGGGTATAGACATCGCGCGCCATCTGGAGCGCCTGCTGCGCGTCGGCTGCGTGCAAGCTGCCGCAGTGCTTGTGCTCGAGCCCCTGCTTGCTTCGCACAAAGACTTCGAACAGTGGCCACTCGTTGTGGATGCTCATGCTGCTTCCTTCAGTGCGCGCGCCTTTTGCTTCTTTGCATGGGCGATCGCGGCGTCGCGGACCCATTGCCCATCTTCATGCGCCTTGACGCGCGTCGCCAGGCGTTCCTTGTTGCAGGGGCCATTGCCATTGACCACCGCCCAGAAGTCGTCCCAATCGATCGCGCCGTAGTCGTGTTGGCCGCGTTCCTCGTTCCACTTCAGGTCGGGATCGGGAAGCGTCACACCAAGAATCCTTGCCTGCGGCACGGTGGCGTCGACAAACTTTTGCCGGAGGTCGTCATTGCTGATCCGCTTGATGCCCCAGCGCATGCCTTGCGCGCTGTTGGGGCTGTCGGCGTCCGGCGGGCCGAACATGGCGAGCACCGGCCACCACCAGCGATTGACCGATTCCTGCACCATGTCGCGCTGAGCCTGCGTGCCCGTCATCTGTGTCATCAGGCTTTCGAAACCCTGGCGCTGGTGGAAGCTCTCCTCCTTGCAGATGCGGATCATTGCGCGCGCGTACGGTCCGTATGAACAGCGGCAGATGGGCACCTGGTTCATGATCGCAGCGCCATCGACTAACCAGCCGATGGTGCCGACGTCGGCCCATGTGAGCGTGGGGTAGTTGAAGATCGAGCTGTACTTGGCCCTGCCGCTGTGCAGCCCATCGAGCATCTGGTCGCGACTCGTGCCGAGCGTTTCGGCTGCAGAGTAGAGATAAAGGCCGTGGCCGCCCTCGTCCTGCACCTTGGCGATCAGGATGGCTTTGCGCTTGAGTGAGGGGGCGCGCGAAATCCAGTTGCCTTCGGGCTGCATCCCGATGATTTCGCTGTGGGCGTGCTGGCTGATCTGGCGCACCAGCGTCCTGCGATACGCATCGGGCATCCAGTCCTGAGGCTCGATCTTGCTGTCGAGGTCCATCTTCGTGTCGAACTGCTGCTGCAGTTCAGCCTCAAGCCCTTCGGCGGGCGGTGCGACAGCTTTCAGCCGCTGCTGCGGATCGGGCAGGTCTAGCGCTTGGGTGTACATCGAGGCAGTATATCAATTAGCCGACCGATCGGTCGGCTAATTGGGCCCCGAGAAACCCGGGAATCAACCGCCTGATTCGAGCGCCTGTGACTTGCCGCGACCGCGACCCAGCACCTGCAGCAGCTGCGGCAATGCAGCGGCCAGCGCGGGCTTGAGGGAGTGAGGCGGGTTGATGACGAACATGCCACTGGCCGTCAAACCGTGTCCGCGTTTTTCTTCGTCGCCGGATACGTTGCGCTCTTCGTCCTGGCCGATGGCCAGGGTGGCGTGAATCCACGGTTTGCCGGCCTGGTTGCTGAGGGTTTTCAGTCGCTTGGGGAGGTCATGCGCTTCGGGCCGCGGGATCACCGGATACCAGACTGCATAGGTTCCGGTCGCAAACCGCTTGAGGCTGTCCTGGATGCAGGTGGCGACCTTCTGGTAGTCCGTCTTGATTTCGTAGCTGGGGTCGATCAGGACCAGCGCGCGCCGCGACGGTGGTGGCAGGAATGCCTTGAGGCCCTCAAACCCGTCTTGCCGGGCTGCCGCGACTTGGCGGCCAGCCTGCAACTGGGCGATGTTGGCAGCCAGCGCCTTGCTGTCGGTCGGATGCGTTTCGAACAGTTTGAGCTTGTCGCGCGCTTCCTGGCGCAGCTCTGACTGGACGATGAAGGGCGATCCAGGGTAGATCTTCAGGCGCCCGTCCGGATTGAACGCTGCGATCGCCTCCATGTAGTCCTGAATGATGGGTGCTACATCCTTGATAGCGGCATCTGAAGTCCTGGCGGGCGCCAGCGCGGAGAACAGTTTGACGATGCCGTCTGCAGACTCGCCGGATGTATCCGCATAGTCTCCGTCCAGCCGGTAAAGTCCCGCACCGGCGTGGGTGTCGATGACTGTGAACCCGGTGTCTTTCTGGGTCATGTGGCGCAAGATGGCGATCAGCACCATGTGCTTGAGCACATCGGCGTGATTGCCGGCGTGGAAGGCGTGGCGGTAACTGAACATGAGCTGATGTTACTCGCCCGCCTGCATCCGACCCCTGCGCATTGCGCCAAGTGGTTGATTCTTCGTATAATTGAGGGCTCTGCAGCGCCTTGTGATTCCGCGGCATTGGCCCCTTGATCGGGGTAACCCCACCTAAGAGATTCCCGTCAGAGGAACGCCGACCGTGGAAAAGAATCCTCCAAACCAAAAAATCGAAAGATTGACTCATGAAAACGTTCAGCGCAAAACCCGCTGACGTGACGCACGAGTGGTTTGTGATTGACGCGACCGACAAGGTCCTCGGACGAGTAGCCAGCGAAGTTGCTCTCCGTTTGCGCGGCAAACACAAGGCCATTTATACGCCTCACGTCGATACCGGTGACTTCATCGTCATCATCAATGCCGCCCAGATCAAGGTGACCGGCACAAAAAACCAGGACAAGGTGTACTACCGTCACTCGGGTTACCCGGGCGGTATCACTGCTACCACGTTCCGCGACATGCAGGCCAAGCACCCCGGCCGCGCACTCGAGAAGGCCGTCAAGGGCATGCTGCCCAAGGGTCCCCTCGGTTACGCCATGATCAAGAAACTCAAGGTGTATGGCGGCGCAGAGCATCCTCACTCAGCCCAGCAGCCCAAAGTGCTGGAACTTCCTGATGCCCAGATCGGAGCGAGAACATGATCGGTGATTGGAACAATGGAACCGGCCGCCGCAAGTCCAGCGTCGCCCGCGTGTTCATGAAAAAGGGTACCGGCAAGATCACTGTGAATGACAAGGACATCGAAGATTTCTTCGGTCGCCAGACGTCCATCATGATCGTGAAGCAACCCCTTTTCCTGACCAACCACGTTGAAACGTTCGACATCAAGGTCAACGTGCACGGCGGCGGCGAGTCCGGCCAGGCTGGTGCTACGCGCCACGGCATCACGCGTGCCTTGATCGACTATGACGCGGCGCTCAAGCCAGCGCTGTCGCAAGCCGGCTTCGTCACGCGCGACGCGCGCGAAGTGGAACGCAAGAAGGTCGGCCTGCACTCTGCACGCCGCCGCAAGCAGTTCAGCAAGCGCTAATCCGCACGCCCGTCTCGGCTCCACAGCCGAAACAAAGCCGCACAAGTTCGCTTGTTGCGGCTTTTTTCTTGGGTCCGGCCAAACCTATACTGCTGAGATGAGATTCAAGCTGCTGCGCAGACGGCTGACCATCAGCGCTCCAAGAATGGCTGTCCGAAGTGCAATGCCCTGGCCATTGCGGTGGGCTGGTGTGGCCATCGTGCTGGGCTTCTGTGCAGCGATCAGCCTCTGGGCATTCGAATTTGGCAAAAGCATTGCGGGCCTGGAGACCGGCGCCCGCGAAGAATTGCAGCGCTTGCGGGGCGACGCGGCGAAGCTGCGTGAAGAGCGTGACAAGGCCCAATCGGTGCTCAATACATCGCAGAGCCTGATTACCGCAGAGAAAACCACCCAGGAGCGCCTCACGGCGCAGATCCGGACCCTGGAGCTTGAAAACCGCGCGCTGCGCGATGACCTGGGTTTCTTCGAACGCCTATTGCCCAGTACTGGCGCAGAGGGACTTGCGATTCGCGGACTCCATGCGGAGGTGGTCGGCGGACCACAACTCAAGTGGCAAATACTGGTCATGCAGCCATCCAAGAATGCAGCCGAATTCAGGGGCAGGCTGGACATCACTGTCTCCGGACTGCTCAACGGCAAGCCCTGGACGATGGAACTGCCAGGCGGCGCCCAGCCGTTGCAGTTCAGACAATATCGCCGCATCGAGGGCCTGCTCGTTTTGCCGGACCAAGCCGTGGTAAAAAACGTATCGGCAAGAGTCATGGAGGGCGCGGCAACCCGTGCTGTCCAGAGCGTGAAGCTGTAACTACCGTTGTCGGGAGAAAAACATGTTCGGAAAGAAAGCCCAGCCGCCCATCAAGAGTCTCATCGCACAAGGCAGCCGGATCGATGGCAACCTCCAGTTCACAGAGGGCTTGCGGATCGATGGCGAGGTCTTTGGCAACATCACCGCGACGTCGGATGAGTCGAGCATCCTTGTGATTTCCGAGCAGGCGGTAGTCGAAGGTGAGATTCGCGCAGACCACGTCATCATCAATGGGACGGTGCGCGGACCGGTCTACGCCTTCGAACTGCTGGAACTGCAGCCCAAGGCCCACATCAAGGGCGAAGTGCACTACCGCGCGCTTGAAATGCACCGTGGAGCCATCATTTCGGGGTTGCTGGCACCGCTGGAGGGCGACGAAAAGCCCTTACTCAAGCTGGCGACAAAGGCCGCCTGACCCCAATTCCTGACCAGATCGCTGTAGTATTGCCGGGTAGAGAACGTACCGGAGTATCCCCATGAGCGCAGTCGCCGAAAACATCGAAACCGAAATGCCCCCACCGCTGGTCTTCACCGACAGCGCGGCGGCCAAGGTTGCTGACCTGATCGCCGAAGAAGGCAACCCCGAACTCAAGCTGCGCGTGTTTGTGCAGGGCGGTGGCTGTTCGGGCTTTCAATACGGATTCACGTTTGACGAAATCACCAACGAAGACGATACGGTGATGACGAAGAACGGCGTCTCGCTCTTGATCGACGCGATGAGCTACCAATACCTCAACGGCGCCGAGATCGACTACAAGGAAGACCTGCAGGGCGCGCAGTTTGTGATCAAGAACCCCAATGCCAGCAGCACCTGCGGGTGTGGGTCCAGCTTCTCGGCCTGACCTGCCACGCGGTTACCGCGGATAGATGCAACCCAACACGCGGGCGCCTCGGGCGCCCGTTGTGCTTTGCAGGGCCAGGCTTTCGCGGCGCATGCACTTTCGGGCCAGCCAGGCGAACGCTGCGGCCTCGACTTGCAACGGTGGCAGTCCACGCTTGGCGCTCGACACCACACGCGTGCCGGGCAGCAGTGCTTGCAGCCGGCGCATCAGGTGGTCGTTGAATGCGCCACCGCCGCACACCACGAGTTCCGAAGTCTGCTTGTGTTCCCGCATCACATCGATGGCGCAGGTTCGTGCCGTCAATTCGGCCAGCGTGGCCTGAAGGTCGGTGGGTGAGATCGTGTGGCCCTGCGTGATGTTTTCCAGCCAGCCGATGTTGAAAAGGTCCCGACCCGTGCTTTTGGGTGGGGGCTTGGCGAAATACGGGTCCGACAGCATGGAGTCGAGCAGGGGCTGATTCACCTTTCCAGTCGCTGCCCACGCGCCAAGTGCGTCGTAGGGCTGCCCCAGGTGTTTGACTGCCATGAAGTCCATCAGGGCATTGCCCGGCCCGCAATCGAATCCAGTCACCGCTGTTTCCGGGCGCAGCAGTGTCACATTCGATATGCCGCCGATATTGAGCACCGCTGTCGCCTCATGCGTGCGGCCAAACCAGGCCTGGTGAAAAAAGGGTGCCAGGGGTGCGCCCTGGCCGCCTGCCGCCACGTCTCGCGAGCGGAAGTCTGCGACCACATCGATCCCGGTCAACTCCGCCAGCAGCGCAGGCTGTGCTAGTTGAAGCGTGTAGCCCGTGCCGTCGAACGCTTGCGGCCTGTGGCGGACGGTCTGCCCGTGCGCGCCAATGGCCGTGACCGCGTCTGGTGGCAGTCCTGCGTTGCCCAGCAACTGATGCACGACCTGTGAATACACGCGCATCAAACCGTTGGCCGCCAGCGCGGCTCGATGCAACTCGTTCTCGCCAGCTGAATTCAGCGCGAGCAACTCGTCGTGCAATTCGGGTGAAAAGCTCGCCGTTGTGTGGTGACTGACAACGGGCGGCGTGGAAGCGAAATCAGCCAGCACACCATCGACCCCGTCGAGTGAAGTGCCGGACATGAGTCCGATAAAGAGATCCGACATGCGGCGATGGTAGCCGCTGTCCGGGCCCGGTGAGCGCCCTAGTTGGCCCGAGCCACGGCCGTCGTCGAACCCGCAGCTGCGAGTTGTGCGCCCATGGAGCGGGCGAGGCGATCAAATTCCGGGCGCGCTGCTGCCGAGAGCGGCACCGACACACTGTGCTTGGCCATCTGTACCGGGTCCCGCTGCGCGCCATCAACGCGGAATTCGAAGTGCAGGTGCGGGCCGGTGGCCCAACCGGTGGCGCCAACAGCGCCGACGCGCTCGCCAATGTTGACCTTCTGGCCCTTGCGCACGTCGATTCGGCTGAGGTGGGCGTACAGCGTCTCGGCGCTGGAGTTGTGCTTGATGATGACCACGTTGCCAAAGCCGTTTTGTTGTCCGGCGAACTCGACAACACCATCTCCTACCGTACGTACAGGCGTTCCCGTCGCGGCACCGTAGTCCACGCCCAGGTGAGCCTTCCACGTGTTGTGGATCGGGTGCATGCGCATGGCAAAGCCACTGGTCACGCGCGAGAACTCCATCGGCGATGCCAGAAATGAAGTCTCCAGGCTCTTGCCATCCAGCGTGTAGTAGCCACCCTTTCGGCCAGCTTCCTGGAACCACATCGCCTGATGGGCCTTGCCCTTGTTCACGAACTCGGCCGACAGGATGCGCCCGGTGCGCAGCGGCTCTCCATCGGCTTCCAGGGCTTCATACACAACGTTCAACCGGTCGCCGCTCTTGAGCGCGCGATGGAAGTCGATATCGCTGCCGAAAATTTCAACCAGCTGGATGATGATGCTGTCAGGAATGCCGGCCTCGTCGGCGGCTGCAAACAGCGAGCTGCGAACCGTTGCGCTGGCCATGCGGGCAGCAGCAACCATCGGTGCCATCTCGATGCGCGACACGAATTGTCCCGTTGCCGACTTCTCGATGGTGAGCCGCTTGAAAGTCGCATCTTCGCCAGTCGCCCAGCGCGCGGTGAGCCTTTGCAGTTCGTGCGAATCGTTGACTTCTACCGTGACGTTGCGTCCCGCAGCGCCAAGAACGCGAGTACGGAAGGCGTCGTTGGATCGCAGGAACCCCAGCGCTTGCGCGTCCGCGACGCCCGCACGGGACAGCAGCGATTCCACCGTGTCGTTGGCGCGGGTGGTCTCGGTGCGATACAGGTTGAAGGCGTGGAGGTCCAGTGTCTTCAGTTGGTCCGCAAAGGGCAGGGCTACGACCGACTCCAGGACTTGCCGCACGACGGGTTGGTCTTCGGCTCCATCGGAGGCCACGGCGAATGCGCCGCCGCCCGCGCACAGCATCAGTGCTGCGACGGCTGCGGTGACGTGTCGGGGATGATGTTCGAGCGCATGTGCGGCGCGAGACAAAAGCTTTTCACCAGCGGCAATCAAACCGATTTTCAAACTGCTGTTCCTGCTGTTGGGGGATTTGCTACGGGGTGCGCCGAATAGAATCGGGAAAACGCAAAAGCTGGCGCGAGTATATAGGCGCTGTCCTACAGCGGCAAAAAAAACCCTTATGAATCAAGCGCTTGTTACAAAATTTCCTGTTACGGACCGGGTCCGCGAAGCTTTAGCTATAACTCTACGCGGTACTGAAGAGCTCATCCCTGAAGATGACTGGCTCAACAAGCTGGCGCGTTCCGAGGCCACAAAGACACCGCTTCGAATCAAGTTTGGCCTTGACCCGACTGCCCCGGATATTCACCTGGGTCACACGGTTGTCTTCAACAAGATGCGGCAGTTGCAAGAGTTGGGCCATATCGTCATTCCGTTGATCGGTGATTTCACCACCACGATCGGTGACCCGTCCGGGCGCAATAACACCCGCCCGCCGCTGACCCGCGAGCAGATCGAAGCCAACGCCAAGACCTATTTCGATCAGCTTCGCGTGGTCCTGGACGTCGATAAGGCGGAAGTTCGCTACAACAGCGAGTGGAGCGACCCCCTGGGCGCTCGCGGGATGATCCAGCTCGCAGCGAAGTACACCGTAGCGCGGATGATGGAGCGCAACGATTTCCATGACCGATTCAAGGCCGGTACCGCGATCAGCGTTCATGAGTTCCTGTATCCGCTCATGCAAGGCTACGACTCGGTAGCACTCAGGAGCGACCTCGAGCTCGGCGGCACCGACCAGAAATTCAACCTCCTGATGGGGCGTCACCTGCAGCAGGAGTACGGCCAGGAGCCGCAGTGCATCCTCACCATGCCGCTGCTGGAGGGTCTGGATGGCGTCGAGAAGATGTCCAAGAGCAAGAACAACTACATCGGCATCACCGAGGATGCGAACACCATGTTCGCCAAGGTGCTCTCCATTTCGGATGAGCTGATGTGGCGTTGGTACACCCTGCTGAGCTTTCGCAGCGAATCCGAGATCGCGCAGCTGAAAGCTGAGGTTCAGGGCGGTCGCAACCCGAAAGATGCCAAGGTCATGCTGGCGCGAGAAATCACCGTGCGGTTCCACAGCGAACAAGCGGCGGACGCAGCCCAGCAGGACTTCGCCAATCGCAGCAAGGGCGGGGTCCCTGATGAAATCGATGAGGTTTCATTGACCGGCGCGCCGATAGGCATTGCACAGCTGCTCAAGCAGGCAGGTCTTGCGCCATCTGCCAGTGAAGCCAGCCGGCTGATCGATGGTGGCGGGGTGCGCGTGAACTCTGCCGTCATCAGTGACAAGGCGCTCAAGCTCGACGCGGGCACTTATGTCGTTCAGGTCGGCAAACGCAAATTTGCGAAGGTCACGCTGGGCTGAAGTGTGTTTTCGTTGCGGCGATCAGCGAGCCCCGGCCTTTTGCAGCGCCCGCACCATTTCTGCATAACCGCGCCCCTGCGCGAGCTGCAGCGGGGTTTTTCCCTCGCGATCCTTTAGCTGAAGGTTCGCTCCGGCGCCAATCAGCGCATTGAGCGTCGCCTGATGGCGCGCCCCGCCATTGCCCAATACGATGGATTCAATCACCGCCGTCCAGTGCAGGTTGTTGACGAGGTCCAGCGGCGCACCGGCTGCAATCAACTGCCGCACCACACCATCGTGGCCCAGGTGCGCCGCAGCAATCAGCGCGGAACCGTCGTACCGGCTTGTGACCTGCTTCGCGCTTGCGCCCAGGGAGAGTAGCGTGCGAAGGGTGTCTTCATCGTCTGCGACCGAAGCGATCGTCACGCAGTCGTACCGGTCGCGTTCCAGCAGGTTGAGGTCGGCGCCCGCCCTGGCGAGCGCCCGGAGTGCATCTCGCTGACGGGCGAACGTCGCAACATGAGCCGGTGTTCGGCCAAACGAATCGCGCGCATTGAGGTCTGCCTTCGCTGCGGCGAGCTTGTCGATCTGCGCGACGTCGCCGTGGTGGGCTGCCGCATGCAGTCCGGTATACGCCTTGGCTTCGTTGGGCGTCGGTCCCACCTGGGCTCGAACCGCCGTCAGGGCTGTCATGCCAAGGAGCGACGCGGCAATCAGGGCACACGCCCTGTTCAATGACATATGACGAAACATCAGCAGGTCTCCGGTGAGTCTTGCGCACCATGCTAGCGATCAAGGCAGCCCGGCACAATCTGGGCAACCACCCGAATCAACAGACAAAACACAGGACCCGACGTGATTGCCCTCATCCAGCGAGTAACAGAGGCCCGCGTCGTGGTGGGCGGCAACACCATAGGACAGATCGGCGCGGGGCTTTTGGTGTTCGTCTGCGCCGAGCAAGGCGACAGCGAACTTCAGGGCGACAAGCTCCTTAGCAAGATTCTCAAGCTGCGCATCTTCAGCGACGAGGCCGGAAAAATGAACCGGAGCGTGCAGGACGTCGGGGGAGGCCTGTTGGTTGTCAGCCAGTTCACCTTGGCTGCCGACACCACCGGCGGCAATCGGCCGAGCTTCACGAACGCGGCCGTGCCCGAAGAAGGCCGGCGGCTTTACGACCTTTTCGTGGAGCGGGCCAGGGCGGCGCATCCCATCGTCCAGACCGGTCAGTTTGCTGCCGACATGAAAGTCCATCTGGTCAACGACGGGCCCGTCACGATTCCACTTCGGATCGCGTAGCCTTCAATACGGATTTCGAAATCCCAGGGAGCCGAGCAAGAGGATCTCCAGCGTCTCCATTTCCAGCGCAGCGCGCTCGTCAGCCTCGTGGTCATAACCTTGCGCGTGCAAGGTTCCGTGCACGAGCAAATGGGCGTAATGCTCTTCGAGGGTCTTGCCTTGTTCGCTCGCCTCACGCTCGATCACCGGCCCGCAAAGCACCAGATCTGCTTCGACCCATGCGTCGTGTGCGTACTCGAAAGTCAACACGTTGGTGGCGTAGTCGCGGCCCCTGTACTGCAGGTTCAGGGCGCGGCCCTCGTCCTCGCCGACCACACGAACTGCAATTTCACCGGGATGCCTGAGCGCAGGCTCCATCCACGACACCACCTTCGCCTTGCGAAGCAGGGCGCGATGGGCCGCCGAATTGGGGAACTTGCCGAACTGCAGGACGAGGTCGAGCTTGAGGTGCATGTTCAGGACTTGCGAGCCTTGTCGTACGCATCGACGATGCGTGCCACCAGCGGATGCCGAACCACATCGGCGCTGGTGAACCGGGTGTGCGCGATGCCCTTGACCCGCTTGAGGATGTGTTCCGCCTCGACGAGCCCCGAGAGCTGTCCCTTGGGCAGGTCGATCTGGCTCACATCGCCTGTGACCACGCACTTGGAGCCGAACCCGATACGTGTCAGGAACATCTTCATCTGTTCGGGCGTGGTGTTCTGCGCCTCGTCAAGGATCACGAATGCGTTGTTGAGCGTGCGGCCGCGCATGAAGGCCAGCGGCGCAACCTCTAGCGCCTGCCGCTCGAAGGCTTTCATCACGCGATCGAATCCCATCAGCTCGTACAGCGCGTCATAGAGAGGGCGCAGGTACGGATCAACCTTCTGCGTGAGGTCACCCGGCAGGAACCCGAGTTTCTCGCCCGCTTCCACGGCGGGGCGGGTCAGCACGATTCGCTGGACGGCACTTCGCTCAAGCGCATCGACTGCGGCAGCCACTGCAAGATATGTCTTGCCGGTGCCCGCAGGCCCGATGGCCAGGGTGATGTCGTGTCGGGCGATGTTGTCCAGGTACACGCTCTGGGTCGGTGTGCGAGCCTTCAGGTCCGTGCGCCGGGTGTGCAGCACTTGTGATCCGTCTTCGTTATCGCCCACAGCCTCGTCGCCCGCGACCATCAACTGCACCTTGTCGGCTGCAATGGGCCGGCCCGCCATTTCATACATGGCCTGCAGCACTTCGAGTGCGCGCTGCGCCTTGGCCTTGTGGCCGTCGATCTTGAACTGCTCGTGACGGTGGGCGATCTTCACCTGCAGTGCCATTTCTATCGTGCGCAGGTGCTCGTCCATCGGCCCGCAGAGGTGCGCCAGGCGGCTGTTGTTGGGCGGGGTGAACGAATGTCGCAGAATCAAGGGATGGGCTTTCCGGGCGGTGGTGGGGTCAAGGGGCTGATTGTCGGCGCAAACCGTACCGCGCGGCTGTGGCTCGCCTCGATCCTGATCGCCGTCTGCGCCGTGGGTGCGCTCTATCGCGCATTGCAGGAGCCTTCGCTCGGCTGGCGCTTCATGGCGGGGCCGAATGCCCAGGTGCTCGCACAGCCGGTCGGCAGCTCCCCTGCGGGCCACGCGCAAGCCGCACTCCAGGGCGTCACGGCACTTTCGGCTGTCGGCGTCTCGGTTGCCATCACGCCGACCCTGCTCATCGAAAGCGCCGGCATCCATAACGAATACGCCGTGCACAACCACTTCTTCGCCGAGCACAGGCGGCTGTGGGAGATTGTCCGGTCGCCGCAGGTGTCGATCCACCATGCCCAGGGCGTGACGAACATCGCGCCCCATGCACGCGGCATCGATGAGCTGGGCATGCGCTTCTGGTTTCCGTGGCTGGTCGGCCTGTTGTCGCTGTCGGTGGGGTTGGCCATCTGGGTGTACCAGCCCTTGAGCAGCGCGAGTTGGTGCTATGCAATTGCTAGCGCTGGTTATGCCTTCGGAATGCTGTGCACCTCCACCTGGGGGTCGCGCCTGCTGACACAGCCACCGCAGGCCTGGCCTGAGTTGCATGTGGCATCGCACTTTGCATCCTTCATGGTTCAGTGCGGGCTCTGCGTCCTGTTGTGGCTTCATCCTCGCCGGCTCGGCGGCAACTGGTTGATCTGGGTGCTGGTCGCAGTCGCGTTGCTGTCGACCGCCGCCGACGGGTTTCAATGGCTTCCAACGATCTCGCTGGCGTTCCGGCTGCCGATCGTGCTGGTGGCTGCGCTGCTGGGCGTTCTCTTTGTCCTGCAGTGGCGTGCATGCCGCACCGATGCGAGCCAGCGCGCGCAGCTGAAATGGTTTGGGCTGCTGCTCTTCATGGGGCTGTCCACTGTGTTCGTTGCCTACGCGTTCGGCGCGGCGGGGCACGTCGTGAATCTCCCGCAGAACTACGGGCTGGGCACGGTGGCGCTCATCTTCCTGGGACTGGTCCCCCTGGTCACGCGTGTCGGCTTGTTCAAGCTGGAAGCCTGGTGGCCGCGCGCATGGTTGTGGTTCCTGGGCGGCCTGCTTGTGATTGCCATGGACCTGGCGCTGGTTGTGATGCTCGACCTGGGCGCCGACAGCGCTTTTGCGCTGGCGCTTGCACTGGCTGGCTGGCTCTACTTCCCGGTCAGGCAACTGCTCTGGCGTCGGCTGTCACAAGGTGCGTTGCCGGGCACACGCGATGTCCTGCCGCAGATTCTTGAAGTGGTGACGCACGGCCAGGGCGACAGCGTCGCGCTCAACCTGCGGTGGCGGCAACTCTGGGACACGCTGTTCCAGCCGGCTCGAATGACGGTGGCGCCCGAAGGTACGACATCCGGCATCGCGCAAGAGGGCAGGCGCCTGGTCGTCGCGGCCTGCGGTCCCCTCGATGCACTGGAGATGGAACTGCCAGAGCGCGGCGGCCGCCTGTTCAATCCGGCGGACTTCAGGCGTGCCAACGAGATTCACGATCTTGTTCAGCAAGGACTGGCGTCGGGGGAGGCGTTCGACCGGGGCGCGAGACAGGAGCGCCAGCGAATCGCCTCCGACCTGCACGACGATCTGGGCGCGAAGCTCCTGACCATCGCGCAGGCAAGCGGGTCCGAGCGCGTCGCTGTACTGGCTCGGGAAGCACTCGACGAAATGCGCCTGTCGGTGCGCGGACTCACCGGCCAGGTCGCCCTTGCCAGCGATGTCTTTGCAGACTGGCGAGCCGAAGCCGTGACGCGACTCGCCGCCGCTGGCGTTGAACCGCAGTGGACAGCCGATGAGCCGCCGCTGGGGATGGCGCTGCCAGCACGTGCGCAGATGCAGCTGACCCGCGTATTGCGCGAGGCGGTGTCGAATGTGATCCGCCATAGCGGCGCAAAGACGTGCCGCGTGCGTATCGCGGTCAGTGCGGTCCGGCTCGAACTCGAAGTGAGCGACGATGGTCATGGCATCGAGGCGAATGAAGGCGGTAGTCGTGGCAACGGGCTGCCAGGTATCGAGCGGCGCGCCCGGCTGCTTGGCGGCGTGCTCGTCGTGGAGCCTGCGAGCCTGGGCGGGCTTTGCGTGCGGGTGGAGATTCCTGTGGCCGCGACGGCGCTGCCAGGTGATGGATGGACTGGCTGGTCTGCAACGGAGGTCAAGCGATGACGGTGGAAGCAGTGGCGGGGTCCGCGCAGTGGCGCGGCCGGTGGTTGGGGGCAAGCCTTGTCTTCCTCGCGTTCTGGATCGTGTTGTCGGCGACCACGGCCTTGTCTGAACCGAGCATCGGCTGGCGCCTCGCGCCCGATCCCCAGGGTGAGGGGCTGCTGGCCTACAGCCCGTCCCGACTTGTCAAGGTGTCCGCGCGCGCTGATGCCGAACAACGCATCATTGCGTTGCGGACCTTGGGCAAGCCAGTGCAGGAGCTGCGGCTCGACAGCCTGGTCGCGGTCGAGGCCCCCTCCATGCTTTCGCGGCAGGAAGACCTCGACCGGTTTTTTATCCTGCAGCACCAGGCCTGGGCCATGCTGGAAGGGGCGCTGGAACGCGGCGAGACAGCGGTCGAAGTGCAGACGGCCGATGGCCGGTGGATGCAACGGCCCCTGCGCGAACGCTCGTGGACCGAGCTGGGCTGGCTGTACTGGGTGCCGCTCCTGTGCGGGGTGATTCCGTTCGTGGTGGGCGTCGGAGTCGGTCTGTATCGATCGGGCAGCGTCGGCGCGAGGTTCCTGGCGCTGGCCAGCGTGATGGCGCTCCTGAGCCTTGCGGAAGTGGCCGTGGTGGCTGGGCGCCTGTGGCTGTTGCCGCCCTGGTTCGCGGAGGCCGGACAGGTGTTCGTGCGATGCACGTCGCTCACTGCCGCATGGGCGTTCTGCATGATGATGTTGCACTACCCCTCGCCCCTGGCGCGAGCGGCGATGTGGACGCGTGCGAGCGGAGCTTTCCTTGTGCTGCTGCTGGTCCTGAACATGGCGCAGTGGCCCGACAGCCAGGCCCTTCGCTACAAGCTGTGGCTGGTGGTCAGCAGCGCAGCACTGATCGCGCTGGCGGTGACGCAGGGCTTCTCGCGGCGGCGCGACCCGGTGCACCGTGCGGCGGCGCGCTGGCTCGGAGCGTCTGCGGTGGTGAGCTTCAGCATCGTGATGTACGCGTTCCTCGTGTCGTTCGTCTATGGCGCGCAGGGCATCAGCACGAGCTACCGGTGGGTGTCGATACCGCTGCTGTACATCGGGCTGGTCATGTCCGTCGGTCGCGCGAACCTTTTTGAACTGGAGCGCTGGTGGGTGCCGCTCGTGCTTTGGTACCTGGGGGGCACGCTTGTTGTGTTGAGCGACCTGGCATTGGTGGCGTTGCTACGCGTGGATGCCGGAGCCGCGATTGCGTTGACGCTGCTGGTGATCGGCTGGCTCTACTTTCCGGCGCGGCAGTGGCTGCTGGGACGCTTGCGCAGTTCGGCGCGGCCGCAGTTGGTGGCTTACGTGCCGGACCTGATCGGTGCGGTGAATGCGGGGCTTCAGGGCGAACTGGCCGCGGCCCAGGCGTGGCGGATGCTTCTTGAACGCGTGTTCGCGCCGCAGGGGATGGCTCGGGTCTCGCTCGCAGGGGCGGGCGCTTCGGCAGCGGTGTCCGTGCGTGATGAAGGAAGGCAGCTGCTGGTGCCCGATGTCGGCGGTCGCAGCGCGTGGCTGCTGACACTGGCGCACGGTGGGCGCCAGCTCTTCACTGAGGAACAGGCACGGTTCACGGGCCAGATGTGGCAATTGCTCGACCATGGCCTCGCGCAGCAGCGCCAGACCTACGAAGCAGTCGAGCAGGAGCGTCAGCGAATCGCATCGGACCTGCACGATGACCTGGGCGCGCGATTGCTCACGATGGTGCAGGTCGGCTCAGCCGACGGAACATCCATGCTCGCGCGGCAAGCACTCGATGAAATGAGGCAGAGCGTGCGGGGCATGGCGGGCAAGCCGGTGGCCGCAGACGTCGCCTTGTCGGACTGGCGCGCCGAAATCGTTTCGCGGCTTCAGGCTGCGGGCTTTGAAGTGGAGTGGCAGGCCGATGCGCCACCAGAGGGTCTGGTGCTCGCGCCGCGCCTGCATGTGCAGCTGGCCAAGGTGCTTCGCGAGTCGGTCTCCAACGTCATCCGTCACAGCGGCGGCACGCGTTGCCGGGTCGCCATCTCGCTGGATGGTGCTGACGCCAGGGTGAGCATCGACGACGACGGACAGGGGATCAAAACCACTTCCG
The DNA here is from genome assembly GCF_001044395.1 of Caenimonas sp. SL110. Lineage (GTDB taxonomy): Bacteria > Pseudomonadota > Gammaproteobacteria > Burkholderiales > Burkholderiaceae_C > Ramlibacter. The sequence continues at coordinate 250,947 of NZ_JANU01000013.1, forward strand.
GGGCCGGGCTGGGCCTGCCGGGCATCGAACGGCGCGCACGCAAACTAGACGGGGAGCACCGCTTTTCGCGGTCGCAGCTTGGCGGCGCACGCGTCGAGGTGCGGGTGCCCCTGGAACCGTCGGCACTGGAAGCGTAACGATGCCTTGATACGGTGGCGCATCCGCTACCATCGAAGCATGCAGCACGCGTTGATCGTCGAAGACCTGCCGGAAATCCGCACCTGGCTTGGCGAAACCGCGCGCGCCGCATTTCCGCAGCTTCGGGTCACAGCGGTTTCGCGGCGTGATGAAGCACTGGTTGCGGTTCGGCAGCAATCATTCGACCTGGCGCTCGTCGATCTCGGCTTGCCCGATGGCAGCGGCATCGACGTGGTGAGGGCGCTGCGGCAGCACCAGCCCAGTGCACTGCCTGTGGTCGTCACCATCTACGACGATGATGACCATCTCTTTCCTGCCTTGCAGGCCGGTGCCTTCGGCTATCTGCTCAAGGAGCAACCGCAGGACACACTGGTCGCGCAGTTGCTCAGGATGAGCCAGGGAGAGCCGCCGCTTTCGCCGCCGATCGCGCGCCGCGTGCTCGGACATTTCGCTGGCGCGGGTCAACGGCAGATCAGACTCGTCCAGCAGCTCGAAGAAGAGGTGCGGCTCACCGATCGCGAAACCGAAGTGCTGCAGCGGGTCGCCAAGGGCTACACCATGCCCGAGATCGCGCTGCAGTTCGGGCTGTCGCGCCACACGATTGCCGACTACATCAAGCAGATCTATCGCAAGCTCAATGTGTCGTCGCGCGCCGAGGCTGCGCTCGAGGCGGCCAGGCGCGGTCTTGTGAATCCGTGATCGCCGATTTGAAAACCATGACTGGGAACCGCACTTGATCGGACGCCTGCAGGGCCTGCTGGCCGAGAAGAATCCACCGCAACTGCTCGTCGATTGCAACGGTGTCGGCTATGAGGTCGATGTGCCCATGAGCACGTTCTACAACCTGCCCAATGTTGGCGAGAAGGTGAGCCTGCTCACGCACTTTGTGGTGCGCGAAGATGCGCAGATCCTGTATGGGTTTGGTTCGGCCGGCGAGCGCGAGGCGTTCCGTCAGTTGATCAAGATTTCAGGGGTCGGTCCCCGTACCGCCTTGTCCGTCTTGTCCGGGATGAGCGTGGGCGACATCGCGCAAGCGGTCACTGCGCAGGATGCAGGGAGACTGGTCAAGGTGCCGGGCATCGGCAAGAAGACGGCCGAGCGTCTGCTGCTCGAACTCAAGGGCAAGTTCGGCGCGGATATCGGAGCTGGCTCGACATTCACCACCAGCGATGCGCAGACGGACATCCTGCAGGCGCTGGTTGCGCTGGGCTACAGCGACAAGGAAGCAGCGGCTTGCCTGAAGGCGCTGCCCAAGGATGTCGGCGTGAGCGAAGGTATCAAGCTCGCGCTGAAGTCATTGGCCCGATAAGCGCGAGAGATTCACGTGAGCATCCAGACCGACGACTTCCAGATGCCGCCCTCCAACCGGGTGGTGTCTGCTGCGCCTGCCTCGCCCAACGAAGAGGCGGTCGAGCGCGCGCTTCGACCCAAGCTACTCGACGAATATGTGGGTCAGGCCAAGATTCGTGAGCAGCTGGAAATCTTTGTCGGCGCTGCGAAGATGCGCGGCGAGGCGATGGACCATGTGCTGCTGTTCGGCCCGCCGGGGCTGGGCAAGACGACGCTGTCGCACATCATTGCGCACGAGCTGGGCGTGAATTTGCGCCAGACCTCGGGGCCGGTCCTTGAAAAGCCCAAGGACCTGGCAGCGCTGCTGACAAACCTTGAAAAGAACGATGTGCTTTTCATCGACGAGATTCATCGTCTGTCGCCGGTCGTCGAAGAAATCCTCTACCCCGCGCTGGAGGATTACCAGATCGACATCATGATCGGCGAAGGGCCTGCGGCGCGTTCCATCAAGCTCGACCTGCAACCCTTCACGCTGGTGGGCGCAACCACGCGCGCCGGCATGCTCACCAATCCCTTGCGGGACCGCTTCGGCATCGTCGCGCGGCTGGAGTTTTATACGGCCGAAGAACTGGCGCGCATCGTCACGCGAAGCGCCGGGCTTCTCAAGGCGCCGCTGGACGAGGAGGGCGGAATTGAAATCGCCCGCCGTTCACGAGGCACGCCCCGCATCGCAAACCGGCTGCTTCGTCGTGTGCGCGACTACGCGGATGTGAAGGGCACCGGTCGCATCTCGCAGGAGATTGCACAGAAGGCGCTGGCGATGCTGGATGTCGATCCACAGGGGTTCGACCTGATGGACCGGAAACTTCTGGAGGCTGTGATCCACCGTTTTGATGGCGGGCCTGTGGGGCTGGACAACATCGCGGCCAGCATCGGCGAGGAGCGCGACACCATCGAGGATGTGATCGAGCCATACCTGATCCAGCAGGGTTACCTGCAGCGAACGCCACGCGGACGCATTGCGACGCTGGCGGCTTATCGTCACCTGGGCGTCGCCCCACCCAAGGCGGCGGGCGAACTGTTCGTCGAGTAGTCGGCGGGGTCAGGCCGATGGATTGCGGGTCAAGCCCGCAATGACAACCGCGTTGTCATGCCTGCTCCTCGCCACGAATAAAGCAGGCTGTCATGCCGGGCTCGACCCGGCATCCATGATCGATGCAGGCGCTGCCTCGCAGTTCGCCCCTTGCCCCACCGGCGCTGAATTGCACGCGATCAACACCTGCGCCACGTAATAGGTCGCCAGCACAAAAAACTGCGCCATCGGAAAAGCAAAAGCAAACTTGTTGGTCGCCAGCAGCGAATCGCTCACCATGAAAAACGCAGCGCCAATCGCAACCGCAATCGATGTGCGGTCACGCAGCACCACGGCACGCCCGATCGCCTGCGCAGCCATCAGCGCGATCACGATGACATATGCCGCGACTGCGACCTTCAGCACGGGGTTCAGGTTGTTGAAAAGGAATGCATACATCGCTGCACCCAGGCCCAAGGTGATCACCAGCGCACGCCTGTCGGGGAACCACGGCATCCCCCGCTTGAACAATGCGATGTAGCAAAGATGCGCCATCAGGAATGCAACCAGTCCCGGGATGAAGAAGCCGGGAAACATCAGCAGGCAGTCGCCGGCGAGCGAGAACGCGAGGCCGGCAACCAGCAGTTGCGCAAACCGGTCGCCGGGCCTGAGCACGCTCATCCGGTCGGCCACGAAGGCAATTGCCAACAGCATCGCGAGCGGCTTGAAGACGCGGTGCAACTCGACCAGGTCCTGCGCACTGGTCACGGTCGCGAGTGCACAAACCTCGATCAGCAGCGCCTGCATCATCGTCAGCCGCCCCTGCATCACCGCGCCTATCACCCAAAGCCCCACAGCCAGTCCGGCCAGCCAGACTGCCGATTGTGAAAGCGGCATGCCGTCTGCATGCCAGAGAAAAAGCGCCACACCCTGCAGCAGCAGGATGAACTGGATTGCGCCGAACCATACGACTGCCCTGCTCATCGCCGGATGAAAGCGCTCGACCTTTGCGATCTCGAAAGGTGCCCGGGGAAAACGTGCGGCCACGTCGGCGGGCCGCCAGCCGGGCGGCTTGATCCAGACGAGCAGTTTGTCTTTCCAGCTGCGCGCATGCCACGAATCTTTTGCCAGCGACCAGTAGACCTCGGCGTTGGACCACAGCGGGTCCCAGCTGTTCAGGGGGCTGCGCGTGCCGTACACGCACTTTTCATCTTCCTCCTTGAAACTGCCGAAGATGCGATCCCAGATGATCAGCACCCCGCCGTAATTTCGATCGAGGTATCTGTCATTGACCGCGTGATGCACCCGGTGGTTGGAAGGCGAACAGAACCAGCGGTCGAACCACCCGAGCCTGGGCACATGCTCGGTGTGAACCCAGAACTGGTAGAGCAGGTCGATGAGCGCCACCACACCGAACACGAGAGGCGGCACGCCCGCGATCGCCATCGGGACATAGAAAAGCCAGCCGAGAAGCGCACCTGAACTCGTTTGACGCAGGGCCGTGGAAAGGTTGTAGTCCTGGCTCTGGTGATGCACGACGTGCGCAGCCCAGAAGACGGCTGTTTCGTGTCCCGCGCGATGCAGCCAGTAGTAGCAGAAGTCGTAGAAGACCAGTGCGAGCAGCCAGCCGTACCACGCTGTCCAGAAGCCTTCGTTGTGCCACACGGAAACCACGCCGTACACAGCGGTGTAGATGCCCACCCGAAACAGCCGCGTGAAGACGGCGCTGATCTGGCTGAGCATGCCCAGGCTGATGCTGTTGACCGCGTCGTTCAGGCGATAGGTGTTGCGTTTGCGGTACCAGCCCCATGCGAATTCGATGGCGATCAGGCCGAAGAAAACCGGCGTGGCGAGGACGATGATCTGACTCGGGCTCATGCGCCCGATTGTCCTGCTTTCAGGTGAGGGCGCCCCGGGCGTCAACCCTGATGATGCGTTCTACCGTGCCGCTGCGCAGCCCCCCCGTCACGCCGATCATCACGTCGTGCAGATTCACCGTCGGGTCGCAATGGCCAGGGATCAGCCACAGGAATCGGCCCAGTGCCGGAAGGCGGGTGTTGGCACCGGCCGCACGAAGGATGCCGTGCTCATCGCCGCCGTTGCTGTACTCCAGCGCTGCTTCCGAATCGAAGGTATGCACGCGCGGCAGACCGGAGTCGATGGCGTGGCTCTTGTGGCCGGCGTCGCATACGGCGTGGGTTGCGCAGGTGCTCATCACCTGTGTCTTGACGAACAATGCATGCTCGAAATTGGGCTGCGCCGGGTCGCCTTCGTTCTGTGCGTAATCGGCATCCATGAAGAGAAACGAGCCGGACTGCAGTTCGCCATAGACGCCGCTGGCGGCCTCGCAGACCATGCTGCCCGTTCCGGCACCCGTGACCAGTTCCACCGGGATGCCTTCGGCTTCGATCAGCTTTCGGGTGTGCACCACATCGTCCACCACCACCGCAATCGCATCACGGCGCTCGCGAGCGCCGCGCAGGTGCTGCGCCTTGCCGTGGTAGGCCTGCAGTCCCGCAAAACGCAGGGCCGGGTGCTTGCGAATTTCGTGTGCCAGCACGACCGCCGCTTCGCCAGGAGTCACACCGCAGCGACCCTGGCCGACATCGATTTCAACGAACACGTCGATCGTCGCGATTGGCCCTTTGGGGTGCTGGCCTTGCGCGTCGTTCATCGCTGTGGCAAGACGCGTCACGCCTTCGATGCTGTCCACCGCAATGGACAGCTTGCCGTTGCCAGCTGCGAGCATGTGCGCAAGTCCCGCGACGCGCGCGAGCTTGTGCGGGGCGATCACTTCATTGCTGATATAGACGTCGGTCACGCCGCCGGCCACCATGGCTTCGGCTTCGGACGTTTTTTGCACGCACACGCCAACCGCGCCTGCCTGCATCTGCAGCCTGGCGATCGCAGAACTCTTGTGCATCTTGGCGTGCGCCCGCCATCGCACGTCGTGCTTGCGCGCGAAGTCGGCCATGCGAGCCAGGTTGCGCGTCATCGCGTCGAGGTCGATGACCAGCGCTGGCGTATCAATGGCCTGGACGCTCTGGCCCACGAGGGCCAGCAGGGATTCAGAAACTGGTGTTTTCGTCGGAAGCTTCATCGTCGAGGTGCTGGGTGTCGGACCAGCCGACCAGGGTGAATCCCTCGGGAGTCCACAACAGGCGATTGATGGCCCCGTTGGGAAGCTCCCAGGTCCTCGGTGAATTGACTTCCTGGCCTGTCGCTATCCGGTAGAGAGTATCCAGCACTCCGCCATGGGCGACGACCACGATTTGCTGACCGGGGTGCCGTGCTGCCAGCGCCTGCATGGTTTTCATGACGCGTTCGCGCAGCTTGAGCAGCGACTCTCCACCTTCGGGCGGCTCCCACTCGGGGATGCGCTTGCGCCAGTTGTGCGCGTGATCGGGCCAGCTTTCGTGAATTTCGCTGAAGGTCTTGCCTTCAAACATGCCGAAGCCGCGTTCGCGCAGGCCCTCATCGGGAACCACCGGGATACCGGCGACTTCAGCGATGGACTGCGCGGTCTGATGGGCACGACCCAGATCGCTGGAATAGACGGCAGAAATCTCTTCGCTCGCCAATGCCTCACCCACTCGCCGGGCCTGCCAGCGCCCGGTATCGTTCAGGCCGATATCCATCTGGCCCTGGATGCGCGCGTCCACATTCCACGAGGTTTCCCCGTGGCGCACGGCAATGATTCGGGTCGCTTCCATCCGCCTTCATTCTAGAAGGCGTTACAAGTTTCGTGAGCTTAAAAAGTGCCCAAATGTTCGGCCCTGCCTATTTGGCAGACGGGCTCGGCGCGCCGACGCTGACCTCGACCCTGCGCGGGCCTGCCGGTGGCTGCGGAAAGCCCTGCAGCGCGGCTTCGAACATGGCGGGGAACACGCTCTTGCTGTCCATCCACGGGCCATCGTGGACGGAGCGGCTTTCGAACACAACCTTGTTGGTCGAAAGTTCACGTAACACAATTGCCACTTCGCGGTGGTACCAGGGCGACTCCATGCGTCCCATCAGCCCGAAGTGGCCGCGCCGGCCCCAGCCAAAACCACCACCCCAGATCGAGTCCCACGGATCTGCCCATGGCGAGGCGATTCGCTGGGTTCGACCGGTGAGCTGGACGGTGTATCGGGCATTGGCGTCGTCGCGACGAAGGCCGGCCTTGTGGAGGGGGCCATCGGCGAGCGCCTCGAATTCGGCCTGACCGGGTTCCTGTTGAGACGGCAATCGTTCGAAGCGGTACGTCGGTGAGGCCGGCAGGGCCTGCAGCGTTGAGAACGCCTGCACGTTGCTGTCAACAACGAACGTTGTGGCGCAACCAGCCAATGCGGCGGCGATTGTGACAAGTCCCAGCAGTTTGAACGTCAGTTGTTTCATGGTTCGGATAGGACTCTTGCGTAGGGGCGGTGTTCCCTGTTCATGCCTTGGGGAACTGTCATTGTGTCCCGCTGTCTACAATTCCTCAAACACCGGGCAAGGGCCATGAAAGAAATCGAGTTCAACAAGCTGCGAAAGCGGATCCGGCGCCTGGCCGGTGAGGCCGTCGTGCATTACCAGATGATCGAACAGGGTGACGTCGTGATGGCGTGCCTCTCAGGCGGCGCCGACAGCTACACGATGCTCGACTCATTGCTGTACCTGCGCGAAGTGGCGCCCATCGACTTCGAGGTGATTGCGGTCAACCTCGACCAGAAGCAGCCCAATTTTCCTGCGCACATCCTGCCGCAATACCTCACCCGCCTGGGTGTGCCGTTTCGCATCATCGAACAGGACACCTATTCGATCGTCAAGGACAAGATCCCCGAGGGCAAGACGACCTGCTCGCTGTGCTCGAGGTTGCGCCGCGGGATCCTCTACAACACCGCGCAGGAAATCGGAGCGACCAAGATCGCGCTGGGTCACCACCGTGAAGACATTCTTGAGACGCTGCTGCTGAACATGTTCCACGGCGGCACCATGAAGGCGATGCCTCCGAAGCTGCTTTCCGATGATGGTCGAAACGTGGTGATCAGGCCGCTTGCCTACTGCAAGGAAAGAGACATCAAGGCCTACTCTGAGGCAATGCAGTTTCCGATCATCCCGTGTGACCTGTGCGGCTCGCAGCCCAACCTGCAGCGCCGTGCCATGAAGGACATGCTGACTGAATGGGACCGCAAGTTCCCGGGACGCGTGGACAACATGTTTCGCGCCCTGGCGCATGTCGTGCCGAGTCACCTCATGGATACGAAGCTGTCCGGCTTCGGCAGCGCCCGGCTCTCTGACGAGAGTGGCGACATGAGTAACTGGCTGGCGAGTGAGCCGGCTGAGGATCGGCTCAACGCATTGACCATTCCGATCCAGGTTGCAGTGACGGCGCCGTAGTTCTCGCAGGGGTGCAGCCGCCTCGCCGGCGTGCCCAGTCACACCTCTATTTGGATACTTATGTATCTTATTTGAGGGTGATGTAGTGAATAAGCTGGATTCAGCCATTCACATCAAGAGGACGACCATGCCGCATCTCAACCGGCACTCATACGCACCCCAGGCAGCCTCGATTCGCGCCACTCGAGTTGTTGCTCCTGCACCGGTGCGAACCGTTGCGCTTCTCGTGTGCAGCGCCGCCAGGTCGATGGCTGGATTTCTTCTTCGGATCCGCGCGGGCCACGCTGGTCCCAGGCGCGTTCAGTTGGCCATTCCGGAGTCGCTGGTCAAACCGCTGGAGCGCCAGATGCTGCGCGACTACTTCACCCGCATGAGCAACGGCGCGGACATCGAATTCCTGATTGCTTACTGGAGCTTCACTTCAGATCGCAACGGGTTGCAGCGCTTCGAGCAGTTTCGAACAATCATTGATCGATTTGTTCGCGACAACGCGCAGCGGCCCGTCAGCCTGTCGCCTACGTGCCGCAGTCATCTGTTGACCGACTGGATAACCCGCTCGCCAATTGGCAGGATCGGCCCCAATGAACCAGTGGTCGCCCTGGAGGCGGCGGTTCTGGAAATCCTGGAACAAGTCCAGCCGCAGGGTTCGAAATTGCCGTGGCGTGTCCGGGCAGGTTGAATGTTTGCCTGCCCTGAATGGACGCCCTGCTAGGAGTCTGGGCGGCAGAAGGACTTGAATTACTCCCTCTCCCTCTGGGAGAGGGTTGGGGTGAGGGCAAGCGGCGTCAGTGTCATCGACACTGCTGGTCAAGCCGTTGAATTTTGATGCCCGCCAGCTACATCCCCTACGAGCCCGATCAAGATTTCTTGCTGCCGCCGTCGATGCGCGAGTGGCTGCCCGAGGGGCATTTGGCCTTCTTCATCAACGACACGGTCGACGCACTGGACTTGACTGCGCTTCACGCGCGCGGGCGAGTTGCCCAGGATGTTGCAGGCCGTGCAGGACAACCTGGGTGCGGCCCCGTCACACGCGCTGGCCGACACCGGCTATCGATCTGAAGCGGTGTTTGCGCAATGTGCCGATGGTCCTACTGAGCTGGTGGTGGCGCTGGGGCGAGAAGGCAAGCAGCAGTTGCACTTTGACCCTGCGGGCAAGCCGCACACGGCGGCGATGGCCGCGAAGCTGCAAACCGACTCAGCAAAAGTGGCTTACCGCAAACGCAAGTGGATCGCCGAGCCGCCCAACGGATGGATCAAGAACGTGCTGGGCTTCAGGCAATTCAGCCTGCGCGGACTGCATCGGGTGCAAGCCGAGTGGAAGCTGCTGAACGCAGCATTGAATCTGCGCAGGATGTGCAATTTGAGAACTGCTTGACGGCATGCAAGGTCACCGTACGCCTTCCAAATCGTTCTGGCCGATCACAAAAACGCTGAAAAACCAAACCGGCTCCACGTAGTTCAACGACCCGTGCCCTCACCCCAACCCTCTCCCAGAGGGAGAGGGAGTAATAACCGCTTCGTCAATCCGTTCTGCCGCCCAGACTCCTAGCCGACACGTTCGAGTTCAGCCTTGAATTCGACGGTACGATTCACATAGGTTTGCGCCGCTGCTGCGACACCTGCAACCTCTTCATCGGTGAGCGCGCGCACCAGTTTTCCGGGTGCACCCAGGATCATCGAACGCTCTGGAAAAACCTTGCGCTCGGTGACAACCGCGCCCGCACCCACGATGCTGTTGGCGCCGATCACGGCGCCATTCATCACCACAGCCTGTATCCCGACAAGCGAGCCGTTTCCGATCGTGCAGCCATGCAGCATGGCCTGGTGCCCCACTGTCACGCCTTCGCCAATCGTGAGCGGGTATCCGGGGTCGGCATGCAGGACGGCGCCCTCCTGGATGTTGCTCGAGGCGCCAATGTGAATCGGCTCGTTGTCGCCACGGGCGATGGCACCGAACCAGAGGCTGGCGTGTTCACCCACGGTTACATCGCCAACCAGCGTTGCTTCGCTGGCGACAAATGCGCTGGGTGCAATGACAGGAGACTTGCCGCGAATCCGGTAGAGGGCCATGAGGAATGCCTTGTTTCTTGAGCATTCAAGAATACCGCGCGAAAGCCCCAAAAATCTTCAATGCGCGCTGACACCCGGCGAAGTTGTGCTTCGGCCAGCGCCATAGTCGATGCCCAGTCTGCGAATCGCAACGACGGCCTGAGTCCGGTTGACCACACCCAGCAAACGGAAGATGGCTGTCAGATGGGTCTTGACCGTGATTTCGGCCAGGCTCAGGCGCATGCCGATTTCCTTGTTGGAATGCCCCTCCATCAAAAGCGTTGCGATCTCCTGCTGCCGCACCGTCAACCCGCGCTCTACATCGTCGCCCAGCGACAGCGAGCCTGCGGGACGAATCCACTTTTGCTCGGGTAGCGAATCGGTCAAAGCGCGGTGCACCACGTCCCGCAGTGTTTCCATCGAGACACTCTTGGACACGACGGTACTGGCCCCAGCCCGGGTCGCCGCGGCGATTTCCTGCCGATGTTCGGATGCGGACACGACGACAATCTTTGCGTCAGAAGCGCGTCTGAACAGACTGATCGCGTCAACTCCGGCGGCGCCGGGCAAGCCCAGATCCAGCAGGATCAGGTCCACGTTTGTTTCTCGAACGCGCGCCAACCCCTCCTCGGCGCTGGCTGCTGCGATCACCTCGCTGCACGCCCGCGACTCCTCGACCAGGCTTACGAGTGCCCGGCGAAACAGGGGATGGTCGTCAACCACCAATACGATCTTGTCCATCTCATCGCTCCTTTGCGAACAGAAGTTCTTCCAGCGAACCAGTCAGTGCTGCAGCCTCTAATGGTTTGTAAAGCACACCTATACCCAACTCCCCTGCATCTGTCTCCACCCTCCCGCCAGCTGTGTTGCCTGTGACAAGAACGGCCGGAATATCGAGATTGAATTCTTCCCTCAGCCTGCGAATGACCTGTGAGCCATTGCACGCGTCATTCAGTTCATAGTCGCAAACGATGGCGTCGGGCACGCGGGTCGTGTCGGCGAGCAGTTGCGTTGCTTCCTGGCCGGACCGCGCGCAGATCACCTCACAGCCTGCAACCTGCAAGATGAATGAGGCGGCCCGCAGGATGGACTGTTCGTCGTCGATGAGCACAATGAGCCGGCCCGCGAGGGACCGTTCAGCGATTGCCTGAACCGGTCGACCGCGCGAGACGTGGCTAAGCGGCAGGTCTACGGCAAACATCGAGCCTTTGTCGGGCGCCGAGCGCACGGTCACTGGAAGGCGCAGCGCCAGCGCCAGGCGTCGCACGATCGCCAATCCAAGTCCGAGGCCGCCGGTCCGGTCGTGAGGGCGCGATGGGTCCAGCCTCCTGAACTCATCGAAGATCGCCTGCTGCTCGGACTCGGGAATTCCTTTGCCTGTGTCATACACGGCAAGGCGCAAGGAACTGCCGCGCACCCGGCAAGTCACCAGCACACGGCCATTGGGTGTGTAGCGCACTGCATTGCTGACGAAGTTCAGCACGATGCGCTCCACCATCACCGGGTCGCTGTAGGCATGGGCAGAGCAGGGTCGCACCTTCAGGGCAATACCACGCGCGCTTGCGAGCGGAAGGAACTCCTTTTCGACACGGGACAGCACATCTGCGACGCTGAAGATGCTGAGCGCGGGAATGGCCTGTTCTGCGTCTAGCCGGGAGATGTCCAGTAACGAGCGGAACATGTCGATCAGGTCGTGCGCGCACACCCTCGCATCGTCGATCACCATGCGGGCGCGATCAGGCAATTCGATCCGGGCGAGTCCGTCCAGGTAGAGCGAAATTGCATGCATGGGTTGGCGCAGGTCGTGGCTTGCCGAAGCGAGGAACCGTGACTTGAGCTGGACGGCCCTTTCAGCGATCTCCTTTTGTTCCTGCAGCATGGCCGACAGCCGGTTCCGCTCGACGTCCAGATCTGTGAGATGCGCAAAGTTGGCCCAGTTTTTTCGCAGCAGCCACAGCGTCGTGAACGCGTGAAGGGCAATAAGCAGTATTCCGATCTGCGCGACGCTCGGTTCCTGGGTGGCCACGAAAACAAAGATCGAGCCCGCAATCAGCGGCACCGAAAAAGCAATTACTGCCCATGGGGCGAAGTACCAGTTCGCGCTTGCGTGGGTGGCAAAGATCAGCGACGTGGCGACGCCCATCAAGGCCAGTTGCGGCTGCTCGGGCGAAGCCCGCACGACGAGGCCGACGGCCCAACACGAGCCACACAGGGCGGCTAAATCAGCAAGCCGGCGGATACGCTGCTTCGAGGCGATTTCTGCGGGTGCCCGGTCGCGCAGCCGGTTCCAGCTGGCCAGCGAGCTCCACATGATTGCCGCCATGGTCGCCTGCCACGCCACAGCTATCCAGCCGAAGCCGGCGTGTATCTGCATCGTCAGCGCGAGCGCCATCATGATTGCGATGAACGCAGCATTGCCCCGCAACTGACCCACCATCGCCGCTGTCTGCGCAATGCGGACCTGTTCAGGATGCTGACATTCGAACCAAGAGGTCATTAAAAGAAGCCCGTGAAACTGCGGCAGCGTGTTCGCTGGACACGTCTGCGCTGGCTACCTCCCTTTGAGTTCATTCTTGCATAGGGGTTAGCGAAGACAAGGCCAGAAATACACACTTCCTGCTTCATGCAGCGGTCACCCATCCTTCCGTATAGGGCTCGCTGAAAATTGCTGGCGGACAGCGCGCGGAGGTGTTAAACCTGCAACCTCCTCACCGGTGCGCTATGAACAATTGCTTTAGCCGAATACTTCTTGTCGACGACATGCCGTCGATCCACGAAGACTTTCGTAAGGTCCTGACTCCGATGCGCGGGTCGGCATCGCTCGATGAAGCCGAAGGGGTGCTGTTCGGTGCCACTACCGTGCAGCGCTCAGTCTTCGAACTCGATTGCGCCTCCAGTGGCGAAGAGGGCTTGCGCCTGCTGAAGGCTGCGAGCCTTGAGGGTCGCCCTTACGCGCTGGCGTTCGTGGACATGCGCATGCCCACGGGCTGGGACGGCATGCGCACGATCGAGGAACTCTGGAAGGTAGACGCCGAACTTCAGGTTGTCATTTGCACTGCCTACTCGGACAACCCGCTGGAGCAGGCGCTGGGACGGCTAGGGGCACCTGACCGGCTCCTCGTGTTGAAGAAGCCGTTCGACCCGATCGAGGTGACGCAGATTGCACGCGCCCTGTCAGCCAAGCGCAGGCTCGCACACGAGGCGGCAAGTCATTCGGCCAAACTTGAGCGGGTGTTGCGCGAGGTCCAGGAAGCAGCGGCTGAACTGCGGCTGCGTAACCAGGAACTGGAAATCGTGGCGACCAATGTGTCTCAGAACCTGCGCTCTCCGTTTGCGGCCCTTGGCATGCTCAGCACATTGCTTTCTCAGGAACTGCGCGGCCACCGCGGCGACAAGGTCGCCACTTATCTCGAGCAATTGCGCATTGGAGTGCGCAACGGAGAGGAACTGATTAACGGCGTGCTCTCGCTCTCTGGTATCGCAACAGCCGAACTGTCCGGTCAGCCGCTGGATTTGACCCGGCTTGCGCGCGAGCTCATGGTCGAAATGCGCGAGCGGTTTCCGCAGCGACAGGTATCGACCAGCGTGCAGGATGGGCTCAGGGCCTGGGGAGATCCCAGACTCATTCGACTGGCGCTCGGTCACCTCATTGACAACGCGTGGAAGTTCACGAGCCGCCAGGGAGTGGCAGCCATCACATTCGGCGCAACCCCGAGTCCCGAAGGCGACTCGGTCTTCTTTGTTCGCGACTCTGGCTGCGGATTCGATCAATCACTGGCAGGTGACCTGTTTCGCAAGTTCAAGCGGCTCCATCAAGAAGCTGATTTTCCGGGTAGCGGAGTGGGTCTGGTTGCGGTGGGGCGCATCATCGAGCGCCATGGCGGCCGGGCCTGGGCCGACTCCCATCCGCAGCAAGGAACCACCGTCTATTTCACCCTGCCGACAGCAGTCCCAAGGTGAGGCTCATCATGCTGACTATGCTTCGGTATAAGAGGGTGTCGGCCCGCTGGTAACCGGTGCATTGGCGTGCTACTTTGCTTCCACTTTAGTTGTGCTTTTTTCGTTGTGCCAACCTTCCGACGACATGCCATACATTCAAGAGCAATCCCGCAGTAACACGGTGCCTCATCTCGCTCAGGAGCGGACTGCACCGTTTTTGGCGGTTGCTGCGCCACCTGGCAACGTCGGTGCCGAGTCGCCTGACATGCTGGCGGTGCTCCGCGCGTCGCAGGCGCTCAGTTCGGAGCGCGATGCCGCGCGAATGAGGGCTCGTGTCGAGAAGGTGCTCGGAAGCGTTGTAGGCGCCACCGGGGTTGTTCTGGCATTGTGGGACGAGGATGCCAACGACTGGGTGCTGCAGGCCGAAGACGGGTTGGGTGAGTCGGTTCGGGTCGATGCAGCCGGGCATCGGGTGCCCCTGTCGGCATTGCGATGCGCGGAGCAGGCGGCCGGTCCACTGCTGGTAGGGGACGCCGTCACCGACAGCCGTTTCTCATGCGATTCGTACTTCCAGTCCATGGCGTGCTGCTCCCTGATGGTCGTCCCGATCCTGCACAGGGGCGCAGCACGGGCCATGCTCATACTTGAAAACAACCGCAGTCGGGACGCGTTCAGTGCGGCGCGACTCGATGCTGTGATGATGATCGCCGGGCAGCTGGCAGTCTCGCTTGAAAACGCACAGCTGTATGAACGGCTTGAGCGCAAGGTCACCGCGCAGACGCAGCAACTGCTTGAAGCGCAGTCTCTGTTGCTGACGGAGGCGCGCCGTGCCGGCATGGCGCAGATCGCGACCAACGTGCTGCACAACGTCGGCAACGTCCTGACCAGCGTCAACGTCTCGGCACATGTCTTGTCTACCCAGGTTTCGCAGTCGCCAGCGTCACGCATAGCCGATCTCGCGCAGCTGCTCAACGATCAGGCCGGGGACCTGGAGGCATTTTTTGCGCCCGGTGGAAGGGGGCGCGTCCTGCCCCGTTACCTGCGTGAGCTTGCCGACGCGCTGGGTGCTGAAAAAATGCAGTTGCTGGCCGAGCTCAAGCGTCTGAGCGGCAGCGTCGATCACATCAAGAACGTGGTTGCGATGCAGCAGTCTTACGCCGGGTCCGGGCGGCTGCTCGAGCTGGTGAGCATCGCCGATGTCGTGGACGATGCGCTTCGCATGCAGGAAGTTTCGATGTCGCGCCACGGCGTGGAGATCGAACGCAATTACGCACCGGTGGAAGTTGCGGTACTGGACAAGACTCGCCTGATGCAAATCCTGGTGAACCTGTTCGATAACGCGCGCCAGGCGACGGACGAAACGGCGAGCGAACGATCCGTCGGCGTTAGCGTTCGGCAGGAAATGGGCTGGTTCGTGGTGAGCATTCGCGACCACGGATGCGGCATTGCCGCCGAGAACCTGGAGCGGATTTTCTCGCACGGCTTCACGACCAAGGCAGACGGTCACGGATTCGGGCTCAACAGCTGTGCGGTTGCTGCGCAGGAAATGGGTGGAAGTCTCACTGCTCTCAGCAACGGTCCGGGAACGGGCGCGACATTTGTGTTGCGGCTTCCCGCGCCGTCTTGAGCGCTGGCGCCTTTCGCCCGCGCTGATGGTCCATGATTGCGCCAGGCGGGGGATAAGCGTGCGGCCTGCTTTGATCCCATGATGTCGGTTCAGGCATAGGAGCGCGATGCATGAAGGGCTTGAGGGTCCCCTGGATGGGGGCAGGCGACGAAGGAGAGGGCAGCACTCTCCATGAGAGCTCGGCCACCCGCGTGGTCCGGCATGGCGCTGGCAATGAGGGTGTCATCTGCAAGTCCGCGTTGGGTAGCAACGCGATCCAGCGGGTTCGCGACGAAAAACTGGTATTGCTTCGTCTCGCCGATGTAGAAGGTGTGGTGCGTCTGGCTGATGGCCCTCACCCGCCCGATGTATTGGTTCTACGTGATTGCGGTGGCGTGCCTTTGACCCAGCTGCTAGGCAGCGGACCGCTCGAGCCGGCGTTGCTCCTGCGGCTGGCCACGAAACTGGCGCAGTCCGTCGGTGCCATGCACCAAGCAGGCGTCATCCATCGTGACATCAACCCCTCCAACATCCTTTTGTCGAACGCTGGGGAGCCCGTTCTGATCGATTTCGACAGGGCGATGTTTGCGGGCCAGCGTCCTGCGACCACCCGCATCGAGAGCATCGTAGGCACCTTGGGCTACCTGGCTCCAGAGCAGACGGGGCGCACCGGTCATCTTGTCGATCAACGCGCCGATCTTTATGCGCTTGGCGCTAGCCTCTATGAGATGGCCACTGGCCGCCCGCCATTCGAGGGAGCCGATGCGCTACAACTGATTCGGGACCACCTCGTGCGCGAGCCGAGCGCACCCTCGCTCATCGATTCGCATGTGCCACAGGGCTTCTCTGACATTGTCTTGCGCTTGCTTGCGAAGACCCCGGAGCAGCGATACCAGAGCGCAGACGGCCTGCTGCATGACTTGAGGCGGCTGCGACTGGAAATTGGCGAAGGACGCAGCAGCAGCTTTGAACTGGGGGAGCGCGATTTTGCCGTGCGCATCGCCGCACCGGCGCGACTGGTGGGTCGCGATGCGGAACTTGCCACGCTGCGAGCCGCACTTGCAAATGCGAGGGTGGGTTCCCAGCGCACCGTATTGATCGAGGGTTCCGCGGGGGTCGGCAAGACCGCGTTGATCAACAGCCTTCGTCCCGACGTGACAGCCGCGGGCGGCTGGTTCGTCCATGGAAAAGTTGACCAGTACCACCGCGAGGGCGCGACGGCGGGTGTGATGACCCAGGCGTTGAGGGCGCTTGGCCGAATGTTGCTGGCGCAGGCAGGCACCAATTGGACCGAGGATCGCAAGCGCATCCTGTTGAGCCTGGGAGTTCGTGCTGGCGTGATGACCCGGGTTCTTCCAGAATTCGCGCTGCTGCTCGGTCCCCAGCCCGAAGTGCCCGAGATCGATCCGCGCCAGGCCGAATTGCAGCTGCATCAGGCAACCATAGACCTGCTCGGAGCCATCGCATCTGCCGAGCGCCCGCTGGTCATCGTGCTGGATGACCTGCAGTGGGCTCCTGCGTTGTCGCTGCGTGGTTTTGAAAGTCTTATGACTGACGCTTCGTTGCGTGGTGTGTTGCTGGTGGGTGCGTATCGGGGGGCTGAAGCTGACGCAGAACATGCTCTTGAACCGATGATCCGGCGATGGAACCAGCAACCGCAACGGCCAGTCCACCTCGCCCTCGACAACCTTGGTGAGGAGGGGGTTGCCGGCCTGGTCGGGCAGATGCTTCGATTGCCGGAAGATGAGGCCAGAAGATTGGGCGCTGCCGTCGGAGCGCTGACAGGCGGCAATCCGCTCGACACGGTGGAGATGGTCAACACATTGCGCAGGGACGGCCTGCTGGGCATGCGCGAGCATGGCTGGCACTGGGACGAACACGCCATCAGGCGCTTTGTCGGCAAGGGCAATCTGGTGGATCTGCTGGCCGCTCGCATCGCTCGTCTGCCGCCGGCTTCACGTGAGCTTCTGGAGTTCATGAGCTGCCTTGGCAACGCAGTGGATTTCCAGTTGCTTCGCATTGCCGTCAACGTCAGCGACGTCGAACTTCACGAGCGTGCGCGACCCGCGCTCGACGACGGCCTGCTCACAAGGGCAACGCTGGGCGAGCAGAAGATACTGGAGTTCCGCCATGATCGCGTCCAGCAGGCTGTGCTGGGGGCGATGAATGATGCTCGACGCGCCCAGCGGCAGCTCGCAATGGCCCGTCATCTTGCAGGCGAGATGAACTACGCTGGCGAAGCCGCGCAGCAATATCTCGCATGCGTCGGCGAGCTCATCCAGCCTGATGAGCAGCGTCAGGCGGCCAATCTCTTTTGCGCACTGGCGGCGAAACTCGCCAGAGCCGCGATTCACCTTCTGGCCGAACGATACCTCGCGGCTGCCAGTGCACTTTTTGATGCAATCGACGACCCAGCAGATGCGTTTCAGCGCGGTACGGTCGATGCCAGTCGCCACGCCTCGCTTTACTGCCTGGGGTGCCTCGACGAGGCAGATGCCTGCTTTGCCGCGGTGCGTGCTCGGGTGTCAGATCCGCTTGCGCTGGTTGAACCGGCATGTCTTCAAATGCGAAGCCTCGACATGCGCGGCCGGATGGAAGAGTCGATGCAACTGGGCCTGCAGCTTCTGGCGCAACTTGGACTGCAGGCGCCGCCGGGTTACGCCACACCTGACACGGAGCAGCGCCTTGGTGCCCTGGGTGAGTGGATATTGCACGACAGCCAGGTCCAGGCCGCAGCGCGCCCCCAGATCCAGGCCCCACGCCTGCTGGGCATTGCCAAACTGCTGGGTCGCACGGTGCGCTCTGCGCTGGTTCGTTTCGACACCAAAGCCATCGTGTGGCTGCTACTGCAATGCCAGCGGCTTTGGGCAGAGCACGGTACCTGTCCGGAACTTGTGAGCTGTCTCGGACGTTTGTGCGGCATGTTGATCATCCGGCAGGACTATCGAACCGGATGCAGCCTGGCACACCATGTACTGCAGGTCGGCCAGGCCATGGGCTACGAGCCGCAGACATCAGAAGCGCGGTTCGTCTACGCGACGTATGCGTGTCACTGGATGGAACCGGTCGAAGAGATGCTCCGGCAATCAACCCTGGCGTTCGAGGGCCTGCAGCATGGTGGAGATGCCTCTTATGCGTGCTATGGCCATCTGGTCCTTTTCACTGCCCTGGTAGAGATCGCACCCACTATCGACGCGACCCTCGAGGAGCTGGATGCTGGCATCGCGCTGTGCCAGCGCACGGGAAACCTTCATGCCGCCGCGCTCCATGCCAGCTTGCGGCAGGCGCTTCGCTCGCTTCGAGGGCTCACGCAGCCGACGGGCAGCTATGACGACGCGCAATATAACGAAGCGGATTTTCTCGCCCGAATGGGCAGGTTGCCTTTCGTCAGAAACGCCGTGGCGGAGTGCCGTGCCATGCATGCGCTGATCATGGGCGATGCGCACGAGTTGAGTCGAAATGCAGATGCGGGGCTGGCGACCCTTGAAAACCTGGCCGGTTACTACATGACCGTCTACGGCCACTTCTTTGTGGCGATGGCGCGGGCCTGGGAACTGCAGGGGCAGCCTGCCGGCGAAAAGCAGCAGGCCCAGCTGGCCGAACTGGAAATGTGTCGCAGCTGGCTTGCCGCCCGCGCGGCCGACCAGCCCTATAACTTCCTGCATTTGCAGCTCCTGGTCGAAGCGGAACAGGCTTGGGCCACAGGCAACTTGTGGAGAGCCGCCGAGGCATTCGATGCTGCGGTGGTCCAGGCTGAAATGCGCGACCGCCCCTGGCATCGATGCGTGATCCTCGAACGCGCGGGCCTGTTTCACCTGGACCGCGGACTCTCGCACGCGGGCCGTCAGTTGCTCGGGGATGCGTGCGATCGATATCGCTTGTGGGGCGCGCAGGTCAAGGTTGCACAGCTGGAGCGGGATCACGCATTCCTGCTTGGGCAGGTGCCGGGTGAAAACCCGGCATCGGCACTCGCGCCCGGTCCGGGCGAGTCCGCCAATCGCAGGGCTCAGTCCGAAAGCGGCGAAGGGGCGGGCACCGGCTCTTCAAGGGACAGCAACGGCGTGTCTTCGGACGCGTTGGACTTGATGGGCGTGTTGCGCGCGTCGCAGGCGCTCAGCTCCGAGACAAGCCTGGAGCGGTTGATGGCGAGGGTGACCGAAGTGCTGGCAGCGCTCAGTGGGGCCACCAAGGTGCAGGTGCTGTCGTGGAGCGAGGGCCAGTGGTGGCTGCTGGCCCCTGCACCGGGACAGGCATCGATCACGATGACGCAGGCGGGCGAGCAGGGCTTGCTGCCGGTTTCGGCGGTGGGATATGCCGAGCGCACAGGTGAAGCACTCGTGGTTGACGATGCGCCCCACGACGACCGGTTCGCGCGCGATCCTTACTTCGCGGGCATCGCGCTTTGCTCGCTGCTGGTCGCGCCGATCGCCAGCCAGGGCTCGGCGCGCTCGATGTTGTTGCTTGAAAACCGCCTGGGTCGCGCCGCATTCAATGCACAGCGGCTTGATGCGGTCATGCTCATCGCGGGACAGCTGACGGTCTCGCTGGCCAACGCGCAGCTGTATGCAAGCCTTGAGCAGCGGGTTCAGGTGCGCACCCGGGAACTGGAGCAAACACAGGCGCAACTCGTGACGACCGCCAGAAAAGCCGGCATGGCAGAGATTGCCAACAACGTCCTGCATAACGTGGGCAATGTGCTCAACAGCGTCAACGTTTCAGCGAGCATCGTCAGGCGAACGATCGGCAATTCGCGCATCGACGGGTTGACCCGCGCGGTAGATCTCATGAACGAGCACGAACACGACCTGGCGGACTTCATGGGGCACGACCCGAGGGGGAAGGCGCTGCGAGGCTACCTGAATGGGCTGGTGGGAGCGCTTCGCACCGAACGTGATGACGTGCTGGGGGATCTTGACCGGCTGTCGCGCAGCGTAGAGCACATCACATACGTGGTGGCCAACCAGCAATCGCATGCAGGACCTTCCAGCGTGGTGGAAAGCGCGCAGCCGCACGAACTGCTGGAGGAGGCTCTGCACCTGAGCGCAGAGGCGATCGATCGTTATGGAGTGATCATCGAGCGCCGCTACGACCCGGTGCCCGCGCTGGAACTGGACCGGCAGCGGCTGCTGCAGATACTGGTGAACCTGATCGGCAATGCGGCGCAGGCGATGGAGAGACTCCCCCCGCCTGAGCGACGGCTGACTCTGGGCGTCACCACGAGCCAAAGTGGTGCCGGGGGAGAAGTCGAGCGACTGCTCATCACCGTGCGGGACCACGGCGAGGGCATCGCACAAGAAAACCTGACCCGAATATTCGCCCACGGGTTCACGACCCGCAAGGCCGGGCATGGCTTTGGCTTGCACAGCAGCGCATTGGCCGCCATGGAAATGGGGGCGACCCTGGCGGCCCATAGCGATGGCCCCGGGATGGGTGCAACCTTCACATTCGACTTGCCGCTCGATTGGAACTGATTGCAGGCACGCGTTACTTACTCCTGAGTCGATGCCTTTTCGATCGAACCGTGACAAACCAGGAGAAACTGATGGATGCCGACCAACTCATTCAATCCCTTGGCCTGACGCTGGGCCTGCCGAACCTGCGATTCGACGCGCACGGTTGCGCGCGACTGGCCATTGAAGGCGCGCCGGCGTTGAACCTGGAGCGAGACGCTTCCGGTGGGTTGCATCTCTACAGCGTTCTTTGTCCCATCCCGCCGGACGGCCGGGAAGCCGTCTATTCGCAACTCCTGCAGGGCAACCTGTTCGGCACAGCCACGGCAGGCGCATCACTGGCTGTCGATGAGCTGCACGGTGAAATCGTGCTATGCGACAACGTAAAAGCCGAGCAGGCCAGCGCCCAGACATTTGCCACTCAGGTCGAAGCTTTCGTTGCGGCCGCCGAAGACTGGCAGGGGCGTCTGAGCACAGCGCCGTCGCAAGCGCGCAGCCCGGCATCGCAGGCGGCGCCCCGCATGATGGACCATTTCATTCGGGGTTGAGCCCAATTCACTTGATGGAAAGCAGTGAGAAGCGGTAAAAGTGCTCGCAAGCGGACAGCAGACAACCCGCTGACTCCCCACCCAAGACCATCGTCTGATTCGCAGGACCCTCGTTCTCCGTATTGTTCGCTTTAGGGGAGCAACAAACGACGGACCTGTTCACGTCGTGTGCCAGCAGGTCGGGGGCCAAATGTTGTTCATGCAAGAAGTCGTTCCAGAAACGCAAACCAATTCACCGGCCCTCGATGGGCTGACCGTGTTGATCGCAGATGCGCAGCACCTCGTGCGGGGTGGCCTGAAGATGTGCGTGGAAGCAGTCGACCACGACGTCGCTGTGCTCGAAGCGGACACGCTCGTATCGGCTGTCGAGACCTTCCGCAGTTGCCCTGAAATCGACCTGGTGTTGCTCGATCTGGCCATGACCGGCTTGCACGGCTCGTCGGCGCTTGAAAGCTTCATGCAGCACTGCCCCCATGCCCGCGTTGTTGTCGTCTCCTCGACGCACGACATGAAGTCCGTCCAAGGCGCTCTCGCCAAAGGCGTGCGTGGCTTCCTTCCCAAGAATGCAGGTCGGTCTGCGTTCGTCAACGCCATTCGCTTCGTTCTTGGCGGCGGCATCTATATCCCCGCAGAAGCGTTGTTGCCCGAAGGCACGCCAATCCCGGCAGCCCAGCCCAATTCGACAAGCCAGGCGCTCGAGCCCGCGCTCACGCCGGAACAGATTGCCCGAGGCCGCGCCGCGGCATTACGCGGCGCGAGATTGACAGCACGCCAGATCGACGTCTTGGCCCAATTGCTCGATGGCAAGGCCAACAAGCAGATCTGCCGCGAGCTGAACCTGGCTATGGGTACTGTCAAGTGCCATGTAGGCGCGATCCTCGGCGCGCTCGAAGTCAACAGCCGCGCTGAGGCCATTGCCGCCGCCAACAAACGTGGTTGGCGCGAATGGCTGATTGAGCCGCGTTCGCAGGGCCGCCACCACGCCTGATGCGGCGGAGCCTCTTTTCTGCAGGCTCCGTATAAATCCTGACAATTGAACTTGATGTCGCATCACGCAGCATGCGTGATGCATGTGCGCGAGCGAGCTGCAGGGCCGCGCGTGCGGCCGCTGAGGGGTGATAGCCCAGAGAACCGGACTTCAGTCAGAACTTCTGACAGACACCTTTGAGTGTGTCGGCGCGCTCTTTCAGGACCGCGCTGAAGACTGCCGTCAGCGTGCTGTTGATGGCCAGAAGCGCCTGGAATTTCAGCAGATCCGCAGCCGTTGAGGATGGACCCAGCAGTGCGTACGCCGCATCGAGTTCCGCTTCGGTCGGATCGATGATCGCACCTGCAGTTGTTGCGACTTCATTGAGGGTGAGTGCCATCAGAATTCTCCTGTGGTGGGTTGGGGTATGAAAATGAGTGACTGGCCGTCGACATTAGTTCCGGCCATTGCCCGATTGCGGCAATGTTTCGATGATTCGTATGGCGGCCGACACCGCGAGCGTCGAGGCCTCCAGGCGCTTGAACACTTCACGGTCGCAAAGCGCGCGCTGCGCAGTCAGGCAGCCGTTGTGCAGTTCCCGTAGCTGGGCGAGCACCTCGGTGCGGCGCTTGCCGGTTGCATCATCTTGCAATTCAGAATGCAGCTCGAGCAGATGGGGATCGTTCATGTTGATTGAGTAACCAGAATTGGCGGAGAGTTCAATTTCCGTAGCGCACGCGCATGC
This sequence comes from Caenimonas sp. SL110, assembly GCF_001044395.1. GTDB lineage: Bacteria > Pseudomonadota > Gammaproteobacteria > Burkholderiales > Burkholderiaceae_C > Ramlibacter. The sequence goes on from NZ_JANU01000013.1 coordinate 274,112, forward strand.
CGTCGGAGAAAACAAGTTCGCCGTCGCGGATGGCAACCAGCGTGCGCCCCTCCAGTACGCCGCCGGGAGAGATGCGCTTGCCGCTGGTCGTCACGACATACGGGAACGCGCCGGCGACAACGGTTTCGATATGCACTTCCACAATCTCTCGGTCGTGCTTGACCTGGGCGACGATCGTGAGCACGTTGCCGTAGTCGCGTACGAATTCCTCAAAGAGCTTCTCCCATACCCTCACTTCATTTCCCGTCAACACTGCCTGCAATTCCAGCTTTGGATCGCGCGACAGTACCTTGAACTTTGATGCCAGCCCGGCATTGCGTAGCCGTTCCTCGAAACGTCCCGGCAACTCCGGCCGAAGCACGACCGCAAAGTTCATGGGCGCTGCATCCGCCAGCTCCTTGCGCGCGGCATCCACCACTGCGGCCAGGCCTTCGCGTGTTGCCGCCGCACCCCCAATGCGTAGCGCGCCGGTGTCCGATGCATTCACATTGAGTTCCATCTCGCCTACAACGCGGTGCTTCTGGAGAAACTGTGCGACGGCGGCGATACGCTCGCCGTCGAGCATCACCCGCACATCTGGAGCGGTCGGCAGCGCCGAGGCCACCTGCCGCAGGCGGGCGCGGGCCTCCTCACTGGGGATGCGGCCGCTCAGGACCCAACGACCGTCTGCGCCGCGTGCCGCAGTCAGCGTGGCCTGGGGAAATTCGCGCGTCAATGCGGCTACGTCCAAGGTCGGCGCGGCCGTGGGTGCAGAAGCGCTAGCGGATGCGGGTGCCAGTGCGATGGGTCTGGTGATCGGCGTAGTGACTTCTTCTTGTGCGGTGACCGGGCCCGCTTCTGAGCTGACCCAGGCTGTCACCGCAGCACCCACCAGCAGCGCGGCCGCGACGCCCAGCATGAGCACCGGAGCCAGACTGCGCGGACGCGACACGGCTGGCCTGGAAGCCAGTGACGTATTCACCGCGTCAGACGCCTCCTGCTCAACTTCTTCCTGAGCTTCTTGTTCCGGGTCGGTCTGCGGGGCGACGACGGGATCCGGCTCTTCCAGTGCCTCTTCCTGGGGCCAGGGGGCATCGACGCTGTCCACTGTCAGCTTGACGCGACCCAGGCGCAGGACAGTACCAAGCGGCATGACCTGGCCGTCATGCACCTCGTCGCGGTCGATCGTCGTGACTTTGCCATCCATGGTGGTGACTGCGATTCCATCGCCGTCGACGGTGAGGCCAACGTGCTCGCCTTCGATCTGCGTGCCTGCGAGCAACACTGCGCAGCTGTCGGCCGATCCGAGCGTGTAAGTGGTGCCGTGCTCGATCGGCAAAGTGCTACCCGCTTGGGGTCCGTGGAGGACCCGCAGCTCCAGGGGCTCGGCTTGCGCGGAAAGTTCAGTGTGGTTGTCCATGATCGCCTGCCTGTCGTTCAATGCCGTTAGATGGTCAATGCTGATGGGTGTGCTGCATCACGCCTCTATGCGCGCCAGCGGCTGGATGTTGATTTCCTGGGTCAATTCCTGGTAGGACAGCACCGGCAGGTCGCCGAGGTCCTGCTCCAGCAACTTGCGCATGTATCGGCGGATATCCATCGAGGTGAGCAGCACGGGCCGCTGCGCCGCGGCCGACGGATCGCCAACGGCCAGCTTGATGGCACTCGTGATCCGTTTGGACGCAGTCGGGTCGAGCGCGAGGTACGAGCCTGCCGAGGTCTGGCGGATGGCGGCGCGCAGTTCGTCCTCGATCGCGGGTGACAGCAGGTAGGCGGGCAGCATGTTCTGCCCGGCTGAATATTTGTGGCTGATGTACCGGCGCAGCGCCATGCGGACGTACTCGGCCAACAGCACGGGGTCCTTTTCCTTCTGGCCCCATTCGACCAGTGCTTCCATGACGGTTCGCACGTTCCGGATGGAGATTTCTTCCGACACCAGTCGTTGCAGGATCTCCGCGATCTTGTGGATTGGCATGACGCGCGTGATTTCCTTGCCAAGTTCCGCAAACTTGCCCTCCATCTCGGCCAGGATGGATCGTGTCTCCTGGATGCCGATGAATTCGGCCGCGTGCTTTCGCAGAACGAATGCAATGTGATAACTCAGCATCTGGGTGGGTTCCAGGAACGGGATGCCCGCCTTCGTGAGCTGGGGCTTGAGGTGCGCAGGTGTCCAGACCGTGGGCAGGTTGGGCAGGAACTTCTTGTCGGTCTCGAAGGGAACGAGCATGGCGCTGAGGTTGTCGACACTCTCGCGCACGAACAGATGGTCGGCACGCAGGCGCCCTTGTGACACCGGAATCTCACCGACCAGGATCGAATAGGCCTCGGGAGGCAACTGGTCGTTGAATCGCAGCTGCAAGCCAGGGAACACAACGCCCAGGTCGAAGTAAAGCGCACGCCGCACCTTGATCAGCTCGTCATTGAGCAGCGCGGCCGAGAAGACCTTTTCCAGATCAGCGTTCACATCCACCATGAGCGGCACTGTCGGCTGGAAGTTGTCCGCATCGCCAGGCTTGGATTTGGCGGCGGCGTTGGACTTCGAGTTGGTCAGGTCGATGGCCGGGACCGTCGTGATCTTGCCCGTCTTGGCATCGACCACCTGTGTCTCGCCCTTGTACAGCGTGTAGCCCAGCGTGCCGATCACGAGTGCGAGCGTCAGGAATGTCATCGTCGGCATGCCGGGAATCAGGCCGAACCCGATCATGACCACGGTACCGATCATCAGGGCCTTGGGCTGCGCCAGCAACTGCGCGCCAATGTCTCGACCGACGTTTGACGGACCGTCGCCGGTCGTCACGCGCGTCACGATCATGCCCGCGGCGATCGAGATGAACAGCGCCGGAATCTGCGAGATGAGGCCATCGCCGATCGTGAGGATCGAATAGACCCGCATGGCATCGCCGGCTGACATGCCGCGCTGCATCGTGCCGATCAGGATGCCGCCGAGCAGGTTGACCGCCACGATGATCAGCCCGGCAATCGCATCGCCCTTGACGAACTTCATGGCACCGTCCATGGAGCCATAGAGCTGGCTTTCTTTCTCGACGAGCGTGCGGCGGCGGCGGGCTTCGTCCATGTCGATGGTGCCGGCGCGCACATCGCCGTCGATGGACATCTGCTTGCCCGGCATGGCGTCCAGCGAGAAGCGCGCACCGACTTCGGCCACCCGCTCTGCGCCCTTGGTGATCACCACGAACTGCACGATGGTCAGGATCAGGAACACCACCAGGCCGACGACGAGGTTGCCGCCCACCACGAAGTTGCCGAATGTGTAGACGATGTGGCCCGCATCGGCCTGCAGCAGGATCAGCCGCGTCGTCGCGATCCCGATGGCCAGCCGAAAGAGCGTGGTGATCAGCAGCACCGAGGGAAACGACGAGAACGCAAGCGGACTGGGCAAGTACATCGCCACCATCAGCAGGATCGCCGAGATGCACATGTTCACTGCGATGAGCGCATCCACCAGCCAGGTCGGCAGTGGCAGGATCATCATGAAGATGATGCAGACGATCAGCGCCGCGAGGACGAGGTCATTGCGGCTGATGATGACTTCGACGATGCGCTGCAGGCTTGGTTTTTTGAAACCCATGGTTCAGGCCCTGACGGTTGTTTTTTCGGCGGCTCGTGCCGCATGGAACTGATCGAAGGCCCGCTCTGCATCGGCATGGCGACCCGTTGCAGTGAAAGCCTGGCCTTGCAGCAGATGAACGACCGGTGAGGGATCGCCGCTGTCGCGCAATTTGTCGAGCGTGCGCAGTGCCTCTCCAGCCTGGCCTGCGCGAATGGCCGCAAGTGCGAGCGAACGCAGGGCGCGAAGGTCGTCGGGCGCGAGCAGGCAGACGGCGCGCAGCATCACCAGCGCCTGGTCGGGGCGTCCGTGCAGCAGGAATACATGACCCAGAAGCCGCATGACTTCGAGTGAATCCTTGTTCAGTCGTTTCATCAGCTAGCCCTTGAGCAATGCCATCTGGTACATCTTGACCAGCTCGCGAAGCGCGACCTGGTCGCCCAGGAGCCTGCGTGCCGCGCGCAGGATGCGAGCCCGGCGCGGGTCTTCTTCCTCGTCTTCCTTCAGTTCCTCCTCGCCATCGCGCAAAGCCCGGTTGAACCTGTTTGGCATCAGCAGCCCCGCCTCATCCATCAGGGGCGACAGCTGGCTGGCGAGGTAGTCTTCCAGGTTAGGCAGGGCGTAGAGTTGCTCCAGCCGCGGCTTGACAGGCGAGAACGCGGGCGCAATGTCGCCTGCCGTGGCGCCATCGACCTTTTCGTCTTCGATCAGGTGCAGGATCTTGTCGATCCCCCGGTCCATCGGGAACGGCGTGATGTGGGGTTGTATGCGGGTCGCCATGGCTTTTCCTCAGGACCCCTGAGCCACGCGCTCGTGGAAGCTGAAGAGCGACTCGACCGCTTCTTCCAGGGCGCTCAGCATGAAAGAGTGACGCGGCATGCGCAGCGTGACGACAAGGTCCGGGCCTCGCACCGAAAGCTGCGTCTGCCACGATGGGTTGACGCGGAAATCGGCCAAGCGAAGCGCCTGCCGTGCGCTCGTGCCTGCAGGCGCAGGGAGCGGGCTGGCCAGAACGACCAGCACTTCATCGCCGCCGGCCGCATCGAGATCGTGAAGCCAGAGCTTTCCGCCCGGCTCCAGTTCGAAAAGCGCGCAGCCATCGTCGTCGAGCGACAGATTTTCCAGTCCGACGGAATGTCCGAAGGCGTTTACAGCGTGCGAGACCCAATCCATCAGCGCCCCCCTTCGTCGTCTTTGTTATCCAGCATTTCTTCCTCGGCATCGATCGCGGCGTCGAGCGCGTCCTGTACGGCGTCAACCATCGCAAGCCGGGCGTTCTTGTCGTTGAAAGCTTTTTCGGGAAGCTCGCGGAAAATCTTTTTGACACCCGAGAGAAAAATGATCTTCGGCTCGCCTTCCTCGATCTGCAGGTCGCGCGCCAGCCGGTCGAACTGCATCGCCAGGGCACTGCTGCCGTCGATCATTTCGACGAGCCTGCCCAGGAGCAGGTTGGCATCGATAGCCTTGACTTCAGCGTTCATCGCGGCCCCCATGGCTGTTCAAGGCGCGCGCCGGCTCATCGCCTACGTCGTTCTCATGCTCCTCGCGCTCACACCGCCTGTTCTTTTCTTCCTGCTTGCGTTCAATCCGGCGCATCAGGTCAACCAGTTCGGCCACGCTTTCGATGAGGCTTGAAGACAGCACCATGTTGCCCAGGTCGGTCAATACGGCGCCCAGGCGTCTCGTGTCGTGTGACGGCGTCGCGGCGCTCAGGTCGTCACCCAGTGCCTTCTTCAGGTCGGACAACAGGGCTTCGAGTGTGTCGATGCGGTGACGCTGCAGCAGCACCTTGAGTGCGCCTGCGAATGTGCGCGGCACGGTGACCAGCTCGGTGTAGGTGTCCAGGAAGCTCGCAGGTTCTGCGGTCGTTGCGGCCACCGGCGCGGCGTTGAAGCTGGCCAGCACCATCGCGCCCTCGTTGGAGCGTTCGAACTCGCGCAACTCGTCGTGAATGCGCTGGCGGATGCGCTCCCGCTCGATCGCGCTCGTCTCACGTGGAGGCTGCGGCAGGTTCTGCACTTTTGCGAGGAGCTTCATCAGCTTCTCGTCGTCGTTGCGTGCTTGCTTGAGCTTGTCGCCCAGCTCTTTCGCGTCATCGGCCGTGATGTCCAGGCCGGAGAGGATGTCCTCCAGGAAGTGCTGGAACTCCTCGTCGTCGTTGGCGCTGTGGCGCAGGAGTTCAGAAAAGTCCTGTGGCGTATGGGCCTGGCTTTTGACCGGCGTCAGCATCGCCGTTGCGGCCTCTTCCGAGATGTTGTCCTCCATGGAGGCAGCAGCCAGCTGGAGTGACATGTAGCGAGCCGCCGATCCGGACCGGCCGCCTCGGGCGGCGCCCTGGTTGCCACTCAGGATGTCGCGTGCCCCCGATCGAACCCGGCGCAGGTCCACTCCCATGGTGCTTGCGCGCTGGAGAACTTCACCGGCAGGCATTCTTTTGAAAGCCGCTTCCGCGGCGACCCGACGCGAGGAGAGATCGCGGCTCTGCGTGGTTGCCAGCGACTGCATGGCCGACTCGTGGGCCTGCGTCGCAGCCTTGGCAGCACCGGCCGGCGCGAGTGTGAATGCCTGGCCGCGCCATGTCCCGCTGGCCCGCGCGTTCGCTGCCTGGGATTCGGCGATGGCCGGCCCTGGTGCGATGTGACCTGAAATCCTGAGGTTGCTGGACATTGGCGGTTACAGGGACTGCTGGTTGTGGACTTCAATTGAGTAACCGGTGGGCGCGGATGGTTCCAGATGGAACCAAATTCATGCCCATGCCACTCAGGATTCGACACGGTATTCGTGCGCAATAAAAGGATGGGGTGGCGATGACGAACTTGCTCGAATTCGAACAGTTATGTCGCAATGCGAGTTTGGATCTTGGCGTGCAGGATTGCGACGCGCTCGGCCAGGGTTTCAGCGTGGACTTTGCCGATGTGTTGTTCGAGACGGCATTCCAGGATGGGCGCGACAGTTTCCTGCTTATCGCGGAGCTGGGCGCAATCGACATGCGCAACCGGGTGAGTGTGTATGAGAGCCTGCTGACAGTGCAGCTCATGACATGGAACCAGCCGGCCCTTCGCTTTGGATTCAATCCCAGCCGCCAGACCGTCGTCCTGTGCGTCGAGGCGCGCTTCGGCGCCCACACCAGCGCCAGCTGGCTGGCAACGGTGGTGCGTTCGGTCGCTGCGCAGGCGCTGGTGTGGCGGGAAACCCTGCTGCAGGGCAAGTTCTGCGCGTCCGAAGCCGGCGATGGCACGGGCCAGGCGACGATGTCCGGGATTTTTGCAAGACCTACAGAAGGCTCCCCGAGACCAATGGATTAGGCCACCGGAACTAGGGCGCTTGGCTGAAGCCAAAGACGAGCTATCCGCGCAAAGTTGATGCACAGGAGAGTTCGATCATGCAAACGCTCAACATTCCGCAGATGGCTTATTTTCTGGAGCCGCAATCGCGCAGGTCGCCACAGCGGGCCCGCGGCTGCTCCGAAGCACGCGCCGGCCGCGCGGCGGCAAAAGCAGCCAAGGCCGCGCAGTCGGCGATCAAGGCGCGCGTCTTCACGCTGACCGAGAGCCCCGGCGCGCGCCCCTCCAATGTGTTTATCAGCGCTGGTGCAGTCGCCCCGGCGTTGGCGCCGCAACCGGTCGCGATCGACAAGGAAGTGCTCTTTCGCGATCTGGTGCGCGAATACAGCGCTTCGCTCTACTACTTTGTCTTGAAGCGGGTCGGTCATCCCGACGATGCGGCAGATATCGCACAGCAGGCCTTCGTGGAAGCCTCCTTGAGCTTCACGAGCTATCGCGGCGAGGCCGAGATCTCCACCTGGATCTTCGGCATCGCCACCAACCTGGTTCGTAACCATGTCAGCCGGGCGCCGCAGCACCGCCACCGGTTCGAGACCGATGACGTCCTGGAGCGGCACGAGTCCCTGGAGGTGCAGCCTTGCGAGAGCATGAGCCAGCGCCAGGGCCTGGAACTCGTCTCCGAGGCGATGGCCCGGATGCCGCAGGAGATGGCGCATGCACTCACACTCGTGGCGATCGACGACATGAGTTACGAGGAAGCGGCTGATGAATTGAACGTGCCGGTCGGTACCGTGCGCAGCCGCGTGTCGCGCGGGCGCGCTGCCGTGCGTGAACACCTTCGCACGGCGGGCTACCTGGCGGCTGCCTGAAGGAAGCCGCCATGGACGTCATCAACGGGCTGCTGCGCATCAAGCGAATCCGCCAGGACTGCCGCGAATCGGATATGTGGCGCAGCAAGCAGCAATTCGAACACGCCGCCGAGCTGCTGAAGCAGGCGCGCGACCTGCAGCAGCAGCGCGACCTCGAGCGAGTCGAGCGTGAGCGCTCGCTCTACAAGGACGTGTGCGAGCGCATCGTGGTTGTGCGTGACCTGGACGAGCTTCGCTACGAGGTCGACACCATGAAGGAGGCGGCCAAGGTCGACGAGCAATCCGTCCAGGACGCGCAGACCCAGCGCTTGAAGCGTCGTGAAGCGTTCGACGAAGCAACCGCCGCATGGCGTTTCGCGGCGCGCGCCACACAGAAATTCATGGATCTTTCCGAGCATCAGCGCCAGGAGGCCGAGATACAGGCAGAGCGGTTGGCCGAACTTGAACTTGAAGAGTTCCCGGGCAAGCGCTCCCTGGCCATGGCGCTGGAAGAGAGCACGGAGGAAGCCTGAGATGTCCAGCCGCTCCCGCAACGTGGACCTGGGTCCGCTGTACCTGGAGGTCGGCGAAGGCGGCGCGGCGTCGGGGACGTCGCGGCCTGCGGGCGCCGTGGACAACCGGGACATCTCGCGGTTCGAGTCGCTCATGCATAAGGGCCACGGTCAAGGACGGCACCGGCATCTTGAGGAAGCGATGGCCGTCGGTCCGCTTCAGGGTATGCATCACATCCCTTTCGCCGACACCGAAGAAATCGGCGCCGAGATCGCGCATATCTGGGCCGGCACGGGGCTGCACAGCGCACGCGAAGTGCGGGTCGTGCTCCGCGAGGCCATCCTGCCGGAGACCGCAGTACGCCTTTGCGAATCGAACGGCCGGCTGCGCATCGAATTCACCTGTGGCAGCAACCGCGTCTCTGACTGGCTCGGGCGAAAGCTGCCGGGACTGGCGAGCGACCTGGGCGCGCGCCTGGACCGCGAGCTTGAACTCGTGATCTTCACCAAAGACAGCTCGATCACCGCCGAATGCAACTGGTTGAAGGACTCGCAATGACCCAGGCGCCTCTGTCTCGCCCGCTGCGCCTGCCGACCATCTCGCGCGACACCTTGAGCAGCCGGAACGTGCTGTGCAGACGTCGCGCGCCGATGGAAGCGTTCTGGCTCGACGACGACTGGATGTTCGACATTCGTGCGAGCCGTCCGAACGCGCCGTCCGATCGCTTCGTCGAGTGCGACTGGGGAGGTGCTCGCGTTTTCATCGGCATCGCCCATGCCTCGCTCGACATGCTGGCGAACCTCTCCATGCCGGGAACATCGCCAGCGCAGTGGCCGCTTGCCGTCCTGCTCGCCGCGCTCGAATGCACCGCCTCCGGCCTGGCCTCGGTCGTGGAGAACGCAACGCGCAAGAGCCTGCGAATCGTCTCCGTCGACGCAAGGCCTGCCCGGCTCGATCTGGAGGCTTGCGAGTGGCGAGCCTGGTCGCGGGACCATGAACTGGCAGGCGAGCTTCTGCTGGACGCTACCGCCAGCCGCTTTCTCGCAACCGAGCTGCGCGATCAGCCAGCCATCGCGAATGAAGACGACTGGAAAGAGCTTCCGGTGCGCCTGAGCCTGGTGGCCGGATGGGTTGACCTTTCGGCGAGCGCGCTTCGCAGCGTCGCTCTCCACGATGTGGTGTTGCTCGATGAATGTCTGCTGTCGCAGGACAACAGGCTGATGGTGCTGGTGGGTCCAAGGCTCGGGGTTTTGTGCAGCCTCGCCGGAAATGAACTTGAAGTTCTTCAAGGAGTAAGGGAAATGATGGCTGATGTTGACGACTCCGTGGCTGCCTCCAGCGGCCTCATCGACGATGTGCCGGTGCGCCTCACCTTCGACCTGGGTGAACGCGAGATATCGCTGGGGGACCTGCGCAGCCTTCAGCCCGGCTATCTCTTCAATCTGGGACGCGACCCGAAAAGCACCGTGAGCATTCGTGCCAACGGCCGACTGATTGGCAACGGCGAACTCGTGGACATCGAAGGCCGCGTGGGCGTGTCGGTGCTGAACTTCAGCCTCGAGGCGAAGTAGTCAAATGGGCGGCTACGACCCGATCGTCCTCACAGCGTCGCTTGCGATGCTGGGACTGGTGCCGCTGGTCTTCGTCACGACCACGTCGTTCCTGAAGATCGCAATCGTGCTGTCGCTGGTGCGCAATGCGCTGGGCGTTCAGCAATCACCGCCGAACATCGTGCTCTATGCAATGGCGCTGATGCTCACTGTGTTCATCATGGCGCCCATCGGCTACGAGATCGCTGATGCGGTCGAGGCCGAACCCAATTCGACGAAAAGCGCGAGCGCCATGGTCGCTGCGGCCAGGCGCGGCGCCGAGCCGATGCGCAAGTTCCTGCTGGCCAACACCAAGACCGAGCAGCGCGACTTCTTCGTGGCCCAGGCCAAGCGCATCTGGCCACCCAAGATGGCCGATGAAGTTCGCCACACCGACCTGCTGATCCTGGTGCCCGCGTTTGTCGTGACCGAGCTCACTGCTGCATTCGAGATCGGGTTCCTGCTCTTTCTGCCCTTCATCGTGATCGACCTGGTGGTGTCGAACATCCTCATGGCCCTTGGAATGATGATGGTTTCGCCCGCAACGATCACGCTGCCGCTCAAGCTGTTTCTATTTGTCATGGTCGATGGATGGTCCAGGCTGCTGCACGGCATGGTCCTGACCTATCGAATCTAGGGGAGCCGTCATGGAAGTCGTCGATATCGTGAGCCACGTCGTCCGGGCGCTGCTGCTGGTGCTGTGGCTTTCGCTGCCGCCCATCGTGGTGGCATCGGTGGTCGGCACCCTGTTCAGCCTGTTCCAGGCGCTCACGCAGATCCAGGAACAGACCTTGTCGTTCGCGATCAAGCTGATTGCCGTCGGCATCACGATCTTCCTCACTGCGCGATGGGTCGGCGGCGAGATCTTCAACTACACCGTGTTGTTGTTCGACACCTTCCCGCAGCTGGTGCGATGAACGCATACCCGGACATCATGTCCTGGCTCTTCGTGAACCTGAAGGCCGTTGGTTTTGCGTTGCCGCGGTTTCTTGCAGTGTTCACCATACTGCCCTTGCTCTCGCGTGAGTCGTTGCCCATGACGCTGCGTCTGGGCGCGATCGGCAGCTTCGCCATGTTCCTGGCGCCCACGCTGGTCGATGGCGTTGCGGTAGAGCGTGAGGGCGTCACCATCCTGGGAATCATCCTCAAGGAAGTGCTGATCGGCATCGCGATCGGCTTCGTACTCGCCGTGCCGCTGTGGGCTGTTGAAGCGATGGGCGACCTGTGCGACACGCAGCGCGGCGCCACGATTGCGCAGACGCTCAATCCGCTGTCGGGCCACGAAACCTCGCCACTCGGCCAGCTTTTCAACCAGGCGGTGGTGACATTCCTGTTCGTGATCGGTGGCTTCCTGCTGATCCTCAATGTGGTGTACGACAGCTACCGCATCTGGCCCGTGTTCGGCTGGTGGCCGCGGTTCTCACCCGAGGCCACGATGCTCGCGCTGAAGCTGCTCGACCGCTTCATGATGCTGGCCGTGCTGCTGGGAGCGCCGGTGATCTTTTGCATGTTCCTGGCCGAAGCCGGAATGGCAATCGTCAGCCGCTTTGTGCCGCAGCTGCAGGTGTTCTTTCTGGCGATGCCCGTCAAGAGCGGCATCGCGATGCTGGTCTTTGCGGTGTATGCGGTCGTGCTCTTCGACTACACCCACCAGACCCTCCTGGAAACCATCAGAGAGGCGAACCGCACCGTGTTCGCCATCATTCCGGGAGTCGGCAAGCCATGAGCAGCGAGAAGACCGAACAACCCACCGACCACAAGATTCGCAAGTCGCGCGAAGACGGTCAGGTCGCCAAGAGCAAGGACTTCACGCAGGCCCTGCTCATCGGGGCGCTGTTTGGCTACACGCTGCTGATGTCGGATGACATCTTCAAGAAGCTGGGCCAGATGATGGCGCTGCCGGGACAGCTGCACGGCATGGACTTCAAGGACGCGGTCTCGTTGGCGATGGGCGCGCTCACCCGCATCGGCGTTGAACTGCTGGTGCCCTACCTGCTGATCGTCGTCGCAGTCGGCGTCTTCGCCGAGGCGTTGCAGACGGGCATGCTCATCTCGTTCAAGGCGCTTATTCCCAAAGGCGAGCGGCTCGATCCGGTAGCCAACCTCAAGCAGATGTTCACGATGAAGAACTTCGTCGAGTTCATCAAGTCGTGCCTGAAGGTCCTGTTCCTGGGCTTTCTTGTGTTCTTCGTGATTCGCGATTCGATCGACACGATGGTCAAGATTCCGTTGGCAGGCATCGGGGCGGCAGGCCTCGCGCTCGGCGAAATGATGACTGTGCTCACGATCAACACATTCATCTGCTTTGCCGTCATTGCGGTCTTCGACCTCGCCTGGCAGCGCTACAGCTATCGCAAGGGCCTGATGATGTCCATGGACGAGATCAAGCAGGAATACAAGCAGATGGAAGGCGACCCCCACATGAAGGGGCATCGCAAGGAGATGGCGCGCGAGATCGCGATGGGCGAGATGGTGGAGAACACCCGCAAAGCCAATGTCGTCGTGACCAATCCCACGCACGTCGCGGTCGCCCTGTACTACGAAGAGGGCGAGACGCCATTGCCAATCGTGGTCAGCAAGGGTGAAGGCAGCATCGCAGAGGCGATCAAGCGCGTCGCCGAAGAAGAGGGCATCCCGGTGATGCAGAACATTCCGCTGGCTCGCGCGCTTTTGAGCAAGGCGCACCTGGGCCAGTACATACCGACCGAATTCATCGAGCCCGTCGCGGAGCTGTTGCTTGCGCTGCGCCGGATGGCCGAGCAGCGCAGGCTCGACGAATCCGAGGAGACCTTCGATGGCTAGTACCAACCACGCCGGCTTCGCCGGATATCTCTTGCGTGCGCGGCTGGACCCGGGGCCTGCGCGGTCCGACGGCGCTGTGGCGCTGGTGTTCGACGGCAACATGCGCGTGCTGCTGCATCCCGGGCCGCGTGGCGACCTGGTGCTGGAGGCGCAGCTGCGTGAGTTGCCGACATCGCAGGCGATGGCCGACGACATGCTGCTCAACGCGCTGTCTGCGGCGGCCGGCCGCGACCCGCTTTTTGCTGAGTACCTGGTGCTGTCCCCTGAACAGGACAGGCTGCTCTTGCAGCAAAGAGTCGGCGCATCGGCGTCGGCAGACGAATTTGAAAGTGCGCTCGGGAAGTTTCTCGATGCGCTTACCACTTGGCGCGCCTTTTTTGGCGTGCTCTAGGAGTCAAGTCATGCACGCGCTCATTCGATTCGCCAGTCACCGCTTGGGCTCCCTTGTCGTGGCGTGTTCGCTCGCGGCAGCGGCGCTTCCGCTTCAGGCCGAGACGGCGCCCTGGCCCGAGAGCCCGTTCAGCTATATCGGCAGGGATCAGCAGCTCGATCGCATCCTCGCCAGCTTCGCCAGGACGTTTGGCTTGCAGCTTCGACTGGAGACGTCGCTGTCTGACAGCCTGGCCGCAGTCACGGGCCGTGCCTCCGCCAACACACCGACTGAGTTCCTCAACCAGTTGAGCGCGGCGAACGGGCTGACCTGGTATTACCACGCGGGTGTGCTGTACATCGGCCGCGCCAGTGAACGTGTCACACGGCTGTTGCCCACCAAGGGCATGTCCGGGGCGGCGCTGAAGAAGGCATTCGCAGAGATGGGCATCCTGGAGCCGCGCTTCGGCTGGGGTGATGTCGATGAGCGCAGCGCCGTCATGGTGTCTGGGCCGCGCTCGTATGTCGAGCGTATCGCGCGCGCGCTTGCCGACTTTCCCGATCCGTTGGCCGAGCAGCAGGTGCTGGTCTTCCGGCTCAAGCACGCCGCCGTCGATGACCGCACCATCCTGTACCGCGACAAGCAGATCGTGACGCCCGGCGTCGCAACCATGCTGCGAAACCTGCTGGGCGAAGGGCCGGGGCAGAGCTCTGGCGCGCTCGCCACGGAGGTGTCTGCGGCGGGCCAGCCGCGCAATGTGCTCAAGCCGCTGGTGTCCGACGGCCCCGATCCGGCTGCACCGCCCTCGGCTGCGCCCAAGAATTCGAAGCCTGCAGACGGTTCGCGTCCGGCAGACCGCGCGGTGATCCAGTCCGACACCAGGCTCAATGCAATCATCATCAAGGACAAGCCGCAGAACGCACCCATCTACCGCGAGCTGATCGAGATGCTCGATGTGCCCAGCAGCCTGATCGAAATCGAGGCGGCCATCGTCGATGTGAATACCTCCAGCATGGCGGATCTTGGCGTGGACTGGAATGCGCGCAAGGGCAATATCTCGGGCGGCTTCGGCACGCCGGCAGCCGCGCCCGACGGGACGACGCTGACCCTGATTCGCGGCGCGAACGTCAATCCGTCCACCATCATCGCGGAGGCCGGCAACTTCCTGATGACGCGCATCAAGGTGATGGAAGGAAAGGGCAGTGCACGCATCGTGTCGCGGCCTTTCATCCTCACGCAGGACAACATGGGAGCGCTCATCGACCTGTCCGATACCTTCTATATACAGACCTCGGGTGAGCGCGTGGCGACCGTGACGCCTGTATCGGTAGGCGTCACTCTGCGAGTCACGCCGCGCATCGTCCTGGTGGCCGGCATGCGCTCGATACAGCTGGTGGTCGACATAGAAGACGGATCGATCCAGGACACCAAGGTCGGCACGCTGCCGACCGTGCGGCGCAGCGTCATCGGCACGCAGGCACTGGTTGGAGAAAACGAGAGCCTGCTGATAGGCGGCTTCAACAGCGAACAGAACATGCGCCAGAAGGACCAGGTTCCCGTGCTGGGCGATGTGCCGGGCGTGGGCGTGTTCTTCAGCAAGACGGTTGCCAATGTCGAAAAGCGCGAGCGCATGTTCCTCATCACCCCAAGGGTGGTTTCAAGCCGGATGGAAGAGGCCGCCGCATTGGCGAACCAACTGGCCAGCCCGCAGCCGGTGAAGCCACCCGTGCAGCGCCTGGCAGACACCGTGGGTTCCCTGGTGGAAGACAGCGCGGTTGCGCGCGGCATGTCCATCGAGCGCAGGCTCAGGAGTGTCGAAACCGGTGCGGGTGGGCAATGACAGCGCGAGCGCTGAACGCAGACGGCCACGGACCCGGGTGGGCAGCTGCTGTCGCAGAGCTTGCCGACCGCGCAGGCGCTGTGTTCGCGAGCGGCAGCACGGCCGCGTGCCTGTCGGTCGTGGACCTCGAACCGTGGCGTCGGCTGGACGCATGGTGGCTGAGGCAGCGGCTGGAATCGATCGCGCGTTTTTCGCACCGTCCCGTGCGCTACGTGCCTTGTGTCGGGGCCGGCAAGCTCCCCGACGGTGAACGCGCAGGCGCCTATGCACCCGCATGGTCGATCGGCACCTCGCCCGCCGAGCTGTACTGGCCGGCCCGCACCCGATGGAAGCCTGATGGCCCCGTGTTGCTGCTGGCAGGCGATCTGCCCGGGCGGCTGCAGCAGGACCTGCTTCTGGCGCATCACGGTAAAACCCAGGTCTGGGGCGGCGAGCCGGGCAAGCAGGAGTGGCAGACACTCGAGGTCGGCCGGTACGAAGACTGGATGGATGCAACTGTGCGCGCGCATGCAACCGGCCTGCCCAGCGCGATGTTCTCGATGCCTGTGGGGTACTGGCAGTTTCTCCACGATGCATTTGCCTGGGCCCCGCAGGGATGCCTGGTGCTGACGCGCGCGCCAGGCTGGGCCAGCCTTGCAGACATTCGCGAGACCTCCACACAACGCGGTGAAGTGCGATCCGATTCGCCGCCGGTCAACTTTCACTGGCTGGGTCAGCAGGTTCATCGCCTCGATGCGAAAGCCGTCACGATTCGCACGCGTCATGGCGAGGCCGTGCAGCTGGTAGCACAGGGGCTGCCCGATGCCATCGAGCTGTCGTCGCTGTGCGAGCCGTTTGCACCGGCGCTGCAATCGAGCCGGGCGAGCCGGGCGCGTGCCGTGCGTGCCCTGGCATCCGAAGGCGACATCGAAGCGGCGTTGTCTGTTTTGCAACTGTCAGCGCACGACCCCGCGCTTTTGCGTGCCGCGTGGGATGTGCTCGTGCCCCGCGTGGTCGCTGCGAGTCCGCCTGTCAGGAAGGCAATCGGTTCGTGGCTGGAAGGCCTCCTGACCGACAACCCCTGGATTGGCGAGGATGCAGTGCTGCTTCGCGCAGCGGGTCATCTCGCGCTGGCTTGCTCACGCCCTGACCTGGCGCAATCGGCACTGCGGGCACTGGAGGAGCAGGGTTACGCATTGGCCGCTGATGTGGCTGCACGAGCCCGTTGCCTGGAGCAGCTCGGTGGCTTCGACGAAGCGCTCGCTGCCTGCGCGCGCGCGCTGATGCTGCACGCGGGACACAAGGAATCAGTTGCGATCCGCGACCGCATCACCGCACGCCTTGCGACCTTCAAGGCGCCGTGGCGTGTGCAGCATGGCAGCGCTGAATCACCACTGGTGCTCGATCCTCTCCACATCGACCACGCGCCCATGCTGCTGTGCCAGATTCGCGATCCGTCGATACCGGTGATGACCGCGCTGCCTGCGTTGGCCGATGGTGAAGACGGCAAGGCGTGGATCGAGAAGCGGCTGGAAGACGGTTCCGCCGCCTACGCCATCGTGCATCGTCAGCTCGGATTCGTCGGCTACGTCGACCTGCGCTTATGGGAAAAGACGGCATTCCTGTGCTACTGGATTGGTGCCGATTACCAGGGCCTGGGCCTTTGCAGTCCTGCCGTGGAAATGGGTTGCGAGCTGGCCTGGCGCAACGGCGTGGAGCTCTTGCTTTCATCTGCTTACGACGATAACGAACGGTCACTGCGCGTGCTGCGCAAACAAGGCTTTCGTCTGATGGACGTGCGCGCTGCCGCGCCTGACAGTGATCGCTCGTTCGTGATGCTTTCTGCCGCGCCCATGAGTGAAGACGAAGGGATGCGGCGGCTGGTCGAATTTTGCGAACGCACGAATTCGGGATTGCGATTTGGCGAAGAGTCCGCGCCGGCCCAGCAGGCAGGCGCAACGTCCGGTGCAGACCGGGCGACATGAAGACGGGAGACACGCGTTGATCAAAGTGAATCAAACCTTGCCGGTGCTCACACCTGCGTTGCAGGTCGGCCCTGATGGGGTTCTGCGCGACGTCAGCACTGATGCTGCGCGGTTTGCGGTGCAGATGGAGGACATGCGCAGGTTGATGGACAACTTCCAGCAGGCCGATTCACTCGTGGGCCAGATCCGTGCCGAGGCGGCCAAGGAAGCGGTGATGCCTTCGCCTGCTTCCGTGGCACGGCTGGAAGCGCAGTTGAGCGAAGTCAGGCAAGAGCTGATTGCAGAGGAGATGGTGGGTTCGTTGGGGGCAACGCAGCCAGCAGAGTCGCCCGTTGCAAAGCCGACGAATGAAACCCCAGCCCCGTCCGGTAGCACCCTTGCAGTGCCAGCAGCGCAGCCCGCTCCGATGACCGGGACCGGCACCTGGTCTGGGAATCTTGCCGTGATTAGTGGCAGCGGACATTCAGGCAAGGCGGCACACTCGACGCGAGGTGATACCCAGGCACCGGGTCGAGTTGTCGGCGCAGGCGACCTGGTCACTGCACCTGCCGCAGCCACTGCACCTGGCACACCCGCTACAGCCACCGCAGACGCTGCACCTGATGCACCTGCAGCGGTAGCGCCGTCCTCTGCGAAATCCGGCCATGCCGACAAGGAAACTGCTCCCGTCGCTGCAACTTCGACGCCAGCCTCGGCTGGGATGCAATCTGGCCCGGCCGGCAAGGATCCATCGGCTGCCTCTGTCGGTGTCCCTGCGCAGGCCAAGGTCGTCAATCCGGAGCCTGAGCCTGCGCTTGCGCCAGCCCAGACGGCTGTTGGGCAAGCGGCCGCAGGTCCGGTGCTCACGCCTTCGCAGTTGCAGGCGCGCGTACTCAAGCGAAAGGCGCTGGGTCTTGATGGTGCGCAGGCGGCGCTTTTGCACAAACAGGAACTCGCACAAGACGCCAGCCGTGCCGCAGCGGTGCGCGAGAAAGATTCAGGGGATAAAACGACCGCAGTCGCGAGTGTTGCGCCACCGCAAGTCGCTCAGCCCGTGTTGCCCGTGCAGTGGCCACAGGCAACGCCCGCAACGACCGCAACGAGCGCAACGAGCGCAACGAGCGCAACGAGCGCAACGAGCGCAACGAGCGCAACGACCTCGGCGCCGTCTGAGGTCCCCAAGACACAGGCTGCGGCAAAGCAAACTGCGGCGACTCAACCCGCAGCGGCGCAAGACGCAAGCATCGACGTGCAGGCGCTCGCCTCGGTAGGGGCTTTGGCGGCGGAAGTCAGCACGGCGTCGGCTGCCACCGTGCAAGTCACCCAACCGCCCCAGGCTGCAGAACTCGCACCGACCGACATGGACCCGTTTGAAGTCGTGCTCGAAGCATCGACGCAGCCTTCGACGGAATCGCCTGGCGCCTTGCCCGCGCCACTGCGAGAGCAACGCGAAGAGAAAGTGGCAGAGGCAATCGGTGCGCAGTTGATGGCGCAGCAGGCGCGTCTCGAGCTGGTGAACATTCCGCAGCTGACGGAAGTCATTTCAAAGATATGAATCGCAAGCGGTGACATGGAACCGCATCTGATATTTCGTTACCCATTCAATGTGCGCAACGACTTTCTCCAGGAGCCGTGGAAATGAAAAAAGATCGAATGAGCCGGGAAATCGATGAAGTGATCGCCAATGGCAATCGCATCATTCGTGAGGCCGAGGAGGCGCTCGCCGAATCCGAGCGCCGTTTTGCCGAAATGAAATTCGATCCGCGCGCAGCGCTGGCGCACCTCAAGCGGGTCGCGGGCGATGCAGCAGGACTCCAGGTCGAGGCCGAAGCTGCCGCCACCGTCCAACGAATCCATGAGGCACTGCACGGCAAGCAGAACGCCGTGACTGCCCGACCGCCAACCCGCCGCACGCGCATGCGCGACATGATCTGAAAACCGGAGAGCACCACATGTCAATTCAGTCCATCTCGTTCGATCGGGTCGCAGCGTTTTCTTCCGCAGAAGGGGGTGATCCTTCGGCGTATGTGAAGGCAATGCTCGGCCTCACGCAGGAAGGCGTCATGGGCGCCCGACGGGAGTCCATCGCGTCAGCGAAAGACCAGCTCGCCGATCGTGCAAGGCTGCTGTCAATAAAAAAGCTTTTGGACAGCCTGCAGACCATGTCTGACGGCAAAGGCATAGTGCTTGGCGGCACCCTTGCCGCGGGCGAGGCGACCAAGGCCCAGCTCTCCACTTTGGGTGTCACGCTTGCGACGGAGAAGAGTTACTACATCACGGTCGCTACGTTCGACGCCAACGGCGCTGCGATCGCGGGAACCAAACAGATCGCCACACCGACGCAGAAGGCTGCAGCCGAAGCGGCGACGCTCACGACCGCCGCTGATGCCAATGGCGTCGAAGTGCGAACATCGGGCACCGGCAATGCGCGCAAGGTCTACACCCTCTATAAGAAAGAAGAAGCACTCACCGCAAGCACCGCCGATCTCGCGGGCTTGCGCACGGCAGTTGCTGGCAGCTTGCTGGTCAATGTGGCGGCACTGGAGAAGACGCTCACCCTGCCTGGCGCGCTGGCAGTAGAAAGTAGCGAGTTCGAGCAACGTCTGCTGAAAGAGCTGAGCGCCCGTGACAAGGTCGCCGACGTGGCAAAGCAGGACAAGCAGCGCGACACCAGCGTTGACTACGAAAAGCAGCTCGTCGAGCGTCAGCGAGAGCGAGACCTGTTCGACAACTTCAAGGCCAACCGAACTCCTGCAGAAGTTCGCGCGAATCCGTCCAGCCCCAAGCAGGAGTGATCCATGTCCACAACCGCAGTCATGAATGGGACGGACATCACGATCAGGTCGTCCCAGCTGTCCACGCCCTGGAAGATCGCGCGGGTTGAGGCCGACCCGCTGACCGGCGAGTACGACCGCAATGCAGGGCTCATGTCCAAGAACCTTCAGCTGGCGCTTGCCGCAGGCGAAAACCTGCACATCGCCATGGACGAAGTCAGGCAATCAGCGATAAAGCTGGTGGAGCTGCAGGCCGTATACCAGAAAGATCTGGCCGGTTGGAACGCAATGGGCGATGACGAATTGCTGAAACTCGTCGATGCGGGTGTGGATTTTTCTGCAACGGGCAACCAGGGAATAGTGGCGCAAGTACAAGGCAGTCTGGGGCCGAGCGCACCGCCGCCCGCCGACGCACGATTGACTCTTGGCGAAATAAACCGAATCGACCAAACCATCGAAAACGTACTGGCGAATCCTGACAACTACCCGCCGGGTTCAGCTTTTCTTACGGGAGATGACTTCACGCTCTTTACGCGTGCTCTCGATGTCAATGGCCAGTATCAGCTTTACAGGATTTCCGATACAGCCAGCTTTCCTTTGAAGCCGTTTTCGCAAGGGCATCTCGACAAGTTCAAGGACTCGGTGCGCGATGTCGCAGACAAGGCTACGCTGGTTTCCCTGGATCTGCAGAACACCGTGCAAAAGCTGGTCTCACAAAAGAGCATTCATGAACTCGCCGTAAGCGAGCTCATCAAGCTCAAAGCCGAGGACGCCGACGGGGTGGCTCGAAACCTCAGAAGCTAGACGCACGGAGAACCTGAATCATGTCAACCACTGCAATCATGAACGGGACGGACATCACGATCTCGTCGTCCCAGCTCGCCGCGGCCTGGAAAATCGAGCGCGTGGAGGCAGACCCTCTCACCGGTGAGTACGACCGCATTGCAGGTCTCATGTCCAAGAACCTGCAGCTCGCGCTGGCGGCCGGAGACAACCTCAACGTCGCGATGGACGAAGTCAGGAGGTCTGCAGCGGATCTCGTTTTTCTGAAAGAGCAGTATGAGCTGGCAACCCTTGACTATTGGAACCCGAGCCCAGGCTTCACGGTCAAGCAGAAGCTCATTCAAGCAGGCGTGGTCTTCCCGGTGACGGGTACTCAATGGTATGTGGACTATAAAAATCCCGACGTTTTGGGCTGGGGTTACGGAAACTTGTTGACGGCGGGCGATAACGTCGTAACAGTAAATCGCACGCTGGCTGAACTGAAAGCGGACCCATCAACCGTTGCATCTGGGATTGCCTATTTTTCCCGCGACGGAATTCCGTTCGGGAAGCTCCAAAACCCGGTCACGGGTTTGTACGAAATCCAGGAGTTAACGCGCGTTACTCCTTATCCGCTGGGCACCTTGACCGCAGCCCAGGTCGCCGACATCAAAGACGCCATTCGCACCGCTGCGGACAAGAGCACCCTGGTGTCCCTGGATCTGCAGAACACCGTGCAAAAGCTGGTCGCTGAAAAGTCCGTTCATGAGCTCGGGGTCAGCGAGCTCATCAAACTCAAGCGC
The DNA here is from genome assembly GCF_001044395.1 of Caenimonas sp. SL110. Lineage (GTDB taxonomy): Bacteria > Pseudomonadota > Gammaproteobacteria > Burkholderiales > Burkholderiaceae_C > Ramlibacter. Next base: position 295,187 of record NZ_JANU01000013.1, read on the forward strand.
CGTCAGATGCAGGGCGTCACGCGCAATATCTAACGCCAAGGAGCAGCCACATGGCAACCAGCCTCAATCCTGTACTCAACATTCCAGTGGTAACAACCTACCAGGACTACTGGAACAACCTCAATCCTGACGAAATCAAGGATCCGACCGAGCGCCTCCAGTACGAATTCCGCGAACTGGCCGATGCCCAGCGTCTGTGGATCAATCTGTCGTCAGCTCAGATCAAGGAACTCGCCGACAAGATGCGCGAAGCCAATGCGCTTTCACAGATGACGAACAGTGGTCTCGGAACGCTCAAGGACACGACCACGCCCTACATTTTTCTGGACAACGCATCCGAAGCCACGGTTCGCGCCCTGGCCGATCGATTCAAGGCCGCGGGCGGCACCGACGCAAGCGATAAGCCACTGGTGTTCCAGGCAGATCCAAACCACGCCGGCATGTATCGCCTGGTTGGCAATAAGGAGAGCATGGGCAAGGTCGCGGAAAACCTGCAGCTCTCTGTCACCAATTACAACGGATTGAGTCAGCAGCTGCAGCTGGTGTTTACCAACGTCAACAACCGGCGCACCGATTCCATGTCCTTCATCTCCGCGGGTACCGACAACGAGAAGAAGCAGCAGCAGACCATCGTTGGCAACTGGGGGGGATAGACAAGATGCCCGCCACACACAATCCCATCGAGCCCGAGGAACTGCTGGCCTACCTGATTTCGGGTCAGACGCTGGAAGCACTGGTGGGCGACAAGCTTCCATCGCCGCGCGCCCTGTACGCCGCAGCCTACGACCTGTACAACGAAGGCAAGTTCGAAGAAGCGCTTCCGATTTTTCTGCATCTGATCATCGTGAACCATGTGGACAAGCGCTACTACGATGGTGCTGGATCATGTTTGCAGAAGCTGGGTCGCTTCAAGGATGCGCTGACCTATCACGGCGTTTCCACGCTGCTCGACCTGACCGACCCCTTGCCGGCGATGCGCTCGGCCGAATGCAATCTCGCGCTGGGCAATCGCGAGTTGGCCCGAGAGAACCTCGAACACGCGATACGTCATGCCCGGCCGAACAAGAAGCTGCAGCCCCTGGCAGATCGGGCAGAAGCGATGCTGGAGTTTCTCCGTCAGGCCTCTGAACCCGCTGCGCCCACCCCCAAAACAACTGGCGCCACCCAACTGGCGTCTAGCCTGAAGGAATAAGCATGACTGCCATTAGCCCCTCGACCCCCGCGCCGGTTTCCAGGTCACCGGCGGCGCCGCCGCCTGCAGGCCCCAATGGTGCAGCAACCTGGGACAAGCTGATCAGCTCGTCAAACGTGCCGGTCACCGAGAAGAACTTTCTCACCAGCTTGATGATGCAGTTGAGCGCGCCAGGTGCAGACGACGATCCGACCATGACCCAGGGCCTGGTCGACACCTTGCTGAGTGCGGAACAAAACAAGGCGAGCAAGTTCGGTATCGCGCTCTCGATGAGCCAGAAAGAAGAATTTCTTGCACAGGCCAAAAAGCTGTTCGACTCGGCTGTCGCCAAGCTCAAGGAAGCGGAGGCCAAGCAGGCCGAAAACAAGGACTGGGCCTATGCCAAGGCGATTCTGGGCGTCATCGGCGGGATCGCCGGCATTATCGGCGCAGCAGTATTGGTTGCGACCGGTGTAGGCGCTGTCGCTGGTGGCTTCGTCGCTGCGGGCGCGGTGATGGGCTTGCTGGTCGCCATCGGCGATCTGGGCACCCTGATCGCTGCGGACCAGGGCACGACCTTCACCTCGCCCACGGGTAAAGAGCGGGCTTTGCAGTTGAACTTCGACGGCTTGATCCAGCAGATCACCGATCAGCAGGAGGCCGACGGAACACTGGTGGTGATTCGCAAAAACGACGCCGGCCAATACATCAACTACAAAGGCGATGTCATCACAGACCAGAACCCGATGTGGAATGCCAAGCCGGGCGCACTGGTCATGGAGGAGTCCGTTTTTGAGGACTACAAGCAGGGCTGGAGCGTGGCCGCCATGGGCCTGATGATCGCGCTGTCGGTGGCGGGCGGCGTCATGTCGTTCAGAAATGCAAGCAAGACGATTGACCTGCTCGATAAGACCGCGAAGGCCTTGAACGCAGCCGACAAGGCCAAGAAATCTTCAGTGGCCGTTCAACGCCTGGAGCAGGCCGCCGAGCTTGTGGGTGGCGGTGTCGATATTTCTTCGGGCGGTGTCGCCATCAAGCAGGGACAAAACGCGATTGAGGTTGCCGACGCGCAGAAGGTCGGTGACGACGCCCGCAATCAGGCTCAACTGGTCGAGGCCAGGTCGAACGATCAGCAAGGCCGTTGGGAACTGCACCTTTCGGGCATGCGAAAGCGGATGGAAGCTTATGAAGAAAACGGCAAGCGCAGGCTCGAAATCGTGGGGGATCAGCACGAGGCTTCCCAGGACATCTCCAGGCGCCTGAGCGCTTGAGCGCGTCACGGTTTGAATAAAAGGAAAGATCATGACTGAGTTCAACAAGATTTACACCACCACCACGGGCCGCTATGAGGTTGATACCTCCAGGCTTGGCAAGGCCGCAGAGACTGCGCTCGACAAACTGGCCGCGGCCGGGCCGATCGACCAGAACGCTTTCGCCGGCATCGTCGCGCCGTATCCAGGCGCGTACCGGCTTGCACCCCCGACCAGCGGAATGCCGCCGCCGGATCGTGACAACTTGCAGAGTCCCGATCTGTCGTCGGTGGAGGGTGATGTCCAGGCGACATTGCTGATGGTTGCGGCACTCGCCCAGCAGATTGAAAACGACCAGAACAGGCAGAGGGTCGGCAGACGGCGCGAACGACTGGTGATGGAAGAAGAGAAGAAGGACAAGGCCGACGCTGCAGCGAAAAAGGAACACACATCTCGAACCACCAAGGCAGCAGGCGATATGGCGGCCGGTGCGTTGAACGCTGCAGGCGGGGGCATCGGCGTAGGAATGACGGCCAAGTCCTTCAAGTCGAGTCTTGCGAGCGGCAAGGCCAACGATGCGCTGATTGACCACAAGATTGCCGAGAAGACCCGCCTCGACCATCATGAAGGACTCGGCTCGTATCTCAAGAAGGCGGAGGCCCGGCAGGCAACCGCCAGACAGAAGGTCGACGACCTCGATCAAGAAGTTGCAGGTTTGAGGTACGACAGCCTTGCTGCAGCCGGAAGGAACAACAGCGCTCCGCGGGGTTCACAGGCAAGGGCTCAGGCACGCGCTGAGGTCGACGCGCTCGATGTACAGATCAACACCAAGCAGGCAGAGAAGGCCCGATGGGAAGACAACTTCGCACGTGAAGGCCAGAATGTCTCGTTGGTACAAGCCCGAAAGACCCCACTGGACGAAAGCAAGGGCGCCATGGATCGCGCAGGAGAACTGCGTCAGATCCAGCTGAACAAAGCTGCAAGCCGGCCTCATGAGTCCGGAGAACGCTGGCTGGCTGGCACGCGAGTGATCACCCCGGTGACGCAGTCGATCAGCCAGGGCACGACTGGCGTCACATCGATGGACGCTTCATCTGATCAATATGACGCCGACTTGCTCAAAAACGAGCAGGCCTTGAAGCAGGCGCAAATTGATGTCGCGTCCTCGCAGATGCAGGACTATGAGTCGGGCGCAAGCTCCCTCGGACGTTCTGCCAGCGATGCTGTCTCAGCGGCAAGCAGCCTGTCTCAATCCAGCGCGGACCACGCCAAAGCGGCGGCCAACAGGTTCTGACACTCCAGGGGTGCGCCGTGAATCACAACTCACAGAATGCTTTTGCCGCTTCCGGCGCTTCGTCCAGCACTTCGCCCGGTCCCGCCGTCTCGGGCGGGCCTCGGCCTGAGGCCCCGGCTGCCCATGCGTTTGCCGCTGTGGCGAGGACGCTCCCGCTCAAGGGAACCATGAACGAAGCGCAGGCCAACAGCCTGTATGCACGGGTCTATATGTTGACCGAGCAGGGCCGCTTCGATCAGGCCAACGTGCTGCTGGCGCTTATCAGCATGTACCGGCCAGACGAGCCGAAGTTCCTGCTCGCATCCGCCATCTGCTTTCGCAAGACGGGCTGTTATGAAGAAGCGGTACAGAAATTCGCGAAGGTCATGGAGCTCGCGCCCGACGATGATGGCCCGGCCTTCCAGATGATCGAGTGCATGGGCCTCATGGGCCGGCAGGACGACGCGGTCGATTTGTTGAAGTCCATGGCAGCCGTGGCGCGGCGCGACGGCAAGACCGAGACACTGGAACGGGCGACGGCTTTGCTTGAGCTTCGCCAAGTGGCTGTGCAATGAGCGCAGGTAACCTTCCGCTTGACCGCGACGCCATGCGGTTGGTCGCCGAGATTGGCTTCATCGGCACCCAGACGGGGCAGCTTGCGGCCTCGCGTGCCTTGTTCGAGTCGCTGCTGCTGCTGCGCCCCGACAGCAATCTTCCCTTCATCGGCCTGGCGATGGTCGAGCTCGCGGCGCAGCGTCCTGAGAAAGCCGTTGTGATCCTGCGTGACCAGGGGCTCAAGCAGCATCCGGATGATGCGGAGTTGATGGCCTTCCTGGGACTCGCGCTGCAGACGGCAGGCGAAGTTTCCCAGGCGCAAAAGGTGCTGGCTGCGGTCGTGTCCCAAGAAGGCGGCGACGCACAACCCCATGTGCGCATGGCCAGCAAACTCCTGATCCTGGACAAGGGCAGCATCAGCCCCACGCAGCTCATGCCGCACTGGTCAGGCCGGGCCGAGCCCGTCGAACGCAGCCCGCTCGTCTCGCAAGTTCGCAAGCCGCAGATTTTCTGAGCCGGGAAAAATCTTTACGACAAAACGTGGATAGAAATCTCCGACCCGGTTACCAAGAGATGTAGAAGTAAGGAGATCCCAAATGGCTGGTGACATGATTTCCGTGATCGCGCAGGCGACATCCCCATCGGGCTGGGTTGATTCCCCCGTGATTCGCAGCGTTTCCGAGAGCGACGCAGCGCGTCTTTCGGACTTGCTCTCCACCCAGCAGACGCAGGCGGCTCCGCCTGTAGCCCCCACGCCGCCCGCTTCAACGACTGCCGTCACTGAGGTCTCCGCGTCCACGCGGCCCGGCAATTCAATTGGCGACCAGATCCTCAAGTCGATGGATTCGGCTGGCAAGAATTACAAGTCCAAGGCGATGGAGATCGACAAGATGATCAATCTCGAATCGTCCAGGGTCGCGCCGCACCATCTCTTGCGCATGCAGTTCCAGCTGTTCGAAACCTCGATGCAGGTGGACCTGATCAGCAAGGGCATTTCCAAGGCGGTCCAGCACATCGACCAGGTCACCAAACTCCAATGATCAATTCCGACCGCCCGCTGTTTTCAAAGGTGGCGCGGCTCGCGGCCGCCCTGCTCGTGACGGCGCTCGTCGGCTGCGGCGGCTCGGTCGAGCTGCTGTCCAACATGAACGAGCGCGAAGCCAACGAGCTCGTCGCCGTGCTGAGCGAATCCGACATCAAGGTCCAGAAGATTCCCGGCAAGGACGGCGTTGTCAATCTCATGGTGGACAAGGACAAGGTCGCCCAGGCCATCCAGATCCTCAGCGCAGAAGGCATGCCCCGCGAGCGCCGTGCAACGATGGGCGATGTGTTCCGCAAAGAGGGGTTGATCTCGTCTCCGCTCGAAGAACGCGCGCGCTACCTCTGGGCGCTCTCGCAGGAATTGTCGGAAACCATCTCGCAGGTCGATGGCGTACTGCGTGCTCGCGTGCATGTGGTCCTGCCCGAGCGCAGCACCGGCGGCGAGGCATCGCTGCCATCGTCTGCCGGCGTGTTTGTCAAACATCGTCGTACCGTGAACCTGGAAGAGTCGGTGCCGCAGATCAAGCGTCTGGTCGCCAGCAGCATCCCGGGTCTTTCGGTCGAGAAGGTGAGCGTGGTGCTGGTCGCCTCCGGCCCCGCAGCGCCGCCGCCTGCGACTGCCAAACAAGTCGCCGCCAGATCCAATGGGTCATCGATTTGGCTGTGGGTGTGCTACCTCTTGGTTGCGCTCTCGGTGCTTTGCATCACGGCCTTTGCGGTGTGGCGCATGCAGAGCAAGCGCCGCGCCGACCGTGAGACGGCCGAGGCTGACGGCGACGGCGAGCGCATGGAGCCGGGTGCCGCATGAGCGCCATCGCCGGGACCTCGGTTGAAGCACAGCGGCTGGCGCGTCAGGTGGGCTCGCATGCCCAGCTGATTCGCGCGATCTGCACCTTCAACCAGAACCCGGCCGACTACATCGATGATTCGCGCCGTCCGGATTTCTTTGCGCAACCGGCAGGTGACGCCCTGTGGAAGTGCGAAAGGGCCAGGCGCCATTTGTCGCAGCACATCCTGGAGCGGGTCGGCGCCGAGCCCTGCCTGGAAACGATGCAACCTGAGTGGCCCGTTGCGCTGCTCGACCGGCCGCAACTCGATCGGCTGGCACGGCACGTGTCGGCCGCCATCGTGGGACCGCGCGTTCGCCGCGCGCTGTCGCGCGTCGAGGTGATCCGGTGGCGCGAGTGGCTTTCCAGTGAAGCGCACGAATTCGCGCTGACCCGGGCCAGTTTGCTGCCCTTTCACGCCGACGCCGGACACAGCCCCGAAACGACAACAGCGGAGCATCTGGGCCACGCGTGGATCGTCGCGGCCAGCAAGCGCTGGCACACCGCCATCGCCAGACGATTCATGCTCAAGCTGCCCGCCGGCAGCTACAAGGAAGTGGAAGCGATAGACGGCGCGCTCGCGTCGCGTCTTGTCATTTCCGTTCTCTCAACCCTGGAGACACGCTGGTGTTCATCATTCGCGACTATGCGGACCTGAGCCGCCCCGACGCAGCGGGCAAGATCATCAAGGCCAAGGATTTCTGGGCCTTCAAGGAAGCCGAGCGCGCGCTGGCCGATGCGAAGAACCAGAGGGAAGAAATCATCTCGTCGGCCAAGGATGCGTACGAAGCGGAGCGTCAGCGCGGCTACGCCGAAGGCAATGAAGAGGCCAAGCTGGAGCAAAGCGGCAGCATCGTCGAAATCGTGAGCCAGACGGTCGAGTACTTCGGCAAGGTCGAAACACAGATGGTCGATCTGGTGCTCGATGCGGTGCGCAAGGTCGTGAGCGACTTCGACGACCGCCAGCGGGTCACCACCGTGGTGAAAAACTGCCTGGACCTGGTTCGCAGCCAGAAGCATCTGTCGCTGCACGTGAACCCGGCGCAAGTCGAGTACCTGCGCAGCCAGGTCGGCGAGCTGCAAAAAATCTACCCGAGCATCCTGCACATCGAGATCCATCCCGATTCGAAACTGGGCCTTGATGCCTGCGTGGTTGAGTCTGAAATCGGCATCGTCGAAGCAAGCCTCACCGGTCAGGTCGAGATGTTGCGCGAGGCGCTGTCAACGGTGTTCGCGCAGCAGGATTCGCAAGCACAGGACAAAGCGGTCCAGACGTCGCAAGACATTGCTGACGACGAGGCGCAGGTGTACGAGGCGCAGGAATACGTGGAAGAGGACAGAGAGGGCGGGGATAGCGAACAGAGCCAAGAGGGCGAAGTCGAATACGACGACGAATACAAGGAAGATGGCACCGACGACGATACGTACGACAGCCCCGTGGCTCGTGCGCCTCCCCTGGGCGCTGCGCGATGACAACCCCCAGCCTTGACGACGTTCGGCGCAGCGCGCGCGAACTCGACTACATCGCGCGGCTGCTGCATGACGCAGTCGGCCAGACCACCACCGTCAAGATGCGCGGGCGCGTCATACAGGTGGTCGGCACGATCGTGAAGGCCGTGGTGCCCTCTGTGAAGATCGGCGAGGTCTGCATCCTGCGCAACCCGATCGACGGGCAGGAAACGCTTGCCGAAGTGGTGGGCTTTGCCAAGGGCACGGCGCTGCTGATGCCTTCGACCGGCACCCACGGCATCTCGGGCGATACCGAAGTCATACCGACCGGCAAGGAGCAAGTGGTTCCGGTGGGCCGCGCACTGCTGGGCCGCGTGCTCGATGGCCTGGGACAACCGCTCGATGAAGACACCAAGGGCCCGCTTCCGGCGATGGCCCACTACCCCGTGTATGCGGACGCGCCCGACCCCATGAAGCGGCGGCTGATCGACATGCCGCTATCGCTGGGCGTGCGCGCGCTCGACGGGCTGCTCACCTGTGGTGAAGGCCAGCGCATGGGCATTTTCGCTGCTGCGGGCGGCGGCAAGTCCACGCTCATGGGCATGCTCGTCAAAGGTGCGGATGTCGATGTGACGGTCGTTGCGCTGATCGGCGAACGCGGCCGTGAAGTGCGCGAATTTCTGGAGCACGAACTGGGCGAGGAGGGCATGAAGCGCTCCGTCATCGTCTGCGCAACTTCCGACAAGTCGGCGATGGAGAGAGCCCGCGCGGCCTTCGTCGCAACCGCAATCGCCGAGTACTTCCGTGACCAGGGACTGAAGGTGCTGCTGCTCATGGACTCGGTCACCCGTTTCGCGCGTGCGCAGCGCGAGATTGGTCTGGCCGCCGGCGAGCCGCCCACACGTCGCGGTTTCCCTCCCAGCGTGTTTGCGACGCTGCCCAGGCTCATGGAGCGCGCCGGCATGAACGAAAAGGGCTCGATCACCGCCATGTACACGGTGCTGGTCGAAGGCGACGACATGACCGAGCCGGTCGCCGATGAAACCCGGTCCATCCTGGACGGCCACATCATCTTGTCGCGCAAACTCGGCGCAGCGAACCACTATCCGGCGATCGATGTGCTGGCCTCGGCTTCACGCGTGATGAACGCGCTGATCTCGCCGCAGCACCGCGAAGCCGCAGGAACCATCCGTGAACTCATGTCCAAATATCAGGACATCGAGCTGCTGCTCAAGGTTGGCGAATACCGCAAAGGCTCTGACCGCATTGCTGATATCGCCATCGAGAAGCACGAGGCGATCCGCAACTTCCTGAGGCAAAGAACCGACGTGTATGTCGGCTGGGAAGAAACGCTGCAGCAGCTGCGGTCGCTGGCTGCCTGAACTTGGCCCCGCGCGAACTCGCTTTGCTGACGGGGCGGCGGTCAGGCGCGGGGCGAAAAGATCTCGACGGCCAGTTCCGGCGAGCATGGACTCGCCATCAGGTGCGTCGATCTGCTCATACCGAGGTCTGGGTGGAGGGGGGAAATGGTGGAACCAAGGCAAACGGGGTGTTACACACGAAGTGCCTGCCACCAATCCAGTCGTCCCGAGGAAGACCGCCATGCAATCCCCCAAAGCGCCCACGCGAAGCACATCACCACGGCCAACGTCGCAAACGCCAAGGCAGACGCAAACCTTGCCGCCACTTGCGGCCCGGGTGCCGGGCTCGGATCAGGTGCCACCCGGTACAGGCCAGGTTTTTGTCACTCCTTCAACCACAACGCCCGCAAAGCCTCAATTGCCGTTCCGACAGAGAGATGGCAGAGACAGCAGCTCCGGCGAGGGTCGAGGTTCCTGGTCGTCACAACCGGGAAACAGCGAATCCGGTGACGGCAAGCGCGACAGTCGGCCGGGTCAGGGTCCGGATTTCGCTGGCCGCGGTTCCGACTCCAGCTTTGGCTCTGACAACAGCGCCGCTGGCGGCAACAACGACCCGCAGCACGGTACACCGTCTTCTGCGTCGCAACACAGCGAGCAGCCACCCGATCAATCAGCTGAATTGCGCAATATCCTGAAAGCAGCGATAGCCAGCGATGGCCCCGCCAACTTTGAGGAGGCCATGCGCGTGGCGGCCGAACTCGGTGACGCACCCGGCAATCTGAAGGTGTCGTACCGGCTTATCGCGCAGAGCCTTGTGCATCTCCATGGGGAAGCACAAGAGCAGACATCGCTTGAATCGTTTTTCAAGGCCCTGGCACCGGACGCCCGGTTTGGAATCACATTTGAATTGCAGGAGATTCTGAGCACGGATGCAGTGCCTGACCAGCTCCGGCTGCAAGGCCTGTCTGTGCTTGAGATCGCAAGAGCGTCACTTGCACCGCTCTACAGGGAACACGAAAAAAAGCTGATCGATTCGGCGATGGGGCTGCGTTCTGCTTTGCTGGGTCTCCCGGCTGATCTGGCCAGGGATGCATCACGCATCGCTCCTGCAGTATGCGATCGAGCCCAGGGGGTGCGCGATGCCGTGCAGCGTCTGAAGACGCTTCGAACTGCACTTGAACTCACTGACCGGGATATTGAAACTCTCACCAGACAGTTGACGGGTCTTGTGAAGGCGTTGAACAGCTGTCCACGTGCTGTCTATGACGCAATGACCGATTCGCAGCTCAGCGACATGCGCCTGTTTCTCACTGAATTCAAGGCAGATCCGCGGTCGATCGACGACGTCATCCAGGAGCGCAAGCAGGAGGTTCTCGCCAGCGGCATGGTTGATGCGCTGCTAGCCGAAAACCTCACGGCAGCGCTGGAGACGTTCGCGCAAGCTCGGGCGGCGCAACAGGCGCCCCTTGGACGTTCACGTGACTTCCTGCCCGCCTTCTTCAGCGCACGGCTGCAGCACACGATCACGCGACTGAACCCGGGCGACCGAAAGCATTTGGCGACAGTCTTGCGCACGCCGCAAGCGCGTGAGTTGAAGGGCGCACTGGCGTTGCTCCAGCGGATGCCCGTGATCACGGAGCAGCCCGTGCTGCTCGGTTCGCTGATTGCGCTGCAAGATGACTTGCTGGCTGCAGGCCGGGCCGCAGGCCCGGTTGCGCCGGGCGCGCCGCCAGAAAGCCCACTTGCCAGCCTGGCGGACGCAAGCGTTCAGCTGCGCCAGGCCCTGGGAGCCTGTGGAGTCGGGATCGATCCGCAAGGCGTTTGCTTTGTGAAGTCTGGTCAGGTTCACCGGGCGATTCAACAGGATGTGGCAGCCAATCTGGACAAGACAATTGCTGGGCAGGGGCTCTTGGAAACCGCAGCCCCGGCAGAAGTTCCGGCGACCCCTGTCCAGCAGGCGCCGCAATCTGGCAAGGGTCCGACGGCCGCAGCAACGCCACAGCGCAAGCCCGCCGCACCGCCGCGCGAAAAGCCATCCCCGCTGAAGATCGACCCGACTGACCCGTTCGCGCGCAAGGGCGGTCAGGCGCTGAGAGACCTCGACAAGGCATGGGAACTCGAACCCCGGCCGACAACGCCCAAAGCGCCTTTGACCCCTGAAGTCAAGGCCGCGCCAACCAGGACGATGAAGGAAATCGAGGCCGAACGGGCCAGCAAGTTGCCCGGTCAGATTGCCAAGAGCCTTGTCAACCTGGCCGCGCCGCTGCCTCGAGCCGGCGCTACCCAGAGCAGCTTGAAGTCGATGCGGCTGATCAGCAACTGGGACCGCCCTTCCAAAGATGAAAAATCCCGAATGGTCGCCTACGTGCAGGCGGGTTTAGGGGATCTGACCGGCCCGCAGCTCGCCCAACTCCGGGCAAATCTTGACTTGCTAACACCAGCCGAGCGGAGCGACTCGCTCGCCGCGCTGGTTATCGAGAAAGTGAAGAACTTTCCCACTCCCACAATCGGGGTCGTCGAGCAGAGAGACTACGCCCTCGCCCACGCGTTGTCGGGTCGCAGGTTCGACGGAGCCCTTTTGCTGCAAGCACTCGCCAGTCTGCCGCTGCAAGAGCTCGTCGCGTTCCGAGCGGCAGCAATCACCCGGAACCTGCCAAAGGTTGCGGTGGCTGCCGATACCACGGCGTGGCCGGAATCCGACTGGTGGGCCGAACCTGGCGCTGCAGACCGGAACCCGGCAGCATTCGTGTCGAGCGTGACCGCGTTGGTCCCGATATTTAGTGAATCCGATGGGGCCCGGTCTGCCTCGAAGAATGCGCAGCAGCTGGCATTGCGCCTGAAGGCTGCCATCCAGAGCACCCAATTCACGGGCCAGGCCTATAACAGCGAACAGCTGCTGCAGTTGCGCTCGGCTCTTGGGCGACTTGGCGTGAGAACCACGGACCCGGTGTCGATTTCGTTCACAGCGCTGATCAACAAGCGGTTGATCACGTCGCCGGGCCCGCGCGTGCAATCGCGGCCTGTGACGCCGGTAGCGGCTACGCAGGGTTCGAGCCGGACGCGCAGGCAACTGCGCGAGGATGACGAGCCGCCACCGCCACCGCCGCTGTCGGATGAGCCGCCGCCTCGGATGGAGAGCCTGGTGCCCGACGAGGAGCTACCCCCACCGCCACCGCTGGAAGTTGATGAACCCAGCCCGGTTGTATCGCAGACGCCGTCCCTGACCGGGGCATCGCGCAGCACGGCTGAGGCATCCACTCCAAGCACCCCGCTCACGCGCAGCTCGCGCTTGACCGTCGCCTCGGGCTCGTCCGTTGTTTCCGATTCGGAGGCGAGCGGCTACCGAGCCAGCGGTTCATCGACTCCGACAAGGTCGACCTCTACCTCCGTGTCGAGTTCGACGCCGACTCCGGTGTCAGGTTCATCCACCCCGATCGTGAAACCGCGAAGCGGCTCCGCTGTCAGGAACTGGCTCAGGAATCCATTCAGCCCGCGCAAGGCTTCGCCGCCCCTGCTGACCCTGGGCGAGGCGTTGAAGACGTTCGCTCAGGTAGTCGTTTCACCGGCGGGGCAAGTTGTCGACCATAGCGCTGCGTGGGGTGCGATCCTGAGGATGCAGGAGGGCTCTGCGAAGACTCCGGGGATGGACGCAGCTGGTGAGCCGCAAGCCCTGGTTGCTACGCAGCTCGCCGCAATGTCGGATCGCGAGCTGTTGGGATTGTGGACATTCTTCTCGCGGCCGCTTAACTCCAAACCGGAAGAAATCGACTGGAACTTCTTGAGGCCGCTGGTCGGAGTGATCAAGCAGTCAGCTGCAGATCGGCTCGGCGTGAACATGGGTTGGAACGGATCGCCTTTGACGCTTGAGCTTGCGGCCCTGCTGATGACAGCGGGCGAGTTTGAACCCACGCCTGCAGGTTCAGGCTACGCGCAATGGATGCGAGCCGCGAATGATGTTCTGAGGTCGACTTCGGCAAACGCGAGTACGCAGCCCAGCGAGCAGGACAAGCGCGCGCTGACCGTTGACGCGATGGCCATCAGGTTATCGACCGGAGCTGTGTCGAAAGAACAGTTGGTGAGCATGCTGGAGCGAGCTTCCAGCTCTGAATTGCTGGCGATCCGTAACAGCGGCCCGACTGGTCAGGTGCCGCCAGCCTCGCACGCCGATGTCGTGGCGCTCGCCAAAAGCGCAGCGCAACGCAAAGGGCAAACGCTGGCTGCGCAGTTCATGTCCAGGCCATTGCGCGCTGAAGATGACCTGGAGACATTCGCAAAGCAGGCCATCGCAGCCATCGATGCCATGCGGGAGTGTCATGCACATTGCGCTGCGCACGGAATCGATGCGGGCAACGAGTTCAACACGGCAGTCGCGGGTGTCGTGCGTCAGCTAAACGCAATTGTTTCGCAGCCCGATTTGTCCACGGACGAACTCGACGACGCGCAGCTGGCATCCTTCGCGGCTGCCGTGCACTACACCCTGGACGACAGTCCGACGCTCGGGCAGGCCGTCAGCGCTCGCAAGACGATGCTGGCAAATGACTATGTGTTGCAAATGGAGGCCGCCGCCGAGGCACTACAGGCGCATGACTTTGCCAGGGCGCAGCAGTCACTTGCCGCCGCGTGGAGTCGTGTTCCCGAGATTGCTACTGCGTGGGGCGTCTTTGACAAAGCCGATGAACAGTCGGGGCCGACCAGCGTTGAGAGCACGCGCGCGCAGCTCATGAATTTCGCCATCGCCGCCATCGGCAACTCAGACCCCAACCGGTTGAATGCGGTAAGTAGCGTACTGGACGCACTTGAATTGCCTCAAACGACTGTCGATCTGAATCGCATCGACCTCTCAGCACTGTCGACCAATGCAGCCGCCCAGGTAGAGGCAGCACGGAGTTTCGTCAATCAACTGATGCTTGTTCAGCAGGCGGTGCGCGGCTTCCTGGGCGCGGGCGATCCAGCGCTGGATCGCCATGCAAGTCTGGTCGCCAGAGTTGATGTACGGGCGGCACTTCGAGAAGCGGTCGGCATTGATTTCGGCGAGGGATCGATCCGCCTCGTTTCAGGCGTGGCCGAGCAGCCGGTGCAAAACGCTGTTGAGGACATGTTCAAGGCTCAGGTGGCCCAACTGGCGAGCGAACGCAGTCCAAAAAAAATACGGGTGTTCTCTTCTTCCGGCAAACCAGGGTTTCTGGCTCGAGCCCGCGGTGGCAATCCGAAGGAGCAACGCTTCGAGCTCCCGCTTGAACTCTATGACAGCATGCGGGACTCCCGCATCACTTATGGTGTGCAGGACGGTGATCGCGAGCCGTTGTTGCCGCACACGGGGGAGGCCGCTTCGCGCCTGTTTGACTTGACCCGAAACGAGGGAAATTCGCAGGAAGGAAGCCCTGCGCAGATGCGTACATTGACGGCTCTTGGGCTTGCGCGTAGCCATGAGGCATTTGATCGGGCTGCGGCGATGCACGTTTCTCTTCCAGGCAGCAGGCCCGGCAGCGTTGATGGCGACATGAAGCTGGCAATCGAATGGCGTGGCGGCCAGGAGCCTGGAGAGGTGGTGGTCAGCTATGTGTACACCGTCTCCGATCCAAAAAACTTTACCGTTCCAGACAACAACGGCCAGCAGGTACCGTTGGCCGCTGGCGGCTATGTTCGATCAACACTGGAGATGTCAGTCTCACAAACGGGCAAGCATCGAGTGAGCGCTCCCTTGCGTACCGAATTCGAGTTGCGACCGAGCGAGGAATTCACTGCTGCTACAGCGGATAACGCGCAGCAAGCTTACCTGGCGGCAGTTGCCTCTGGCGAAGCGGAAACTGCAGCTCTTGATGAGGCCGGCCTGTTAGTCCGCCCGGGTCAATTTGTGCGCTCGCTGGTCGAGGCGATCGCCAGCTTCGAGCGCTATGAGATGCATTGCCGGGCGATAGGCCGCACGGTGAACAAACAGCCCTATGAACGGTTGATCGGCAAACTGGAACTGGCGGTGCGGCTTCACTTGCAAGTCGGTGCGCTGAGCCCTGAGGAATCTGATCAGCTCGTCGTTCAGTTACGGACACTAGGAATGCAGCACCTGGCCGAGACGGTGGAGAGCGAGGCGCAGGCTGAGCTCGCAGGGCACATGATCCTGAGCATTCTCGGCAATGACTTCGACCAGGCGCTTGACTATGCCGGGCGGGTGAAATTTCGGACGACCGGCAACGCTCGAAATGATCAACTGCTCCGTAGTCGCCTGTTCATGGCGGCAATCGGAGATGCGGATCAGAAAAAACTGAGGTCTGCAATCGAAACCCCTGAGATGCGTTTACTGATAGCGGCCATGACAGACATCTCTGGCATCGCAGTTGCTGCGGGTAGCCAGCCGCCGCCGTATCTTGCACGCTTGCGATCGCAGCTCGACGTGTTGAGGGAAATGCGCACCTACCTCAAGACCCTTGCGCCCACGGAGGTCGGGAGCCCCGAGGCAAGTTCGCAATCCCTCCACTCGCCTCTTCAGCGGGCTGCTCAGAACCAGAAGATCAGGGAGGCACTTCGTCTCAGCTGTTCTATCGAACTGCGAAGCGATGGATCGGTCACCGCCCTTCAGTAATAACGCAGGGTGACGTATCGCCCCCGACCAATAACACGAGCTAGGTAGTTTCCGCATCGTATACGTACGTCTGATGCGCCCGTAGTACCGAGCACTTACTGTACGCCGATGAAAAAAAGTCTGATCCGAAGCGTCGCCACGCGACTGGCTCTCGAGCCCCGAATCGTGTTCGACGCGGCTGTTGCCGCCTCTGTCGCTGACGCGCACACCGATAGCGTTTTTCGGTCGATGCCCTTGGAAGCCCAAAAGGGTGTCGTGGCGGCACCGGACTTCAGCGGTACGCTAGCCGGCGCTGCACCGGTTTTTGCCGGACCAACGACCGCCACGGGTGGCAAGGACAGTGTGCTGGCTCTCTCTGGCATTGGCGTTTCCGATCCGGACGACGCCTCGGGCTACATGCGCATCAATGTGAGTGCAGGCAGTCTGACGATGGACTTCGGACCTCCGTTCGGCCGTTCAAGCGTGACCCCCGGCGCACTCATGGGTGCCAGCTTCTCTGCGATGTCCAACTGGTTGGGTACCCTGCAATACACGCCACCGGCTGGCTTTGAAGGCGTGGCCACCGTTTCGATTGGCATCTACGACAGTTCCAGTCTGGCCAGCGAGACCGGGCGCAGAGACATCACCGTCACGGTCGGTGCAGGCTCCGCGCCCGTCAATACGGTGCCCGTGGCCGCCTTCTCGACTTACAACGACATGCCGCTGGCACTGCCAGGTTTCAGCGTCGATGATGTCAATGGTGATGCGCTCACCTCGACACTCACAGTGCAACACGGCACTCTCACGGTGGCTGGCGGAAATGTTCCCGGTGCTGTGTCGGGCGATGGCACGGCCACGCTGGAGCTTGCAGGCACTGCCGCGCAAATCAATAGCACGCTGGCTTCGTTGAGTTACACGCCCAGCAGTGCCTACAGTGGCCCCGACTCGCTGCAGATTTTTACCAGCGATCTGGTCTTGACCGACACGGACGCCAAGACGATCACGGTGCTTCAGAACACCGCGCCCACGCATGAGGTCCCGTTCACCACGCTTTCCACGGATGAAGACGTTTCCCGCGGTGTACCTGCACTGAGGGTCGAAGACGCACAGGGCGGCACGCTGACCACTACGCTGGTCGTTGCACATGGAACGCTGAGTGTGTTGGGCGGCAATGTGGGCGGTGTCTCCGGCGACGGCACCAATGCCATGACCATCACCGGTACCGCAGCGCAAATCAACGACAAGCTGGCATCGCTGGCCTATGCACCTGATGCCGATTACAACGGACCGGACGCGATTGACGTCTCCACTTCCGATCTGAACCTGACCGGAACCGCCACCGTGCCGATCCAGGTGACAGCGGTCGGCGACATCGTCGAGGATGTGAATCTGCAGGTCACCAAGCCCGCGTCACTCACTGTCAACCTGCTTGCGAACGACACGTTCTCGGCCACGCCCGTGATCACGGCGGTCAGCAACTTTGTCGGTGGCAACGTGACGATCGGATCAGGTGGTGAAGTTACTTTCACGCCAGATGCCGGGTTCACCGGGCCTGCGAGTTTCGATTACACCGTGCGTTCCGGCGGCGTGGATGAGGCAGCGACAGCCGTTGTGACTGTGATCGGCGCGCCACCAGTCATCGTTGTACCCGGCACCATCCAGATGGACGAGGACGCGACCGTCACCCTGGCAGGTGCCAACGCCATTGCACTGACCGACACCGACAACGACGTCCATCATGTGTCGTTTACTTTCGATCCATCTTTGGTGTCCCTGTCTGGCCCGTTCGACGCCTTTCAGTCCCTTGGTGCGGTCGTGAAGTGGACCATCTTCGATACTGACCAAACCTCTCTCGAAGCCAGGCTTGCCACAGTGAGCATCACGCCGGTCGCCAACTTCGTCGGCCAGTTCACAGTGACAGTCGATGCCACCGATATCAATGGACAGACCGACAGCGCTGACATTGCAGTGACTGTCGATCCCGCCGAGGACACACCGGATACGTCGATCACGTTGGTCGCAGGGTCGCCCATGGTGTCCCTGGGCGTGCTCGACGGGGTCAACATCAGTGCAGCCACGTTTGGTACCACCGACTACGTCGCCTACACGGTGGGTGTCTCGCAGGGTTTCCAGAATCCTGCGCACGGCACAGTCGCCGTCAATCCGGCCACTGGCTACATCGAACTCACGCTCGCCCCTGGCTTCATGGGCACGGAGACGTTCACCTACACAGTCGACACCCCCTACGGCGAGCATGAAGACGCAGTTGTGACGGTGAACGTCACCGAATTCAACGACCCGCCCGTCATCACGGCGCCTGATGCAGTTCGTGCAGCGTTCGGCGTGGTCTACGCGTTTGATGGCGTCGACCTTATTACCGTCGCCGATCCCGAGGGCGACGTTCAAAGCGTTGAGCTCACGGTTGATAACGGCGCACTCAACGTCACGACCGGCATCGGGACAGCCCTGATTTCGGCAGGCGCCAACGGCAGTGCAACGCTGACGCTGACCGGAGACCTCGTCGATATCCAGGCGACGCTCGACACCCTGACCTACACGCAGACGGGAAGCCATTTCCCGGCGGCAACGCTGTCGATCGTGGTCAACGATGCCGGAAGCGAAGTCACTGACTCGGTGAACATCGTGGTTCAGCGCATTGTTCTGGATGGGCCTGCGAGCGTGGCCATGGATGAAGACTCGTCGTTTGCATTTGACCTGGCCAACGCAATCAGCGTGACCGACGGCGTTGCCCACGGAAATCTCCAGCTCAGTTTTGATCTGATCGACCAGAACGGCGACGGGCTTTCGACCAATACGCTCAATGTGCTGGGCTACATCAGCGGTACCGAAGCGCAGATGCAGGCCGCATTGGCCAGTCTGGTTTTTACTCCGCCGCCGGACTATTACGGTGATGTGGTCCTGAGGATCTCGGCGCTGCCTGAGGGCGAGAACTCGGGCAGCCCATTGCAGGCGATTGCGCTGATCAATATCGAGGTGCGTCCTGTCAGCGATGCGACCAATGACACCATCCACCTTCTGCCGGGTGAGTCGCGGACCTTCAATTTCCTCACCGGCGACGGCGGAGCCACTGCTGATTCGTTCGAAGATCCGCAGGCGCAGATCATTGATGTCACATCGCCTGCCAACGGTACGCTGACGGCGGGCGCTGCGCCGGGCGAATACACGTTCACGCCCGATCCTGGATTCGTCGGCACCACCAGCTTCACCTACCAGGTCAAGTCCGGCTACCTGCGAGGCACCGAATTCGAGCAGATTGCCGGACTGACTGAAACGGCCACGGTGACATTCATCGTGAATACCCCCCCGACGCAGATCGTGCCGGCCCCGCTGTCGACGGCCGAAGACACGCCGCTCGCTGTCAGTGGGATCGGCGTCGATGACACCAGCCATGCGAGCGTATCAACCACGGTGAGCGTGCTGCATGGCACGGTGAGCGTCACCGGCGTCGGTGGAACCGTATCGAACAGCGGCACGGCGTCGCTCACGATTTCCGGCACGTTGGCGCAGGTCAATGCGCAGCTTTCCACCCTGGTCTATGCCAACACGCCCGACTACAACGGTGCAGACACGCTCACGGTGAGGACCACCGATAGCGTGGATGCGGTCACCGACACGGTCGCAATCACAGTGACGGCGGTGCAGGATGCCTTCAGCGACACCGTTGGCACGCCAATGGACACGCCGGTGAATTTCAATGTGTTCTCCGCCAATCCGACTGCGGCGGACAGCTTCGAGGACGCGGCGGGACGCAGGGTCACCTCGGTGACGGCGCTCAGTAATCCCGCCGCCGGTACGCTCGACTGGAACGTGAATGGCAATGGCGACGGCGCGATGCGCTTCACGCCCGGTGCAATGTTCAGCGGCCAGGTGACTTTCAGCTACACGGTGACTTCCGGTGGCGTGACTGAAGAGGCGCTGGTGACGCTCACGGTGAGCGACGCACCGAATGTTGCGCCGACGCAGACAGTTCCAGGCCCGCTGACAGCGGTCGAAGACACGCCGCTTTCCATCTCCACGATCAGTGTTGGTGACACCGACGGCAACAACGTCACCACGACGCTCAACGTCCTGCATGGCACTGTCAGTGTCGGCGGTAGTGGTGGCCTGGTCTCGAACAACGGTACGGCCTCGCTCACGATCTCGGGCACCTTGACGCAGGTCAACGGCCGCCTCGCGAGCCTGACCTACACCAATGCTGCGGACTACAACGGTGGCGACACGCTCAGCGTGAGTACCACTGATGGCGCCGATACTGTGACCGACGCGGTAGCCATCACCGTCACGGCGTTCAAGGATATCCAGGGCGACACGATCAACACGGCGTCGGCCACGCCGGTGACCTTCAATGTGTTTGCTGCCAACCCGACGGCTGACAGCTTTGAAGACGCTGGGCGTGCCATCACTTCGGTCTCTGGCCTGAGCGTTGCTGCAGGCACGCTCAACACCGATGTGAATGGCAATGGCGACGGCACCATGCGTTTCACGCCCAATGCGGGTTTCAGTGGGCCGGTTTCCTTCACCTACACCGTCACTTCTGCCGCAGCACATGGCGGTGTCAGCGAGACGGCGACAGTGACCATCAACGTCGCGACGGGACAGACGGTTGCGCCGACACAGGAGGTTCCTGACACGCTCACGACGCCTGAAGACACGCCACTCGCAGTCAGCACGATCAGTGTGGCCGACGCCGACAGTGCGACGGTTCAAACCACCGTGCGCGTGCTCCACGGTACGGTCAGTGTGGGTGCCAATGGTTCGGGCGTCACGGGCAGCGGCACCAGTTTCCTGGTGCTCAGCGGTAGCGTCGCCTCAGTCAATGCGCGCCTCGCGAATCTGGTGTACGCCAACACGCCTGACTACAACGGTGCCGATACATTGCGCATCACGACAACGGACGGCACCAACCGGGCGACAGATACCGTTGCCATCGCTGTGAGTGCAGTGAAGGATGCCTTCAACGACACACTGACGACCCAGGAAGACGCGGCGGTGACGGTGGCGGCGACCCGCCTGTTGGCCAACGACAGTTTCGAAGGCTCGCCGGTCGTGACTGCAGTGGGCAGCGCCGTCAACGGCTCCGTCGGCCTGGTGGCTGGCAACATCACCTTCACGCCTGCATCCGGCTTCAATGGTCAGGGCAGCTTCACCTACACGGTGACTTCTGGTGGCGTGACTGAAACAGCAAAGGTGACGGTCAACGTCAATGCGGTCAATGATCCGACCGTGGTCATCGCCGGCACGAGCGGCAGCCATGCCGAAGACGGCGGGGCTATTGCCAACGTGTTGATCGCCACCGATGCGGATGGCCTCAGCGACGGCACGGTCTACGCCGTGAAGACGGCGGCGGCCAACGGTGTTGCGAGCATCGACGCGGCAACAGGCGCATGGAGCTACACGCCCAACGCGGACTACAACGGAGTCGACAGCTTCACCGTGACGATCACGGACGACGCCGGCAATACGAGCACTCAACTGATCTCGTTGACCGTGACGCCGGTCGTGGATATCGCAGACGACACGCTCATGACCGATGAAGACACGGCCGTGACGGTAGCAGCGACCAGCCTGTTGGCCAACGACAGTTTCGAAGGCTCGCCAGTGGTGACTGCAGTGGGCAGCGCCGTCAACGGCTCGGTGAGCCTGGTGGCCGGCAACATCACGTTCACACCCGCACCCGGTTTCAATGGCCAGGGCAGTTTCACCTACACCGTCACTTCCGGCGGTGTCACCGAAACTGCGACAGTCACGGTCACCGTCAAAGCAGTGGACGATCCTACGGTAATCACTGCAGGGACAAGCGGCACCAATTTCGAAGACGGCGGCGCCATCACCCACACGCTGGTGGCCGTCGATGCAGATGGCCTCGCCGACGGCACGGTCTATGCCGTGGCGACGGCGGCGTCCAACGGCGTCGCTAGCATCAATGCTGCAACAGGCGGATGGAGCTATACGCCCAACGCGGACTACAACGGAGTCGACAGCTTCACCGTGACGATCACCGATGACGCCGGCAATACCAGCACGCAACTGATCACGTTGACCGTGACGCCGGTCGTGGATATCGCAGACGACACGCTCATGACCGATGAAGACACGGCCCTGACGGTCGCAGCGATCAGCCTGCTGGCCACCGACAGCTTCGAAGGCTCGCCAGTCGTGACTGCAGTGGGCGGCGCCCTCAACGGCTCCGTGAGTCTGGTGGCCGGCAACATCACATTCACACCTGCACCGGGCTTCAGCGGCCAGGGTGGCTTTACCTACACTGTCACCTCCGGCGGCGTGACCGAAACTGCCATGGTGGCTGTCACCGTCAACCCAGCCCCTAACGAAGCGCCGACGCAGAACGTGCCGGCCTCGCTGACAGCGCTGGAAGACACGCCACTTGCCATCACCACGATCAGCGTAGGCGATGTCAACAGCACCAACGTCACCACAACGGTAAGCGTGCTCCACGGAACCGTGAGCCTGGGCGCCAATCGTCAGGACGCCTCAGGCAACGGTACCAACACGCTGGTGATCAGCGGCAGTGTCGCCTCCGTCAATGCGCGACTGGCCAACCTGGTCTATACCAATACCGCCGATTACAACGGGGCTGACACGCTGACGGTCAGCACGACCGACGGCATCGCAACCACCTCGAGCACGCTCGCTCTGCTCGTGGAGGCGGTACAAGACATCGCGCCAGACGCGATCCACACGACAGCGTCTACGCCCGTCACCTTCAATGTGTTTGCAGCCAATCCGGTGGCTGACAGTTTTGAGGATGCGGGGAGAACGGTCGCCTACGTGACCCAGCTCAGCAACCCCGATGCCGGTACGCTGGTCAGCAACCTGAATGGCAATGGCGACGGCGCTATGCGCTTCACGCCAGCTGCAGGGTTCAGCGGCGATGTCACCTTGACCTACACCGTGACATCCGGCGGCGTGACCGAGACTGCCGCCGTCACGATCACTGTGGCCCCGGCGCTGCCGCAGAACCATGCGCCGATGCAAGTCGTGCCTGGGTCACTGAGCGCGACCGAAGACACTTCGCTCGTGATTTCCAACATCAGCGTCTCCGACATCGATGGCGACGTGCTGACCAGCACGCTGTCCGTTGCGCACGGCACACTCACCGTGGAAGGTGGCAGCACCGCGCTGGCGGGTGTTTCCGGCAATGGCACCGGGTCCCTGGAAATCACCGGCACCGCAGCCCAGATCAACGACAAGCTCGCAACGCTGCGTTATTCGTCCCGACCCGATTACAACGGCGCCGACACGTTGAATGTTTCGACCACCGATGGTGCAGCCACCGATGCCGACGCGGTCGCGATCACGATTGACGCAGTGGCCGACATCGCAGGCGACACCATGAGCACGGTCGCGGGCCAGGCACTGACCTTCAACGTACTCACCGGCGACGGTGGCGCACAGGCTGACTCGTTCGAGGACACAGGCCGCACCGTGACGGCCCATACCAACCCCTCGCACGGGCAGCTGGTCGTCGCGGCGGACGGTACGGTGAGCTACCAGCCGGACCTCGGCTACAGCGGAATCGATTCCTTCAGCTACACCGTCAGCTCTGGTGGCGTGACTGAAACCGCGACCGTGACGGTCGAGGTGAAGCCCGGTGGCGAGGGGTCGCCGCCGCCCGCGCCAGTGGCTGAGACCCAGCTCATGTACACCGAGGTCAGGTCAAGTCGCGCAACCGTGGACGCCCAGGTGACGTCCTGGGAGAACCTGACCTACATCGAGCCTGTCGTACGCGCTTCGCAACTTGATGCAGAGATGCGCGTCCTGGGAATCGACATGGCCAGCGCCCCCGAGTCGGGAAGCTCGCTGTTCGATGCATTCGGACTGTCTGCTCCACGGACTGAATTCGTCTCGCCGTTGCAGCAGGAGATCGCATCAAGTGCCGGCGAAAAGTCCGTCGCAGACGCGAAGCCCGAGGCCGCTACAACCCAGGCACCAGCGCCTGCTGAGGGTGTCAAGCCTCCCGCAACAGCTCCGCGCGCAGCGGCAAGTTTTACATCGCAGTTGCGGCGCGGAAGTGATGCGCTTCGGACAGCGGGCGAGCGCGCCACCCAGCGCGATCAACGCACGGCACCAGCGCGGCCCTCGGGCCCGAGGTAGCCGATGGAGCCCGAACACTCCTGAAACCTTCTGAAGTCTCCTGAGACAGCAACTGCCAAGCCGTTCGTCTTAGGTCCCCCGGCCGATGCGCCCTCGCGGCGCAACTCTTATCTTTGTCAAAGTGGATCAAACCCGAATTCGGGGTTTTACAGGTACCAAATGAACCGTAACCATTCCTGCTCCGCATCCCCGCGCATCGTTCGCACGGCCATCGCCGCGTCCATGGCGTCAATGCTCGTCGTGCTGAGTGCCTGCTCGGTCACGCCCAAGCTTGCAACGCCAGATGAGGTCACTGCTCGCGTCAAGGACGATGTGTCGAAGATGCATGTCAACCAGGCGCCTATCTCCGGTCCGCTCACGTTCGAAGAAGCGGCAGCGCGCACGCTCAAGTACAACCTGGACTATCGCCTGAAGAAGATGGAGTCGGCGCTCGCCCTGGGCGTTGCTGACCAGGCCATGAACGACATGTTGCCCAGCCTGGTCGCATCGGCCGGCTACCGCACGCGCAACAACGACTCGGGCGGCACCAGCATCGGCATTGAAGACCGCATCCAGTCGCTGCGCCCGTCCACGTCTGAAGAGCGCCGCCATTCGCTCAGTGGCGCCGAGTTTTCGTGGAACGCGCTCGACTTCGGTGTGTCGTATTACCGTGCCCGCCAGCAGGGCGACCAGTACCTCATCGCCGAAGAGCGCCGCCGCAAGGTCGTGCAAAGCATGATCCAGGACGTGCGCATTTCCTACTGGCGTGCACTCGGTGCGCAGCGCCTGCTGGCTGAATCCGATGCCATCGTGCAGCGCGCCACCACAGCGTTGGGACGCTCGCGCGAAGCCGAGACGCAGCGACTCATCAGCCCAGTGCAGGCGCTGACCTACCAGCGCGCATTGCTCGATGCAATCACGTTGCTCAACCAGCGCCGGCAGGATCTGGAGTTCGCAAAGATCGAACTGGCAGCGCTCATGAATGTCGAGCCCGGCGTGAACTTCACGCTGGCAGATTCGCCGCAAGGCAAGCTGCCGCCGGCGCCACGGGACATTCGCAAACTTGAAGAGATGGCGTTGCTGCAGCGCCCTGAGCTGCGCGAAGAAGACTACCGCAAGCGAATCACTGGCGACGAGGCGCGCAAGCAGATGCTCAGCGTGTTCCCCAACCTGGGCCTGGACTTCGGCAGCCAGCGCGACACCAACAACCTGCTCTACAACAACAGCTGGAGCCAGGGCGGCATTCGCCTGTCGTGGAACCTCATGAAGCTGTTCTCGATTCCCGCCATCCAGCGCAGCAAGGAGCAACAGGAAGTCGTCGACCAGACACGCCGCATGGCCCTGTCGATGGCCGTCATGACGCAGGTACGCATCAGCGCCGAGCGCTACCGCCTTGCGCTCGAAGACTACCGCCTGGCGGACAGCGCGGCGCAGGTCGACAAACGCATGGCCGACTACACCCGCGCCGCAGTCAGCTCGCGCCTGGACAGTGAACTCGAAGCCGTGCGCACGCAGGCGCGCGCCGTGCTGGGTGCCTACCAGCGCATGAGTGCCTACGGCGCCGCGCAAGTTGCGTTCTCGCGCATGTACAGCTCGGTAGGTATCGATGCGCTGCCCGATAACTTCGAGGGCGATGACCTTGCTGCCTTGACCGAGCGGGTGCGTGCCCACATCAAGGCGGTCGAGGCCGACGCGCTGCCCCTGACTTCCAATCTCTTCGTTCAGGCGCCGATGGTGTCGGTCACTGTGGCCGGTGTTGGCGATGCTGTTGGCAAGGTCCGAATGACGGCTCAGGTCAAGCAGTTCCTCGAACGCAATGAAATCGAAGTGAATGACAAGGGCATGCCGCTCACCTTCACGCTCTCGCGCACCGAAAGCGGCGACCTTGAAAAAGTGAGCTGGGCCATCGTGGCAACCGACACCACCGGCAAGGTGCGCGGCGAGGCGACACATAACGTCACCCTGCCTGCCAGTTCACGTCAAGCCACTTACGAGGCAGCCCTCGCAGCTGCCATGACATCCAACCTGCAACGTTTGCGCACCTGGGTTGACCCCATGGAGCCGGCCGCGCAACAAAAGCCGTAGTCGTACGGGCCTACGCGCCCCACCTGAAAGAAGAAAGATCATGATTTCACGCACCGTGGCTTCCCGCCTTTGCCTGTGCCTGCTGATGGCGTGCACCGCTGCGGCGACTGCGCAACCCAAGTCCGCGCAGGGCAGGGCAGCGCAGGACGATCCACCTGCAGCGGCTGCAACCGCTGCAATGGGTGCGGCGAGAAGCGAGCAGGTGCGTGTGTTGCTGGTGGCCAATTTCGAAACGACCTTGTCCAGTCCGACCACCGCACGCATCATCAAATTGAACGCGAGCATCGGAGTTCCGTTTGCAGCGGGCCAGCCGCTCGTCGCGTTCGACTGCGAAGAGCACCAGGCACGCCTGAAGATGTCGCAAGCCGAACTGACCGCCGCGCAGGAAACGATGGATGCCAAGGTCCGCATGCAGGGCCTCGAGCAGGCCAGCGCGGTTGAAGTCGCACTGGCATCCGCGGCCGTGAACAAGGCGCGGGGACAGATCCAGCTGAACGAAGCCCTGATCGGTCAGTGCACGATCAAGGCGCCCTGGGCCGGCCGTGTGGCCAAGGTCCATATCAAGAACCACATGAGCGTGACGCCGGGGCTCGCACTGGTAGACCTGGTCAAGAGCGGCCCCCTGCGCCTGAAACTCAACCTGCCTTCGAAGATGCTCGCGAGCGTTCAGAAAGGTGCGCCACTGCGTGTTTCCATCGACGAAACGGGCAAAACCTATGAGGCCCGCGTGAACGCCGTCAACAGCCGTGTCGATCCCGTGAGCCAGACGGTCGAGATCGAAGCGGTCCTCGCTCAGGCCTACCCGGACTTGCTCCCCGGCATGAGCGGCGTGGCTCAGCTGAGCACGCTGCGCTGACATGACCGGTGGCGCGATCATGCGCGCCAGCGTGCCTGCGCTTGGCGACCTTCTCCACCTGGAAAAGCGCGCGTTCGGCGCCCTGACGCCGCAGGCGCTTGGCTTCACCATCGTCAACGAGACGAGCGTTCTTGCACCCTACAGGCAGGCCGCGTTCTTTACTGTATCGGCGCTGGGTAAGCTCGCGCTGGCCAATGCATCGGGCCTTGTGAGCGTCTCTGACGACACACCGTATGCGGTGTGGATCACACAGCTGGCCAACGCGATCGCCGACAAACCCGCCGTTCAATTGATGGAGATCGCCGCAGCGCCAGCCGAGCTGGTTGACGGGTGGCAGGAGTGGTTGCCTGAGCATCTGCTCGTTTGCAATCTGTACGGCAACGATTCCACGCGCGTCGGCCTGGCGATATACGCACGGGACGATACCTGGCGCGAGAGCGACCTGGGCCTTTTCGAACGCATCCACGAAACCTATGGCTACTGCATACAGTCGCTCACCCGCACGCGTGCACCGTGGAAATCCTTTGTGAAACGGGTGACCAGCCGGCGCTCGGTGGTCGCCATCGCGGCCATCGCTGTGCTTGCCATGCTGATCCCCGTGCGTTTGTCTGCAATTGCGCCCGCTGAAGTGGTTGCGCTGTCCGCGGTCGCGATTGCTTCGCCACAAGATGGCGTGGTGGGCGCATTCCATGTGCAGCCCAACTCTTCGGTCAAGGCCGGCGACAGGCTGTTCTCGCTCGATGACCGTGGACTGGAAAGCCGTCGAGCCGTGGCGACGCGTGCCCTGCAGACCGCCCGAGCCGATGCGCTGCTGGCGCAGCAACGCGCGTTTGACGACACCAAGAGCCGGGGCGACCTTGCCGCAGCGCATGGCCGCGTCAAGGAAAAAGAAGCAGAACTGGAGCTGATCGACGGCACGCTCGAACGGGTGACCGTACGCGCGCCCGCCGACGGCGTCGTGATCTTCGGCGATGCGAACGACTGGATCGGACGCCCCGTGCAAACGGGTGAACGCATCATGCAACTGGCCGATCCGCGCGATGCGGGGGTGCTCGCGTGGTTGCCGGTGGCCGATGCCATCAATCTCGACCCCGGGGCGCCCATGCGCCTCTTTCTGCATACCCAGCCGCTCAATCCCATGTCGGCCACGCTGCTGGAAACAAGCTACCAGCCGGTGCAAAGTCCGGCCAACGTGTCGTCTTACCGGGTGCGGGGCCGCTTCGAGCAGGCGACCCCTCACGCGCGCATCGGCCTTCGCGGCACGGCGCGCGTGTCAGGCGAGTGGACGGTGCTTGGGTATTACCTCTTGCGGCGACCGATCGCTGCCGTGCGCGAGTGGACCGGGCTGTAAATCTGCAGCAACTGATCGCGCGTCCTGCATTTGGACGGCTGCGTGAAGAATTGCGGTTGCTGCCCGCTGACGAGAATCGCGATGGCTCACCTGCCTGGATGATCCAGGACCCCGTCGCCAATCGCTTCTTTCGCATCGGATGGATGGACTTCGAGATACTGGCGCGTTGGGACGAAGGCAGCGCATCGGCAATCGCGCAATCGGTATCGAGCGAAACCACGTTGCAGGTCCAGCCCGACGATGTCGAGTCGCTCGAAATGTTCCTGCGCCAGCACGGCCTCTTGCAGGGCACGGGTGCTGCTGATGTCGATCAGATGCGCGAGCGGGCGAAGGCAGAAGTCAAAGGCTTCGGCCAGTGGCTGCTGCACAACTACCTCTTCGTACGCATCCCGCTGGTGCGGCCCCAGGACATGCTGGCACGCCTGCTGCCGCACCTTCGCTGGCTGTTCTCGTCTGCAATGGTCATGGCGGTCGTGATGGCGAGCGTGGTGGGCCTGGCGCTCGTGCTCCACCAGTGGGACACGTTCGCAAGCAGCTTTGTCGATCACCTGACCTGGCACGGCGCACTCGGCTTCACGCTCGCGGTCATCTTTGCCAAGACGTTGCACGAACTCGGGCACGCCCTGACCGCGACACGCTATGGCGTGCGGGTGGCGCACATGGGCGTGGCGATGGTGGTGATGTTTCCGATGCTCTACACCGACACGAGCGAGAGCTGGAAACTGAGTAACCCACGTCAGCGCCTGGCCATTGCCAGCGCGGGCATCTTGACGGAGCTCGCTCTGGCGGGATTCGCGACGCTGCTCTGGAGCCTGGCCCCCGATGGTTCGCTTCGCACGGCGCTGTTCTTCCTGGCGACGACTTCCTGGGTACTGACGCTCGCGATCAACGCCAGTCCTTTCATGCGGTTCGATGGTTACTTCATTCTTTGCGACCTGCTGAACTTTCCGAATCTGCATGAGCGCGCCGGTAACTTCGCGCGTGCCTGGCTTAGGCGCATGGTGCTCGGCCTGGCAACGCCGTGGCCGGAGGCGCTTGCCGCGCCGCAGCGTCGATGGTTGATCGCATTTGCCTTGGTCACCTGGGCCTATCGGTTCGTCGTCTTCCTCGGAATCGCGGTCCTCGTCTACCTTTACTTCTTCAAGCTGCTGGGCATCGCGTTGATGGCGGTCGAACTGGGGTGGTTCATTGCCCGTCCGATCTACCTGGAACTGAAGGCGTGGTGGGTGCAGCGCGAAAGCGTGACCGCGAGGCGCAAGTGGATGGCCGGACTCGCAGCGCTGATCGTTCTGCTGGTGCTGCTGCTTCCGTGGCATACCGCGGTGCAGGGCACGGGCGTCGTGCGCGCGGTGCGGCAGCATCTGGTGTTTTCACCCAAGGCCGGCCAGGTCAAGTCCATGCCCGCACGCACGCAGGTCGCCGAAGGCGATTTGCTGTTTGCGCTGGCCGCGCCGGACCTGCGCAGCGGCGTGAATCGGGCGCAGGCCTCGGCCGATGCGCGCGCACAGGAACTGCTGGGCCTGGCAGGCGTGAAGGACGGCGAAGAGCGCCGCGCCATCCTCGAATCGGAACGTGAGCGCTTCCTGGCCGAAGCCAGCGTGTTCAGCAGCGAGCAATCGCGCATGCAACTGGTCGCCCCGTTCGCCGGCAAGCTGGCCGACATCGACCCGCAGGTGAAGTTGGGCGTGTGGGTGCAGCATCGCCAGCCGCTGGCAGTGCTGATTGACACCAGCCAGTGGAACGCGGAAATTTTTGTGGCTGAGGAAGACGTGGCGCGCATCCGGCCCGGCGACAGGGCCAAGGTGTACGTGGGCCTTCGCGCGATCAATGGCAAGGTGCTTCAGGTCGACACATCGCGCACCGCCTCACTTGCGTATTCCATGTTGGACGCGACCTCTGGCGGACCCATTGTCACGCTGCCGCGCACTGATGAGCGCAACGGCGAGCGCGTCGTGCGCGACGGCCTGTACCGCGTTCGTATTGCGCTGGAAGAGGCGCCACCGCGCCAGCAGATGGCGCTGTGTACCGCTTCGATTTCCGGATCGCCGCAGTCCCTTCTGCATGGCGTGTTCGATCACGCCGCGTCAGTCCTGATTCGCGAGAGCGGCTTCTAGGCGCTCACCAAAGCCCCGATTCGACGCGGATGGC
The DNA here is from genome assembly GCF_001044395.1 of Caenimonas sp. SL110. Lineage (GTDB taxonomy): Bacteria > Pseudomonadota > Gammaproteobacteria > Burkholderiales > Burkholderiaceae_C > Ramlibacter. Next base: position 325,222 of record NZ_JANU01000013.1, read on the forward strand.
GACTTCGCAGTCGTCGAATATTTCCAGCTTGGCGATCTTCACGCGCACACCGACAACACCCGGCAACTGCATCAGCCGATGCGCCAGCTTGCCAATCAGGCTTTCGAGCAGGTTCACGTGCTCGGCGGTGCATTCGTCGATGATGATCTTGCGCACCTTGCGATAGTCAAGCACATGGCTGATGTCGTCATCGCGCGGCAGCAGCGGTTGCGGTCCGAGGTTGAGTTCGGCATCGACACGGATCGGCTGCGGTGCGGTCTTCTCGTGGTCGAGAATGCCCAGCGCTGCGTCGAAGCACAGGCCGGTGAGGGCGAGAGTCTGTGAGCCAGCCTGGTTCATGGTGGGGCGTTTGCTTTCATCAGCTCACATGAGCGAAAAATCACGTTCAAATTTCATGAGGTGCTGGCCGCCGTCGACCAGCAGTGTCGTGCCGGTGACAGACGAGGTTTCCAGCGCGAACTTCACCGTGGCGACCACATCGGCCACAGTCGAAGACTTGCCCAGCGGCGACAGCTTGTGCAGTGCCTCGAATTTTTCCTGCGAGAGCATGTGGCTGGTGATCGTCAGCCCCGGTGCGACGCCCACCACGCGCACATGGGGTGCCAGCGCGATGGCAAGCATCGTGTTGGCCGCCTCCAGCGCGGCCTTGGACAGTGTGTAGCTCACGAAGTCGGGGTTCTGGTTCCAAAGCTTCTGGTCGAGCATGTTGACCACCACGGACGCGCCGGCTGCTCCCTTTCGCGCCATGACATGCTCGTGCAGCGCCTGGGCGAGCACGACCGGCGCACCGGCGTTGCTGCGCATGTGGGCAGCGAGCGCGTCATAGCTGAAGCTTGCGAACCCGTCGTGCTCGAACATCGACGCGTTGTTCACCACCGCATCGAGCGAGCCGAAATGTGCAACCACCTGCGGCACCAGGTTGCGGGCCTGCACTTCATCGTCAAGGTCGGCCCGGAAGGCTTCGATGTGGGCGTCATCTGCCGAATGGCGACGCGCATCGGTGACGGTGGCTTGTGCCTCATCGGGCGATCCGCGGTGGTGAACCGCGACCCGCCAACCTGCAGCCGCCAGCGCCAGCACGACTTCGCGGCCCAGCCGTCTGGCAGAGCCGGTCACGAGCACGGTTCGGGGCGCAAGGGGTTCGCTCATTCGGGGACAATCGTTGGGTGACTTCGCAAGCAAACAGTTTAACGACCGCCCTGGGGGCCCTGGTGGAAACCGCAATCGGCCGAGCCGGCGGGTGGTTGCCCTTCGACCGCTTCATGGCACTCGCGCTCTACGCACCGGGCCTGGGCTATTACGCCAACGACTCCCGCAAGTTCGGCGCGATGCCGGCATCGGGCAGCGACTTTGTGACCGCGCCCGAGATGAGTCCGCTGTTCGGGCAAGCATTGGCGGCGCAAGTCCTGGACGCGATGCAGGCGACCGGCACCCGCGAAGTCTGGGAGTTCGGCGCAGGTTCGGGGGCGCTGGCGGTGCAATTGCTGGAGGCGCTTGGCGACAAGGTCACCCGGTACACCATCGTCGAGTTGTCATCTTCGCTGCGGGATCGCCAGCGGGCCAGGCTCGTCGCGTTCGGCGCCAAGGTGCGCTGGGTCAGCGAGTTGCCCGAACGAATGGAGGCAATCGTCGTCGGCAACGAAGTGCTCGATGCGATGCCGGTGAAGCTGCTCGCGCGGGCGGCAGGGCAATGGTTCGAGCGGGGTGTAGGGCTTGTAGAAGGCGCGCTCCAGTTCATGGATAGGCCCACCACGCTGCGACCACCGACAGAAATCGAAGGCGAGCATGACTACCTCACTGAAATCCACCCGCAGGCTGACGCATTCATCCGCACCCTGGGTGACCGCCTGGTGCAAGGCGCGGCGTTCTTCATCGACTACGGATTTTCCGAGCGCGAGTACTACCATCCGCAGCGCCACATGGGCACGTTGATGTGCCACAAGGCTCACATGGCCGATGCCAATCCGCTGCTTGAACTCGGCCTGAAAGACATCACGGCGCATGTCAACTTCACCGAGCTCGCAGTCGCTGCTGGCGAGTCGGGCCTGCAGACGCTGGGCTACACGACGCAGGCGCGTTTTCTCATCAATTGCGGCATCGTGCCCCTGCTGGCGCAAGCACCGCTGGCAGAGCGTATCGCGGGGCAGCGTCTCATCACCGAGCATGAAATGGGCGAGTTGTTCAAGGTCATCGGTTTTCATCGCGGCGAGTTTTGGGACGCGCTCGGCTTTCGCGAAGGCGATCGCACCCACACGCTGTGATCCACCCGTAAACTCGCCAGATGATTCGCTGGATCATCGTCATTTTCCTGGCATTGATGCTCATCAACTGGTTCAGCCCGTTGCTGCAGCGCATGGGGTTTGGCAAGTTGCCCGGTGACTTCCGGTTCAAGCTGTTCGGGCGCGACTGGTTCATTCCGCTCACGACCACCATCCTGCTCAGTCTGGTGGCGGGCTTCATCTCCAAGGCATTCTGATGAGGGCCTGCATCGATATCGGAGGCACCAAGGTCGCCGTGAGCCTCAACCGCGGCGACGGCCTGGAACTGCATGCCAGGCGCAGTGAACCGACAGCCAAGACCGGCAACAACGATGCCCTTGCCATGCAGGTGCTTCGCATGGTCGATGAGGCTTGCGCGGAGATGGGCGTGCCGGCCCATGAGGTCAGGCAGGCAGGGGTGGCGTCATGCGGTCCCTTCGTCCTGCGAGATGGCTTGCTGGAGCTTGCCGCGCCCAACATCTGCGGCGGATTGCGCGGGCCCGAGCGCGGCTTGCCCAACACTTGGGAGACCGCGCTGCTTGAAGCGCCCCTTCGCAAGCGATTCGACGATCTGCGGGTCGAGAACGACTGCATAGGCGCGCTGGAAGCCGAGCGGCGCTGGGGCGCATTGCAGGGCTTCGATCACTGCGCCTATGTCACCTGGAGCACGGGCATCGGCATGGGCCTGTGCGTCGACGGCCATGTGCTGCGCGGCAAGAACGGCAATGCAGGCCATGCGGGTCACATGTTCGTCTCGGACAACGACGACGCACTTTGCGGCTGCGGCAATATCGGCGACGTGGAGGCGCTCGTCGCGGGCAGTGCGATTGAGCGCCGCTTCAGCCAGGACGCGGCCACGCTGCTGGGAAAGGCGCAGTCAGGCGACGTGCCATCGCAGGTCATCGTCGATGATTTGTGCCGTGTGCTCGGCCGCGCGCTCTACAACCTCACCGTCACGCTCGACCTGCAGCGGATCAGTCTGGGTGGAAGCGTGTTCAACAACAACATCGACTACCTGTTGCCGCGGTTGCAGTCACAGGTGCGCGGCAAGTTGCCCGCGCTCACCGACGGATGTGAACTGGTGGCGGCGGGGCTGTCCGATCGCGTCGGCGATTACGCGGCGCTGGCGCTGCTGGTCTGAATTTCAGGCGCAGTGGCAACGGCCGCAATCCGCGCCTTCTGGATCATCTCGCCTACCTGCGGTCCCTTGCGCCCGAGCAGTTGCGCTTGCGCTGCGACCTCGTGCGTCTGTACCGATTGCGCCGCAGCCAATGCGGCCATCAGTCGCTTGCGCTGGGGGTAGGGCGACTCCGAGAGACCGCCTCGCCCACGCGCATCGCATTCGCAGGCCAGCAAGATCGCCTCGAACCGCAGGGGCTTGCGAAACGCGTCGCAGCGCTCGAGCAGCCGCACGATGGCAGCCGCATTGAATTCGCCGCTGCGATGAATGTTGCCGTGCTCGCGCGCGACCACATCGGCCAGTTCGCGGCACTCGACCGGCACGCGCAGGCGTTCGCATACGCCTTTGAGCAGCTTCGCACTGCGGATCTCGTGGCCGATGTGCTTGGGCAGAACGTCTGCGGGCGTGGTGCCCTTGCCCAGGTCGTGGGTGAGGCAGGCAAAGCGCACCGGCAATGAGGCGGCAAGGCGCGCGCTCATGTCCAGCACCATCATGAGGTGAACACCGGTATCGACTTCAGGGTGGTATTCGGCGCGCTGCGGCACGCCCCATAGGCAATCGACTTCGGGCAGCAGCCGCACGAGTGCGCCGCAGGCGCGCAGCGTCTCGAACATGCGCGACGGAGTTGCCTCCATCAGGCCGCGCGCCATTTCCTGCCACACGCGTTCGGGCACGAGGGCATCGACCTCGCCGGCCTGCACCATCTCGCGCATCAGGGTCATCGTCTCGGGTGCAATGGTGAAGTCCGCAAATCGCGCAGACAGGCGAGCCACGCGAAGGATGCGAACCGGGTCTTCGCGAAAGGCTTCGGTGACGTGGCGAAACACGCGGCGCCTCACGTCTGCCTGTCCGTCGTACGGGTCGATCAGCGTGCCCGATTCATCCTGCGCAATCGCGTTGACCGTGAGGTCGCGCCGACCCAGGTCCTGCTCGACCGTCACATCGGGTTCCGCGTGAAAGGCAAAGCCGTGATAGCCGCGCGCCGTCTTGCGTTCGGTGCGCGCGAGTGCGTACTCTTCGCGCGTTTGCGGGTGAAGAAAGACCGGGAAGTCCTTGCCCACGGGCAGGTAGCCCAGCGAGATCATTTCCTGCGGCGAAGCACCGACGACCACCCAGTCGTGGTCACTCACCGGCAAGCCCAGCAGGGCATCCCGGACGGCGCCGCCGACCCTGTAGATTTTCATGGTCGGCAGTGTAGTGCCATGTCTTGCTTTGCCTTGCGTTTGCCGTCAGCGCGCCGTGCGATACGGTTCGTCGAAATCGACGAACTTCTTTTCAGCCAGGGCATCGTCCATCCACGCCTTCACGCCCGGCAATGCGCAGACCCTGCGGACATAGTCCGTGATGTGGCCGGGCACGGGCAATGCGTAGTTCTTGATGCGCATGCACACCGGCGCGAAGTACGCATCGGCGTTGGAGAACTCGCCAAACAGCATCGGGCCTTTGGACGCTTCAAGAAGACCGGACCACATGGTCACGATGCGCTGTACGTCGTTTCGCAAATCGGCGTGGTCGCGCCACACCAGCGCGCCGATCTGCGGCAATTGCGCCTCGATGTTCATCGGGCATTTGCCGCGTAGCGCCGAGAAGCCCGAATGCATCTCCGCGCACACGCTGCGAGCCCGGGCTCGTGCCTTCGCATCTTTCGGCCAGACATTTTTTTCCGGAAATTTCTCCGCCACGTACTCTGCGATCGACAGCGTGTCCCATACCGCGAACCCGTCATCGACCAGCACCGGCACGCGTCCGGCAGGACTGATTGCGTTGATGGTTTCCTTGAAGACCGAGTCGCGGTCGAAAGAGTCGAAATAGACCATCACCTCTTCGAACGGGATGCCTGCCTGCTTGAGCAGCACCCAGGGGCGCATGGACCAGGACGAATAGTTCTTGTTGCCGACGTAGAGCTTGAGCATGGTTTCTCCTGCAGGAAGCTCGCATGCTAACGGCGTGCCTTCCGATCATTGATGCAAAAAAAGCCGGAATTGATGCTCAGCTATCGGCAGCCGGTTCGGGGGTCTTGTGTCCGCGTCTGCCCAGCGCGCGCTGGATCGGCTTTTCCATCAGGAGGATCGACAGTGCCAGCAAGGTGCTGAGCACTGCCGTCATTTCGCGTCCCGCGCCGGCGGCAATGCCGATTGCACACGTCATCCACAGGCCCGCCGCCGTCGTGAGGCCATGCACCCGGTCGTCTTCGTCGCGCTTCATGATCGTTCCGGCGCAGAGAAATCCGACGCCGGCAATCACGCCTTGCATCACACGCGAAAGCGAGTCCATTTCCATGCCCGCCTGCATGGGCATCAGCACGAAAAGCGCAGAGCCCAGCGCGACCAGCATGTGCGTGCGAAGCCCTGCCGCCTTGCCGGACGTTTCGCGCTGGAAGCCCAGCAACGCACCCAGAATCGCAGCCAGGCTCAGGCGCAACACCAGCCGCGTCAGATCCTCGGCATCAGGAAGATCCGAGAACTCCGAAATCACGGTCGCCCAGACACGATCCCACCAGCTCATGGAATTTCGCGATTGGGCTCGGCCCGCGCCGCATCGCGCGGGCCGATGGTGCCCAGCCGCGCTTTCAGCGACTGCGGCTGGCCTGTCAGCACCGCCGCATAGAGCGTGGCGTTGGACACGACTTTCTTCACGTAGTCGCGTGTCTCGTTAAAAGGCACGTTCTCCGCCCAGATTGCTGCTTCGAGCACCGGACCGTTGCGCCAGTTGCGCGGCCGCCCAGGGCCTGCGTTGTAGGCCGCTGCGGCCAATGGCATCGAGCCCTCGAAATCATCGAGCACGATCTTGAGATAGCCCGTCCCGATCGCGATGTTGGTCTCGCGCTCGTTGAGCTGCTCGATGGTGAACGTATTCATGCCCAGGCGCCTGGCCGTCCAGCGCGCTGTCGCCGGCATCACCTGCATCAGCCCCGACGCGCCGACATGCGATCGCGCATCCATGATGAAGCGGCTTTCCTGGCGGATCAGGCCATAGACGTAGGCGGGGTCCAGGTTGATCTCGCGGGCGCGCCTGACCACCGAATCGCGAAACGGCATCGGAAAGCGCTGGTCCACGTCGAACTCGGTGCGGGTGCGCTCGCTGGTGTTGATGCAGCGGTCCCAGACCTCGCGTTCGCAGGCGAACTGCGCAGCAGCCAGCAGCTCGCGCTCGGCCATGCCGCCGGGCTTGGCCAGGTTGGTTGCGTAGTTCCACTCGCGCACACCTTCGGGGCGGATGCCCAGCTTGATCGCCATCACTGCGCGATTGAGGCTGGCGTTCAGGCGAGCTGCCTCTTTCTCTTCTGGTGCAAGCGGCGCGGGCCGTGCGGGCACGCTGATCTTTTGTCCCAGCTCTTCGAGCGCCAGCATTTCATAAAAGCCGCGCACCGATGCGATCGATTGCAAGATGCGCTGCGCCTCGGCGCGGTTGGCTTCGCTGCCCTGCGCGAGCAGTGCGCGCGCCTTCCAGTAAGCCCAGGTCGGCTCTGCCCGTGCTTCCTCGCTCATGCTGTTGACAGCGCCCAGCACCGCGGGCCACTGGGGCCGGGGCGAAGCGCGCAGCGCCGCGCGCACCTTCCACTGCAGCATGTCGTCGGTGAGGTCGCTGTCGCGCGAGACATTGGAGAAGTGCTCCATCGCATCCATCGACAAACGCTGCGCCTGCAGCTTGCCGATCACGCCCAGGATCCAGTTGCGCTCTTCGGGCGACAGCTGCGGACCCCACTTGCTGTCGAGCTGGCGCGCGGCGCCGTCGGCGTCAGAAGCTGCCAGGCGGATGAGCGCCAGCGTGATCAATTCCTTGCGTGCCTTGCGCACCGCCGTGACCTTGGTCGAGAGGAATTTCGACGGACTCGCCATCATCTCGTTAAACAGTCCCAGCGATTCGGGCGATGCAATTTCAACCGCAGCGGCTGCCGCCTTGGCGCGATTGTTCTCGACCGACAGGCGCGCCTTGCGCCAGGCGTCATCAAGGGTCATCCGCCTGCTGCCGGCTTCGCCAATCATGCGCGATGCAGCTAGCGTGCAGCCGTCATCGGCGTCGCGCGCGGCCAGCCAGTTGCGGCGCACTTCATCGGCCAGCGTCGCGGGTGCCGCAGCACCTTCACGCAGGTGTTGCACCAGCAGCGCGTAGCAGCGCACCTCGCGGTCATCGTTCATGCGGAACTTGGGGTGTTCAGCCGCGAAGGTGGTCCAGTCGCGGCGCTGGCCCAGCAGCAGCAGCCAGTCGTTGCGCAGGCGGTCTTCCTGGTAGGTGCCCGCGAAACGCGTGTGGAAGTCCTGGATCTCCTGCGCAGTCGCGGTGTCCAGGCGGGCCCGCAGTTCCCAGTAGGCGGCCCAGGGTTCGAGTGCGTGTCCGCGGGCAGCGGGTAGCAACTGGGCCAGGCGCGCACGGTCGCGTTTCTGGAAGGCCTGGTTCATTTCGAGGATGACGTCGTCACCCCGGGCCTGGGCTTGTGCGCCGGTGCACGCCAATGTAATGGCGATCAGTGTCAGAATTCTTGGCAATCTCATTGGACGATTATGGACAAGTCACAGGAAAAAAGGGCTTTACGCAAGTCGCTGCTCGAACAGCGCCTCGCCATGACCGACCGCATGGAACGCTGCGATCTCCTGCAGCGCGTCATGCGCATCTGGCTCGTCAATCGTCCCGACATCGTGATCGGTGCGTACTGGCCGATCAAGGGTGAGTTCGATCCCTTGCCTGCGTTGCACCGATGGAAGGAAGACGGCGAGCTGCTCGATGAGCCGCAGCCCCGCCGCATCGGCCTGCCGGTCGTCGACAAGCTGCATGGGACCTTGAAGTTCCACGCATGGTTCCCGGGCTGTTACATGGAAGAGGATGCCTACGGCATTCCGAAGCCAAAAGACACCGAAGTCATCGTGCCGACGTTGCTGTTCGTGCCCTGCGTCGGGTACAGCACAGGCGGGTATCGGCTGGGCTACGGCGGCGGCTTCTACGATCGCACACTGGCCACGCTGGAACCCAGGCCGTTCACGGTTGGGCTGGGCTTCACGCAAGGCTTCATCGACGACTTCGAGCCCGAACCGCACGACATGCCGCTGGACGCGATCCTGAACGACAACGGCGTGGTCTGGCCGATCTCCTGAGCGGGCGATTGATCAGTCGATGTGATCGACCGTGTCCGGATCGGGCACTTCCCCAATCGTTTCGCGCGTGGCCTTGCTCTGCAGCAGCAGCCATTCGATGAACGCCTTGATCTCGGGCCGGCTGCTGCTGCGCGGTCCCACCACGAGCCAGTACGCCATCGGTGAATCCATGCGGTGGTGGGGCAAGGGCTCGACCAGGTCGCCGTTGGCCAGCGACTCGGCAATCATCGGCAGGCGCGCCAGCACCACCCCCTGGCCCGTGAGTGCGGCTTGCACCATCTGGTAGGCGTAGTTGAAGTAAAGCCAGCGCTTGGGTTGCAGCTTGGGCAGGTTGTGCTCGTCGAACCAGCGGCGCCAGGTCAGCCATTCGAGGTGCGTGTGATGCGCATCGCCGGCCTCGATCAGCGTGAATTGGGTCAGGTCACCGGGCTTTTTGAGCGGTGCGCCCTTGAGCAGCCACGGACTGGCCACCGGCGTGAGTTGCTCGCCGAACATGCGAATGGCACTCGGCGGCATGGCAGCCATCGGCCCGTAGCGCAGGGCCATATCCACATCTGAAGTTTCAAGGTCATGCACCTGGTCGGAGGCGTCGATGCGGATGTCGATGTCGGGGTTGTCGCGCTGGAACTGCTCCAGCCGGGGGATCAGCCACATCGAGGCGAACGACGCGAAGGTGGTGAGTGCCACAGCGCGTCGTCCTGCGGTTTGCCGGATCTGCCGGACGGCCGCGTCAATGCGCGGCAGCGCCTGCGTGACGGCCAGCAGCAGGAGCGCGCCGGCGCTCGTGAGTTCGACCGCGCGCGTGTGGCGCAGGAACAGGGCCACCCCGACTTCTTCTTCGAGTGCCTGGATCTGCCGGCTCACGGCGGACTGGGTCAGCGCCATTTCCTCGGACGCCGCGCGGAAGTTCAGGTGACGTGCGACCGCCTCGAAAGCGCGCAGGTGTCCCGCCGATATCGGGCGGGTGCGAAGGTGGGTCTGGGAGTGCTGCATCGATGCCAATCTGTGTCAGTAGCGTTCTGTCGATTGATGCGTTTACGGAATCAATAGCGTAGCCGCATTTCATTGGACTGCCAAGCCGGGTTCGCCGATCATTCATTGCCAAAACCAGCCAGATCGGCGAACCCCGGAGAGAAACCATGGAGCTGCAAACCCGCCCCCAAACGCCACGATTCGCGCAACAATCCACGCAACAATCGGCCGCTGCTTCCCTGCCCGGCACCTGGAAGCTTTCGCATGGCCGCGCCATCACGCTCCAGCCGCGCGAAGCAGGCACCTTCAAGGTTGCGCACGGGCAGGTCTGGGTGACGTGGGACGGCCCTCACAACGGCGCGGGCAACCAGTCGGGCGACCATTTCGTGTCGACCGGCCAGACGCTTCGCGTGCGAGCCGGCGAGCGCCTGGTGGTCGAGTCGTCCAACTGGACGCACCGCTCACCTTCCTATTTCAGCTGGGAGCCGCTGCCTGCGCCTGTGCGCGCCACGGCGCCACGCATCAGCGCGGTGACGCAGCCGCTGGCCGACCTGCGCGTGGCCGTCTCGTTCGGTGGACGTGCACTGGCGCGACTGGCCGCAGGTGTTGCAGCGCTGGCGTGGGGCACGGTCTTTGCGCCCGCATAGATCGGCTTTCGCACCCGCATAATCGTCCGCATGGCGCGGCCCAGGTCTTCACAGCACGAACTCAAGCGAGACGAAATCCTCGACATCGCCGCGCAGTGCTTTGCCGACAAGAGCTACCCGGCCGCGAGCATGAACGACATCGCGGCTGCGAGCGGCACTTCCAAGGCGCGCCTCTATCACTACTACGAAAGCAAGGAAGCGATCCTGTTCGACCTGCTCGACCGATACACCCAGCGCCTGCTGGCGGTGATCGGGCAGGCCGAGGCCACGGCGCAGCGGCGTAACCTTGACGACCGCGCAGCCTTGCATGAACTGATCCGCAGCTTCCTGGTTGAGTACCAGACTTCGGCAACGCGGCATGTGGCGCTTCTGAGCGACACCAAGTTTCTCGGTGAGGTGCAACGCGACCTGATCCTGAACCGGCAACGCGATGTCGTATCTGCCGTCACCCGTTTCCTGCGCCGCGCTTATCCCGATCGGGTGACGCCGACAAACCAGACACCGGTGACCATGATGCTGTTCGGCATGATCAACTGGACCTTCACCTGGCTGCGCCCCGGCGGGCCGCTCAGCTATGCGGACTTTGCTGAAGAGGTGGTTGCGCTGCTCGACAAGGGCCTTGCCTGAGCGCGCCAATTCAACCATCCGTAATTGATTACGATTGGTGAAGTAACCCGAGGAATCGTTATGTCCAAAGCATTCGCCAGCCAGGCCGACCTGGCCGACAAGAAGATCACGTTCGAGCAACTCAGCGCGCATTGCTGGGCTTACACCGCCGAGGGCGACCCCAACTCGGGCGTGATCATCGGCGAGAAATTCATCATGGTGAGCGACGCCACCGCGACCCCTGCGATGGCGCAGGACCTGATCGCCCGCATCCGCGAAGTGAGCGACAAGCCGATCAAGTACGTGCTGCTGACGCACTACCACGCGGTGCGCGTGCTCGGCGCCAGTGCGTACGTCGCAGAAGGCGCGACCGAAATCATTGCCAGCCAGGGAACGCTGGACCTCATCATCGAGCGCGGCAAGGAAGACATGCAGTCGGAGATGGAGCGCTTTCCGCGTCTGTTTCGCAATGCCGAAAGCGTGCCGGGCCTCACCTGGCCGACCATGGTGATCGGTGGCGGCAATCCGGTGAAGGGCGAGGTGCCCGGCAAGCTGACGGTGGACCTCGGCGGCGTCCAGGTCCAGATCTGGCATCCAGGCCCGGGCCACACGCGCGGCGACACGATTGCATGGGTTGAAGAAGAAAAGGTTCTTTTTTCTGGCGACCTGGTCGAATACGAAGCAGGTGTCTATACCGGCGATGCGCACCTTCAAGAGTGGCCTGCCACGCTGGAAGCGCTGCGTGTGCTTCGCGCCGAAGCCATCGTCCCCGGTCGCGGCGAGGCGATGAAGGGTGCAGCCGATGTCAACAAGGCACTCGACTACACCAAGCGCTGGGTCGAGACGCTCTTTGCAGCGGCTAAAGAGGCCGCCGCCGCCAACATGGACCTGAAGTCCGCGATGGCCCACACCCGCAAGAGCATGGACCCGATCTTCGGCCATGTGTTCATCTATGAGCACTGCCTGCCATTCGACGTGAGCCGCGCCTACGACGAAGCCAAAGGCATCAAGAACCCACGCATCTGGACGGCTGATCGCGACAAGGAAATGTGGGCGGCGCTGCAGGCCTGACGCGCGGTTTTGGTGCTGTAGGCCGGCGCTGACATGCCGGTCGCACGGTCGCTGACACGCCGGCTCGATGCCGGCTCCTAAGCTCCCCGAAAAGCGCCCCAGTTTGAGGCGCTGACTCATCCAGGAGCTTTCAGATGTCCCCAAAAAACGGCAGGCCAGGCGTGCTGCAGCAGCAGCCCCGGCGCATTTCCGACGAGCAAAAGCAGCAGCAGGCGGCCAGCGGTCAATCGCCTTGGCACGGCAGTCGCCAGTTGGGCGACGGCTCTGACACTGGTTTTCGCGCTAGCGCTGCGCGTATCGCGCAATCAGGCGAGGTGCGCTGAGCCACTGGGGCTTGTTGCAGTCCATCGCCCGGGTCCTCGCCCGGATCATTGCGCGGCCAGCTCCCGAAGGTCGCGCTGCCAGGCCCTCAGACGCCGTACCGCGGACTCCCGCTGTGCGGCGTTTGTGCTGTTGTGCAGCGCGGAAAGCATGGCGCAGCTCTCGTTGATGAGGCCTTGCTCGTACGCGCGCCATGAAGCATCTGGCGAAGCCTGCAAGCGCCGCAGGTAGCCGCGAACCTGCAGCCGCGCTGCCTCCAGGTTCACCGGCTGGGTGGCTGCCCGGCGCAAGGTCTGCAGCACGTCCTGCTGCCTGCGCTTGCGCTCAGCCAGGGCGCGGACCGGATCGAAGATCGACTTGTCGATGCTCGCTCGCAGCAGCGCCTTTTGCGCATCGTCCAGCCGGCCGTAAACCATTTCGCCGCGATCGAGCATCTGCTCGTACCGCTTTTCCTTGCGGGACGCCGCGTCCTTCTGGATCCAGTCGTTTTCGTAATCCCGGTTCACGCGCTCGAACTTGCCCTGCAGATGGGTGAACTGATCGGGCGCGATGCCGATTGCAAAGGTGGTGATCGCGGGTTCGGCCCGGTCCAGCACAGCGTTGACGCGCTCGCGGATCGCCGGCACATAGGCGCAGGCCTGTGCCGGCGACATGTCCTGTGCAATCACGGGCTCCAGTGCGCGCAGGGTGTCGGCGATCACGGGCAATTCGCGCTGCCGATGCCACAGGTGCAGGCGGTCCAGGTCTTCGCGAACGCGTGTGTCCTGCACGTTGGTCAGGTCGATGTAGCTGTCGATCCACCAATACAGGATTTCATCGACATTGTTGTAGCCCAGCTTGATGGCGCTGCACGAGGCAAGCCCCATGGCGAGCACCAGCCCCCCGATAATCCGGGCAAGCCTGGACGCAAGGTTCCAGCGACAAGGAATATGCATGAGTTCGATCGATGTTGTGATCATGGCTGCGGGCAAGGGAACCCGCATGAAAAGCCGGTTGCCCAAAGTGTTGCACCGATTGGCCGGTCGTGCACTGCTGGCCCATGTGATGGACAGCGTGAAGCCGCTGGCGGCCCGGAAACTTGTCTTCATCACAGGCAATGGCGCTGATGAGGTCGAGGCGGCTGTCACCGGCTGGGCCCATGCGGCAGGACTCCAGACTGTGGCATTCGCCCGGCAGGAGCCACAGCTGGGAACGGGTCACGCGGTGCAGCAGGCCGTGCCCCAGTTGCCCGATGACGGCACCACGCTCATCCTCAACGGCGATGTTCCCTTGATCCAGCCGGGCACCTTGCAGTCGCTCGTCGATGCGTGCGACGGCAAGCACCTTGCATTGCTCACCGTGGACATGCCCGACCCCACAGGCTACGGACGAATCCTGCGCAAGGGCGAGGCGGTGCAGGCCATCGTCGAGCACAAGGATGCGAGCGCCGTGCAACGCGAGATCCACGAGGTCTACACCGGCTTCATGGCTGTGCCGAGCGCGATGCTCAAGCGCTGGTTGGGCCAGCTGACCAACGATAACGCGCAGGGTGAGTACTACCTCACCGACATCGTCGGCATGGCGGTGCACGATGGCGCGGGCGTGGTCGCGGTGAAGGCCGCAGACAAGGTCGAAGTCGATGGCGTCAACAGCCCGCTGCAACTCGCGGAACTTGAGCGCGCCTACCAGTTGCGCAAGGCGCGCGCGATGATGGAAGCGGGCGTTCGCATTGCAGACCCGGCACGCTTCGATGTGCGCGGCTCGCTCGATTGCGCGCAGGACGTGGAGATCGACGTCAATTGCATTTTCGAGGGCTCGGTCACGCTGGGCGAGGGCGTGCGGATTGGCGCGAACTGCGTGATTGCGAATGCGACGATAGGCGCGGGCACCAGGATCCATCCGTTCACGCACATCGATGGCGAGAGCGCGGGTGTGGCCATCGGCGCCGGCGCATTGATCGGCCCGTTCGCGCGACTGCGTCCCGGTGCAAACCTGGCAGCCGATGTGCACATCGGCAATTTCGTGGAGATCAAGAATGCCACGATGGGCCAAGGCTCGAAAGCCAACCACCTCGCCTACATCGGCGACTCCACTGTTGGCGAGCGCGTGAACTACGGCGCGGGTTCCATCACCGCCAATTACGACGGTGCCAACAAGCGCCAGACCGTGATCGAAGACGACGTGCACATCGGTAGCAACTGCGTGCTGGTCGCACCGGTCAGGATCGGCCGTGGCGGCACCGTGGGCGGCGGCTCGACCATCACCAAGGACACCGAACCCGGCACGCTGTCTGTGGCGCGCGGCAAGCAGGTGAGCATCAGCAACTGGAAGCGGCCGACCAAACCGCCCAAGCCGTCCTGAGTCTTTACGCGTTGCCGGGCGTGAGCTGCATGCGCGGCAAAAACTTGGCGCGGCGTACCGAGAAGAACGCCTTGACGTTGCGCACATTGGCGTCGCTGGTGAACAGCCGCTGCGTGAGCGCGAGGTAGCCCGGCATGTCGTGCGCAAACACGATCAGGATGAAATCCGGGCCGGGAGAGACGCGGTAGCACTGCTGCACCGCGTCGTCCTGGATCACCCGCGCTTCGAACGCTTCGAGTTGTTCCTGCCCCTGTCGCTCCAGCGTGATTTCGACGACCGCCTGCAGGCCGTGACCCAGCTGCGGCGCGAGCCTGTCTGCATTCAGGACGGCGATCTGGCGTTCGATGAATCCCGCATCGTGGAGGCGCTTGACGCGTCTCAGGCAGGTCGGAGGCGAGACATGGACCCGGCGTGCGAGGTCCTGGTTGGTCAGCGACGCGTCCAGCTGCAGCTGGTTCAACAGCGCGATGTCGGTACCATCCAGAACAATCGTTGATTCCGAATTATTTGACATTTTGAAATTATATTCTGCAGTAGAGCAGCGATGAAATTGGATTCCATGTAATCCACTATTCAGATCACATATTTCTTTGCCGCGAGCCTACAGTTGCCGCCTCAATCCAGGAGTTCTCAACATGTGTGGCATCGTCGGCGCCGTCTCAACCCGCAATATCGTCCCCATCCTCGTGCAGGGCCTGCAGCGCCTGGAGTACCGGGGCTATGACTCCTGCGGCGTGGCCGTCCATGCCGGTGGCCTCAAGCGCGCGCGCAGCACGGACCGTGTCGCAACCCTGATCGAGCAGACGCGCGACGAGCACGTCGAAGGCACAACCGGCATTGCCCACACCCGTTGGGCCACGCACGGCGTCCCGGCGGTTCACAACGCGCACCCGCATTTCAGTCATGGCCCGGGCAAGGATGCGAGCAGCAGGCCAGGCCGTATCGCGCTCGTGCACAACGGCATCATCGAAAACTATGTCGAGCTGCGCAACGCGCTCAAGGCCAAGGGCTACGAGTTCGCGAGCCAGACCGACACCGAAGTGATCTGCCACCTGGTGGACAGCCTGTATGACGGCGACCTGTTCGAGGCGGTGAAGGCGGCTGTCGGCCAACTGCACGGCGCTTACGCGATCGCCGTGTTCTGCAAGGACGAGCCGCACCGTGTCATCGGCGCGCGTGCCGGTTCACCGCTGATCCTGGGTGTGGGCAAGGAAGGCGGCGAGAACTTCCTGGCCAGCGAT
Organism: Caenimonas sp. SL110; assembly: GCF_001044395.1. Taxonomy (GTDB): domain Bacteria; phylum Pseudomonadota; class Gammaproteobacteria; order Burkholderiales; family Burkholderiaceae_C; genus Ramlibacter. The sequence continues at coordinate 340,948 of NZ_JANU01000013.1, forward strand.
GCGATGGCGCTGGCAGGGGTGACCGACCAGATCCTGTACCTGGAAGAGGGCGACGTCATCGACGTGCAGCTGGGCAAGTACTGGGTGGTGGACAAGTCGCACAAGCCGGTGACGCGCGAAGTGAAAACCGTGAACGCGCACAGCGGCGCGGCAGAACTCGGCCCCTATCGCCACTACATGCAAAAGGAGATTTTCGAGCAGCCGCGCGCGGTGGCAGACACGCTTGAAGGCGTGCACGGCATCGTTCCCGAACTGTTTGGAGACGGCGCCCTGCGTGTCTTCAAGGAAGTCGATTCGGTGCTGATCCTGGCGTGCGGCACGAGCTACTACAGCGGCTGCACGGCCAAGTACTGGCTGGAAAGCATCGCGAAGATTCCCACGCAGGTCGAGATCGCCAGCGAATACCGTTACCGCGATTCGGTGCCCAACCCCAGGACCCTGGTCGTGACGATCAGCCAGTCGGGCGAAACCGCAGACACCCTCGCCGCGCTGCGCCATGCGCAAGGCCACGGCATGACAAAGACGCTGACCATCTGCAATGTGTCCACTTCGGCGATGGTGCGCGAGTGCCAGTTGTCGTATGTGACGCGTGCCGGCGCCGAGATCGGCGTGGCATCGACCAAGGCCTTCACGACGCAACTCGCGGGACTGTTCCTGCTGACGCTCGTCCTCGCGCAGGTCAAGGGCTTGCTCAGCGAAGAGCAGGAGGCGCAGCACCTGAAAGCGATGCGGCATCTGCCTGCTGCGCTCTCGGCGGTGCTCGCGCTGGAGCCGCAGATCATCAGCTGGTCCGAAGACTTCGCCAACAAGGAAAACGCGCTGTTCCTGGGTCGCGGCCTGCACTACCCCATTGCACTGGAAGGCGCGCTCAAGCTCAAGGAGATTACCTACATCCACGCGGAGGCGTATGCAGCCGGTGAGCTCAAACATGGACCGCTCGCGCTCGTCACCAGCGAAATGCCGGTCGTCACCGTGGCACCCAACGATGCCCTGCTTGAAAAGCTCAAGAGCAACATGCAGGAAGTGCGCGCGCGCGGCGGCGTGCTTTATGTGCTGGCCGACGCCGACACCCGCATCGAAAGCGAAGAGGGCATCCACGTCATCCGCATGCCCGAGAACTACGGCCCGCTCAGCCCGATGCTGCATGTGGTGCCGCTGCAGCTGCTGGCCTATCACACGGCGTGCGCAAGGGGAACGGATGTGGACAAGCCGCGCAACCTGGCTAAAAGCGTGACGGTGGAGTGAGCCGGTCAGATGTAACAGGTGCATATCGCGTTTGACGCGATTGCGACGCCGGATGAGCTGGAGTACGCTAGTGATCAGTTTTAACTCTTCCAGCCCGGAGTTGTCATTTCGTCCATCGCGATCAATTCCGCGCTCTCTGATGGCGCCGGGCCAGACGAGACGCTTTACGAAAGTCCGTCGACACGCATCGTCCGTTGTGCAGAAGGGTCGGCCGCAGGACGCTGGATCAGGAAGGAATATCTAGGCGCTCTTGCAGCGCAGCGCATGTGCAACGAGAAGAGCTTGCTCAGGCGGCTCGATGGCATCGAAGGGGTCGTCCAGCTGGCCCAGGGGACGAACGCCGCAGACTTTCTTTTCCTGCGCGATTGCGGCGGAATCAGCCTTGCGCATGCGCATGCGCATGCGCGGGCGCTGGAGCCGGGCAGATTTGCGATGGACACCGTCCTGTCGCTGGCGTGCCAACTGGCACACGCCCTTGCCGGTGTTCACCGCGCAGGCGTCATCCACCGCGATATCAATCCAGCGAACATCCTGCTGTGCACAACCGGCCAGGCTGTGTTGATCGACTTCGACCTGGCGGTGCTTGCCACGCACCAGCAGGACGTTGAGCCGGACGGACATCTCGTGGGCACCCTGGCCTATATGGCGCCGGAGCAGACCGGGCGCACCGGCCGTGCAGTAGACCAGAGAGCCGATTTGTATGCGCTGGGCGCCACCCTTTATGAACTGGCTACCGGCCACCCGCCGTTCCAGCAAGCCGACGCGCTCAAGCTGATTCACGACCACCTGGTGCGCGAACCCAGGCCGCCGTGGCAGGTCGATGCGCGCATTCCGCATGGCTTGTCCAACATCATCGTGCGCCTGCTGGCCAAGGCGCCGGAGCAGCGCTACCAGAGTGCCGAGGGCCTTCTGCACGATCTGCAGCGGCTGCGCAGCGAGCTCCATCAGGGACACAGCGGCGTCTTTGCGCTGGGCGAACGGGATTTTCCGGCCCGACTGGTCGCGCCGGTCCGGCTGGTAGCCAGGGATGCCGAGCGGACTGCCTTGCAGACCGCTTTTGCCAATGCGATGCTCACGCCCGGGCATACCGTGTTGATCGACGGCCCTACTGGTGCGGGCAAGAGTGCGCTGGTCAATGAACTACGGCCTGTGGTGGCAGAGGCTGGGGGCTGGTTCGTCTATGGAAAGTTCGACCAATACCAGCGAGATGCGTCCGCGGCAGGGGCTCTCACCCAGGCCTTGCGGGCGTTGGGCCGACTGCTGCTGACCCAGTCGGCGGAGAAGGTGGCCGACCTGCGCCAGAAGATCCTGCACAGCGTAGGCCGCAACGTGGGGCTGATCGCGGCGGCGTCACCCGAGCTGGCGCTGTTGTTGGGAACCCCTGGCGATGTGCCGGAGGTGGAGCCCCGACAGGCGGAGTCGCAACTTCAGCAGGGCATATTGGACCTGCTTGCGGCGGTGGCGTCACCGGCGTGTCCGCTGGTCTTCGTGGTGGACGATCTTCAGTGGGCGGGCTCGTTTTCGCTGGGGGTCTTCGAGCGCGTGATGACGGACCTGCAATTGCGCGGGTTGCTGCTGGTGGGCATCTACCGGCCGGAAGAGGTCGATGCCGCACATGTTCTGTCACCGATGCTCGCGCGTTGGCAACAGCATGCCCCGCCGCCGTTGCAGATCACACTGGCCAACCTGACCTCAGCCGGCGTGAGCGAAATGATCGGCAATATGTTGCGGCTGGCGCCTGTGCCATCGCGTGGTCTGGCCGATGCGCTGAGCGTGCTCACCGGCGGTAACCCATTTGACACGGTAGAAATGATCAACGCCTTGCGCGCTGACGGGTTGCTGATGCTGGGCGAGTCCGGCTGGACCTGGGACGACGCCAAGGTGCGCAGCTACGTCGGACGGGGCAATGTCGTGGACCTGCTGGCCGCGCGCATCAGCCGTTTGCCAGCTGCCTCGCGTGAGCTGCTCGAATTCATGAGCTGCCTGGACAGTGCGGTCGAAATCAGGTTGCTCTGCGTCGCCATTGGGCTCAGCGATGACGAACTGCAATCGCGGCTGCGCGCACCGCTGGAAGACGGCTTGCTGGTCGAAGACCGGACGGGCGGGCAGGTCAGCGTGCGTTTTCGGCATGACCGGGTGCAGCAGGCGATGCTGGGCGCAATGGACGATTCGCAGCGCGCCAGCCGCCAGGCGGCAATGGCCCGGCGACTGGCGCTCGAGCCAGCCCATGCGAGCGAAGCGGCCCAACAGTACCTGGCGTGTCTCGGCCTGCTCAATGAGCCCGAAGAGCAAAGGCGCGCTGCGCATCTGCTCCATGGTCTTGGGCAGGTGCTGGCCAGTACGGGTGCCTACCTGCTCGCCGAACGCTACATGGCGGCGGCTGAAGGTTTGCTGGCCGCCCTTGACGAACCCGGTGACGAAGCGCTGCGCCTGGCGATCGATGTGGCGCGTCATCGCGTGCTGTATGGGATGGGGCGGGTGAAGGAGTCCGACCCTCTGTTTGACAGGATCCAGGCTCGCACGAGGGTGCCGCTCGATCTGGTGGAGTCCTGCTGCCTGCAGATGAAAAGCCTGGACATGCGTGCACGCATGGTCGATGGCATGTTGCTGGGCCGCAGCCTGCTGGAGCAACTGGGGCTGCATGTGCCGCCAGACTATGCCGACCCGGCCACCGAGCAACGGCTGGACGCACTGCGTGAATGGATCAGGCAGGACGGCCAGATCGATCATTCAAAAAGAGCGCAGCCGCACGATCCCCGATTGCTGGGCATCCACAAGTTGCTGGCCCGGATGGTGGGTTCTGCAAACTATGCTGCGGACGCGAATGCGTACACCTGGCTGCTCTTGGAGAGTCAGCGCTTGTGGGACGAACACGGTCCGAGTGCCGATCTGGTGGGATGCCTCGGCAATCTGGGCAGCATGCTGATTGCCAGGCGACAGGACTACCGAACGGCATACGAGGCCTCGCGCCATGTCATCACCGTGGGTCAGGCGCTTGGTTTCGACGCGCAGACCGCGACGGCAAGGTTCCTGTTTTCCGGTCGCAGCTGTCCCTGGTTCGAGCCGCTCGAAAACGCCCTCGAACACGCAACGCGAGCCTTCGAGGTTGCGCAGGTCGGCCCCGACGCCTCTTTCGGGAGCTACTTCAATATTCCGGTCTATGTGCTGTCGCTGGAAGTCACGCGCACGCTTGATATTTGCGATGCCAGGGTCGATATCGGCCTGGCGATCTGTCGACGCACCGGAAACTCGCTGGCGTCGGCGATTCATGCCTGCGAGAAGCAGACCCTGCGCGCGCTGCGCGGACAAACCAGGGCTCTCAACAGCCTGGACGATGAGCAGTTCAATGAGCAGACCTTCATGGCGAACATCGGTCAGATGTCGCCCTTGCACATCCTTCGCGGCCACGTGTTTCTGGCACTGATATCAGGCGAAGTCCACGAACTCGTGCGTCGTGCCGAGAACGTCATGACACATGAGCACGGTATCCATGCCGGTTTCCGGGCCATGCATTCGTACCTGTGCATTGCCCTGGCGCGGGCCTGGCGAGTTCAGGTGGGCGACCTTTCGGCCGTAGAGGCGCAGCCCCTGCTCGAAGAACTGGAGTCGTGGCGCAGCTGGTTGGCGGCGCGCGCGACCGACCAGCCCTACAACTTCCTGCATCTGCTGCGGCTCGTCGAAGCAGAACAGGCGTGGGCGCTCGGCGACCTGTGGAAAGCGGCCATCACCTTCGATGATGCGGTGCTCGAAGCCGACACCCGTCAGCGACCCTGGCATCAGGCCCTCATCACCGAACGCGCAGGCCTGTTCAACCTGGCCGCCGGAGTCATCGGCGCCGGGCGTCACCTGCTGACCAGGGCGCGCGACCATTACCAGGCGTGGGGTGCCATGGGCAAGGTGAAGAAGCTGCAGCGCGAGCATGCCTTTTTGCAGCCACCAGCGCGTAGCCTGACCTCGCAAAGGGGTAGCAATCCGGGCCAATCGATCAAAAGTAGCGCATCCGTGTCGCCGGACACGCTGGATCTGGTGGGCGTGCTGCAGGCGTCCCAGGCCCTCAGTTCAGAGACCAGCCTGGAGCGGCTCACGGCCCGGGTCGGCGAGGTGCTGGCTTCATTGAGTGGCGCGACCAAGGTCCTGGTGCTGTCGTTCAACGAGGATCAGTGGTGGCTTTTGTCGCACGCGCCGACCCAGCCGTCGATGCTGGTGACGCAGGCCGTGCAGCAGGGATTGCTGCCCCTGTCGGCCTTTGCGTATGCGCAGCGAACCGGCCAGGCCCTCATCGTGGACGACGCCACCAGCGACGACCGGTTTTCGCGCGACCCGTACTTTGCCGGCCTGCCGGTGTGCTCGCTGCTGCTGGTGCCGATCGCCGGACAGGCGGCTGCGCGGGGCATGCTTTTGCTGGAAAACAGGCTCGGTGCGGCTGCCTTCAATTCGCAGCGGCTTGACGCGGTGATGCTCATCGCCGGGCAGCTGGCGGTGTCGCTGGGCAATGCCCAGCTTTATGAAAACCTGGAGCAGCGGGTGCAGGCGCGCACCCGCGAGCTTCAGGAAACGCAAGCCCAGCTGGTAGCGACCGCGCGGCGCGCCGGCATGGCCGAGATCGCCAACAACGTGCTGCACAACGTGGGCAATGTGCTCAACAGCATCAACGTCTCGGCCGACGTCCTGCGCGGCACCCTTGCCAGATCAAGAGTCGACGGCCTCACACGCGCAGTCGAGTTGATCAATGAGCATGAGCACGACCTGTCCCGCTTCATCGAAACCGACCCTCGCGGCAAGCAGCTGTGGCCCTACCTGAACCAGCTCGTGGGGGCGCTTCGCGCGGAGCGGGAACAGGCCCTGAGCGATCTTGACCGGCTGTCGCTGGGCGTGGATCACATCATCTATGTGGTGGCCACCCAGCAGGCGCACGCCGGACCGTCGAGCGTGGTGGAGATGACGCAGCCGCAGGAGCTGATCGAAAAAGCGCTGCAACTGAGCGCAGGGACCATCAATCGCTGCAAGATCGAGGTCGTGCGCCGTTACGAAGAAGTGCCTGCCTCGGCGCTGGACAAGCAGCGGCTGGTACAGGTGCTGGTGAATCTGATCGGCAACGCGGCGCAGGCCATGGAAACCGGGCCTGCCACGGCGCGCCGGCTCACACTTGGCGTTGCACGGGCCGACGTCGAAGGCGTTGCGCGCCTGCGCCTGAGTGTGCAGGACGCCGGCGAGGGCATCGCGCCCGAGAACCTCACGCGGATATTTGCGCACGGCTTCACGACACGCGCCAGCGGCCATGGCTTTGGCCTGCACAGCAGTGCGGTGGCAGTCGAGGAGATGGGTGGAAAACTCATGGTGCACAGCGACGGGCCGGGACGCGGAGCGACCTTCACTATCGAATTGCCGTGACCCTGTACGCGATCACTGCCCTGCCCACAGACGGCGATGGACCCGACGAGACTCTGTATGGAAGTGCGTCGACGCGCATCGTTCGTTCGGCGGACGGATCGGCGGCTGGCCGTGTGATCTGGAAGCAACACCTGGGTCCATTGGCTGCGCAGCGCCTGCGCAACGAAAAGAAGTTGCTCATGCGGCTGGAAGGTATCGAGGGCGTCGTCCAGCTGGACCCCGGGGCGCATGGCGCCGACATCCTGGCCCTGCGCGATTGCGGCGGGATCAGCCTTGCGCAGGCGCTGCAAGCCGCACCGCTGGACATCGACACGGTCCTGTCGCTGGCGTGTGAACTGGCACGCACGCTGGCCGGCGTTCACCGGGCCGGGGTCATACACCGCGATATCAACCCGGCGAACATCGTGTTGTGCGCGTCGGGGCGGGCCTTGTTGATCGACTTCGACCTGGCGGTGCCCGCTGGACAACATCTTGCCGTGGAGCCGAACAGCCAGGTCGTGGGCACGCTGAGCTACATGGCGCCGGAGCAGACCGGGCGCACCGGCCGCGCGGTGGACCAGCGCGCTGACCTGTACGCGCTGGGTGCGACGCTTTATGAGTTGTCAACCGGCCGTCCGCCATTTGGGCAAGCTGACCCACTGCAACTGATTCATGACCATCTGGTGCGAGAGCCCGTGGCGCCGCGGCAGGTCGATGCGCGTGTACCTCGCGGGCTGTCGAACATCATCTTGCGGCTGCTCGCGAAGGCGCCGGAGCATCGCTTCCAGAGCGCCGAGGGCTTGTTGCACGACCTGCAGCGTTTGCGAGGCGAGCTTGAACAGGGGCGCAGCGGCGTCTTCGAACTGGGCGAGCGCGATTTTCCAGCGCGGCTGACGGCGCCAGCCCGGCTGGTCGGTCGCGACGTCGAGCGGGCCGTGCTGCTGGACGCCTTTGCCGAATCGATGCAAGTACCGGGTCGCACGGTGTTGATCGATGGCCCTGCCGGTGTGGGCAAGAACGCGCTGATCGACGAACTCAGGCCCGTCGTGGCCGCAGCCGGCGGCTGGTTCGTTTACGGCAAGTTTGACCAGTACCAGAAGGACGGGTCTGCGACGGGGGCCCTGACGCAGGCCTTGCGATCGCTGGGACGCCTGCTGCTCACCCAGTCCGGCGACAAGGTAGAAGACCAGCGGCAGCGCATCCTGCAAAGGCTGGGCCGCCATGCCGGCCTGGTCACCCTGGCGTCACCCGAATTTGCGCTGTTGCTGGGGCCCCAGGCCGAAGTGCCGGAGGTTGACCCACGCCAGGCGGAACTGCGACTGCAGCAAGCCATGCTGGACCTGCTCCTGGCGATCGCTTCACCCGAGTGTCCGCTTGTCGTGGTGGTGGACGACCTGCAATGGGCCGGCGACATTTCGCTGCGGGTTTTCGAACGCCTGATGCTGGACCCGCAGCTGCGAGGCGTGCTCCTGGTCGGGGCCTATCGTTCTGGCGAGGTCGATGCAGACCACCACCTGGCGAACATGCTCGTGCGGTGGCAGCAGCTTGCCCGGCCACCACTGCGCATAGCGCTGGCCAACCTCACTTTGGCCGGCATGAGCGAGCTGGCCGGGCAGATGCTGCGGCTGGCGCCTGAGCAGGCCCGCAAGCTGGCCGAAGACCTGAACGTGCTCACAGGCGGCAACCCGTTCGACACGGTCGAGATGATCAATGCACTGCGAAGTGACGGCGTGCTGCGCCTGTCCGAATCGGGCTGGCAGTGGGACGAAGTCAAGGTGCGCCGCTTCATCGGCCGGGGCAACGTGGTGGACCTGCTGGCCGCGCGCATCAGCCGGCTGCCAGCGGCCTCGCGCGAGCTGCTGGAATTCATAAGCTGCCTGGGCAGTGCGGTGGAAGACCAGCTGGTGTGTGCCGCCGTCGGACTGACCGGTGGTGAGCTCCTGCACCGACTGCAGGCCCCGCTGGAAGATGGCTTGCTGGTGGCAGACCAGACGGGCGGGCACAACACCGTGAACTTCCGGCATGACCGCGTGCAGCAGGCGATGCTGGGCGCGATGGACCACGCGCTGCGCGGCCAGCGCCAGCTCGCGATGGCGAGGCGACTGGCGCACGGCCGGGGCTTCGAAAGCGAGGCGGCCCAGCAGTACATGGCCTGTGTGGACCTGCTGGATGAACCCGAAGAGCAGCGGCGCGCCGCGCACCTGTTCCACGGCCTTGCGCGAGCCTTCGCGAGCGCGGCGACCTACCTGCTGGCCGAACGCTACCTGGCGGCCGCCTGCGCGTTGTTCGCGGCCGTTGATGACCCTCGCGACGCGGCGCTGCGACGCGAGATCGACACGGCGCGCCATTGCGCCCTGTACTCCCTTGGCCGTACGGACGAGGCCGATGTTCTCTATGCCAGCATCGAGTCGCGCGTGCAGGACCCGCTCGACCTGATCGAAGCGGCCTGCCTGCAGATCAAGAGCCTGGACATGCGCGGCCGTGCGCACCAGGCGATCGCGCTGGCCGTACGGTTGCTGGCGAAATTGGGGGTGCACGTGCCGGCGGACTTCAGCCATCCCGACAGGGAGCAGCGGCTGGACGCCCTGGATGAGTGGGTCAGCCAGGACAGTCAGCTGGATCATTCGAGGCGAGCGCAGACCACGGACCGGCGGCTGCTGGGCATCTACAAGTTGTTCGGCCGAATCGTGGGCTCGACCGTCTCTACCAGGGACTTGAATGCGCAAGCCTGGGTACTGCTGGAGGCGCAGCGCTATTGGGCCGAGCATGGCCCTTGTGCGGAGCTGGTGGGCTGCATGGGCAATATAGGCAATATGGTGATTGGGGTCCGGCAAGCCTATCGAACCGGGTACAACATGTCCCGCCACCTGATTGCTGTGGGTGAAGCACTGGGCTTCGAGGTGCGCACGGCGACCGCGCGATACCTGTTTGCCAGCAGCGTATGTCCGTGGTTCGAGCCTCTTGAAAATGCGCTCGACCATGCTGCGCGCGCGTTTGAAGTCATGCAAGCAAAGGGAGACGCCAGTTTTGCGTGCTATTTTAATTTTGCACGATGCACCGTACTGCTGGACGCCGCGTCAACGCTGGAGCGTTGTGAAGCCCAGGTAGAAGAGGGGCTTGCCCTGTGTCGACGCGCCGGCAACGGCCTTGCCGGGGGGCTGCACATGGGCGAGAGGCAACTGATGCGAGCCCTGCTCGGACAGACGCGCGCGCTGGCCAGCCTGGACGACGAGCAGTTCAATGAACAGGCGTTCAAGGCAAGCGCAGGCCATCTCCCGTTCATGCACTTCTTGCCGCACCGCGCCTTCCTGGCCTTGATCGCCGGTGACCTGGCCGGACTGAAGCGGTACGGGCCTGACGCGATGGCAGGAATGCAGGGGGTGAATTTCGGTCAGTATCGGACTGCGCACAGCGTTCTGTTCGTCGCGCTGGCGCTGGCGTGGCAGATGCAGCGCGGCGACGCGGGCACCGACGCAGAGATCGCCGAGCTTGAATCCCTGCGCAACTGGCTGGCAGGCCGCGCTGCAGACCAGCCCTACAACTTCCTGCACCTGTCGCTGCTGGTGGATGCCGAGCAGGCCTGGGCGATGGGCGACTTCTGGAAGGCAGCAACCACCTTTGATGCGGCCGTTGTTGAAGCCGAGAGCCGCCAGCGGCCGTGGCACCGGGCGCTGATCACCGAACGCGCAGGACTGTTCCACCTGGACCGGGCAATGACCGGCACTGGCCGTGGTTTGCTGGCGAGGGCGCGTGACCATTACGCGGCGTGGGGTGCGAAGGCCAAGGTCGACCAGATGCAGCGCGCGCATTCTTTTTTGCAGGCGCCGGCTCGCAGCCTTACGTCGCAGCTTGGTAGCAGCGCGGGACATTCCATCCAGAGCAGCGGCGCCGTCTCATCGGATGTGCTGGATCTGGTGGGCGTGCTGCGGGCGTCGCAGGCGCTCAGTTCCGAGACCAGCCTGGAGCGGCTCACTGCCCGGGTCAGCGAGGTGCTGGCTGCCCTGAGCGGGGCCAGTAAAGTCCTGGTCCTGTCATGCAACGAGGGGCAGTGGTGGTTGCTGTCTCACGCGCTCGACCAGCCCTCGATGCCCGTGGCGCAGGCCGCCGAATGCGGACTGTTGCCGCTGTCGGCCTTCGCTTATGCGCAGCGCACCGGCGAGGCGCTCGTGGTGGACGACGCGCTGCGCGATGACCGGTTTGCGCGAGACCCGTATTTCGCGGGCGTGCCGGTGTGTTCGCTGCTACTGGTCCCCATCGCAAGCCAGGGGCTCGCCCGCGGGATGCTCCTGCTGGAAAACCGGCTCGGTGCGGCGGCATTCAATGCGAAGCGGCTGGACGCGGTGATGCTCGTCGCCGGGCAACTCGCCGTGTCGCTGGCCAACGCCCAGCTTTATGAAAGCCTGGAGCAGCGGGTGCAGGCACGCACCCGCGAACTGGAGGACACGCAGGCCCAGCTCGTCACCACTGCGCGGCGCGCCGGCATGGCCGAGATCGCCAACAACGTGCTGCACAACGTGGGCAACGTGCTCAATAGCATCAACGTTTCGACTGACGTCCTGCGAAACACGCTGGGCAACTCCAGGATCGAGGGCCTCACCCGCGCTGTCGAATTGATCAACGAACACGAGCACGACCTGTCCGGCTTCATCGAAACCGACCCTCGCGGCAAGCAGCTGTGGCCCTACCTGAACCAGCTCGTGGGAGCGCTTCGCTCGGAGCGGGAACAGGCGCTGGGCGACCTCGATCGTCTTTCCCTGGGCGTGGATCACATCATCTACGTGGTGGCCACCCAACAGGCGCACGCCGGACCTTCCAGCGTGCTGGAGATGACGCAGCCGCAGGAGCTGATCGAGAAAGCCTTGCACCTGAGCGCCGAGACCATCAGCCGCAGCGGCACTGCGGTGGTGCGCCAGTACGAGGATGTGCCCGCCTCTGCGCTGGACAAGCAGCGGCTGGTGCAGATCCTGATGAACCTGATCCGCAATGCGGCGCAGGCGATGGAGCGCGTGCCTGCGCCAGCGCGCCAGCTCACCCTGGGCATCGGGCTTGCACAGGCCCAGGACGGCAAACGCCTGCGCATCACCGTGCATGACACGGGCGAGGGCATTGCACCCGAAAACCTCCCTCGGCTCTTCGCCCACGGGTTCACCACTCGTGCCAGCGGCCATGGCTTCGGCTTGCACAGCAGCGCGGTGGCTGCTGCAGAGATGGGCGGCAAGCTCGCCGTCCACAGCGACGGCCCGGGACGCGGTGCGACTTTCATCATCGATCTGCCGCTCCAGGTCTAGGTTACGGACCTGAGCGGCGCACTTCAATGTCTGGAATCCCCATGAACACGATCGACAACGCCGCTGCGCCTGACCAGTCGCATGCCTTTACCTACGAGCGCGGCCGGGACATGCGCCGCTACATGATCGCCTACGGCCTTGTCGCGCTGGCTGGCTCGGCGCTGTGGGGTGGTGTGGGCAGCGTGCTGATCCCGCTGCATGTGCAACAGATCGAGTTCGCGCAGTTCTTTGCAGGCGCGATGGCTTCGGTCAATCTTCAGGAACTCGTGGCACTGAAGGCACAGATCGCAGCAGGCGCCGCGAAAGCAACCGCCGAGCAGCAGCGCTTGCTGGACGCCCTGGCAGCGTATGAGACGGCCAAGGCAGGCAACCTCTCGATGCTCAAGTCCATCGCATTCGCAGCGACGATGCTGATGCAGCCATTGATAGGCGTCGTATCCGACCGCACGCGATCACGCTGGGGCCGCCGCGCGCCCTGGATCCTGGTTGGAGCGGCCATGACGCTGGCAGGTTTGATCGGGATGAAATACTCGACGTCCATCGTGCAACTGCTGCTGGCGTGGGTCGTGACCCAGGTGGGAAGCAACGTGGTCATGAGCCCGCTCGCGGCGACTGTCGCGGACAGGATGCCGGCTGCGCAGCGCGGGCTGATGTCCGCCGTCGCAGGAGTCGGCTTGTTGGTCGGATTCATGCTTGGCACGGTCACCGCCGGCGCCCTGTTCGGAAAGTTCGGCGTAGGCAGCTACCTGGCCTTTGCGGTCGCCCTGTTCGTGTTCTCGGCGTCGTTCGTGATGGTGTCGCGCGATCTCCCATCGAGCGCCATGCGCCAGCAGGCCGTGAGCGCCCGGCAACACCTGCTGTCGTTCACACACGCCTTGCGCAGTCCAGACTTCCGGTGGGTGTGGGTCGCGCGGGTTCTCGTGATGGTCGGCTGGTCGACCAGCGCGGTGTACAGCGTGTACATGCTGCAGTCGTACATACAGCCTGCACTCAGTGCTGCGGAGGCCGCCAAAACGGTCGCGATCATGCACCTCGTCACGTTTCCCGGGACCTTGCTTGCCATGGTGATCACGGGTCGATGGTCAGACCGGATCATGCGCAGGCGGCCCTTTGTCATCGGCGCTTCGTTTCTTTTTGCGGCCTCGATGATCGTGCCCCTGTTCTGGCCCACCCTGACTGCGCTCTACGTGCAGACCGTGCTGGCCGGCATGGCAGTGGGGACCTTTCTCGTGGTGGACCAGGCCCTGCTCATCGACGTGCTCCCCAACAAGGACCATGCCGGGCGCGACATGGGGATCGGCCAGTTCGCCATCAATCTGGGGCAGGTGATGGGCCCCATCGTGGCGAGCGTCGTATTTTCTGCAACCGGCGGCTACCGGATGATCTGGGCCGCTGCGCTGGTGGTCCTCGTGCTCTCCGCTTTTGCGCTCCTGCCGGTGAAAACCCGATAGTGGGGCTATCCCATTGATGAGCAGGTTGACAAGTCAATAGGCCGGACAGTACCGTGGTCAGACACAACAACTCTCGAATGAAACGGAGATTTCGCATGGCCACGAGGAGCAAGACAGCGATTGTTGGCGGGTTCGTGATGAGCGCTGTCGCGCACGCCGTATCGGCGCAGACCGTCCCGCCACCGCCATCGGGACCGGTCCCGTCGCTGGGGGTGGTGACGATCACGGTCAACAAGCGCGAAGAGCGGTTGCAGGACGTGCCTGCGACGGCCACTGTCATCCAGTCCCAGCAGCTGGACCAGCAAAATATTTCCACCGTCCAGGACTTGACCCGGGCTATCCCCACGCTCGACGCGTCGATCGCAGGTTTTCGCATACGCGGTTTTGGCGGAACGTCTTTTTCGCTCACCGCCGAAGGCAGCGTGGGCATCCTGGTGGACGGCGTTTCACTCTCGGGTGCCGGCGACTTCCCGCCCAACCTGTTCGATGTGGAGCGGGTCGAGGTGCTGGAAGGACCGCAGGGAACCTTGTTCGGCAAGAATTCGTCGGCCGGCATCATCAATATCGTCACGAAGGCACCCAACACGAGAAAGTTCGAGAGCGTGGTGCGCCTCGATGCGCAGACCCGTCACGGCAAGTCGGTGCAGGCAGCGATCAACGTGCCACTCAGCGACGTGCTGGCCTTGCGCCTGTCCGGCACCGTGCAGGACGACCCGCGAAGCACCCGCAACCTGTTCGATGGCGCCTGGGACAGCCCGCGCAAGACGAACGCGCGATTGCGCCTGCTCTGGAAGCCCACGAGCGACGTCACCGTCAACCTGAGCGCGGACCAATCTGAAAAGACGCTTCACGGAGGCGGGCTGTGGACCATTTACCAGTCGACTCCCGGCTCGCTGCTGACCACGGCTTCGAGCGCATGCGGGGTCACGATACGGCCGGACAACACGGACGTCTGCGCAGTCCCGGGCCAGAACGGCAACACGACCCGCGTCGGGGGCTACGCTGCGCAGGTTGACTGGGCGATCGGCAACTACCGCCTGACGTCCGTGACTGCCGTGCGAGACGTGAAGAACGACCTTTCCGGCGCGGACTACGACATGGTGAGCGTGCGCGCGCCGGACTACACGCAGCCCGAACTCAAGACCTATCACAACGTCAGCCAGGAACTGCGCATTGCGTCGCCGGACTACGAATGGGGCAACTTCGTGGCGGGCGCCTATTACTTCAAGGGCCGCATCAACCAGGACATCAGCAACGTGCTCACGCTGGCGCCGTACAAGCTGGGCACGCGCAACCTGGTCAGCGGCGAGAACATCAGCACTGCCGTGTTTGGACAGGGGACTTACAAGTTCAACAAGGCGCTGTCGGTGAACCTGGGCGCACGCATCGGACGCGAAGAAGCCTCGACTGCCCGAACCGGCACCTTGTCTCCTGGCGCGGTTGCAGCGCTCACCCCGGCCCGGCTTCTTCCCGTCACCGGGGACTCGGCGGATAACTACACGTCATGGCGCGCCGGCGTGCAGTACGACTTCGATCCCAGCCGCATGGCCTACCTCACCTATGTGCACGGCTACAAGGCCCCCGCGGTCAATCACAACGCCACCAATATCAGGGTACCGCTGGTGGTGCGCGCAGAGATTCCCACCATGCTGGAAGCTGGCCTGAAGAACATGTTTTTCGATGGCCGGCTCGGGGTGAACGTCTCTGCGTATGCCATGAACATCAAGGATTACCAGGCCACGATCTGGGACCCGGCTGCGGTCGCCTTCATCTTTACCAATGCGCCCAAGCTCGCAAGCCGCGGCGCGACCCTCAACTTCTACGGCAACCCCACCAGTGCGCTCACTGTCAACGGCGGGCTGGCCTACACGGTTGCCAAGTTGGGATCGGGGTTCCTGGTGGAATGCGCCATGGGATCGCCTGCCGGATGCACCCGCGATGCGGGTGGCGACCAGGCCGGTGGCACGCCCAAGGTTCGCGCGACGCTGGCGTTCGACTACCGCTTTCCCCTGGCTTCGATGCGCGGTTCGCTCGGCGGTGATGTGGTGTACACCTCCGAGAAGGTGTTCGACCGGACCGATCCCGCCCGCAACCTGGCTGCAACCACCATCGTGGGTGCCCGGTTTGGCGTACGCACTGCCGACGACAAGGTCGGGTTGACCCTCTACGCCCGCAACCTGTTCGACAAGTTCAGCCCGACGTACCGCAGCGGTAACCTCATCGCTTTTGCAACGGGCGACAACCGCTCGTACATGCAGTTCGTGGGCCCCGAATCGCGAAGGGTGCTGGGCGTCAGCCTCGACGCGAAGTTCTAAAGCTCAGCAAGGCACAGGCCGTTCACGACGGCGTCGCGTCCTACAAACCAAAGCGAAACCGACGCGGAACTACCCGCGTACTCATGGCTCGGGGGCAATCGCCCTCGTTGTGTTCACCCTTATTCAGGAGCACCCATGAGCGAAACCGCATACGGTCGAGGCACGCAGCGCCCGTCCCTTTCCAGGCTTGCATTGAGCGTCAGCCTTGCGCTGACCTTTGGCGTTACCACGGGAGCGATGGCATCGAGCCACCGGGAAGCGCCCTTCATCGCGGGGCAGCCGCAGACCGACGCCACCGACTTCTACATGTTCCGCAGTTACGAATCGGGCCGCCAGAATTTCGTGACGCTGCTGGCCAACTACATTCCGTTCCAGGACCCGCAGGGCGGCCCGAACTACTACCAGTTCAACCCGAACGGCCTGTACGAAATCCACATCGACAACAACGGCGATGCGGTCGAGGACATGACCTTCCAGTTCCGCTTCACCAGCACGCCCAAGGACACGGCCCTCACCGTCGGCGGCAAGGCCACGAAGATCCCGCTCATCAACAGTGGCACTATCACCGGCGTGAACCCTGCTTCGCTCAATGTGCGCGAAACGTTCACGATCGACCTCGTGCGCGGCAACCGCCGCACCGGTGCGCGCACATCGGTGGCAGCCAGCAGCGGCGGCGCCACCACCTTCGACAAGCCGGTGGACAACATCGGCGAAAAGTCCTTCCCGAACGGCTACGCCAACTACGCCGCGCAGCACGTCTACAACGTCGCCATCCCTGGCTGCGCCACACCCGGCAAGGTGTTCGTCGGCCAGCGCAAGGAGCCGTTCTACATTGCGATCGGCAAGGTGTTCGACCTCATCAACCTGAACCCGCTCGGGCCTGAAGTCGGCGGCAACAACAACGACCTTGAAGGCAAGAGCGTGAGCACCATCGCGATGGAACTGCCCATCGACTGCGTTGCCACATCCGCCGACCCGGTCATCAGTGCGTACACCACCGCCAGCGTCCGCCAGGCACGCCTCATCAATGCCGCACCTGCCACTGGCCTGAACAAGGCGAGCAAGGAAGGCGGCGCATGGGCACAGGTCTCGCGCCTGGGCATGCCACTGGTCAATGAAGTGGTGATCGGTCTTTCGGACAAGGACAAGTTCAATGCGTCCAAACCGACAGGCGACGGCCAGTTCATCGACTACGTCACCAACCCTGCATTGCCTGCGCTGATCGAGTTGCTCTTCCCGTCCGCCAAGGCGCCGACGAACTTCCCGCGCACCGACCTGGTCACGGCGTTCCTCAAGGGCATCGAGGGCGTGAACCAGCCCAAGAACGTGGTTGCCTCTGAGATGCTGCGCCTGAACACATCGATTGCCCCGACTGCGCCTGCCATGCAGAACGCACTGGGCGTTGCCGGTGGAGACCTCGCAGGCTTCCCGAATGGTCGCCGCCCTGCGGATGACGTGGTGGATGTGTCGCTGCGCGTTGCAATGGGAGCGCTGTGCGTGCTCACCGGCGCCAACGACAGCCTCAAGGTGGGTTGCAAGCCCTCTGACGCGCCCGCTGGCGGCCTTGCATTGACCGACGGCGTGCGCAAGACAGCGGCCAACTACGGCACGACGTTCCCGTACCTCACGACGCCAATCAACGGCAACTTCAACCCGGCGCCTGCCGCCGGTGCGGTGTTCCCATAAACGAAAGGCAAGAACATCATGTCCAGATCCACACCACGGCTTGCGTTGGCCGCATGCGCTGCAGTCGTTGCCCTCGCGGGCTGCGGCAGCAGCGGCGGCGGCGATGACGGCGGGGTCACGACCCCACCGCCAGCGCCTACAACCGACATCCCGCAGTCGGCGCAGTCCAGCGTCGATAGCCTGATCGCCTATATCAGCGGCCTGATCTCGGGCAGCACCAATGAAACCGGCTCGCCTGTCCTGGTCGGTGACGCGGTGCTTCCGGTGAGCGAGACGGCCGAGCCATCGCCCTGATCGCAGCTGATTGAAAGCCCCAGCGCCGTTGATTGCACCTGTGCATTCACCGGCGCTTTTTGACTTGAACGATCAAGAGCACGCATGCAAATTTCTGAACGCACAAGGACACGGATAGCAGCCCTCGTCGGTGCAATGGCGCTGATGGCTGTTCATCTCGCAGCGCAAGCGCACGAATTCTGGATGCTGCCCGACCGGTTCTCGCCGGCAGTGGGCACGCCCGTGTCACTCACACTCGCCGTGGGAGAAAACTTCTACGGGGACCCGGTGGGCTTTTCGAGAGACCTTGTGGCATCGCTTCGCAGCTACAACGCAGCAGGAGTGACCGATCTCGGCGCGCGCATTCCGGCAGGCGCTCCCACAGGAACATTCAATGTGCCGATCACAAGGGCCGGCACGCAGCTCATCGCGATGGATTCGCACCCGAGCCGCATCACGCTGTCCGCCGACAAGTTTCACGCCTACCTGCGCGAGGAGGGCCTGGACTTCATCGCGAGAGCACGCGAGGCGTCTGGCACCGCAACCACACCGGGCCGCGAGCGATATCGCAGGAACGTGAAGGTGCTGGTGCAGGCGGGCGCGCAGTCCGATGCAACTTTTTCTCGCCGCACCGGGCAGATGCTGGAGATCGTGCCGATGGCCGATCCGCATGTGCAGGTGTCCCGCAAGCCGCTCGCATTCCAGGTCTTCTTCGACAGCAAACCGCTGCATGGCGCGCTGCTCAAATTCTGGAGCAAGGACCATGGACAGGTGACCATCGTGCGCACCGTCACCGATGCCGATGGCAAGGTGCAGTTCACGCCGCCCTGGCCCGGGACGTGGATGGCGAGCGTGGTGCACATGGTGCCCGCACGCGATTCACGGGAAGACGACTGGGACAGCTACTGGGGCAACCTGACGTTCGCACTGCGCAACTGATGGCGACGCGTGGTGTCTCTGGCAAGCGTCTGGGCACTCAGGCCGCGTTTCCTGGTTTGAAGCCCAGCGCCTTCATCGCCCAAGCGAGTGCAGCACTGCTGGATGCGTACTCGGACCACGGTGCATTGCCTTGATCCAGGCGTGTGTGGACGGTGCGCACCGTCCAGTGCGCGCCGCTGGTGAGGCCGTCAAGCTCATCCCAGCGCACAGGCACAGAGATACCCAGGCCCGGACGCGATCTCGCTGACCATGCTGCGACGGTGGTTGCGCCAAAACCGTTGCGCAGGTAGTCGATAAAGATCTTGCCGATGCGGTTGCTGCCGCCGCTTTTGGCGACGAACCGGTCGGGCAGCGTGCGTGCTAGATGTTGCACCACAGCCTGCGAAAAGCTCTTGACTGTGTCCCAGTCGAACTGCCTTTTCAGCGGCACGACCACATGCAGGCCCTTGCCGCCGCTGGTCTTGAGGAAAGCGGGGAGCTTCAGTTCGGTCAGGAAAGCGTGCACCAGATGCGCGGCTTCCTGCACTTGCTTCCAGCTCACGCCTTCGCCGGGGTCCAGGTCGAACGTCATGCGGTCGGGCTTGCCGATCGCCGTCTTCACGCCGTTCCAGGTGTGGAACTCGATGACGTTCATTTGCGCTGCTGACAACAGGCCCAGCGGCTGCGCCACTTCCAGCATCGGCGCATGTTCAGGAACGAGCGAGCGGGGCAGCTCCTGGATGCCGGGCATCTTGTAGCGCTCTGAATGTTTCTGGAAAAACAGCTCGCCGCCTATGCCCTTGGGAGCGCGCACGAGTGATACCGGACGGCCCTTGAGGTGCTCCATCATCAACGGCGCAACGAGGTTGTAGTAGCGCACCAGCTCGATCTTGGTCGTGCCGGACTGAACGTCGATCACGCGGTCGGGGTTGCTGACGCGCAAGCTGGACGGCAGGGCGGCGGCGGTCTGCGAAGGTGAAGACGCTGACGCGCGGGAGGCCTTCGCGGGCCTGTCCACGGATGCCTTGTGCTGCGGCTCCTCGCGCTCGATCTGGTCGACGGGCTTGTCGGTCCTCAGGCCGTGAAATACCGAGTGACGCACCCGCCCGCTCTGGGTCCACTCGGCGAACGCCACTTCGCAGATCAGCTCCGGGCTGACCCAGTGCGCATGACGTGGCAGTTCAGGATCGGGCGCGAACGGCGGCGCATCGGCCTGCAGTGCGTCGAGCTTTTGCCGCAGGTCCCGCAAGGTGGCATCGCTGAAACCCGTGCCGACGTTGCCCGCGTACTTCAGCTTGCCGCCCTTGTCATGCACGCCGAGCAGCAGCGAGCCGATGCCTGCGCGTGATCCCTTGGGGTCGGTCCATCCGCCAATCACGAATTCCTGGCGCTGGCCGCACTTGAGCTTGATCCAGTCGCTGGAGCGGCGAAGCACATAGGCCGAGTCCTTGCGTTTGGCGATGACGCCTTCGAGCCCGAGCTTGCAAGCGGACGCCACGATCTCGCCAGGAGGCGAATCGAACACCGCGCTGAACCGCACATTGCGGTGAGGCTTGCGTTCCACGATGCGCTGGAGCACGGCGCGGCGTTCCACCAGTGGCACTTCGCGCAGGTCGTAGCCCGCGCACCACGGCAGATCGAACAGGTAGTAGACGATGCCGGCGGTGCGCGCTGACTCGAAGCTGCCCTGCAGTGCCTGGAAGTTGGCGGGCCCCGCTTCGCCCGGCATGATGATTTCGCCGTCGTACCAGCCGTCGGGCAGGTCCATGTCCTTGAGTGCCTGCTCCAGATGCGGCAGCTTGTGCGTCCAGTCGTTGCCGTTGCGCGTGAAGAGCTGCACCTTGCCGCTTTCGGCGCGGGTGAGCATCCGGTAGCCGTCGAACTTGATCTCGAACACCCAGTTGTCGGGGTCAGCGGGCGGCTTGTCCACCAGCGTGGCGAGTTGCGGTTGCAGCGTCTTCGGAAACGGCGCTTTCTTCGCACCGGCAGGTGGGCCGTAAGACTGCACTGGCTGCGGCACTGACTGCGGCGCAGCCTGCGGCAGTGACTTCACGCTGTCCGGCATTTCATCGACCACACTGAATTCGGACGAAGGGCGCACATGTTCATCCTTTTCCTTGATGAGCAACCAGGGCTCCTGCCGGTCATTTCCCCTGCCCTTGATGCGAATCAGGGTCCAGCGCCCGTGCATCTTGTGACCGTGCATCTCGAACTTGAGCTTGCCGTCGCGATAACCCTGTTCGGGGTCTTCCAGCGGGGTCCAGGTGCCCTTGTCCCAGATGATGACCTTGCCCGCGCCGTAGTTGCCTTTGGGGATTTCGCCTTCGAAGCTGTTGTACGAAATCGGGTGGTCCTCGACATGGACGGCCATCCGCTTGTCGGCAGCATCGTAGCTGGGCCCCTTGGGAACGGCCCAACTCTTCATGGTGCCGCCCAGCTCCAGGCGCAGGTCGTAGTGCAGTCGCGAAGCCCAGTGCTTCTGGATGACGAATGCGCGCCCGGCCTCGTTGGCAATGCCGCCGTCAGCAGGCTCGGGCGTCGCGTCGAAGTTGCGCTTGTCGCGGTAGGCCTTCAGGGCGCTGGATGCCGCTTCAGAGCCCTTGGAAGGGGTGAGCAGCATCTGCTTTCAATCCTAGGCTCAGGACGCAGCGCGCGCCTGGTCGCGCATCTGCCTGACCTGATCGTGGTTGCGCTGGACGCCTTGCAGCTGGCGTTCGACGATGGCCTTGATCGGGCCGGGCAGCGGCTTTTTCATGGCGTTCGTGTAACGGGCCTTGGCGTTGTCTTCGCCCTTTTCGCACTCTTCCAGCACGGCCTTGTCGTCGTAGGTCGAGAGCGTTGCCTTCACAGCAACCCAGCCGCGATGCAGCGCGGCGGCGGCCGTGCCGTGATCAGCGGTGTTGCCGCCGAGCGTGCGAATCTGGTCGTTGAGTTCGGCTGCTGCCGCGCGGCATTCGTCGGCACGCTGCAGGAAGAATGACTTGAGGTCGGAGCGCTCGGCCTGTTCGGCGCAAGCGCGAAAGCCGTACTCGCCGTCATGGGAGCACTCCGCGAGGTCCTGCAGCACGTCAATCACGTCGCCCTTGTCGCCGGTGTTGTTGCCTGCGACCTGCGCTGAGCCGAGTGCCGAGGCAGCGCCGGTGCCTTCGCTGGTGGAGTGGAGGTTGAAATCTTTGTCTTCTGCGGCCATGGTTGCTCCTTGTGCTGTGCAATTTGTGAGGTGCTGATCTTTGGGCTCGGCGCGTGTGGAAGGAGTCGGCGGATCTGGAAAGTGGTTGTAGGAGAAGCGCGACGGGGCGCGCCCCACAGGTGAATCCATGCTTGTCCTACACCTGGCGATCGATGTCTGTGTCGATCATGTGCTTCATGAAGCACGCACTGCGCAAGACCCCGTCGCACCTGCACCTCGCCTACAAATACGGAGAGGGCAGCGACAGCTTGATCGGGCGCAATTTCATGCTCGAAGTCGATGGGCACACGCTCACGCTCACCGTCGACCTCACACCCAATTTCCACACGCGCAACAAGTCCGCCTCGACCTATGTCGATGCGATCAACCTGGCGCACAACCATCACAAGCTGCGCTACCTGCAATGCACCGACAACCTGGTTCGCACACGCCTCATCCGTGCGTGGGAGCAGGTGGCGAATCCGCGCATGCGCATGTGCCTGGACCTCGGTGAGCGCGGACGCTTTCTCTACTTCGTGCTGCCGCATTCCCTGTTCATGGGCGGCGTTCAGCTGGACGTGCAGCAGGTGCTGGACAGCGCAGCTGTGCTGCAAAGCCTTGAGCACTCGCTCGAAGAACACTAGGAACCTGGAAATGAGAACTCTGGCGAAAACGCTCGCAGGTGTTGCGGCTGGATGCATGCTGGCGCTGGTTTCGTTGCATGCAAGCGCTGACGCGGGTTCGTTGCGCGCGAAGCACGCAGAGCTCAAGGAGCAACTGCGCAGCAACAGTTATGGCCGGGCCTTGTACATCGACTCCACCGAAAGCGGGGACTCGCTGACGGGCGATGTGTACGCAGTGCTCGATCATCCCTTCGACGCCGTGCGCGCCGCTCTGAAAGACCCGGACGACTGGTGCGAGATCATGATCCTGCCGTTCAACACCAAGTATTGCCACGCCAGCGGGACCGCAAGCGGCGCGAACCTGGATGTGCGCATCGGTCGCAAGGTGGATCAGCCGGTGCAGGACGCGTATCGCATCAACTTCGCACTCAGGCCGGTCGCTGCGACCAGCGACTACTTCGAAAGCCGCCTGCTCGCGCCTGTGGGGCCGATCGGCACCAAGGACTACCGGATCGCCGTCGAAGCGGTGCCGCTGGATTCAGGCAAGACCTTCATGCACCTGCGCTATTCCTATGGCTACGGCTTTGCCGGCAAGCTCGCGATGCAAGGCTACCTGTCAACCGTGGGTGCGAGCAAGATCGGCTTTACGGTGACGGGCAGGGACGCCAGCGGACAGCCTGTGTACATCGGCGGAACGCGCGGGGCCATCGAGCGCAATGCGATGCGCTACTACCTCGCGATCGACTCGCATCTGGCTGCCATGTCGGCACCGGCCGACCAACGCCTGGACAAGAAGATCGTGGGCTGGTTCAACGCCACCGAGCGGTACGCACGGCAGCTCCATGAGATGGACCGCGCGACCTATGTGGCGCTCAAGCGTGGCGAGCACGAGCGGCAGCAGGCAGCGATCAACTGACGGCTGGTCGCGCAGACGTAGCTGCCGCTTCGCGGTGGATGCCGGATCGAGTCCGGCATGACAGCCACAAAAGCTGTCATTGCGGGCTTGACCCGCAATCCATGACTTCGACGGCCGTTGCCGCCGCGCGGTGAATGCCGGAACCAGTCCGGCATGACATCCGCCGTTGTTACTTCAGCCCGGCCGCAGCGCGCAGAGCAGCAGCCTTGTCCGTGCGCTCCCAGGTGAACTCCGGCTCTTCGCGGCCGAAGTGGCCGTAGGCGGCGGTCTTCTGGTAGATCGGGCGCAGCAGGTCGAGCATCTGGATGATGCCCTTGGGGCGCAGGTCGAAGTGATCATTGATCAGCGCGGCGATCTGTTCATCAGGAATGACGCCCGTGCCTTCGGTGTACACCGTCACGTTCATCGGCTTGGCCACGCCAATCGCGTACGCGACCTGGATCTGGCACTGGCGCGCGATGCCCGCAGCGACGATGTTCTTGGCAACGTAACGCGCTGCATAAGCTGCCGAGCGGTCGACCTTGCTCGGGTCCTTGCCCGAGAACGCGCCGCCGCCGTGGGGGCATGCGCCGCCATAGGTGTCCACAATGATCTTGCGACCCGTCAGGCCGCAATCGCCCTGGGGACCGCCGACGACGAAACGGCCTGTGGGGTTGATCAGGTAGCGCGTGTCCTTGAGCCATTCCTTGGGGAGCACTGGCTTGATGATCTCTTCGATGATGGCTTCATTGAACGAGGGCAGCATGTGCTTGCCATCGCTTTGCTCCGGGCTGTGCTGGGTCGACAGGACCACGGTGTCGATGCTGTGCGGCTTGCCATCGACATAGCGCATCGTGACCTGGCTCTTGGCATCGGGACGCAGGAAAGGCAGGCGGCCGTCCTTGCGCAACTGGGCCTGGCGCTCGACGAGGCGGTGTGCGTAATAGATAGGCGCGGGCATCAGCTCGGGCGTTTCGTCGCAGGCATAGCCGAACATCAGGCCCTGGTCGCCAGCGCCGATGTTGAGGTGATCGTCGCTCGCGTGGTCCACGCCCTGGGCGATATCGTTGGACTGCTTGTCGTAGCAGACCATCACGGCGCAACCCTTGTAGTCGATGCCGTATTCGGTGTTGTCGTAGCCGATGCGCTTGATGGTGTCGCGCGCGACCTGGATGTAGTCGACGTGCGCGTTGGTTGTGATTTCGCCGGCCAGGATCACCAGGCCGGTGTTGGTCAGGGTCTCGGCCGCGACGCGGCTGCGGGGGTCCTGCGTGAAGATCGCGTCGAGAATCGCATCGGAGATCTGGTCGGCCACCTTGTCGGGGTGTCCTTCAGAGACAGATTCGGAAGTGAAAAGAAAGTCGTTCGCCATTTGAATAAACTCCACGGGTTGATAAGGCACGGTGCCTTGAGCCAAAGGCGCGTTGCCTTTCTCGCCGGAGCTTGGGGCGAACGCTTTAGCAGAATTCTTTTAATGTCGCCCTGCAAGTAGTTCATAACTCGGCGACGAGCGGATTTTAAACGTTTGTGAAAACCCTGTTCCGCGCCCTTTCGCTACTGCCACTGCCAGTGCTCCACGTCATCGGCACCGTGATCGGCTGGTTGTCGTGGCTCGCATCGCCTACCTATCGGCGCCGGTTCATGGCAAACGCTCACCAGGCAGGTTACAGCACGCGAGAGGTGCTGGGCGCCGTCGCCGAATCGGGCAAGCTCGTGACCGAGTTGCCGCGCCTGTGGTTCGGTCCCCCGATTCACGTCAGCTGGGAAGGCGATGAGCACATCCGGGCGGCGCAGGCAACGGGCAAGGGCGTCGTGCTCCTGACGCCGCACCTGGGTTGCTTCGAAGTCGCTGCGCAAAGTTTTGCGGTCCTGCATGGGGCCATCACCGTCCTTTATCGGCCCGCGCGCAAGGCCTGGTTGCGCGAACTCGTCGACACGGCACGCGGGCGGGGACGACTGGCCACTGCTCCCACCACGCTGGCCGGCGTGCGGCAGATGCTCAGGGCCTTGAAGGCGGGCGAGGTCGTGGGGCTGTTGCCCGACCAGGTGCCGCCCGAAGGCATGGGCGTGTGGGCGCCGTTCTTCGGCCGCGACGCTTATACGATGACGCTGTCCGCGCGGCTCGCCCAGCAGACCGGCGCAACGGTGCTCCTGGTGTGGGCCGAGCGCCTGTCCTGGGGTCGTGGCTACACCGCGCATGTCCGTCCGTTTGCAGGTGAATTGTCTCGAGACGCCACCGAAGCCGCGGCGCAGGTGAACACTGAGATGGAAAACCTCATTCGCGAATGCCCGCAGCAGTATCTCTGGGGCTACGCTCGCTACAAGCAGCCGCGTGACGGCGCTGGCGACGTCGCCGCCGGAGTGCGCCCTTGAGCACGCTGGGCGTCCTTTTCATGCGCTTGCTCGCGCACTTTCCGCTGGCCTGGATTCGCGCGCTCGGCTGGCTGCTCGGATGGTTTTTGTACGCTGTGGTGATCCCGCGGCGGCGTGTGGTCCGGGTCAACCTGGCAACCGTGTTTCCGGCGATGACGCCTGCTGCGCGGGCCGCGCTGGTGCCACGGGTGTTTGTCGCCTTTGCGCAGGCCTGGCTCGATCGCAGCTGGCTTTGGCATGGCGATTCACAGCTGGCACGCGAGCGGCTGAAGATCGTCGGCGCGCTGCAGGAGTTTGAAGGCCAGGATCCGGTGGTGATCTTTGCGCCGCACTTCGTCGGGCTGGATGCGGGCTGGACTGCGCTCACGCAGCAACTGCAGCGCGGCTTCACCACCATCTACACCGGCCAGAGCAACCAGGTGCTGGATCGGTGGATTTTGCAGGGCCGCAAGCGTTACGGTTCGGGACGGTTGTTCAGCCGCGCCGAGGGGGTGAAAGCGATCGTCGCCTCACTTCGCGCGGGCGAGCCGCTGTACCTGCTGCCCGACATGAATTTCGGGCCGGAAGAATCGATCTTCGTGCCGTTCTACGGCGTGCCTGCTGCGACCGTTCCTTCGCTGTCCCGCTTCGCGAAGCTCGGTCGCGCGAAGGTCGTGCCGGTGACCACGAGGCTGACGCCGCAAGGCTACGAAGTGCGTGTCATGCCGTCATGGCCTGACTTCCCGTCGGGCGACCTCAAGGCTGACACGGCGCTCATGAACGAGCGATTGCAAGGCTATATCGACACCATGCCCGAGCAGTACTACTGGGTGCACAAGCGGTTCAAGACCCGACCGCCGGGCGAGCCGGCGCTCTACTGATCCCGGGCCAGAAATTGCTGCAGCCGGTCGGCGACAAAGGCGGGCCGCTCGTGGATGATCCAGTGGCCGACGCCTTCGACTCTTTCAAGTGTGAGATCGGCGATGTAGTCGCCGAGTCCTTCAATGAGTTCAGGCCCCAGCGCGACGTCGTCCATGCCCCAGAGCACCAGGGTCGGAAGATCGATCGTCCCCATTTCGCGGGGTAGCGAGATGCCGGCGGCGCCAGGATCGGTCTCGCTGGGCGGGCGAATCGGCGATGCCCGGTAGTAATTGCACCCGCCGGAAAGGCTCGCGTCCCAGATGTCACGGTATTGCTGCTTCACGTCTTCGGTAAGCCAGGCGGCATCGCCGCCACTCACGAAGAACTTGAACAGGCGCTTGTATCCGTCGGCGCGCAGCAGTTGTTCGGCGTCGGGCCGAATCAGGAAATTCATGTAGGCGCTGGCGGCCTGCTGCTTGGGGTTGGTGGCGAGTTCGCGCGCAAACGTGTTGGGATGCGGAGAATTGATGATGGCCAGCCGCTTCGTCAGTTCGGGCATCTGGTTGGCGAGATTCCATGCCACTGCGCCGCCCCAGTCGTGAGCGATCAGGCATTCGACCGGCGAGCCCTCTATCGCTATCAGGGCTGCGATGTCCTGCACGAGGTACTTCGCGCGATAAAGCTTGATGTCGGTGGGTTGACTCGACTGCTCATAGCCGCGCAGGTTAGGCGCAACGCAGCGGTAGCCGCCGTTTTCGGGCCGGGCGAAGTGCTCCAGGATTTCGTCCCAGACGAAGGCCGCTTCTGGAAAACCATGCAGGAACATCATCACCGGTCGGCCTCGCGCGCCAGTTACGCGGCAGCTGAGGGTGATGCCGTTTGGCAGGTCCTGCTGGAATTTTTCGATCAAGGCGCTGACTCCTCGTCTGGTTCAGGGCTTGTGGCAGGAGCGTCGGGTGCCGACGCGGCCGGCGCTGCGTGCGCCCACTGCGATAGCAAGAGGGCGGTCTCGCCCACGCCCTGCTTCTTGAGGGCGGAAAAAAGTTTCACTTCTCCGCCGCCGGCCTGCAGGCGCGCGATCGACAGGGCCTTGTTCTGCTCGGCCCGATTGAGCTTGTCGGCCTTGGTCAGCACGAGCAGGAATTTCAGGCCCTCCTCGACGCGCGGGCGTATCACTTCCAGCAGGATGTCGTCGAGTTCCGTCACCCCGTGGCGCGGGTCCACCAGCAGGACGACGCCGGTGAGGTTCTCGCGGGTGACCAGGTAGTTCGCCATCACGCGCTGCCAGCGAAGCTTGTCCTGCTTTGGAACCGCCGCGTAGCCGTAGCCGGGCAAATCGGCCAGGATCGCGTCGGTCACGCCCTGCTTGCCCAGGGTGAACAGGTTGATGCTCTGGGTGCGGCCGGGCGTCTTGGATGCGAATGCCAGGCGCTTTTGCTGGGTCAGCGTATTGATGCAGGTCGACTTGCCGGCGTTGGATCGGCCGACAAAGGCGATCTCCGGCACGCTGGCAGGCGGCAGGAATTCAAGTGTGGGCGCTGTGGTGAGAAAGCGCGCGGTGTGCATCCAGCCCAGTGCCAGGGCCTCTGGAGAGGCCGCTGGCGCAGTGGATGGTTTGGTGCCGGCGGGCTTGCCCGGTGCGGATGTCATGGGGGGCCTTGGCTTGTTCGCGGGGAAACCCGAGAGCGCATTGTAGAATCTTGAGGTTTTGCGCCACCAAACGATCCCCAAGAATATGAAGTCGCTCGCTTCCCTGCTACTGGCCGCCTTGCTGGCAGCCCCTGTCGCCGTCTTCGCACAAGCTGCTCCGGCCGCACCCGCTGCTTCCGCTGCGCCGGCGGCCCCTGCAGTTCCTGCAGCGCCTGTCTCCGCCAAGCCAGACCTCAATGCCGGCAGCGCCAAGTACGCAGCGGTTTGCGCGTCGTGCCACGGCGCCGACGGTAACTCGGGGATTCCGGTCAACCCGAAGCTGGCGCAGCAACACCCCGAATACCTCCTGAAGCAATTGCAGGAATTCAAGGCCGGCAAGCGTCCCAACGCAATCATGCAGCCGATGGCGTCGCAGTTGACCGATGCGGACATGAAGAACATCGCTTACTGGGCAGGTTCGCAAAAGGGCAAGGCCGGTTTCGCCAAGGACAAGGAACTCGTCACGCTGGGCGAGCGCATCTACCGCGGCGGCATCCCCGATCGCCAGGTCGCAGCCTGTGCCGGTTGCCACAGCCCTAATGGCGCCGGCATCCCTGCGCAGTTCCCGCGCCTGTCTGGCCAGCATGCCGACTACACCGATGCCCAGCTCAAGGGCTTCCGTGACGGCCAGCGTCCCAACAGCGTCCAGATGAAGCTGATCGCCGCCCGCATGAACGACCGCGAAATTCGCGCGGTGTCTGACTACATCGCCGGCTTGCGTTGAACTAAGCGCCGCCAACCAGACCTAAAAAGGCGGGCGCCTCCGTGGAGGGCCCGCCTTTTTTTCGATTTCACCACCAGAGCCGATGACTGTCTCCACCCAGGGCCTCCAGATTCGCACCGGATCGCAAGCATTGCGGACCGCCGTGGAGTTGCTGTCGTCCATGCGGTTTTCGATCTCGCTGCTGACAGTCATCTGCATCGCGTCGGTCATCGGCACGGTGCTCAAGCAGGCCGAACCCCTCACGAACTACGTCAACCAGTTCGGGCCGTTCTGGGCCGAGCTGTTTCTGGCACTCAAGCTCAATGCGGTCTACAGCGCCTGGTGGTTCCTGCTGATCCTGGCATTCCTGGTGATCAGCACTTCGCTTTGCATTGCGCGCAACACACCCAAGATCGTTTCCGACCTCAAGGCCTACAAGGAGAACCTGCGCGAGCAGAGCCTGCAGGCTTTCCACCATCGCGCGCAGGCAGCGCTGGGCACGGAGCCGACCGAAACGGCCGCACGGCGCATCGGGGCCACGCTGGCCGGCGGCGGCTGGAAGGTCAAGCTGCAGGCGCGCGACAACGGCTGGATGGTGGCGGCCAAGGCCGGTGCTGCCAACAAGCTGGGTTACATCGCTGCGCACAGCGCGATCGTTCTGGTGTGCCTGGGCGGCCTGCTCGATGGCGACCTGATCGTGCGAGCCCAGATGTTCTTCGGCGGAATCACGCCCTATGCCGGCGGCGGCATGATCGCCGATGTGAAGCCCGAGCACCGGCTGCCGGCGACCAATCCCACCTTTCGCGGCAACCTGCTGGTGGCCGAAGGCACGCAGTCCGGCACTGCCATCCTGAACCAGTCCGATGGCATCGTGCTGCAGGAGCTGCCGTTTTCGATCGAACTCAAGAAGTTCATCGTCGAGCACTACTCCACCGGCATGCCCAAGCTGTTCGCCAGCGAGATCGTGATCCACGACCGCGAGACGGGTGAAAAGATCCCTGCGCGCGTCGAGGTGAACCATCCGGCCAGCCATCGCGGCATCGAGATCTACCAATCCAGCTTTGATGACGGCGGCTCCAGCGTCAAACTCAAGTCCGTGCCTATCCACGTCGGCGCCAAGCCGTTCGAGATCGAAGGCGTGATCGGCGGTACCTCGCAGCTCACCAAAGGCCCCGGCGAAGGCGCAGACAAGATGACGCTGGAGTACACCGGCCTGCGTGTCATCAATGTCGAGAATTTCGGCGGCAACAGTGCCAGTGGCGCTGATGCGCGCAAGGTTGACCTGCGCTCATCGCTCGAATCGCGCATGGGCGCCGCCAACAAGACGGCGACGAAGAAAGAATTGCGCAACGTCGGCCCGAGCATCAGCTACAAGCTGCGCGACGGCGCGGGGCAGGCCCGCGAATTCCACAACTACATGCTTCCGGTGGACATGGGCGATGGCGTGCCCGTCTACCTCATGGGCGTGCGCGACACACCGGCCGAGCAGTTTCGGTATCTGCGCGTCCCAGCCGACGACCAGGGCGCTATCGATGGCTTTGTGCAGCTGCGCGCCGCGCTGTCCGATCCCGGGATGCGCGACCTCGCGGTGAAGCGCTATTCGGCCAAGGCGACCGATTCATCGCGCCCTGAACTGCAGGCGCAGCTTGCAGCGTCGGCGGGCAAGGCGCTCGGCCTGTTTGCCGGTGACGGCCAGCCGGCAACTGGCAAACCCACGGGCGGCCTGCAGGCGATCTCTGACTTCATGGAAGCCAACGTTCCGGAAGCAGAACGCAACCGGGCCGGCGAGGTGCTGGTGCGAATCCTCAACGGCGCGCTGTTCGAACTGGCGCAGCTGTCGCGTGAACGTTCGGGACAAAAGCCGCTCGAACCCAACGAAAAGACACAGGGCTTCATGAACCAGGCCGTGCTCGCGCTCAGTGACGCACAGGCTTATCCGGTGCCGATGGCTTTCCAGCTCAAAGACTTCACGCAGGTCCAGGCCAGTGTGTTCCAGGTGACGCGCGGCCCGGGCAAGAACATCGTTTACCTCGGATGCGCACTGTTGATACTGGGGGTATTCGCAATGCTTTATGTTCGGGAGCGCCGGGTCTGGATCTGGTTGTCCGAGCGGGACGGGCAAACTCAGGCCAGCATGGCGCTGTCGAGCAACCGCAAGATGATGGATACCGACCGCGAGTTCGACCGGCTCAAGCAAAAACTATTGGGGCTCCAGCCATGAACACCGCTACCTCAACGACGACCTCCGCGACCACCATCTCCCTGAACGACAGCTTCCTGTCGCGCCGCAACTGGTTCGACTGGGTGTTTGCTGCGCTGGTGATCGCGGGCGGCCTCTTTGCCTTCACCCGATATGCGGCGTACATGGATGTCTATGAGAAGGGCATTCTCATCGGCACGGTCCCGGCGGCCATCTGGGTCGGCTGGTTCTGGCGGCCGCTTCGTTCGCTCATGCTGGTGGTTGCCAGCTTTTCGCTGCTGGCCATCGCGGCTTATGACGGCAACCTCGCGCGCGCCGAAACCGTGTTCTGGCTGAAGTACTTTTTGTCGAGCCAGTCGGCCATCCTGTGGATGAGCGTGCTGTTCTTCATGAGCACCGTCTTCTACTGGATTGGCATGGTTGCGCCGCGCGAGAGCGCCACGATGGAACGGTTGGGCTCGCGCATCGCGTGGGCTGCGGTGGGCATGGCGCTTATCGGCACGATGGTTCGCTGGTACGAAAGCTACCTGATCGGCGCCGACGTCGGGCACATCCCGGTCAGCAACCTCTACGAAGTCTTCGTCATGTTCTGCTGGATGACGACCACGTTCTACCTGTACTTTGAAGACCAGTACGACACGCGGTCGCTGGGCGCGTTCGTGATGCTGGTGGTCAGTGCCGCCGTCGGCTTCCTGCTCTGGTACACGGTCGTGCGCGAGGCGCATGAAATCCAGCCACTGGTTCCGGCCCTGAAGAGCTGGTGGATGAAGCTGCATGTGCCTGCCAACTTCGTGGGCTACGGCACGTTTTCGCTGGCGGCGATGGTTGCATTCGCCTACCTCATCAAGCAGCAAGCCACCGAGACGCAGTGGCGCAAGCTCACGCCTTTGTGGCTGCTCGGCTTTGCGCTGTGCTTCGTGCCGATCGCATTCCGCCAGCGTGGTATCGCAGAGGCGGGCGGCAGCTACTGGGTCGGCTATGCGCTGATTTCGTCCTTGATTGCCGCGGGCATCCTGCTGGGCCGCCGCCGAATCGCCGCACGGCTGCCTTCGTTCGAAATCCTCGACGACGTGATGTACAAGTCGATCGCGGTCGGATTTGCGTTCTTCACCATCGCCACCGTGCTGGGCGCGCTCTGGGCCGCCGAAGCATGGGGCGGCTACTGGAGCTGGGACCCCAAGGAGACCTGGGCGCTGATCGTCTGGCTCAACTACGCGGCCTGGCTGCACATGCGGCTCATGAAGGGGCTGCGCGGGACCGTGTCTGCCTGGTGGGCGCTGGCCGGGCTCGCAGTGACGACGTTTGCTTTCCTGGGCGTGAACATGTTCCTGTCGGGGCTGCATAGCTACGGAACGTTGTAGCCGGCAGGGATTCTGAATCCTTGTAAGAATGCCGTGCGTACTTAGACCAACGGCAAGTACAAGGAAACCATGATGCTGATCAAGAGCCACGACAACGGATTCATCCACCCGGTATCCAGCGAGATCACGCCGATCTCGGCCTACCAGAACCGGCGCGAGCTCCTGCGGCTGATGGCGACGGGTGTCGCTGGCGCCGCCTTGGCGACCTGGGCCTCGCGTGAAGCGTTCGCGCAGACCGTGCGACCCAACAAGCTTGGCGCATTGCCAGGCGGCAAGTCGGCAGTCGCCGGCGCCGCGACGATGGAAAAGGTGACCGACTACAAGGACGCCTCGACCTACAACAACTACTACGAGTTCGGCACCGACAAGTCCGATCCTGCCGAGAACGCCCACACGCTCAAGACCAAACCCTGGGTCGTCGAAGTTGACGGGCTGGTGAAGAAGCCGGCGAAGTACCAGATTGAAGACCTGATCAAGCTGAGTGCGCAGGAGGAGCGCATCTATCGCATGCGCTGCGTCGAGGGTTGGTCGATGGTGATCCCCTGGGTCGGCTATTCGATGGCCAAGCTGATCGAAAAGGTCGAGCCTCTGGGCAACGCGAAGTACGTCGAGTTCATCACGCTGGCCGACAAGGCGACGATGCCGGGCATCAACTCGCGCGTGCTCGATTGGCCGTATGTGGAAGCGCTGCGCCTGGATGAAGCGATGAACCCACTCACCCTTCTCACCTTCGGCATGTATGGCGAAGTGCTGCCGAACCAGAACGGCGCCCCGGTGCGGCTGGTCGTGCCGTGGAAGTACGGCTTCAAGAGCGCCAAGAGCATCGTGCGCATCCGCTTCACCGACCGCGAGCCGAAGACCGCCTGGAACAAGTCAGCGGCCAACGAGTACGGCTTCTACAGCAACGTGAACCCAAACGTGGATCACCCGCGCTGGTCGCAAGCCACCGAGCGCCGCATCGGCGATGGCGCGGGCCTGTTTGCCAAAAAGCACAAGACGCTGATGTTCAACGGCTATGAGGCGCAGGTGGGACAGATGTACGCGGGCATGGATTTGAAGAAGAATTTCTAGTCACCCTTCACGCGACCACGCCCGCCTTCCGGCCGACAGGCAGGTACACCTCGTCGTAGAACTTCCGGTAATCGGGTGGCGCTGATGCCATGGGTTTGCGGCGCGTCTGGAAGCTGCGCTTCGGGTCCACCTTCATCAGCGCTTCGGCGGCCTCTTTCGCCCTTGGCGCGTCGCCCTTGCGGGTATATGCCATCGCCATCCAGCCATGGGCGTCGAAGAAGGTCGGATTGTTCTCGACCACCCGCCTGAAGTACCCGATGCAGGCGTCATCGTCGCCCATCATGAAGCTGACCCATCCCAGGTTGAAGGCGAGCTGGTCGATGGGGTGCTTCGGGTCCAGGGCGATGCCCTTGAGCAGCAGATCGCGCGCCTTCTCGTACTGCCCGCCGAAGGCCAGTGTGTGGCCCAGCAGGTTATGGGCGAGGGGCTCCTTCGGGGAGAGCGCCAGGTAGGTTTCCGATGCCTGGAGTTGTCCGGGATAGTCGTCATGTGCCTCCGCGTACATGGCGAGGGCCACATAGACGAGCGCGTTGTCAGGATCGATGAGTTTCGCCGCCAGCGCGAGGCGGCGTGACTCCTGGAACTGCGGTTCGCGGGCCGCCGGAGCCAGGGTATGGCTGAAGTACTGCGCCTGCAGGCCGAGGGAGGCTGCGAGGGCGCTCATGGCCGACGGGTTGTTTGGCTCCAGCGCCAGTACATCGCGCCACGCTGCCTGCACCTTGGGAAAGAAATCCGGCGTCCTGGGATTGAGGCGCAGCGCCATCGCGCGAAGCATCAGGTCGGCCACCTTGGGCGTGCTGCCTTTTTGCATCTGGCTGTCACGGGCCGACACGATGACCATCTCGCGCCCGATGCTGTTGCCGATGCGCGTGGTCACCTGGTCCTGCAGCGCAAACAAGTCGTTGGAGCGGCCTTCGAAGGTCTCGGTCCATAGCTGCGCATTCGATTGCGTGTCGGCCAGCTGGGCGCTGATGCGCAGCGTGTCTGACGAGCGCTGCACCGAGCCTTGCAACACGAAGCGCACGCCGAGCTCACGACCCACCTGTTGCGCGGTAGCGGATTTATCCTTCACCGCAGCGGCCGCGGTCGCGACGTTGACGATGAACGCATCGCGGATGCGCGCGAGGTCGGCTGTCACGCTGGCCGTGAGCCCATCAGCCACGTAGCTCTGCGCCGGATCGCCGGTGAGGTTGCTGAACGGCAGCACTGCGACCGACAGCGGATTGACAGCGGCTGCGGCCGGCGGGGTTACCGTGGCTGATGTCTCCGGCTTGCCCGCAACAGTCTTGTAGGTGGTGTAGTAGCCCACAAGCCCACTGAGTACGGCGCCGACACCGGCAACGGCGACGACCCACCCCTTGGCTCGATGGAAATGGCCCACCCATCCGGTTTTCCCGGCCTCCGCGTGCTCGATTGTGGGTGTGCCCATGTCCGTGCGCTCCATTGTTGGGTCGATGCGTGGGGCAGGCTACCAGAGATTGCTGCGAACGGACCTAAGCTATTCTCGGGATTTTTGGGGCGCGAGCCCGCCCCGCCTATCGCACGGCAGGCAGCTTCGTCATCTCCAGCACCTGCGTGCCTTCGCCTTGTGGATGCCCGCGTGGACGCTCTGAGATGCGCTTGGCAAACATGCCGACCGTGTCGGGCATCGACCAGTTGGTCTGCCGGAAGCCGAAGTTGTCGGTCATCACAACCCGCCACGCCTTGAAGGTGCCGGCCGGTACGGTGATGTCTTCATAAGCTTCGACCTTCCATGAAGTCTTCATCGGCATCTTGTTGCTGGCGCCAACCGTGAGTTCGTGGTCCACCGCCCAGGTCTTGCCGACGAAGAACGGGAAGTTGAAGTCCAGCGGCGGGTTGTATCGCATCAACGGCTGGCCCTGCGGATTGAACGCGGCCACGGTGCCTGCCTGGGGGCTTTGCAGTGTCCAGCCGCTGGGTGTGTCGTACCTGCGCAGCATGCGGCCTTCGTACGGGGCCTCGGAGACTTTCATGATCAGCGGGCCGCTGGTGCTGCCAAAACTGCCCGTGTTGACCATCCGGTATTCGACCGTGGCGCCGACCGGCGGCGGCACGTAGCGCTGGGCCGAGGGCGGCGCGCTCGCGCAACCCGAGAGCAGCAGGGCGGCGAGGCCGATCCTCGCCAGGGGCATCGGTGACGAAAAGCCTTGAAGGGTCATGGTGGTCTCCATTTCGTTTGTATCGAAAGTCATCTTCCTGTGGAGCGGGTTGACGCGCTTTGACTTGAATCAAGAGGTTGGCGTGCGCGAAAGTAGCTCGCCGTCGTGACACTTGTAAGCAAGCAACACTCTCTTGTTCCTGCCGGAATCGTCTTGTGACATCCGGCAATCTGCGCCTCAGGCATTGCCCCCACCATCGCGACCCTACACATGGAGTTGTCATGGAATTCGAAAACACAAAAGTGCGGTGGGTGCGTGGTCTGCAATGGTCTGCTGCAGCGGTTGCGGCGGCTGTCCTGGCCGCCTGCGGCGGGGGCGGCGGAGGCGGCAGCAGCGCTGCTGCCGATGGAACCCTGCGGGTCGCGCTCACCGATGCGCCGTCCTGTGGCTATGACCATGTGTGGGTCACGGTCGAGAAAGTCCGCGTCCACCAGAGTTCGTCGGCTGCTGACGCTGACACCGGCTGGGCCGAAATCACGCTGGCCACGCCCAGGCGGGTCGACCTGCTTGCGCTCACCAATGGCGCGCTGGAGGAACTGGGCAGCACCCAACTCGCAGCCGGTTCGTATTCGCAGATCCGGCTGGTGTTGTCGGCTAACTCAGGAACGAACGCCACGGCCAACGCTGTCCAGCCGACGGGTGGCGCCGTGACTGCGCTCACCACGCCAAGCGGACAGCAAAGCGGCCTGAAGCTGCAGGCGAACTTCGTCGTGGCCTCCGGTCAGACAGCGGACCTCGTGCTTGACTTCGACGCCTGCAAGTCGGTCGTGAAGGCAGGCAACTCGGGGCAGTACATCCTCAAGCCCGTGATGACGGTGCTGCCGCGCGTCACCAGCTCGACCATCCAGGGTGCGGTCGCCACGACCCTGCCGCTCGCCAAGACGACCGTGGCCGCGCAGCAAAACGGTGTCACCGTTCGCTCCACCACACCGGACGCCACCGGCAATTTCGCGCTTCCGTACCTGCCGATCGGGACCTATACGCTGGTGATCACGTCGGATGCCCATGCAACCGGCGTCGTCACCGGTGTTCCGAGCGGCTCGACACCCACGGTCGTGAGCACCCCGACCACGGCGATCACCTTGCCGACGAGCACGATGGCTGATATTGGCGGCGTGGTCACCTCAGGGACTGCGATACCGCCGGTGTTGGTCACCGACGCAACCGCGCGCGCCCTGCAGGCACTGACGGGTGGGCCGACGATCGAAGTGGCGAGCAAGCCGGTCGATGGTCTCCTGGCGAGCTACCAGTTCCGTGTGCCGGTTGCTGCGCCTGTGAAGGCTGCGTACGCTGCCGGCTCAGCACTGACCTGGACGGCGGACACTGCAGGTGCGGGCAAGTACACGATCCAGATCCAGGCACCCGGCCGCGCGACGCAGGACAAGCCAGCTGACGTGAGCGCAAGCTCGGCTGTCACGGTGAACTTCGGCTACTGATCCGGAAGTTCCGGTCATCGCCTCTTTGTTCTTATGGCAGCGGAGGTGGAGGGGGAATGTCCACCTGCACCTCCTCCAGTCTTCGGGCGACCAACTTGCTTTCCTCGATCAGGTTGAGGGAGCGCAGGTCGGCGCTGAAGCTGGCGTATTGTTCGACAGGCAGCCAGGCCAGAAACTGTCTGAAGTTTGAAGGCTTCAGGTTGATGGCCAGCTGGCGCCTGAAAGCCCACGACTCGCGGTCGACATGCGAGTTGCGACTTCCGGTCGCTTTGTAGGCGGCGAAGTCCCCGGTTGCGCGAACGACTGTCTCGGCAAGCTCGCGGCTGCTTCTCTTCCTGAACTGCGTGAACGCCAGGTTCGCCGCAGTCATCGACCTGAACGCGGCACCCTCTGGGGTGCCCGGTGACGGCGGGACGATTGGCGCACTGATTCCTTCTTTCCCTGGGCCGAAGTCCGGCAGGGTGATGTGCACTTCAAAGGCCTTGCGCTCGATCCCCCGGTCGACGCCTGCCTTGGCTGCTTCGTTGCTCGTCAGCGCAAGCGCGGCGTCGCATTGGCGGATCACAGCCTGGCAACGAGTTGCATCCGTTCCCGCAGCCTCAAGCCTGAGTGCCTGTTCGCGAATTTGCCTGATCGCCTGATTCACATAGGGCAGGCCGAACCTGTGAGCCGACTTGCCGATCGCTTTCGCATCGTCCTGGATGATTCCGTTGGCGATGGCATCCTGAACAAGGCAGTTGAATTCGTTGTCGACCGTGGCCTTGAGTGCGCCCTTGTGCAGGTGCTCCTGCCGCACCACGCGGTCGCTGGAAGGTGGAATCAGTTTGGTGGTGGCGAAACTGATGCTGTGGTCCACATTGCGATCAAGCGCATGAAAGAAGCGGCAGATGCCCGCAAGAGGCGCCAGCACGCCCTGACCCGGTTCCTGCTGGAAGTAGGGGGGGCATCCTCCTTCCTCGATCTTGATGAACAGCACGTCATCTTGCAGCCTGTCGAACAGCATCGAGCCGCCCTCGCCGGGCAGCTTGCTCGCGTAGTCTTCGATACCGCGCTGGCGCGGCTTGCCGGTCGGAATGAATCCGAGCGCCTTGTGCTTCTCGCCGGGCAGTGTGCGTTCGGCGAAATGCGTGGACATGCGCGAGCAGGAAGTCGGCGCGCTGTTCTTGAAGTTGTAGATCTTCCCGCCCGGGTCCTTCAACAGGATGGAGCCAGCGCTCACCATGTCGCTGGTCTTGGCGAAGAGGCCATCTTCCTTGCGGTCCAGGTCCTGGCTGGCGGCGGTTGCCATCAGGTACCAGGCGAGCGCGCGCGTCGTGTAGGTGTTGGAGGTGACGGGGAAGCCATTGAAGAACAGCGGCAAGCTGCCATCGCTGTGCTGCAACGCAGCGGCGATGTTTTCGCCCATCGCAACCAGCTTTTCGATCTCTTCTCTTGAGAGGCGGTCGCCGTTTTTGATCGCATGCATGTGCAGGCTGGATGCGATCCCTGTTCGTTGGAGCACACTGCCTGGACGCGGTTTTTCAAGCTCGGTGATCAACGCGCGGTTGGCCTGGCGATACTTGCGCTCCGCCCGAGGCTCGAAGATGTACTGGTTGGCCAGCCGTCCGACCAGATTGACCGACTTCACCACCACCACCGCTGCGCCCAGGGCGACAACCAGGGAGCCGACCAGGGGTGCGGCCACGACGAAGCCAATGGGCTTCATGGCCGTCTTGAAGAAAGTCCACGCTTTTTGTCCGAGGCTGAGGGTCTGGTTGCGAGCCACGCCGTCGCCGATCCTGATCTGCCTGCCGCGCAGTCCGCTGGCTTGTGGAGCCTGCACGACATCGTCGGGCGCAGGCGCATGAATGTCGTGGAGCGAAACGCTCCTGACATCGGCTATGCCGACAGTGGGCCTGAGCCCTGGGTGCAGGCGGAAGTTGTCGTTGCTGGCGTTCATGGCGGCCTCTCAGACTCGCATGCCCACTGGCATGGTGGTCTCTTCACCCAGATCGACTTCTCCGGCGACGAATCTCTTCCAGAATTGGCCTGTGTCGGCAAACCCATCGAGCATCGCGGCAAGCCCCTGG
This sequence comes from Caenimonas sp. SL110, assembly GCF_001044395.1. Classification (GTDB taxonomy): domain Bacteria; phylum Pseudomonadota; class Gammaproteobacteria; order Burkholderiales; family Burkholderiaceae_C; genus Ramlibacter. The sequence continues at coordinate 380,103 of NZ_JANU01000013.1, forward strand.
GCCGTGACTTCATTCAAGTCGATGCGCCCTGCGAGGATGACGTCGCCGGTATCGGCCTGCACCCCCAGCGTGGCCCCGCCTGTGCCGGCCCACATGTTGTTGGCATGCAGCAAAGTGCGATACACAGCAGGCGCACTTTCAGGCGATGGTGCCCCCAGGTTGACGAAATACAGGAGGTCGCCCATCTCCTGCGTACCCTCGCAGGCCAGGCCGACGAGCAGGTCGTCGATCACCAGTTCCTGGGTTTTGGCGAGCAAGCTGCCATCCAGGCCGACGTGCGCTGCGAACGCATGAATCAACTCGTTGTAGGTGTTGGCGGTGGTGGTGGTCACGGCATTTCCTTGAGGACTGCCAGTTGGTAACGCCGCGTTCCATAGCGTTCCATTGCGCTTGCCGGCCCGGTAAGGAAAGCAGCTTCGCACCGACTAAAGTCGGATACTCCCAAGGACCAACCCCTCATGCATCTGCCCCGCGTTTCCAAGGCCCTCATGCATCCGGCCGCCAAGCCGGTGCTGTTCATGGCATCGCTGTTGCCCTTCGCCTGGCTCGTCTATGCAGCCGTCACCGACAACCTCGGCGCCAACCCTGCCGAGCACCTCATCCGCTCGCTCGGCGACTGGACACTCAGGTTCCTCTGCCTCACGCTCGCTGTGACGCCGCTACGTGTCATCACCGGCACGCCTGCGCTCGCGCGTTTTCGCCGGATGGTCGGACTCTTCGTTTATTTCTATGCGTTCATGCACCTGCTGGGCTACGCGGTGTTCGACATGCAGCTCGATGTGGGCGATATCGCCAAAGACATCGCGAAGCGCCCGTTCATCCTGGTCGGGTTCGCGGCGTTTTTGCTGCTCACGCCGCTGGCGCTGACCTCATTGAACAAGGCCGTGAAAGCGATGGGCGCGCGCCGCTGGCAGATGCTTCACAAGCTCGTCTATGTGATTGCAGGTCTTTCGATCCTGCACTTCTTCTGGATGCGTGCGGGCAAGAACGACTTCGCAGAAGTTGCCGTGTACGCGGCCATCCTCGCTGTGCTGCTTGGATGGCGCGTCGTTCACTACTTCAGGTTGAAGGTACGAGGCGCTCGGGGCGCATCTGGTCCTGCGCGGTCTCGCGCTCGCGGATAAGCCAGGACTTCGCGCCATCGACCAGCACTTCAGCTGCGCGTCCACGCGTGTTGTAGTTGCTGGCCATGCTCATGCAATACGCACCTGCTGACATCACGGCCAGCAGGTCGCCCGGTCGAACGTGCAGCAGGCGGTCACGAGCGATCCAGTCGCCGCTTTCGCAGACCGGGCCGACGATGTCCCAGGTGTGCGCCGGCGCATCGCCCGACTTCACCGGCACCACGGCATGAAAGGCCTGATACATCGCGGGTCGCGGCAAGTCGTTCATGGCTGCGTCGACGATGCAGAAGTTCTTGTGCTCACCGGGCTTGAGGTACAGCACTTCGGTCACGCACACGCCGGCATTGCCCACCAGCGAACGGCCCGGCTCGATCATGAAGTGCCGGTCGCCGAAGCCGCGCGCATCGAGCTTGGCCAGGAGCTTGGCCCACAGCGCATCGGCGGCAGGTGGCTGGTCGCCGTTGTAGCTGATGCCCAGGCCGCCGCCGAAGTCGATGTGCTGCAGCGCGATGCCTGCCGCCTCGATGGCCTGCACGAGGTCGAGCACGCGATCCATCGCATCGAGGTAAGGGCTTTCATCGGTGATCTGCGAGCCGATGTGGCAGTCGATACCCACGACCTTCAGGCCTGGCAACGAGGCAGCGCGCTGGTAAGTTGCGACAGTGCGCTCATGCGCCACGCCGAACTTGTTGCCTTTGAGCCCGGTGGAGATGTAGGGATGGGTCTTGGGATCGACGTCGGGATTGACGCGAATACTGACGGGCGCCACCTGGCCAAGACTGATCGCGACTTCGTTGAGCACTTCGAGTTCGCCTTCGCTCTCGACGTTGAAGCAGCCGATGCCGACTTCGAGCGCGCGGCGCATTTCGGCGCGCGTCTTGCCCACGCCGGATAAGATGATGTCGCTGCCTTTGGCACCCACGGCCAGCACGCGCTCGAGTTCGCCGCCCGAGACGATGTCAAAGCCGCACCCGGCCTGCGCGAAAACCTGGAGGATGCCCAGCGAGGAGTTGGCCTTCATCGCGTAGCAGATCTTCGCCTTGCGTCCCGCAAAGCCGCGCTGATAGGCCGCGAGCGCCTCCAGCATCGACGACTTCGAATAAACAAAAAGGGGCGTGCCGTGCTCGCGGGCGAGTCCCGCCAGCGAAACATCCTCGGCGAACAATTCCCCGTCGCGGGTCTGGAAGTGCGGGTGGCCGGGGAGGTGGTGCTGCGACGTGGTTGACTGGCTCATGGGCGGGGTGCCGGGTTGGCAGTGCCCGTCGGTGTGTTCGGCGCAGAAGCTGCAGCCGCCGGCCCCTGGGGATTGATGATCTGCGGCAGGGTGGCGCGACCTTGCGCGCTCTCACCGGTCGGCAGGAAGAGGGGACCTTTCTGGCCGCAAGCGGCGAGCATTGCGACCACAGCGGCAGCAAGGCCAACGCGCCGCAAGCGGGCGCTCACTAGAATTTGGGAAACATGGAGCATTGTGAAATTGTAATGACCGACTCTGAATACATGGATCGCGCCGAAGCGCTGCTGGCCCGCCTCGAAGCTGCGTGCGACCGGATCAATGACGAATCGGACGCCGATATCGACAACCAGCGGGTCGGTGGCATGGTGACGATGACCTTTCCGAACGGCACGCAAATCATCGTGAACCTGCAAAAGCCGTTGCAGGAGGTGTGGATGGCCGCCCGGGCCGGCGGCTTTCACTACAAGTTCGACGGCGCGAACTGGATGGACACCAAGGGCAATGGCGAGTTCTTTGCCAACCTCGCCCGCTATGCCAGCGAGCAGGCTGGATCGGAACTCGACTTCGCTTGATCAAGGCGCCTCACGGCTGTTCGGCTGTCATGCCGGACCCCGATCCGGCATCCACCGCGAAGCGGACGCGGCGCTTGATCAACGATGGATTGCGGATCAAGTCCGCAATGACTGCCTTTAGTTCCTGAACAGATCGAGGATGCTCTTGCGCTCGTCCGTTGGCGACGTGGGCGGGCGGCTCGGCGGCAGGCCATCGGAATTCATGAGGCTCTTGTCCTGGGGGGCCGCTGGCGCCCCAGGCACCCCAGGCGATGCAGGCGCTCCGTTCGGGGCGGCAGGCGCCGCGCCCTCCACGGACGCGCCGCCCAGGCTGCTCACACCGCCGCCACGCGCGTATTCCTCGTAGTACCACTCGCCGCCCATGTTGACGACGCCCTCGGGGGCAGTCGGCTCCATCACGGCCACGCCCTTGAGCGCAGTCTCCATGAAGGTGATCCAGACCGGCAGGCTCAGGCCACCTCCGGTCTCCCGGTCTCCCAGGGATCGCGGCGTGTCGTAGCCCATCCAGACCACGGCGGCAATGGTTGGCTGGTAGCCAGCGAACCAGGTGTCGATGGAGTCGTTGGTCGTGCCGGTCTTGCCGTACAGGTCCACCCGCTTGAGCGTGGCTTGCGCCCGCGCAGCCGTGCCGGACCGTGTGATCTCCTGCAGCAGCCGGCTCATGATGAAGGCGTTGCGGGCGTCGATGGCGCGCACGGATTCATTGGGCAGCGGCGGCTGGCTTTCGACGATGGCCTTGCCGCGCTGGTCTGTGATCTTGGTGATGAGCCAGGGGTTCACGCGGTAGCCGCCGTTGGCAAAGACGGCATAGGCCGTGGCCATCTGCATGGGCGTGACGGCGCCGGCACCCAGCGCCATGGTGAGGTAGGGCGGATGCTTGTCGGCATCGAAGCCGAACCGGCTGATCCAGTCCTGGGCGTTCTGGGTGCCGACCGCCTGCAGGACCCGGATCGACACCATGTTCTTGGATTTGGCCAGCGCGGTGTGCAGCTGCATAGGCCCCTCGAACTTGCCGTCGTAGTTCTTGGGCTCCCAGGGTTGTCCGCCCGTCACGCCGGCGTCGAAGAACAGCGGCGCGTCGTTGACGACCGTTGAGGGCGTGAAGCCCTTTTCAAGCGCTGCGGAGTAAATGAAAGGTTTGAACGACGAGCCCGGCTGCCGCCAGGCCTGCGTCACGTGGTTGAACTTGTTCTTGTTGAAGTCGAACCCGCCGACCAAAGCCCGAATCGCGCCGTCTCGCGGGTCGAGCGCGACAAATGCGCCTTCCACCTCGGGCAGTTGCGTGATTTCCCAGGTGCCCTTGGGCGTCTTGACGACCCGGACCACCGCGCCGCGCCGCAGCTTGATCTTGGGGGGCGCCTTATCGGACAGCCCGGATTGCGCGGGGCGAAGGCCCTCGCCGGTGATTTCGATCCGGTCGCTGTTCAGGCGCACGGCGATGATCCGTTTGGGCGTGGCTTCCAGCACCACCGCAGACACGACATCGCCATTGTCCGGGTGCTCGGCCAGCGCATCGTCGATGGCTTCCTCGGCCTCTTTGGAGCCCTCGGGCAGGTCGATGAATTCTTCCGGGCCGCGGTAGATCTGCCGGCGCTCGTAGTCCATGATGCCCTTGCGCAGCGCCTTGTACGCCACGTCCTGCTCTTCGGCCTTGACGGTGGTGAAGACGTTCAGCCCGCGGGTGTAGGCCTCATCGCCGTACTGGGCATAAACCAGCTGGCGCACGGTCTCGGCGATGTACTCGGCGTGAACCTTGGTGTTGTCCATGCCCGAGCGGATCTTCAGTTCCTGCTTCTTGGCTTCGATCGCTTCCTCGGCCGTGATGTAGCCGTTTTCCTGCATGCGCTCGATGATGTAGAGCTGCCGCGCCCGAGCCCGGGTGGGGTTGCTGATGGGGTTGTAGGCAGACGGCGCCTTGGGCAGGCCTGCCAGCATGGCGGCCTCTGCAATGGTCAGGTCTTTCATCGCCTTGCCGTAATAGGCATCGGCTGCAGCCGCAAACCCGTAGGCCCGGTTGCCCAGAAAGATCTGGTTCATGTAGATCTCCAGGATCTGGTCCTTGCTGAGCGCGTGCTCGAGCTTGAAGGTCAGCAGCACCTCATACAACTTGCGGGTGAAGGTCTTTTCGGACGAAAGGTAAACATTTCGTGCCACCTGCATGGTGATGGTGGAGGCGCCCTGGCTCTTCACGCGACCCAGGTTGGCCAGCGCTGCCCGCAAGAGGCCCCGGTAGTCCACGCCACCGTGCGAATAGAACCGAGAGTCCTCGATGGCCAGAACCGCGTCTTTCATGACCTTGGGAATCTGGGCGATAGGCGTGAGGTTGCGGCGCTCTTCGCCGAATTCGCCGATCAGCACGCCCTCGGCCGAAAAGACCCGCAGGGGCAGCTTGGGCCGGTAATCGGACAGGTCGGAGATATCGGGAAGATTCGGATACGCGACGGCCAGGGCGACGCCGATGATGATGGCAATCGACGACCCAGCCGCAAGCGCGAGCCCGCCGGTCCACAGCATCAGGCGCAGCAGTACGCGTTTCCAGCCGGTCAATGGCGCGCGGGGCGGGCGGGAGCGAGGCTTGGGATTCGACGCGCCGGTCTCATCGGAGGATTCAGGAGGCATTGGGGTTCCAGGAAGCGTCGCTGGCGACCATTATAAAAATGAGACAGAGGGGCGCACTGCTTTCTTGCGGACCGCTCTTCAAGGGATTCCGTGGCAGCGCAAGCCGTCTCTTGTTGCGACGTGTCCGGCGCCTGCTTCGGGCGAAGTATCGCAGGTCAGCACGTCTTTTTTTGGCAACGCTGCGAGGGGGTCAAAACGGAAAATTCCTTTGCGGGACAAGGACGTTACTGCTAGCATTGAAGTGAAATCTTAAGTTTGTTACGCCTTCATGCACGGCGTTACAGGAGACCTAATTGAGCGCCTTGAGTTCGTTGTTTAGCCGGCAGCCGGCGCCCTTGCTGGGCTTGGACATCAGCTCATCCAGCGTCAAGCTGGTCGAGTTGTCCCGCGACAAGGAGGGAACCCTCATCCTTGAACGCTGCGCCATTGAGCCGCTCGAACGCGGCTGGATCACCGACGGCAACGTCGAGAAGTTCGAGGAAGTGGCCGAGGCCATGCGCCGCGTCGTCAAAAAGAGCGGCACACGCACCCGAAATGTTGCGATGGCGTTGCCGCCGTCAGCGGTCATCACCAAGAAGATCGTGCTGCCCGGCGGCCTGAGCGAGCAGGAGCTCGAAGTCCAGGTCGAGGCCGAAGCCAACCAGTACATCCCGTTTTCCCTTGATGAGGTCAGCCTCGACTTTTGCGTCGTCGGGCCCAGCACCAGCTCGCAAGGCGATGTTGAAGTGCTCATCGCCGCTTCCCGCAAGGAAAAAGTGCAGGACCGCCAGGGTCTGGCCGAGGCGGCGGGCCTCAAGCCCATGATCATCGATGTGGAGTCCTATTCATCGCGGCTCGCTGCCGGCCGCCTGATCCAGGCACTGCCCAACCAGGGCGTGGACACCATGGTGGCGCTGTTTGAAGTCGGCGCCTTCACCACCAGCATGCAGGTCATCCGTAACGACGAAGTGCTTTACGACCGCGACCAGGCCTTCGGCGGTGCCCAGCTCACCCAGCTCATCGTGCGCCAGTACGGGTTTTCTCCCGAAGAGGCCGAGGGCAAGAAGCGAAACGGCGACCTGCCCGAAGACTACGACAGCGGCGTGCTCAAGCCGTTTGTTGAAGGCATGGCCCAGGAAGTCGCCCGCGCCCTGCAGTTCTTCTTCACGAGCACACCGCACAACCGGGTGGACTACATCATGCTGGCCGGCGGCTCGGCAGCACTGCCCGGCCTGACCGACGCGGTCACCATGCAGACATCTTTCCCGTGCAATCTGGCCAACCCCTTCGAAGGCATGAAGGTCGGCGATGGCGTGCGCGAAAAGAAGATGCGGCGTGAAGCGCCTTCCTACCTCACATCGTGCGGCCTGGCCATGCGGAGGTTCCTGCAGTGATCCTGATCAACCTACTCCCGCACCGCGAGGCGGCCCGCAAGCGCCGGCGCGAAGCGTTTTATGCCGCGCTAGGCGCGTCTGCCGTGGCCGGTGGCGTGATCGCAGGCGCGATCTACCTCTGGTACGCAGCGCAGATCTCCGGCCAGCAAAACCGCAACCTGACCTTGCAGACCGAAATCAAGCGGCTCGAAGCCCAGATCAAGGACATTGCCAACCTGCAGGCCGAAATCGCTGCCCTTCGCGCGCGCCAGCAGGCGGTGGAAGATCTTCAGGCAGACCGCAACATGCCGGTTCACCTGCTCAACGAACTGGTGGGCCAGCTGCCCGACGGCGTATACGTCACCAGCGTCAAGCAGGAGAACCAGATCGTCACCATCCAGGGCATGGCCCAGTCCAACGAGCGCGTCTCGGAACTGCTGCGCAACCTGGGCAACAAGAGCGCCTGGCTCACAAGACCTGACCTCATTGAAATTACTGCCGCCAGCGTGGCCCTCAGTCCTCGCGAGAACCGCCGCGTATCGGCGTTCACCATGCGCGCAAGACTGCTGCGCTCCAGCGAGGCTGCCAAGGCCGGTGCGCCGGCCAGTGGCGCTTCTGGCGCAGCGCCGGCTGTTGCAGGGGGCCCCGGCTTCGCCGCTTCGGGTGCGATTGCAGCCGCTCCGTCAGCGCCGGTTGTCGGCGTGCCTGTCGCTGCACCTGTCGCTGTGACCCCTCCTGTGGCAGCAGCTTCTGCCCGGCCCGCGGCAGGTAGTTCCGCACCCGTCAAACCCTGATCGCCATGGCCACCAAACAGGTACCCAAGATCGATACCGCTGCCATGCAGCAGGCGCTTGTTCGCCAGTTCCGCGGCCTGAGCCCGGACGATCCTTCGTCGTGGCCGCTGCTTCCACGCGCGCTTCTTTGCCTTGCACTGATGTCGCTGATCGTCGGCGCACTGTGGTTCGCGTGGCTGAGCGGCGTCAATGACGAACTCGACGCCGAGCGAGCCAAGGAAGTGGCGCTGCGGGCGGACTACCAGAAGAAGCTGACCGAAGCCGTGAACCTCGAAGCGCTTCGCAAGCAGCGCGAGCAGGTCCAGCAGTACGTGACCCAGCTTGAAAAGCAGTTGCCCAGCAAGGCCGAAATGGACGCGCTGTTGTCCGACATCAACCAGGCGGGCCTGGGCCGCAGCCTGGCCTTCGACCTGTTTCGCCCGGGCAGCGTGAGCGTCAAGGAATATTACGCAGAGCTTCCGATCGCATTGCGCGTGACGGGCCGCTTCCATGATGTCGGCTCCTTTGCGTCCGACATCGCCAATCTCTCGCGCATCGTTACCCTGAACAACTTGAGCGTGGTTCCCGGCAGGGATGGGACGCTGGTCATGGATGCAACCGCCAAGACCTTCCGCTATCTCGACCAGGATGAGGTCGCCGCGCAGCGCAAGGCAGCGCCAGCCCCGGGAGCGCCGAAGAAATGAGCACCATCCGAATCACGGCCGCGCTAGCGCTGGCCCTCGCGGTCGCCGGGTGCGGATCTTCCGGTCAGGAAGAACTGCAGGAATGGATGAACCAGCAGCGCGCCTTGACCAAGCCGCGCGTGCAACCCATTCCCGAGCCCAAGAAATTCACACCCCAGGCGTACACGCAGGAAGCGGCGACCGATCCCTTCAGCAACCAGAAGCTCACGCAGGCACTCAAGCGTGAATCGGCGCAGTCCACGTCCAACGCTGCGCTGGTCGCGCCGGAACTGGCCCGCCGCAAGGAGCCGCTTGAAGCCTTCCCGCTGGATGCGATGTCCATGGTCGGCACCCTCATGAAGGAAGGCCTGCCGGTTGCGCTCGTGAAGGTCGACAACCTGCTGTACCAGGTGCGCCCGGGCAATTACCTGGGCCAGAACTACGGAAAGATCGTGAAAGTGGGCGAAACCGAGGTGACGCTGCGCGAAATCGTGCAGGACGCCGCGGGTGAATGGATAGAGCGCACAGCGACACTGCAATTGCAAGAGAGGTCGAAATGAACAAGAACCGGAACCAGTGGCAACGGGCGATCGCGGTAGCGGGATTGCTTCTCGCCGCCAGCGGGGCCTGGGCCCAGACGGTGGTCGAAGCCGTGACCAGCTCCATCCAGGGCGGTGTGGAAGTTGTGAGGATCGATTTCTCGCAGCCGCTGCAGGCGGTCCCTGCGGGCTTCGCTATCCAGGCGCCGGCGAGAGTCGCGCTCGACATTCCCAATGCCACCAACGGCATGGGTCGATCTACTGTCGAAATCAACCAGGGCAATGTGCGTTCGGTCAACGTGGTGCAGTCGGGTGACCGCACACGCGTCGTGCTGAACCTGAAAACCGCAGCGACCTATCGCGCGCAGCTGCAGGGCAAGTCGCTGCTGGTGGTGCTCGACGGCACCGCCACGGCCAGCCCCGCCCCTGCGGCGCAGCCGGCCTTCGCCGAAAGCCGCAACGCCGAAACACAGCCGATCCGTGACCTCGACTTCCGCCGTGGCACCGACAGCTCGGGCCGCGTGATCGTCGCACTGCCGAACAACCAGGTGGGTGTGGACATTCGCCAGCAAGGCCAGAGCCTGGTGGTCGAATTCCTGAAGTCGACGCTGCCCGAGGGCCTGCGCCGCCGCCTGGACGTGTCGGACTTCGGCACGCCCGTGCAATCGGTCACCACCTTCCAGCAGGGCGACCGGGTTCGCGTGGTCATCGAGCCGCGCGGTGCCTGGGAACATTCGGCCTACCAGAGCGACAACCAGTTCGTGGTTGAAGTGCGCCAGGTCAAGGTCGATCCCGGCAAGCTGACGCAGGGCGTCGGCTTCAATGGTGAAAAGCTGTCGCTGAACTTCCAGAACATCGAAGTGCGTTCGTTGCTGCAGGTGATCGCCGATTTCACCAACTTCAACATCGTGACGTCCGACTCTGTGACCGGTTCCGTCACGCTGCGCCTGAAAGATGTGCCGTGGGACCAGGCACTCGATATCGTGCTGCAGGCCAAGGGCCTGGGCATGCGCAAGCAGGGCAACGTGATCTGGATCGCACCCAAGGATGAAATCGCTGCCAAGGAAAAGCTCGATCTCGAATCGCGTGTTGCCATCCAGAGCCTGGAGCCGGTGCGCACGCAATCGTTCCAGCTCAATTACACGAAGGCCGCGGACATCGCAGCGCAGATCACGGCCGGCACAGGCGCCGCACGGATCCTGAGCACACGAGGCAGCGTCATCGCCGAGCCACGCACCAACCAGATCTTTGTCACCGACATTTCGGCGCGGCTGGAGGCTGTGCAGGAACTGATCGGCAAGCTCGACATCGCCGTGCGGCAGGTGCTGATCGAAGCGCGCATCGTCGAAGCCTCGGACACGTTCGGCAAGTCGCTGGGTGTGCGCCTGGGCGGCAGTGACCTGCGCGGCTTGCGCGGGGGCGATGCAGGCTACGGTGTGGGCGGTGGAAACCGCATCGCGCTGGGCGGAACCTACAACGCGGTGAGCGGAACCACAGGCGAGAGTTCGGCGACGCTGGACACCAACAACACGACATTCGTGAACCTGCCGGCAGCGGGACAAGGCGGCTTCAGCGCATCGAGCTTTGCCATCTCGCTTTTCAGCTCGGCGGCCAACCGCTTCCTGAACCTGGAGCTGTCTGCGCTTGAAGCCGACGGCAAGGGGCGGCTGGTTTCCAGCCCGCGCATCGTGACGGCCGACCAGACCAAGGCAATCATCGAGCAGGGTACGGAATTTCCTTACCAGCAAGCAACATCCAGTGGCGCAACATCGGTATCTTTCCGCAAGGCCACGCTCAAACTTGAAGTGACACCTCAGATCACTCCCGAGGGAAATATCATTCTCGACTTGGACGTGAGCAAGGACAGCCGTGGTGAAACAACAGCGGCGGGCATTGCGATCAATACCAAGCACATCAAGACCCAGGTGCTCGTCGAAAACGGCGGCACGGTGGTGATTGGCGGCATTTTCGAGCTGACCGAATCCGAGACCGAAGCCAAGGTGCCGTTGCTGGGTGACATCCCGGTTCTGGGCAACGCGTTCAAGTCGAAGTCGCGCACCTCGAACAAGCAGGAAATGCTGGTATTCATCACGCCAAAAATGATTGCGGACCGCACGGCCGGCCGCTAATACAAACCAGGAAGAGGAAGTAACCGAAATGATTCAAATGTTGAAACTGCTGGTCGGGGTATTCATTGCCGCCGTCCTGGCTGCCTGCGGCGGCGGTGGTGGCTCCAGTGGCACGACCCCCGGTGGCGGAACCTCCGCACAACCGACGATCACGCTTGAACTGCAGACTGCAGCGGGCGCTTCGACCACAGTTGTCAACAACATCACCACCGTCTCGGCGCGCGCGACCGTCCGCAACTCGAGCGGCACCCCCATTGCCGGGCAGGTTGTGACATTCACGCAGGAAGGCGGCCTTGCACGTTTCGTCCCCGCGGGCGGCACGGCACTGACCGATGCCAACGGCGTTGCCACCGTGCAGATCCTGCCAGCGAGTTCCACCTCGGCGGGCGCAGGCACTTTGAAGGCCGAAACCGTCGTCGGCACGGCGACGGTCAGCACCAGCCTCTCGTTCTCGGTACCGCTGGGTTCTTCGGACACGGCGACCAGCCGCGTGACGAACTTTGCATTGCTGCTGGACAGGTCGACCTTGCCCAATTCGGGTGCATCGACGGTCAAGCTGACGGTGGTTGCGGTCGACGCCAACAACAACGTGGTGCCTGGTGCTACGGTTACTGTCGCGACTGATGCCAATACCGTCTATGTGCCGGGTGGCACCGTGACCAACGCGCAGGGGGAATTCACCGGCACGATCTCCATCGGCTCCGACAAGAACGACCGCGCAGTGACTGTGACCGTCACCGTGAACGGAATCGTCAAGCAAACCAGCTTCCAGATCGTTGGATCGCAGCTCGAACTGACCATGAGCCCACCGGTTCTGGCGCAGGGAGCCGCATCGACGGTCACGGCGCGACTGACCGATTCGGCCGGATCGCCCATCACCGGTAAAACCGTCAGTTTCAGCGGCGATATCGCATCGATCAACGGGCGCAGCGGCAACACCGACGCTACCGGTACGGTCGTGCTGTCGTTCACCGCGCCTGCGGTCGCCGGAAGCTACATCGTGCGCGCCGCTGCGAGCGGCATTACCAAGCAGACGTCCGCCCAGGTCGGCGCGAGCAACGTGATTCCCAACGCCGTGATTCCGTTCGGTGCGGTGCCTTCGCTGGCTGCATCTCCGAATGTCCTGGCGCCGAACACCTCCGGCAGTACGGCCAGCCAGAGTCAGCTGCGATTCCTGGCCCTCACCGCCGCGAACGAGCCCATCCCCAACGTGCGTGTTCGATTCTTCATCACCAGCACCGGCCTGGGGTCAACTGACTCCACCATCAGCACGGGTACATCGACCGTCTACACCAACGCATCCGGCGTGGCCACTGCCGCATTCATTCCCGGATCGACGGGCAGCCCTACCGACGGCATCACCATCACGGCGTGCTACGACGACAAGGACTTCGTCGCTCCTGGCTGCGGACCGAGGCCCCCGGTTACGGCAAGGCTGACGATCGCCGCACAGGCGCTGGCTGTCTCGATCGGCAACGACAACCTGTTGACCAAGGGTGACGGCACCTACATCAAGCAGTTCGTGGTGACGGTTGCCGACGCGGCGGGTCGCGCGGTCCCCAATGCGCTGGTCGATATCTCGCTGGATATCACCCACTATGGAAAGGGCCTGTTCGCTCAGTCTCATAGCTTCCTGGAACCTACTCTCGATCCGGAAGGCTATGTTCCGAATAAGACGATAACGCCCGCCGACTACGGCTCACGAGTCAGTTGCATCAACGAAGACCGCAACCGCAACGGCTTCGTCGATGCGGGCGACAACACCAATACCAGCAGAGACAGTTTTGGCCAGGAAACGCTGGAGCCCCGTCGCTCGGACATCATCCTGTCCTATGTCGCAGGTAATACGACCAACGCCAGCGGCATCCTGCTGATCAAGGTCGAGTACTCGCAGCGCTACGCGACCTGGCTGCACTACCGCATCCGTGGAACGACCAACGTGGCGGGTTCGCAAGGCAGCGTGGAGCGCAGTTTCATCACCTCGTACGTCATTGGCGACGATGAAGCCGGAGGCTCGTTCCTTACCGCTCCGTACGGCGCGTCTTCCTGCAACAGCCCGAACTGACGAGCCTGACGGGTGCTCCTCACACTCGTCGGCCTGCCAGGGTCCGGTAAATCCACCGTCGGGCGGCAACTCGCCCGGCGGCTCGGAGTACCCTTCAACGACAGTGACCACGTGATCGAGCAGCTTCTGGGCTGCTCGATTCGCGAATACTTCGCCCGTGAGGGCGAAGCTGCGTTTCGGGATGTCGAAGAAAGCACGATCCGCGATCTGGCGACCAGGGGCAATTGCGTTCTCGCCACCGGTGGAGGCGCTGTCCTTCGAGCCGCCAATCGCAAGGTGCTGCGCGAATCCGGTCATGTGATCTACCTTCACTCCTCACCCGAGGAAATCTACAGGCGTGTGCGGCATGACAAGAATCGCCCGCTGCTGCAGGTGAGCGACCCGATGGTGAAGCTGCGCACCTTGCAGGCAGAGCGCGATCCGCTCTATCGCGAGACCGCGCACTTCGTGATCGAAACCGGACGCCCCTCGGTCGCTACGCTCGTCAATATGATCCTCATGCAACTCGAACTCGCAGGCGTGGTACCCGACCACCCTTAAACTCGCCGGATGACACCGGCCACGAGCAACGTTTTTCACGAAGTCCCCATCGATTTGGGCGACCGCAGTTACCCGATTCGCATCGGCACCGGCCTGATCGGCACGGCGTCCACCTGGGCTGGCGTGCCGTCTTCAGCCCACGCCCTCATCGTCACCAACACGACCGTCGCGCCGCTCTACGCGCAGGCGCTCAGTCGCGCGATTGCGGGCAAGCACCAGACCATTGATGTCCTGCAACTTCCAGACGGCGAAGCGCACAAGAACTGGCAGACCCTCAACCTGATCTTCGACGAACTGCTGCAAACAGCATCCGATCGCAAGACGGTGCTCTACGCACTCGGCGGCGGCGTGGTCGGAGACATGACCGGATTTGCAGCGGCCTGCTACATGCGCGGCGTTCCCTTCGTGCAAGTTGCGACCACGTTGCTCGCGCAGGTCGATTCGTCAGTCGGTGGCAAGACGGCGATCAACCACACGCTGGGAAAGAACATGATCGGTGCGTTCTACCAGCCGCGCCTGGTGGTGTGCGACCTCGATACGCTGGCCACCTTGCCTGCCCGCGAGTTCAGTGCGGGGCTGGCTGAAATCATCAAGTACGGTCCCATCGCCGACATGGCGTTCCTCGACTGGATCGAAGCCAACATGCAAGGCCTGATGAGTCGCGATCCAGCACTGCTGGCTCATGCGGTGCGCCGCAGCTGCGAGATCAAGGCCTGGGTCGTGGGCCAGGACGAACGCGAGGCGGGCCTGCGCGCCATCCTCAATTTTGGTCACACCTTCGGGCACGCCATCGAGGCGGGCATGGGCTACGGCCAATGGCTGCACGGTGAAGCCGTGGGTTGCGGCATGGTGATGGCGTCGCATCTGTCGCAGCAGCTGGGCCTGATCGACTCCGCGCTGGTGGATCGCATCACGCGCATCGTCCAGGCGGCCGGCCTGCCCATCACCGGCCCCGCGCTTGGCGCCGACCGTTACCTGGAGCTGATGCAGGTGGACAAGAAGACCGAAGCGGGCGAGATCCGTTTCGTCGTGATCGACAAGCCGGGCAGCGCGGTGATGCGCCCGGCACCTGACGCCATGGTGCGCCAGGTGATCGAGCAGTGCTGCGTTGCCTGATCGGGCAAGGCGATGACACTGGCCCGCTACGCATGTGACCCCGCGCAGTCGCGCGGGCGTCGTTACCCCGAGAGCGCGGCGCCCACCCGCACCGAATTCCAGCGCGACCGCGACCGCATCGTGCACTCGACCGCGTTCCGGCGGCTCGTCTACAAAACGCAGGTGTTCCTCAACCACGAGGGCGACCTGTTTCGCACGCGCCTCACCCATTCGCTCGAAGTGGCGCAGCTGGCTCGCTCGATCGCACGCGCCTTGCACTTGAATGAAGACCTGGTGGAGGCGATTGCGCTGGCGCACGACCTGGGGCACACGCCTTTCGGCCATGCGGGCCAGGACGCGCTGGACGATTGCATGGCCGGGAAGGGCGGCTTCGAGCACAACCTGCAGAGCCTGCGTGTGGTCGATGAACTGGAAGAGCGCTATCCGTCGTTCAACGGACTGAACCTCACGTTCGAAACGCGCGAGGGCATCCTCAAGCACTGCTCGCGCGTCAATGCGCAGCAGCTTGAAGCCGCAGAGCCGAACGGCGTGGGTCGGCGCTTTCTCGATCGCAGCCAGCCCAGCCTGGAGGCGCAGCTGTGCAACCTGGCCGACGAGATCGCCTACAACGCCCATGACATCGACGATGGCGTGCGCTCGGGGCTCATCACCATCGAGCAACTCGGCGAAGTGCCGCTGTTCGAGCAATATCGCTGGGCCACGGCCAGGGAGTTTCCCGATCTGCAGGGCCGTCGCCTGCTTTATGAATCGATCCGTCGCATGTTGAGTGCGCAGGTTTATGACGTGATCGACTGCACGCGGGCGGCTATCGACACGCAGGCGCCTGGAACGGCGGACCAGGCGCGCGCGAGCAAGGCACTGGTCAACTTCAGCGCAGCCATGCGCGAGCAGTCTGCCGCGCTCAAGCGATTCCTGCTGCACAACCTGTATCGGCATCCGCAGGTGATGACGACCACAGGGCAGGCCAAGCAGGTCGTGCGCGAACTCTTTTCCGCCTACCTCGAAGACCCCAGCCGCATGCCCGCCGACTTCACTTCGCGAGCCGATCTTCCGCGCGCGGTCGCTGACTACATCGCAGGCATGACCGACCGGTTTGCCGCCCGCGAACACGAGCGGGTGACCGGCCGCAAGTTGATCGCATGACAGTTTGAACGCCGGATGCGAAAGATAGATCCCGCGATCCTCGTGGTGCTCGGCGGGGTGAGCGCGGCGCTTCACGTGGGCAAGTTGCCCACGGCGTTGCCTGTGCTGCAGGAGACGCTGGGCGTGACGCTGGTCGAAGCGGGCTTCCTGCTGTCGCTGGTGCAACTGGCCGGAATGACGCTCGGATTGCTGGTGGGCCTCGCAGCCGATCAGCTGGGCACGAAGCGCACGATGGTGTGGGGGCTGGCTATCGTTTCGGTCGCCAGTCTCCTGGGTGCCGGTGCGACCGACACCGCAACGCTCATGGTGTTGCGTGCCGCAGAAGGCTTTGGATTCTTGCTGGCGTCGATGCCCGCGCCGGGGCTCATCCGCCGCCTGGTGGATCCGTCGCGCATCACGCTTTCACTCGGCCTTTGGGGTGCTTACATGCCGATCGGCACGGCGATGGCGCTCCTGTTCGGGCCGCTGGCGATAGCGTGGATCGGCTGGCACGCGTGGTGGGTCTTGCTGGGGGCGATCTCTGCGGCCATGTGCGCCTGGCTCTGGCTGGTGATCCCCGCAGATGACATCGCGGACAGGCCCGATGAATCGCCAGGCAGGAACGGGTGGCCGCAGCGCCTGCGAATCACGCTGTCGGCGCAAGGCCCGTGGCTCATGGCCCTGAGCTTTGCGTTCTATTCCAGCCAGTGGCTGGCGGTGATCGGATTCCTGCCGTCGGTCTACACGCAGGGCGGACTCGCACCAGCGCTCGCAGGTGCGGCCACGGCGTTTGCGGCGGCGGTCAATATCGTTGGCAATGTTGCTGCCGGGCGCCTTTTGCATCGGGGTATCAAGCCCCAGCGTTTGCTGTATGCCGGCTTTCTGGCCATGGCCGCAGGCGGCTTCCTGACGTTTGCCGCACTGCCTGGCGACCCGGCAGTGGTGGCGCTGATCCGCTTTGCCGGGGTGCTGCTGTTTTCAATGATCGGCGGCTTGATCCCCGGCACGCTGTTCTCGCTGGCCGTTCGGGTGTCGCCGGGCGAGCGCACCATCTCCACGACGATGGGCTGGATGCAGCAGTGGTCGGCGTTCGGGCAGTTCCTGGGGCCGCCGGCAGTGGCGTGGGTCGCGATGCGGGTGGGTGGCTGGACCTGGAGCTGGCTGGTTACGGCTGGATGTGCATTTGCGGGCATCGCCACGGCATTCATGGTCGGACGGCTTTTGCAAAAACATCACACCGAATGAATCGGTGTCGGTGCGCTCGCCACGTAAAATTGCGGCCACTCCCAGTCCCCAGAACGCCGTGACCTTCCTCAACCAGCTCAAGACACAAGCCAAGGCGCTGCAGACCCAGCAGACGCAGGTACAGACCGGCCTTGAGGAAAACACGAATCTGGCGGAGCAGGCCTGCCGGTTCACGCTTCAGTACGTGCAAGACCTGGCCCGCCAGCTCAATGTCATAGAGCCCAATGCACCGCGCTTCACGCTCGACGGCAAGACGCCGTGGCCCGCGATGAAGTTCGTCGATTTCCGGGTCGATTCGCGCAAGAAGATGCTGCGCGACCGTGAGGTCTGCAGCTACATCGCGATGGGTTGGCGTGTGGTGCCGCAGGTCGGCAAACCGGTGGGCGGGCAGGTGATGGTCAATTTCCCGCCCGACCTTCAACGAGTGGAATCCCGCCTCGCCTCGGGCATGGTGGAGCATGAGCGCAAGGAAGTGCGGCACCCCGAGAAGAACACCTTGCAGGCGATTCGTTTCAACTACATCACCGAAACGCGTGGCAACGTCACCGTGACACCCGATCACGACAAGGGCCAGCTTGCGTTCCGGGTGCTCAATGCCAACGGCTTCGACATCATCAACACCACCTGGCCGGCCGACAAGATCAAGGTCGATGTGCTGGACGAACTGGCAAAGCTGATCGTCGGCGAGGCGAGCCGTTTTGCATGAACCTGCTGCCGGGTCGGTGGTGCGCGACACGCGCAACTGGCTGGAGCGTGCAGTCATCGGGCTGAACCTGTGCCCCTTCGCCAAGGCAGTGCATGTGAAGGAGCAGGTTCACTATGCGGTGAGCACTGCGCGCGATACGGGCGAGCTGCTTGGTGACCTCGGTGCAGAGCTTGACGCGCTACTAGCGACCGATCCGTCGGTGCGCGAAACCACACTGCTTATCGCGCCGTACATGCTGCATGACTTTCTGGACTTCAACGACTTTGTCGGCTCCGCCGAACGGCTGCTGCGAAAGCGCAGGCTGGATGGCGAGATCCAGCTGGCGAGCTTCCATCCGCACTACCAGTTCGCCGGCACGCAGGCAGATGACGTGACCAACTTCACCAATCGCTCGCCTTACCCCGTGCTGCACTTGCTGCGTGAGACCAGCATCGATCGCGCGGTGGAGGCATTCCCGGATGCAGCCTCCATCTACGACACCAACATGCAAACGATGAAAAAGCTTGGTGCCGATGGTTGGGCGGCACTGGACGTAGGACCGCACGAATGAAACCAGAAGCCCAACTCGAGCTTCGGCCGGGTCAATCGGTGGAGCTGCTCAAGGAGCTGCACATCCTCACGCGTGAAGGAAAGATCAACCAGGACTCGCGCCGCAAGCTCAAGCAGGTTTATCACCTCTACCAGTTCATCGAGAAGCTGCTGGTTGAAGCGGCAGAAAGTGGTTCGGCCCCGACGCTGGCAGACCATGGCGCTGGCAAGTCGTACCTGGGCTTCATCCTGTACGACCTGTTTTTCAAGCAGCGCACGGATGGGTTCATCTACGGCATCGAAACGCGACCCGACCTGGTTCAGAAGTCGCAGGCGCTGGCCGAGAAGCTGGGGTTCGATCGCATGGCGTTCCTCAACATCAGTGCTGCTGATGCGGCCGATGCCGCTGCGCTACCCGACTCGATCGATGTCGTCACGGCACTGCACGCATGCGACACGGCCACCGATGACGCGATTGCTTTCGGCCTGCGAAAGCACGCGCGGTTCATGGTGCTGGTGCCGTGTTGCCAGGCCGAGATCGCGGGCGTGCTGCGGCAGGACAAGGCGTCGGCGCTCTCACGCACCCCTCTCGCGGAGCTATGGCGCCATCCACTGCACACCCGAGAACTCGGAAGCCAGCTGACCAACGTCCTGCGCTGCCTGTACCTTGAAGCATCCGGCTACCAGGTCACCGTGACCGAGCTGGTCGGTTGGGAACACAGCATGAAGAACGAGCTGATCCTCGCGCGCCGCACCGGCCAGAAAAAGCGCAGCGCCGCCGAACGCCTGCGAGCAGTGCTGGCCGAATTCGGCCTGCAAGGCCTGGAGCCCCTGCGCTACCCCGGACTCCCATAATTGGGGTCAGATTCCAATTAATTTGATTCGATGGCCCGCCTTCCCCGATTGACCGTCCCCGGCTATCCGCACCACATCATCCAGCGGGGCAACAATCGCCAGGCGATATTTGCTGCGACGGCGGATTACGAGACGCTGCTGGCGATGCTCGATGAACATGCTCGCAAACTGGACGTGGCGATCCACTCGTACGTGTTGATGAGCAATCACTTCCACTTGCTGGCAACCCCGGAAACCACCGAAGGCATCCCGCAGATGATGCAGGCGGTCGGGCGGCGATATGTGCGCTACTTCAACCAGCGTCAGGCGCGCACCGGGACATTGTGGGAAGGGCGGTATCGCTCGACCCTCATACAGGCCGAGCGCTACCTGCTGGCATGCATGGTCTATATCGACCTGAATCCGGTCAGGGCCGGGATGGAGATTTCGCCGGCGGCGTATCCGTGGTCCAGCCACGCGCACTATGTCGGCTTGCGCAGCGACAAGCTCATCACACCTCACCCGCTCTACTGGGAGTTGGGAAACACGCCTTTTTCGCGAGAGGCAGCTTACGGTCAACTCGTCGCATCAGGAATCAGCAACCAACAGCAGTCTGCACTCACTGACTCGGCGCTGCGAGGCTGGGCATTGGGCGAGGCCGACTACGTGGCCGATCTTCAACGCCGGACCGAGCGACGAGTCAGCCGCGGACAGGCGGGCAGGCCTACGCTCAAACGGCAGTAGGCATCAATCTGTCCCCGATTAAATTCATCGACCTGTGCAACCAAATTAATTGGAATCTGACCCCAATTAATTTGTTTGGCGATCATGCTGCGGTGCGGTATTCTCGAAAACCCTAGAGAACCCGAGCAGGAGTGCGCCATGACTACGGACGCAGAGATCAAGTACTTGCAAGAACACGGCCTGTATTCAGGCGCGGACGAACATGACGCGTGCGGTGTCGGCTTTGTGGCCCACATCAAGGGCGAAAAGAGCCACTCCATCGTGCAGCAAGGTCTCAAGATTCTTGAGAACCTGGACCACCGCGGCGCGGTGGGCGCCGACAAGCTGATGGGCGATGGCGCCGGCATCCTGATCCAGTTGCCCGACGCGCTGTACCGCGAAGAAATGGCCAAGCAGGGTGTCAACTTGCCGCCGCCCGGTGAATACGGTGTCGGCATGATCTTCCTGCCCAAGGAACATGCCTCGCGCATGGCCTGCGAGCAGGAGATGGAGCGCGCGATCAAGGCCGAAGGCCAGGTGCTGCTCGGCTGGCGCGATGTGCCGGTCGATCGCGAGATGCCGATGTCGCCTGCCGTCCGCAAGAAGGAACCCATCCTGCGCCAGGTGTTCATCGGACGCGGCCACGACGTGATCGTGCAGGACGCGCTGGAGCGCAAGCTCTATGTGATCCGCAAGACCGCCAGCGCCGCCATCCAGAACCTCAAGCTCAAGCACAGCAAGGAATACTACGTTCCCAGCATGTCCAGCCGCACCGTGGTCTACAAGGGCCTGCTGCTCGCAGACCAGGTCGGAACCTACTACCTCGACCTGAAAGACGTGCGCTGCGTTTCGGCGCTGGGCCTCGTGCACCAGCGTTTTTCGACCAACACTTTCCCCGAGTGGCCGCTTGCCCACCCCTATCGTTATGTCGCCCACAACGGCGAAATCAACACCGTCAAGGGCAACTACAACTGGATGAAGGCACGCGAAGGCGTGATGTCGTCGCCGGTGCTCGGCCCCGACCTGAAGAAGCTCTATCCCATCAGCTTCGCCAGCCAGTCCGATACCGCCACATTCGACAACTGTCTCGAACTGCTCACGATGGCCGGCTACCCGATCAGCCAGGCCGTGATGATGATGATCCCCGAACCGTGGGAGCAGCACACGACGATGGACGAGCGCCGCCGCGCGTTCTATGAATACCACGCTGCGATGCTGGAGCCGTGGGACGGCCCCGCATCCATCGTGTTCACCGACGGCCGCCAGATCGGCGCGACGCTCGACCGCAATGGCCTGCGGCCGTCCCGTTATTGCGTGACCGACGACGACCTGGTCATCATGGCGTCCGAGACTGGCGTGCTGCCCGTGCCAGAGAACAAGATCGTTCGCAAGTGGCGCCTGCAGCCCGGCAAGATGTTCCTGATCGACCTGGAACAGGGTCGCATGATCGACGACGAGGAACTCAAGGCCAACCTCGCCAACAGCAAGCCGTACAAGCAGTGGATCGAAAACCTGCGCATTCGCCTGGACGACCTGTCCGACACGTCGGGCAAGGTGCCGCACAGCGACGTGGAACTGCTCGATCGCCAGCAGGCCTTTGGCTACACCCAGGAAGACATCAAGTTCCTGATGTCCCCGATGGCGCAGGCCGGTGAAGAGGGCATCGGCTCTATGGGCAACGACAGCCCGCTGGCCGTGCTGTCCAACAAGGACAAGCCGCTCTACAACTACTTCAAGCAGTTGTTCGCGCAGGTGACCAACCCGCCTATCGATCCGATCCGCGAAGCGATCGTGATGTCGCTGGTGTCGTTCATCGGCCCCAAGCCCAACCTGCTCGACATCAACCAGGTCAACCCGCCGATGCGGCTCGAAGTGAGCCAGCCGATTCTCGACTTTGCCGACATGGCCAAGCTGCGCGAGATCGAGACGATCACCAACGGCAAGTTCCGCAGCCATACGCTGGATATCACTTACCCGCGTGACTGGGGCCATGAAGGCGTCGAGGCCAAGCTGGCTTCGCTCAACGCTGAAGCGGTCGATGCGATCAAGGGCGGCAACAACATCCTGATCATCAGCGACCGCCGCGTCGGCCCCGATCATGTGGCCGTGCCTGCGCTGCTCGCGTTGTCGTCGGTGCACCAGCATCTCGTGCGCGAAGGTCTGCGCACGACGGCAGGCCTCGTCGTCGAAACCGGCACCGCGCGCGAAGTGCATCACTTCGGCGTGCTCGCAGGCTACGGCGCAGAAGCGGTGCACCCGTACCTCGCCATGGAAACGCTGGTCCACATCCACAAGGATCTGCCGGGCGACCTGTCCGCCGACAAGGCCATCTACAACTACGTCAAGGCAGTGGGCAAGGGCCTGTCCAAGATCATGTCGAAGATGGGCGTGTCCACCTACATGAGCTATTGCGGCGCGCAGCTCTTTGAAGCGATCGGCCTGAACAGCGAGACGGTCGAGAAGTACTTCACCGGCACTGTGAGCCGCGTCGAAGGCATCGGCGTTTTCGAGATCGCGCAGGAATCGATCCGCATGCACAAGGCCGCATTCAGCGACGACCCGGTGCTTGCAACCATGCTCGACGCAGGCGGCGAATACGCCTGGCGCACCCGCGGCGAAGACCACATGTGGACGCCCGATGCAATCGCAAAACTGCAACACGCGGCGCGCGCCAACAACTGGAACACGTACAAGGAATACGCCCAGCTGATCAACGACCAGTCGCGCCGCCACATGACGCTGCGCGGCCTGTTCGAATTCCGCATCGACCCAAGCAAGGCGATCTCCATCGACGAAGTCGAGCCCGCGAAAGAAATCGTCAAGCGCTTCGCCACAGGCGCGATGTCGCTCGGCTCGATTTCGACCGAAGCGCACAGCACGCTCGCCGTTGCCATGAACCGTATCGGCGGCAAGAGCAACACGGGTGAGGGCGGTGAAGACCCGGCCCGTTATCGCCAGGAACTCAAGGGCATCCCGATCCGGCAGGGCCAGACGCTCACCGACATCATCGGCAAGGAAGCCATCGAAAGCTCGGCCGACTATGCGCTGCAAGAGGGCGATTCGCTGCGCTCCAAGATCAAGCAGGTCGCATCGGGCCGCTTCGGTGTGACGGCCGAATACCTGTCGTCGGCCGACCAGATCCAGATCAAGATGGCGCAGGGCGCCAAGCCCGGCGAAGGCGGCCAGTTGCCCGGCGGCAAGGTCTCCAAGTACATCGGCAAGCTGCGTTACTCGGTGCCGGGCGTGGGCCTGATTTCACCGCCGCCGCATCACGACATCTACTCGATCGAAGATCTCGCGCAGCTGATTCACGACCTGAAGAATGTCGCGCCCCATGCGTCCATCAGCGTGAAGCTGGTGTCCGAAATCGGCGTCGGCACGATTGCCGCAGGCGTTGCCAAATGCAAGAGCGATCACGTGGTGATTGCAGGCCATGACGGCGGCACGGGCGCATCGCCCTGGTCGTCGATCAAGCACGCCGGCTCGCCCTGGGAAATCGGCCTTGCCGAAACCCAGCAGACGCTGGTGCTCAACCGGCTGCGCGGACGCATCCGTGTGCAGGCCGACGGCCAGATGAAGACCGGCCGTGACGTGGCGATCGGTGCCTTGCTGGGCGCTGATGAATTCGGCTTTGCGACGGCGCCGCTGGTGGTCGAAGGCTGCATCATGATGCGCAAGTGCCACCTCAACACCTGCCCGGTGGGTGTCGCCACGCAAGACCCGGTGCTGCGCGCGAAGTTCGCGGGCAAGCCCGAGCATGTCGTCAACTACTTCTTCTTCGTCGCAGAAGAAGTGCGCCAGATCATGGCGCAGCTGGGCATCCGCAAATTCGATGAACTGATCGGCCGCGCCGACCTGCTGGACATCCAGAAGGGCGTCTCGCACTGGAAGGCCAAGGGGCTCGACTTCACCCGCCTGTTTGCGCAGCCGACTGTTCCTGCCGACGTGCCGCGCTTCCATGTTGAAGAGCAGGACCACGGCCTTGCGAAAACGCTGGACCGCATCCTCATCGAGAAGTCGCGTCCGGCCATCGAGCGCGGCGAGAAGGTGCAGTTCATCGAAGTGGCGCGCAACGTCAATCGCTCGGTCGGCGCGATGCTGTCGGGCGCCCTGACCAAGGTGCACCCCGAGGGCCTGCCAGACGACACGATCCGCATCCAGCTCGAAGGCACGGGCGGACAGTCGTTCGGCGCGTTCCTGGCCAGGGGCATCACGCTGTACCTGATTGGCGATGCCAACGACTACACCGGCAAGGGCCTGTCGGGCGGGCGCGTGGTCGTCAGGCCGAGCATCGACTTTCGCGGCGTCGCAACCAACAACATCATCATCGGCAACACCGCGCTGTATGGCGCGACCACCGGCGAGGCGTTCTTCAGTGGCGTTGCAGGCGAGCGCTTTGCCGTGCGTCTTTCCGGTGCCACGGCGGTGGTCGAAGGCACTGGCGATCACGGCTGCGAATACATGACCGGCGGCACGGTGGTGGTGCTCGGCAAGACCGGACGCAACTTCGCGGCCGGCATGTCGGGCGGCATCGCGTACGTCTATGACGAAGACGGCCAGTTCGCCAGCCGCTGCAACACCGCGATGGTGTCGCTCGAAGCCGTCGGCAGCGCGGCCGACCAGAAGGCCGGACGCACGTCGAAGTGGCACAAGGACGAAGCCGATGAAACCCTGCTGCGCAAGTTGCTCGAAGAGCACAACCGCTGGACCGGCAGCCGCCGTGCGCGTGAGCTGCTCGACAGCTGGGCCACCTCACGCGGCAAGTTCGTGAAGGTGTTCCCGAACGAATACAAGCGAGCGCTTGCCGAGATGTACCAGCGCGAAGTCGAAGCCGCGAGCACCGGCAACAACGCGTCGGTCGGCATGCAACACCCCGTCGCAGCGGCTTAAGGAAAAAATCATGGGAAAAATCACCGGCTTCATGGAGTACGAGCGCGTCGAAGAGGGCTACAAGCCCGTTGCCGAACGCGTGAAGCACTACAAGGAATTCGTCATCGGCCTGAGCGACGAGCAGGCCAAGGTGCAAGGCGCGCGCTGCATGGATTGCGGCACGCCGTTTTGCAACTCGGGCTGCCCCGTCAACAACATCATTCCGGACTTCAACGACCTGGTCTATCGCAGCGACTGGGACGATGCATTCCTGGTGCTGGATTCGACCAACAACTTCCCCGAGTTCACGGGCCGCATCTGTCCCGCACCGTGCGAAGAAGCCTGCGTGTTGAACGTGAACGACGATCCGGTCGGCATCAAGTCGATCGAGCACGCCATCATCGACAAGGCCTGGGAAATGGGCATCGTCAAGCCGCGTCCCGCGCGCATCCGCACCGGCAAGAAAGTGGCTGTCGTGGGCTCCGGCCCTGCGGGCATGGCAGCAGCGCAGCAGCTTGCACGCGTGGGCCATGACGTCACGCTGTTCGAGAAGAACGATCGCATCGGCGGCCTGCTGCGCTACGGCATCCCCGACTTCAAGATGGAGAAGTCGCACATCGACCGCCGCGTGGAGCAGATGAAGGCAGAGGGCGTGACCTTTCGCACTGGCGTGATGATTGGCGAGTTGCCCAAGGGCAGCAAGGTGACCAACTGGGCGAAAGAAACGATTTCTCCTGCCGACCTGCAAGCGCAGTTCGACGCTGTGCTGCTCACCGGCGGCTCAGAGCAATCGCGCGACCTGCCTGTGCCGGGCCGCGAACTGGACGGCGTTCACTTCGCGATGGAATTCCTGCCGCAGCAAAACAAGGTCAACGCTGGCGACAAGATCAAGGGTCAGCTCACGGCGACAGGCAAGAGCGTGATCGTGATCGGCGGTGGCGATACCGGCTCCGACTGCGTGGGCACCAGCAACCGCCACGGCGCGACCAGCGTGACGCAGTTCGAACTGATGCCGCAGCCGCCCGAGCACGAGAACAAGCCGCTGACCTGGCCTTACTGGCCCTACAAGCTTCGCAGCAGCTCCAGCCATGAAGAGGGATGCGAGCGCGAGTTCGCCATCGCCACCAAGGAGTTCATCGGCGAAAAGGGCAAGGTCACCGGCCTGAAGACGGTTCGCGTCGAGTGGAAAGACGGCAAGATGAGCGAAGTCGCTGGCAGCGAGCAGGTGCTCAAGGCCGATCTGGTGCTGCTGGCGATGGGCTTCGTGAGCCCTGTTGCGAGCATTCTCGAAGGCTTCGGCGTCGAGAAGGACGCGCGCGGCAACGCGAAGGCCACGACCGATTTCATCGGCGGCTACGCGACCAACGTACCCAAGGTGTTTGCTGCAGGCGACATCCGTCGCGGCCAGTCGCTGGTGGTGTGGGCGATTCGTGAAGGACGCCAGGCGGCGCGCTCGGTCGATGAATTCCTCATGGGGTTTTCGGATCTGCCACGTTGATCGCTAAGGCAGGGCTAATCGCCCAAGCCTTATCATCGCGCCGATGACTGAACCCGCCGAAGGCGCGCTCGTCGAATGCCGTAACTTGAGTTTTGGCTACGGCTCGCGCCTCATTCTCGACAACCTTTCCCTCACCGTTCCGCGTGGAAAAGTGACGGCGCTCATGGGCGCGTCCGGCGGTGGCAAGACCACCGTGCTTCGCCTGATCGGCGGCCAGGTACGTGCCAATAGCGGTGAACTCCTGTTCGAAGGCAAGGATGTCGGCAAGCTCAGCCAGTCCGGCCTGTATGACGCGCGCAGGCGCATGGGCATGCTGTTCCAGTTTGGTGCGCTCTTTACCGATCTCTCGGTTTTCGACAACGTGGCATTCCCGCTTCGCGAACACAGCGGCCTGACGGAAAGCCTCATTCGCGACATCGTGTTGATGAAGCTCGACGCCGTGGGCCTGCGAGGCGCACGCGATCTGATGCCCAGTGAGATTTCGGGTGGCATGGCACGCCGTGTCGCGCTGGCACGAGCAATCGCACTCGACCCCGACCTCATCATGTACGACGAGCCCTTCGCAGGGCTCGACCCGATTTCCCTCGGCACGGCTGCGCAGCTCATCCGCAGGCTGAACGACACGCTGGGCATCACCAGCATCGTGGTCTCGCATGACCTGGTCGAAACCTTTGCCATCGCAGACCAGGTGATCATCCTGGCCAATGGCAAAGTTGCCGCCCAGGGCACGCCGCAGGAAGTGCGCGCATCGAAAGACCCGCTCATCGAGCAGTTCGTGAACGCGCGTGCCGAGGGGCCGGTGGCATTTCACTATCCCGGCCCCACGGCAGTGCAGGATTACAGCGGGGGATTCAACGGATGAGCTGGTTCAATCCTGCCGCTGTCGGCTTTGCTGTTCGCGCCAAGCTCGTGGATATCGGCTATGCCACGCGACTTTTCATGCGGCTCGTGGCCATGGCCGGGCCGACGCTGCGCCGCTTCGGCCTGGTGCGCGACCAGATCCATTTCCTGGGCAACTATTCGCTGGCGATCATCACGGTTTCCGGCCTCTTCGTCGGCTTTGTGCTGGGCCTGCAGGGCTACTACACCTTGCAGCGCTACGGTTCGTCCGAGGCGCTGGGACTGCTGGTGACATTGAGTCTGGTGCGCGAACTCGGCCCGGTGGTGACCGCACTGCTTTTTGCCGGGCGTGCCGGCACCTCGCTCACAGCCGAGATCGGCTTGATGAAAGCAGGCGAGCAGTTGAGCGCCATGGAAATGATGGCGGTCGATCCGGTGCAGCGCATTCTTGCGCCGCGTTTCTGGGCCGGCATCCTCGTCATGCCGGTGCTGGCCGCGGTGTTCAGCGCCGTCGGTGTCATTGGCGGCTGGGTCGTCGGCGTCCTGCTGATCGGCGTGGACCCCGGCGCTTTCTGGAGCCAGATGCAGGGCGGTGTCGATGTCTGGCGTGACGTCGGCAATGGCGTCATCAAGAGTTTTGTTTTTGGCGTCACCGTGACGTTCATCGCGTTGCTGCAGGGCTTTGAGGCCCATGCGACCCCCGAGGGTGTGTCGCGCGCGACAACGCGTACGGTGGTGATTGCTTCTCTGGCCGTGCTGGGACTCGATTTTGTCCTCACGACCTTGATGTTCAGTATTTGATGGGGGCTCGAGGCACTATGCAAAAGTCAAAAAGCGATATCTGGGTGGGTCTGTTCGTGCTCATCGGTGCCGCAGCGCTTGTTTTTCTGGCGTTGCAATCAGCGAACCTGCTGTCGCTGAGTTTCCAGCCGACCTATCGCGTGTCAGCCAAGTTCGACAATATCGGTGGGCTGAAACGCCAGGCAGCCGTCAAAAGTGCGGGCGTGGTGGTCGGCCGGGTCGATGCGATCACCTTCGATACCA
Source organism: Caenimonas sp. SL110 (assembly GCF_001044395.1). Lineage (GTDB taxonomy): Bacteria > Pseudomonadota > Gammaproteobacteria > Burkholderiales > Burkholderiaceae_C > Ramlibacter. The sequence goes on from NZ_JANU01000013.1 coordinate 408,258, forward strand.
AGTCCTACCAGGCCCTGGTGACACTGGCAGTCGAGAGTCGTTATGCCTTTCCGAAAGACAGCTCGCTGAAGATCCTGACAAGCGGACTGCTGGGCGAGCAGTACATAGGTGTAGAGGCTGGGGCCGACGAGAAGAATCTGGCGGCAGGCGATACCATCACCGCAACCCAATCGGCTGTCGTGCTTGAAAACCTGATCGGGCAATTTCTCTATAACAAGGCCGCCGAAGGAAGCAGTTCGGCGGCGTCGGCTGCCAAGAAATGACTTTGACTTCCCCGCCACTCTTCTCGTTCTTCTCATTGTTCTGTCTGGGTCATCGACGCAGTGCGGTTGCGGCCCTGCTCGCGGGTGTCCTGGTACTGCTCACCGGTTGCGCCAGCCCCAATGCAACATCGCGCGATCCGTTCGAATCATTCAACCGCAACATGATGTCGTTCAATGACGGCATTGATTCGATGGCGCTCAAGCCAGCCGCCACCGTCTACAAACAGGTGGTGCCGCCCCTGGCCCGCACCGGTGTCAGCAATTTCTTCGGCAACCTCGGCGATGCCTGGTCGACGGTCAACAGCGCGCTGCAGTTCAAGTTCGGCGACGCCGCAGAAAACTTCATGCGCCTGAACGTCAACACGTTCTTCGGGCTGGGCGGCATCCTGGACATCGCGAGCGAACTGAACATCGAGCGTCACAAGGAAGACCTGGGCCAGACGCTAGGGCGCTGGGGCGTTCCGGCGGGCCCGTATCTGGTGCTGCCGGTGTTTGGTCCTTCCACCATGCGCGACGCCATCGCGCTGCCTTTTGATCGCAAGGCAGACCCGCTCGGCCAGGTCAACCCCTGGGGGACTCGCTACACCCTCTCCACGTTGCGCCTGATCGACACGCGCTCGAACCTGCTGCGCGTCGGGACCGTGATCGATGAAGCCGCCCTGGACAGGTACACCTTCACGCGCGATGCGCACTTGCAGCGCCGCCGCGCCGAAATCAGCGAAATCACATCCGATGGCAATGCCGGCCAGGAACCCAAGGCTGACGGCACGCCCGCGCCCAAATAATTTGAGCGGACGTTGCAAACTGTTGCACCGGCCCGCATGTAACCGGAACCCGTGGGACGCCGGGCGTTCCAACGATGACTTTGCGGCCAGTGACCGCACGAAAGGTTTGAATTGAAAAGAAGATCTCTCATCGAGTGGATTGCATCCATCGCAGCAGTCGCCGCCTTCGCGGGAGTCGGCATGGCGCCGCTGGCCCACGCCGCCGAAGAAACGCCGGACGTGATGATCAAGCGCCTGTCCGATGACGTGCTGGGCGCCATCCGGCAGGACAAGGCGATCCAGGCCGGCGACACCTCGCGCGTGATTGCCCTGGTCGACAGCAAGATCATGCCCAACGTCAACTTCCAGCGCATGACGGCCGCCGCAGTCGGCCCGGCATGGCGCCAGGCCACGCCCGAGCAGCAAAAGCGTCTGCAGGAAGAATTCAAGGTCCTGTTGGTGCGCACCTACTCAGGCGCGCTGTCGCAAGTGGACGACCAGACGATCAGCATCAAGCCGCAGCGCGGTGCGACCACCGATACCGATGTGCTCGTGCGCACCGAGATTCGCGGCCGTGGCGATCCGATCCAGCTGGACTACCGTCTGGAAAAGACCCCAGGGCAGGGCTCGGGCTGGAAGATCTACAACCTGAACGTGCTGGGCGTGTGGCTGGTCGAGACCTATCGCAGCCAGTTCGCCACCGAAATCAATTCCAAGGGCATCGACGGGTTGATCGCAGCGCTGGCAACGCGCAACAAGTCCAACGCCAAGGGCTGAACGGCCATGCTGGTGCTGCCCGCCGAGCTGACCCATGCGCATGCGGTGGCCAGCTGCCGCATGCTGGTGCAGGGGCTTGCTTCGCACGCGGACGCTGCGGTGGTGGCCGATGCCAGCGCGCTCACGCACTTCGACTCGTCCGCTCTCGCAGTGCTGCTCGAATGCCGGCGTGAAGCGCTGGCGATGGGCAAAACTCTCTCGATCAGCCGCATGCCGGCGCGCCTTCGCGAACTCGCCACGCTTTACGGCGTAGCGCAGCTGCTTCCGGCGGCGCCGTAAGGCGATTGCCCGCTCCATCGGGCTGTGTTGCGCCCGCCCGGTAAAATCCCGGGCTCCCCATGCCCGCCATCTCCTTCCAATCGGTTTCCAAGCACTATTCGTCCGCACGCGGGAATTCCCTCAAGGCGCTCGACAACGTGAGCCTCGACATCGAGGAGGGCGAGTTCTTTGGCTTGCTCGGCCCCAACGGCGCCGGCAAGACCACCATGATCAGCATCCTGGCCGGTCTCACGCGAGCCACGTCAGGCAGCGTCAGCGTGCTGGGCCACGATGTCCAGACCGACTATGCCAATGCCCGCAGGCGTCTGGGCGTGGTGCCGCAGGAACTCGTCTTCGATCCCTTTTTCAACGTGCGCGAGGCGCTGCGCATCCAGTCGGGCTACTTCGGCGTCAAGAACAACGGCCCCTGGATCGACGAGCTGCTGGAAAGCCTGGGCCTGGCCGACAAGGCCAATTCCAATATGCGCCAGCTCTCGGGCGGCATGAAGCGCCGCGTGCTGGTCGCGCAGGCGCTGGTGCACAAGCCGCCCGTCATCGTGCTCGACGAGCCGACAGCCGGTGTCGATGTGGAACTGCGACAGACGCTGTGGCAATTCATCGCCAGGCTGAACAAGCAGGGTCACACCGTGCTGCTGACCACCCACTACCTCGAGGAAGCGGAAGCCCTGTGCGGGCGCATCGCCATGCTCAAGACCGGCCGCCTGGTGGCGCTGGAGCGCACGAGTGAGTTGCTCAAGGCGGCTTCAAGCAATGTGCTGCGCTTCAAGATGGACAGCGCGCTGCCAAAAGAGTTTGAAGGCAAGGCCCGCGTCACGGGTCGCATCGTGCAGTTGCCCGCACATGACGCGCACGAGATCGAGCGCTATCTGGCCGTCATTCGCGAGGCTGGCTTGCGAGTAGAAGACGTCGAGATCCGCAAGGCCGACCTCGAAGACGTGTTCCTGGACGTGATGTCGCGCCATGGTGAGAAGTCGCCTGAAGCACTGGCCCAGCCCGGCCAAACTGCGCTGGAGGCCGCCAAATGAACGGCTGGCAGACCCTGCTCTACAAGGAAGTCCTGCGCTTCTACAAGGTGAGCTTCCAGACGGTGGCCGCCCCGGTGCTCACGGCGGTGCTCTACATGCTGATCTTCGGCCATGTGCTGCAGGACCATGTGAAGGTCTATGACAAGGTGAGCTACACCGCGTTTCTCGTCCCTGGCCTGGTGATGATGAGCGTGCTGCAGAACTCGTTTGCCAACAGCGCGTCTTCGCTGGTGCAAAGCAAGATCATGGGCAGCCTGGTGTTCCTGCTGCTGACGCCGCTGTCGCACTGGGCGTGGTTCACCGCCTACGTGGGCTCCTCGATTGCTCGCGGTCTCGCCGTGGGCCTGGGCGTGTTTGCGGTGACTGCGTTTTTCGGCCAGCCCTCGTTCGAGGCGCCGCTGTGGATCATCGTGTTCGCGGTGCTGGGCGCAGGCCTGATGGGCTCGCTGGGCGTCATTGCCGGTCTCTGGGCCGACAAGTTCGACCAGATGGCGGCGTTCCAGAACTTCATCATCATGCCGATGACGTTTCTGTCGGGCGTGTTCTATTCCATCCATTCCCTGCCTGCGTTCTGGCAGCAGGTGAGCCATCTCAACCCGTTTTTCTACATGATCGACGGCTTTCGCTACGGCTTTTTCGGGGTGAGCGATGTGTCGCCGTGGCTCAGCCTGGCCATCGTGGGCACGGCTTTTCTCGTGGTGAGCTCGATTGCCGTCCACTTGCTGCGAATCGGCTACAAAATCCGGAGCTGACCTCACTCAGACGACCCTGCCATGACCGCCGAAGAACTCCAATCCCTCATCGCCTCGGGCCTTGCCTGCGACCACCTCGAAGTGTCAGGCGACGGGCGCCACTGGAGCGCCGTGATCGTTTCCTCGCAGTTCGAGGGCAAGCGCCTGATCCAGCGCCACCAGCGTGTATACGCCACCCTCGGTGCGAGAATGCAGACAGACGAAGTGCACGCACTTTCGATGAAGACATTGACGCCCGCCGAGTGGGCCAACGAACCCAAATAGACCGATATGGACAAGCTTCTGATTCGCGGGGGCCACCAGCTCCACGGCGAGGTCCGGATTTCCGGCGCCAAGAACGCCGCGCTGCCTGAACTGTGCGCAACGCTGCTCACTTCCGATCCGATGGTGCTGGAGAACGTGCCCCGCCTGCAGGACGTGGCAACCATGCTCACGCTCATCCGCAACATGGGCGTGACCGTGGAGCGCGATGCGCAAGGCACGGTACGTATCGACTCCGCGCGACTGAGTTCGCCGGAAGCGCCCTATGAGCTGGTCAAGACCATGCGCGCCGCGGTGCTCGCCCTCGGTCCCCTGCTGGCGCGCTTTGGTGAAGCGACCGTGTCGCTGCCCGGCGGATGCGCCATCGGCTCCAGGCCAGTTGACCAGCACATCAAGGGCATGCAGATGATGGGCGCCGAGATCACGGTCGAGCACGGCTACATGATCGCCAAGCTGCCCAAGGGCTGGAGCCGCCTGAAGGGCGCGAACATTCGCACCGACATGGTGACTGTCACCGGCACCGAAAACTTCCTGATGGCCGCCACGCTCGCCGAAGGCACCACGGTGCTGGAAAACGCGGCGCAAGAGCCGGAGATCGTGGACCTGGCCGAAATGCTGATTGCCATGGGCGCGAAGATCGAAGGCCACGGGACAGAGCGCATCACGATCCAGGGCGTGGAAAAGCTGCACGGGGCGACCCATCGCGTGGTCGCCGACCGCATCGAGGCCGGCACGTTTCTCTGCGCTGTGGCTGCCGCAGGCGGTGATGTCACGCTGCGCCACGGCCGCGCCGAGCACCTGGGCGCCGTGATCGACCTGCTGCGCGCAGCGGGTGCGACGGTCACGCCGGTCGAAGACGGCATCCACATCAAGTCGCAGGGGCGTCTCACGGCCCAGAGCTTTCGCACCACCGAGTACCCGGGCTTTCCGACCGACATGCAGGCGCAGTTCATGGCGCTCAACATCATTGCCGAAGGTCCTTCCAAGGTGACCGAGACGATCTTTGAAAACCGTTTCATGCACGTCAATGAAATGGTGCGCCTGGGTGCGAACATCCAGGTCGACGGCAAGTTCGCCGTGATCGAAGGAGTGGAGAAGCTCTCGGGCGCCGTCGTCATGGCGACCGACCTGCGCGCGTCGGCCAGCCTGGTGATCGCCGGCCTGGTGGCGCAAGGCGAAACCATCGTGGACCGCATCTATCACCTGGATCGCGGCTACGACCAGATGGAAACCAAGCTGCGTGGCATCGGCGCAGACATCGAGCGGATTTCCTGAGTCCATGCCTGAACCCATGCTGACCCTGGCCCTGTCAAAGGGACGCATCTTCGAAGAAACCCTGCCGCTGCTGCGCGCAGCCGGCATCGAGGTCACCGAAGACCCCGAGAAGTCGCGCAAGCTGATCCTGGCAACAACTCGCCCGGACGTGCGCGTGGTCATCGTTCGTGCGAGCGATGTGCCCACCTATGTGCAGTACGGCGGTGCGGACCTGGGGGTGACGGGGCTCGACACGCTGATCGAACACAGCGCCGACTGGGGCCGCGGATCGGGCCTGTACCAGCCGCTGGACCTGCGCATTGCCAGATGCAGGGTGAGCGTCGCCGTGCGCTCCGATTTTGATTACGCCAGTGCAGTGCGCCAGGGCTCGCGGCTGAAAGTCGCCACCAAATACGTGAACATCGCGCGCGAATTCTTCGCTGCCAAGGGCGTGCACGTCGACATGATCAAGCTGTACGGCAGCATGGAACTCGCGCCGCTCACAGGGCTGGCCGACGCTATCGTCGACCTGGTCTCCACCGGCAACACGCTCAAGGCGAACCACCTGGTCGAGGTCGAGCGCATCATGGACATCAGCTCGCGCCTGGTGGTCAACCAGGCTGCACTCAAACTCAAGCAGTCCGCCATTCGCAGCGTGATCGACGCATTTTCTTCCGCCATTGCCCAGGACTGACACCGATGAACTGGACTGCCCGGCCGCTGCGCCTTGCGACCGACTCAGCCGATTTCGAAGCGCAATTCAACCAGCGCCTGCATTGGTCGGCTGATACCGATTCGCAGGTCGAAACGGCGGTCGAAGGCATTCTTGCCGACGTGAAAAAGCGCGGCGATGCAGCGGTGCTGGAATACACGGCCCGATTCGATGCGCTGGATGTCACCGCAATGGCGCAGCTCGAACTGGAAGCGCGCGAACTCAAGAACGCCTACAACCAGTTGCCCGCGCAGCAGCGCGAAGCCCTGCAGGCCGCCGCCAATCGCGTGCGTGCGTATCACGTCGCCCAGAAGCGAGCGACCGGCGAGAGCTGGAGCTATCGCGATGAGCACGGCACGCTGTTGGGCCAGAAGGTCACACCGCTGGACCGCGTGGGCATCTATGTGCCCGGCGGCAAGGCGGCATATCCGTCATCGGTGTTGATGAACGCGATTCCGGCGCAGGTCGCAGGCGTCGGCGAAATCATCATGGTGGTCCCCACGCCGCGTGGCGAGAAGAACCAGCTGGTGCTGGCTGCCGCCTATGTGTCGGGTGTGAGTCGCGCGTTCACCGTGGGCGGTGCGCAGGCGGTCGGCGCGCTGGCTTACGGCACGCAGACGATTCCACGCGTGGACAAGATCACCGGGCCGGGCAACGCCTATGTGGCAAGCGCCAAGCGGCGTGTTTTCGGCGCGGTGGGCATCGACATGATTGCCGGCCCCAGCGAGATCCTCGTGCTGGCCGATGGCACCACGCCGCCCGACTGGGTCGCGATGGACTTGTTCTCGCAAGCCGAGCACGATGAGCTGGCGCAGAGCATTCTCTTGTGTCCCGACGCTGCGTACATCGAGCAGGTGCAGCAGGCGATCGACCGCCTGCTTCCTGAAATGCCGCGCGCCGAAATCATCGCGAAGTCACTGAGCGGCCGCGGAGCGCTGATCCATACCCGCAGCATGGAAGAAGCCTGCGACATCAGCAATCGCATCGCGCCCGAACACCTGGAAATTGCAAGCCACGATCCGCACCTTTGGGAGCCGCGCCTGAAGCACGCGGGCGCGATCTTTCTCGGCGCATGGACGAGCGAGTCGCTGGGCGACTATTGCGCCGGGCCCAACCACGTGCTGCCCACCAGCGGTACCTCCAGGTTTTCCAGCCCGCTGGGCGTGTATGACTTCCAGAAGCGCAGCAGCCTCATCGAGGTGAGCGAAGCCGGCGCGCAGGCCCTGGGCGCCATTGCTTCGGTGCTGGCGCATGGCGAAGGCCTGCAGGCCCATGCGCGTGCGGCAGAAATGAGGCTGAAACGATGAGTGATTCACAACAGACCGTGCCGCTGCACGTCTTCCGGCAAGACGTGCAGTCCATGCACGCGTATGCCATCCAGGACTCCAGGGGCCTGGTCAAGCTCGACGCGATGGAGAACCCGCACCGGCTGTCACCTGAGCTGCAGGCTGCATTGGGCAAGCGCCTCGGCGCGCTGGCGCTCAATCGCTACCCCGGTGACCTGCCCAATGAGCTGCGCGCAGCGCTGGCGAAACACGCGGGCATGCCCGATGGCTTCGACATCATGCTGGGCAACGGCTCAGACGAATTAATCTCGCTGCTGGCGCTCGCGTGCGACGTGCCCGGCGCGACCATCCTCGCACCCGAGCCGGGCTTCGTGATGTATGCGATGAGTGCAAAGCTGCAGGGGCTGAACTTTGTCGCCGTGCCGCTCACCGCAGACTTTGAGCTCGACGCCGATGCGATGCTGGCCGCGATTGCGCAGCACAAGCCCGCCATCGTCTACATCGCCTATCCGAACAACCCGACGGCCAACCTGTGGAACGACGATGCCATCGAACGCATCATCCAGGCAGCTCCCGGCATCGTGGTGATGGACGAGGCTTACCAGCCGTTTGCCGCGCGCAGCTACATCGACCGCGTTGCGAAGCACTCGCATGTGCTGCTGATGCGCACGATGAGCAAGTTTGGCCTGGCCGGTGTGCGCATCGGCTACATGATCGGCCCCAAGGCGCTGATCGCCGAGGTGGACAAGGTTCGCCCGCCCTACAACATCAGTGTCCTCAACGCCGAAACGGCCCTGTTTTGCCTGGAGCACGAAGCCGTCTTCGCCGCGCAGGCCGCCGACATTCGTGAGCAGCGCGCCTTGCTCGTGACGGCGCTGGCCCGAATCCCTGCCGTGAAGTCCTGGCCCAGCGATGCCAACATGATCCTGGTGCGCGTGCCCGATGCCGCGAAGACCTTCGACGGCATGAAGTCGCATGGCATCCTGGTCAAGAACGTTTCTAAAATGCACCCATCGCTGGCCAATTGCCTGCGCCTGACGGTCGGCACCGCAGAAGAAAATGCGCAGATGATGAAGGCCCTCGAAGCTTCCCTATGACCACTGTCCCCACCACCGCAACCGCCACCGAACGCGTCGCTGAAGTCACCCGCAACACAGCGGAAACGCAGATCACCGTGCGGGTCAACATCGACGGCACGGGCAAGTCACGCCTGTCGACCGGTATCGGCTTTTTCGACCACATGCTCGACCAGATCGCGCGGCACGGCCTGATCGATATCGAGATCGAAGCCAAAGGCGACCTGCACATCGACGGCCACCACACGGTCGAAGATGTGGGCATCGCTTTCGGCCAGGCTGTGTTCAAGGCGATTGGCGACAAGAAGGGCATCCGCCGCTACGGCCATGCCTATGTGCCGCTGGACGAAGCGCTGTCGCGCGTGGTCATTGATTTCTCGGGACGCCCCGGCCTGGTCATGGATGTGCCGTTCAAGAGCGGCATGATCGGCACCTTTGACAGCCAGCTCGCCCACGAGTTCTTCCAGGGCTTCGTCAATCACGCCTTCGTCACGCTGCATATCGACAACCTGCGCGGCCAGAACGCACACCACCAGTGCGAAACCGTGTTCAAGGCTTTCGCCCGCGCGCTTCGCTTTGCGATGGAGCTCGATCCGCGCATGGCCGGCACCATTCCATCCACCAAGGGATCGCTCTGAAAACTGTCGCGGTCGTCGACTACGGCATGGGCAACCTGCGCTCGGTGGCGCAGGCGGTGATGCATGTCGCGCAGGACTCGGGTTACCAAGTCCTGGTGACCTCGCGCCCCGACGAAGTTCGCGCGGCCGAGCGGGTCGTGCTGCCGGGGCAGGGCGCGATGCCCGACTGCATGCGGGAACTGCGTGACTCGGGCCTGAAGGAATCGGTGCTCGAAGCTGCGGCGACCAAGCCGCTCATGGGTGTGTGCGTCGGCATGCAGATGATGCTGGACCGCAGCCACGAAGGGCCGACCGACGGACTGGGGCTGATCCACGGCGAAGTACTCAAGTTCGACCTGCAGGGCCGTTTGCAAGCCGATGGCAGCCGGTTCAAGGTTCCGCAGATGGGATGGAACCAGGTCTACCAGGCCGTGCCGCACCCCATCTGGGCGGGCGTGCCGGATGCGAGTTACTTTTATTTCGTCCACAGTTTCTACGCCCGGCCGTCGGATGCGCGCCACAGCGTAGGGGAAGCCGATTACGGCGGTCGCTTTACGGCCGCGATTGCACGCGATAATATTTTTGCTACCCAGTTCCATCCCGAGAAAAGTTCGGACCAGGGCCTGACCCTTTATCGCAATTTCCTGCACTGGACTCCCTGAAACCCACGTTCCCGCCGGCATCGTGCCCGGCGCTGTCCGCATCTGACCATGCTTTTAATTCCCGCGATCGATATCAAGGACGGCCACTGCGTGCGCCTCAAACAGGGCGACATGGAGCAGGCGACCACCTTCAGCGAAGACCCCGCCGCCATGGCGCGCACCTGGCTGGCGCGCGGCGCCCGTCGCCTGCACCTGGTGGACCTCAACGGCGCCTTCGCCGGCAAGCCGCAGAATTTCGCAGCAGTCAAGACCATCCTCAAGGCGGTCGGTGACGATATCCCGGTGCAGCTGGGCGGCGGCATCCGCGACCTGGACACCATCGAGCGCTACATCGACGGCGGCCTTCGCTACGTCATCATCGGCACCGCCGCCGTGAAAAACCCCGGGTTCCTCAAGGATGCATGCAGCGCGTTTGGCGGGCACATCATCGTGGGCCTCGACGCCAAAGACGGCAAGGTCGCCACCGATGGCTGGAGCAAGCTCACGGGGCATGAAGTGGTTGATCTCGCGCGCAAGTTCGAGGACTGGGGCGTCGAATCGATCATCTACACCGATATCGGCCGTGACGGCATGCTCACCGGCATCAACATCGAAGCGACGGTGAAGCTGGCGCAGGCGCTCACGATTCCCGTCATCGCCTCGGGCGGGCTGGGCAGCATGGCGGACATCGAGAACCTCTGCGCGGTTGAAGACGAAGGCATCGAAGGCGTGATCTGCGGCCGCGCGGTGTATTCGGGCGATCTCGACTTCGTGGCGGCGCAAGCCAAAGCCGACGAACTCGGCCAGGCCTAGCGTGCTCGCCAAAAGAATCATCCCCTGCCTCGATGTCACGGGCGGGCGCGTCGTCAAGGGCGTGAACTTCGTTGAACTGCGTGACGCCGGTGACCCGGTTGAAATCGCGGCCCGCTACAACGAGCAGGGCGCAGACGAGCTCACCTTCCTGGACATCACCGCGACCAGCGACAACCGCGACCTGATCCTTCACATCATCGAGGCAGTCGCCTCCCAGGTTTTCATCCCGCTGACCGTCGGCGGGGGCGTGCGAACCGTCGAGGATGTGCGCCGATTGCTCAATGCAGGCGCCGACAAGACCTCGTTCAATTCCGCTGCCATCGCGGACCCTTCGGTGATCAACGCAGCCTCCGACAAATACGGCGCGCAGTGCATCGTGGTGGCCATCGACGCCAAGCGAAGGGTGGGCGGCGGCTGGGACGTGTACAGCCACGGCGGCCGCAAGAACACCGGGCTGGACGCCGTTGCCTGGGCCACCGAGATGGCGCAGCGCGGCGCTGGCGAAATCCTGCTCACCAGCATGGACCGGGACGGCACCAAATCCGGGTTCGACCTCGAATTGACTCGCGCGGTCAGCGATGCGGTCTCGGTGCCGGTCATTGCTTCGGGCGGCGTGGGCACCCTCGACGACCTGGCCGACGGCATCCAGATTGGCGGCGCCGATGCGGTGCTGGCCGCCAGCATCTTCCACTACGGCGAATTCACCGTCGGCCAGGCCAAGGCGCGAATGGCCGAGCGCGGCATCCCGGTTCGCCTGTAGCTCGCGTCACAATACCGCCATGGATTGGTTGGATCAGGTCAGGTGGGACACGAATGGGCTCGTCCCCGTCATCGCGCAGGAAGCCTCCAGCGGCGATGTGCTCATGTTCGCGTGGATGGATCGCGAGGCACTTGCACAGACGGCTGAAACCGGCCGCGCGGTGTACTACAGCCGCTCGCGAGCGAAGCTGTGGTTCAAGGGCGAAGAGTCGGGCCATGTGCAGGCCGTCCACGAAATGCGGCTCGACTGCGACAACGACGTCGTGCTGCTCAAGGTGACGCAGCACGGGCACGACCCGTCCATCGCCTGCCACACAGGACGGCACAGTTGTTTTTTCCAGCTTTACCGTGATGGAAAGTGGGAATCGGTGGAGCCGGTCTTGAAAGACCCCTCGACCATCTACAAATGAAGAGCGACGCAATGAAAGCGCAATCCAACGCAAGCGATGTCCTGGCACGGCTGGCCGACATTGTCGAGAGCCGCAAGAAGGCCAACGGCGGCGATCCGCAGGCCAGTTATGTCGCGCGGCTGCTCGACAAGGGGCCGGATGCATTTCTCAAGAAGGTCGGTGAAGAGGCGACGGAACTGGTGATGGCCGCGAAAGATGCGGACCACGGCGGCGATCGCGCCAAGGTGGTGAGCGAGATGGCCGACCTGTGGTTTCATTGCCTGGTCGCGCTGGCGCACTACGATCTGAGGCCCGCCGATGTGCTGGCCGAGCTCGAGCGCCGCGAAGGCACGAGCGGCATCGAGGAAAAAGCCCTGCGCAAAGTGCAGGCCCGTGAAAACCTGGAACAGTGACCTGAAGGAGCAGACGCAATGGCCGAAACTGATTTCGCGGTTTTCGAAAGCAAGAACGAGGGCGACCGCACCTTCATGTACATCCTGTACGGGCTGCACACCATCGCGTGGGCGAGCTTCGGATCGCTTGCCGTGATTGCCCTCATCCTGAACTACGTCAAGCGCAGCGACGAGCAGGACGCGGTGTACGCGAGCCACCACAACTACATGATCTCCACCTTCTGGTGGACGCTGCTCTGGCTGCTCGTCACCTCGCCTTTGTTCATCCTGTTTTTCGTGCCCGGCATGATCGCCTGGACCATCGTGGGCCTGTGGTACCTCTACCGGTGCCTGCGCGGCATCGTCAAGTTCGCCGACGGCAAGCCGCCGTTCTGAAAAGGAAAGCGTCCATGAGCGCCAGTGACCCGAGCTGCATTTTCTGCAAGATCGTCGAAGGCAAGATCCCGTCGCGCAAGGTTTACGAAGACGACGAGATGCTCGCCTTCCACGACATCAACCCCTGGGCTCCGGTTCATTTCCTGATGGTTCCCAAGGAGCACATCGCATCGATGGCGCAGGTGGAAGACAGGCACCAGGCGCTTTTAGGCCGCATGATGGCCCTTGCACCCAGGCTGGCGCTGCAGGAAGGTTGCCGGCCCTATCCACAGGGCGGCTTTCGCATTGTTACCAATACCGGGGCCGAAGGCGGACAGGAAGTCCAGCACCTGCACGTCCACGTCATGGGCGGCCCGCGCCCCTGGGCCAAAGGCTGAGTTCGCAGGCTTTTCCTGCGTGAGTTCGCCAAAGGGTCATTCACCCTGCGCGACTAGAATCATCCCCAATCAGTACAGGAGAAATTCATGGGTTCCTTTTCGATTTGGCATTGGCTGATCGTCCTTTTGATCATCGTGCTGGTCTTTGGCACCAAGAAGCTCAAGAACATCGGCACCGACCTCGGCGGAGCGGTGAAGGGCTTCAAGGACGGCATCAAGGACGGCGCCGCGCCCGAAACACCGGTGCCGCCCCAGGCGCAGAGCCAGGTGAGTGCCTCGCAGCAGCCCGGCGCACCCGACAAGACGACGATCGACGTCGAAGCTCGCAACAAGAGCTAGACCCGGTGAATGACTGCGTGAATGACCTGATGGACGCCTCGCTGTGATCGATCTGGGCATCGAGAAGATGATGGTGATCGGCGCCGTGGCGTTGATCGTCATCGGCCCCGAAAAACTGCCGCGCGTCGCACGCACGGTGGGCACGCTCCTGGGCAAGGCGCAGCGTTACGTGGCCGACGTCAAGGCCGAGGTCAACCGGTCCATGGACCTGGAAGAGCTCAAGAAGATGAAGGAGACGGTGGAGACGGCTGCGCGCGACGTCGAAAGCTCCATCCACGGCGGCATGAGCCAGGTGGAGCGCGATCTCAATGACGCCGCTTCGCTGTCGAACAGCACGACCGATATGTCGGCGCTGGAAATGCCGCAGATCTACCCTGAATACCGTCACCCCAAGAAGAAGTGGCGCATCAAGCAGGGCGCCACGCCCACCTGGTACAAGGCGCGAAACGGCATCCGTACCAAGGCGCTTTCAGGCGCGGCACGAGTGGCCCGCTACCGCCCGCATAAATTCAACTGATGGACACGAACAAAGAAGACGAGCTCGCGGGCACCGAGCAGCCCTTCGTCGCCCACCTCGTCGAACTGCGCGACCGCCTGATCAAGGCGATGATCGCGATCGGCATCGTGGCGGCCGTGCTGTTCATGTACCCCGGTCCGGGCGCGCTCTACGACATCCTGGCTGCGCCGCTGATTGCGCACCTGCCCAAGGGCGCGACGCTGATCGCCACCTCGGTCATTTCGCCTTTTCTCGTCCCGCTCAAGATCCTGCTGATGAGTGCTTTTCTCATCGCATTGCCTGTGGTGCTGTACCAGGCCTGGGCCTTCGTCGCGCCGGGGCTTTATTCGCACGAAAAGAAGCTGGTGATGCCGCTGGTGATCTCCAGCACGCTGCTGTTTTTCATCGGCGTGGCGTTTTGCTATTACTTTGTCTTCGGGCAGGTGTTCGCCTTCATCCAGAGCTTTGCGCCCAAGAGCATCACGGCTGCACCTGATATCGAGGCCTATCTCAGCTTTGTGCTCACCATGTTCATCGCATTCGGCCTGGCTTTCGAGGTGCCGGTGGTGGTGGTGGTGCTGGCTCGCATGGGCATCGTCACCGTGCAGAAGCTCCGGGAGTTTCGCGGTTACTTCGTGGTGCTGGCGTTTGTCATAGCTGCCGTGATCACGCCGCCCGATGTCGTGTCGCAGCTGGCCCTGGCCGTGCCGATGTGCCTGCTCTACGAAGTGGGCATCTGGGCCTCGACCATCTTCATCAAGCACACCAAAGCGCCCGAAGAAAGCGCCGCGTCCACGGATTGATTGCGCAGACTGATCGCAGCGTGCGGTCAGTTGGGGGTGACTGACGCGCTCGCGTGGTCACCATCGGGGCGAAGCCACGGGTCCACGTGCGTCATGAGGTTGAGCACCCGGTGGCGCTGCATCACACGCTGGCGCGCCTCAACGGCGATATCGTGCCCCGCCTCGACAGTGAGTGTTCCATCGACCTCGATGTGCGCATCGACGACGATCATGTCGCCCATCTTGCGGGTGCGGATGTCGTGAACATTCTTCACGCCGGGGGTTGCCACCAGCGTCTGGCGGATCGCGCTGACCTCCTGGTCATCCACCGACCTGTCCATGAGGTCGTGCATCGCATCCCAGCTGAAGCCCCATCCCATTTTGGCGACCATGAAGCCGACGATGAGGGCTGCAATCGGGTCAAGAATCGGGTACCCCGCCAGATTGCCGATGATGCCGATTCCCACGACCAGTGAGGACGCCGCATCCGATCGGGCATGCCAGGCGTTGGCTACCAGCATGCTCGACTTGACCCGCTTGGCGACCGACAGCATGTAGCGAAAGAGCAGCTCCTTGGAGACGAGTGCGCCGCCGGCCACCCACAAGGCGATGACATGCACCTGCTGCACCAGTTCGGGCGATTGCAGTTTTTGGGCGGCCGACCAGAGCATGCCCACCCCAACCGCCAGCAAGAGCGCGCCGAGTATGAGCGAGGCCGCCGTTTCAAAGCGCTGGTGGCCGAAAGGATGGCCTTCGTCGGCCTCCTTCTTTGCGTGGTGGCTGGCGAACAGCACGACAAAGTCTGCGACCAGGTCCGACAGCGAGTGAATGCCGTCTGCGACCAGGGCCTGCGACTTGGCCAGGATGCCGACTGTGATCTGCAGGGTGGTGAGCACCAGGTTGACGCCCACACTCACCCAGGTGCTGCGGGCCGCAGCCGTGGCGCGCTGCGCCGGCGTGTGCAGCGGATCTTCCGGGTCGTCGTCGAAGTCGTCGGGTTTCATGGTCAGTCCGGTTTGCGGCCATCGCCAGCCGCCCCCACTGGGCATGGCAACTGGACGGCAATTACCCGATCATGGCATTGGCCTGCGGCCAGCCGTCGGGATTGAGCCTGAAACCCACGCCGCGCCGGGTTTCGATGATTTCCGGCTTGAGCTTGCGCCGCAGTGCGTGGATATGGACGTCGATGGCGTTGCTGCTCAACTCCTGGCCCCAGCGGTACAGGCGCTGTTCGAGCGTCTCGCGTCTCACCGTGTCCCCGGCATGCTCGACCAGCACCCGCAGCACGACAAGCTCGCTGCGCGTCAGCGCTACCCGTTCGCCTCTGGCGAAGACGGCCCCTTGCGCCATGTCAAAGACGATCTCGCTCGCCGCGTGCAGGCAGCGGTAACGCTCCTGCCCGAGCTGGGGGCTGGGCAAGGAGACGAGCGCTTCTACGCGATGGGGATGGCTGCACACCCCTGCAGGCTGCGCGCCCTTGCTTAACCGGGGCTGAAGTTGTGGGCGCGTCCGGCTTCAACTTCAGGTCCGCTTCAGGTGCACGCCCGAACATCAGGCGGGGCGATTGTGGAACGCCGCCCACGATCATGCATGCCAAGGTATTACCGGATGTAAATCCAGTCAGGGGTTTTCAATGATCTCGCCACGCATTGCGACGCCAAGCTCTCACTCAGCAGTGAGGCCGTCCGGCGTGACTGCCCCGTCTGTTACATCTACAGACGAGCTTAATGCGCGCGGTTGCAATTGCCGCAAGAGTGGCTGACATGGGCTCTCCCGACACCACTTTCCCGACTCCCGTGCAGCCGAACCCCCGCGTCGCATCGAAGCCGCGGCGCGTCTTCAGCGAGAAGCTGGTCTATCTGGCCATCGCAGCCCTGGTGCTGGGCGCGTGGGGCGTGGTCGACATGACGGGCCTGAAAGCCGGCTCCGATACCGGCTACTGGCTGGGCGTTGCAGGCGGCGTCATGATGCTGCTGCTGTTTGCCTATCCACTGCGCAAGCGCGTGCGGGTGATGCAGCACTGGGGCGCGGCCAAATGGTGGTTTGCCGTGCACATGCTGCTGGGCATCGGCGGGCCGGTGCTGATCCTGGTTCACTCCACCTTCCACATCGGCTCGCTGAACGCGGGCGTGGCGCTCTACAGCATGCTGATCGTGGCGGCCAGTGGTGTCGTGGGGCGCTTTCTCTACCTGCGCACGCACCGCGGTCTCAGCGGCGAACTGGAAGGCCTTGCGCAGTTGCATCGGCGCCTGGGTCTGCATCACGACAGCCTGCACCGGATGTTTGAGGACGCCCCTGCCGTGGAACGCGAGCTCCTGGCGTTCGAGGCCGATGCCCTGCGCGTGCCGGGTCGCTGGGGCAGGCATGCACGCGCCTTTGCCGTGTTGCCGTGGCGCCAGCTTGCCGCGCGACGCCGGTGCATGGCTGCGTTGCAGCTGGCGGTGCAGCGGCGCGCACGGGCACGCAACTGGAATGCGGCCCGGCGTCGCGCCGAGTACCTCTCGATGCGCGAACACGTGCTGGACTATTTGCAGCTGGCGCTGCGGGCTGCGCAATTCGACAGCGCCACGCGGCTGTTTTCGCTGTGGCACGTGCTGCATGTGCCATTTGTGTATGTGATGGTGCTGTGTGCCCTGGTCCATGTGGTGGCCGTGCACGCCTATTGATGACATGCGCCGCCATGCAGTCCCGCCGCCGCCCCATCCCTTGCCATGAGCGTTGCCGCAAGCATGTTCCGGCTGGTTGCGGCATGCATGCTGCTGTGGCTGCTGCCCGGCCAGCCATCGCACGCGCAGACCGTGGAGTCGGTGCTGGCGCCGGGGGTGCTCGTCAAGGCCCACGCCAAATGGGACAACAGCTGCCGCAGCTGCCACATTCCGTTCGATCGCAAGGCGCAGGACAAGCTGTGCGTGGACTGCCACAAGGACATCGGCCGCGACCTGGCCGAGCGCACCGGCCTGCATGGACGCCAGAAGCCGCAGCCCTGCCGCAGCTGCCACACCGACCATCGGGGGCGTGACGTGCAGATTGCGCCGCTCGATACCCGTACGTTCGACCATCAGCTCACCGACTATGTGCTGCGCGGCAAGCATCGTGAAGCCGAATGCAGCAAGTGCCATGCACCCGGCAAAAAATACAGCGCTGCCGCGCACGACTGCCAGAGCTGCCATCGCAAGGACGACGTTCACAAAGCCGCGCTGGGGCCCAAATGCGAGAGCTGCCACGACGAAAGGAACTGGCGCGACACCCGCTTTGACCACAGCAAGACCCGGTTCGAGCTGAGCGGTGCGCACCAGGGCGCGAAGTGCGAGTCGTGCCACAAGAGCCGCGAGTACAAGGAAACGCCGATGACCTGCATCGGCTGCCACCGCAAGGACGACAGGCACAAGGCGCAGTTCGGCGAAAAATGCGAGAGCTGCCATGGCGAGCGGCGCTGGCGCGACATCAGCTTTCGCCACGACACCGACACCCGCTACCCCTTGCGCGACAAGCATCGCGAAGTTCGCTGCACCAGCTGCCACACCACGACGCTTTACCGCGAGAAGACGTCCACCGAGTGCATCAGCTGCCATCGCAAGGACGACAAGCACAAGGGAACGCTCGGCCAGCAATGCGCAAGCTGCCATACCGAGCGCGGCTGGAAGGAAGTGCAGCGCTTCGATCACGACCGCACCGCGTATCCGCTGCTGGGCAAGCATGTGCAGGCAGCCTGCAAGGACTGCCACCAGAGCCAGGTGTATCGGGAGGCGCCGAGCACCTGCGTGGCCTGCCATCGCAAGGACGACAGGCACGAGGCGAAACTGGGCGAGCGCTGCGCCGACTGCCACACCGAGACGAACTGGAAGGCGACGCGATTCGACCATGCACGCACCCGCTTTGCGCTGCGCGGCGGGCATGCGGCAGCAACTGTTGCCTGCAAGGATTGCCACCGTGACGTACGCAGCTATCGCAACACGCCCACCAGTTGCCTGAGTTGCCACCGCAAGGATGACAGGCACGAGGCGCAATTGGGTGAGCGCTGCGAGAGCTGCCATGACGACGTGCGCTGGAACAAGGCGCGCTTTGATCACGCGCAGGCGCGTTTCGCACTGGGCGGCGCACACACCATCGTGCCGTGCAAGAGCTGCCATGAGAGCCTGCGCTATCGCGATGCACCGCGCGATTGCATCGGCTGCCATCGCAAGGACGACCGGCACAAGAGCCGGTTCGCCAGCGCATGCGAGAGTTGCCACAACGTGCGCGCCTGGCGGCTGTGGCGCTTCGACCATGAGCGCCAGACCAACTATCCGTTGACCGGCGCGCATGTGAAGGCGGCCTGCGAAACCTGCCACACGCAACCCGCACCGGCCGGTCGAAGCGCTGCTGCTGTCTCGCGTGAGTGCGTCGCTTGCCATGCGAAAGACGACGCGCACGACCGAGACTTTGGCGCGCGCTGCGATCAATGCCACGTGACCACGCGGTGGAGCCAGGTGCGCCATCGCTCGGCTGGGCCTGCGCCTGCGCCTGCGCCTGCATCGGGGACGGGCCGATGAGAACGATCCGTCTTGCCTGCATGGCGCTCGTCGCGTTGTTCGCCCTGCTGATGGCGGGCGCGGCGACGGCGGCAACGACCAGCGAGTTCGACCACCTGCGCACCGGCTTTGCGCTCAAGGGCGCGCACCAGAACCAGCGCTGCGAGAGCTGCCATATTGGCGGCGTCTTCAAGGGCACGCCCCGCGACTGCGAGTCGTGCCACACCAGTGGCGGCCGCTTTGCCCGCAACAACACCGTCAAGGCGGCCACCCATATCCCGACCGTGCTGGCCTGCGATACCTGCCACAACACGCGCAGTTTCAGCGTCGCGCGCATGGACCACGTGGGCGTGGCCGCAGGCAGCTGCGCGAGCTGTCACAACGGCGCGCAGGCGACAGGCAAGACCGGCGATCACATCCAGACGACGGCCAGTTGCGACAGCTGCCATCGTCCCACCGCCTGGAAGCCCGCCAGCGGTTTCAGTCATGCGGGTGTGGTGGCAGGCACTTGTGCGACGTGCCACAACGGCCAGCGGGCGACCGGCCGACCCGCCACGCATACGCCCTACACGGCGGTCGCGGCGCTCGCATCCATGGCTTGTGACAGCTGCCACAAGGCCGGCTTTGCGTCGTGGACGCCGGCGCGGCTGCACACCAGTGCCGCAGTCAGCGCCCAATGCGCCAGCTGCCACAGTGCAAGCAAGCCCAACACACCGATACACGCCGGCCAGAGCACCTGCGAGACCTGCCACAAGTCCACCACCAGCTGGAGCGCGGGCAAGGTCGATCACGGTGCGTTCAATGCCTCGACCAATTGCACCAGTTGCCACAACGGCAGCGCCGCGACGGGCAAGCCGGGCGCGCACATCCCGGTGGCAGCGGCCAACTGCGTGAGTTGCCACAACACCACCGGCTGGAAGCCCACCAAGTGGAACCATGCGCAACTGGCTGTGAGCGGCCAATGCGCCAGCTGCCACAGCGGTGCCAATCCACCGGCCGACGGCAAGCCTGCGACCCATACGCCATACCAGAGCGTTGCGAGCCTGGCGGCTGCCAACTGCGACAGTTGCCACAAGGCCGGCTTCACCAGCTGGGCGCCTGCGCGACTGCACGCCAGCGTGACGGTGAGCAGCCAGTGCGCGAGCTGCCACGCAGCGCTCAAGCCGGCGACGGCCATCCATGCCGGCCAGACGGTATGCGAGAACTGTCACAAGAGCACGAGCAGCTGGAGTGCTGGCAAGGTCGATCACAGCGCGTTCAATGCCTCGACCAGCTGCACCAGTTGCCACAACGGCAGTGCGGCGACCGGCAAGCCCGGTGCGCACATCCCGGTGGCAGCGACCAACTGCGTGAGTTGCCACAACACCACCGGCTGGAAGCCGACCAAGTGGAACCACACCCAGGCCACGGTGGTGAACCAATGCGCCAGTTGCCACAGCGGCGCGTTCACCGCCGCCAGCGGCAAGCCCGCGACGCACACGCCTTACCAGAGCGTTGCGAGCCTGGCAGGCGCCAACTGCGACAGTTGCCACAAGGCAGGCTTCTCGTCTTGGACACCAGCCCGCCTGCATGCCAGCGTGTCGGTGAGCGGTCAGT
The DNA here is from genome assembly GCF_001044395.1 of Caenimonas sp. SL110. Classification (GTDB taxonomy): domain Bacteria; phylum Pseudomonadota; class Gammaproteobacteria; order Burkholderiales; family Burkholderiaceae_C; genus Ramlibacter. The sequence goes on from NZ_JANU01000013.1 coordinate 428,815, forward strand.
GCGCCACCTGCCATGCTGCGATCAAACCCGGCACCGCCATCCACGCGGGACAGACCGTGTGCGAGAGTTGCCACAGCAGCACCAGCAGCTGGAGCACCGCCAAGGTCGATCATTCGACGTTTACTGCCGCCACCAATTGCGCCAGCTGCCACAACGGCAGTGCGGCGACGGGCAAGCCGGGTGTTCACATTCCGGTGGGCGCGACCAA
>NZ_JANU01000014.1 GCF_001044395.1 Caenimonas sp. SL110
TGAACCACCCCGGATCTCGTGGAGGCTGTTTGGTTTAAGTCAGACCGATATGGTCTGTTGAATTCGGCTTTTGGATTCTCCTTTCTTTACGCTCCCCGCAGGGGCCGCCGGAGGCCCCCCTGGTTCTTGTTGCCGCCGCCAATAGTTCGCCTCTGCTTCTGCAGGCGGGATGTAGCCGATCGGCTCAAGCAGCCGATGGTGGTTAAACCACGAAACCCATTCAAGCGTTGCCAGCTCGACGGCCTCGCGCGTCTTCCATGGTGCTCGGCGATGGATCAGCTCGGCCTTGTACAGCCCGTTGATCGTCTCGGCCAGCGCGTTGTCGTAGCTGTCTCCTTTACTGCCCACGGAAGGCTCGATGCCGGCCTCGCCCAAGCGTTCGCTGTACCGAATGGACACGTATTGCGACCCGCGATCCGAATGGTGAATAAGGCTGCGGTCCCGGTCAGGTTGGCGGTCGTATAAAGCTTGCTCCAGGGCATCGAGCACGAAGTCGGTATGCATCGAAGTGCTCACACGCCAACCCACAATTCGCCTGGCAAATACGTCGATGACGAAGGCCACGTACAGCCAGCCCTGCCAGGTCGAGACGTACGTGAAGTCCGATACCCACAGCTGGTTCGGGCGCTCTGCACGGAACTGCCGGTTGACTCGATCCAGCGGGCACGGTGCACGGCTGTCGCTGATCGTCGTGCGCACGACTTTGCCTCGCATCACTCCGCGCAGGCCCTGCCGGCGCATCAAGCGCTCCACAGTGCAACGGGCCACCGGCACGCCTTCACGCGCGAGCTGCCTCCAGACCTTGTCTGCGCCGTAGACCTGCAGGTTGCTGCGCCATACCCGCTCGATCTGCGGCATCAGCGTCTCGTCGCGTATGGCCCGGGCGCAGCGCCGCTGTGGCTCACGTCGCAGTGCTGCATGCCGCCAGTATGCTGATGGGGCGATCTGCAGTACCTTGCAAATCGGCTCGACCCCGTGGGTGCTGCGGTGTTGGTCAATGAAGTCCATCAGGACTTGAGTCGGCGGTCGAGCTCCGCCTGGGCGAAAAACGCACTGGCCGTCTTCAGAATTTCATTGGCCCGGCGCAGCTCCTTGTTCTCGCGTTCGAGCTCTTTCAGGCGCTGCATGTCCGGCGTCGTGACGCCAGGTCTGGCACCCGCGTCGATCTCATCGCGCTTGACCCATTCATTGAGCGTTTGCGGCACGCAGCCGATCTTCGGTGCAATGGATTCAATGGCCGCCCACAACGATGGGTACTCGCCCCGGTGCTCATGCACCATGCGCACTGCACGCTCGCGGACTTCGGGTGAAAACTTCGGTGACTTCTTCATGGCTCAATCCTCTCAGAGAATGGAGCCTCCTCAAATACCGGGGCGGTTCAG
>NZ_JANU01000015.1 GCF_001044395.1 Caenimonas sp. SL110
GAAGGCACGAGCCTGGTCCACACGGTGACGCTGAGCAATCCGTCGAGTGTCGACACGACCTATGCGTACACCCTCGGCGGTGGAACCGCCACTGGCGGCGGCACGGACTACACAACGCCTCCGACGTTCAGCGATGGCGTGAGCCTGGTTGGAACGAACCTGATCGTGCCAGCAGGCACCACCAGCTTCACGGTGACCGTTCCGACCATCGACGACACGATCTACGAAGGCAATGAGTCCTATACGCTGGCGATCGGCGGCGCGTCGGGCATCGGCACGATCAACGACAACGATTTGCCGCCCAGCATCTCGATCAATGACGTGACAGTGGGCGAGGCTGCAGGGTCGGCTACGTTCACCGTGTCGTTGTCCTCCGTGTCTACGCAGCAGATCACTGTGGTCTACGGCAGCTCGAACGGCTCGGCGCTCAGCACTTCCGACTACACAGCCGCCAGCGGCACGCTAACGTTCGCCGCAGGCGTGACCACGCAAACCGTCGTGGTCCCGATCGTCAATGACGCGGTTGCCGAAAGCAGCGAAACATTCAATATCAACCTGTCGTCGCCGACCAATGCAACCATTGGTGATGCCCTGGGCATCGGCACAATCACCGACGATGACTTCATACCCACGGCGGCCAACGTGGTGGCCAATGGCAATGAAGACCCGGTTGCGCCGATCCAGGTCACTTTGACTGGCACGGACACTGGCGGCAGCGTCAGCAGTTTCACGCTGTCTTCGCTGCCAACCAACGGTGCGCTGTACCTCGATGCAGCTCGAACACAGCTGGCTCCTGTCGGCACGCCGATTGCGGCCAGCGGCAATGCGTTGACCTTGTACTTCCAGCCGCTGACCGATTGGCACGGCAGCACGGTCTTCAACTACATCGCAACCGACAACGGCGGCGACACGTCGGCCAGCGCTACGGCAACGATCAATGTCGCCAGCGTCGATGACGGCCCGCCGGTCGCTGTAGCAGACACCTACAACATCGTCATCACGACGCCGTACATCATCAGCATCGCGGCGCTGCTGGGCAACGATACGCTGCCCGACAATGCCGCGTTCCTGTCGTTCACCACGCCTGTCGGAGGCGGAACCCTTGTCAACAACGGCGACGGCACGCTGACCTATACCCCGCCGGCAACGCCTGCGACGGCTACCTTCACCTACACGTTGCAGGACGACGGCGGCCAGCAGAGCACGGCAACCGTCACGATGAACGTCGGCGCCGCCACCACCGACAACGCAACGGTTGACGAGTCGGCGCTCGACAACGGCACGTACACCGGGTCAGGCGGCGGGTCGTACATTGCAACGGGCAACGTGTTGTCCAACGATGGCGCAGCAGGCGCGGGCGGGATCACACGTATCACGGTTGACGGCGGGACGAACTGGATCACCGACGGCGGCGTAGGCGACCTTGACGGAGCGGCAAACGGCTTTATCACCGCCAACACCCCGCGGGGCCAGATCACGATCGACCGCACGGGCGCCGGGCAGGGCGACTACACATACACGCTCAAGAGCCCTGCCAACAACAACACGGCTCCCACCAACAGCAGCACCAGCGAGCTGATCGGCTACGACTACACCAGCAACGGCCAGGATGCGTACCTGCGCGTCACCATCAATGACGACTTCCCGATCGCGTCCAACGCCAACGTCGAGATCCCGGAAGGGTCGGTCGAGAAGTTCTCGATCACGCTGGTGCTCGACCTTTCGGGAAGCATGGTCGGCACGTCCGGCGCAGTGCGCCTGGAGCGCCCTGACGGCACGATCCAGCTCACGACGCGCCTGCAGATGGCAAAGGATGCGCTCATTGCGCTGGCGACCGAGTACTTCCAGCAATCCAATGATGTTGCAATCAAGGTCGTGACTTTCTCATCTGGAGCGACGACGCTCAATGGCGGAGCTGCGTACACCAACATCACCTCGCTGTCCGCGGCGATCAATGGCACGACCGCTACTGGAACCACCAACTACCAGGCTGCGCTCCAGCAGGTGATCACGCAGACGCCGACGCCTGACGCCGGCCGGACCAACATCGTCTATTTCTTGTCGGACGGCGTGCCCACCGCAGGCGATACGGTCAACCCGGCGGGCGCATCGGGGTACACGACCTACCTGAACAACAACCCGGCATTGCTGTCTTATGCAGTGGGTATCGGCAGCGGCATTGCAAGCTTCACCCAGCTCAACGGGATTCATCGTGTTGACCAACTCGGCGATGGCATCAACGACCCCGCGATCTCGGTGCCTGACCTGAACGAGCTGGAAGAGCGTCTGTTGTCCACCGTGCCCCAGACATTCGGCGGTAACGTGGTGGCCAGCGGTGCCAGCCAGAACGTGGCGTTCGGTGCAGACGGCGGTTATGTGCAAACGCTGACCCTGATGCTCGATGGCCCCGATGGCGACCAGATCGCGGACACCAACGTCACCTTCACGTTCAATGGCACCAACCAGGTCACGCATAACGGAGGCGCCATCGGCGGCACGACGCCCATCTCGGCAACCACGTTGACGCTCGATGCCACGCGAGGTTTCATGCTGGGCACGCTGATCTTTGACTTCAAGACGGGTGACTACAGCTACTTCACGAGTGGCGCTGTGCAGGCGGTAGCCGGAGCGACATTCACCTTGAGCTCCGTCGTGATCGACAACGACGGCGACACAGCGTCGTCGCTGCAGACAATCACGGTCGTTGACGGCAAGCCCATTGCCAATAACGACAGCGACACCTTGCTGGCGAAGCACACGTTCCTGGAGGGCAATGTCATCTCCGGCAGTGGCACTGACCAGGGCGTTGCAACCGGCACTGCAGTGCTTCCATTCGCCTCATCCGGCGCTGGTGTCGACAAGATCGTTGACGGCGCCGTGGTCACGAGCATCGTGTTCCAGGGCCAGACGTTCAGCCTGACCGCGGCTGTCGGCTCGACCGCAGCATTGGGCGGAACCTATAGCGTCACCAATACAGGCAGCATTGGCCGGTTCACCTGGACCCACAACTCCAACGGATCGGCCCTGGAGTTCGACGAGACGGGCTTCTACAAGTACACGCCCCCGACGACACAGGTGCCGGTGCCGCCGAGCCAGGATGTGACAGGGGTATTTACTGCATTCACCTCCGACCCGGCAGGCACCAATGCAATCACGCTGACTGGTTCGGACAATATTCACTACGACGCGACCACAGGCGCGGGTATTGGCAACAACGGCAGCAACGGCGGAAGGACGCTCGGTCAGGGAGAGAGCCTGACAGTCAGCATTGCCGCCGGTACCCGCCCTACTGGCGTGACGATTCAGTCCGTGACCATTGATGCGGGTGCCAGCAACCTCAGCGGCGCCACCACGTTGACGTACAGCTTCTTCGATCTGGCTGGCAACCAGATTGGGACGTCATTCGTCTCCAACGCGGAAGGCGTGGTTGCGATGCCCGGGTATGCCAATGTTGCATCCATGACCATCCTGGGCAACACCGGGACACAAGCCCGCATTTCCGGTGTGACTTACGCGCGCCCGCAATACGAGGTGTTGCTGACAGCAGCACCATCGGTGGCATCCGGTTTGACGATGCAGGCGATTTCGCGCGCCAGTCCGGTTGTCGACCAGACAGTCGCCTACAGCGCCACCGGTGCCGGCGTGAGCGGAGGCGGCGATGGCGCCGAACTCGATAACCTCGAATCGCTGATTTTCAACTTCAGCCAGACCACACATCCGCTGGGCGTGCAAAACGTCAAGCTGGTGGTCAACGCCGCGGAAAGCGATCTCTCCAACAGCGTCACCTTGACCTACAAGGTCTACGGTGTAGATGGCGCCTTCCTGGGGCAGTTTGCAAGTGGACTGGAAGGCACGCCGGTATCGATCCCCGGCACCTACAGCGGCATCGGAAAGATTGTTGTCGAGGCTTCGGGCGATGCGTCCGCACGGATTCAGGCGCTGTCCTATGAGTCAGTCACCGTGCCGGCACAGCCGGGCGCGATTGCCCCTGAAGTGATCAGCTACACCTTGTCCGATACGGATGCGGTGCCTGACACGTCGAGCGCCCAGCTCACGCTCAACATCATTACCAACAATTCCTACGGCACCGCGGCGGCCGAGACTATCACCGGCACGACGAACAACGACCGCCTTGTCGGTGGAGCCGGCGCCGATACGCTCAACGGCGGTGTCGGCTACGACATTCTCGACGGCGGCACCGGCGCTGATTCGCTCAGCGGCGGTACCAACCACGACACGCTCGCGGGTGGTGACGGCGCAGACTATCTGGCTGGCGACAACGGCGACGACCTGCTGCGCGGCGATGCGGGAGCCGACACGCTCGATGGCGGCGACGGCAACGACAGCCTGGTGGGCGGCGCAGGCAATGACAGCCTGATCGGCGGCCTGGGCAGCGACACGCTGGTGGGCGGTGCAGGCAATGACACCATGACCGGCACCGGCGGCAATGGCGTTGCTGACGTCTTCAGCTGGTCACTTGCCGATCGCGGCAGCAATGGTGCGCCGAGGATCGACACGGTCACCGATTTCGACACGGTCGCCGGAAGCGACAAGCTCGACCTGCGTGACCTGCTGGCAGGCGACACCTCCAGCTACCTTCCAACCGGTAACCTCACGTTCTTCATGCACTTCGATCTGTCCGGTGGGGACACCCGGGTGCACGTGAGCACCACCGGCGGCTTCGCCAATGGCTACACCGCGGCGCGCGAAGACCAGACGATCATCTTGCAGGGCGTGGACCTGGTCACCGGTACAACCAGCGACCAGCAAATCATCCAGAACCTGCTGGCCAACAACAAGATATTGACGGACTGAAAAACATGATGAGAAAGACGATCTGGCGGGCGATGGCTGCCGCAGGACTTTTCGGCAGCACAGCCGCTTTGCTTCCGGCGGCAATTGCGCAGCCTGTGCAGGCACCTGTGGCCCTGGCCTCGACCGCGGCACCCTTCACCTTGAAGGAGGCGGCGCAGTTGGCTGTGCTGAAGAACCCGGAGGTACTGGCTCGCTGGCATGCCATCAAGGCCGCCGAAGCCGAGCGCGAAGCCGCGCGGGGCGGATTGCTGCCGCGCGTGGACCTGAACGCGACCGCGGGGCCTGAGCGCCGGACTGGCGCGACCACCGGTGACTACAGCCGCAACTGGACATCGCTGTCGCTCACGCAGCTGCTCTACGACGGGTTCACCCGACAGGAAATCGACCGTCTCGACCACAACGTCAAGGTGCGCCTGTTCGAGTTCTTCGACATCTCCGAGGCGACGGCGCTCGAAACCGCGCGCGCCTATTTCGATGTGCTGCGCTATCGCGCACTGGTCAAGCTCGCGGAAGACAACTTCGTCGAACATCGCGCCGTGTTCGGCCAGACCGACAAGCGCGTGCAGGCCAAGGTCGCGCGCGCGGTGGACCTGGAACAAATCTCGGGACGCCTTGCGCTGGCCGAAGCGAACCTGCTGATCGAAACCGCGAACCTGCATGACACGACAGCCCGTTTCCAGCGCATCGTGGGACGCCTGCCTTCGCAGGTGATGGCTGCGCCGCCGGTGCTGAATCGGGACCTGCCGCCTGACGCCGTGTCTGCCGTGCAACGCGCCCAGGTCCAGCATCCGGCGCTGCTGGCTTCGATCGAGAGCGTGCGCGCAGCCGATGCGGCGCTCCAGTCGCGCAAGGGCGCTTACCAGCCGCGGCTGGACTTCCGCCTCAAGCGCGACCAGGGCAACAACCAGCTCGGTCCGGTCGGCAACGTGGGCACAACGACGGCTGAAGTCGTCATGACCTGGAACCTGTTCAACGGGTTTGCAGACCGTTCGCGCGAGCGCCAGTTCGTCGAGCAGGTCAACATCGCCAAGGACATCCGCGACAAGACCTGCCGCGATTTGCGCCAGACGCTCCTGATCGCATTCAACGACGTGCAAAAGCTCAAGGAGCAATTGGGTTACCTGGCAACGCATGAAACATCGGTCGGCAAGGCGTTGATCGCGTATCGACAGCAATTCGATATCGGACAGCGCTCGTTGCTGGACCTGCTGGACACCGAAAACGAGCTGTTCCAGGCACGCCGCGCCGTGGCCATTGCGCAGCAGGACCTGAACCTTGCGCATGCACGCGTCCACGCGTCGGTCGGCAGCCTGCTGCGCGCGCTCGAACTCACGACCATCGACACAGGTGGTCAGGAAACAGTGGCGAACTGGCGCATGGAGGGCGATGGCGCGCAGCAATGTCCGGTCGAGGCCGTCACGGTCTACACGGTCGACAAGTCAGCGCTCACCACACGCGCGATGCAGCAAACGCGAGCAGTCGCCGTGCCGCAAGCCGTGATGCCTGCCGTCCCCGGCGCGATTGCGCAGTCTGCACCTGCTGCACCCGCTGCGCCAGTGGTCACACCCAATGCGCCGCAAGTCCCCCAGGGCACGGTCGGCAAGGCGCTGGAGAGCTGGCGTTCGGCGTGGAGCAGCCGCGACATCCCTGGATACCTGCAGATGTATTCGCCTGCGTTCCAGCCGGCAGGCGGCGAAACATTCAAGGCCTGGCAGGCGCGCCGTCAAGCCGTGATTGGACGCTCGTCGGGCGTCACGGTGGAAATCAGCAACGTGGTGACGACACTGGAAAACGGCGGGGAGCGGGCGACCACGGTCTTTGCGCAGAATTACCGGTCAGCCTCATACCAGGACCGTACGCAAAAGACGCTGCGATGGGAGAAGGCCGGTGGCAACTGGGTTATCGTCTCGGAAACTTCAGCGCCGCTGAAGTAGCCGGGAGACCGGCGTCACTGGGATAGCCGATTCTGCGATACCTTTTCGTCCACCAGAATTTTCCCGGGCAGTTCAGGCACGTCAGCGCCGCGCTGGCGGCCCGGGGCCATGAGGTTTATGCGCTGGGCGTGAACAAGCCCGGCGAGCCCGTGGCTGGTGTGCGCCATGCGCTGTACCCTGAACCGAAGCTGCCTGCGCAAGACACGTCGCAACCGCTGGCCGCAGCGATGACCGAACTGCACGCGAAGGTGGCGCGTGGCGAGGTCGCGGCACGCGCGATGCAGGGCCTCAAGTCCCAGGGCTTCGAGCCCGATGTGGTTGTGATTCATCCAGGTTGGGGCGAGGCACTCTTCGCCAGGGACGTGTTCCCCCATGCGCGCCTGATCACTTACGCCGAGTACTACTACGGCGGCGAGGGCGGTGATACGGCTTTCGATCCGGAATTTTCGCGTCCGACGCCCGCTTCCGCGCAGCGCATCCGCATCAAGAACACGCATCTGCTGCACGCACTGGATGCCTGCGATGCGGCTCTCGCGCCGACCCGGTTCCAGAAGGGTCGTCACCCCGCGTGGGCGCAGGACAAGATCCACGTCATCCACGAAGGCATAGACACCGAGCGCTTCAAGCCCGATGCCAATGCGAGCGTGCAGCTCAAATCCGCAGGCCTCACGCTTCGGCCCGGCGATGAAGTGGTGACGTTCGTCGTGCGCCAGCTTGAGCCCTATCGGGGGTATCACATCTTCATGCGCGCATTGCCGCTGTTGCAGAAGCTGCGGCCCAACGCCCGCGTGGTGCTGGTGGGTGGGGATGGGGCAAGTTATGGAAGTGCGCCGCCAGCGGGCAAGACCTGGAAAGACATCTTCCTGGCCGAGGTGGCGAGCCAGCTCGACATGAGTCGCATCCATTTTGTGGGCCGCGTGCCGCACACCGCGCTCACGCAACTGATGCAAGTATCGGCTGCACATGTGTACCTGACGTATCCCTTTGTGCTGTCGTGGTCGATGCTGGAGGCCATGAGCATCGGATGCCTGATCGTCGGCTCGGACACAGCGCCGGTGCGCGAAGTGGTCGAGCATGGGCGCAATGGCTTGCTGACCGACTTCTTCGATCACCAGGCGCTGGCCCATTGCGTCGCGGATGCACTGGAGCGCCGGGACGAACTCGCGCCGTTGCGGGCGGCGGCCCGCCAGACCATCGTGGATGGATACGACTTGCGCAGGCACTGCCTGCCCGCCCAGCTTGCCTTGCTGGAGACACCTCACCAGGTGGGCTCGCAGAAACTGGGGCCAGAGACCTGATATACTTGTGGGCTCAGCGGCTGTAGCTCAGTTGGATAGAGTACTTGGCTACGAACCAAGGGGTCGTGGGTTCAATTCCTGCCAGCCGCACCAAATCAATAATTAGTCAGCAAGTCAGTCAAATCAAACGGTCCGAAGAGTTCGCTCTCCGGACCGTTTTTCTTTGGCCGGTGCTGCAATTGAATGTGCGACGCGGTTGAGACCATCGTCTGTTGGCATTCTTCGCAGGCCTCCTAGCATGGGTTGATGCTTGCACCAAACCATGAATCCCAACTGGCGACGCCTCTGGCCGCGGCCGGTGGTGACTTTGCATTCCACCTGGTATTCAGCGGCCTCACGACCGCCTTGCTCACGCTGGCGATTGATTCTTTCGCAGGCGGGCTGGGTATTGGCACTTTGCTGGGCGTCGCGCTGGCCATCGCCTTGCCACTTGCCGTACTGGCAGCGGCGCTCGGCAACTCACCTGGCTGACCTTCGCTCGCGCTGCTGACGCTGGCGTCAGGCCGCCTGCGTCTGCGCCACCCGGAAACATTGGTGCGCGCAGTAATCGACCAGCGCGTCGATCTCTGTCGATTTGTCGAACACGGCATCAACGCCCAGCTGGGCACAGCGTTTTCTCACGCTTGAGTTGATGTAGTTGCTGAAAACCACGATCTTCTGGTTCGGACGCGCACGCTTGACGCACTGGGCGACATGCATGCCGCTGCCCTGCTTGAGGAACAGGTCCACGATCAACACGTCCCACTCACTGCGGTGCTTCTCGATCCACCTCAGTGCATCGTCTTCAGTCGCGCTTGTTCCCATGACCTTCACGCAGGTCAGTTCCTCCAGCGTGCCGATGAGGTTTTCGCGGATGGTGGGGTTATCTTCAATGACAAACGTTTGCAGATGCACGGGAACTCGGGTGGGACGGATGGGGTGGGACTCTCATGATGGGGGGCGATGCTGCGCTTGAGCAGGGAGACGACCTCCCGAACGCCGGTAGGACGATGCCTACCTCTTGAATCACTTCTTGCATCTACGATAGGTGGCATGAAGATCGATTGCCTACGATGAGCGCAGACGACGCCCAAAGCGCCGATAGCGCTCGTTCGCTGCTGGCCCTGGTGGAGCAGACGGCCAACGTCGGCGTGTGGTCGCTCGACGTCGCCAGCGGCGTTGTGCGATGGACGACACAGCTCGCGCTGATTCACGAGGCACCGGTTGGCTGGCAGCCCGGCCTTGAAGAATCGTTCAACCGGTACGCCCCTGAGTGGCGCGACCGTGTCCGTGCCCTCGTGGCGGCCTGTGCGACACGCGGCGAGGCATTCGATGCCGAGATGCAGATCATCACTTTCACGGGCCGTCGTTCGTGGGTGCGCACCGTCGGCCAGGCCGTTCGCGATGCCGGCGGCGCCGTCGTCCGGGTCGAGGGTGCGGTGCAGGAGATCGCGCCTCATACACATCGACCCGGAACGCTGCTGCGACACACGGTCAGCATGGGCGGCGCGATGGGCAGCGGCGAACCCTTTGCGACCGTCGACAAGACGGGGCGATTCACCTACCTCAATGAACAGGCGCAGTCGCTTCTGGGGCACCTTGCTGCGGACCTCATCGGGCGGCCGATCTGGAGCTTCTTCCAGAAGTCGGTGCGGATGCGCCTGGAAGAAAACTTGAGGCAAGCACTTCGCGATGGCAGGCAGGTAGAGACCGAAGAGCTGGACGCGCAGCTTTCCCGGCGCATCGAGATACGCGGCTTTCCCTTTGGCGCAGGCCTGGCGGTGCATCTGCGCGATGTGACTGCGCGGCACGATTCGCAGGAGCACCTTCGGCTGCTGGAGAGCAGCATCGCGCGCCTGAACGACATCGTGATCATCACGGAGGCCGGGCCTTTCAGCGAACCCGGCCCTCGTATCGTGTTCGTCAATGAGGCATTCGAACGCCGCACCGGCTACCTTCCCGAAGAAGTCATCGGCCGCACACCGCGCCTGTTGCAAGGCCCGGGCACACAGCGCAAGGAACTGGACAGGATCCGCGCTGCGATGGAGCAGTGGTTGCCCGCGCGCGTGGACCTCATCAACTACACAAAGACCGGCGAGGCGTACTGGGTCGACCTGGAGGTGTCACCGGTCTGGGATGAAGCGCGCAAGCTGACGCACTGGGTGGCGGTCGGCCGCGACATCACCGAACGCAAGACCGCCGAGGAGAAGATCCAGTATCTCGCGTTCTATGACCCGCTGACACGCCTGCCCAACCGGCAGTTGCTGCTCGAGCGGCTCCAGCGCGTGCTGACCGATGAGGAAAAGCCGCGGGAAGGCGCGCTGATGTTCATCGACCTGGATAACTTCAAGGTGCTCAACGACACGCTGGGGCACGCCAAGGGCGATGAACTGCTGCAGCAGGTGGCCGAGCGCCTGCGGTCGTGTGTCGCCGCCGGGGACACCGTGGCGCGGCTCGGTGGCGACGAGTTCGTGATCCTGATCGAGAACAGCAGCCGCAAGCCGCTGCAGCCGGTGGCGGCCTCGAAGATCGTGAGTGAGCGCATCCTCGCGCGGCTGGGCGAGCCTTACCTGCTTTCGGGCTATCTGCACCACAGCACCTGCAGCATCGGCGTCACGCTCTTTGGCAAGACGCCGTGGGACATGAGCGAGCTGCTCAAGCAGGCGGACCTGGCGATGTACCAGGCCAAGAATGCAGGACGCAATACCGTTCGCTTTTTTGATCCGCAGATGCAGGCTAACGCCACGGCGAACGCGTCGCTCGCCATGGATCTGCGGCAGGCATGGCGCGAAGGCCAGTTCCTGCTCGACTACCAGCCGCAAGTCGGCGCTGATGGACGGATGACCGGTGTCGAGGCACTGCTTCGCTGGAAACATCCCGATCGCGACATGGTGCCCCCGTCGCATTTCATTCCTGCGGCCGAGGAAACCTCGCTCATCGTGCCGATCGGCCGCTGGGTGCTCGACAAGGCGTGCGAGCAGCTTGCGCTCTGGGCTAAGAGTCCGTCGCGCAGCCACTTGAGCATCGCAGTGAATGTGAGCGTTCGCCAGTTTCGCGATCCCGACTTTGTCGATCAGGTGATGAGCGCCATCGCGCGATCGCAGATTGCCCCGCACAAGCTCAAGCTCGAATTGACCGAAAGCCTGCTGGCCGATGGCATCGAAGTGACGGTCGCCAAGATGGGGAGCCTGAAGGCGATGGGCGTCACTTTGTCGCTCGACGACTTCGGGATGGGCTACTCGTCACTGTCGTACCTCAAGCGCCTGCCGCTGGACCAGTTGAAAATCGATCGGGGATTCGTCAAGGACATCCTGACTGACGCGAATGATGCGGCCATCGCCCGAACCATCATCGGCCTCGCGCAGAGCCTGGGGTTGGGCGTGGTCGCGGAAGGCGTTGAAACCGAGGCGCAACGCGTGTACCTGGCCCAGCAAGGCTGCTACGAATACCAGGGCTATCTTTTCAGCCGGCCCTTGCCCATTGATGAGTTGGAGTCGTTCATGACCCGCCTTGACGCCGGAGCTGCAGCACTCGAGACCTAGACCGGCGCGATCTGCAGGGGCGTGTTGGGAACGATGCGTGGCATGCGCAACACGATGGTGTCTGGCGAGCGTCTCAGATCCACCGATTCAGCCATCGCAAGAGCCTCGACATCAGCCCAATCGAGCAGCCGGTAGCTCGGCTCGTATGGCAAGGCTTCATATCCATCGGTGCGAGGCGCGACTTGCATCGTGATTTCGGCGGTGCCGTCGACCACTTCTGTGCGGATACGCACGACGCACGGACCGCCGGCTGCGTCGGTGAGCGTGATCAGTGAGGCGATGAGCAGGTTGCGCAGCGCCACGGTCGACACCTGGAACGGCGCATCCGTCAGCTCTTTTTCGACAAGAAATCCCCGGAAATTGAAGTTGCTCGCCAGCAGCGCGATGCAATCTTCGACGCCCGCGCCCAGGCGCACGCCTTCGTCTTCCTGAGGCTCCAGCCACGCTGCCACCTTCAGGCAATTGGCCACAGCGTCACGCGCGAGGCGATTGAGCTTGAAGATGCTCGTTCGGAATTCCTCGGGAGAGGGCGATGCGCGCTCCAGCCGTGCGTTGAGCACTTCGGCCATCATCGCGATGGCCTGCAGGTTGACCACCATGTCATGTTTGAGGGCCGGACCCAGTCGGCGCAAGACTCCGTAACGCGCCGACTCGGCGCCGGCGTGCTGGGCACGGGTCGAATTTGCTGCATCAGCAACCATGTCTTTGTCCTTCGATTGACGACAGGCGACTGTTGCACTGCCGCGCCAGAAACCTCGCAAGGCACCTGCGCATGAGCCTGTAGGAAAAAGCCGCCGGGGCTATCCTTGGCACCATGAGCAAAGCATTCACCCGTGAGACGGAAGGCGAGGGCGATGACGACGACCAGGACGGCGCAGCATCTTCCCTCCCCGCCGGAACCAAAAACTACATCACACCCGCAGGATACACGCGCCTGCGCGATGAATTGCTGCAACTGATCGACGAGGAACGCCCCAAGGTGGTGGAAGTCGTGCATTGGGCCGCGAGCAACGGCGATCGTTCGGAGAATGGTGACTACATCTACGGCAAGAAGAGGCTGCGCGAAATAGACAGGCGCATCCGCTTTCTCACGCGGCGCCTTGAAATCGCGGAGATCGCAGACCCGGCGCTGCACCACGGCGGGGACCAGGTGTTTTTCGGTGCCACGGTCACGTATGCGGATGAAGCGGGCGACGAGCGCACCGTCACCATCATGGGGATCGACGAGGCCGATACGCTCGCCGGCCAGGTGAGCTGGGTATCACCGATTGCGCGTGCGTTGATCAAGGCCAGGCAAGGCGATGTCGTGAGGTTGACGACGCCGATGGGGGTGCAGGAAGTCGAAGTGTTGAAGGTGGACTACCCGCCGCCCGCGCAAGCCTAGCGGTCGGTGCTGAAGCCGGGACGCACGCGTTGCACCTTCATGACGGAAGGGGTGCGCTTGAGGATTCGCAGCACCGAGTCGAGATGGGTCTTGTCGCGCACGGCGATGATCAGCCGCAGGTCGGCGGCGTCCTGCGCTTTTTCTTCACCCATGTCGACGTGCGTGATGTCGGCCTCGGCGCTGGCAAGGGACGTTGCCACGCGAGCCAGTGCGCCCTTGCCGTTCACGACGGTGACCATCACCGCAGTCTCGAACGGACGCACCGGTTCGTCGGACCATTCGACGCTGATGAAGCGCTCGCTGTCCTTGTGCTGCAGGCGCTTGGCCACGGCGCAGTCGTCGCAGTGAACGACCAGGCCCTCGCCGCGCCCGAGGTAGCCGACGATTGAGTCGCCGGGCACGGGCCGGCAGCAGCTGGCGAACTTGACGGAAGCGTTCTCGCTGCCGTCGAGCACGACCTCGCCCTGCGACACGTTTTCGTGCGCGGTGTAGCGTTCGCGGGTCAGCAGCAGCGCGTCGGGCTTCTCGCCGCGTTCCGAGAGCATCGTCACGAGCCGCTTGGCGACGATGGTGGCGATTCGCTTGCCCAGGCCGATGTCGGTGAGCAGTTCGGCGCGGTTGCGGTTGCCGGTGAAGCGCAGCAGCTTTTCCCAGATGGGGTGGTATTCGCCGTCTTCGGCGGGAAGCTTTTCCATGCCTTCCGAGCGCAGCGCCTGCGTGAGCAGCTTTTCGCCCAAGTCCTGGGACTCGACCTGCGCCAGTGTCTTGAGGTGGTGCCGGATCTTGGAGCGTGCGCGGCCGGTGCGAACGAACCCGAGCCAGGCCGGGTTGGGTGTGGAAACCGGTGCAGTGACGACTTCGACCACGTCGCCATTCTTGAGCTCGGTGCGAAGCGGCACCTGCACGCCGTTGATGCGTGCGGCGACGGTGCGGTCGCCGATGTTGCTGTGGATCGAGTAGGCAAAGTCAACGACCGTCGCGCCCCGTGGCAGCGCCATGATCTGGCTCTTGGGCGTGAACACATACACGGCATCGGGAAACAGGTCGATCTTGACGTGGTCCCAGAACTCCGCTGCATCGCGTGTTTCGTGCTGGATGTCGAGCAGCGACTGCAGCCACTTCGTGCCCAGCCGGTCCGCGTTGTCGCTGTCCTGGTCGTTGGCCTTGTAGAGCCAGTGGGCCGCAACCCCCGACTCCGCCACGAGGTGCATCGCCTCGGTGCGCATCTGGAACTCGACGTTCACACCCGAAGGGCCGACCAGCGTGGTGTGCAGCGACTGGTAGCCGTTGACCTTGGGGATGGCGATGTGGTCCTTGAACTTGCCCGGCACCGGCTTGTACATCTGGTGCAGCATGCCCAGCGCCGTATAGCAGTCGATGACCGACGGCACGATGACGCGAAATCCATAGATATCGGTGACCTGCGCGAACGACAGGTGCTTCTCGTCCATCTTGCGATAGATGGAGTAGAGCGTCTTTTCACGCCCTTCGATCCGCATGGCGATGCCGGCTTCGTGAAAGGCGGCTTCGACCTCACGCTCGACCTTCTGGATCAGGTCGCGGCGGCGGTTGCGGGCCTTGATGACGGCCTTGTTGAGAATCGCGTGTCGCCACGGCCGAAGGTGGCGAAAGGCCAGCTCCTGCAGTTCCCGATAGGTCTGGTTCAGGCCCAGGCGGTGCGCGATCGGTGCGTAGATTTCAAGCGTCTCTGAAGAAATGCGCGTCCACTTTTCGCGCGGCACGTCTTCGAGCGTGCGCATGTTGTGGGTGCGATCGGCCAGCTTGATGAGAATGACGCGCACATCACGCGCCATCGCCAGCAGCATCTTGCGAAACGACTCCGCCTGGTTTTCTTCGCGGGTGTTGAACTGCAGCTTGTCCAGCTTGGTGAGACCGTCGACCAGTTCGGCCACGGGCGCTCCGAATCGCTCGATCAGTTGCGGCTTGGTAACGCCGCAATCTTCGATCGCGTCGTGCAGCAGCGCGGCCATGAGTGCTTGGGCGTCGAGCTTCCATTCGGCGCATTGCGCCGCGACGGCGATGGGGTGCGTGATGTAGGGCTCGCCGCTGGCCCGGAGCTGGCCCAGGTGCGCTTCATCGGCAAAGCGATAGGCCTTGCGGACCAGGTCGACATCGCCCGTGTCCAGATAGTCCAGGCTGGCCGTGAGCGCGGCAAAACTCGCCGCTGCCGCATTGGCTGCGGCGGGACTGGGAACGGCTGGCACAGGGGGACGCTTGCCTTTGCCGGAAGGGGTCAGCACGGCGCTCATGCCTTTAATGTAGCGTGCCACCCCCAGGAAGAGCTTGGCCCATGAAAAAAGCACCGCAATGCGGTGCTTTTGGATGGGGTGCCAGGCAGATCAGCCGCCGGGAACCTTCTTGAGCATCTCGAGGCCGACCTTGCCTTGGGCGATTTCACGCAGGGCCGTGACGCAGGGCTTGTTCTTGCTTTCGATCTTGGGGGCGTGTCCCTGGCTCAGCATGCGGGCGCGGTAGGTTGCGGCGAGCACAAGCTGGAAGCGGTTGGGGATTTGTTGCAGGCAGTCTTCGACGGTGATGCGGGCCATGAATACTCCAGGAGGAATCAGCTGATGTTGAGGGCTTTGAACGTTGCGGCCCGGGCACGGCGCTGAGCCGAAAATTTAAGCCGCTGGGCGTGAACTATCGCTTTCATGTCGAAAAGCGCGCGTTCAAATAACTCATTAATTATAACGAAATCGAACTCATGCGCCTGTTCCATCTCTTCAGCGGCGTTCTTGAGCCGGATATCGATGACATCGGGCGCGTCCTCGCCGCGGCGTTCCAGTCGTGACCTGAGTTCTTCCCAGCTGGGCGGCAGGATAAAGATCAGTACCGCATTGGCAAAGATGCGCTTGATCGCCAGGGCACCCTGGAAGTCGATCTCCAGGATGACATCGGCGCCGGTGGCGATACGCTCTTCGATGGCGCGCTTGGAGGTGCCGTAGCGGTGGCCGTGCACGAATGCCCATTCGACGAAACCATCGGCCAGCACCATGCTGTCGAACTCGGGCGTGGAAACAAAGAAGTACTCGCGCCCGTGCTTTTCCTGCCCGCGGGGCGCGCGCGTCGTGTGAGAAACAGACGGCTGCACCTGCGCGTCGAGCTCGAGCAGCGCCTTGACGAGGCTGGACTTGCCGGCGCCGCTGGGGGCCGCTACAACAAACAGGTTACCGGGGTAGTCCATGGAGGTGGCGATTCTAGCAAGCAGCCTTGCCCGCACTATTCCAGGTTCTGCACCTGCTCGCGCATCTGCTCGATCAAGACCTTCATGTCGACCGACACACGGGTCATCTCCAGCGCGGCAGACTTCGATCCGAGGGTGTTGGCCTCGCGATGCAGTTCCTGGATGAGGAAGTCGAGCCGCTTGCCGACCTCGCCGCCCTTTTTCACCAGCCGCTCGATCTCGTCGAGGTGGGATGCGAGCCGGGTCAGCTCTTCAGCCACATCGATGCGGATGGCGAATGCAGTCGCTTCGCTCAGCGCGCGGTCCTGCGCGGCTTCGGGCAGCGTGGCGCCATCGGTGAGGGCCATGGCCTCTTTCCAGCGGTCGAGAAAGCGATTGCGCTGCTGCTCCACGAGTTGCGGCACCAGAGGCCCGGCCTGTTTGGCCAGCGCGCGCAGCTGCTTGAGGTGACCGATCATCATCTCGGCCAGGCGTGCGCCCTCGCGCTCGCGCGCAGACATCAGTTCGTCCAGCGTCGTTTTGGCCAGCTCAATCACGACCTCGCTCCAGTCGGCTTCCGAGGCGCCCTCGGAGGCGCTCATGCGAACGACGTCGGCCACGCTCAGGGACTTGGCGTCCGGCAGCCATGCCCTGACGTGGTCCTGCAGCGAGTTGAGCCGCTGGAGCATGCGCGGCGTCGGCTCGCGAAGGCCTTCGCCGGCGTTGGACTCCACGGCGGCTCGCACCTCGACCTTGCCGCGCTTCAGGCGCGACATGATCAGTTCGCGCAGCGCGGGCTCGTAAGGGCGCAGTTCTTCGGACAGGCGGAATGTAAGGTCAAGAAAGCGGCTGTTCACCGAGCGCATTTCAAGGCCCAGGCGGCTTGGCGGCGTGCTCCGTGTCTCGGCCTGCGAGCGCGTGTCTGCTGCGCTTTGCTGGCCGCTTGCGAAGCCGGTCATGCTGTAAACTGCCATGGAGGTCTTTTGCCGATCTCGGAGTCGTTGCGGGATTGCGAGAATAACCGGGATGGGCCTGCAGCCCAACATTCTTAGGCTGCAGCCTATTACATCGCTTCTTAATACATGTCCAAGGTCAAACCAGCGCCTCTGCCCCCCGACACCGTCATTGGTGGCTATCGCGTGGTGCGCAAGCTTTCGGCTGGTGGCTTCGGCGTGGTGTACCTGGCCGTCGACAACGAAGGCCAGCAGGTCGCCGTCAAGGAATATCTTCCTGCTTCGCTCGCCGGACGCGCGCCGGGCGAACTGCTTCCCCAGGTCCAGCCCGAAAAACTGTCGCTGTATCGCCTGGGCCTGAAAAGCTTTTTCGAAGAAGGTCGCGCCCTGGCGCAGATCTCGCACGCCTCGGTGGTGAGCGTGCTCAACTTCTTTCGCGAGAACGAAACCGTCTACATGGTGATGAATTACCTGGAGGGCGCGACCCTTCAGGATTTCATCATCACCGCGCGTGAACTCAAGAAGCAGAAGGTCTTTCGCGAATCGACCATCCGTTCGCTCTTCGACGAAATCCTGCGGGGCTTGCGCATCGTGCACCAGCACAAGATGCTCCACCTGGACATCAAGCCTGCCAACATTTTCATCACCGACGACAACAAGGCCGTGATGATCGACTTTGGCGCAGCGCGTGAAGTGCTGTCGAAAGAAGGCAACTTCATCCGTCCGATGTACACGCCCGGTTTTGCGGCGCCGGAGATGTACCGGCGTGATTCGTCGATGGGTCCCTGGACCGACATCTACGCGATCGGCGCGTGCATCTATGCCTGCATGCAGGGCTATCCGCCCAACGATGCGCCGCAGCGTCTGGAGAAAGACCGCCTGGCGCTTGCGCTTTCGAGGCTGCGCGGTGTTTATTCCGACAACCTGATCGAGGTGGTCGAGTGGTGCATGTCGCTGGACCCCTTGTCGCGTCCGCAATCCGTGTTCGCGCTGCAAAAGGAACTCAGCCGTGAAGGCGAGCGCCGTTACACCAAGCTGTCGGTGGGCGAGAAGATGCGCCTTCAGTTCGACAACATGGTGACGGACACCAAGAAGAATGTGAAGAAGGCCACCGGGTTCGGCGGCGTCAAGGCCAAGTGACCGGCCCCTACGACCTCCCACGATGAAATTCTCTGTCTTCCAGATCAGCCGCCGCGGCGGCCGCGAAAAAAACGAAGACCGCATGGGCTATTGCTACACGCGGGAGTCGGGGCTTTTCGTGCTGGCTGACGGCATGGGCGGCCACCCCGAGGGCGAGGTCGCCGCGCAGCTCGCGCTGCAAACGGTCTCGGCGCTCTACCAGAAAGAAGCCCGCCCGCTGGTGCAGGACGTCAATGAGTTCCTGTCGATGGCACTCATGGCGGCGCACCACCAGATCATTCGCTACGCCAGCGAAAAAGGCATGCTCGACACGCCGCGAACGACCCTGGTCGCGGCGGTCGTGCAGGGCACATCGGCAACGTGGGTCCATTGCGGCGATTCACGCCTGTATGTGGTCCGCGGCAACGAACTGCTCACCCGCACACGCGACCACTCGTACCTGGAGCAGCAAAGCGGCGCAGGGGTCGTTCGCCTGGACCGCATCAACCGCAACATCCTGTTCACCTGCCTGGGCTCTCCGACCAAGCCGGTGTTCGATATCACCGGCCCGGTCACATTGCAGCAGGGCGACAAGATCCTGCTGTGCTCCGACGGCCTCTGGGGTACCTTGACCGATGATGAAATCGTTAACGACCTCAGCAGAAAATCGGTGACCGAGGCAGTGCCCGACCTGGTCGAGGCCGCCCTGCGCAAGGGCGGCGACCATTGCGACAACGTGACGGTGATAGCGCTGGAGTGGGAGACGCCAGACTCGTTCGAGTCCACGCGCGGCATTTCCACTGACAGCATCACCGATGGCGTATTTGCTTCCACCATACAGGCCGGCGTTCTCGACGGCATGGTCGAAGACCTGGACGATGAAGCCATCGAACGCTCGATCGCCGAGATCAACGAAGCCATCCGGCGCTCGGCGGCGCGGAAAACCTGAAACCAAGTTCCCAAAAAATGACTGAATTTGCAAGAAGCGGCGGCCGTGCCGCAGACCAGCTGCGTCCGATTCGCATCACCCGCGGCTACACCATCCATGCCGAGGGTTCGGTGCTGATCGAATTCGGCAACACGCGCGTGCTGTGCACCGCGTCGGTTGAAGAGAAGGTTCCACCGCACAAGCGCGGCAGCGGCGAAGGCTGGGTCACAGCCGAATACGGCATGCTGCCGCGCTCGACCCATACGCGCAGCGACCGTGAAGCCGCACGCGGCAAGCAGAGCGGTCGCACGCAGGAAATCCAGCGGCTCATCGGCCGTTCGATGCGCGCGGTGTTCGATCTGAAAGCGTTGGGCGAGCGCACGATCCAGCTCGACTGCGACGTGCTGCAGGCCGATGGCGGTACGCGAACCGCGGCGATCACCGGCGCATTCGTCTCGGCGCAGGATGCGGTGAACAAGCTGATTGCGGCGGGCAAGCTCACCGCTTCGCCGATCACCGGTCCAGTCGCGGCTGTTTCGGTGGGAATCGTGCAAGGCGTGCCGTTGCTCGATCTCGAATACATCGAAGACGTGAGCTGCGACACCGACATGAATGTGGTGATGACGGGTGCGGGCCATTTCGTCGAAGTGCAAGGCACTGCCGAGGGCGTCGCCTTCACGCGCGCCGAGATGGACGAGCTGCTGCGCCTGGCCGAAAAGGGCATTGGCGAGCTCGTCACCCTTCAGGGACAAGCGCTCGGCCAGTGAAGGCCGGCGGTGAAGTTCGACAAGTGATCTCTCGCATCGTCCTGGCCTCCAACAACGCGGGCAAGCTCGCCGAGCTGCGCGCGATGTTCGCGTCCCTGCCGATCGAGCTGGTGCGCCAATCGGAGCTGGGTATCGGGGAAGCCGAAGAGCCGCACCGCACCTTTGTCGAGAACGCACTGGCCAAGGCGCGTCATGCGTCGCGCGAAAGCGGCCTGCCTGCCATTGCGGACGACGCCGGACTGTGTGTTGAGGCCTTCGGCGGATTGCCTGGCGTCGATACCGCGTTCTATGCCATGCAGTTCGGCTATGAGAAGGGCGACGACAACAACGTGCGCGCCTTGCTCGAACAGTTAAAGCCGCATGCCGACCGGCGCGCGGCCCTGGTCAGCACGCTGGTCGCGGTTCGCACGCCCGACGATCCGGAGCCGCTGATCGCATCGGGCCGGGTTGCAGGCGTGATTGCCCAGGAGCCCACAGGCGAGCACGGCTTCGGGTTCGACCCGGTCATGTTCATCCCCGAGTTCGGCCAGACCTTCGCGCAATTGCCGCCAGAGGTGAAGAACGCGAACAGCCATCGCGGCAAGGCTGCGCAGCAGATGCTGGGGCTCATCCGCGAGCGCTGGCTGTGATTGCGATCCGGGCAGTGAACGCACAGGCCGCAGCCGAGGGCGTTGCGGTGAAGGACGTCACTCATTACCTTCGAGGCGGTCTGCTGCAGCTACCTGCGCTGCCGCCGCTGTCGCTGTATGTTCACCTGCCGTGGTGCCTCAAGAAGTGCCCGTACTGCGACTTCAACTCGCACGAAATCCGGTCGGGCGAAGTGCCCGAGCAACGCTACATCGACGCGCTGGTCGCAGACCTGGAGTCGTCGCTGCCGCTCATCTGGGGGCGCCCGGTGCACAGCATCTTCATCGGCGGAGGCACGCCCAGCCTGTTCTCTCCGCAGGCGATCGACCGCCTGCTGGGCGATATTCGCGCGCGCCTGCGGCTGGAGCCCGACTGCGAGATCACGCTTGAAGCCAATCCGGGCACGTTCGAGAAAAATCGCTTCAAGGCATTTCGCGCAGCCGGAGTCACGCGGCTTTCAGTCGGTGTGCAGAGCTTCAACGACGATCACCTGCGCGCGTTGGGTCGCGTGCATGACAGGGCGCAGGCGATTGCGGCGCTCGAGGAGGCGGCCGCTTCGTTCGACACCTTCAACCTGGACCTGATGTACGCCTTGCCGGGCCAGTCGATGGAGGCGCTCGATGCGGACCTGGCTCAGGCCCTGGCGCTCTCCCCGCCGCACCTGTCGGTCTACCACCTCACGATCGAGCCCAATACCTACTTCGCAAAATTCCCTCCGCGCGTGCCGGAAGACGACGTGGCCTACGCCATGCTCGACCGCATCACCGAAGCGACGGCCGGTGCGGGGCTTGAGCGCTATGAGGTCTCGGCTTACGCAAAGGCCGGACATCGCTGCTGGCACAACGTCAACTACTGGCAGTTTGGCGATTACCTGGGCATAGGGGCAGGCGCGCACGGCAAGCTCAGTTTTCCGCATCGCGTCATTCGGCAGGTGCGCTTTCGCGAGCCGCGCCTGTATATGGACAACGCCCTCGCAGGCAAGCCCATCGCGCAGGAAACCGAAGTGCCGCGCGCCGAACTTCCCTTCGAGTTCATGCTCAATGCATTGCGCCTGAAGGACGGATTCGCGTTGCGCGATTTCAGTGAGCGCACCGGCTTGCCATTGACCACGATTGAAGCCCAGCTGGTCGATGCCGAAAAACGCGGCCTGATCGAGCGAGACCTTGCCCGCGTGCGGCCCACGGCACGCGGATTCGATTTCCTGAGCGACCTGCAGGAACTCTTTCTTTGATGAAGCTGTAACCACGATGAATGTTCTCGATTCCATCGCGCGCCAGGCGCGCGCCCATCCCGACCGCACCGCCGTCATCAACGATGGAGACGCCATCAGCTATTCAGCGCTGTGGCGTAGCGCCGCTGGCGTTGCGGCACATCTGGTGCGTGCGGGCATACAGCAGGGACAGTGCGTCGCTGTGTCCGGGCTGCGAATGCAGGCCGACCTGGTGGTCGTCATGGCGCTGGCTCGCATCGGTGCGATCTCGACCTACTTCCGTGCCGGTCAAACCGATGCAGTGCGCCGCGAGATCTTTGCGCGCAACCAGGTGGTGGCGTGGATCGGGCATCCCGACGCCATTGGCGGCGACGACATCAAGCTGATTCCGATCGGGGACCTCGTGCAGCCGCTTGGCGAAGATGCAGTCCTGCCGCCGCTGGTGTCCGGCCTGGACGACCAGGTCTGGCGCATCGCCTCGTCTTCGGGCACCACCGGCGTCAGCAAGAGCATTCCCTTCACCCATGCGCGAACCGCCAGGCAGCAGCAACTGTCGTTCGAGGCGTGGCCGATACAGGCAGACGAGAAGCTGCTGTTGCTCGCCGACCTGGGCATTGGATTTTCGCTGGGCCACTGCATGCAGCAGCTTTCGGCCGGCGCGACGGTGGTGTTCCTCAAGGAACTCCTGGCACCCGAGATGGCCGCATCGCTCAAGCGCGACAGACCCACTCGAATCCTGAGCACGCCGGCAGTGATGACAAGACTGACCGGGTACCTGAGGCGACTTCCCGAAAGCGAGCGTTTCAAGCCGGACAGCCTGCGCAGCGTGATGCTCGGCGGCAGCATTGTTCCTCCAGGACTGCGCGCTGAAGTCAGGCAGCTGCTGTGCCCCAATCTCATCGTCAATTACGGTTCTACCGAAATGGGAAGCACCGCACGTGCGGGTGTGCAGATCGCGCGCGAACACCCCGGCGCCGCCGGCCGCCTCGTGCCGTGGGTGGAAGGCCAGGCCGTGGACGTTGCCGGCAACCCATTGCCGCCCGGCCAGACCGGTATCTTGCGGTTTCGATCGCCTGTCATGGTGCAGGGATATGTCGGCGATGAGAAGGCCACAGCTGCTGCGTTCAGGGATGGCTGGTTCTATCCGGGCGACACGGGCTCCATCGATGAAGGCCGGATCGTGCGCCTGGGCGGCCGTTCTGACGACGTCATCAACCTGCTGGGCGTCAAGCTCGATCCGTCGCGCGTGGAAGAAGCGCTCAACAGCCACCCGTCGGTCAAGGAGTCGGCCGTCACACTCAGTGCGCAAGCGTCGCGGCGTCCCGTGCTGGTGCTGCTGGTCGTTGCGGCGGACGAATCCGCACCGCCGCAGGAATCGGCGCTCAAGGCGCACGTCATCGCAAGCATGGGATCGCTTCACGAGCCTTCGCGCGTTCAGGTCGTTGCAAGCCTGCCGCGCACGGACGCTGGCAAGCTGGCGCGAGCACAACTTCCTTCGCTGGCGGATGGGACGCAGGCCAGGGGCAACGAGATATCGACATGAAACCAGTTTCCAGTTT
Source organism: Caenimonas sp. SL110 (assembly GCF_001044395.1). GTDB lineage: Bacteria > Pseudomonadota > Gammaproteobacteria > Burkholderiales > Burkholderiaceae_C > Ramlibacter. The sequence continues at coordinate 23,300 of NZ_JANU01000015.1, forward strand.
GCTGCGCGCCCTGGGCGTGATCGGCCTTCTTTGGGCCGTGGTGCCTGCCAGCGCTCAAGGCACAGCACCGATACGCCTCGTTGTGCCCACCACAGCCGGTGGCCCGCTCGACGTGGTCGCACGCACGCTGGCGAGCGCGGTCGCGCGTGACCTGAAAGAAACCGTCATCGTCGAGAACCGTCCGGGCGCGGCAGGCATCATCGGAACCGAGGCGGTCGTGAAAGCGCCGCCCGACGGCAGGACTTTGCTGCTGGGGTCCGGTTTTGTGGTGACCAACACCGTGCTTTACAAGGTGAACTACGACCCGATTCGCGACCTCCAGCCGGTGATACAGCTCACGCAGGCGGGCATGGTGATGCTGGCCCGCAAGGGCCTGGACATCAAGCGCCCCGCCGATCTGAGCGCAGCCGCTGCAGCGCAACGCGGCGGGCTCAATTGCGGCGCGCCTCCAGGCGAAATGGCGCTGGGCTGCGAGCAACTCAAGCAGGCACTCGGCGGCGCGGTGGTCACCGTTCCCTATCCCGGAGTCGCACCCGCCATCAATGCGCTGGCAGCCGGCACGGTGGACGTGATGCTCGCGCCGTACGACGCCGCGTTGCCGTTCGTCGAAGGTGGGCGCGCATCGGCATTTGCCTCAACCGGCACGCGCGCTGCACTGCCTCCGTTTGACGGCCTTCCCCTGGTCAGCGAAACATGGCCGGGCTTTTCGGTGGTGGGGCTGCTTGCGATCTTCGCGCCGGCCGGCACGCCTGCCGACCTCGTGCGCAGACTCAACCAGGCGTTTGCCGATGCATTGAAAGACCCGCAGGTGCGCGCCTTCATGGTGGCGCGCGGCAGCGCGCTCGAAGCCAACAATCCGCCCGAGCGCCTTGCCCAGACGGTGGCGGATCGCCTGGGCTATTACCGTCGCCTTGCAGCGACGCTGGGCCTGAAGCCAGAGTGAGCGGATGAGCTGTTGGGAGGGAAATGCGTTTTTTGCATAACGCAGCTCCCATACGGCATTTGCACTGCGCGGCGAGGGTGCCTAGAGTGGCGCATCCCAATCTTTTCAGGAAGAAGGCGCGCCATGAACGCTCCCATCCAGGCCCTGCACGACCGCATCGCTGCTGTCGTCGCACTTTCCGCCACTCGCAGCGATCCAGCCCTGCACAAGCTTGTTGAATCAATAGCGCACCCCTACTTCGCGCGGCTTGATGCCGACGACCTCGCCGAACGCACGCCCGAAGACCTGCTCGGCGCTTTGGTCTCCCACCTGAAACTCGGCGAGACCCGCACGCCGGGCACTCCCCAGATCCGGATATTCAGTCCCACAGCCGCAGAAGACGGCTGGACCTCACGTCACTCGGTGGTGCAGATCGTCAACGACGACATGCCGTTTCTCGTCGACTCGACCTCGCTCGAAATCAGTCGCCACGGCATGCTCCTGCACCTCATCGTGCATCCGATCTTTGAAGTCACGCGCGATGCGCCCGGCAAGCTCCAGGCCATAGCACCGCGTGGGCAGTCGCCCCATGCCTCGCGTGAATCGTGGATGTACATCGAGATCGATCGCCTGGTCGACGTAGCGCAGCGCCAGCAGCTTGAAACCGACATTGCACGCGTCCTGGGCGACGTCCGGGCGGCTGTGCGTGACTGGCAACCCATACTCGCGCGGTTGAACGAGGCCATCCAGGAACTCGGCAACGCGCCTGATGCATTGCCGCCGGAAGCGATCGAAGAAAGCCGCGCCTTCCTGCAATGGCTGACACAGGACCACATCACGCTGCTGGGCTATCGCCAGCAGGACCTCGTCAGGGACAAGGGCGAGGTGGCCCTGCGCATGGTGCCGGGCAGCGGCCTGGGCCTGCTCGGCGAATCCGCGAGCGACGCCGTGTCCGCAACGTTTTCGGCGCTCCCGGCAGCAGCGCGTGCAGTGGCTGCTTCGCCGCTGCCGATACTGGTCGTGACCAAGTCGAACACCAGGTCCACCGTGCATCGCAGCGGCTACACCGACTACGTGGGCGTCAAGCGGTACAACGCACAGGGTGAGGTGATCGGCGAGCACCGGTTCATCGGCCTGTTCACATCCACCGCCTACAGCGCCCGCATCGCAGAGACGCCGCTGCTGCGCGGCAAGGTGGGTGCGATCGCCCGGCGCGCGGGACTTCCGCCAGGCGGTCATCTTTCCAAGGCACTCGACCACGTGCTGGAAACCTTTCCGCGCGACGATCTCTTCCAGATACCCGACGAAGACCTCTACGAAACGGCGTTGGGCATCGTCGCGCTCGGCGAGCGGCAGCGGCTGCGCCTGTTCCTCTGGCGCGATCCGTTCGACCGCTTTGTGTCGTGCCTGGTGTACGTGCCGCGCGAGTCGTATTCCACCGACCTGCGCCTGAAGTTCCAGCGCATCCTGCTCACCGCGTTCAATGGCGCATCGGCGGAGTTCGACGTGCTGCTCAGTGACGCCGTGCTCGCGCGAATTCATTTCACGGTGCGCACGACCCCCGGGCAGGTTCCGGCGTTCGACACGCGCGCGATCGAGCGTCAACTCGCCTCAGCAGCCCGGCGCTGGGAAGACGAACTGCGCGAAGCGCTGGTTGCGGGGCAGGGTGAAGCCACCGGGCTTGCCTTGTTCAAGCAGTGGAGCCCCGCTTTTCCCGCTGACTATCGTGGCCGCACGGCGGCGCGCGAAGCCCTGCCGGATGTCGCCAAGCTCGCCTCGCTATCGGGCGGGGCGCCGCTTGCGCTGTCGCTGTACCAGCGCGATGCCAACAATCCGGGCGCCCTCGGCTTGAAGGTGTACCGGCTCGGCGCGCCCATGGTCCTGTCCGACAGCCTGCCCATGCTGGAGCACATGGGTGCGCGCGTCATCGCCGAATCGAGCTGGCGCATCGGGACCCAAGGCCCGTCTGCACCGATCGCGCTGCATGACTTCGCGCTGGAAGCGCCGCTCACCGGCGATATAGACGCGCAAACGCTCGCCACATTGTTCGAAGATGCCTTTGCGCAGGTGCTTCGCGGCGAAGTCGAAAGTGACGACTTCAATCGCCTCGTGCTGCTCGCGGGTCTCGCGGCGCAAGAAGTGGTGGTGCTGCGTGCGTATGCCAAGTACCTCAAGCAGATCGGCTTTGCGCAATCGCAGTCGACCATTGCCGCAACGCTGGTCGCGCATCCGCGCATTGCGCGCATGCTGGCTGGCCTGTTCAAGCTGCGCTTCGATCCGCAGGGCGCGGATGTGCAAGGGGCTCAGGCGCAGGTCAATGGCATCGAGAAGGCGCTGGAGAAAGTCAGCAACATCAATGAAGACCGCGTGCTGCGGCAGATGCTGGCGCTTGTCGAGGCGACCCTTCGCACCAACTACTGGCGCACGGGTGTCGGACACTCCGGTGAAGCAGGCCCGCGCCGGCAGTTCCTGAGTTTCAAGTTCGATTCCTCGAAGATCCCGGGCCTGCCGGCGCCCCGGCCTCTGTACGAAATCTTCGTTTATTCGCCGCGTTTCGAGGGCATCCACCTGCGCGGTGGCAGGGTTGCGCGCGGCGGGCTGCGCTGGTCCGACAGGCCCGACGATTTCCGCACCGAAGTGCTGGGCCTGGTGAAGGCCCAGATGGTGAAGAACACCGTCATCGTCCCGGTCGGCTCCAAGGGCGGCTTCGTGCTGAAGAAAGCGCCGCCGTCCACCGACCGCGATGCGTTCATGAAGGAAGGCATCGCCTGCTACCAGGACTACCTGCGCGGCCTGCTCGACCTCACTGACAACCTGGTCAACGGCAAGACCGTGGCGCCGCCTCACGTGGTTCGTGTCGATGGCGACGATACCTACCTCGTGGTCGCGGCAGACAAGGGCACGGCCACCTTCTCCGACTACGCCAATGCGGTCAGCGCCGAATACGGTCACTGGCTCGGCGATGCGTTCGCCTCGGGCGGCAGCGTCGGCTACGACCACAAGGTGATGGGCATCACGGCACGTGGCGCGTGGGAAAGCGTCAAGCGCCACTTCCGCGAGATCGGCACCGACATCCAGTCGTCTGACTTCACCGTGGTTGGCGTGGGTGACATGTCCGGTGATGTGTTTGGCAACGGCATGCTGCTGTCGCGTCACATCCGGCTGGTGGCCGCCTTCGATCACCGCCACATCTTCATCGACCCGACACCAGACGCTTCGACCACTTTCGCAGAACGGGAGCGCCTGTTCGCATTGCCGCGTTCGTCCTGGGCCGACTACGACGCCAGCCTCATCTCCGAAGGCGGCGGTGTGTGGGCGCGCTCCGAAAAGTCGATACCGCTGTCGGCGCAGGCGCGGGCCGCGCTGGGCATCACGGCCGAAGAAGTGACCGCAACCGAGTTGGTGACCGCCATCCTCAAGGCGCCGGTGGACCTGCTTTACAACGGCGGCATCGGCACCTATGTGAAGGCATCGGGCGAGACGCACGCCGATGTGGGCGACCGTGCCAACGACAGCCTGCGCATCAACGGCAAGGAACTGCGCTGCAAGGTGGTGGGCGAGGGCGGCAACCTCGGCTTCACCCAGCGAGGCCGCATCGAGGCAGCGCTCAATGGCGTGCGCCTGTACACCGATGCCATCGACAACTCTGCCGGTGTCGATACCTCCGACCATGAAGTCAACATCAAGATCCTGCTGGGCATTGCCGTGGCCGACGGCAAGCTCAGGGCCGACGAGCGCAATGCGGTGCTTCCGACCATGACCGACGACGTTGCAGCGCTGGTGCTGCGCGACAACTACTTCCAGACACAGGCGCTGTCCGTTGCACGCCGCGAGTCGGCGCAACTGCTGGACGGCGATGCGCGCTTCATGCGGTTCCTGGAGAAAGCCGGACGCCTCGATCGCGCGATCGAGTTCCTGCCGACCGAAGACGAAATCGCCCAGCGCAAGTCGCGCAGCATCGGGCTGACCACCCCCGAGCATGCCGTGCTGCTGGCCTACAGCAAGATGTGGCTCTCCGACGAACTGGTCGAGTCCGATGTGCCGGAAGACGCGTGGATCGGCGCTTCGCTGGAACGCTATTTCCCGGTCGCGATGCGCGAACAGTTCGGCGATTGCATCGCGCGCCATCCGCTGCGCCGCGAAATCATCGCCACGCATGTGCTCAACAGCATGGTCAATCGCGTGGGGCCGACCTTCGTGCACCAGATGGCCGAACAAACCGGGGGCACGCCATCCCAGGTGGTGCGTGCCTACCTGCTGGCGCGCGAGGTGTTTGGCAGCGTCCAGATCTGGCAGCAGATCGAGGCGCTGGACAACCTGGTGGCCGACCGCGTGCAGTACGAGCTGATCGTGGCCTGGCGCAAGCTCATCACGCGCGCAACCATGTGGTTTTTGCGATCACGCCGGTTACGCGAGACCACCGATCGCGCAGTCGCGCGGCTGGCGCCTGCCGTCGCATTCCTGCGGCAACGCCTGGAACCCGTCGCCCGTTCGTTGCCGCCGGTTCATGCCTGGGTCGAAGCGGGTGTGCCTCAGGTGCTGGCGCAGCAAGTGGGCGCTGCCGACCTGATCTTCAACGCGCTGGACATCGCAGAAGTGGCAGAGGCCGGCAAGTGCGAACTGGGCACGTCGGCGGACGTGCTCTTTGGGGTCGGCGAACGGCTGGGACTGGAGAAGCTGCGCCAGCAGATCGACCTGCTGCCTGCGGACAACTACTGGCAGGGCCTGGCCAAGGTTGCGCTCGCAGGAGATCTCGCGGACCTGCAGCATTCCGTCGTGCTCGACGCGGTGAACGGAAGCAAGGGCGACGCGGCGCAGCGGCTCGAAGGCTGGCAGGCGCGCAATCCGCTGACGTTCGCGCGCGCGCGTCGGCTGCTGGCAGACCTGGGTGAAACGGCGCACCCCGATCTCGCTATGCTGTCGGTGGCTTTGCGAGAAATCCGCAACCTCCTTTGAATGACCCCCGGCACTGCACCCACACCCTTACCCACACCCTGGCGCGCAGGCTATCGACACGGCCTGGCGCAACCCGTCCTTGCGATGACGTTGCGCCTGGAGAGCGTGCCTGTTTGCGACTACGCCAGCATCGACGAATCGCTCAAGCGCTCCTTCGAGGTGGTGATGGCTGCGGCGCCTGTCGAACCAGGCGACGATGCTGCGCAGGCGGCCATGCGCGCTTTCGCGTGGCGGGCGTTGCATCTGGCGACGGCGTTGCTCAGGGCGATCCGGGTGCCGGCCATTGCCGGATGTCGTGTCCTTGCCGTCACTGCAATTGAGAAATCGAAATTCACGGTTTCGGCCGTCCTGCCGCGCGTCGACGGCATCGGCGACAAGCTGTATGTGCGCGCGGCCGATCAGGCGGTCCAACTCATGCGCCGCATGATTGCCTCGACAGACCGCGGACCTGCGTTCACTGCGACATTGCAGGACTCGCTCCATTCGGGATTCGTCAAGCCCTTGCAGGTCGGCGGCGGCGAATCGACGATGCCGCTGCTCACGGCGGCGGCCCAGCTGGGTATCCCGTTTCGCCATGTGAGCAAGGGCACCTTCCAGCTGGGCTGGGGCAGCGCCGCGCGCCTGTTCGAACGCGGTGCGATCCAGTTCGACTCGGCCATCGGGGCACGCATGGCGCAGGACAAGTGGGTTGCGGCACAACGCATGCGCGACGCCGGACTGCCTTCACCGGCGCATGTGCTGGTCTCCAGCCTCGAAGATGCGCGAAGTGCCGCCATTGAACTGGGCTGGCCGGTGGTTGTGAAGCCGGTGGACCGCGATCGCGGCGAGGGCGTGACGGTCGATGTCATCGACGAACAGATTCTCGCAACCGCGTTCCAGCATGCAGCTTCGTTCTCGCGGCGGGTGCTGGTGGAGCGGCAGGTGAGCGGCACCTGTCATCGCGTGGTGGTGGCCGGCGACCAGGTGCTGCTGGTTTCCAAGCGCATGGCGAAGTCGGTCAGGGGCGATGGCGTGCGCAGCGTCGAGCAACTGGTGTTGCACGCCAACCAGACCGAGCAACTCGCGGCGCCATGGTCGCGCCTGAAGCCCTTTCCGCTCGACGACCTGGCACTCCAGAGCCTGGCATCGGTCGGGCTGTCGCGCGAGGCGGTTCCGGCGCAGGGCCAGTTCGTGCCGCTGCGCCGCATCCAGTCGAGCGAATTCGGCGGCGTGGTCGAGCACCTGACCGATGTGATCCACCCGGACAACGCAGCCATCTCCATCAAGGCCGCGCGCCTTTTCGGGCTTTCGATCGCAGGCATCGACATCATCTCCGACGACATCAGCCGCCCCTGGCACGAGAACGGCGCGATGCTCAACGAAGTGAATTACTCGTCGCTGCTGCCCAACCGGCAATCAGCGCATGTGCTGCCGGGGCTGCTGCGCAAGTTCATCGCGGCTGACGGCCGCATTCCGGTCGAGGCCGTGATCGGCGGTGATGAAGCGCTCACCACGGGGGAGCAGATTCGCGCAGGCTATGCGGCCCGTGGATTGCGATGTCACCTGGTCACGCATGACTGCGCGATTTCAGCTGGCGGTGAGCGTGTGGTGCTGGCGGCGCAGGGCCTGTTCAGCCGGGCGCTTGCCATGCTGTTTGATTCGCAGGTCGATGCCCTTGTGATGGTGATCCAGTCGGATGAGCTGCTGCGCACGGGCTTGCCGGTGGACCGCATCACGCAAGTGACGCAAACCCAGGATGCGAAGCAGATGCCCTGGCTGGCGCCGATGCGCGAGCTGCTGGCGCACTACCGCTGCGATTCCATATAGGCGAGCGCCGAATCCATCACGCGCTGGCCGGTGGCCGTGAGGCGGCCATGCTGTGCGACGACGGCGTAGCCGTTCCAGAAGTTGGCTGCATCGCTCTCGCGTGCCTTGGCGGCTGCGGCGCGAGCAGCCTCATCGACCAGCGCGCTTTCGGCCAGGCGCGACATGGCCCAGTGCATCCGTGCTGAAACGAAGGTGGCGTGATAAATGCCGTCCATCGGACGCGGGTCGACGCGCAAGGGCGATGTGAAGAGCTCATCGTCTTCGTTTTCGACCAGTGCTTCATCGGCAGCGCAGGCATAGAGCAGCATGTGAGCTGTCTCGTGCGCCATGACCTCGATCATGGTGACCTCGTCAGGATGAGACGTCGCGTTCAGGAACAGGCCGCCCCACAGCATGTAGCACGATCCACCGTCAAATTGGTACTTTGCACCGCGATCTCCGACGACCAGGAGCACATCGCTCACGAGCGCGTTGAATTCGGCGGCAAGGTCTGGCATGACCCGCTCCATGAGCTTGAAGCTGCGAACGAGGCGCTCGCTGTAAGTTGTGGCCAGGTCGGGCGGCGGCGGCAGGATCTTGAAACTGGCACCGATGCCGCTGTCCATCAGTCGCCCGTAAAGGGCCACGTAGGGTGCGTGGACGGGCGCGTCGAGGGCATTGAGGCGCCACCTCGGAGTGGCCGTCTCAATTGGCTTTTCGCATGCCAGTTCTTCGAGCAGCGCCTGTGCCTGTTCCGGTTCGTCGGCGTCAAGGAGTGCGAGAACGAGTTCGCTGTAAATACCGAAGGTGGAAAGCGGAAAGCGTGCGCCTGAACGCATGGCCTGGACAAGGCCGGTCAGTGCGGGTTCGTCGAAAGCGATCTCTCCGCGCACCTGGTCGCGGATATGTGCGAGGCTGTCGGCCAGCGACAGGCGCATCTTGGCATCCAGAAATTGGGCGCGCTCGCCCTGCGGCGGAAAACGAAAGGGACTCAGGGGACTCAGAATAGGGACGCCCGTATCAGGGCTTCAAGCCGGCTTTCTCGCCGAGTTTGCCGCCGAGTTTGCTGGCCGTAGCCGACGCGTTCTTGACGCCATCCTTTTGGCCAATCTTCGAGCTGGTGGTCTGACCTGCAATCTTGCCGTCATTGCCGGCAACAATCTTGAAGCCATAGAGTTTCGTGAGGTCGAGCTGGATGGACATGGTGACTTTCTCTCTTAGGATCGGTGGGTCGAGAAATCGTAGCAGGGAACAGGGATGCCGGATACCGGGTTGAGCATGATGGTCAAGAATGAGGAGGCAAACATCGTTGCCTGCCTGTCGCCCATCGTGGACCTTTTCTCGCAAGTGGTGATCATTGACACCGGCTCCACCGATCGCACCCGGGAGCTGCTGCAGGAGCACTTTGGCATCACGGCACTGCAAGGGGAGATCCATGCCCAAGAGTGCTTCACGCTCGCCAACCAGCGCAACCGCAGCTTCGACGCACTCAAGACGCCCTGGGTGCTCACGCTCGACGCCGATGAGCGAATCGACCGCGACGGCCTGAAGGCGGTGCTGGCGCTCGATGACCGCGACCTGCCCTCGGGCCTTTTCGGTGGATGGGATACCGACATGGGCGAAGGCGATGTGGTCCAGGACTACAAGCTGTGCCTGTTCAGGCGTGGCCACCACCACCGGGGCTTTGTGCACGACACCGTGCAGCCGAGCTTGCGCGAAGCCGGTGAAACCGCGAACTGGTCATCGCAACTGCGGCTGCATCATTACCCCGATCTCTCGCGCCGCCAGGCCAAGGACGCGCGCTACGAATGGCGGTTGGCGTGCGCCCAGTCGCGCGACCCGCAGTGGCTGCGCTATTGCTGGTTCAGCGGCTACATGCACTACCGGCAGGGACGCCTCGAAGAGGCTCGTCACCAGTTCGAACAGTTGCACCGGCAAAGGCCCGCAGGTTTTCCGGTCGAGTCGCTCAACGCATCGATGGTGCTGGCGTGCATCCACGCGTCGCAGGGCCGGCGCAGTGCAGCCGAGGCGGTGCTGGAGGACGCGATTGCCTTTCATGACCAGGTGCGCGATGACTTTGAAGTACGCATCAATTTTCGCCTCGGCCCCTGGTTGCACGAAGCCGCGCAGATGGCCGCATCGGGCAACCATGAAGCGATGAAGCCCTATGGCTTTGCCTACTGAAACCTTTCAAGCAAGGAGCAGAACTTGACCGCGCCCGTGATTGCAATCGGCCTTGACGCCATGGCCCCCAAACTGCTGGAACGCTGGGTCGAGGAAGGCAAGCTTCCCCACCTCGCCCGGCTCTTCGGGCAGGGCACCTATGCGCGCCAGGCCAACTTTGGCCTGTATCGCGTGGAGAACAGCTGGCTCACGCTGCTGCAGGGGTGCTCGCCTGAAACCAGCCACGAATGGGGCCACCAGGATTACAAGGACGACGGCGGCTACAACATGGTCGAGCGTGCGTCGTACCAATTCACCAAATACCCGCCGTTCTATGCATTGCCCCAGGGCAAGCGGGTCGCGATCTTCGACTTGCCCCTGACCCGCATGGTCGATGGCGTCGATGGCGTGCAGTTGCTGGGATGGGGCACCGAGGTCAACCAGATCCTGCGCCAGTCGTCGCCCCCCGGATTGATGGCGCAACTGATTGCAAAGCACGGCAGGCATCCGCTCTACGACACCATCACCAATGCCGATGACGGATCGGAGACCTTGTCCTATCGCATCCCCAGCCTCTACAACTCGCAGACGATGCGCGAGGTGCGCGACCAGCTCGTCACCGCAGCCGGCCAGCGCACGGCGATCCTGAAAGACCTGATGGCGCAGGAGCGCTGGGACCTGCTGCTGGCCGCCTACGGCGAAATCCACACCGCGGGGCACCTGTTCTGGCACCTGAGCCAGCCCCATGCGCTGTTTGACCGCATGCGTGAACAAGCGGGCGGCGACTTCCTGCTGGACGTGGCGCAGGCGGTGGACAGGGGCGTGGGCGAACTGGTTGCTGCTGCGCCCGCAGACACACAGATCTTCATCTTCTCGCCGCACGGGATGCGAAGCAACACGCTCGACATGTCGTCGATGCTCTTCTTGCCGGAACTGATCTACCGCTGGAGCACCGGCAAGCCGGCGCTGTGCTACCAGGACATTGCCGAGCCCATCCCCGAGCCCAGCCTGGGCTACTCCCGGCACTGGCGCGAAGAAGTCTGGGGCCTGCGAACCCCGCACGGCGAACAGGCGCTGGAGTCACCGCTGGTGCAAAGCGAGCGCGGCGACCCGCTCGACTGGGACCCGGGCAACTGGTTCCGCCCGCAGTGGGCCGGCATGCGCGCCTTTGCGCTGCCGGGTTATTCAGAGGGGCTGATCCGCCTGAATATTGCCGGGCGCGACGGGCCTGACGGCATTGCGCCGCAAGACTTCACCGCCGTGTGCGACGAACTGCGCGCCGTGGTGGCGGGGCTGGTCGACGCCCGCACCGGAAAGCCGCTGGCATCCAAGGTGCTGCAGGTGCGCCAGGACGCTATGGACAACAACCCGGACCAGTCGCCCGCCGACCTGATGGTGCAGTGGCGGGAAGGCGTGGTCACCGATGTTGTGGAGCATCCGAAGTACGGGCGCATCGGTCCGGTGCCGTTTTTTCGCACGGGGGGTCATTCCACGGTCGGGTTCATGCTCGCGATCGGCGAGGGTTTCGGCAAAGGCGTGCGGCTGCCCGTCGTGAAAACGCAGGACGTCACCGCGACACTGCTGCAGGCGATGGGCGGTGAAGTGCCTGCCCATATCGAGGGAGCCGCTATCGCACGCGGCGAAGGGGCCGCTATCGCTCCCTGACGTAGTTCAGGTGCGACGTGATCACGAGCTTTGATGCCTTGCCGCGGATCTCGGGGCTGAAGGCTGCGAAGGGCTGCGATTTTCGGATCAACGCCAGCACATGCTTTTCGACGATAGGCGACGACGATTCGACGATGTCGATTCGCTCGGCCGCACCGGTTGGCGCAACCGTGACGACGAACAGCACGCTGCCTTCCACCGGCTGACCGTTGACCCCCTTGGGCGGCTCGGCCATGCTGCCCACCACGAGCTTGCTGAAAAATCCCGCGTAGTACGAACTGAAAGGCTCTTCGCTGGTGTGGGGGCTGACATAGACGACCTTGTCAGCGGGCGCATCGGCTGCATTGGCCGTGCTGGCGGTCGTGGCGGCGATAGCGCACAGCATCAGGCCGAGCGCTGCGATGAAGGGGCGAATGCGGGTGAACATGCGCGGCATCAACCCTGGATCTCCGGCTCCACCAGCGTTGCGAGCTGCGCCAGCGATTCCTGCCAGCCCAGGTAGCACATCTCGGTCGGGATCATCTCCGGGATACCTTGCTGCACCACGCTGAGTTCGGTGCCGCAGATCACCTGCCGCAGTGTCACGGTTACGGTCATTTCGCCGGGCAGGTTGGGGTCGTCGAAGCGGTCGGTGTAGACGATTTTTTCGTGAGGCACCAGCTGAAGGAACCGACCCTCCCATGAATGCGCGCTGCCGTTGGTGAAGTTGGTGAACGACATCCTGTAGGTACCGCCGACCTTCGCTTCAAAGTGATGGACCTTGCAGGTGAAGCCGTAAGGCGGCAGCCATTTGGCCTTGGCATCCGCGTCGATGAATGCGCGATAGACGCGCTCGGGCGGGGCCTTGAGCACGCGATGCAGGGTCACGGTTCCGGTGGGCATGTCGGGGGCCTCTTGATGCGGGGAGTGAAGTGGGTTTGTACCTGAAACTGGCGGGTTCGGTGCTGCCCGAAGCATATGGGCTCATCTTCGTCGCAGAGAAGTCGTACTCTTTACGCAAGTCGTTAGAGCAACCCGGCCTCAGCCATGGAAACCGCTCCGCAATCGCTGGTGATGATGTGATCGAGCACGCGGACCTCAACGAGGCCGAGTGCGACCTTGAGCGTTTGGGTCAGCGACTCATCGGCCTTGCTGGGCAGGCACATGCCGCTCGGGTGGTTGTGATGCAGGACGACCGAAGCGGCGTTCTTTGCGAGTGCTTGCCGGGTCACTTCGCGCGGGTACACGGCGGTCTGGGCGAGGGTGCCGCGAAAGAGCCGCTCGTAGTCGATCAGGCGGTTATGCGTGTCCAGGTACATCACGGCGAAGATTTCGTGCGTAAGGCCCTGGGCCTGCAGGCGCAGGAAGTGCATGACGGAGGACGGGCTATCGAAGACGTCACGGCGCTTGAAGCGGGACCGCAGGATGGAGAGGGCATGGAGGATGGTCAGGTCTTCGTCGATCAGACGGGATACCTGCAAAGCTGGGGTCGCGATGTGCATCTGGTTTTGCGCCGAGTGGGTCCAAGGTCGAGCCAATGTTCGGCACCGCTGAATTAAAGATGCTCAAACACCGTGGATTTAAACACGACATTAACAGAGCATGCGGCGGATGTCTGGAGCAACAAGCAGGTCTAAGAAGCCGCCGTCACTGCGTGAAGTGTTTGCGAAAAATCTCAGGTTGCAGCGACTGCATCTCGGGATGTCGCAAGAAGCCCTGGCCGCCGAGGCCTCGCTCGACCGGGCCTTTGTGGGGACGCTGGAGCGTGGTGAGCGAAACGTTTCAATCGACAATGTCGAGCGATTGTGCGTCGCAGTCAATGTGCCTGCGCATGAATTGCTAGACCCGGAGTTTGCGAAGCGATGGGGTTTGGATGAGTCGCTGACCAGGGCGCCTCGGCGGGCTCGGGTTTGACGGTAGAGAGTTGCGCGTCCAAACTCGGACGCACATTGAGCGGGCGCAAATGTTGTAACCAAGGAGCGGCTGGAAAAGGGCGTGAAACTCATCGACAACATTAACGAGCTGCTGGGCGATGACATCAAGCAGGCGGTGCAGCCGGGCGGACGCCTCAAGATCGCGGCCTCCTGCTTTTCCATCTATGCCTACGAGGCCTTGAAGCTCGAGTTGGAATCGGTCGAGTCTTTCGAGTTCATCTTCACCTCGCCGTCGTTCATGCCCGACGAGGCGACGGACGCAGCCAGGAAAGAGCGGCGCGAGTTCCACATCCCCAAGCCACCATCAAACACCAAGACCGAGCGTAGCTTCTATGGCACCGAGTTCGAGGTGCAGCTCAAAAACAAACTGACCCAGCGCGCCATCGCCCGTGAATGCGCGGACTGGATGCGCCGCAAGGCCAAGTTCCGCACTAACAGTGGCAACGCGCCCATGCAGCAGTTCGCCGCGGTGCAGGCCGCAAGTGAAACCGGGGACGTGCCCAGTGCCGTTTATATGCCCTTGCATGGATTTACCGCCGTCGATCTGGGGTACCGACCGGGCAACGCTGTATCGAACATCGTCAACAAGTTCGATGAGCCCGCCAACACGAGCGTCTTCCTGAGCTTGTTCGACCAGATTTGGGCCGATCCGGTCAAGCTGAACGACGTAACCAGCCTCGTGTGCGAGCACATTGCATCGGTGTACCAGGAGAATTCCCCCGAGCGCATCTACTTCCTGATGCTCTACAACATCTTCAACGAGTTCCTCGAAGACCTCAACGAGGATGTGCTGCCCAACGATCGTACGGGCTACCTCGATACGCTGGTGTGGCAAAAGCTCTTCAACTTCCAGCGCGACGCCGCGACCGGCATCATCAACAAGCTCGAAACATACAACGGCTGCATCCTGGCCGACAGCGTGGGCCTGGGCAAGACCTTCACGGCGCTGGCCGTCATCAAGTATTACGAGCTGCGCAACCGGTCCGTGCTTGTGCTGTGTCCCAAGAAGCTGGCCGACAACTGGTTGACCTACAACCGCAATCTCAAAACCAACATCTTCTCCAGGGACCGCTTCAACTACGAAGTGCTGTGCCATACCGACTTGCAGCGCACGAGTGGCGAGTCTTTCGGCACACCGCTGAACCGGGTCAACTGGGGCAACTATGACCTGGTGGTGATCGACGAATCGCACAACTTCCGCAACAACGATGCCTACAAGGACAAGGAGACGCGTTACCAGAAGCTGATGGACTCCGTCATCAGGCAAGGCGTCAAGACCAAGGTGCTGATGCTGTCTGCCACGCCGGTCAACAACCGTTTCAACGACTTGCGCAACCAGTTGGCGCTGGCCTACGAGGGCAACTCGTTGCAACTTGGTGACAAGCTGCACACCGAAAAGGACGTTGAGGAGATTTTTCGCAGGGCGCAGGCAGCGTTTAACAACTGGACCAGGCTGCCGCCAGAAGAGCGCACTGCTAACGCCATATTGGGTGCCCTGGACTTCGATTTTTTTGAGCTGCTGGACAGCGTAACCATTGCCCGATCCCGCAGACACATCGAGACGTTCTACGACACCAAGGACATTGGGACCTTCCCCGAACGCCTCAAACCATTGTCGTTCCACTGCCCTCTGACCCAGCGAACCGATGTCATCGACTTCAACGACATCTTCAACCAGCTCTCGCTCTTGAAGCTGGCCGTGTATGCGCCTGTAGGCTACATCCTGCCCAGCCGCATCAAGAAGTACGAAGACATGTACGACACTGAGGTGGCCAGTGGCGGCGGCAAGCTCAAACAGGCCGACCGCGAAAAGAGCTTGCAAGCGCTGATGACCGTCAACTTGCTCAAGCGCCTTGAAAGTTCAGTCGCATCGTTCCGGCTCACCTTGCAGAGTCTGCAAGACAACCACCAGAAGGCGCTGGCCCAGATCGACGCATTCAAGAAAACGGGTCGGGCAAGGCCTTTCACCGATCAGGCATCGGTTTTTGAGGATGCCGATTTCGACGACGAAGAGCTACCCGAGTTTGACGACACAGGCGACAGCAACACGGGCGGCAAGGTCAAGATCGACCTGGCCGATATGGACCTGCCATCGTGGGAGTACGACCTGAGCGCCGACATGGGCGTGATTGATGGCCTGCTGGCCGAAATGGACAAGATCACCCCGGCTGACGACGCCAAGCTTCAACACCTCAAAGTCCAGATCGAGCACAAGCTGGCCAACCCCATCAATCCGGGCAACCGCAAGCTGCTGATATTTACCGCGTTTGCAGATACCGCCAACTACCTCTACGACAACCTGGCAATGGGCCTGCTTCAGGCCCATGGCATTCACGTTGGCAAGGTCACGGGCACCACAGAGCCTAAAACCACCCTGCGGCTGGCCGCGAACCCGCGCCAAGGCATCGACTTTCAGACCATGCTCACCCTTTTTGCGCCCCGTGCCAAAGAGAAGGCGCTGACGCTGCCCCATGAACCCGGCGAGATTGACGTGCTGATCGCCACGGACTGCATCTCCGAAGGCCAGAACTTGCAGGACTGCGACACCGTCATCAACTACGACATCCACTGGAACCCTGTGCGCATCATCCAGCGCTTCGGCCGGGTGGACCGCATTGGTTCGCCCAATGCGCGCATCCAGCTGGTCAACTATTGGCCCGACATCAGCCTGGACGAATACATCCGCCTGAAAGAGCGCGTAGAGAGCCGCATGATGATTGCCGACGTGACGGCCACAGGCGATGACAACGTGCTGTCCGCGCAGTCCAACGATGTGGCCTACCGCAAGGAGCAATTGCGCCGTTTGCAAGAAGATGTCATCGCGATGGAAGACCTCAAAACCGGCGTCTCCATCACCGACCTGGGGCTCAACGACTTCCGCATGGACTTGCTGAATTACATCAAGACCCATGGCGACCTGTCGCGCCTGCCCAATGGCCTGCATGCCGTGGTGCCCGCCGATGCAGAAAGAGGCCTTCACCCTGGCGTGATCTTCACGCTGCGCAACCGGCTGCTCAGTGGTACGGCCGGGGCGGTGGTACGGCAGAAGAACCGCCTGCACCCCTACTATCTGATCTACATCGGCATGGACGGCACCATCATTGCCGACCACACAGAGGTCAAGACCCTTCTGGACCTGGCCCGCAACGCCTGCAAGGGCTGCAGTGACCCAGTGCCCAACGCATTTGAGCCCTTCAACGCAGCCACCAGCGATGGCCGCGAAATGGCGGTGTATTCGTCGCTACTCGACCAGGCCATCCACTCGATGATCGAGCGCCAACAAGAGCAGGACGTGGACAGCCTGTTCTCGCCAGGCAAGACCAGCGCCTTGGTGCAAGACCTGGCAGGGCTGGAAGACTTCGAGCTGGTCAGCTTCCTCGTGGTGCAGCCTGTATGACCGCACCAGTTTCATCGCTCAACTCCTCGCCCGCGATCGCCTGCGCATTGTTTGCATGGCCTGCAAAAGCCGCTGTGTCGCGGCCAGTGTCCAAGGCCAAAATCTACGCGCATGGGAAACCCACCGCCGCATTGCGCGCGCTCTTTGTCAAGCAGGTAGAAAGCATCACCTGGACCCACAAGCTAGCCCCCGAGAGCATCAACCTGTCTGCCAAACTCGACGTGCCTGAAATCGAGGTGTTTGAAATCGCCTTGAAGCTGCCGGATGTCAGTCATTCGGTGCTGCGTTGCATCGACAAGGCCATCCCTTTTCCCATCCTGTTTGTTCTGCGGCATGCCGGTCGCAGCCAACCCATTGCAGCCTACAAACGCCCCAGCGAAGCCGTCAGCGGCCAGTGGGTGCTGGGCGACTACCATGCAGCGCCGTGGCAGCCAGACGACTTGCCCCGACACGGCCTGCCCGTTGCGCTGGATCTGCAAGGCCTGTACGAGCAACTGTTGCGCCGGCACCTGGCGGTGCCAGCACGGGCTGGCGAGTCGCTGCGCGACCAGTTGGAACGGATGGCGCAGCTGCAAGCCGGGCAGGCCGCAGCGGCCAGGCTGGAGTCCCGGCTGACCCAGGAAAAGCAATTCAACCGCAAGGTCGAAATCAACGCCCAGTTGCGTACCATTCGCAACGAGCTTCAAGCGCTGGCCCAAATTGACTATGAATAAACTAAAAATGCACAGCCCCGACCTGACGCGGGCCAACATCGACAAACTGGCCCAGCTTTTTCCAAACTGCCTGACCGAAACGCGTGGTGCCGATGGTGAGGTCATGCGCAGCATCGACTTCGATCAGTTGCGCCAGGAGCTGTCGGGGAGCATCGTCGAAGGTCCGCAGGAGCGCTACCAGCTCAATTGGCCCGGCAAGCGAGAGGCGTTGTTGACCGCCAATGCCCCCATTGCCAAGACACTACGCCCTTGCCGAGAAGCGAGCGTGGACTTCGACACCACGCAGAACCTGTTCATCGAGGGGGACAACCTTGACGCGCTGAAACTGCTGCAAGAGACCTACTTGAACAAGGTGAAGTTGATTTATATCGATCCGCCGTACAACACTGGCCGCGACTTCATTTACGACGATGACTACTCGGATGACGCGGAGAGCTACCTCATCCGATCGAACCAAGCCGATGAGTCGGGCGCACGTCTGGTAGCGAACACCGATGCCAATGGGCGCTTTCACTCCGACTGGCTGAGCATGATCTACGCGCGACTGAAACTCGCCCGTAACCTATTGCGCGATGATGGCGTGATGTTCATCTCGATTGATGACAACGAGGTGGACAACCTGCGCAAGTTGTGCAGTGAGGTCTTTGGAGAAGAGAACTTCGTAGCGCAAATCATCTGGCAAAAAGTTTTTTCGCCTAAAAATTCGGCAAGGTGGTTTTCCGAGGACCATGACTATGTGCTCGTCTATGCAAAGTCGGCTGATCAATGGACTCCCAATCTCTTGCCGCAGACAGACGAGATGCGAGCACGCTACAAGAATCCAGACAGTGATCCGCGCGGCCCCTGGGCATCAAGCGACCTTGCCGCAAGAAACCGATATGACGCTGGGCTGTATCCCGTTACTTGCCCTTCCGGCCGCGTCATTGACGGCCCGCCGCGAGGTAGCTATTGGCGGTTTAGCGAGGCAAGCTTCGCGAAGCTGATGCAGGAGAACCGTATTTGGTGGGGTGATGAAGGCAACAACATGCCTCGCCTGAAACGCTTTTTGTCCGAAGTTCAACAAGGCCGTACTCCCCAAACATTCTGGTCGTACAAGGAAGTAGGCCATACGCAAGACGCCAAGAAGACGTTGCTCAAATACGTGCCTTTTCGGGAAACGGAAAACGTCCTGAATTCAGTGAAGCCGGTGGAGTTGTTGCAACGCATCCTGCAATTGGCTGGGAAACCGAATGACAACAGCATTGTTCTGGATTTTTTCAGTGGCAGCGGATCGACAGCCCACGCTGTACTGAAACAAAACTTTGAGGATGGCGGCAACCGGCGTTTTATCGGTGTCCAGATTGCTGAGCCTTTGCCGAAGCCAGAGCCGGGGCTCGGTTCTATCTTTGAGATGGGGCTTACCCGTGTGCGCAACTATGGAGCTGAGGTGCGCGGGCAGATCGATGGAGCGAAAGCGGAAGTTGGCTTCCGCGTCCTAAAAATCGACAGCTCCAACATGAAGGACGTGTTCTACACCCCCAACGCGGTTTCCCAAGACCTGCTGTCCGATCAGGTCAACAACATCCGCGAAGACCGCACCTCCGAAGATCTGTTGTTCCAGGTGTTGCTGGACTGGGGCGTTGATCTGGCGCTGCCCATCACGCAGGAGACCATTGCGGGAAAGACGGTTTTTTTCGTTGATGGCAATGCGCTGGCGGCGTGCTTTGAAGAAGGTATCAGCGAAGAGTTCGTCAAGCTGTTGGCCAGGCGCGAGCCGCTGCGCGTGGTGTTTCGCGATGCGGGCTTCGCCAGCGACAGCGTGAAGATCAACGTGGAACAAATCTTCCGGCTGATGTCACCCGGCACCGAAGTCAAGTGCATTTGATGGGGCGTAACCATGCAGCCCTACATTCCCAACGCATTGCCGATTACTACCCTGGACTACCGTGTGCTCTTGCCATTGGTTGGGCAAGCCAATGCAGCGCTCGCCCGCTACGACGGCCTATTGCAAGGTATTCCCAACGCAGCCGTGATGCTTTCGCCGTTGACAACGCAGGAAGCGGTGTTGTCGTCCAAGATCGAAGGCACGCAGGCCACGGTGGATGAGGTGTTGGAGCAGGAGGCAGGGTTGATCAAGGAGGGGGAAAAATACGAAGACATTCGGGAAATTTCCAACTACCGACAGGCCCTTTATTCAGCACGTGAATACTTGAAGGATTACCCCATCCGACTGAGTTTTGTGCGCGAGCTGCATCGTATTCTGATGAGCAGTGTTCGTGGGCAAGACAAGACACCGGGGGCTTTCCGCCTGGACCAGAATTGGATTGGCAGGCATGGCTGCACCATGGAGCAAGCCAGTTTCGTGCCGCCCAACCCCATACAGCTGCCAGACCACTTGCAGGACTGGGAGCACTACATGGACAGCGACGATCTCGATTTTTTGCTGCAAACGGCAGTGGTGCATGCACAGTTCGAGTTACTTCACCCGTTTAAGGATGGCAACGGGCGGATCGGTCGCATCTTGATCCCGCTGTTTTTGTATCAAAAGCGGGCGTTGTCCCAGCCCATGTTTTATTTGTCTGAGTATCTCGAAACCCATCGGGAAGACTACTACCAAAGGCTCAAAGCCATTTCGGCTGAGGGCGATTGGAACGGTTGGATTGCATTCTTTTTGCAAGCGATCACCACGCAGGCAGCCCAAAACAGTACTCGTGTCTCGGCCATTCAGGCTTTGTACGAAGAGATGAAGCTGGCGATCCAGGCGGCCACTCACTCGCAGTACACGGTGCATGTGTTGGATGCAATTTTCAGCAAGCCTATTTTTCGCTCATCCGACCTCACGGCACAGATGCACAAGGAGTTTGGCATTCACGAAAAAACGACCCCTGGTTTGCTCCGGCAGATGAAGGAGGCTGGCATCTTGAGGGAACTGCAATCAGGCAGCGGCCGAAGGCCCGCTACGCTGTGTTTTCCTCGTCTGGTCAACTTGGCCGAAGGCCGTGAGGTGCTCTAAGGTGTTTACGGAGCTTGCATCCACCACGAAATCATTTGTGGAGCCTATTTCCGGTTACGCACTCCACAAAAGGATATTCGGAGTCCATGGACTCCAAAAGATTCAACAGACGGTGTCTGGCGAATCTCTTAGTGCCAAGGGTGAGGTGCTTCTGGACCGATTGGGCTCGGCCCACGAGTTGGGGGGACAACCAAGTGGGATCTTCCACACAGAGGAGGCTTGCTCATGAAGCTGAAATTCAAGAAACAGGCCTACCAGACCCATGCAGTGGAGGCCGTGGCGGATTGCTTTGCCGGGCAGCCCAGGCGCGAAGGGCTGAACTACCGCATTGACCCGGGCCGCGCGGTGGACGCCAGCGGCCAGGCGACGGCGGCATTGGAGTCATCCGGCTTCAAAAACGCTGATCTGGCGCTGACCCCCGGCCAGGTGCTGGAAAACATCCACGCGGTGCAGCGCAGGCAAAACCTACCGCAGTCTGCCGCTCTGGTCAAAACCAGGGTGTGCGACATCAATCTGGACGTCGAGATGGAGACCGGCACGGGCAAGACGTATTGCTACGTCAAGACCATGTTCGAGCTGAACGCCCGGTTTGGGTGGAGCAAGTTCATTGTGGTGGTGCCCAGCATTGCGATTCGTGAAGGCGTGTTCAAGTCGCTGGAAATCACGGCCGAGCACTTCATGGACGACTACAAGAAGCGCGCCCGCTTTTTCATCTACAACTCCAAACAGCTGCACAACCTGGAAAGCTTTTCGAGCGATGCGGGCATCAATGTCATGGTCATCAACGTGCAGGCCTTCCATGCCACGGGCAAGGATGCGCGCCGGATTTATGAAGAGCTGGACGACTTTCAGTCCCGCAGGCCGATTGATGTGATCAGCGCCAACCGTCCCATCCTGTTCCTGGATGAGCCGCAGAAGATGGAAGGCGCCAAGACGCTGGACTCGCTGGCCAATTTCAAGCCGCTGGCGGTGCTGCGGTATTCGGCCACGCACAAGACAACGCACAACAAGATCCACCGGCTGGATGCCCTGGATGCCTACAACCAGAAGCTGGTCAAGAAGATTGCAGTGCGCGGCATTTCGGTCAAGGGTCTGACCGGCACCAATGCTTATCTGTTTTTAGAGTCCATCGAGGTGTCCACCGCTGCACCCGTGGCGCGCGTGGAGCTGGAAATCAAGCAGAACAGCGGCATCAAACGGGTGCTGCGCAAGCTGTCGCGCAACGACAACCTGTTCGATCTGTCCGGTGGCTTGGAGCAGTACCGAGGCTTTGTGGTGGCCGATATCAATGCGTTGACCAACACCGTGAGCTTCCTCAATGGGCATGAGCTGGTGGCGGGGGAGGCGACGGGCGATGTCAGCGAATCCGCGTTGCGCCGCATCCAGATCCGCGAGGCCGTCAAAGCCCACTTCGAGAAAGAGCAGGCTTTGTTTGCGCAGGGCATCAAGGTGCTGTCATTGTTCTTCATTGACGCCGTCAGCAAGTACCGCAGCTATGACGAAGCAGGCGAGCGCAATGGCGAGTACGCCCAGATGTTCGAGGAGGAGTACAACCAGCAACTGGCCGAGGTGATGACGCTGGAAGACACAGCCTACAACCGGTATCTCAAAGGCATTGCGACCGCGCGCACGCATGAGGGCTACTTCTCAATCGACAAGAAGAGCAAGCGCATGGTGGACCCCGAGACCGGGAAGAAGTCCACGGAAACAGACGACGTGGATGCGTATGACCTGATCCTTCGCAAGAAGGAGCAATTGTTGAAATTCGACGAGCCGGTTCGCTTCATCTTCTCTCACTCCGCTCTGCGCGAAGGTTGGGACAACCCCAACGTGTTCGTGATCTGCACGTTGAAGCACAGCGACAACACCATCAGCCGCCGTCAGGAAGTGGGGCGCGGGTTGCGTATATCTGTCAATCAGCATGGCGACCGGATGGACGACCCCGCCACGGTGCATCAGGTCAACGTGTTGACGGTTGTGGCCAGCGAGAGCTACAAGGATTTCGTCACCGCCTTGCAGCGGGACATGAGCGAGGGGTTGTCGGAGCGGCCACGGGTGGCGAACCAAGCCTATTTCCAAGGCAAGGTTCTCAAAACATCTGGCGGCGATGTCGAAGTCAGTTCCGAAATGGCGACTGTCATCGAGTTCTATTTGATCCAAAACGGCTACGTAGACATGAAGCGCCAAATAGCGCAAAAGTATCACGACGCCAAAAAGGAAGGCCAGCTTACCGACCTGCCCGAAGAGTTAGCAGCCCATGCCGAAGCGGTTTTTGCGCTGATCGACACCGTATTCAGCGATGCGAAGTTGCCATTGCCGGATGACGATCGCAAGGCCAGGACCAATCCGCTGAACGGCAATTTTGAGAAGGCCGAATTCAAGGCGCTGTGGAGTCGCATCAACCGCAAGGCCGCGTACACGGTGGAATTCGAGACGCCGGAACTGGTAGCCAAGTGCGTGAAGGCATTGGAGGCCGAACTCAAAGTGAGCCCCATGCAGTACACCGTGGTGGCCGGGGAGCAGGCCGAAACGGCAACTTATGACGGCATTCGCCTGGGCGAGTCCTTCAAGGTAAGCGAGTCCACGACGGACTACCACCGTGCCTCGGCGCATTCCGCCGTCAAGTACGACTTGATTGGCCGACTGGCCGACGAGACACAACTGACGCGAGCCACGGTCGCCAGCATCTTGCAGGGCATCAACAAGGCCGTGTTCAGCCAGTACCGCACCAACCCCGAAGACTTCATGCGCAAGGCAGCGCGCCTGATGAACGAGCAGAAGGCAACGGTGATCGTGGAGCACATCGCCTACGACCCCACGGGTGAAACGCACACCATGGAAATCTTCACCCAGGACAAGCCCAAGGAAGATTTCAGCAAGGCGGTCAAGGCCGACCACCACATCTACGACTACGTCTTCACGGATTCCAAAAACGAGCGCGACTTTGTACGCGAGCTGGATACCAGCACCGAGGTTGTGGTGTATGCCAAGCTGCCGCGTGGGTTCTTCATTCCCACGCCGGTCGGCAACTACAACCCCGACTGGGCCATTGCCTTCCAGGAAGGCAAGGTCAAGCACGTTTACTTTGTTGCCGAAACCAAGGGATCGATGTCCAGCATGGACTTGCGAAAAATCGAGGAAAGCAAGATCGAGTGCGCCCGTAAATTCTTCGCCAGGATCACGTCTGACCAGGTTAAGTACGACGTCGTGGATGGCTATGGGAAGTTGATGGAGCTGGTTGCATAGCGGCCGCAGCTCTTGGCAAGAAACAGCGGCGGAGAGTGTGAGATTCGAACTCACGGATGTCTTTCAACATCGCCGGTTTTCAAGACCGGTGCATTCAACCGCTCTGCCAACTCTCCGAAGGCACGTATTCTAGGCGGTTGCCGGTCCGGCGTTCCAATCGACCCTGAAGCCAGTGGCTGTCATTGCGGACTTGATCCGCAATCCATCGACGATCAGGCGCAGTCTCCGCTTCGCGGTGGATGCCGGATCGAGTCCGGCATGACAGCCACGCTTGAACTGTCATTGCGGGCTCGACCCGCAATCCATCGACGATCAGGCGCAGTCTCCGCTTCGCAGTGGATGCCGGATCGAGTCCGGCATGACAGCCCCCCGCATGACAGCCTCGGCATGACAGCCTTGCCCTGCGAGCCTCGCCATGATCAGCGCGTTCACGCCTGCTCCAGCATCCCCTTGCGTTCGATGAAGCTGATGACTTCGGCCAGGCCGGTTTGGGTCTTGAGGTTGGTCATCACATACGGCTTGTCTCGGCGCATGCGTTGGGTGTCGGCTTCCATCACACCCAGGTCCGCGCCCACATACGGCGCGAGGTCGGTCTTGTTGATGACGAAGAGGTCGCTCTTGGTGATGCCGGGGCCGCCTTTGCGGGGGATCTTTTCGCCCGCCGCCACATCGATCACATAGATCGTGAGGTCCGACAGTTCGGGGCTGAATGTCGCGGCAAGGTTGTCTCCGCCGGATTCGACGAACACGATGTCCGCATCCGGAAAATCCACCAGCATCCGGTCGATGGCTTCGAGGTTGATCGATGCGTCTTCGCGGATCGCGGTGTGCGGGCAGCCACCGGTCTCCACGCCCATGATTCGCTCGGCTGCGAGCGCGCCGCTGACGGTGAGCAGGCGCTGGTCTTCCTTGGTGTAGATGTCGTTGGTGATGGCGACCAGGTCGTATTTGTCGCGCATGCCCTTGCACAGCATTTCAAGCAGCGTCGTCTTGCCGGAGCCGACCGGGCCGCCTATGCCCACGCGCAGCGGTGGCAGTTTTTTGGTGCGGTTGGCGATGTGGTGAAACGTCATGAGCGAAAGAGCCTTGAATATTGGGTTTCGTGCTGCGCCGACAGGATGGCCAGCATCGGTGAAAAGGCCTGCCACGCATCCTCAGGCAATGCGAGCGCGTGGTCAACGGCTGCGGCAATTTCGCTGGCCAGCCGCGACAGGATGCGTTGGCCCGAACTTTGTCCCAGCGGTATCGATTTGATGGCCGCCTGGATCATGTTCTCGGCCCAGCCGAATGCAAAGGTGAGGGCGATGGCGCGCGGCGATGCCGTGCCCGCAGACGATGCGAGCGCATACGCGATCGGGTAGGTCCAGTGGGCGGACGTGGTCTCGGGCCTGATCGAGCGCAACCACTCGACCATCGATCGGCCCATCTGCTCGGTCTGCTGGCGCAGCTCGCTGGTTTCGCGCGTGTGCAGCACCCAGTCGTTGAGCTGTGCGATGCGTGCCATGTCACCGTCCCGCCATGCGGTGACAGCGGCGGCAAGCACCGCAAGGTCGCCGCGTGACAGCGTGAGATGCAGTTGGTCCGCGAGCCACCTGGCTGCTGTGGCCTCATCGGTGACCAGGCCGCTCTCGACTGCGGCTTCCAGCACTTCCGAATACGAGAAGCCGCCCACGGGCAACGCGGGTGACGCAAGCCACACCAGGGCCAGCAGGTCGCCGTCAGTGAGTGTGGTCGTGGCCATCGTCTCCATAGGCTCCCTGCGCAAGGGGGCCGACTGCCGGGGCGTGTGCATGCGAGTGCGCGTGCGATGGGCCGTGCGAATGTCCGCCAGCACTGTAGGCACCGCCTTCCGGTTCGAACGCGCCTTCTTCGGCTCGCACGATCAGGTGCATCGCGCGCAGCATGTCCGCGAGCACATGGTCGGGTTCGATCTTGAGATGGTCGGGCTTGAGTTCGATCGCGACGTGCCGGTTGCCCAGGTGATAGGCGGCGCGGGTCAGGTCGAAGGGCGTTCCGTGCTGGGTGCAGTGCGTGATCACCAGCACCGGCTGCGGCGCGGCAATCACCTTGACGAGCGAGCCGTCTTCGGCAACGAGCACATCACCGCCGCGCACCACGGTGCCGCGCGGCAGGAAGACCCCGAGGTGACGGCCCTGCGAATCGGTGCAGTCGAAGCGGCTTTTCTGGCGCACGTCCCAGTCGAGCTGGACGGTGGCCGCACGCTTGAGCAACACCGGCGCAAGGCCGTGACCACCGGCCAGGATTTTGGAGACTTGGAGCATGAGGGGATGGTAGTTTCAAATCGCTGTCAGTGAGGACCTGGCTTGGCTGTCATTGCGGACTTGATCCGCAATCCACCGCGAAGCGGCGACTGCGCCTGATCAAGCATGGATTGCGGATCAAGTCCGCAATGACAGCCTCTGGAGCGGATCAAGGCTCTCCTGAGCTTGTCGAAGGGTTCGCAATCACAGCCTCGGGTGCGCAATCACTGCCGGTTCAAAACAGAAAATACCTCTGCGCCATCGGCAATACCGTCGCTGCTTCACACACCAGCAGTTGCCCATCGGCGCGCACTGCATACGTCTGCGGATCGATTTCCATCTTCGGCAGGTAGTTGTTGTGGATCAGGTGCTGCTTCTTCACGCCACGGATGTTCTTCACGGCGCTCAGATTCTTGCGCAGCCCGAACTTGTCCGCTATGCCTGCATCCAGACCCGACTTCGAAACGAACGTGATCGAGCCTTTCGCGATGGCGCCGCCGAAGCTGCCGAACATCGGCCGGTAGTGCACGGGCTGCGGTGTGGGAATCGACGCATTGGGGTCGCCCATCGCGGCCATGGCGATGAAGCCGCCTTTCATGATCACAGCCGGCTTGATGCCGAAGAAGGCCGGCTTCCAGATCACGATGTCGGCCCACTTGCCGGGTTCGATGCTGCCGACTTCGTGCGAGATGCCGTGTGCGATGGCCGGGTTGATCGTGTACTTGGCGATGTAGCGTTTGACTCGGAAGTTGTCATGGCGCGAACCGTCGGACGCCAGCGATCCGCGCTGCGCCTTCATCTTGTGCGCCGTCTGCCAGGTGCGGATGATCACTTCACCCACGCGCCCCATCGCCTGGCTGTCGCTGGACATCATGCTGATCGCGCCCAGGTCATGCAGGATGTCTTCGGCTGCAATCGTTTCCTTGCGAATGCGGCTCTCGGCAAACGCGAGGTCTTCGGCAATTGCCGGGTCCAGGTGATGGCACACCATCAGCATGTCGACGTGCTCGTCGAGCGTGTTGTGGGTGTAGGGCATCGTCGGATTGGTCGATGACGGAAGAAAATTTTCTTCACCAACCACTCGCAAAATGTCCGGCGCATGACCGCCGCCCGCGCCTTCGGTGTGGAACGCACAAAGCGACCGGCCCTTGGTCGCGGCGATCGTGTTCTCGACAAAGCCCGATTCGTTCAAGGTATCGCTGTGGATCGCAACCTGCGTGTCGGTCAGCTCCGCCACGTCCAGGCAGTTGCTGATCGCAGCAGGCGTCGTGCCCCAGTCTTCATGCAGCTTCAGGCCGATCACGCCTGCGTTGATCTGTTCGTGCAAGGCAGCAGGCAGGCTCGCATTGCCCTTGCCGAGAAAGCCCAGGTTCATCGCGAACCCGTCGGCGGCCTGCAGCATGCGCTCGATGTTCCACGGACCGGGCGTGCAGGTGGTGGCGAAGGTGCCGGTGGCCGGACCGGTGCCACCGCCCAGCATCGTGGTCACGCCGGAGGCGAGCGCTTCCTCGATCTGCTGCGGGCAGATGAAGTGGATGTGGCTGTCGATGCCGCCGGCCGTGACAATGCTGCCTTCGCACGAAATGATTTCGGTGCCGGGGCCGATGATGATGTCGATGCCCGGTTGCGTGTCCGGGTTGCCGGCCTTGCCGATGGCGGCGATGCGGCTGTCCTTGATGCCGATGTCGGCCTTGACGATGCCCCAGTGGTCGATGATGAGTGCGTTGGTCAGCACGCAATCCATGGCGCCTTCGGCCCTGGTGCGCTGCGATTGCGCCATGCCGTCGCGAATCGTCTTGCCGCCGCCGAACTTCACTTCTTCACCGTAGCCGCCGGCGCGCAGTGTGTAGTCGTCTTCCACCTCGACGATGAGGTCGGTGTCGGCCAGCCTCACCCTGTCGCCAATCGTCGGGCCGAACATTTCGGCGTAGCCGCGCCGTCCAATCGTGGCCATGGTCAGAGCTTTCCTTGAATAAGGCCGCGAAATCCGTAGATGGTTCTATCGCCTGCAACATCGACGAGTTCCACCGTGCGCTGCTGGCCGGGTTCGAAGCGCACCGCCGTGCCCGACGCGATGTTCAGCCGCATGCCGCGCGCGGCCGCGCGATCGAAATCGAGCGCGCCATTGGTTTCTGCGAAGTGATAGTGCGAGCCGACCTGGATGGGGCGGTCGGCGGTGTTTTTCACCACCACCGTGAGCGTGCGGCGACCGGGGTTGAGCACATGGTCGCCTTCGTCGGTGAAGAGTTCGCCGGGGATCATTGCCTGGGCCACGATCTGCACGCTACTTGCGGGCGAGCCAGACGGCGGCTGCCGCGAGACTGCCCACGACCAGGAGCCCAAAAGTGTCGGTGGCGTGCCAGTGCAAGGCAGCGTGGGCGCCATGTCCGCTGTGGGCGAAGGCATGGGTCCCGGTGTAGAGCGCTGCTGCGGCGACGGCGAGCTGGTTGAGCGTCAACTTGGTTTCTCCTGGGGTTTGTTCGTCAGGCGTTGTTCACACGATCGGCTGGTGCACGGTGACCAGCTTGGTTCCATCGGGGAAGGTCGCTTCGACCTGGATGTCGGGGATCATGTCGGCGACACCTTCCATCACATCGGCGCGGGTGAGGATGGTGCGGCCCTCGCTCATGAGCTGCGCCACGGTCTTGCCGTCGCGAGCGCCTTCCATGACGGCTGCCGAAATCAGCGCCATCGCTTCGGGGTAATTGAGTTTCAGGCCGCGCGCGCGGCGCCGTTCGGCCAGCAGCGCCGCTGTGAAGATCAGCAGCTTGTCTTTCTCGCGGGGGGTGAGTTCCATGGCGGGATCAGTTTAGTGCAAGGGCGGGCAGTGGCTATACGCCAGAAGACGAACATGGGCACTTGCGGACTTGCGGTTTTCCGGTTTTGGGAGGCTTGCGGGTTCGGTGAAAATAAGCCCAATGCCGGAACTCATCCTCGCCCTCGATATCGGGACGACCTCGCTGAGCGCGTGCGTATTTACCCCTGGCGGCCAGCTCAAGGCCAGCGCCTTCGCGCCGGTGCACTCATGGAGCAAGCTGCCGGGACACGTCGAGCAGGACGCGGCGCAGTTGTGGGCCTCGACGCTCCATGTGATCCAGCAGGCGCTCGCCCGGGCCGGTATTGCGCCTGGCGACCTGGCCGCCATCGGGGTGACCTCGCAGCGCGGAAGCATCGTGTGCTGGGACAGGATCACCAGCGAGCCACTGGGCCCGGTGGTCGTCTGGAGCGACCTGCGCGGTGCTCCCCGTGCGACCGAGTACCAGAAGGCTGGCTACCCGGCTCATCCGCACCTGGTGGCTGTCAAGCTTGAGGTCGTTCTCGCCGGCCTGGATCGCGCCAACCTGGCCTGGGGCAATGTCGATTCGTGGATCATCTGGAAGCTGAGCGGTGCAAGCCTGCACGTGACGGACCGCAGCCAGGCCTGGGCCATGGGCTACATCGATGGCAAGACTCTGGATTGGAACGGGCCAGTCATCGCAGGGCAGGCCGTCGATCCCAAAAGCTTTCCGGCACTGGTCGATACCTGGGGCGTGTTGGGCACGACCACCATCGCCGTCTTCGGTGCCGAGGTCCCCATCGCCGCTGTCATTGGCGACCAGCAAAGTGCGCTCATCGGCCATGGGTGTGAAGCGGCCGGGCAGATGAAGGTGAGCTATGGCACCTCGGCGACGGTGAATGTGTCGACCGGTGCGGCGATGAAGTTCATATCGCTGGCCATGCCGCCGCATGTGCTCTCGTCGGGCAGTGGGCGCACACAGTACTGCCTGGAAGGCATGGTGCTGACTGCCGGTGCCGCACTGGACTGGCTGCGGCAACTCTTCGCCATCCAGGACCATGAAGCGTTTGAGGCGCTGGCTGCTGCAACGCCTGATGCGGGTGGCGTGGTGTTCCTGCCGGCGCTGCTTGGCCTGGGCGCGCCGCATGGCGACTTTGCCAGGCGCGGCCTGATTGGCGGCCTCAACAGCGCCACCACCCAGGGCCAGATTGTCCGTGCAGCGGTGGAGGGTCTGGCCTGCCGCGTACGCGAGGCGGTGGATGCCGTCAGGGCAGGAGCCGGACTGCCGCCTTGCGACCTTCTCAAGGTCGATGGCGGGCTGACCCATTCAGACAGCCTGATGCAGGCGCAGGCGGACATCATGGGCCTGCCTGTTACCCGGCACGCACTTCGGGAGGCGGCCTCGGCGGGCGCTGCCATCTGTGCCGCACGGGGGGTCGGGTTGCTGGGAGCCGCTGAGGTGGCTGGTTTTGCGACCTACGACCGTACGTTCGAACCGCGCATGTCGGCTGACGAGGCGGCCGAAAAGTTTGCCGCGTGGAAGGCCGCTGCCTATTCGTGAGAGACCGGGCACGGAAACTGCGCAACAGCAGGGGTGAGTGAAGTCATCCCCATCTACCCCGCGGACCCGCCTCAACGCGTTCCGATGCAAGACGCGCCTCAACGCGTCGTCAAGGTGCGGCGCGACTACAACAGCTGGGTCGCCAGCGAGACGATGGAGGACTACGCGCTGCGCTACACGCCGCAGCGGTTTCGCAAATGGTCCGCGTTTCGCGTCGCCAACACGGCCTTCGGCGCGGCGTCGTTCCTGATCCTGGAAGCCGTCGGTGCCACGCTGATGGTGCAGTACGGGTTTCTCAATGCGTTCTGGGCGGTGATCGCCACCGGGCTCATCATCTTTCTCACCGGGCTGCCGATCAGCATCTACGCGGCCCGCTATGGGGTGGACATGGACCTGCTCACGCGCGGCGCGGGCTTTGGCTACATCGGCTCGACCATCACCTCGCTGATCTACGCCTCGTTCACCTTCATCTTCTTCGCGCTCGAAGCGGCGGTGATGGCCTATGCGCTGGACCTTGCCCTGGGCATCCCGCCGAGCTGGGGCTACCTGATCTGCGCCCTGGTGGTGATCCCGCTGGTCACGCACGGCATCTCGGCGATCAGCCGCTTGCAGGTCTGGACGCAGCCGATCTGGCTGGTGATGCTGGTGGTGCCGTTTGCCTACGTGCTGGCGCGCGATCCCGGTGCATTTGCCGGTGTCATGCACTACGCCGGTGAGAAAGGCGTCAATTCCGACTTCAACCTGCACCTGTTTGGGGCTGGACTCACGGTGGGCATCGCGCTGATCACCCAGATGGGTGAGCAGGCCGACTACCTTCGCTTCATGCCCGCCAGGACGGCGGCCAACAACAAGCGCTGGTGGTTCGGTGTGCTGGTGGGCGGCCCGGGCTGGGTGGTGCTGGGCGTGATCAAGATGCTGGGCGGCGCCTTGCTCGCGTACCTGGCGATCAGGCACATGGTGCCGGTCGACCGCGCCGTGGACCCCAACCAGATGTACCTGGCCGCGTACGAATATGTCTTTCCGAACTACAGCTGGGCGGTGGCGGCGACCGCGATCTTCGTCGTCATCTCGCAGTTGAAGATCAACGTCACCAACGCATACGCCGGGTCACTGGCCTGGTCCAACTTCTTCTCGCGCGTGACACACAGCCACCCCGGCCGCGTCGTGTGGGTGGTGTTCAACACCCTCATCGCGTTCATGCTGATGGAGATGAACGTGTTCCAGGCGCTGGGCGATGTGCTGGGGCTCTACTCCAACATCGCCATCGCCTGGATGATGGCCGTGGTCGCCGACCTGGTCGTCAACAAGCCGCTGGGCCTGTCGCCCCCGGGCATCGAATTCAAGCGCGCGTATCTCTACGACATCAACCCGGTCGGAGTCGGTGCGATGGCATTGGCTTCTGCACTGTCGATTCCCGCGCACCTGGGCTTGTTCGGTGCGACCGCGCAGGCGTTCTCGGCCGTCATCGCGCTCAGTGTGGCGTTCGTCACTTCGCCGCTGATCGCCTGGGCAACCCAGGGCAAGTACTACATCGCCCGCAACGCGCCCACCGATGACAACCAGTCGATGACGCTCAAGAAGTGCGTCATCTGCGAGCGCGAATACGAGGCACCCGACATGGCGCACTGCCCTGCGTACCAGGGCCATATCTGCTCGCTGTGCTGCACGCTGGACGCGCGTTGCGGCGATCTGTGCAAGCCGCATGCAGCCTTGTCGGCGCAGTGGTCAGGCGCCTTGCGGTGGGTGCTGCCCCGGCGCGCATGGCATTACCTGGACACGGGCCTGGGGCACTTCCTGCTGCTGATGCTCGTCGTCGTGCCGTTGCTGGCCACCGTGTTCGGGCTGCTCTACCACCAGGAAGTGCAGACGCTGGCCCTGATGGTGGACAGTGCCGGGCTTTCGCAGGGGTCGCTGCGCTCCGGTTTCCTCAAGGCCTATCTCGCGCTCGTCGTCATTGCCGGCATCGTCGCGTGGTGGCTGGTGCTCGCGCACAAGAGCCGGCAGGTCGCGCAAGAGGAATCCAATCGCCAGTCGCACCTGTTGCTGCGCGAAATCGAGCTGCACAAGCAGACCGACGAGGCGCTGCAGAACGCAAGGCAGCTCGCAGAGCAAGCCAGGCTCGTGGCCGAGCAAGCCAAGCTCGCAGCCGAGCACGCGCGCCATGCGGCCGAGCAGGCCAACCAGGCCAAGAGCCGCTACATCAGCGCCATCAGCCACGAATTGCGCACGCCGCTCAACAGCATCCTGGGCTATGCGCAATTGATGGGCGAAGATACCGGAGTGCCGCCGCATCGCAAGCAGGCAGTGAGTGTCATCAAGCGTGGCGGCGAGCATCTGCTGTCACTGATTGAAGGCACGCTCGACATTGCGCGCATCGAAAGCGGCAAGCTCACGCTCAATGTCCGGCCGATGGAGTTTGCGGACTTCGTCCACGAGATGGCTGGCATGTTCGAACCGCAGGCAGCGGCCAAGGGGCTGGCGTTTCATTTTGAGCATGTGGGCGTGTTGCCCGATGTCGTTCGCGCCGACGAGAAGCGCGTGCGCCAGATCCTGATCAACCTGCTGGGCAATGCGATCAAGTTCACCAGCCAGGGGCAAGTGACTTTTCGCGTCAAGCATGCGCGCGAGATGGCGTGGATCGACATCGAGGACACCGGGCCGGGTATGTCGAAAACCGATCTGGAACGCATCTTCGAGCCGTTTGCGCGCGGCAGCAGCGTCGCGCAGATGGCGCCGGGCGCGGGGCTCGGCCTGACCATCGCCAAGATGCTCACCGACCTGATGGGCGGCGAGCTCACGGTGGTGAGCGCGCCGGGCGAAGGCTCGAAGTTCAGCATCAAGCTGTTCCTGCCTGAAGTGCGCAGCACGCCTCGATTGAAGCCCGCAGCACAGCCCCAGCCGCGGCGCGGTTACCTGGGCGCGCGCCGCAGGATTCTGGTCGTCGACAACGAAGAGGCCGATCGCGAGTTGCTCGTTCACCTGCTGGAGCCGCTCGGCTTCGAGTTGCGCACGGCTGCGAGCGGCCACGATGCGCTGGACCTGGTGGCTGCGGGCCTCGCGCCCGATGCCATCTTCATGGACCTGGCCATGCCGGGCATCGACGGCTGGGAGACGATACGGCGCATTCGCCAGATCGGGCAACACGGCGCGAAGGTCGCGGTGGTGTCTGCCAACGCCTTCGACAAGAACCTCGAAAACGACTGCGGCATACGCCCCGAAGACTTCATCACCAAGCCGGTGCGGCACAGCGAGTTGCTCGACTGGCTGGAGCGGCAACTCGCGCTGCAGTGGATCGCGGCGCCCGTTCAACCGGCCGGATTGCCAGCGGCAGCATCGGGTGCAGCGGCCTGGACATGGCCCGCGCCTGACGCGCTGGCTGCGTTGCAGGAGGCCGTTCAACTGGGTTACTACCGGGGCATCATGAATCAACTCGACGCTATCGAAGCATCACAGCCTGCCTGCGCATCGTTCGCAGCCGACATGCGCGAACTCGCGCGGCAATTCCAGTTCGAGGCCATGACGCGCCGGCTCGCGGGCGCAGATGCTTGGGCCGGGCCGGTGCAGGAGAACCTGCGATGAGCGCGCGCCAGCCGCAACTGCCGGGCGCGAGCTTCGACCGCGCGACAGCCGAAGTCGTGCTGATCGTCGATGACGTGCCCGATAACCTGGCCGTGCTGCACGACGCGCTCGACGAATCGGGTTACACCGTGCTCGTTGCAACCAGCGGCGAGGCAGCCCTGCAGCGTGCAGCCCAGGTCGTCCCCGACATCGTGTTGCTCGACGCGATGATGCCGGGCATGGATGGCTTCGAAGTGGCAAGGCGGCTGAAGTCGTCGCCCGCTACCGCGCACGTCCCCATCATCTTCATGACCGGCCTGACCGAGACCGAGTACCTGGTCGCCGCGCTCGAATCGGGCGGCGTCGATTACGTCACCAAGCCGATCAAGCCCAAGGAAGTGCTGGCGCGCATGGGCGTGCACATGCAGGGCGCGCGGCAGGCCCGGCAGACGCGCAACGCGCTCGACGCATTCGGCTACGCCAGCATCACGGTGCGCGCCGGCGACGGCAAGCTGATGTGGCAAACGCCGCTCGCGCGCGAGCTGCTGATGGCCTACTACGGGACCAGTTCACCCGAGACGCCGCAGCCGGTGGTGGACTGGCTGCGGCGTCACCTGAAAGACGCGCTGCAACAGATCGAACCGCCGCGCCTGACGGCGGAACTCGGCGCGCGCCGCCTCACATTCCGCCTGCACCAGCAGACCGGCGATGAAGACTGGCTGATCGTGATGCGCGAAGTGTCGGACACCGCAGTGATCGAGGCGATGAGCCTGTATTTCAAGCTCACCCAGCGCGAAGCCGAGGTGCTCTACTGGGTCGTCAAGGGCAAGATTAACCGCGATATCGCGGACATCCTGGGTGCCAGCCCGGCGACGATCAAAAAGCACCTCGAACGCATCTTCGTCAAGCTCGGTGTCGAGACGCGCACGGCTGCTGCCGGAATGGCCATGACGCGCATCCGGCAGCTGCATCCGCAGTTCGAAGCCTAGAGGTTGGCCTGAACAGCATCCTCGTGGCGCAGCGCCAGCGCAGATACGGGAATGGCATACAGGTGGGCGCCGGGTCGCGGCGCCTGGTCGTCGGTCACAACCTCGAGATGGCTCAAATAGCTGAGCACGATCTTCGAGCTGCAAATTACCGACGCGGGGTGGCCGCCGCCGGCGGGTTCGAAGTCGATTGCCCGCAGGTTGGCATCGCGGCATTGCTGCAGGCGTGACGCGTCATCGGTCGCCAGCTGCACCCGTCCGCCTGCAGTCATGAGGTCGCACGCCGACAGGAAGTTCGCGCTCCACTTCGAGAGGTCGCGTGCCCACCGGTAGGGGTCCTTGTTGGGAGGGACAGGAAGCGGCATCTGCTTGAGGGCCGTCAGTCGCTGCGAAAACAGCGCGCGGTCCAGGCCCAGGCTGCCGAGGATCAGCGCCTTGGTGCCCAGGGAGCGCTGCGAATCGCCGATGGCCATCAGCATGAATCCGGCGGCGCACAGGTGCCCCTGCTGCATGGCGAAGTTCATGGCGTTGAATTCCTTGCGCTTGAACTCACGCGTGATCTCATCGCGTCCGACACTGTGGAACGTCGTGCAGAGGATGGCCGCGGCTTGCGCGTCCGCCACATGCGATGAGTCCAGCAGGGCACCCACGTACGCATGCACGCCGTTGGACAGGGTGTGTTCGTCACGGGTTGTCGGCGCTTTCCAGCGCTCGTCCGCAGCAAAGTCCTGGCGAAGCTTGAGCGTGTTGAAAATCCGGATCAGCAGGGGCGGACCTGCATACCGGTGCGGCGAGGTGGGCCCGGTGGCCCGCGTCGCGCTCCACAGATGAGGAGCGACCGGAAGCGCGGCGCCCTTGAGCAAGGCGAGCTTTCGATGTGAATCCAGCAGATCGGCGGGCGCGCCCGAGATTGCCTCCACCCAGGCGTCGAGCAAGGCCCCGCGGTTGCCGACGACCGCCTCACCCAGAAATCCGCAAAGCAGCTGGTCGACCTTGTCTTGCCCCAACTGGGGCGACAGCTCCAGCAACCGGGTGATGGCTTTGCGCAGATCGCGAGCGTCCTGGGCTGTGTCCTTGCCCTTGAGCACGGCCACCAGCACGTCGCGCGCGACGACGGCCTGGGGAACCAGCTCTGGCGTGGTGCGTGGGGCCAGCGCCTCGGCGATGGACACCGGCGGGAGGTTCAAGGGCTTCAAGGGCTTCAAGGCCTCTGCGTGGACCACCACGTTGAGCGGCGCGGGCTTGGCGACCAGACTGGATCGAGGAGGTGGAAGGCGCAGTGGGCGCACGACTTGTGACAAGGCTCGCATGGGATCTCTCGACGAAAAGTGTTAACTGTAGCCTTATATCAGTAGTACCTTGGTATTGGTATCTGGGCAGCCCGGAGGGCGCTGCTTCGTACGCCCTCCGGCGTATATCGCTCATCCGTTCGCATCCCCAGAATCAAACCGTCCGCACTCAACAGGGTTCGGCCCCGGTTTTCGTCCTCTACCCATTCGTCATCCTCGCAAGGAGCTTTTCATGCAACGTCGTTTCACCCTCAAGGCACTGACTGCCGCTGTCGCCTTCGCCGGCGCGGTCGGCATGCCGGCCTTTGCCCAGTCGGGCGGCACCATCAAGGTCGGGATCCTGCACTCGCTGTCGGGCACGATGGCGATCTCGGAGACCGTGTTGAAAGACACCGTGCTCATGGCGATCGACGAGATCAACGCCAAGGGCGGCGTGCTGGGCAAGAAGCTCGAGCCGGTCATCGTTGACCCGGCATCGAACTGGCCGCTCTTCGCAGAAAAGACCAAGCAGCTGCTCGGCCAGGACAAGGTCGCCGTCATCTTCGGCTGCTGGACCTCGGTCTCGCGCAAGTCGGTGCTGCCGGTCGTGGAAGAAATGAACGGCCTGTTGTTCTACCCTGTGCAGTACGAAGGCGAAGAGCTTTCCAAGAACGTGTTCTACACGGGCGCAGCTCCCAACCAGCAAGCCATTCCTGCCGTCGATTACCTGATGTCCAAGGACGGCGGCGCGGCCAAGCGCTGGGTCCTGCTGGGCACCGACTACGTCTACCCCCGCACCACCAACAAGATCCTGCGCGCCTACCTCAAGAGCAAGGGCGTGAAGGACGCGGACATCGACGAGAAGTACACGCCGTTCGGCCACAGCGACTACCAGACCATCGTCGCCGACATCAAGAAGTTCTCGGCAGGCGGCAAGACGGCCGTGGTGTCCACCATCAACGGTGACTCCAACGTGCCCTTCTACAAGGAACTGGGCAACGCGGGCCTCAAGGCCAAGGACGTGCCGGTTGTCGCCTTCTCGGTGGGCGAAGAAGAGCTGCGCGGCGTGGACACCAAGCCGCTGGTGGGTCACCTGGCCGCCTGGAACTACTTCCAGTCGATCAAGAACCCGACCAACGCCGAGTTCGAAAAGAAGTGGGCTGCCTACGCCAAGGCCAAGGGCATCGCCGGCCACAAGGACAAGCCGCTGACCAACGACCCGATGGAAGCCACCTACATCGGCATCAACATGTGGAAGCAGGCCGTCGAAAAGGCCAAGTCCACCGACACCGACAAGGTCATCGCGGCCATGGCCGGCCAGACCTTCAAGGCACCGAGCGGCATCGTCTCGAAGATGGACGAAAAGAACCACCACCTGCACAAGTCGGTGTTCATTGGCGAGATCAAGGCCGACGGCCAGTTCAACGTGGTGTGGAAGACCCCCGGCCCGGTGAAAGCCAAGCCATGGTCGCCGTACATCGAAGGCAACGACAAGAAGCCTGACGAGCCAGCCAAGAAGTAAGGGCGTTAACTCCCTCTCCCTCTGGGAGAGGGTTGGGGTGAGGGTGCGACGGCCGGG
>NZ_JANU01000016.1 GCF_001044395.1 Caenimonas sp. SL110
GTTCGACGCTGCTTTGACGGGGTCCCATTCAAATCTCATCCATACATTGTATGGATGACGACACAGCCGTCAAGCACGGGGTTTCTGCGCTGCCTAACGCAAAGATGACCGGACCACAACAGAATACGGCGAAGCCGCAACCTGGTGTGGGGGGTCCGTGTCGGTTGACATGTTATGCAGCTTCATCGGGAAAGTGAGTGAGATTCTTTGCCCAAAGCGACATTGGTTTGAGCTTCGAGAACAGCCAGAGGCCAAGCACGCAGGCACTGCCAAGAAAGGCCGTTAGCGAAACTGCAAACAATCCGCCCAACAGGGGTCCTAGTAGAAAACCAGCAATGCCATGAACGGCAGCGCCATTCCAGCTAACTGTGTTTGCCCCAAACGCGGCAAGAAGCCCAAACACGAGGCCGAGTGGTACTAACGAAAAGATAAGCCCGACAAATACAAGCTTGTAAATAGAGCCCACGTACAGGCGAGTTAGAGAGATTCTCGTAAACATGCGCTCATCCCGCCTCTGCGGCATAACGTTCGAGCTAAGCGGGCGACAGCGGTAGGACGCCAGGCCCGTGCGGCGCATGATGAACAGAGGCGCCGCGCGGGCCTGGTGGCCTGCCGATGGCGCTCCGCTTGAGCGAGGGGTTAGGCCTCATTGTTTGGAGGTTTCGTGCCAGGCGGTGGATTGTAGGAGGACATTAATGCGGGTGACTCGGTTGATTCGGTGCGTTTGGCCGAAGTGCTTTCGAACTGACGTAGAAGAGCAGCCCGCGCGACAGGTGCTAGCTTTGACTCGTTGATGCCGTTCCTTGCGCAGTAGTCTGACTTGAGCCATTCACCCAGGGTCTTCTTTCTCTTGCTTGAGTTACATCCCGTGCAGCAAAGAGCGATATTGTCCAGGGTAATGAGCGCCGGGTCATTGATGATGTGCTCCCAAGACGCCCGCCTATTACCGGCAGGACCGATTGGAGCAAACTCGCTACCGCAGTAGACGCAGACCAAGTCTCTGCTGGCGACTTGCAGTGCGAGTTCCTTTCGGATTCCCCATTGGTTGCGCGGCGGAATGTGAGACGGAAAGGTATTCATGAGGCCTAACGTAGAAATGACCGGCGCACCAGAGAAGGAGCGACCGCAGGGAGTGGACGCACTTGTGCGTCCGTGTCGATTGCCAAGTTAGACCTCACGATGCCTCC
The DNA here is from genome assembly GCF_001044395.1 of Caenimonas sp. SL110. Classification (GTDB taxonomy): domain Bacteria; phylum Pseudomonadota; class Gammaproteobacteria; order Burkholderiales; family Burkholderiaceae_C; genus Ramlibacter. The sequence continues at coordinate 1,188 of NZ_JANU01000016.1, forward strand.
ACCAGTCGGCAACATCCCAAATGACGTTTTCGTCTGTCAGTTGGTGACTCTCGCGAATCGTAACGATGCAGCAGTGGTTGAACACGAAATATCCGGCGTGCTGAGCGAAAACGGCGACAGCCTCGCGAGTTAGCGAGATCAGCGCGAATGCATACCCAAAATCCCAAACGCTATCCGGGAACTGTCGATCATCTCCGTAGCAGACGCGCACGCGCTGATAGGGGAACTCGGATTGAAGAATTCCGGTTCGCTGAACGTCCTCTATCGAACGCTCCAGGTGTGAAGCGAGTTCAGGAAGAAACGCATCGAAGACCAATTGGTTTTGAGCGCGCCAGATATCGAACGCCATGATGCCTAACGTAAAAATGACCGGCGCACCAACACTTGCGGCAAAGCCGTCTCCTGCAGTTGTGGGTCCGCGTCGATTGACATGTTAGACAGCAGCCCTAGAAATGCACGCATATCCCGAAATAGAGATCATCGTTCTCGAGAAAGACGAATGGTTTGTTGGTACTGCGTACAAATTCATCAACTACCAGCACATAGACGTTGGTCCCGTACCCTGCCCCTTGCTGCAGCCGCATTGTGGTAACTGCCTTGAATGAATTTCGGTCCGAGCCGACGTCGATAACATCTGGTTTGGTGACATAGGCGTTCTTCAACGCGCCCGCCATCAAACCAGTTCGACGTTCCACCGTGAACTCTCTGCCGATGTATGAGTTCCGAATAGTGGTCGACCCGCGAGATGGATTCGCTTCTGCGGTTGCCACGCGATCAATTTTGCACCGATAGTCTTGCAGGAGCTGCGCCGAAACTGATGCGGCACATGCCCAGCCCGCCAAAATCAGAGAAGCAGTAGTGAGTGAGAAAGATACGCCGAGACGAATCATGCTGTCTAACGTTCGAGGTAACGCGGGACCGGCGGTGGGGTGCTTGGCCCGCGAAGCCGATGATGCAGCACACGGCTTCGCGGGCCAAGTGCCCCGCCGCTGGGCCTCGCGTTGACCGAGGGGTTAGGCCTCACTGTGCGCCGCCGTTCGAGAACTGGCATTCGTGTCCTTCCGCACTCCACTTGCCTCCACCGTCTAGGCACTTGTCTTGGGCGATGAAGTCACGCGCCGACGAGAAGCCGCTCCACATCGCTGCGGCAACTGTGGTGAACACGACGAAGCCAAGGACTGCGCAGAACGCATACCAGGCTGCTCGCGCGGCTGAGTAGTCCTTGCCTTCAGCCCTTCTTTCGAAGTAGCGCGTTCCTTGTTTCAGTCCAGGCAGTGACATGAAGAGGGACGCAGTTTGCTCAACGACAGCGTTTGCCAAGAGGCACGCGGGTACGAAGGCAACGGCACGCAAGGCCCACTTCACTGGACCTTCCGGTTGCAGTAGCGCCAGAGCGATCGCCGCACCGATGGCGACTGCGAACCAGAGCCACAGCAGTAGAAGCAGTTTGCGCGGCATGAGGAACGGGGGCTGGACTTGAGGCCTAACGTAATGTAGCCAGCATTCCACCCTGCCGGATAAAATCGCCCACCGCCACACAAAGTGCCTCCGCACCCGCGCAATTCCCGCTCATCGCCCGACTCTTCATCACTCGCCTCCCCTTGTAACCCGTTCCCGCCAATATATCCCGCAACCTCCCAAGTGCCGGATAAAACTGCCGGATAAAACTGCGTACCCCTAACGGCGTGCGTAATTTGCGTCGAGCATTCGCCCTCATCTATAGGGGCTTGCGCACGAACCCGCGCTCAAGAACTGCGCTTGTCGGTACCCTCCGATCCCTTTTGGAGTGAAGTACATGCAGCCTCGCCTGACCGCCAGAGATTTCGACCAGGACCTGCTCATCCTTTTCGATGCCTATGTTCACGGCGACCTCGATCGCCGGGGCTTTCTCAACAAGGCGCAAAAGTTCGCGAAGGCGGGTGTCACCGCTGCGGGCCTGCTTGCAGCACTCAGTCCCAACTTCGCCGCCGGCCAGCAAGTGCCCAAGGACGACGCGCGCCTCAAGACCGAGTGGATCACCTTCCCTTCACCGCTGGGCAATGGCACGTCAAAGGGCTACCTGGCACGACCGGCCAGCGCAGGGACCAGCAAGCTTCCCACCGTCCTGGTCATCCATGAAAACCGGGGACTCAATCCGCACATCGAAGACATCACGCGCCGCCTCGCGCTCGACGGCTTCATGGCTTTCGCACCTGACGCGCTGACACCGCTGGGCGGCTATCCCGGCGATGAAGACAAGGCCCGCACGCTGTTCGCGCAGCTCGACCAGACCAAGGCTCACCAGGACTTCTTTGCAGCAGCGGCCTACCTGCGCGCGCGCCCCGACTCCAACGGCAAGATGGGCGCAACCGGCTTTTGCTATGGCGGCGGCGTGGTCCACACGCTCGCCACGCGAATGCCCGACCTGGCCGCAGCGGTCCCCTTCTACGGCAACACGCCCGCCCCGGAAGAAGCCGCCAAAGTGAAAGCGCCGTTGCTGGTGCAACTCGCCGCCGTGGACGAGCGCATCAACGCGGCGTGGCCTGCTTATGAAGCGGCGCTGAAGGCCGCCGGCGTCAACCATGTGATGCACCAGTACCCCGGCACGCAACACGGCTTCAACAACGACACAACCCCACGCTACGACCCCGCCGCCGCAAAGCTGGCGTGGGATCGCACCGTGGGGTTTTTCAAAGCCAGGCTCGCGTAGGTGCTACGCGGCGCGGCTCCCCGGCAGCTTTAGCTCCTGTTGGGGTTGTTCGGACGCGCGTCGTCGCGGTTGCGCACGCCGTCACCATCACGGTCGCGATTGCGCATGCCGCGCTCCCAATGGCCGCGCACCAGCATCCAGCGGCCATTGCGCTCGACCCACTGATCGGGCACCCAATGCGAACCGCGGCGCTCACGGATGTAGCGCCCTGCAACCCACACATGCTTGCCGCCACGCCATTCCCAATGGCCTGGCGCCCATTCAGAGCCACGACGCTGCGGCGGACGGGTCTCATCACGCGGAGGCGGCGGCGCTTCGCGGATGATGATGGTGCGGGTTTGTGCAGACGATGCGAAAGGCACCGATGCGAATGTCGCGCCAATCACGGCGGCGAGCAGGATCTTCTTGAACATGTAATTGATCTCCTGAGGGCTGGTCGAGCAACAGGATTGAAGCTCTCCTTGACCAACGCCCACAGTCACGCCGCGTTGACGGCCACCATGTAGGACAGGACCGCCACTCGCACTGTCCAATGGCTGAACTTCAACCCATCAGTTGCGCGCCGGCAGCGGATACGCGGGGTCGTTGAATCCCGGCGTCGAGGGGTGGCCCGCAGCCACGAACGAATCGACGATCGCTTCATCTTCGGCAGTCCACCGGTATTCAAGCGCAGGCAGATAGTCCTGCCACTGCGCAAGCGTTCGCGGCCCCGCAATGACCGCACTCACCGCGTTGTGCGCCAGCACCCAGGCCGTCGCAAACTGCGCCAGGCTGATGCCCTGTTTCGCGGCATGCGCCTTGAGCTTGTCTGCGATCACCAGCGACTCCGGTCGCCATTCGGTCTCGGCGATCCGCTTGTCTCCACGAGCCGCACGCGTGCCCGCCGGTGCTTCCTGGCCGGGTGCATATTTGCCGGTGAGAACACCACGCGCAACCGGGCTGTAGGGCACAACGCCGATCCCGTAGTTGCGGCACGCCGGAAGAATCTCGACCTCGGGCATGCGGTTGAGCAGGTTGTAGTAGGGCTGGCAAACCACCGGGCCGGGCATGCCGAGCTGGCCGGCGAGCCGCATGATCTCGGCAATACGCCAGCCACGAAAGTTGGAAACGCCCCAATACCGGATCTTGCCCGCACGCAGCAATGCATCGATGGCACGCAGCGGCTCTTCCAGGTCCATGCCGTTCTCATCGCGGTGCAGGTACAGGATGTCGATGTGATCCATCGCCAGGCGCGCCAGACTCTCATCGACCTCGCGCAGCATCCAGCTGCGCGAGTAGCTTCCTTCATTCGCGCGGCTGGACATCTTGTTGCCCAGCTTGGTAGCGACCACCCAGTCATGGCGCCCCGACTTGAGCAGTTGCCCCACCATCGCCTCGGATGCACCACGCGTGTAGACGTCGGCTGTGTCGATGAAATTCACGCCGTGTTCGTGCGCGTGGGCGACGATGGACTTCGCCTCATCGATGTCGGTCTGGTCGCCGAACATCATGGTTCCAAGGCATAGGGCAGAAACTTGCAGCGGGCTTTTACCCAGGTGTCGATATTGCATGAATGTGTGTTTACCGTTTAAGCCTGCACGTCGATGAAGTCAAGCGCCGCACCTGCCACGCCTGCTACACCCAGAAAATTGCGCTTGTCCATTTCCCAGTTTCCTCTTTTCAGCTGAAATTGATTTCGAGCGGCGGCAATGCGCTGTCGAACCGCGCGGTCCAGCGTTCACCGGGCGCTACCGGCCACGCGTCAGTCCATGTGCCGGTGGTCACCACGTCGCCTGCTTTCAGGTCGGGCGACCCGGGGCAATTGCGCAGGGCCTCCAGGAAGTGCAGCAGTGCATGCAGCGGCCCATCGAGCACGTTCGCACCCACGCCCTCCTCCACAGCCTCATCGCCCTTGCCGAGCACGACACGCGCCTTTGCCAGATGCTGGTCGAACTCGTCCGCATGACGCGCGATCGCGAGGACCGGCGTGCGAGGCCCCACCAGCAGCCTCGCATGCAAGCCACCGTCGGCCACGGTATCGGCTGCGACGAACTTCCAGCCCGGCTGGTGCGAATCGACCACCTCGAAGCCGGGCGCGATCCACTCGACCGATTCGAACAACTGCTGCAGGCTTGCGTGCGCAGGTGGCGTGCTGCGCATGCCGAACACAGCCTCGGGCTCCAGGCGCGGCTGGCAGGTGCCTGCAAGCGACACAACCGCCTTGCCCTCGCAGTGGGTCACTGTCGTGCTCCAGACCGTGCCCCAGATCGGCGCAAAGACGTTGTAGCGCGGCCAGATGGTGCGATTGGTAAAGCCTATCTTGTAGCCCAGCGGTTGCTCGCCACGCGCGATCCGCAGTTCGCGTACGGTCAGCGCGTGTTCATAGGCAACCCCCAGGTCCAGGCCGCTTCCTGCGTCCCACAGGGTGGCCTGGTCGTAATGGGCCAGAAGTTCTTGCGGCGACATGCCGTCAGTCGCCCATGTGGAACCAGTCCGTTTCGGGCAGGCCACGCATGAACGAGAGCACCGCATCGAGGCGTCCGTGCTGCGCGGCCCATTCCAGGTGTTCGCGCAGGCACATCCGCTTGGAAAGCGATGGCGTGTTGGCCCACGACGAGCCGACGAGAGGCGGCGGCGGCTTGCCCTTTTGCACATCGGGCAGCATGGCAAAGAGTTCTTGCCAACGCTCGGGCTTGGGGCAGACACGGTTGTTGCGGCGTGCCTCGACCATCGCGTCCTCGACCGTGGCCGGACCGACGGCCGGTGCGGGCGTCAACGCAGGGGTGCTCGCCATCGTGAGCCCACCCGCAGCGGTACGCGCATAGCGGCGGTCGCCCGGGGTGTCCTGCGGGGTGCTCGAAAGAGGTGCCGTGTCGGCGAAGCGGCGATCGGCGTGGGCCTCCATCTCCTGGAAACTGGCCCAGGCCGAGTCTGTGTCTCGCTCGACGGCCTCGGTGCCGGCGCGAAAATCGCGGGGGAGATAGAGCTCGCCTCTGTCGGTCAGAAGCGAGTCTTTTCTTCGTTTGGGTTTACCAGGCAGAGTTGACATGTAGATGCCAACTCTACCGCGCCAAGCCCCTGCGCGCCACGAGAACCAAAGACCGCCTAGCTGCCGTCCTGCGGGGACGCAAGCGATGCGACTGTGTCTGCGGCGCGGCCGGTCACACGGGTGACGCGCTGCTGTGCGTCGATGAGCGCGGCTTCAACGGCACCATTGCGTGCGTTGGCGATGTGCAGCTGCGTCTCGCGCGGCAGCTTCTCGGTGTTCTTGCCGTTCCAGGTGTTGCGGCCCTTGGTGGACAGGTTGTAGTAGATCGAGACGCCTTCACGCAGCTTTTGCGCACGCTCGGCAGAACTCAGTTTCAGGCCGTCCAGGCGGTCGTCGCTCCATTTGGCGGCTTGCTTCATGTGCACCGCGGCCACGTGGATCGCCTCGACAGGATCTTCCGGGTTGGTCAGGCCCAGCGCACGCGCAGTGGCGGGTTCGAACTGCGCGATGCCCAGGTTGGGCGTGCCGTTCTTGCTGGCACCCATGCGCGGGACCCACGAGGTCTCGGCGTAGATGATGCCGTACACATCCTTGAAACTCAGGCCCACTTCGGAAAGCCCTGCCTGCCTGGCAGCGGACTTGGCCAGGATCATCCGCGAGTTCATGTCTGGCGTGAGCAGCATCGTGCCGCCCATGCGGGTCTGCACCCATTGCAGCTTGGCGCGCACCTCCGCGTAGTAACCGGCCTTTGGCGATGGAGGCAAAGCCTTGGCAACCGCGACAGGCGCAGCGGGTGCAGCGGCAGGCGCTGCTGGCGCAACCGGCGCGGTAACCTGGGCAAGGAGTTCCTGCGTTTGCAGCTCATCTTGCACTTCGAGTGCAACAAAGCTTGCAAGCGCAACAGCAGTGAATCCAGCAACGGCAAAGGAGGCAGACCAGCGAAGCGTCATGTGTGTAGTCCCTTTCTTACATCAGGTAGGAAAGGACCGGCACACGTGTCAGGAGTTCACCGGTGTTTCAAGATGATTTGCATTGAGGCCGCAAAACGCCAACTATTCCACGCGTAAACCCGGATAAAACTCAGCCGTTGCGCAGTGAAAACCCTGCTGTCAATCGCCGCTCGAACTCAGCGTTGGGGCTGCGCCATGGGCCTCGATCCCAGATGAGTTCCCGCATCGAGCAGCAGCAATTCACCCGTCACGGTACGCGCGCCATCGATGAGCCAGGCGATGGCCTGCGCCACATCTTCAGGCGAACACGCGGTGCCCAGCGGCGTTGCGTTCTCGTACGCAGCGAGAGTCTTTTGGTAGCCCGCCTCACCGATGCCCTCCACGAACCAGCGCGAGGTGATCAGGCCCGGACACACGGCGTTCACGCGCACTTCGGGGGCCATCGTTCGCGCCAGATGAAGCGTCATCGAATTGAGCGCGCCCTTCGATGCGATGTACGGAATGGACGAGCCGATACCCAGTGCACCGGCAATGGATGAGACATTCACAATGCATCCACGCGAACTCTTGAGGTGCGGCGCGCAGGCGCGAACCATCTGGAAGGAACCGATGACGTTCACGCCCATGATGCGATTGAATGCCTGGGCATCCAGCGCATCCCAGGCTGCAGCTTGCGCAAAGACTGACACGCCCGCGTTGTTGACCAGCGCATCGATGCGCCCCCACTTGTCGAGCGTGGCCTGCACCATCGCCTTGCAGTCATCATCGTTGGACACATCGGCGCGCACGAGCAGCGTCTGTGCACCTGCATCACGACATCGCGCTTCGGTCTCGCGTGCCTCTGCCTCGCTGCGCGAATAGTTGATGACCACGTGATGGCCGCGCGTGGCAAGGTCGAGCGCGCTCGCGGCGCCCACACCCGTGGCCGAGCCGGTAATCAGGACGACCTTGCCCGCAGTCCTGTTCGCGCTTGTCATGGCTTGGCCTTGGGCTGCGTCGCGGCCTTGCGGTCGGCGGAAACACGCTGACCCGAGGGCCGCTCCGAGATCATCTTGACGTAACCCTTGTAGTCAACGCCGCCAGCAAGCAGCAGGTCCTCACCGAACACGATCTTGGTGGCCATGCCGATCAGGGGCAGGTGATTGAACGCGGCGCAGTCGGCTTGCGTCAGCGAGTCCCCTGCAACGTAGGGCGAGAACCTGGCAAGCCGCTTGAAGGCCGCGATGTTGTGTTCGAGCTGCTTGCGAATGCGCGCTGCATTCGATTCGCTCAAGGGCGCTGCGCCAAAGAACGCTTGTCCGTAGAGCTGGCGCGCGACGATCTCCAGGTGCCAGTCGATGAAGGTGGTGAGCTCACGCACTTTGGCCGCAGCGAACGCATCGGCAGGCATGAGCGCCGGCTCGGGCCACTTCGCTTCAATCCATTCCAGCATGGGCTGGCTTTCGCAGATCGCGCCTTCATCGCATCGCAAAAACGGAATCTTGCCCAGCGGCGATGCACCGAGCACGGCTTCTTCGGTGCTGTGCGTGGCTGCGTGCACCTCCTCGAAGGGCACGCCCTTTTCGAGAAGGACGAGCTTGACCTTGTTGTAGTAATTCGAAATAGGCAATCCGTGCAGCGTCAGCATTTGTGATGTCTCCTGGTAAGTGGCAATTCGCATTTTGCCCAAGGGTGAATTGAAAACAACAGGTGCGGGTAATGCGGGCGACAGGCCTGTTGCGGCTGCTTTGCATGGCTAATAATCATTGCTTTTTACAGCGAGGCACCATGGATTTCATGCCCAAGCGCCTGTCTGTCATTGCGATGGGTGCAGCCCTTGCCGCGTTGGCGCATCCATCGGCGTCGGCACAACAGGTCGCCAGCCTGCTCGACCTTTCACTCGAGCAGCTCGCCAACATTGAAGTCACCACCTTTTCAAAGCGCGCGCAGCGCCTGGCCGACGTACCGGGCTCGGTGTATGTCATCAGCAGCGAGGACATCCGTCGCTCGGGCGCAGTGAGCCTGCCCGAAGTGCTGCGCCTGGCACCCAACCTGCAAGTGGCCCGCGCCGACGCCAACCAGTACGCCATCACCGCGCGCGGCCTCAACACGGTGCTGGCCAACAAGATGCTCGTGCAGATCGACGGCCGCACGGTTTACTCGCCGCTGTTTTCCGGCGTGTTCTGGGAAGAACACGACCTCATGCTCGAAGACATCGAGCGCATCGAAGTGCTCAGCGGCTCGGGCGGCACGCTCTACGGATCGAACGCGGTCCACGGCGTCATCAACATCATCAGCAAGCCGGCACTCGATACGCAGGGGGCGCTGGTCAGCGGCACCGTTGGCTCGAACGAACGAAACCTCGCCGCACGCTACGGCTCCCGCACTGACAGCGGGACACCGTTCAGGCTCTATGCCAAACGCACGCAGCGCGATGCGTTTTCCCTCACCAGCGGCGCATCGGTGCGCGATGCCGCGTCACACACCCGCGCGGGCTTTCGCGCAGATCACAGCGACGGGGCTCGCGCACTCACGCTGCAAGGCGATGCGTACCAGGCCGACATCGACCAGGGAGCCACGACGCGGCGCCTGCAAGGCATGAAGCTCGCGGGCCGCTGGACCCAGGACCTCGGCGACAACGGACGCACGGAAGTGCATGCCTATTTCGACCGGACGGTGCGCGAGCAGCCCGGTTCCATCCACGATCAGATCGATACATTCGATCTCGAATTCCAGCACGCATTCACACCCCGGCGCGGACACCAGTTGGTCTGGGGTGCGGGCTATCGCTGGCAACACGACAAGGCGCAAAACATCGCGCCCGCCTCGCTCGCGTTCCTGCCTGCCGACAAGCGGCTGGATCTGGCCAACGTGTTCGCACAGGACGAGATCTCCATCACCGACACCCTCAAGTTCACGCTCGGCGGCAAGCTGGAACACAACGTCTACACCGGCACCGAGTTTCTGCCCAATGCGCGCCTGGCCTGGAACATCACGCCCAGTCACTTGCTGTGGGGCGCCGTTTCGCGGACCGTGCGGGCACCGTCGCGCGTCGACCGGGAGTTCTTCTCGCCTGGCACGGCGCCCTTCAACATTGCGGGCGGGCCCCGCTTCGACTCCGAAGTGGTGCGCGTGATCGAAGCCGGCTTTCGCGCACAACCGACGTCGGCCATCACGTACTCGGCCACGATCTTTCATCACGACTTCAGCAAGCTGCGCTCGCTCGACGCCATGCCGGGTGGCGCCACGCTCAACAACAATCTCGAAGGCCGCCTCTACGGCCTGGAAGCCTGGGGCACATGGCGCGTGACGGACAACTGGAAACTCAATGCGAGCACCGTCCACCTGCGCGAGCGCTTTTCGGCGCTGCCGGGTACGGCGCCCATCAACGCGCTCGCATCGCTGGGCAACGACCCGCGTTCACGCTGGGCGCTGGGCACTTCCTACGATTTTGGTGGGGGCCACGAAATCGACCTGCAGGCTCGTCACATCGGTCGCCTGTCCAATCCGGTGGTGCCGGCCTACACGGCCGTTGATGCACGGTGGGGCTGGCATGCCAGTCCCGGCGTGCAACTGTCGCTTGCGCTGCGCAACCTGGGACGCGCCCGCCATGTCGAATGGGGACCGCCGGCAACGCGCGCCGAGGTGGAACGAAGTGTGTTGCTCAAGGCAACCTGGCGCTTGTAGGAGGCCGAACGTGAACCACAGCACCCTCACCTCGTGGACCGCGACGAAGTTGCGCTGCCTGGCGCTGGCAGCCGTCCTGCTTGCAAGCCTGGGCGTGCTGGCCGCGCTGCTGCCCCAGACGGCGCAGGCACAAGCCACCGAGCGCCAGCGCAGCGCGCTGGTCAAGGCTGCGTTCCTGCACAAGTTTTTCAGCTTTGTGGAATGGCCCGACGGAACCTTCGCGCGGCCTGACACGCCGGTGCGCATCGGCGTGATCGGCGACGATGAAATCCTGGCGGACCTGCAGGAACTCGCGAAAGACCGGGCACGCGACGGCCGGCCTGTGACTGTCGTGAAGATCGCGCCTACCGAAGCGCCGGGCGGCGTGCACATCCTGTACATCCGGCAGTCGAGCGCGGCGCGCATGGCCGACACGCTCAGTGCGGTGCCCGAAGGCGTGCTCACCGTGGCCGATGCAGACTCGGCGCATCCCAAAGGCAGCGTGATGAGCTTCTTCCTGGAAGACGACCGGGTGCGGTTCGGCGTCTCCATCGAAGCAGCGGTGCGCCAGCGGCTGCGGCTGAACTCCCGGCTGCTGTCGGTGGCACGCAAGATTCAGGGTGCGCTCGACCTGCCTTCATTGTTTGCGGCAGTCGGCCGCAGCCTGTCAGATGCGGCGCTTGAGGGGCTGCCATCCCACGAAGCGTGGATAGTGGCGCTGCGTGACCGGGCCGTCGAAATCCCAGGCGATGCACTTGCCCAGGTGGTAAGGCGGCTGGTCGCTATTCGACTCGGTTAGGCCGGCCTGGCGGCGCAGGCGGTTCTGGTAAGAGGGAATCGTCTGGTAGGCGGCCGTGGCCATGTTGAACAGCAGTTCGCGCAGGTGCGTGCAGCCGCGCACGCCGCCCAGCGCCTTTTCGATCGCCTGACGCCATCCCGGCCCCATCGTCGCGCCTATCATTTTCTGCATCGGCGCCTTGCCCTGCTGGCATTCGTCGAACGGTGTGTCGTCCGATGAGCTTTCTATCGCCTGAATGACGAACGAATCGTTCACGGTGACCCGAATCGACATGCCATGGATAGGCGTGCCCGGCGGCATCACGCCGCGTTCGGAACGCTCGATCTGGTAGGCCTTGACGTCGGTGAGTTCGGCCTCGATATCCCACATGCCGTCTTCGCGATGAAAGCCGCGATAGACAACGCTGCGGGTGTGGAGGTGCGTGCGGGGTGAGGCGGGTGAGAGGGGCATGGGCAACATTGTCCCACCAGCATGACAGTGCCGACCCTAGTCCGGCTTGGCCCCGGACTCTTTCACGACCTTCGCCCACTTCGCGGTTTCAGCCTGCATCAAGGCCGTCAGCGCCTCGGGCGTACCGGCCGCGACCTCCAGGCCCAGGCCGCCCAGCTTTTCCTTCACGTCGGGCATGGCCAGCACCTTCAGCGCTTCCTGGTTGATGCGCATCTGGACATCGCGCGGCATGTTGGCCGGGCCCAGCAAGGCGAACCACGATGTCGCCTCAAAGCCTGGCAGGCCCGACTCGGCAATCGTCGGGATATTGGGCGCGGCTGGCGAGCGGGTGGCGCTGGTCACTGCGATGGCCTTGAGCTCGCCCGACTTCACCAGCGGCAATGCCGAGGGCATGTTGTCAAAGATCATCTGGATGCGGCCGCCCAGCAGGTCCGGAATCGCCTGCGCCCTGCCCTTGTAAGGCACATGCTGCATCTTCACGCCGGCCAGCGTATTGAACAGTTCACCCGACAGGTGGATCGAGGTTCCGCTGCCGGACGAGCCGAAGCTGAGCGCCGACTTCCTTGCGAGTTCGACCAGTTCCTTCACGTTGTTGGCGGGCACTGTCTTGTTGACCACCAGCAGGTTGGGCGTGGACGCGAGAAACGTGATTGGCGTGAAGTCCTTGATGTGGTTGTAGGGCAGCTTGTCGTAGAGCGCGGCGTTGATTGCGTGCGTCCCCACGGTGCCGATGATGAGCGTCGCGCCATCGCCCGGGCTCTTGGCGACAAAGTCGCTGCCGATGTTGCCGCCTGCACCGGGCTTGTTGTCCACCGTGACCGGCTGGCCCAGCGATGCCCACTTTTCGGCGAGCACGCGCGCGAGGGTGTCCGGCGCGCCGCCCGGCGGAAAGGTGACGACGATTCGAATCGGCTTGGTCGGCCAGACCGCTCCCTGGGCCTTGGCGTGTTGAGTCCACGCAAGGCCTGCAACCACGATACCGGCGCCGACCAGAAGATGCCGCAGGTGTGCGCGGCGGACAGTTGGATGCTTCATTGGCGTTGTCTCCTTTTGCCAGCGAGCTTACGGCGGGGCGCTGCGCTTGTCAGTGAGGGTTTGACCCCACGGCCGTGCGTGCCACGGCACAAGGTTGTCATTGCGGGCTCGACCGGCAATCCATCTTCAATCAACCGCAGTCGCCGCTTCGCGGTGGATGCCGGATCGAGTCCGGCATGACAGGCAGTGGGTCAAAACCCTCGCAACAATCGCCCCAGGAACCCACGCACAAAGTCCTCGGGCCGCTGCCTCTGCACCTGCTGCTCAGGTGCTGGGCGGGGCTCGGGCCTGGGCCTTGGAATTGCGAACTCGGCGCGCGAGTCGATCCACTTCGCTCGCAGCGACTGCTGGAAATAGTCGCCGACCATCGGCAACGCACTGCGCGCGCCCTGCCCCCAGGTCCCCATGTTCACCGTGTTGTCGTTGTAGCCGACCCACGCGCCCGCCACGATCTGCGGATGCATCATGATGAACCAGCCATCGCTGTTGTCCTGGGTCGTTCCGGTCTTGCCGGCCACATCGGCCTGGATGCCGTAGCGGTTGCGAATCGCGGTGCCGGTGCCGTTGTCGATCACGCCGCGCATGGCATCGACCAGCATCAAGGCACTGCCGCGCGGCATGCCCTGTTCGGCCACCGGCGGCGCAAAGGTTTCGAGCACATTGCCCTTGCGGTCTTCCACCCGCACCAGCAGCACGGGTTCGGAGTACATGCCCTCGTTGGCGATCGCGCCATACGCCGCGACCATTTCCTTGAGCGTGACCGGGCTGGTGCCCAGCGCGAGCGACGGGACCGCTTCGAGCTTGCTCTGGCGCACGCCCATCGCCCGCGCCAGATCCACCACCCGCTGCGGCCCCACACGCTGCATCAGCTGCGCCGTGATCGTGTTCTTGGACTGCGACAGCGCCTCGCGCAGCGTCATCGTGTCGCCGGTCGGCGGCGCCTCGTCGGTGGGCGTCCAGATATCGCCACCGGAAATCTTGTAGCTCACCGCCTGGTCGATGAACGTGGAAGATGCATCAAAGCCCTGGATGAATGCCGCGCCATACACGAACGGCTTGAACGTGGAGCCGGGCTGGCGCCTGGCCTGCACGACGTGGTCGAACTGCTCTTTCTCGAAATCGCGGCTGCCCACCCACGACAGGATCTGACCGTTGCGTGGGTCCAGCGACATGAAGCCGGCCTGCAGCATTCGCCGCTCATCGCCCTTCTTGCGCTGTCCGTCGGCCAGCGCCTGCAGGTTCGCCATGTTGCGCGCAACGGCTGCGTTGGCCGCGCGCTGATGACGCGAACTGATGGTCGTGCGGATCACCAGACCGTCGGCATAAATGTTGTAGCCCTTGCGGTCGGCCCAGCCGATCAGCCACTGACGCACGAACTGGGCAACGTGCGGCGCCTGGCCCGGTGGCTCGACCTGCCGCTCGAAATTGGTGACGAGCCTGCGCGACTGCAGCGACGCCAGGCGTGCCGGATCGAGCTTGCCGTTCTTGGCCATCTGCGAGAGCACGACGTTGCGCCGCTCCAGCGAACGCTCGGGGTTGAGCACCGGGTTGTAGATGCTGTTGCCCTTGAGCATGCCGATCAGTGTCGCGCTCTCCAGGATGTCGAGCTTGTCGGCCGACTTGTCGAAATAGGTGCGGGCCGCCATCTCGATGCCAAACGCGTTGTAGAGGAAAGGCACCGTGTTGAGGTAGGTCTCCAGGATCTCGTCCTTGGTGTAGACGAACTCGATCTTGATCGCCGTGATGGCTTCTTTCACCTTGCGGTTGATCGAGCGCGCGCGGCCGATCTCTTCGGGGTACATGTTTCGCGCGAGCTGCTGCGTGATGGTCGAGCCGCCCTGCATGTCGCCCGTCAATGTCTGGCCCATCGCGCCAATCGTGCGGCGCACATCCACACCGTGGTGGCTGTAGAAGCGCTTGTCTTCGGTGGCGATGAGCGCATCGATCACATACGGCGAAATCTTCTTGCGCGTGACCCATTGCCGGTTGATGCGCTTGAACTCTGCAAGCACGACGTTGTCGGACGACATGACCACCGCCGGGGTTTCGCTCTTGCCCTTTTTCAGGTCACCGATGCCCGGCGTGAACGGAATCATGAAGAGCACGTATGCCAGGACCAGGCCCGGCAACACCAGGGCGGCTCGCACCGGATGGCGCCTGGCGGCCTCCCAAAGACGTTCTAGAGCTAGGCGCGCCGATACGGCAGCGCGTCGGATGGCCGGGTGCATCAGGCGAGGCTAAAGCGGAGCGCGGCCATGCGCTGTAGGACTGCGGCGCGAACGCAACCTTGCAAGGGCCGGGGCATCACGCGGCCAGCTTCCTGAGCAGGCCGATCATCCGGTCGAAGGTGCGTCCGTAGGGCGGGTGAAACAGGCGTGTCCCGGCGAAGCGCGACTGCACGAACACCGGCTTTTCCTTGCTGAAGGTGCGAAAACCCCACTCACCGTGATACGAGCCCATGCCGCTTGCGCCCGTGCCGCCAAACGGCTGCTCTTCCTGGCCCAGGTGCCAGATGCAATCGTTGACCGTCACGCCGCCCGCGTGCGTCTGCTCCAGGGCGTGCTGCTGCGCCTGCGCGTCTGCGCCGAACCAGTACAGCGCCAGCGGACGTTCGCGCCTGCGGATATAGGCCAGCGCTTCATCTGCCTTGTCGTACGCGATCACCGGCAGCAGCGGGCCGAAGATCTCTTCCTGCATCACCGTCATCGTGTCGTTCACGTCGAGCAGGAGCTGCGGCGCCAGCTTGCGACCATCTGGCACTTCATCGTGGGTGGACACGACACGCGCGCCCTTGGCCTGCGCGTCGGCCACCAGCGCCTGCAGCCGCGACAGGTGACGCGGCGTCGCGATGCTGGTGTAGTCGGGGTTGGCGCCTATCGTCGGGTAGAGCGTGCGCATGCGCTGCACGATGGCATCGACCAGCGGCTGCACCATCTCGCGTGGCACCAGCAGGTAGTCGGGTGCAACACAGGTCTGCCCTGCGTTGAGCAGCTTGCCGAACGCAATACGCTCTGCCGTCAAGGCGATGTCTGCCGTGCGGTCAACGATGGCCGGCGACTTGCCGCCGAGCTCCAGCGTGACAGGCGTCAGGTTGCGCGCCGCCGCCTGCGCGACCATGCGGCCCACCGCCGTGGACCCGGTAAAGAACAGGTGGTCGAAGGGCAGCGCGGTGAAGGCCTTGCCCACTTCAGCATCACCCACGATCACCGTCATTTCTTCGGGCGCGAAATGCTCGCGCACCATGCGAGCCATCAATTCGGACGTGGCCGGTGTCAGCTCCGACGGCTTGATCATCACGCGGTTGCCTGCAGCGAGCGCGGCAAGCGCAGGGGCCATTGCCAGGTAGTACGGGTAGTTCCAGGGCGACACGACGCCGACCACGCCGACCGGCTGGCGCAGCAGGCGGTTGCTCGCAGGCCAGAAGTGCATCGCCGTGGGGACCCTGCGCGGCTTCATCCAGCCGCGCAAGTGGCTCATTGCGTGCCGCACGCCTGCCTGCACGGTGAAGATGTCGGCCAGCAAGGTTTCCTGATGGGCGCGATGTCCGAAGTCCTGGGCAATGGCAGCGATCAAGCCGTCGGTGTGTTGTGCAGTCATCGCCTTCAGGCGTTTCAGGCGATCAAGGCGAACCGCCTCGCTGGGGAATGGGTCGGCGTTGAAGGCCGCGCGCTGCTGCTCCAGCGAAACCTGCAGGTGTTCGGCGATGTCCTGTTTCATGGCGGCCTCTCGTTTGGCGGGAGCTTAAAGCATTACTCCCGGCAGCACAGGCCCCGGTACAAGGGCCAAGTCCCTAAACTGTGCTTCCGACAAAAACCCCAAGGAGCATTGCGTGGCGCTGACCCTCTACTTCCACCCCCTGTCCTCTTGCTGCCACAAGGTGCTGATCGCCTTGTACGAGATGCAGATTCCGTTCGAGGGGCGCCTGCTCAACCTGGGCGACGAGAAGGAGCGCAGCGATTTCGTGGCGCTGTGGCCCACCGGCAAGATGCCGCTGCTGCAAGACGGCGACCGCGTGGTGCCCGAGACCACCATCATCATCGAATACCTCACCCTGCACCATGCGTCGCGGAACTACCGTCTCGTGCCCTCCGACCCGGACGCAGGCCTTGAAGTTCGCCTGTTGGATCGCCTGCTCGACCTGTACGTGATGACGCCGATGCAGGCCATCGTCGGCGACCGGCTGCGGACGGAAGCCGACCGCGACCCGATCGGTGTCGCGAAGGCACGTTCAACACTGGCCATGGCCTACGACATGCTGGAGCAACGACTGGCAGGCCGCACCTGGGCGGCGGGCGAGCACTTCAGCATGGCCGATTGCGCCGCCGCGCCTGCGCTTTTCTATGCCACGACCCTGGTGCCGCTGACGCAGGCGCATCCACTGCTGGCCGCGTACTTCGAGCGGCTGGTGACTCACCCGGCCGTCGCACGCACGCTGGAAGAGACCAAGCCGTACCTGCAGTTCTATCCGTACAAGGAAGCGATGCCCAGGCGGTTCATGCCGCAGGCCGCGTGATCAGCAATTTCACCTGAGAAAGAGCAGCGCGCGCTTGTCGGTCGGCCTGCGCCCGGTGTTGATGAACTCGACGAGGTCACGCGCAACGGACTCAATATCGAAGCCGTGCGTTCGCATGCGAACGGGAATGTCACTTCCCCGCACCACTGATCGTGCGTAGCCCTCGATGAACGTCTGCTCCATGACCAGCGTATTGCCAAGTTCGTAGAACGATGCCATCCCGCGTATGTAGTCGGCCTTGTCCACATCGGCGAATGAAAAGGGCAGCAGTCCACCCGCAAGCAAGGCAGCGTTGGCCGCCAGGCGTGAGGTCCGCTTGTTTCCATTGGCAAATACCTGGACATATGGAATGCGCGTCATCAGGTACAGCGCAGCCTCCACCGGACGCAACCCGCGCGCCTGCGCAACGATTGCATCCAGCATGGCGGACGCGAAACCGGTGCCCGGACGAAACGGGGGAAGGTAAGCCGACGCCCCAAGATTGACCTCTTCGTACTCGCGTGGTTTGCCGCGTTGATGCACAGGCAGGAAATGGTCCGACTCTGCCGCTTCGGCCACGCCATGATCATGGGTGACCAACGCGTGCATGGCGCAAATGTTGTCCCGTGTCACCTCGCGATGAGTCCACAGAAATTCAGCAGCCGTCTTGTGATTGAGCACGAGCAGCGCGTCGGCTGTCGGCTTGTCCTTGTTCTTCTGGCCGTACTGGATCAACGCCTGGGTATCCAGGGCCGAATAGCTTCCTCCCTCAAGGATCGACGAGCCCCAGGAAAAATCCACCAGAAAATTCGTCAGAAACCGCTTGTCCACAGGCGTCGCGATCGCCTGGATGCTTTCGCAGCGGACAGCTTTTTCTTCGGCGAGGTTCGGCTGCGAGGCGAGCAGCTCTGGCTTGAACACGGCGACCTGCCGCTGCTGCGCAGCTACCCGGAAATAGGCATCGATGTCGGAGCGTGTCAGCGGTGAAGCCGAAACATAGCGCGTGGCCCTGCCCGCGCCGACGCGCCTGGCAACGCCTTCGTTGACCAACTCTGCGAGACGCCGGTTCAGCGTTGAACGGCTGACATCCGCAAGCTCATGCCCCAGGTCTTCCGGCGAAATGCCGACCGGACCCGCAGCCGCGATGGACTCGGCGAGCAGGGTGCGAAGCGTTAAGCGGGAATCATCCATGTTTGACAAGGTTTATACATCGCAAGTCATTGATTATTATGATTTTTTCAAAATCCTGTCATCAAAAATGCTCTTACGCGTATTCGAGTCAATAGCGCCGCGCCATCGCCCGGATCATCTCCGCCACCAGCACCAGCCGCCGGGGAATCCGGTCGATCAGCACGAACTCTTCGTCGGACGAGTGATAGTTGCCGCCGGGCAGTCCCATGCCCTCGACCACCGGTTTGCCCGACTGTGAAGCCCACGCCGCGTCGGTGCCGCCATAAGAGCGCGCATACAGGGTGAGGCTTGCGCCAAGCTGCCCGTTGATCGCCTTGGCCAACAACGCCAGGTCGCGCCCCTCGTCGGTCGCATTGAAAGGCGGGAAGAACAGCCCATCGGTCACCGTGATTTCGGAACCGGCGAACCGGGTCTGCGCGATCTTCGCGCGCACCACATTCACGAGGTCGGCGTAGGCCTGCGCATCGGGCACTCGCTGGTCGGCGGACGCAAACGCCTGGCTCACACCCTCCAGGCGCTCCGGCAAGCCGGGCCGGGTGACGGCAGTGATTTCAGCGCCGGAGATCATCGCCTTTGCGCCGGCTGCGGCCAGGGTCTCGATCACCGCGCGCTCATCCGCTGCCGCAGGCATGGCCACCACCCCGATCAGGTTGCCGCGATCGGGAATGATGTTGGGAACCATGCCGCCCGACGCATTGCGCCAATGCACCTGAACGCCGTTGATCCGCGCTGCCGCCGCGCCCACCCGTTGCACGATGGCGGCGACCTCCTCCACGGCATTGACACCCAGTTGCGGTGCGACGCCGGCATGGGAAGCACGTCCCTTCACTGCAAAGACAAGCGTCGTGTACTGGAAACCGGGCACGGGCAATTTCTCGACCGCGGCCGAATCCTCTGCACGCAGGATGGTCCAGTTCATGCGCGTGCCCTGCACTTCGCGCTGCGCGTCGCGCGTGCGCAGGATCATGTCGGCCAACTCCTCGATCGGCCGGGCGACAGGGCCAGCCGACGCGCCTGACGCGCCAGACACGCGAGGCCGGATGCGCGCGGCCAGCTGGCCCACGCCCGAAGTCCCGAGCACGATGCCCTCGTCGATGCCGGTGGGCTCGCCATTGAGCACCACATCGTGCTCGCGGGCCAGGCTGCGGATCAGGTCGCGCGAGCCCACCGAGCCCCGCTCCTCGTCGCTGGTGAATGCCATCGTCACGCGCTCGTAGTCGGTGAACCCTCGCGCCTTCAGCAGCTTCATCACATGCAGGAAAACGGCGATACCCGACTTGGCGTCTGCAATTCCCGGCGCAATCGCGCGATTGCCGGCGATGCGAAATGGCCGCGAAGCCGCAGTGCCCTGCGGATACACCGTGTCCATGTGGGCGATGAGCAGGATTCGCGCCTTGCCAGTGCCCTTGAACGTGAGCACCAGGTTGGGTCCCACCACGCCGTCGGCGGGTCGAATGCGCTCGACTTCGCCGCCCATGCCTTGCGCCATCGCCGCAATGGCAGCCACCACTTCGCCAAGTCCTTGCGCCTGTCCCGAACCCGAATCAAACGAGGTGAGCAGCCTGAGCGTGTCCACAACCTGCGGTGCTTCCTGCTGCGCCAGGGGCAGCAGCTGCGCATCGAGCTGCGGAGCCAGCGATAGCGAAGGGGCAGGAGCAAGGGAGGCAGAAGGTGCTTGCCCAAGCGCAGGCCCAACCGCACAAACCAGTGCGGCAGTGGCGAGGACGCGGATCGCCTTCACGGCCTTCTCATGAAGCCTTCTTCATGCGTTCCAGCCACTCGGTCCAGTCGACGGGTCCGCTGGCAAAACGCTTTTTCAGGCTGGCCAGCACCTGGGGCCAGGCACGTGAAAAATAGTCATGGGTCTTGTCCCATTCGCCGCCATCGCCCCACCCCACGTGGTGCAGGCGAACGCGTGTGGCGGCCCCGTCAGGCTCGAACCTCAGAATGACCACCGTGCGCTGCCTGCGCGCCTGCGCCAGGTGCGGCGGCGCATTCCAGGTGAAGGTCAGCATCCGGTTCTCCTGGAAGGCGAGGATGCGCATGTCGTCCGCGCCCTTGAGCCCCGGCGGCGCGTACGGGTTGATATAGATCTGGAACGGGCCGTCGACCGCGAGTTCGACTTTCGCGTCGGGTGCAAAGAAAGTCTTGATCCCTTCGGACGTGGTCCATGCCTGCCAGACGGCTTCGACTGGCGCGGCAACGACCACTTCGGCTTCAATGGCGCGCTCGGCCGCGCTGGCCGAAAGAGCGGCCACGGACATGGCAGCGGCTATCAACGATTTCTTCATCAAAGGTCCTTTCGCCAGGGACATCAACCTGCCCATGAGCCACTTTAGTTCAATGCGGCGCGTCAAATGACGGCTTCTTCCTACCCCGTGGCTCTGCAGCGACGCCCAGAATGGCGCCCATGCATATTTCTCTCTGGATTGGTTTGGGGGTCCTGGCCCTCATCGCGGTGCTCATCCTCACGATCTGGTCGATACGCCGCCACCGCGACCCGAACCTGTGTATCGAGTGCGACGAAAGCATCGACAGGCTCGTGCCATCGTTGTCCGGGCTGACGCTGGGTAGCGCACTGGGGGGCAACTCGGTTGAAGTCCTGCAAAACGGCGCGTTCTGGGACGTGCTCCTTGACCGTATCAATACGGCGGAAAAATCCGTCCACTTCGAAACCTTCCTGTGGAAGGAAGGCGAGCTCGGCACGCGCATGGCTCAGGCCCTGGCCGGGCGTGCGCGCGCTGGTGTCAAGGTGCGCGTGCTGCTCGACGGCAACGGGTCCAAGAAGGTCGGTGAAGCTTCGGTCCAGCTGATGCGCGACGCCGGTGCCCGCGTCAAGATGTTCCACAAGACCTCACTGCGCAACCTGGGCGTGCTCAACGACCGCGACCACCGCAAGCTGGTCGTGATTGACGGCAAGGAAGCCTTCGTCGGTGGTCACTGCGTGGTCGATGAGTGGCTGGGCGACGCCGAGGACGGCAAGCATTTCTCGGACGTCAGCGTGCGCTTGCACGGTCCCATCGTGCACAGCATCCAGGGCGCATTCAGCGAAAACTGGGTGGGCACTTCCGGCGAGATTTTCGTGGGGGAAGACTACTTTCCTGAAATCGAAAAGGCCGGCGATGTCACGATTCACGCCGTGTTCGCAAAGCCGGAGAATTCGGCGCCCACCATCAAGATCCTGCACCACACCGCGATCTGCCTGGCGCGCAAGAGCATCTGGATCCAGAACCCGTATTTCATCCCGGAAGCCGAGGCCATCGAAGCCTTTGGCGAGGCCGTCAAGCGCGGTGTCGATGTGCGGGTGCTGATGCCTTCCACCGGCGGCTCGGATAACCCCATGGTCCAGCACGCGGGGCATCGCAACTTTGAAAAGCTGCTCAAGTGCGGCGTGCGGCTGTTTGAGTATCCGCACACGCTGCTCCACCAGAAGATCATGACGGTCGACGGTGTCTGGAGCGCCATCGGTTCCAGCAATTTCGACAGCCGCTCGTTCGAGACCAACGACGAGATCACGCTGGCGATCAATGACGAAAACGTCACCCGGCAGCTCGACGCCGTCTTCGAGCGATACGTCAAGCGCGCGGAAGAAGTGAAGCTGGAAGAATGGAAAAAGCGCAGTCTCTGGCTCAAGGCCAAGGAGCAGGGTTTCTACTTCTTCCACGAGTTGCTTTAAGCGCCCGCGACTCATGACGGGTGAAGTTGTTTTCATTGCTGATGAAGGCTGGGCCGCCAGCTCTGTGAATGTGCTGGCGAACCAGTGCAATACCCTGGTGACAAGCGGCGAGCACCAGTGGGCCGTTTTCTACGACGCCACCGGCCATCTGGTCATCGCGCGGCGTTTGCTGGGCCAATCGCACTGGGATCTGTCACGAACACCGCACACCGGCCGCGTGAACGATGCGCACGACACAGCGGTGATCGCGGTGGATGGCGACGGTTATCTCCACGTCGCCTGGGACCATCACTGCAGCCCCCTGAACTACGCGCGGGGCGTCGCGCCGGGCGCGCTGGAGTTGAGTGCGCCCGAGCCGATGACACGCAGCAACGAGCAGCGCGTCACCTATCCCGCCTTTCTTCGCCTGCCCGATGGCGGCCTGCTGTTTTTCTATCGCCATGGCGCGCCCCGCAACGCGGTGCTTGTCCTCAATCGATACGACCTTGCGACCAGGCGATGGCGCCAGGTGCATCGCGCCGTCGTCAGTGGCGAAGGCACGGGCAGCGCCTACGCGGCCATGCATCTGGATGAATCGGGCACCTTGCACCTGGCATGGAACTGGCGGGACAACGCAGACGTGGCGAGCAATCACGACCTTTGCTATGCCAGCTCCAGCGATTTCGGAGAGACCTGGTCCACAACGCGTGGTCAACCGCTTCAGATGCCGATCACCAGCCAGACCGCAGAGTACGCGCTGCGACTGCCGCAGAACCATTCATTGATGAACCCGCCTGCCCTCACGGCCGATGCAGACGGCAGGCCGTGCCTGGTTTCTTACTGGGCGCCGCCCGGCACCGATGTACCGCAGTTCCACCTCGTCCGTCACGACGGCATCGGATGGTCGGTCTCGCAGATCACCCGGCGCCGCGCTGCATTTTCCCTTCACGGAAAGGCGACGAAGCACCCGCCCATCTCGCGCGCCGCCATCGTCGCGCGCCGGTCGAGTCACGGCGGCAACGAGCTGCACATGATCTATCGGGACGACGAACTCGGTGAACATGTGTTTGCCGTCTCATGCAACGATGTTGAACGGCCCCGGTGGATCTGGACCCAGCTCACCGACGCTTCGGTGGGCGCATGGGAGCCCTCGGTGGATGCGCAGCAGTGGCGGCTGCACGGCAAGGTGCACATGCTTTTGCAGAACGTCCGCCAGCGAGATGGAAACGACAACGAAGGGGGCAAGGTCGCCGCCACGCCCGTCTCGGTGCTGTCGTGGGGTACGCTTGTGTTCATCACGCGCTGAATCCCTCGCGCGCCCGGATGAAAGAGCCCATGCCACGCCAGATCCACGTCAACGCCTTCGACATGAACTGTGTCGGCCACATTCAGCAGGGCCTGTGGACGCATCCGCGCGACCAGTCGATGCGCTACACCGACATCCATTACTGGACCGACTACGCACGGCGGCTGGAGGCGGGCCTGTTCGACGGCATCTTCTTTGCCGATGTGCTGGGTGTGTATGACGTGCTCGGTGGCAGCCCCGATGCGGCTGTGCGCCATGCGGTGCAGGTGCCGGTCAACGATCCGATGATGCTCATCCCGGCCATGGCCGCAGTGACCGAGCACCTGGGTTTCGGCGTCACGGCCAACCTCACCTATGAGCAGCCGTTCATGTTCGCGCGCCGCATGTCCACGCTCGATCACCTCACCAAAGGCCGCATCGGCTGGAACATCGTCACAGGGTATCTCGACAGCGCAGCGCGCGCGGCCGGCTTCACTGGGCAGATGGCGCACGACGACCGCTACGACATGGCCGATGAATACATGCAACTGGTTCGCCAGCTGTGGGAGGGCAGCTGGGACAGCGATGCGGTCGAGCGCAATCGCGAAACGGGCCAGTACGCCGACCCCGCCAAGGTGCGCATGATTCACCACCAGGGCAAGCAGTACAAGGTCGATGCCATGCACCTGAGCGAGCCCTCGCCGCAGCGCACGCCGGTGCTCTACCAGGCCGGCGCTTCTGCGCGCGGCTCGCGCTTTGCAGCCACCCATGCCGAGTGCGTGTTCCTCAACGGCCAGAGCCAGCCGGCAGTCAAGAAGATTGTCGAAGGCTTGCGCGCGCAGGCCGTCGAGCAGGGCCGGCGGGCCAACGCCATCAAGGTCTTTCTGGGTGCGACCATCATCACCGGCCGCACCGACCAAGAGGCGCAGGAAAAGTTCAGGGACTACGAGCGGTATGCCAGCTCCGAAGCCGCGCTGGTGCACGCGGCCGCATCGCTGGGAATCGACTTCAGCAAATACGATATCGACGAGCCGATCGACACCGGCAAGAGCAACGCCATCGTCTCCAATGTCGAGGCGATGACCCGGGCCGCAGGCCCGCAGTGGACACGCCGCAAGCTGCTGGATCAACTGGTGCTGGGCAGCCGGCAGGCACCCTGGGTGGGGAGCGGAGAGGCGATTGCCGGGCAGATGATCGAGTGGTGCGAAAGCGCGGATGTGGACGGCTTCAATCTGTCGCGCACCGTCGTGCCCGAATGCTTCGATGATTTCATTACTTTTGTCGTACCGCAATTGCAGGAACGTGGCGCATTCAAGACGGGCTACGCCAGCGGAACGCTCCGCCAGAAACTCTTTGGGCAGGAGTAAGCCCCGTCCTACAGCGTTGCGCGCAGCTGTGCCTTAACCTACGGGGCTCAATAATCCGGCCCCGATGCCGCCTGACGTGACCCGCGACGACATCCAGCGCCTCTTTCGTACCCTGCCCGGCCTCTTCCTCGTGCTGGAACCGGGCCCGGACTTCATCATCGTGGCGGCAAGCCAGGAATACCTTCACGCGACGCACTCGGACACCTCCATCTTCGGCCAGCCCGCATTCGAGGTTTTTCCCGAAAGCATCCAGACCTCCGGCAGCGCCGGTGCCTCCAGGGTCGAGCAATCGTTCCAGCGGGTGATCGACACCGGCCTGCCCGACGAGATGCCCCTGCAACGCTATGACGTTCGAGCGCCCGACAGCAACGCGTTCGAGGAAAAATGGTGGGCCGCCGTCAATGCGCCTGTCCTGGACGCCCAGGGCAAGGTGCAATATGTGGTTCATCGCGTCGTCGATGCGAGCGCCCATGCGAACAGTGAATCAGTCGAGGTCCTGGTCGAACGCGCGCGCCTGGTCGCCGAATCCGAGAAGCAGCGCCGCATCTACGAGACCGTGCTCAACAGCACGCCGGACCTGGTCTATGTGTTCGACCTGGACCACCACTTCATCTACGCCAATGAAGCCCTGTTGAAGATGTGGGGCACCAACGATTTCTACGGCAAGAAACTGCGCGAGCTGGGCTACGAAGAGTGGCACGCGGCCATGCACGACCGCGAAATCGAGCAGGTCAAGGCAACGCGGATGCCCATACGTGGCGAGGTCCCCTTCAACGGCACGGACGGCAGGCGGATCTACGACTACATCTTCGCGCCCGTCATCGGCCCCGACGGGCGCGTCGTCGCCATCGCGGGCACCACCCGCGATGTCACCGACCGGCAGGCCGCCGAGCAGGCCATGCGCGAACAGGCGCAAAAGCTTGCCGAGTCCGACCGGGCCAAGGACGACTTCCTGGCCACGCTGTCGCACGAACTTCGCAACCCGCTTGCACCGCTGCGCAACTCGATCGCGCTGCTGCGCATGGGTGCGGGCGATCCGAAGTCGGCGCCTATCCACTCGATGATGGAACGCCAGATCAACCATGTGGTCCGGCTGGTCGATGACCTGCTGGAAGTCTCGCGAATCAACCGGGGCCTGTTGTCGCTGCGCAAGGACCGGGTCTGCGTCGCCGATGTGGTGCGCAACGCGCTGGAGGCCAGTGAAGGGCTCATACAGGCGGCCGGCCACACGCTGTCGGTTGACCTGCCCACGCAGGCCATGTGGCTCGATGGTGACGCGGTGCGGCTGTCGCAGATATTGGACAACCTGCTCAACAACGCGGCCAAGTACACGCCCGGCGGCGGCCAGATTGCGGTGACGGTTCGAAGCGAAGCGGGCCACGCAGTCATCAGCGTTCGCGACAACGGCCCCGGCATCAGCGCGGGGGCCCAGGCGCGGCTTTTCGAAATGTTCAATCGCGGCGACCAGAACGTGGCGGGCGTCACCGGCGGCCACGGTGGGCTGGGCATCGGCCTGGCGCTGTCGCGGCGCCTTGCCGCCATGCACGACGGCACGCTGGATGCGCGCAGCGACGGCGCGGGCAAAGGCAGCGAATTCGTGCTGCGCGTTCCATTGGCAGGGCCATTCGATACGGCCCCTGCGGTCCCACCGCAATCCACGACACAATCTTCACCTATACATATGCCACTCGACAAAACGCGCGTCCTCGTCGTTGACGACAACCATGATGCAGGCGACACCATGGGCCAGATCCTGGAACTGCTGGGCGCCGACGTGCGCACGGCCCGCGACGGGCTGGAGGCGCTTGCCACCTTCCAGGACTACCGGCCTTCAGTCGTGTTGCTCGATATCGGCATGCCGGGTATGAGCGGCTATGAAGTCGCGCAGGCCATTCGCACGCGCTACCCGGGCGATACCACCAAGCTCGTCGCCCTGACCGGATGGGGCCAGGACGACGACCGTCGCCGGGCGCGCGACGCGGGCTTCGACCACCACATGGTCAAGCCTGCCGATATCGCCGCACTCGAAGCGCTGCTTGCGTCGATGCAGGCCTGAGCCTAGCCTCCTGCGCGCTTGACCTTGTGTCCTTGCGCCGTCAACAGCGCCACGACCTTGTCGCAGTGATCGCCCTGCACTTCGATCACGCCGTCTTTGACCGTACCGCCCGAGCCGCATGACGCCTTGAGCTGCTGCGCGAGCTTGACCAGGTCCGCCTCTGCCAGCGCGACGCCCTTCACCACCGTGACGGCCTTGCCGCCGCGCCCCTTGGTCTCGCGCGAGACGCGCACGATGCCGTCGCCCGCAGGCACGGCAGCGGCTTTCTTGCAGCCGCAGCGGTCGACCGAGTTGCGGCACACGGGGCACATGCGGCCAGCGTCGGTGGAATAAACAAGGCCGCCAGAGGTTGATCGCGATTTCATCGGCAATATTTTGCGCGAGCCGGCCTGGCCCCGTATATTTGACTCACGATGGCCATCGACCTGAATCTTCTCGACCCCGCGTTTGCCGCGCAGGTCACCAGGTTGCTGCAAAAGTGCAGCTCGCTCGGTTACGAGATGCGCCCCTATGCAGGCATGCGCAGCCCCATCGAGCAGGCCAGGCTCTGGCGGCAATCACGGCCCATCGAAGAGATCAAGGCAAAGATCGCGGCCTTCGATGCCGCAGGCGCGAATTTTCTGGCGTCGTGCCTGCGCAAGGCCGGGCCGCAAAACGGCGACCACGTCACCGACGCCCCGCCGGGCTACTCATGGCACCAGTGGGGCGAAGCCGTCGATGTTTTCTGGGTGGTCGGGGGCAAGGCGCAGTGGTCGACCCGCACCCTCATCAAGGGCCGCAACGGCTACCGCGTTTACGCCGATGCTGCAGCAGCGATGGGCTTGACTGCAGGTGGGCTATGGCCCCGGTTCAAGGACTGGCCGCATGTGCAACTGCGTGCGACGGGCAGCCCGGCCAGGGCCCTGACCCTGCTGCAGATCGATTCAGCGATGAAGGCGCGCTTCGGCCACTAGCTAGTCCAGCGGCTTGATGTCCAGCTCCTGGGCGAGCTTGACCCACTGCTGCGCATCGCCTTCGACCTTGCGTTTCATCTCGACCGGGCCCGCAACTGCGACATCCATCGCCATGCCCACAAGCCGCTCCCGCACATCCGGCATGGCCAGCACCTGCTCCATCGCCGATGCCAGCTTGTCGACCACCGGCCGTGGCATGTTGGCCGGGCCCATCACGCCGAACCACTGCTCGTAGTCCATGCCATTGACGCCCAGTTCAGCGAAGGTGGGGACATCCGGAAAATCGACATTGCGTCTTGCGCCCGTCACTGCGAGCGCGCGCAGCTTGCCCGACTTGACCTGGGTCCCGGCGCTTGCCATCGTCGTGATCATCACGTTCACCTGGCCGCTCATCAGATCGACCAGGGCGGGCGATGAGCCGCGATACGGCACGCTCACGAACTTGAGCCCCGTTCGCGCGCGAAACAGATCGACCACCACGCTGCCGGTGCCTGCGATCGCCATGGACATCTTGCCCGGCTGCGCCTTGGCGAACGCGAGCGTGTCCTTCGCTGTCTTCGCCTCGAAGCCGGGGTGGGACACCAGGAAAGCGGGTGAACGGCCGATGAGGGAGATGGGCGTGAAGTCCTTCACCGCGTCGTAGGGCATCTTGCGCGTGTAGATGGGCGTGCTGGTGTGAAACACATCGACCAGAACCAGCGTGTAGCCGTCGGGCGGGGATTTTGCGACGAAGTCCGCGCCGATCATGCCGCCGGCGCCGCCCTTGTTTTCCACGACGACGGTTTGCTTGAGCACCTGTCCGAGTTTCTCGGCGATCTGCCGGCCGATGCCGTCGGAACTGCCGCCAGCCGGGAAAGGAATCACGAGCTTGACCGGCTTGCTGGGATAGTCCTGCGCCGATGCAGCGCCGCAGGCCAATACCAATGCAACGGCCAGGATGGCGGATACGGCCTGGCGTCTGCGGGTGAGTGCCAAAGTAGAAGTCACGTCGTGGTTCATGGATGCCTTTGTGGTGAGCACGCCATCAGAAACAAATTGGCGTGCAGATTCAAGAGCGCAAGCCCTGATACCGGTGGAACGCAACGCAGGGCCGCGTTACCAATTGTTCACGGGGAGTCCGCAGTGAGAACAGTGCACCGCACGCCACTGGCATCCGGCTTCATTTGGCATGGACAACATCAACAGCAAGTTCCAGCGCAACGGCAATCTCCCGCCGGCGCAACGCGGCATCGCCACACAGGCAGCCGCAGCAAACAGGTATTCGCAGGAAGCCATTCGCAAGGGGGACAACGGCCGAATCCAGGCGCACCTGCAAAGGCTTTTCGAAAATAACGGCGTTCCCGCAGAGCGGGCAAAGCTGCTGGCCGAGCGATGGCGTACGGCAACCGACTTCAAGTACGCCAGCGAACAGGCGCTTGGCCGCAGGGACCTCTCGACGGAAGATAGAGCCACGCACCAGGACCGCATCGACGTGGCTGACGTGACGATCCTGCAGGTTGAAGATCTGGCCCGCAGAAACTTCAGGCCCCCAAGTTCAATGGCGCAGCAGGCCGAACTGCGGCAGGACGCTGCACCCGACAATTCATAAGCTGCTAGCCTCCATCTCCAACATGGAGTTTGAAGATGAGCAGATTGTTCGAGCCCTGGGTCCTGGGCGGATTGAGCCTTTCCAATCGCATCGTGATCGCGCCGATGTGCCAGTACTCGGCCGACCAGGGCTCAGCCACTGACTGGCACCAGATCCACCTGGGGCACCTCGCGCTGTCGGGCGCAGCGATGCTCATTCTGGAAGCGACCGCTGTTTCGGCTGTCGGTCGCATCACTCCCGCAGACCTGGGCCTGTATTCGGACGCCAACGAAGCCGCACTGGCCCGGGTCGTCCAATCGATCCGTGCCCATTCACCGATTGCGATCGCCATCCAGTTGGCGCACGCAGGGCGCAAGGGTTCGAGCCAGGCCCCGTGGAATGGCGGCGCGCAGATCGCACCCGGTGAACCCACCGGTTGGCTGGCCGAGGCGCCGAGCGCCGTGCCGCATGCGCAGACGGAAATCGCCCCAGCCGCACTCGAGCGCACAGGCCTGCAGCGCGTGAAAGCCGACTTCGTGCGTGCGACCGAACGCGCGGCACGCCTGGGGCTCGATGGCATCGAAGTGCATGGCGCGCACGGCTACCTGCTGCACCAGTTCCTGTCGCCCATCGCCAACAAGCGGACCGACGAATACGGCGGCAGCCTGGAAAACCGCATGCGATTCCCGCTGGAAGTTTTCGACGCGGTGCGCGCCGCCTTTCCGGCGGACAAGCCGGTGTGGATGCGCGTCTCGGCCACCGATTGGGTGGAAGGCGGCTGGGACCTGGAGCAAACGATAGCGCTGGGCCGCCAACTCAAGGCACGCGGCTGCGCCGGCATCCATGTGTCCAGCGGCGGTGTTTCGCCTGCGCAGAAAATCAAGGTCGCTCCGGGCTACCAGGTGCCGTTTGCCGAACGCATCAAGGCTGAAACCGGACTGCCGACCATCGCAGTGGGTCTGATCACCGAGCCCGCGCAGGCACAAGAGATCATTGCATCGGGCAAGGCAGATGCGGTGGCCCTTGCCCGCGCCATTCTCTACAACCCGCGCTGGCCCTGGCACGCAGCCGCTCAACTCGGCGCGCATGTCTTCGCCCCCAAACAGTACTGGCGCTCGCAGCCGGCCGAGTACCGGGACCTGTTCGACGGCATGCAGCACGGCCAGCGCTGATCCCGGAAAAAAATCGCTGCCACGCGCGCATGGCCCGACGATTGCTTGAGCCTGCAGCATGCAAATTCTCCAGACCTCTGACCTGCACTATCGCCTGCGCCATTACGACTGGTTGATCGCCGCGGCCCCGCGCTTCGACGCCGTCGTGATTGCCGGCGACCACATGGATATCTCGTCGGCTGTGTCCGAAGGCGTGCAGATCGCCGCCTTGTCGGCGAGCCTGACGGCGGTGTCCGCCAGGACTCACCTGCTGGCGTCTTCGGGCAACCACGACCTCAACGCACGCACGCCCGACGGTGAAAAGACCGCCAGCTGGCTCGCCCCGCTGCGAAGTGCTGCGCTGGCGGTCGATGGCGACACGGTCAATATCGGTGACACGCTCTTCACCGTCTGCCCCTGGTGGGACGGCCCGCATTCGCGCGAAGACCTGGCACGGATGCTGGACGAAGCGGCCAGGCAGCGCACACACCCGTCGCACAAGTGGGTCTGGGTCTATCACGCCCCGCCGGTCGGGCCGCTCAGCTGGACGGGCAAGCGCCACTTCGGCGACGACGCCCTGCCCGAGCTGATCGCGCGGCACTCACCCACCGCCGTGCTCTGTGGCCACATCCACGAAGCGCCCTACCGGAACGGCGGCTCCTGGGCCGACAAGGTGGGCCAGACCTGGCTCTTCAACGCAGGCAACCAGATCGGCGATGTGCCTGCGCGCATCGAAATCGACTTTGATGCCGCCGTGGCACGATGGATCACGATGGAAGGCGTCGAGGAACGGTCGCTGTTGCCCGAACCTCAGTAGTCGGGTACGTCCGCGCGCTCCGACCCGCGCGAGCCGTTGTCAGCGCGCGGCTGCTGGATCGTCATGAGGTTGGCCAGCACCTGGTCCATCAGCGCGAGGTGCGTGTCGGTGCCTTCGTACTGGCGCTTGATATCGACGAGGTACGAAGTGACGGCCTGCAGGCGGCGCGCCAGCAACTGCGCGATGGCGTAGGTGATCTGCGGGTCACGATGGGTCGCGGCTTGCGCATCTTCGATGACATGCACCACGCTGTCAGCCGTGGCGATGACGTCGGCCATGGGTGCGGTGCCCAGCAGCGCGGAGATTTCACCGAGAAAGGAACCCGGCTCGGTGATGGTGACGATGCGCACCCCGTTGCGAATGACGTCGAACGAGCCCTGCTTCAGGACATAGATGCGCCCCATCGGCACGCCCTCTTCGATCAGCAGCGTGCCCGCAGCCACCGGCAGTTGCGCGAGCGCGGAGCAAAGATCGAGGACGGCAGTCATCGCAGCATTGTTCATCAAAGCGCCTTGCCAAGCCTGGCCACCCCGTCCAATATCCTGTCTATACCCACGGTCGCGAAGCTGAGCCTGAAGGTGCTCTTGTCCGCATCCTTCGCAAAGAACGGTGCGCCCGGCACAAAGGCCACGCCCTGCTCGATGGCCCGCTTCGCAAACTCGCCTGCGTCAGCGATCTTGCCGCCCGCCCCGGTCAACCGGGCCCAGATGAAGAGGCCGCCCTGGGGCGCAGTGAATTCAACCGCATCGCCAAGCTCGCGCCGCAGCGCCTGCCCCATCGCATCTGCTCTTTCGGCGTACACCTTGCGCACCTTGTCCAGCGCCTGCGGCATGCGCCCGGCCTTGAGGTATTGCGCTGCAGTCGCCTGTGCCAATGTGCTCGTCGCGGCGTCGTTGAATTGCTTGCACATCACGCACCGGGCCATCAGCTCGGGCTGCGCCACCATCCAGCCCACGCGCAGGCCGGGGCTGAGCACCTTGCTCAGGCTGCCGCAATAGGCAATCAGGTCGCGGCTGCCGGGGACTTCGCTGCTCAGGGCGAGCAGGCTCGGCGGCGGCGCCTTGCCGAAGTAAAGGTCGCCGTAGGGGTTGTCTTCGACCACCAGCACGTTGTGCTTCACGGCCAGCTCGAGCACGCGCTTCCTGCGCGCCAGGCTGAGCGTCGCGCCGCTCGGATTGCCGAAGGTGGGAATCAGGTACACGAGCTTGGGTTTGTGCTCTTCGATCAGCCGCTCCAGCTCATCGACCCTGACGCCATCGGCATCGACCGGCGCGCTGACCAGGTCTGCGCCATACAGGCGAAAGCACTGGATCGTGGCCAGAAACGTGGGGCCTTCGACGATCACCTTGTCGCCGGGATCGATCATGGTCTTGCCGATCAGGTCGAGCGCCTGCTGGCTGCCAGTGGTCACGATCAGGCCGTCGTGCTTGACCTCGATGCCGGTCGCGGCCATGAACTGCGCCAGCTGCATTCGCAGCGGGTCGTAGCCCTCGCTCGCGCCGTACTGCAGCGCAGGGCCCGGCTCTTCGTCCAGCGCCTTGTTCACGGCCTCACGCATGCCCTGCACATCGAACAGCGCCGCATCCGGAAAGCCGCCGGCAAACGAAATGATGCCGGGCTTGCCCAGGAGTTTGAACAGCTCGCGGATCGCCGAGGTTTCGACGTTGTTCAGGCGTGCCGCGTAGGGCAGCGACGGGTGAGGCTGGGATGACATGTGTTGGCGCTTGGGGTGTTGTTGCATTGCAATGGTAGCCAAACCCGGGCCGCACATCGAATGAGATAAAAAGTACGTAAAACATCTCGGATCGACAGTATTATTTGAGAACTTTCAATTTCATTCAGGCCGCAACTGCGCGTTGAACCAAACCCATGAAAATCCCCAAACTCATCCAGATCCAAAGCTCCGCTGAACTGTCAGGCTTGGTCAGGACGACTCGCGTCGCCCTGGGCCTGACCCAGGCTGAGGTCGGCACCCTCGTGGGCGTCAAGCAGTCGCGCATGGCCCAGATCGAAAATTTTCCAGGTCTCGTCAGCTGCGAACAGATGCTGCAGGTGCTTCATGCACTGGGCATCCGGCTGTACCTGTCGCAGCCCCTGCCAAACGCGGGCACGCACGGCGCACCTGGCGCGCCGCTGACCACCGCGCAAGACCTCCCCGATTCGCAGTGGTAGCGCGCGGCGGGCCTGCCTGACAGGGCAGAATGCGTGCTTCCTTCCGAATGCAGTGCCCATGATCGAGAAACACCTGGATATCGCCACGGCCGACGGCGAGATGAATTCCTTCGTCGCGTACCCCGAGTCGGGCGGACCTCATCCGGTGGTGCTCTTCTACATGGACGCACCCGGCAAGCGGGAGGAACTGCACGACATGGCCAGGCGGCTTGCGGCGGGCGGCTACTACGTGGTGCTGCCCAACCTCTACTACCGCCGCACGCGTGACTTCTGGCTGCGCGAGCGAACCGAAGAGAGCATGGCCGTGATGTTCGGGCACATGGATGCCACCACCAATGCCATGGCGGTGAGCGACACGGCGGCCCTGCTGGCTTTTGTCGATGCGCAACCCGAAGCCGATGGCAAGCGCATCGGCGCTGTCGGCTATTGCATGAGCGGCCCCTTTGTCGTGCACGCGGCCGCAGCATTCCCGGATCGCTTCGCCAGCATCGCGTCGATTCATGGCGCGCAGATGATGACGGATCGCCCCGATTCGCCGCACCGGGTCGCATCCACCATCAAGTGCGAGACCTATGTGGGCTGCGCCGAGATCGACAAGTGGGCGCCGAGCGCGCACATCGACGCGCTCGAAGCAGCCATGAAGCAAGGCGGTGTCAACTACCGCATCGAGTGGTACGGCGGCGCGCAGCACGGTTTTGTGTTTCCGCAGCGGGCGGGCGTTTATGACGAGGCCAGCGCAGAGCGGCACTGGGAGCGCCTGTTCGATCTTTTCGGGCGCACGCTCGGCCTAGAATCAGGCGAACAAGGGGATTCGATGGGCAGTTTGAATTTGAAGATCGGCATGCCGATCCTGAAGCGGCTTCTGTGGGGCCCGCGGGAAGAACGGGAGCTGATACAGGGAGCCGGAATCAACGTGATTCCCGCCAATTTCTACTCCAGCATTCCATCGATTGCCGAGGTGCGCGAGTCCTACGAATACGTAGAAGGCGCGGTTCCTTATCTGGACGAGAGCATCTTCGATCCGCAGACGATGCGGGGCACACTGGCCGAGCTGGTGCCCTGGTCGGCCGACTTCACGCCGGAACTCGAAGGCGACCAGGAAACCTGCCGCTCTTACTTCTGGAAGAACAGCCAGTTCTCTTTCAGCGACTCGATGTCGTACTGGGCGTTCGTGCGCAAGACGAAGCCGAAAACCGTCGTGGAAATCGGCAGCGGATTTTCGTCATTGGTCGCCATGGAGGCGCTGGAGAAAAACGGCGCGGGCACGCTGCGATGCATCGAGCCCTATCCGCGTCCGTTCATCACCGGCCTCGCATCCGAGGGGCGCATCAAGCACATCCCCGTTCGCGCCCAGGACGTCACGCCCGACATGCTCAACGACATGCTGGAGGATGGCGACATCCTCTTCATCGACTCGACGCATACGGTCAAGTCGGGAAGCGACTGCCTGCATATTTACCTGCGCCTCTTACCAGCCATTCGCAAAAAGGTGCTGGTACATGTGCACGATGTATTCCTGCCGTTTGGCATGCCGCAGGCCTGGCTGCTCGACATGCACATCTACTGGACCGAACAGTATTTGCTGCTGGCTTTTCTCACCGACAACCCGCGCGCGCGTGTTCTGTTTGGCAGCGCCTACAACGAGCACTTCAACAAGCCCTTGCTTGAAGATTTCATGCACGGCCGCTTTGCAAGTGGCGGCGGAAGTTTCTGGTTCGAATACGACGGGCGTCGGTAGGTGTTGGGACAGGCGTGACATGAAAGCTGCATGAAGGCTGTCATGCCGGACTCGATCCGGCATCCACCGCGAAGCGGCAACGGCGCCTGATCGAAGATGGATTGCGGATCAAGCCCGAAGGAAGTCATGGATTGCGGATCAAGTCCGCAATGACAGCCTTCTTGAACCGCAGGAATCTCAGCGCCGCCAGAAATTCCCAACGGTCTTCTTGCGATACACCCCATGAAGCTCCGTCGAACGCCCGCCCGTTGCCCAATGGGTGATCTCCGCCGCGATCAGTCGCCGGATCCACTGCAGATCTTCGGCCTTGGAGAGATCGAAGTTGTCGCCGTACGTGAGCTCCACCAGCCGCCACAGGAAGGCGTTGCGTTTGTAGACCATCTCCGGAATGAAATGGGCTTCCAGCAAAGGCTCCAGCTCTTCGCTTCGGATCCCCTCGAAGCAGCCGATCGAAAAATCGCGATCGCTCAGCACCGTGTCGATGGAACCCGTATGGCCATTGCGGCGAAACCGCTGCGGCAAACCCGCGAACAATTCACTGGCCACCTTGTACGTGTCGGGCCACAGCCGGTTGCCGTTGCGCCCGATCTGCTCGCCAATGCTCCAGAACTCGCCGTCGTCGGCAAGGCGTTCATTGACCTGCGAGAAGACGCGCTCCAGGTTGGCCACGTGATGCAGGGCCGACACGCACATGATGATGTCGAACTCGCCCTTGCCCGGCAGGCCCATGTTGATGTCGCCGACCAGGCACTTGACCTTGACGTCGCGCTTGGCTGAGGCGAGCCGGTCGGCGGCGCGCTGGATCAGCTCGGGGCTGGCGTCGAGCAGCGTCAGCTCCACGGCGCTCGTGCAGTGCGACAGCAACTGCTCTTCCACTCGCGCAGCGCCGGCCAGGATCGACAGGATCCGAAGCGGCCTGAGCCTGTTTCTTGTTTTGGATTTCGCAAGGGCCCGCCCGAAGAAGTCGGGCGCCTCCATCGGCAGGAGCGCGCCGAGGGCCCTCATGGAATAACTGAACGCGGCTTCCGACGGCATGGGCTTGAGCGTCTTGAGCCGCCTGTCAACCCGTCCGCGCAAATCGTCGACCCAGCGGTTTTCGCGTGCGACGGGCATGAACCTGGACAGCTCGACCTTCCCCGAACCGGTGACGGCAGTCTTGCCGGTGGCGTAGATCTGGTGACTGTACGAACTGCCGGAAAAAATGCCGACCTCGGTTTTCAGCCGGAAGTCATACGACGCGAGCGCATTCATGCGGCCCATGCGGTGAGAAGGCGAAATGCGCAGCATCAGCACATTGAGCAGTTCGCCCGTGCCATCTGCGCACACCACCCGAAAGCGCGCTTCATGCCCCGCCAAAGCGGCGAGCGAAATGTCCAGCCGCTGGTGTAGCAAGGGGGCAGCCAGGCCTACCGTCGTCAGTGTGTGCCACTGGTCTCCACCTGCAAGCGCCCAGTCCACGTTGACCCGTGCGCTGCCGAACGCCGTCCCGACGACCAGAAGGGCCAGGACGGTTTCGGAGCTGACCTTGAGCTGCGGCGTGAGGATGTATTCGCCCGCCTGCAGGCCAACGCCATATTGGCCTTGCCATGCGTCGCCGATCGCGCATGGCGCAACCGGAAAATCCTGCGCGCCGAGCCACTTCGAGACAACGACGTCGGGCGACAACTCCAGCTGGTATTCGGTCGGGCATTCGAATGGCACCACCGTCGCGGGCCCCCGATGCGCCAGTGGCTCGAGATACCTCGTGAGTTGTTGCAGCATGAAAGAATGGCTATTGTTGGTAAACCATTCTAGGAGTGCCCCGCAGGGGCAACATCGCTGTTACACAAGGATGAGTAGCTTATTCACACTCACCTGCTGAGCAACTTGCCTTCGCGCGTCACCATCGCAAGGTCGACAAACTTGCTGCCGTGCTGTGCACCGGCCCCGAAAGCGACCTTGTGTCCGCCCAGGTCGTAAGTGCCCAGGTTCTGCAGCGCCTCGAGAACGGTCCTGGCCGATACAGGCTTCTTTGCACGGCGTATGCCTTCAACCAGCACCTTGGCAGCAAAGCATGCTTCGAGCTGCGTGCTGTTCATCGGCGTCTTGCTGCCGGCTGCTTCCATCGCCTTGGCGCATTCACGCACGGCGGGCACGTTCGAGTTGGGGTTGGGCACGACCTGCGCGATCGACACGCCCGAGGCGCTCGCGCCGGCTGCCGTGATGAACTGATCCGCACCAATGAAAGACAGGCTCGATGTCGGCACCACGCGCCCGGCTTCGACCATTTCTTTCTGCATCTGCGCAGCCGCGCCGGACAGCACCGTCGTGAGGATCAGGTCGGGGTGATGCGCCATGATGGCCGCCACTTCTGCCTTGCCCACCGGCGCATTGCGCTTGAGGGCGAGCGCCTGAGGCGCGAGGTTGATCTTCTTGAGGTACTGCTCGACCACTGCGAGATTCTGCTTGCCCACCTCATCGTCATAGTGGACGACGGTGACCTTCTTCAATCCGAGGCTCATCCAGAAATTGAGGATCTTCTCCATCTCTTCACCGTAAGACGCGCGCACCGTGAAGAGCACCGGGTTGTTCACCCGCACGGGGTTGGCCCCGGAAAACGGTGCGAAGAACGCG
Source organism: Caenimonas sp. SL110 (assembly GCF_001044395.1). GTDB lineage: Bacteria > Pseudomonadota > Gammaproteobacteria > Burkholderiales > Burkholderiaceae_C > Ramlibacter. Next base: position 38,781 of record NZ_JANU01000016.1, read on the forward strand.
ACATCGGCTTTCTCGGCTTGCGGGATGGCGTCGAGGCTGAGCGTTGCAGAAGCGAACCCGAAGAGCGCGAGCACGCTCTTGTTTTCAAGCAGTGTCCTGGCATTGGCGCCGGCGATCTTGCGATCGTTCTTGTCATCGAGTGACAGCAGTTCGATCTGCTTGCCCTGCACGCCGCCCCTGGCGTTGACGCTGGCGAAATAGGCGTTGGCGCCATCGCGGATGTCCTTGCCGAACACCGCATTGCCGCCCGACAGCGGTGCCGACTGGCCAATCACCCACTTGTCCGACTGCGCCTGTGCGCCGATGGCGGCTAAAGCGAGCGCCGCGCCCATCCAGATTGTTTTCATGAGATCCCCCGTTTACTCCAACGCAGACGGTAACGCGAGTTACAGCCGGATGCGTTAGGGGTTCTCGCTAACCCCTGCGCAACAGAGTGTTAGACCGCAGGGTGGTGTGCGTTTGTTCGCATGCCACCTGTGTCCCAAAGTTCTACTGCGCTGGCTGGCCGATGTTCTTTTGCAGGAATTTGTCCACCCGCGTCCAGAAGTCGACCCGGTTTTTCACCAGCTGCCAGCCATGGCCTTCATCGAGATATTCGACCCATTCGACGTTGGGATTGGTCTTCTGGACAGCGTCGCGCAATCGCGTGCCGTGAACGATCTGCACGCGGCGGTCGGCGCCGCCGTAGGCCAGCAGCAATGGCTGCTTGATGCGCGCCGCCTGCACCAGAGGCGATGTCTTGTTCAATTGCTCTGCATCGCGTTGCAGGTCGCCGACCAGCCGGGGCATGCCGTATGCCTTGTATTCCATGCTGAAGTCACCCCACCCGGGTTGATAGAGCAGGCTGATGTCGGTCACGCCGACCCAGTTGACGCCGCACTTGAACACATCGGGGTCGTTGAGCAGCCCCATCAACGCCGAGTAGCCGCCGTAACTCGCACCGGCAATGCAGATCCGCGCGGGGTCCGCTATGCCTTGCGCAACCGCCCAGCGTGCGCCGTCGGCAATGTCGTCCTGCATGGCCAGGCCCCATTGCTTCCAGCTGGCACGAAAGTGCTTCCAGCCAAAACCGGCGCTGCCACGAAACTCGGGCTCCAGCACCGCGTAGCCGCGCGATGCCAGGAACTGGCTGTCGGCGTCCCAGTTCCACTGCCCGCCTCGAACCCAGGGCCCGCCATGCACCAGTACCACCAGCGGCAGCTTTTTGCCCTTGCTGCCACGCGGCACGGTGAGCCAGCCCGGAATCTCCAGGCCGTCGCGCGCCTTGTAGCGCACGAAGTCGCGGGTCGCCATCTGCCTGGGCTCGATGTCGCGCATGACAGCGCCCAGCACGGTCTGCTTGCCGGTCTCGTAGTTGTAGAGGATGTAGCGACCGGGGTCCACATCGGAGTACGCATGCACCAGCACAAAGGGCACTTCGGGCCGGCGCGCAATCTCCATCAGGTTGACGGTGTTGGGCAGCAGCGCATCGACTTTGGCTTGCACAGCCTTCCACTGCGGATCGAACCAGATCGTGCCAGCTGCGTCGCTGACATAGCGCACGCCCAGCAGACCCTTGGGACCCATGATCAGCGAGCCGTTGAAGTCGAAGCCCTTGAGCGACACGATCGGCTCCGGGTCCAGCGCCTTCTTCACGAGGTCGTAGCGATAGAGCGAAGCCGTGTCGCCGCCCGCATTGCTTCGCACGTAGAGCGAGCCGTCGGGCGACATGGCCACGGGCGTGAAGCCCCTGCCGGTGTACGCGTCGAAATCGGCCAGGCTTTCCCATTTGCCGTCGGCGCCCAGAACATGCACAGCGCCCCGGCCCTTCTCATGCGACGTCGCCACGCGCGGCGTGTTGGTGTGATCGATGACCCAGCCCCAGGTCAGGCCCGGACGCTGGAAGCTCACCGTCTGGCCGGTCTTCGTGTTCAGGCGCAGCACGTTCTGCGCCTCGAATTCGCGGTTGTTGTTCCAGGTCAGCTGCGTGACGAACACATCATCGGAGTTCACGTCATAGGTCGGCGCGAGCAGGCGTGACCAGAAGTCGAGCATCCGGCCGCGGACACCGATCTCGCGCAGCCACGGCATTTCACGATCGACGAGCTGGCGATAGTCAGAGCCGTCACGCGACACCGCGTAGAGCCCGTTGGCCAGGTACGACTGGCCCTGCGGCATTTCCTTGTCGTTGATGGAAAACACCAGTCGGTCGTCACTGATCCAGGTGATGTTGTCCACGTCCGCATCGGTCGGCGCGACCAGCGATTTCGCGGTGAGCTTTTCGACGTCGAGCACGACGAGCTGGTAGCGGCCGTTCTTCGCGGCTACCCGTATCGCAAGATGGCGGCCGCTGGGTGACAGCTTGCCGCCGCTGAATGCAGGGTTCTGGAAGAACGCCTCGACCGGCACCGGGGTCTGGGCCGAAGCGGGGATAGCGGCGCACGCAATCAGGATTGCGCACAGGCAAGCAAAGGCGTTGCCAAAGGTGTTGCGGATGAGCATCCGCCGGTTATACCGCGACGACCGCCGTCAGAACCCCGCAACCAATCCGTCTCGACGCGAATCGCTGGCAGCGACATAGCCCTCACGAGACGGATCGCCTGCACGCCAGATGAACTGGCCCGAGCCGAAGTCCATGTAGCTGTCGTTGATGACTTCCATCTGGTGGCCGCGCGAGGCGAGCTCCGCCACCACTGCCTTGTCCATCTGCTGCTCGACGTTCAGCTCCAGCCCTGCATTGAAGCGCCAACGGGGCGCGTCGCACGCAGCCTGCGGGTTCTGCTTGTAGTCGATCATGCGAACGAGCGTCTGCAGATGGCCCTGGGGCTGCATGTTGCCGCCCATCACGCCGAACGACATCACCGGCTGGCCGTCCCTGGTCAGGAACGCAGGGATGATGGTGTGGAAGGGCCGCTTGCCCGGCGCCACCTGGTTGGGCCCTGCATCAATGCTGAAGCCGTGTCCGCGATTTTGCAGGCTGATGCCGAAGTCGGGCTCCACGCAACCCGAGCCGAAGCCCATGTAGTTGCTCTGGATGAAGCTCACCATCATGCCGTTCTCGTCGGCGGCCGTGAGGTAGATCGTGCCGCCCTTGACCGGATTGCCCGCCTTGAAATCCTGCGCGCGCTTCATGTCGATCATGCGGGCGCGCGATGCGAGGTAGCTGTCGTCCAGCATCTGCTCGGGCGTGACGGTCATGCTCGAAGGCTCCGACACATATTGATAGACGTCCGCAAACGCGAGCTTCATCGCTTCGATCTGGATGTGCTGCGAATCGGCGCTGTCCACAGCGTACGAAGCGATGTCGAACTTCTCGACGATGCCCAGCGCGATCAGTGCAGCGATGCCCTGCCCGTTCGGCGGAATCTCGTGAAGTGTGTAGCCGCGATAGTTGCGTGCGAGCGGCTTGACCCACTCGGGCTGGTAGGCGGCCAGGTCGCTGGCCTTCATGCTGCCGCCGTTGGCCGTGGAAAACTTCTCCAGAGCCGCTGCAATCTCGCCGCGATAGAAAGCATCGCCCTTGGTCTGCGCGATCAGGCGCAACGCCCGGGCCGCTGCCTTGAACTGCCACAACTCGCCCACATTCGGCACGCGGCCATGGGGCATGAACGCTTGCGCAAAGCCCGGCTGGTCGCTCATTTCCCTTGCGCCCGAGTCCCACTTCTGCTGCACGACCACCGGCAAGAGGTAGCCGCGCTCGGCGATCTCGATGGCCGGCTCCAGCAGGTCAGCGAACGGGAGCTTGCCGAACTTGTCGCTCATTGCCCGCCAGCCGGCAACCGCGCCCGGAACCGTCACGCTGTCGAGCCCGCGCTTGGGCGGCTTCGGGTCGGCGCCGTACTTGCGCTTGAAGTAATCGGGCGTCCACGCCTGCGGCGCAGTGCCGGATGCGTTGAGCCCGTGCAGTTCCTTGCCGTCCCAGATGATCGCGAAAGCGTCGCTGCCCAGGCCGTTGCTCACAGGTTCGACGATGGTCATCGCTGCAGCGGCTGCGATCGCCGCATCGACGGCATTGCCACCCTTGAGCAACATCCGCAGGCCGGCCTGTGAGCCGAGCGGGTGCGAGGTCGAACAGATGTTGCGCGCAAAGACCGGCAGGCGCGTGGTGGGATAGGGGTTGTTGAAGTCGAAGTTCATGCGTGGATTATTGCGCCGCCCGGCGATGCCCGCTTGTCACAGCCTAGACTCTGCAGCCATGAAAAAGGAATTGATCACCCCGTTCTTCGAAACGCTGCGCACCGCCAACCCGCTGCCCACGACCGAACTGGAGTTCACGACGCCCTTCGAGCTGCTGGCTGCCGTGCTCTTGTCGGCGCAGGCCACTGATGTGAGCGTGAACAAGGCGACCCGCAAGCTCTTTGCAGTTGCCAACACGCCGCAAGCGATTCTTGACCTGGGTCAAGCCGGGCTTGAGGCGTACATCAAGACGATCGGCCTTTATCGCATGAAGGCCAAGCACCTCATCGAAGCGTGTCGCATCCTGGTCGAGCGGCATGACGGTGTGGTGCCGCGCTCGCGTGAAGAGCTGCAGTCGTTGCCGGGCGTGGGTCGCAAGACGGCCAATGTCGTGTTGAACACGGCGTTCGGACAGGCGACGATGGCGGTTGATACGCATATCTTTCGCGTCAGCAACCGGACGGGGCTGGCCCCAGGCAAGGACCCGCTAGCAGTGGAACTGGCACTGCTCAAACGCGTGCCCGACGAATTCATCCACGACGCGCACCACTGGCTGATTCTTCACGGCCGCTATGTGTGCGTCGCGCGCACGCCGAAGTGCTGGGAGTGTGCGGTGAGTGCGTATTGCGACTACCGGCCCAAGACGCCTGCGCCCTGAGAGATGGCGCCGCCTCAAAGTCACAAAACCCCGACCGCCTCGACCTCCACCTTGAACCCATAGTGCAACGGCCCTGTCGGCACCACCGCGCGCGACGGCTTGGCCGACCCGGCCCATCCGGCGTACACCGCGTTGAACGCGGGCCAGTTGTCCAGGCTGTCCACGTACACCCGCACCTGTACCAGCTTGTCCACACTGCTGCCGGCGGCTTCGAGTGCGGCCTGCACATTGGCCAGTACCTGCACCGCCTGGATCTCGAAGCTGGCATCGCTCAACTTCGTGCCGTCAGGCCGTATCGGCAACTGGCCCGAAACGAACACGAAGCCGTTGGCCACCGTCGCATGGCTGTAGTGGCCGCCCGGCTTGGCCATGGTGGGCGGATTGACGCGGGTGGGTTTGATTGCCATGAGATTCACCAGCCGTAAAAGCGAGGCCACGCAGTCGTCGCACCGTCGGTGCCCACTGCGTGGTACTCAGGAAACTGCGCGCCGGTGGCGCACGCGTGATTGGGAAGGATGCGCAATTGCGTGCCGACCGGCAGCACTGCCGCTATATCCAATGCGACGTTGCCACCAGCAGACGCCGTCACCACACCATGCTCCTGGTTCGCAGAACTCAGCACGAACCCCTGCATGGGCCGGCCTTGCGCATCGCAGACCTGCCCGTAGCCGTAGTCATGCGCCTGCGATTGCGTGCCCCGGTCGCGGCTCATTGCCATCCAGCCCGCATCCACAATCGCCCAGCCCTTTTCGCGCTGGTGGCCAATCACCGTAGTGAGCACGCTCAGCGCGATGTCGTCTTGCGTGCAGACACCCACGTTCGCCATCACCAGGTCGAAGAACACATACACACCGGCTCGCACTTCGGTGACGCCTTCGAGTTGCTCGGCAGACAACGCAGTCGGCGTCGACCCGACGCTCACCACGGCGCAGGGCAAGCCAGCATCGCGAAGGCGCTGCGCGGCGCGCACGCAGCCCGCGCGTTCCTGCTCGGCCATCTTGCGCAGCGCGTGCGGCGTGCTGCAGTTGTAGCTCTCGCCCGCATGGGTCATGACGCCGCCGAGCTTTGCGCCGCCGTCAACCAGCGCGCGCCCGACATCCAGCAGCAAAGCGTCTTCAGGCTTGACGCCCGAGCGGTGACCGTCGGTGTCGATCTCGATCCAGGTCTCGAACACTTCGCCATGCTCACGGCCGAACGCTGCAATCGCCTGCGCGCCCTCCACGCTGTCCGTCACGATCTTCAGGTCGCAGCCCTTGCGGCGTAGCGCCAGCGCCTGTGCCAGCTTGTTCGGCGCCATGCCGACGGCGTAAAGAATGTCGGTGATGCCCGCAGCGAAAAACTGCTCGGCCTCTTTCAATGTGGACACCGTGATGCCCGAAGCGCCAGCCTCCACTTGCGCACGAACCACTTCGACGCACTTGGATGTCTTGACGTGGGGACGGAACTTCACGCCAAGCGCGTTCATGCGGTCCTGCATGCGCCGGATGTTGGCTTGCATGCGCGCTGTATCGACCAGCGCGGCGGGAGTGGAAATATCGGATAGCGTCATTGCGCCAATCCTACAGCCCTGCAACCCTGCACCGCTGCCTGCCTAGAGTCCGCGCCAGCCGCCGCCCAATGCCTGGATCAACGCGACCGCAGCCACTTGCCGGTCAGACTGCGCCGTCACCACGGCGCGGCGCGCATTGGCAGCCGTGACTTGCGCATTGATGACTTCGGTGTAGCTCACCTGCCCAGCCAGGTAACGATTGAGCACCTGCTGCTCGACCAGGTTCGCTGCCGTCACCGCCTGCTGGCGCAGCACCAGTTGCTGCTGCAGCACGCGTGATGCAACCAGCTGGTCCTCGACATCCTGGAAGGCAGACAGCACCGTCTGGCGATACCGCGCAGCCGCTTCTTCCAAGCCCGCGCGGGCGCTGTCGACACGCGCACGATTCGCGCCTGCATCGAAGATCGTCTGCGCCAGCGATGCGCCAATGGACCACGCAAGCGCCGATGCGCTGAACAGGTCGCCAATGCTGGCCGCGCCCAGGCCGACCTGCCCCGAGAGCCGGATGTTCGGATACCGCGCCGCCTGCGCGATGCCGATCTGCTCATTGGCTTGCGCCGCACGACGCTCGGCTGCTGCAATATCGGGCCTGCGCAGCAGCAGCGTTGAGGGCACATCAAAAGGCACATCCGGCACGGCGCCCATCCACGTCGTGCGCGGAGCCAGCGTGAAGTTGGCAGGCGCCTGGCCGATCAGCACCGCAATCGCATGTTCAAGCACCGCACGTTGCCGCTCGATGGTGAGTATCTCGGCGCGCGCATTGATCAGCTGCGTCTGGGCCTGCAACTGGTCAGTGCGCGCGACGATGCCTGCGTTGTACCGGTTGGTCGCGATGTTGAAGGTGCGCTCGTAGCCGGCGATGGTCTGCAGTTGCAACTCGCGCTGAACGTCGAGTTCGCGCAGGTTGAAGTAGTTGATGGCGAGTTCGCCCTGGGCCGATAGCTTCGCGGATTGAAGATCGGCAGCACTGGCCTGCTCGCCCGCACGCGAACTATCGACACCCCGGCGCAGACGGCCCCACACATCGGGCTCCCATGCGCCGCCTATGCCCACGCTGTAATTGCTGCGCGATGGCGTGCTGCCGCCGCCGCCACTGCGCGATGCGCCGGAATCGAGATTAACCGTCGGAAAAAGCGAAGCACGCTGCTCGGCCACCAGCGCGCGAGCCTGCGCGTACGAAGCAACCGCGGCGGCCACGCTCTGGTTGGAGACCTCCACACGCGAGGTCAGGTCGTTCAGCACCGGGTCTTCAAACAGTTGCCACCACGGACCACGCTCCAGCATGTCGGCGGGCACGGCCCTGACCCATTCGCCGCGGCCTTCCTTGAAAGCCACCGGGGTCTCGACCGTTGGCACCTGATAAACGGGCCCCACGGCGCAGCCAGACAGGACCAGCGCGAGCACGACCAGTGAAAGGCGGGAAGGAGTAAAGGAAGGAGAAAGTGATTTCATGTGCGTCATGTTCCAGCGGGGCTGGCGGAGGTGGCCGCAATAGGCGCGTGACGGCCCAGCTCGCGTTCGTGCGGGCTGCGGCGACGCAGTTTGTCGAGCAGCAGGTAGACGACCGGTGTCGTGAGAAGCGTGATCACCTGGCTGGCGATCAGCCCGCCGATGATGGCGATGCCCAGCGGCTTGCGCAGCTCCGCGCCCTCGCCGAAGCCGATGGCCAGCGGCAGCGCGCCCAGGCCTGCGGCAAGTGTCGTCATCAGGATCGGACGAAAGCGCAGCAGGCACGCCTCACGCACGGCGGCATACGGCGAGAGGCCGCGCGAACGCTCGGCATCGAGCGCAAAGTCGATGATGAGAATCGCGTTCTTCTTCACGATGCCGATCAGCAGGAACAGGCCGATCAGCGCAATGATGGACAGCTCCATCTTGAACAGCAGCAGTGCCAGTGCGGCGCCCACGCCCGCCGATGGCAGCGTTGAAAGCACCGTGATCGGATGCACCAGGCTTTCATACAGCACGCCCAGCAGGATGTAGATCACGACGATGGCCGCGAGGATCAGCATGGGCTGCTCGCCTTGCGATTGCTGCGCCGCCCGCGCCGTGCCCTGGAAGCTGCCGCGCACGTTGATCGGCATGCTGATGGACGCTTCTGCCTGCCGCACTGCGTCCTGGCCGTCCTGCAGGTTGCTGCCTTCTGCGAGGTTGTAGGAAATCGTGGTGGCGAGCTCGGCGTCCTGGTGGTTCACCGAACTGGCGGTGGGGCGTTCGCTGAACTTCGCGATGGCTGACAGCGGCACCATCGTCGTCGCCTTGCTGCCCACGGCCTGCCCCGATGACTGATCGCGCAGGCCCGGGTTGATGGGCGCACTGCCTGTTGCGGCTGTGGTGGTTGTAGCGGTGGTTGTCGACGTCGTTGAATTGAGCGGCGTGGTGATGCTGCCGGTCGTGCCGCGCGCGGGAACATAAATGTCTTTCAGCGCTTCGGGGCTTCGCGTGTACATCGGTGCCACACCCATGATCACGCGGTATTGATTGAGCTCGTCGTAGATGGTCGCGACCTGCCGCTGGCCGAAGCCGTTGTACAGGGCGTTGTTGATGTCACGCGAGTTGATGCCCAGCCGCGCCGCCGATTCCTTGTCCACATCGACGAAAACTTCGACGCCGTTTTCCTGCTGGTCGGTGTCCACGTCGGTCAACGCGGGCTGCTGCTTCATCGCTTCGGCCAGGCGCGCGGCCCAGTTGCGAAGGTCGGCGACGTTGTCGCTCTTGAGCGTGTATTGATAGGTGCTGTTGCTCTGGCGGCCGCCCATGCGCAGGTCCTGGACCGGGTTCAGGAACAGGCTCACACCGGTGATCTGTGCGAGCTGTGGTCGCAATCGCGCAATCACCGCCTGGCCCTTGTCGGTACGGTCTGCGCCGCGCTTCAGATTCACGAACAGAAAGCCGCCACCCGCGCGCCCGCCGCCGGTGAAACCCACCACCGTGTCGACCGCAGGATCGGCCCGGATGATGTTGACCAGCTGCCTGAGCTTTTCCTGCATGGCCTGGAAAGAGATGCTCTGGTCGGCACGCAGTCCGCCCTGGATCTGCCCTGTGTCCTGCTGCGGAAAAAAGCCCTTGGGGATCATCGTGAACAGGTAGGCGTTCAATCCGATCACCAGCACCAGGATGGCCAGCACGAGCCAGCGCATCGACAGCGCCCAATCGAGGCTGTGTTCGTACTGGCGCTGCATCCAGTTGAAGCCGCGCTCGAAGGCACGCGAGACGCGGCCCGGCGGTTTTTGCTCGTCATGCGGACGCAGCAGCCATGCGCAGAGCATCGGGGTGGTGGTGAGCGAGATGACCAGCGAGATCATGACGGCTGCCGACAGCGTCACCGCAAATTCGCGAAAGAGCCGCCCGACCTGTCCACCCATGAACAGCAGCGGGATGAAGACGGCCACCAGCGAGAGGCTGATCGACAGCACGGTGAATCCGACTTCGCGTGCGCCCAGCAAGGCAGCACTGAAGCGATCCATGCCGGCTTCGATGTGGCGGCTGGTGTTTTCCAGAACCACGATCGCGTCATCGACAACGAAACCGGTCGCCACGGTGAGCGCCATGAGGCTCAGGTTGTTGAGCGAAAAGCCCAGCAAGTACATCACGGCAAATGTGCCGAGCAGCGACACAACCGTGGCGACGGCCGGGATGATGGTGGCGCGAACGCTGCGCAGGAAGGCGCTGACCACCAGCACGACCAGCACGATCGCGATCACCAGCGTGACTTCCACCTCGTGCAGTGAAGCGCGTATGGAGTGGGTGCGGTCGGTCGCGACCGACAGCTTGATGTCGCCGGGCAGTTGCGCCTGCAACTCGGGCAGGAGCGCGCGAACGTTGTCCACCGTCTCGATCGCGTTGGCACCCGGCTGCAGGGTGACCAGCACGATGACGGCCGGCTCGCCGTTGAACAGGCCCAGCGTGTTGATGTTCTCGACGCTGTCGTTGATCTCGGCCAGATCGGACAGGCGAATCGCCGCGCCGTTGCGCCATGCGACCACCAGGTTGCGATAGTCAGCAGCGGTGGGCCGCCCTTCGCGCACGCCGGTGCCGGTGTAGATCTGCAGTTGCCGGCCCGAGCCTTCGATCGTTCCCTTGGGCCGATTCGCGTTGCTGGCCTGAAGCGCAGCGCGCACGTCTTCGGAGCTGACGCCGTATTTGCTGAGCGCGAAAGGCAGCAGCTCGACGCGGACGGCAGGCAGCGAACCACCGCCGAGTTCGACGTCGCCCACGCCCTGCACCTGTGCCACTTTCTGCTGCACGACGTTGGACACGGCGTCATAGATCTGGCCAGGCGAGCGCGTCGGCGAGGTCATGGCCAGGATGATCACGGGCGCGGCGGATGGGTTGGCCTTGCGGTAACTCGGGTTGCTGCGCAGGGTCGAGGGCAAGTCGGCGCGCGATGCGTTGATCGCGGCCTGCACTTCGCGTGCGGCGGCGTCGATCTTGCGGTTGAGGTCGAACTGCAGGCTGATGCGGGTGGAGCCGTTGCCGCTGGACGACGTCATCTCGTTGACGCCTGCGATCACGCCCAGCCTTCGCTCCAGGGGTGTGGCCACGCTGGACGCCATCGTGTCCGGGCTGGCACCTGGCAGGTTCGCGCTGACGGAGATCACCGGGTAGTCCACCTGCGGCAGCGGCGCGACGGCCAGCACGAAGAACGCGCCTATGCCGGCCAGCGCGATCCCGATGGTGAGCAGGATCGTCGCGACGGGGCGGCGGACGAAGGGCTCGGAAAGGTTCATCGAATACCGCCCCACCGCCTGGCCAACCCATCAAACCCCAGATAAATCACCGGCGTCGTGAACAGCGTCAGCAACTGGCTCACGATCAACCCACCAAAGATCGCCAGCCCCAGCGGCCTTCTCAGCTCCGCGCCGTCGCCCCACCCCAGCATCAGCGGCACCGCCGCAAACAGCGCGGCCAGCGTCGTCATCAGGATCGGCCGGAACCGCAGCAGCGCCGCCTGATGAATGGCCTCGCGCGCCGACTTGCCTTCCTTGCGTTCGGCCTCGATCGCGAAGTCGATCATCATGATCGCGTTCTTCTTGACGATGCCGATCAGCAAGATGATGCCGATGATGCCGATCACGCCCAGGTCATTGCCGGTGACCAGCAGCGCCAGCAATGCGCCCACCCCCGCCGACGGCAGCGTGGACAAGATCGTGAGGGGATGGATGTAGCTCTCATACAGCACGCCCAGCACGATGTACACGCACACCACCGCCGCAAGAATCAGCCACAGCTGGTTGCTCAGCGATGCCTCGTAAGCGCCCGAAGCGCCCAGGAAGGTCATGGTCACGCTGCTGGGCATGTTGAGCTCTTTGGCCGCGACGCGAATCGCATCGACTGCCGTGCCCAGCGAAACACCCGGCGCCGTATCGAAACCCACCGTGGTCGCCGGATATTGCGCGACGTGCGTGATCTGCAGCGGCGCGCGGCGCTCGACGATGGTCGCCACTGCCGACAGAGGCGTAGCCTCACCCGACGATGTGCGCAGTTGCACCATGCCCAGCGAAGCGGGCGATGCCTGCGGATCGGGCCGCGCTTCCAGGATCACGCGGTACTGGTTGGTCTGCGTGAAGATGGTGGACACGATGCGCTGGCCGAACGCGCTGTAGAGCGCTTCATCAATCGCCGATGCCGAAATGTTCAGGCGTGCCGCCGTGTCGCGGTCGATATCGACATACACCGCTGCGCCTGATGCATCGGCATCGGTGGTCACATTGCGAACCTTGCCCACCGCCTGCAGCTTGCGCGCCAGCGCAGTCGCCCATTGCGTCACCGTCGCACCGTCGGCGCCTTCGATCGACAGGCGGTATTGCGTCGGCCCCGACTCGGCATCGATGGTCAGGTCTTGTGTTGGCTGCAGGTAGAACACGATGCCGGGCACGCGTTGCGCGCGCTGGCGCAGCCGGTCGATCACCTGTTGCTGGTTGTCGTGGCTCTTTTTCAGGTTGATCAACATGCGGCCGGTGTGCAGCATGGTGTTGTTGGCCGCATCCACGCCCACAAAGCTGCTGAGGGTCTCGACGTCCGGGTCTTCCATCACCAGCCGCGCAACCTCCTGCTGCATCTGCGCCATGGCGGTGTACGACACCGATTGCGATGCCTCGACCCGCGCCTGCAGCTGCCCGGTGTCCTGCGTGGGGAACAGGCCCTTGGGAATCCAGATGTAGAGCAGCACTGTCAGCACGAGCGTGGCGAGTGCCACCAGCAGCGTGAGTTTTTCGCGGGCGAGCACCCACTGGAGCCAGCCGTCGTAGTGCTCGATGATGCGGTCGAACTTGCGCTGCATCCAGCCGCCCCAGCCCTTTTCGCCGCCCTCGTGCGCCTTGATCCAGCGGCCCGACATCATCGGCACCAGCGTCAGGGACACCACGGCAGAAATCAGGATGGTGATCGCCAGCGTCACCGCAAATTCGCGGAACAGCCGCCCCACCACATCGCCCATGAAGAGCAGCGGAATCAGCACCGCAATCAGCGAGACCGTCAGCGAGATGATGGTGAAGCCGATCTCGCTCGCACCCTTGAGCGCCGCTTCCATCGGCGGGTCGCCGTCCTCGATGTGGCGCGAGATGTTCTCGATCATCACGATGGCGTCGTCCACCACGAAGCCGGTTGCAATCGTGAGCGCCATCAGGCTCAGGTTGTTCAGGCTGTAGCCCAGCAGGTACATCACGCCGCACGCACCGATCAGCGAAATCGGGACGGCAAGACTCGCAATGACGGTCGCGCGCAGGCTGTGCAGGAAAGCAAAGATCACCAGCACCACCAGCACCACCGCCAGGATCAGCTCGATCTGCACATGGTGAACCGACGCGCGGATACCGGTCGTGCGGTCGCTCAGCACATCGACCTTGATCGATGCCGGCAGGCCGGACATGAGTTCGGGCAATCGGGCCTTGATGCCATCGACCGTGGCGATCACATTGGCACCGGGCTGGCGCTGAACGTTGAGGATGATCGCGGGCTTGAGCTGCCCATCGACTACGGCCCATGCACCGAGCTTGACGTTCTCCGCGCTCTCCACCGCCTTGGCCACATCCGACAGGCGGATCGGCGCGCCGTTCTTGAAAGAGACGATCAGGTTCTGGTAATCGGCTGCCGCCACCAGCTGGTCATTGGCATTGATGGTGTAGGCACGGGTCGCGCCGTCGATGCTGCCCTTGGCGCTGTTGGCGTTGGCCGCCGTGATGGCCGTGCGTACGTTGTCCAGCGTGAGGCCGTAAGAAGCCAGCGCGCGCGCATCCACCTGGATGCGAACCGCCGGGCGCTGCCCGCCCGACAAGGTGACCAGGCCCACGCCCGACACCTGGCTGACCTTCAGCGCGATTCGCGTGTTCGCGATGTTCTGTACTTCGGTGAGCGCGAGCGAATCGGAGGTGATCGCCAGCGTGAGCACCGGTGCATCCGCCGGATTCACCTTGGCATAGACGGGCGGTGCGGGCAGGTCGGCAGGAAGCAGCGATCCACCTGCATTGATGGCCGCCTGCACCTGCTGCTCGGCAACATCGAGCGCCAGGCCCAGACCGAACTGCAGCGTGACGATGGACACGCCCGCCGCACTGGTCGAACTCATGCGCGACAGGCCCGGCATCTGCCCGAACTGGCGCTCCAGCGGCGCGGTGACGGTTTGCGCCATCACCTCCGGGCTTGCGCCCGGGTACAGCGTCTGCACCTGGATGGTCGGGTAATCGACCTGCGGCAGCGCCGACAGCGGCAGGAACCTGAAGCCGAGCACGCCTGCCAGCACGATGGCCAGCATCAGCAGCGAGGTCGCGACCGGCCGCAGGATGAAAGGACGCGACGGGTTCATTGAGGCTGCGCGCGTCTGCCTTCACCGCGGCCGCCGCCCTCGGCACGCCGCTGCTGCATCTGCGCCCAGCGCTCCAGCGCGGCCGGGTCGCCCTTGTCGAGCCGCTCCAGGAACGCCTTGCGGCGGGCCAGCATTTCAGGGTCATCCTTGGCCGACTCCAGCATGCGCTGGCGTTGCTCGGGTGTGGGGCCTGCGACCGGTGCTGCGGCGGCGGGCGCAGCAGCAGGAGCAGGACCGGCAACAGGAGCCGATGCGCCGCGAGGCGCGCTGCCCGCAGACGCAGCGCTTCTGGCCCGTGGACCAGCAGTGGCACCCGAGGCCGCACCCGAGGCCGCCGGCGCGACCGGTGCAGCAGGTGCAAGGGATGCACCCGCAGCAGCCGAAGCCGCGCCATCGGCACCCCGCATGCGGCGTCCGCCGCCTGGCCTGCCCGCACCCGGTGCATCGCCCGGTAACACGACGCGCGAACCATCGCGCAGCCTGTCAGCGCCTTCGGTGATCACACGTTCGCCCACCTGCAGGCCCGTGGCGATCTGCACCTTGTCCACCGTGGCGATACCGCGCGTCACCGTTCTTTGCGTCACGGTGCGGTCATCGTTGAGCACGAACACATAAACCCCTGCCGGTCCCTGGCGCACGGCAGCCACAGGCACGACGACCGCATCGCGGATCGTCTTCATGTTCAGCTGGACATTGACGAACTGGCTGGGGAACAGCGACTGGCGCGCATTGTTGAAACGCGCCTTGGCACGCACGGTGCCGGTCTGGGTGTCGATCTGGTTGTCGAGCGAGGCGAAGGTGCCCACATCGAGCACCGTGGTGCGCGTGCGGTCAAAGGCCTTCACTTCCATGAAGGCCCCCACGTTCTGCTGCAAGGTCACGGCCTGGTCCTGCGGAATCGCGAACTCCACATCGATGGGCGACAACTGCGTGATGAGGGCGACACCATTGGCGTCACCGGTGCTCACCACATTGCCGACATCGACTGCCCGCAGGCCGATGCGCCCTGCAATGGGCGCGGTGATGTTGGTGTAGCTCAGGTTCAGGCGAGCCGCGCCTTCGTTGGCCTTGGCGATCACCACGGCGGCTTCGAGCTGCTTGACCAGCGCCGCCTGTGTATCGACTTCCTGGCGCGCAATGGAGTCCTGCCCGAGCAAGGTGCGGTAACGCTCCAGCGTGACCCGGGCCGCTGCAAGCTGCGCTTCATCGCGAAGCCGCTGGCCTGCGGCCTGCTGCACCGTCATTTCAAACTGGCGCGGATCGATCACGGCCAGCAGTTCGCCCTTGCGGACCATCTGCCCTTCCTTGTAGATCACGCGCTGCAGCACGCCAGACACCTGCGGGCGCACGCGCACGCTGGCCTGCGGAATCACAGTGCCGAGCGCATCGACCACCACCGGGATTTCCATGCGTTCGGCAATCGCAACACCGACCGTGGTCGCGGGGCCGCGTCCACCGGCCCGGCCGCCTGCGCCCCCACCGCCAGGGCCACCCCCACCGCCTGCCGATGCGCCGCTCGCGCCGGGCCGCGCGCCGCCAGCGCCCGCAGCGGGGGTATCGGGATGGGTGAGACTCCAGGCCAGCCAGCCGATGCCCGCGACCGCCAGCAGCGCAATCACGCTGCCGATGATGGTCGACCGGCGGCTCACGGCTCGCCGGGGGGGCTCAGCAATTGTTGTGGTGGATACGGTTTCGCGATTGACGGGTTCTTGATCCATCGGTGTCCTTGTTGTGCCCGCACTGCGGCATGAACAACAGGGACGCGCGCGGCTTGGAGAGTCTGATCCTAAATGCGCTCACTGCCGATCAGTGTGTAGCGCGTGGGCCTGTAGGTAAATGTCCTGCAAAGATTCGGGCCCTGCGCCGTCAACCTCATGGCAGCGGCAGTTGCCTTCCTTCCGACATTGCCGGCGCAGCGACGCCCAGGATGCGCGACAGGCTCGGTGCGATGTCCACCACCTCCACCCGCGTGTCCACCCGACCTGCCCTGACCCACTTCGGCCCGTAAACCAGGATGGGAACGTGCGTGTCGTATGGATGAGGCGAGCCGTGCGTGGCAATCGACGTGCTCGATCCGAACATGAAGTTGGGTTTGATGGTGAACTGGACTTCGCCGGCGACATCGGGATGCCAGGCCTTGCGCGATGCCTCGAAGAAGGGCGCGCCGGCGCGGCTGTTGGACAGCAGTTCGGCGCGGGTGTAGGCCGTGCCTATGCTGGGCTCCAGCAGGATCAGGCGTCGCGACTCCTCGGCCACAGCGTCCAGGCTCACGCCCCTTGCGGCGATCAGCTTCTTGTCGAGCAGGAGCGAGGCGCCCGAAGCGCCCAGCAGCCATTTGCCTTCACCGAACTTCTGGACCAGGCCAGCGCTGATCCTCGTGAGCATCTGCGACGAACTGATGCGGCCCGACTCGACGCCGCGCGCCTGGTTGAATTCAGGCGCCGGCATGAAGCCATGGTCCGCCGTCAGCACCGCGATGTAGTTGTCCTTGCCCACGGTGGCATCGAGGTCCCGCAAGAACGACTGCAGCATCCGGTCGAGGTGAAGAAAGTGATCGTGCGACAGGCGCGACTCGGCGCTGAAGCGGTGATTCACATAGTCGTGACCGGACAGGCTGACCGCAAGCAGGTCGGGCGCATCGTCGCGGCCCAGGCCTTCGCCTGCGATGGCCGCACGCGCGAATTCCAGCGACAGGGCATCGGCGAACGGGCTGGCGAGCAGCGCCGAATAGAACGCCGGGCCGGGCACATCGTCGGCTGCCACACCCATCATCATCGGCAGCTTGCCGCCGCGCGGCCCGTACCAGGGCTGGTTGTCGGCGACCGAGCGGGCGTAGGCTGCTTCGGGCAGGACCGGCTTCCACTCGGTCTTGAAATAGGTGTCCGCGAGCTTGCGGCCGTTGAACTGCGTGACCCAGGTCGGGTGCGCCGGCATGTAGAACGAGGTCGATGCGAACTGGCCGCTTTGCCCCATGTACATATAAGCCGTGCCGGTCTTGCCCGCAGGAAGGATGGCGCCGCGGTCCTTGCCCGAAATGGCGATCACCTTCGAGCGAGCGTCGAGCCGGCGAAGCACATCGCCCACGGTTTCGGCCTTGAGATTGCGCGGGCTGGTCCCGTCGAGCGGCCTGGTGCTGTTGCCCAGATAGGTGGCGCTCGTGTCGCCGGTGTTGTAGACCGGCTCGCCCGTGGCCTGGTCACGCCACTCGTTGCCGATGATGCCGGTGCGATGCGGATACGCGCCGGTGAGCATGGTGGCGTGGCCTGCCGCTGTCACGGTGAATGCATGCCCGTACTGTGCATCGGCAAACCACGCGCCCCGGTCGAGGAAGCGCGCGAATCCATCGGGGGCGAGCTGGTCGCGATAGGCGAGCACCTGCCGCTGGGGCAGGCCGTCCACGACAAGCAAGACGACCAGTTTGGGCTTGTCCGGGGTTGCGGGCGGCGTTGCGCAGGATGCGAGCAGCGCGCAAACGAGCGCAGCAAAAGATGTGCGAATGAGTTTGTGCGACTTCATGCCGCAGGATCAGGAAGTGATCACGACCAGCACACTGCACGGCGCCTGTTCGATCAGCGCCCCCGAGATCGAGCCGCGCCACCATCTGGCGGCCCAGCTGTCCAGGTGCTTGTGACCCACCACGACCAGGTTGCAGTCGATCTTGCGGGCGAACTTCGTGATCTCGTCCACGGCCTCGCCCACCAGCACTTCGCCTTTGGGCGCGTAGCCTGCGCTGGTCAGGCGCTGCAAGCCGTCTTCCAGCACGGCAAGGTGTTTTTTCTTTTCGCGCTCTTCCAGCTCCATGTCATACACACCGCCTTCGAGCCCGACAAAGCTCATGGCCGATGGCATGACTGCGATCAGGAACAGCTCGGACTGACTCCATTGCGCCAGGTCCTGGCAATCGAGCAATGCTTTCTGCCCGGCATCCGAGCCGTCGTAGGCCAACAAAATTCGCTTGTACATGACACACCCCTTCGACTGATGGTTTGGGGCAAGCATAGACGCAGTTACCTGCTTTGTCGAAGCGATCAGCCTTGGGGAAAGTGCCTATCCAGAAAGTCGGCCATGCCGTCGAACACATCATCGAGCGTGCGCGCTTTTGTGCCAAAGAGCGCATGCAGCGCGGCCGCATCCTCGAACAATCCGTGCAGGTAAATGCCCATCACGTTGCCGCGCGCGTTGCACCAGCCGAGGCTGTCGGGCAGCACCGCAATTGCCGCTTCCATGCCCGCATGCTGCGCCGTGCGGCCATGGTGAATCTCGTAGCCCGACACCTCCACTCCGCCGTTGGCCCTGAGCCTGCCGAAGGGCATCGTCGCATCCACCGCCGGCAGAAATTGCGTGGTCGTGCGCCTGACGATCTTCTCCTTGCCGAACACCGTCACCAGCGGCAGCAAGCCCAGCCCCGGCCCATTGCCGTCAATACCATGAGGATCGATCAATGCCTCGCCCAGCATCTGCAAGCCGCCGCACACGCCCAGCACCGTACCGCCTCGCGCGGCATGTTCGGCAATTGCGCGGTCCAGGCCCTGCGTACGAAGCCACGACAGGTCACCGGTCGTGTGCTTGGAGCCCGGCAAGATGATCCAGTCGGCACCCGCGACATCTGCAGGACTGCGTGCCCAAACCAGCCGCACACCTGCCACATTCTTGAGCACCTGGAATTCATCGAGATTGCTGATGCGCGGATACGCGACGACAGCAATGGTCGTGTGAACCGGGCCGGCGCTGAGGGTGCGCTCGTCAAAGACGCCGTCTTCATCGGGCAGCCCGTGGTCGCGCCACATCGGAAGTGTCGCAACCGTGGGGATGCCGGTGAGTTGCTCCAGCATCTGGGGCCCTGGCGCGAGCAGCGCCGCATCGCCGCGAAACTTGTTGAGCACGAAGCCGTCGATCAATGCCTGCTGCTCTGGCGGCAGCAGCGCCCAGGTGCCGTAGAGATGCGCGAACGCCCCGCCCCTGTCGATATCGGTCACCAGCAGGCAGCGCGCATTGGCGTGCTGCGCCACACGCATGTTCACGATGTCACTGGAGGCCAGGTTGATCTCTGCGGGTGAGCCGGCTCCCTCGATCACCACGATGTCGTTTTCCTGACGCAAATCATCGAGCGATTGCGCGATGAACGGCCACACCTGGCCGCTTCGTTCACGCCAGGGCATCTGCGTGAGCCTGTCGTTGACCTCGCCGAGCAACACCACCTGGCTGTGCGTGTCGCGCTCGGGCTTGAGCAGCACAGGATTCATGCGCACATCGGGCACGGCGCGTGCTGCCAGCGCCTGGAAATACTGGGCGCTTCCGATCTCGCCGCCCGCCACGACGCGGGCGTTGTTGCTCATGTTCTGCGCCTTGAAGGGCGTCACCTTCAGGCCCTGCCGCGCATAACGACGGCACAGGGCCGTGACAAGCCAGCTCTTGCCCGCGCCGCTGGTCGTGCCCAGCACCATCACGCAGCGTGCGGTCATGGCGTGCGCTGCGCAGGCTGCATCGGCAGCGCCACCCAGTGCCCGTCCAGCGGGCGAACGCCGATCCGGTTGTCGAACACTTTTTCCAGCGCACGATGCGTGTCGCTGTGCGCGCATGCGCCGTGATGCGAGATGCGGCCTTCCTGCATCAACACCATGTCGTCGGCATGCAGCGCCATCGTGATCTCGTGCAGCACCGATACAGCCGTGCCGCCGCGCTGCACATGGGCCCTGACGATGCGCAGCCAATCGGCCTGGTGGGGAGGGTCCAGATTGCCCAGCGGTTCGTCCATGATGAGGATAGCTGCCTGAACCGCCAGGGCACGCGCCAGCAGCACGCGCTGGCGCTCGCCGCCCGAGAGCTGGCCGAGCGGCCGGTCGCGCCAGTCCCATGACTGCGTCTCGCGCATGGCGGCTTCGACTGCGCTTCGATCGGCAGCGCTGGGCGAGCCGAGCCAGGCTTGATGCGGAAGGCGGCCGAGCATCACGACGTCATAGGCAAGCAGGTCCTGCGCACCCGGTTCGTTCTGGCCGAGCCATGCGATCTGTCGTGCGCGCTCCCTGTTGGGAATCGTTGCGACATCGCGGCCGTCGATCTGTATCAGCCCCTTGAAGGCAATGAGGCCCGCCAGCGCGCGCAAGAGGGTTGTCTTGCCCGCGCCATTGGGGCCGACGATGGCAGTCCAGCGTCCAGTGACGAGCGACAGGTCCACCTCGCGCACGACTTCGCGTGTCCCCAGAACAATGCTCAGCTTGCGCGCGGCAATGGCATGCATTGCGTCGTTCATAACGGCCGCCTATGCATCAACCACAACAGATACCCGCCACCCAGCACCGCCGTCAGCACGCCGACGGGCAGCTCCTGGGGCGCGAGCAGCCACCGCGACAGCACGTCGGCCGCGAGCAGGAGCACACCGCCTGTCAAAGCCGCGAGCGGAAGCAGCCAGCGATGCGTGGTCTTGACCCTCGCGCGCACCAGGTGAGGCGCGACCAGCCCGATGAAAGCGATCAGGCCCACTTGTGCCACGGCTGCAGCGGTCGCAAGGGCCATGGTCGCCACCAGCACGAAACGCAGCGGCGCGAGCGAGATACCCAGGCTGGACGCGGTGTGCTCGCCGAGCGCGAGCGCATCGAGTGCCGGGCTGAACCCGATTGCAACGACGGTGGTGAGTGCGAGCAGCGCCGCCAGAAGCAGCACGCTTTCCCATCCCAGGAAACCTGTGGTTCCGAGAAGAAACGCCTGCAGCGTCCGCATGATGTCGGGCGTCCAGAACATGATGAGCGCGGAAAGCGCGCCGAACACCATGCCCACCACCACACCGGCCAGCAACAGGCGCAGCGTGTGTTGCACGCCTTTTGCCAGCGCGAGCGTGACCAGCACCGCGCCGACGGCGCCCGCGAACGCGGCGCCCGTGATGCCCAGCTGCGCCGTCCAGCCCGATGCGGCCATCGGCGAAACGCCCACCACGGCCAACAAAGTAGCGACACCCAGCGATGCGCCCGCCGCACTGCCCAGCAGATACGGATCTGCCAGCGGGTTGCGAAACAGCCCTTGCGCGATCGCCCCGCCCAGGCCGAGCAGCGCACCCGCCAGCCACGCGCCTGCCGTGCGCGGCAACCGGATGTCCCAGAGGATGGCGTTGTCCGGGCCTGCGCCCGAGCGCCACACGGGCTCCCAGCCTGTGCTGCCGACGGCCGCGCCTGCGACGATGAGCAGCGCTGTGAGAACCACCAGCGCGATCACGAGCAGTCCCTCGCCTCGTCCGCTCACGCTGCCCGGTGCGACACTCATCTGCGCGCCTTCATCTGCATGCACTGGGCGAGGATGCGGGCCGCCTGCACCAGGCGCGGTCCGGGTCGGGCGATCGCGTCGCCTTGCTGCGGATCGAGCGCGCAAATACGGCCTTCGCGCACTGCGCGGATGTGTGACCAACCTGGCCGCGACTTGAGCGACGCGGCTTCACGCTGCGAAATCACGATCACTTGCGGATCGGCGCGAACAACGAATTCCGGGTTGAGCCGGGGCACCGTGCCCAGGCTTCCCGGCACGATGTTCGCTGCGCCCAGCCGCGCGAGGATTTCACCGATATGGGACGACTCGCTGGCGGCGTAGGGCCCGTTCGCGACTTCAAAATAGATGGACACACCTTTGGCCGACGCGGGCACCTGTTTCGCCGTATCGGCGATACCCGCATCGATCTGGGCCGATATGGCTTCGCCACGCGTCGTGCCGAGCACACGGCCCACGTTAGCCAGCGCGCGATGCACATCGGGCAACGTCTTCACATCGATGCCGAAGACCGGAATGCGCAGTGCCTGCAGGCGCGAAATCGCACGCGAGGTCGATGACAACAGCACGAGATCGGGCTTGAGGCTCACGATGGTCTCGATGCTGGCATCTTCCACGCCGCCCACATGCGGCAACTGCCGCACGCTCTCGGGCCAGTTCGAAAACGTATCGACGCCCACGAGGCGCTTGCACTCGTCCAGCGCGCAGACTGTTTCCGTGAGCGATGGAAGCAGCGTGACGATGCGCTGTGGCGGTTGAGCAAATTCCACAGTCACGCCGCGATCGTCGGTGACCGGGTAGGCTGCGGCGACACCCGCACAGAAAGCAAGTGCAGCTGCGAACCAGCGCTTTCCGCTCCTCGGCTTGTCATGCCGGACTCGATCCGGCATCCACCGCGCAGCGGCTACGGCCGTCGAAGTCATGGTTGCGGGGGATTCGAAGGATCCCTGCGATCTCGGCCCGCAATGACAGCCGGGGTCAGACCGCATGCGCATCCGCCCATCGCCTGATGATCGCGTGCAATTGCTCCACCCCATCGGTCAACGCGGCTGGTCCGGGCTGCAGGATGTCGGGCGACTTGATCTCGAACAACTGGCCATCGCGAACAGCATTCACTGCATCCCAACCCGCACGCGCAGCCACCTTCTCAGACCTGAATTTCTTGCCGCACCACGACCCGATGATGATGTCCGGATTACGGCGAACGATCTCGGCGCTATCGGCGATGATGCGGTCCCGACCCATGGGCATCACCCCCAGTTCGGCAAAGCAATCGTCACCGCCCGCGATGCCCACCAGCTCGGACACCCACCGGATCGCACTGATGTGCGGCTCGTCCCACTCTTCGAAATAGACGCGGGGACGCCGCCGCAAGGCCCGCCCCTGCTGCTCAATCACCTCCAGCCGGCTGCGCATCCCGGCCAGCAATTGCTCACCGCGCTCAACCTCGCCCACCATCGCTGCCACCTGGTAGAGCATCGAGAAAATCTCGCCGACGCTGCGCTGGTTGAAGATCGTGACCTGCACGCCACGTCTTATCAGCTCAGCAGCAATATCAGCCTGCAGGTCGGAAAAGCCGAAGACACAGTCGGGCTTGAGGTCAATGATCCTGTCGATCTTCGCCGAGAGAAAAGCGCTGACCTTCGGCTTTTCCTCGCGGGCCTTGCGAGGGCGCACCGTATAGCCGGAAATGCCCACGATGCGCTCTTGCTGCCCCAGCAAATACAGCCACTCCGTCGCCTCTTCGGTCAGGCAGACGATGCGTTGGGGACCGCGAGAAAACTCGATCATGGGCAGGGCTTTCAGGCGAGCTTACTTCGGCTGCCAGCGCAGCGTCACAAAGACGCTGCGTCCAGGCTGGTTGTAGCCCAGCGCGGTTTCATAGGTGCGATCGGCCAGGTTGTTCACCTTGGCCTGCACATGGAAGTCGCGCGCGAACTGCCAGTCGGCGTAGATATCTGCCGTCGTGTAGGCCGCAAGCGGTTTCAGGTTGGCAGCATCATCGAATCGGTCGCCGACATGCAGCACCGATCCGCCAAAGCGCCACGCACCCATCGTGTAATCAGCACCGGCCGTCAGCTGGGTCTTGGCGCGGCGCGGCAACTGCCTGCCGTTGGTTCGCATCGGGTCCAGCGAATCGGCGCTCGCACGCAACTCAAGCGCATTGAACTTGCCGGTGTACTCCAGCGTCCAGCCCTTGATGCGCGCATCGACGTTGATCGGCAAGGTTGTGTTGGTCATGAACCCGCGAATCTTGTTGTCGTAGCGAACCAGTTTGGCCTCATGCCCGGCCGCCGACCAGGTCACGCCCAGATCGGTGTTCTTGCCATGCTCCGGCTGCAGCGCTGGGTTGCCAAAGAACGGGTAGTAGAGCTGGTTGAACGACGGCGCGACAAACGACGTGCCATGCGACGCATGCACGCGCCACTGCGGCGAGACGCGAAAGCCGTAGCCCGCGAATCCGGTGGTGGCATCGCCGAACTGCGAATTGGAATCGCGGCGCACATTGAACTGCCAGCTGTGCCGCTCGTGCTTGCCGTTCAACCCTGCGAACACCGCATTGATCGTGCGTTTGCCCACCGTGAAGACGGTGTCGCTCTTCACGCGCTGCACCCGCTGCTCGACACCCGCGAGCACCACGCCAATCGGCGTCGCGATCTCGTTTTGCCAGGTGAACTCCGACTGCTCGGTCTTGAACGAACCGTCGAAACTGGAAGCGTATGAATTGTTCGTGTCGTTGCCCTGGGCCAGGCGCAGCTGCGTCTGCCAGCGGTCGTTCACCTTGCCTTGGACCGCGACGTGCGCAGTCGCCGTGCGCAACGCGCTTTTCGGATCGAAACCCGGGCCATCGTCGTACGAAGCAGTGCCTTCGGAGTAAACAAGGCCCCCATCGATACGCCAGTTGCCGGACAACTGGTAGCGCGCCGTCGCGGAGATCGCGTGCTGGTTGAACGGATCGACATCGGGCTCGAAGCTGCCGAACGGCACGCGCGGGTTGGTCGCAGAGAACCCGCGCACCCTCAGCTTGTCCACACTGAGCGAGTAACCAAGATTGCCCTGCCCGCCCTGGAAGCCGGCGCCGACCCTGGCGTAATGATCGCTGCCGAGCGCCATCGACGCATAGGGATGAAAGCCCTCCTTGCCCTTGCGCAGGAACACCTGGACCACACCCGCGACACCTTCGCTGCCGTACAGGGCAGACGCAGGTCCTTTGAGCACCTCGATGCGCTCGATCATGTCAACGGGAATCGAATCCCAGCTGGGCGTGCCAGCGGTGGCCGATCCCAGTCGCACACCATCGACCAGCAAGATGGTGTGGCGGTTCTCACCGCCGCGGATGAACACGCTGGAGAACTGGCCGGGACCGCCGTTGGCGCTCATCTGCACGCCGGCCGTGCGCGCCAGCAACTCGGGCAAGGTGCGGGCGGCAGAGGCTTCGATGGCCGCGCGGCCGATCACCTTCACATCGCTCACCAGCTCGTCAGCGCGGGTGGGGTTGCGGGTGGCAGTCACGACGACGTCCTGCAAGGTGGTCTGCGCAAAGGCAGACGAAAAAGTGCAGGGGAAAGCGGCCGCGCAGGCGGCCATGATTGCGCTGTTGCGCAGGACAAAGGCAGAAGATTTCATTGATGGAGACACACGAAACGAATACCCGGGCCCGGCTTCCCCGCCAGGCAATGGGCTTACAGCCGCGTGCTTCTTTTTCAAGGCGCACGCAACCACCGTGTTGGCCGGTATCCGGGCTGGCGGGTCAACTCCATCGCCTTCCCAGGCACGCGCTGTGTCGACGCGCGCCCAGTGGCATTTGCTGATGGAGCGGAATTTCCTGCATGCGAAATTCTTCCGCTTACCGTTGCGGGGGCAGCGCAGGTTGGCCCTGGGCCACACACCTTGCGGCATGTGGCATGGAGCGCCCTGCTTCCCGTTGAACTGCGGCATGCGAACCACACCGCGAGCACCAACCCGGGCATTTTACGGTTGAATTCCTGCGCAAACCCTACAATCATCCGCGTATGCCCAGTGCCTCCCAAATCGACCGGATCGCTGAACGCGTTGAGCGGCTCCTCGTGCGATACGAAGAGCTTCAACGCACCAACGCCCTGCTCGCCGAACAAGTCGACGTGCTCACGCACGAGCGCGATTCGCTCAAGTCGCGCCTGTCTGCAGCCCGTTCGCGGGTCGATGCGCTTCTTGAGCGCTTGCCTGAAGTCAAGAGCGCCGCTTGAGCCTGGCGCAACCCGACACCACCCAATCCATGAGCGCAAAGATGAAGCAGCTGGAGGTCCAGATCATGGGCCAGAGCTACCTGCTGGCCTGCCCCGAGGGCGGTGAGCAGCGCCTGCTCGACGCCGTGGAACGCGTTGACACCGCCATGTGCAAGATCCGCGATGCCGGCAAGGTCAAGGCCCGCGATCGCATCGCGGTGCTGGCTGCGCTCAATCTCGCGTTTGATGTGAGCGATCGCGGCGCTGCCGCGATGACGGCGCCGGTCATTGTTGCCGCGCAGGTTCCGCCTCCCGCTGCGGTCAATGGCAGTGGCCATGAAGGCGATGACCCGCGCCTTGCAAGCCTGCTGCAGCGGCTCGATGGGGTGCTCGGCGGCGACGGCCAACTGCTCTGACCCCCCGGCTGTCATGCCGGGCTCGACCCGGCATCCACCGTTCACTTGCCGGCAAGCCTGTCAAGCAATTTATATTTTTCTCCTCATCCCGCGCATGGACAGCCCACGCGCTGAATTTCGCGGCCTAGAATGGCCTCGTCTGCAGTGCGTATCGGGCCTTATATGTCCTTGAACCAATGCTCATTGAGCACGGGCCTGGAACATCGCCAATCGAGCGTGATCGTCTCGCGTTAGATGAACCCAACGACTGGCTGACCTAGCCCACCTGAACCACGGTTCAGGCTGCCGGCCCGGTGGCACTTGCAGACACCTTTTTTTCGCCCAAGAATGCTCCCATCTTCTGCATGGGGATTGGCATGAGCGAACTCGAAGCCCGATTCAATGTGCTGCGCCAGTCCGCCGACGCGGCTGCAGCCGCCGCCATCGAGGCGCTGGTGCAAGACGGCGCCGACGCAAGCCTGCATCGAATCAACGTGATCGAGTTTGCCGCCGATCGCGCGCTGCCCACCGACACCGTCCTTGACGCATTCCTGCACGCGGCCAAGCTGGGCCTGTTCGAGATGTCGTGGAACCTGCTGTGCCCCGGTTGCGGCGGCGTCCTCAATGCCAACCAATCCATCAAGACGATAGAGCAGCACGATTACGCCTGCGCCATCTGCGCCGCAGGCTACGAGCCATCACTGGACGGCATGGTCGAAGTGGCATTCACCGTCAGTCCACGCGTGCGCAAGATCGCCGCGCACACACCCGACACCCTGCCGATCTGGGACTACATGCGCCAGATCTACTGGAGCTCGGGCATCGCCTTTCCCAAGGACGTGCCACTCGATGAATTGATGAAAGACATCGTGATCGACTGGATGGAACTCGGCGCGGGCGAAAAGGCGACCATGTCGCTGCAACTGCCGCAAGCGTTTGTCATCGTGTTCGAGCCCGTCACCCACGCAGCGCATTTCATCGACGTGCAGGGCGAACCCACGCGCGAACGCCAGGAACTGGGCATGGTGTTCAACGCTGTGCAGGCCCCCACCGGCACCTTGAAGATGCGGCCGGGTCCCCTGCGACTCACGCTGGAAAACCGCACCGACCAGCGCGTGTTGCCGCAGTTGTACGTGGCAGGCGACGAACTGCATCACATCCTCGGGCAGCGTCGCAAATTTTTGTCTGCGCGTCACCTGCTGACCAACCAGACATTCCGCGATCTCTTTCGCTCGGACATGCTGCAAATTGACCAGCGCCTGAAGATCACGAGCATGACCTTCGTGTTCACCGACCTGAAGGCATCGACCGCCCTTTATGAGCGCGTCGGCGATCTGGCGGCCTACGACCTGGTCAAGGCGCACTTCGCGGTGCTCAATGAGGTGATTGGCCGCCAGTCGGGCGCGGTGGTCAAGACCATCGGCGATGCGGTGATGGCGAGTTTTCCGACGCCCGATCGCGGCATGGCCGCCGTGCTTGCGATGCGCGACGCCATGAAAAAACTCAACGCCGACCGGCCCGCGCAAGACCTGCTGCTCAAGATCGGCATCCACGAGGGCCCCTGCCTGGCCGTCACGCTGAACGACCGGCTCGACTACTTCGGCCAGACGGTCAATATCGCAGCGCGCGTGCAGGGACTGGCGACCTCGCATGCCATCTTCGCGACAGCGCCCGTCGTGAACGACCCCGCCGTCGCGGGTATGCTCGCGGATGCCGGGCTCACGCCGGTGCCGCAGCGAGCCAGCCTGCGCGGTATCGCCGATGAGCTGACGGTGTATGAAATTGCCTGAGTGACACCATCCTGATCGCCTTTTTCTCCCTGATCGAACCCCAACTCGTCGTCGAACTCCTGGCCCTGGGCCTTGCTACCGGCTTTCTCGCGGGCCTGCTGGGCATCGGCGGCGGCATGCTGATGGTGCCGTTCGTCACCTTCATCCTCACCTCCAAAGGCTACCCTGCCGAATACGTGGTGAAGATGGCGGTCGCCACCTCGCTGGCCACGATCTGCTTCACGTCCCTGTCGTCCGTGCGGGCGCACCACAAGCGCGGCGCCGTGAAGTGGCCCATCGTTCGATTGCTCGCGCCGGGCATCCTGTTCGGATCGCTCCTGGGCGCGCAAATCGCCGTGGCCTTGCCGGGCAAGGTGCTGTCCATCCTGTTTGCGATCTTTGTCGCGTTCTCGGCCACGCAGATGTTTCTGGACCGAAAGCCACATCCCTCGCGATCCATGCCGGGAGCGGTCGGCACGTTCTCGATGGGCACGCTGATCGGGGGCTTGTCGTCGCTGGTGGGCGCAGGCGGGGCTTTCGTTTCGGTGCCGTTCATGACCTGGTGCAACGTCAAGATCCACGATGCAGTGGGCACCTCTTCGGCGCTGGGTTTTCCGATTGCCTTTGCGGGCACGCTGGGCTACATCTGGGCGGGCCAGGGTTTGCCGCAGATGCCGCCGGGATCGTTCGGCTACCTGTACCTGCCAGGATTGATCCTGATCGCGCTCGCCAGCATGACCATGGCGCCGATCGGCGCGCGCACCGCGCATCGCATGGATATCCGGCCGCTCCGGCGGCTGTTTGCTGTCGTGCTCTATATCCTCGCGGCATACTTCCTGCTGCGTTAATTCCTGCGTCTCGAGGAGTAGTCATTTTGAGAATCGCAATCATCGGACAGCAAGATTTCGGCAAGGCCGCGATGGAAGCCTTCATTGCGCGCGGCGACGAGGTCGCTGGCGTCTTCTGCATCCCGGACAAGCCCGGCACCAAGATCGACGCCCTGCGCGAAGCCGCCCACCTGCGCGACCTGCCGGTGCTGCAATTCAGCAGCCTGCGCAGCAGCTTCGCGCAAGACGCGCTGCGCGAACTGAAGGTCGACCTGGGCGTGATGGCCTATGTCGTGCAGTTCGCTCCGCAGGAATTCGTGAACATTCCCAAGCACGGCACGATCCAGTTTCATCCCTCGCTTCTGCCGCGCCATCGCGGGCCTTCGTCGATCAGCTGGCCGATTGCGCTCGGCCAGACAGAGACCGGCATCACCATCTTCCGTCCGACCGACGGGCTCGATGAGGGTCCCGTGATCCTTCAGAAGTCCTGCCCCATCGGGCCGGACGAAACGCTGGGCGAGCTCTACTTCAACAAGCTGTTCCCGATGGGCGTTTCGGCGCTGCTGGAAGCCGCTGATCTGGTCGTTGCCGGCAAGCACGAAGAGCGGGTGCAGGACGAATCGCTCGCTACCTACGAAGGCTGGTTCCACGACGAAGAGTCGCGCATCAACTGGGCCAACCATGTGGACCAGGTCTACAACCTGATCCGTTCCTGCAACCCGGCGCCGGGGGCGTGGACCACGCTCGCGGGGCAAAAGACCTGGGTTTATGACTGCCGCAAGATTGCAATGGGCAAGTTCGCGGGGGTGGGCCACAAGCCGGGCGATATCGAAGCAGTGACCGAGACGTCGATCATCGTCAAATCGCATGGCGGGTTGATCGAAGTGTTGAAGGTCAAGGCCGAGGGTGGCAAGAAGATGAATGCGGGTGAGTTCGCGCGCATGCACGGATTGGTCGCGTCGACCTCCAGCCCGGCATGACAAGTGTGGAGGCTGTCATTGCGGGACAAATGTGGAGGCTGTCATTGCGGACTTGATCCGCAATCCATCTGCGATCAAGCGCAGCAGCCGCTTCGCGGTGGATGCCGGGTCAAGCCCGGCATGACAGCCTTGCTAAATCAGCTCCGCGCAATCGTTGAGCAAAAACGTCTTGAACGCCTGCGCCACAGGCGGCAGCCGCTTGGACTTGCGGTGCACCACATACCAGTTGAGCATCATCGGAAATCCCTGCACGTTCAGCACGGCAAGGCTCCCATCCTGAACCTCGCGCCGTATCGTGTGGGCCGATAAAAAGCTCACGCCCATTCCCGCCATCACCGCCTGCTTGATGGTCTCGGTGCTCCTGATTTCCATGGCAATGTTCAGCTCGGCCATGTGATCGCCGAAGGCTTCAATCATCGAGTTCGATGTGTCGGATCCCTTCTCGCGCACAACGAACGCCTCACGCGCGAGCCGCGCCACCGGGATGCGCTTGCGTCCGGCCAACGGATGATTCGGCGCGGCCACGATCACATACGGATGCGGTGCGAAAGGCTCGTTGACCGTGTCCTGGTCCAGCGGGGGCCGCACCATCACCGCCAGGTCGGTGAGGTTGTCCGCCAGCTGCTCCAGCAACTCCTCGCGGTTGCACACATGGAAGTTGAGCGTGACGCCGGTATGCCGGCTCGCAAACTCCACCAGCAGGCGCGGAAAGAAATAATCGCCCGCGCTGATGACCGCCACATTGAGCGTTCCGCCCGAGACGCCCTTGAACTGCGTCATCGTGTTTTCGACCTCACGGAACTGCTGGATGATCACGCGGCTGGCATGCAGCATCTCCGCACCGGCGGGCGTGAGATGGATCTTCTTGCCCAGCTGCTCGAACAGCGGCAGGCCCGCATGGTCCTGCAATTTCTTGACCTGTATCGACACGGCCGGCTGCGTCAGGTGCAGCTCTTCCGCGGCACGCGAGAAGCTCAGGTTGCGGGCCACGGCTTCGAATACCTTCAGCTGGCGCAGCGTCGCGTTCATCATGGCAGTTGCCTTTCACTCATAAGCCTTTGCAAATGAATAGTATGAACTACTTTAACTATCATTAATCGTCTTGCCTTCGTACATTGGCCTCGTCGAACAATAAATGGAGACAGGCGATGACGAAGATGAAAGCGGCCATGGCCGCCGTGCTCGTGATGGAAAAAGAAGGCATCACCCATGCCTTCGGTGTTCCGGGTGCCGCCATCAATCCGCTCTATGCGGCGATGCGCGAACGCCAGTCCATCACCCACATCCTGGCGCGCCACGTCGAAGGCGCATCGCACATGGCCGAGGGCTATACCCGCGCAAAGGCCGGCAACATCGGCGTGTGCATCGGCACCTCGGGCCCCGGCGGCACCGACATGATCACCGGCCTGTACTCGGCAGGCGCCGACAGCATCCCCATCCTTTGCATCACCGGCCAGGCACCGCGCGCGCGACTGCACAAGGAAGATTTCCAGGCGGTGGACATCGAGGCGATCTCCGCGCCCGTCACCAAGTGGTCCTTCACCGTGCGAGAGCCGGGCCAGTTGCCCGGCGCGTTGCAGGCGGCCTTCCACCTGATGCGATCCGGGCGGCCCGGCCCTGTGCTGCTGGACTTGCCGTTTGACGTGCAGATGGCCGAGATCGAATTCGACATCGACACCTATGAGCCGCTTCCGGTTCACAAGCCTGCCGCGACCCGCAAGCAGATCGACAAGGCGCTGGACATGCTCACTGCAGCCAAGCGTCCGCTGATCGTCGCAGGCGGCGGCATCATCAACGCCGACGCCAGCGACCTGCTCGTGGAGTTTGCAGAACTCACCGGCATCCCGGTCATTCCCACCCTCATGGGCTGGGGAACGATCCCCGACGATCACCCCTTGATGGCTGGCATGGTCGGCTTGCAGACCAGCCACCGCTACGGCAACGCCACCATGCTCGCGAGCGATTTCGTGCTGGGCATCGGCAACCGCTGGGCGAACCGCCACACCGGCTCGATCGAGGTCTATACCCAGGGCCGCACTTTTGTGCACGTCGACATCGAGCCAACACAGATAGGCCGCGTGTTCACACCCCACTACGGCATCGTCTCCGATGCCAGGGCTGCCCTGCAGCTTTTCGTGGAAGCCGCGCGTGAACGCAAGGCCGCGCAGCGCATGCCCGACCGCAGCGACTGGGCCATGCGATGCGCCGAACGCAAGCGCCTGATGCTGCGCAAGACGCACTACGACAACGTGCCGATCAAGCCGCAGCGCGTGTATGAAGAGTTGAACCTCGCCTTTCCGCGCGACACGATCTACGTGAGCAACATCGGCAACAGCCAGATCGCGGCCGGCCAGTTCATGAACATCTACGGCCCGCGCCAATGGATCAACTGCGGCCAGGCCGGGCCGCTGGGCTGGTCGATGCCTGCGGCACTGGGCGTGGTTGCGGCCGACCCATCGCGCACGGTCGTCGCGATCACGGGCGACTACGACTTCCAGTTCCTGATGGAAGAACTTGCCGTGGGCGCGCAGTTCAAGCTGCCCTATGTGCATGTGCTGGTGAACAACTCCTACCTCGGGCTGATCCGCCAGAGCCAGCGCGGATTCGACATGGATTTCTGCGTGCAGCTCGCGTTCGACAACATCAACGTGCCCGCGTCCGACGACCAGCTTCGCGGCTACGGCGTGGATCATGTAGCCGTGGTGCAGGGCCTGGGTTGCAAGGCGCTGCGGGTGCAGGACCCGTCGCTACTGCAGGCAGCGCTGCTGCAGGCCACCGCTCTTGCGAAAGAGCACCGGGTGCCGGTGGTGGTCGAGGTCATCCTGGAGAAGGTGACCAACATCGCCATGGGGACCGAGATCGACAAGGTCAATGAATTCGAGGATGTCGATTGCCGCCACCCCGGCGGCCTCAAGGGCCTGGAGCTTGCGGGCCTGCTCGAATGACAGCGTCACAGCTTTGTCCAAACCATAAGCGTTTGTAAATCAATCCATCAAATACTTTAACTATTCTTAAATCGTTTGTTTTCCTAGGATAGTCCCAAAGGAGCACCTCATGACCACTCACCACGCCGCCACCATCGACCCATCTGCCCAGTCTCACCTGCACGCCTACAACGCGGCATTCGAAGAGCTCGACCTGCCGTGGCACTGGGATGCGGTGACCTTCATGCGCCTGCGCGAGTCGGGCGATTGCTGCGTGCGCCGCTACCTGGAGACCGAGCACGCGCACCTGCTTCGCGCCTACGACGCCGACTTCCTGGTGCAGGCGGTGGAAACCGCCAGGAAGCGATGCCACGCGGTCCTCGCGTCCTGAACGCCTGACCGCCTGAAAGCCGCCATGACCAAGCACTGGGTGAGATTCACGCACGATGGCACCCAGGGGTTCGGGATGCTGGAAGGCGACGCGATTCGCGTCTGCGCAGGCAGCATGTTCTCGGGCGCGCAGCCCACCGGCCAGGTCGTGCCGCTGGGGGCGGTGCGCCTGCTCACGCCGGTGGTGCCCACCAAGGTGATCGCGCTGTGGAACAACTTCCATGCGCTGGGCGAAAAGCTCAACCTGCCGGTGCCTGCCGAGCCGCTGTACCTGCTCAAGGCACCCAACTCGTTCCTGGAGCCGGGCGGCATCATTGCCCACCCCGGGTGCGAAGGCAGGGTTGTGTTCGAAGGCGAACTCGCCGTTGTCATCGGCAAGACCTGCAAGCGGGTCAGCGAAAGCGACGCGCTCGACCACGTGCTGGGCTACACCTGCGTCAACGATGTGACCGCCGCCGACATCCTGCACCGCGACGCTTCGTTTGCCCAATGGGTGCGCGCCAAGGGCTTCGACACCTTCTGCCCTTTCGGCCCGTCGATAGCGACCGGCCTGGACCCCGCCACGCTCGTCGTGCGAACCCTGCTCGATGGCGTGGAGCGGCAGAACTACCCCATCAGCGACATGCGCTTTCCGGTGCAGCGGCTGGTCAGCCTCATCTCGCAGGACATGACCCTCAACCCCGGCGACCTCATCCTGTGCGGCACGTCGGTGGGCGTCGGCTCGATGAAGCCGGGCAGCACCGTGCAAGTCGCGATCGCGGGCATCGGCACGCTCACCAACCGGTTTCTTTGATTATTTTTGGAGCTGTCGTGAAAATTGCAATCATCGGGGCGGGCGCCATTGGCGGCTACGTCGGCGCGAAACTCGCGCTGGCCGGCGAGGACGTGACATTCATGGTGCGGGGCGCCAACCTGTGCGCGATCCGCAACAACGGAATCAGGCTCATCCTGGCCGACGGATCGGAACACGTTGCGCACGGCGTCCGGGCCAGCAACGACTATGCAGCCACCGGCGAGCAGGACCTCGTCATCGTGGCCGTGAAAGCCCACCAGCTCGAAGCCGTCGCCTCGGACCTTGCGCACCTGCTCGGCCCGCAGACCAGCGTGGTCACCATGCAGAACGGCATTCCGTACTGGTACTTTCACAAGCACGGCGGTGAGCTTGAAGGCACCGTGGTGCGCAGCGTGGACCCCAGCGGCCGCCTGGCCGATCTGATTGCACCCGAGCGCGTCATCGGCTGCGTGGTGTACCCGGCCTGCGAGCTGGTCGAGCCCGGCGTGGTGCGCCATGTCGAAGGCGAGCGGTTTCCGCTGGGCGAACTCGACGGCACGACCAGCGAGCGCGTCACGAGCATCTCGCAGTGCTTCATCCGCGCCGGGCTGAAAGCGCCCGTGCTGGACAACATCCGCAGCGAGATCTGGCTCAAGCTCTGGGGCAACCTCACCTTCAACCCGATCAGCAGCCTTTCGCATTCCACGCTGGTGGACATCTGCCAGTTTCCGCTGACCCGCGAACTTGCCACCAGCATGATGCTGGAAGCGCAGGCCGTCGCGCATCGCCTGGGCATCGCATTTCGCGTGTCGCTGGAGCAGCGCATCGCGGGCGCCGAAAAGGTCGGCAAGCACAAGACCTCGATGCTGCAGGACATCGAAGCCGGCCGCGATCCGGAGATCGATGCGCTGGTCGGTGCGGTCGTCGAGCTCGGCCGCCTGACGGCAACGCCTACCCCACATATCGATACAGTTTTTGCGCTGGTCAAATTGCTGGCAAGAACCATGGGCGCGCAAGAAGGGCAATTGCGTATGGAGCCCCGGCGCGACGACGACGCACCCAGCGCCTCCTCGGGACAAACCCTTGGACGACCCCAAAAATGCGCAAACTTGATCGGTGTCAAGAGTGTTTCGGCCACTCAGTAAGACCATGATGTGGTCGTGTGCTTCCGGAGCGTCCATTCTCCGGCGGCCCCACAGCATCACACACAGGAGACAAACCGATGAACACCCGATTCAAGGCAGTTGGAAAACATTTCGCCAAGGTGGCAGCAGGAACGATCGCATCAGCCGTGCTGGCCATGATGCCCGCCCACGCAGCATGGGAGCCGTCCAAGCCGGTTGAATTCGTCGTGCCCGCCGGCACGGGTGGCGGCGCGGACCAGATGGCACGCTTCATCCAGGGCGTGATCGTCAAGCACAAGCTGATGAAGGAATCGCTGGTCGTGGTCAACAAGTCCGGCGGCGCAGGCGCCGAAGGCTTCCTGGCCGTCAAGGAAGCCAAGGCCGACCCGCACAAGATCATCATCACGCTGTCGAACCTGTTCACCACGCCGCTGGCGACCGGTGTCCCGTTCAACTGGCGTGACATGACGCCGGTGTCGATGATGGCGCTGGACCAGTTCGTGCTGTGGGTCAACGCAGAGTCGCCCCACAAGACGGCCAAGGACTACTTCGCTGCCGTCAAGGCCGCAGGCCCGAGCAAGTTCAAGATGGGCGGCACCGGCTCCAAGCAGGAAGACCAGATCCTGACCGTCGGCATCGAAAAAGCCACCGGCACCAAGTTCATCTACATCCCGTTCAAGGGCGGCGGCGATGTGGCTGTGCAGCTGGTGGGCAAGCACATCGACTCCAGCGTGAACAACCCGATCGAAGCTGTCGCCCAGTGGCGCGCAGGCCAGTTGCGCGCGCTGTGCGTGTTCGACGACACCCGCATGCCTTACAAGGCGAAGGTGACCGACACCATGTCCTGGGGCGATATCCCCACCTGCAAGGAGTCAGGCGTCGCGACCGACTACGTCATGCTGCGCGGCATCTTCATGGCACCGGGCGTGACCAAGGACCAGACCGAGTACTACGTCAACCTGCTCAAGAAGGTTCGCGACACACCGGACTGGAAGGAATACATGGAAAAGGGCGCGTTCAACCAGACCGCCATGACCGGCGACGAGTACACCAAGTGGCTCGGCGCGGCAGAGAACATGCACCGCGACCTGATGAAGGAAGCCGGCTTCATGGCCAAGTGATGCAAGGCGCCCCGTTCGTGGGCGCTTGCGGTTTTTGATGCGGGCTGCGCCGGTCGGCGCGTCCGCCCTCACCCCTTCATATTTTTCACTGTCGGCCTTTTCGGGGGCGGACGGCAACCCAGCGGGAGTTCATATGGAACCAGTCGAAGAAAACGGCGGCGCACCGCGCGTCGGAGTACCCACCTACATCGTCGAGGGCGTGGTTGCAGCGCTGATCCTCGTGCTGGGCCTGATCGTGATTTTTGGCAGCCGGTCGCTGGGCTCCGGCTGGACCACCGACGGACCGGGCGCAGGCTACTTTCCGTTCTACATCGGCCTCATCCTGTGCATTTCGGCAGTGGGTGTTTTCTGGCAAAACGTCCTCAGCAAAAAACGCAGCACCGAAATCTTCGTGGACAACGTGCAGCTGGGCCGCGTCATCTCGGTGCTGGTTCCGGCGCTCGTCTATGTGGCGGCGGTGCAGTTCCTGGGCCTGTACCTCGGCTCTGCGATCTACATCGCGCTGTTCATGATCATCATGGGCAAGTACTCCTGGATCAAGAGCGTGATCATTTCCGTGGCAGTCATCACGCTCTTTTTCTTCATGTTCGAAGTCTGGTTCAAGGTGCCGCTGTTCAAGGGCATGCTCGATCCGCTGCACTTCCTCGGCTACTGAACCACAACACCTAAAAAGAGACTACGTCATGGACGAAATAAGCGCGCTCATACAGGGATTCGGCGTCATCCTGACGCCGATGAACATCCTGCTGATGTTCGTGGGCATCATCCTGGGGGTGCTCATCGGCGTTCTTCCCGGACTCGGAGGCGCCAACGGCGTCGCCATCCTGCTGCCACTGACCTTCAGCATGTCGCCCACTTCGGCGATCGTCATGCTGTCATGCATCTACTGGGGCGCCCTGTTCGGCGGCGCGATCACCTCGGTGCTGTTCAACATTCCGGGTGAGCCCTGGTCTGTTGCAACCACCTTCGACGGCTACCCGATGGCGCAAAAAGGCCATGCCGGTGCCGCGCTGACGGCAGCATTCACGTCGTCGTTCGTCGGCGCCTTCGTCGCGGTGGTGATGATCACCTTCCTGGCGCCGATGGTTGCCAAGTTCGCACTGAAGTTCGGTCCGCCCGAATTCTTCGCGGTGTACCTGCTGACCTTCTGCAGCTTCGTGGGCATGGGCAAGGGTTCGCCGTTCAAGATCCTGGCCTCGATGACGCTCGGCTTCGCACTCGCAGCGGTGGGCATGGACACGGTGACCGGCCAGTTGCGCCTGACGTTCGGCATCCCCGACCTGATGCGTGGCTTCGACTTCCTGATCGGTGTGATCGGCCTGTTCGGTATCGGCGAAATCCTGATCTCGATGGAAGAGGGCCTGGAGTTCTCGGGCAAGAGCGCCAAGATCAATGCCAAGGTGGTGTTCGAGACCTGGAAGAAGCTGCCGCAGTACTGGATGACCTCGATCCGCAGCTCGCTGGTGGGCATCTGGATGGGTATCACGCCCGGCGGTGCGACACCGGCTTCGTTCATGAGCTACGGCCTGGCCAAGAAGATGTCCAAGAACGGCGCGAATTTCGGCAACGGCGAAATCGAAGGCGTGATCGCCCCCGAGACCGCTGCCCACGCAGCCGGCACGAGCGCCCTGCTCCCGATGCTGGCGCTGGGCATCCCCGGTTCGCCAACGGCCGCTGTACTGCTGGGTGGCCTGCTGATCTGGGGCCTGCAGCCCGGACCGCTGCTGTTCGTCGAGCAAAAGGACTTCGTGTGGGGCCTGATCGCCAGCATGTACCTGGGCAACCTGGTCGGCCTGATCGTGGTGCTGACGACCGTGCCGCTGTTCGCTTCGATCCTGCGCATCCCGTTCTCGATCATTGCGCCGATCATCGTGGTCATCTGTGCGATTGGTGCCTACACCGTGCACAGCGCGATGCTCGACATCTGGTTCATGATGCTCTTCGGTGTGGTTGGCTACCTGTTCAAGAAGCTCGACTACCCGCTTGCACCGCTGGTGCTGGCACTGGTGCTCGGCGACAAGGCAGAAGATTCGTTCCGCCAGGCGATGCTGGTCTCGCAAGGCGAGCTGTCGATCATGTGGTCCAACCCGCTGGTGGGCGGCATCACGACGCTGGCGCTGATCCTGCTGCTCTGGCCAGTGATCTCCAAGGTGATCGCCAAGGTCCGTCCGCCAAAGGGTCCGGACCTGCCTGCAGAACAGCCGGTGGATTGATCCCACGGGTTGGGACGAAAAGAAAGGGGCCGCAAGGCCCCTTTTGTTTTGGTCACCCCGGTTGTCATGCCGGACTCGATCCGGCATCCACCGCGAAGCGGCTCTCGCTCAGATCTTGCCGCGCTGCTTCAACCGGCTCAGCGTCTCGGCCGAAAGATTCAGGTACGACGCGAGTTCTTTTTTGGGAATGCGCTCGAACAGCTCTGGTTGCTTGCGCAGGAAGCGCTTCACCCGCCCCGGCGCATCGAGCAGGTGCAGCGTGATGGTGTGCGCCATGATTTCACTCATGAGTTCCATCACCTGGTATTCGAACGATTCCTTGATGCCGGGATTCTTGGCCAGAAATGCGACCCACTCGGGCATCGGCAGCTTGGCAACCCGCGCCTTGGTCACGCAAACAATGCTGTAAGGCGCCGGGGTTCCAAGCCGCCACGCGGCATAGCTTGTTTCCATATTTCGCTCATCGGCAAAACGCAGGATCATTTCCTTGGCTTGCTGATTGGCCACGACGCGCTTCAAGATGCCGTCCAGGATGAAGTACTGCTCCATGTCGTGCACGCCCTGATGGAGCAGGTAATCGCCCTTCTGGCAGTCAACGACCACCAGGTGCGACTCGAGTTCAGCGCTCTGGCCCGAATTCATTCCTTTCAAGACCATGTTCTGCGCGAGTTGCACGCGAATGACATTTCGTTCTGAATGGTTTTGGATGGCCGTCATGCGAGAGGAAAAGAGACCGATTACCCGAAAGTTGACCGTGGTCAATGGAGGTTGAGAAAGCGATTCCTATGATACCCCGACGCTTCCATTGCGCCCTGAAGGCCATAGGGCGCCGGCCCTTCGTGCGAAGACCCTAGAAGAGACATCAACATGACCAACGAAACGCAATCCGCAGAAACCATCGACGGCTTTCACCTGCTCATCGAAGCACTGAAGCTCAACGACATCGACACGATCTTCGGCCTGCCGGGTATCCCGATCACCGACCTGACGCGCATGGCCCAGGCCGAAGGCATGCGCATGATTTCTTTCCGCCATGAGCAGCACGCCGGCAACGCCGCAGCCGCCGCTGGCTTTCTCACGCAAAAGCCCGGCATCTGCCTCACGGTCTCTGCACCCGGCTTCCTCAACGGCCTCACGGCCCTGACCAACGCCACGACCAACTGCTTTCCGATGATCCTGATCAGCGGCTCCAGCGAGCGCGAGATCGTGGACCTGCAGCAAGGCGACTACGAAGAGATGGACCAGCTGGCCATCGCCAAGCCCCTGTGCAAGGCCGCCTACCGCGTGCTGCACGCAGAAGACATCGGCGTGGGCATTGCACGCGCCATTCGCTCGGCCGTCTCGGGCCGCCCCGGTGGCGTTTACCTGGACCTGCCAGCCAAGTTCTTCGCGCAGACGATGGAGCTGCAAGCGGGCCTGAAGTCACTCATCAAGGTGGTCGATCCGGCTCCCCGCCAGATCCCCGCACCCGACGCCGTGCAGCGCGCGCTCGACCTGCTCAAGAATGCCAAGCGCCCTCTCATCATCCTGGGCAAGGGCGCAGCCTACGCACAGGCTGACGCCGACATCCGCGCGCTCATCGAAAAGTCGGGCATTCCGTACCTGCCGATGTCGATGGCCAAGGGCCTGTTGCCCGACACGCACGCGCAGTCGGCCTCTGCCACCCGCTCGTACGCACTGGCTGAAGCCGACGTGGTCATGCTGGTCGGCGCGCGCCTGAACTGGCTGCTGTCGCATGGCAAGGGCAAGACCTGGGGCACGCCCGGTTCCAAGCAGTACATCCAGGTCGACATCTCGCCAATCGAAGCCGACAGCAACGTGGCGATTGCCGCGCCGCTGGTGGGTGACATCGGCTCCTGCGTGGGCGCACTGCTGGCCGGCATGGGCAACAGCTGGGCCAAGGCGCCCGCCGACTGGACCCAGGCCGTGGCCGAGCGCAAGGACAAGAACCTGACCAAGATGGCCGAGACGCTGGCCAAGGATCCGGTTCCGATGAATTTCCACAGCGCGCTCAACGTGATCCGCAACCAGGTGAAGGCTCGCCCGGATGCGATCGTCGTGAATGAAGGCGCCAACACGCTGGACTTCGCGCGCAGCATCGTGGACATGTACGAGCCGCGCAAGCGCCTGGACGTGGGCACCTGGGGCATCATGGGCATCGGCATGGGCTTTGCAGTCGCTGCCGCCGTGACCACCGGCAAGCCCGTGATCGCAATCGAAGGCGACAGCGCGTTCGGCTTCAGCGGCATGGAAGTCGAAACCATCTGCCGCTACAACCTGCCCGTGTGCGTGATCGTGTTCAACAACAACGGCGTCTACAAGGGCACCGACGTGAACCCGACCGGCGGCGATCCTGCCCCCACGGTGTTCGTCAAGGGCGCACGCTACGAAATGATGATGCAGGCCTTCGGCGGTGTGGGCGTCGTGGCCAACAACCCGCAAGAGCTCGAAAAGGCGCTGACCGAAGCCATCGCATCGGGCAAGCCGACGCTGATCAACGCCATCATCGATGAAACCGCCGGCACCGAAAGCGGTCGCATCACCAGCCTGAATCCGCAGACTGCCAAGAAGAAGTAACCGGTCTACGCATTCAGCGATTTTTTGAAAATTCCAAGGAGCAAAGCAATGAGCAACAAACCCCTCAACGGCATCAAGATCATCGACTTCACGCACGTGCAAGCCGGTCCCGCCTGCACCCAGCTGCTGGCCTGGTTCGGCGCTGACGTGATCAAGGTCGAGCGTCCCGGCTCCGGCGACGTGACCCGCACGCAGCTGCAGGACATCCCCAATGTCGACGCGCTGTACTTCACCATGCTCAACAGCAACAAGCGCTCGCTGACGCTGGACACCAAGAAGCCGCTGGGCAAGGAAGTGCTGGAAAAGCTGATCAAGGAATCCGACGTGATGGTCGAGAACTTCGGCCCCGGCGCGCTGGACCGCATGGGTTTCACCTGGGCCCGCATCCAGGAACTCAACCCCAAGATGATCCTGGCTTCGGTCAAGGGCTTTTCTGACGGCCACCACTACGAAGACCTGAAGGTCTACGAAAACGTTGCGCAGTGCGCAGGCGGCGCCGCATCGACCACCGGCTGGTGGAAGGGCGAGAACTCCGGCCCGATGATTTCGGCTGCA
The DNA here is from genome assembly GCF_001044395.1 of Caenimonas sp. SL110. Lineage (GTDB taxonomy): Bacteria > Pseudomonadota > Gammaproteobacteria > Burkholderiales > Burkholderiaceae_C > Ramlibacter. The sequence goes on from NZ_JANU01000016.1 coordinate 80,050, forward strand.
GCCCTGGGCGACAGCAACACCGGCATGCACCTGGCCATCGGCATCCTGACGGCCATCATCGGCCGCCAGCAGACCGGCAAGGGCCAGAAGGTCGCCGTCTCGATGCAGGACAGCGTGCTGAACCTGTGCCGCGTGAAGATGCGCGACCAGCAGCGCCTGGATCGCCTGGGCTACCTGGAAGAGTACCCACAGTACCCGCATGAGACGTTCAGCGACGTGGTGCCCCGCGGCGGCAATGCCGGCGGCGGCGGCCAGCCAGGCTGGATCCTGAAGTGCAAGGGCTGGGAGACCGACCCCAACGCCTACATCTATTTCACGGTGCAGGGCCACGCCTGGGCACCGATCTGCGACGCGCTCGGCAAGCCCGAGTGGAAGACCGACCCGGCGTACATGACGCCCAAGGCACGCCAGCCGCACATCACCGAGATCTTCGCGACCATCGAAGACTGGCTCAAGGACAAGACCAAGTTCGAAGCCGTGGACATCCTGCGCAAGTTCGACATTCCTTGCGCCCCGGTGCTGTCGATGAAGGAACTGCTCCACGACGAATCGCTGCGTGCCAGCGGCTCCATCGCCGAAGTGCAGCACAAGACGCGCGGCAGCTACTTCACCGTGGGCAGCCCGATCAAGTTCTCGGACATGAAGCCCGAGATCACCGGCTCGCCCCTGCTGGGCGAACACTCGGACGAAGTGCTGGCCGAACTGGGCTACACCAAGGAACAGATCGCCGAGATGCATTCCAAGGAAGTCGTCTGATCTAGCTGCCCCACGGGGCACACTGGCAAAAGACGGCGTCAATTTCGGCGCCGTCTTTACTTGAGCACGCCTTGTCCAGGCGCGCCGCAACAGGAGAACTGCAGATGAAATCGTCAATCGACTATGAAGCGCTGGTCGGCGCGGTGGGCGACGCCATCGTCGCCTGCGATGCCAAGGGCGCGATCGTCTTGTGGAACCCCGCGTGCGAGCGCCTGTTCGGCCACACCGAAGCCGAGGCCCTGGGCCAGTCGCTGGACATCATCATTCCCCAGCGCCAGCAGCAGCGGCACTGGGACGGCTACTACAAGACGATGGAGACCGGCATCACCCGCTACGGCAACGACGTGCTGCGCGTGCCGGCCGTGCACAAGGACGGCCACACCATGTCCATCGCCTTCACCGTCGCCATGCTTCACGGCGGGGATGGCAAGGTCAGCTCTATCATTGCCGTGGTCCGCGACGAATCGGCCAAATTCGCCGAAGACCGCGCCCTGAAAAAGCGCCTGACCGAACTCGAAGCGGCTGCTGCTGCGGCAAATCCTGCCCCAGCAGTACCGACTGCCGGAACCTGAGGTTCAAAGTGGCCTATTGCAGAGTGACTACCATCGAAGTTGAGCGAAACGTTTTCAACTTACGGGGTTTTTCATGAGCAAAGCATTGGACGGGGTCCGCATCCTCGATTTCACGCATGTCCAGTCCGGGCCGACCTGCACGCAGCTGCTGGCCTGGTTCGGCGCGGACGTCATCAAGGTGGAGCGCGCCGGCGAAGGCGACGCCACACGCGGGCAACTGCGCGACATCCCCGGTGTGGACAGCCTGTACTTCACCATGCTCAACCACAACAAGCGCTCGATCACGCTGGACACCAAGAAGCCCAAGGGCCGCGAGGTGCTCGACAAGCTGATCGAGACCTGCGATGTGCTGGTCGAGAACTTTGCGCCCGGCGCACTCGACCGCATGGGCATCACCTGGGAACACATCCAGAAGATCAACCCACGCATGATCGTGGCCTCGGTCAAGGGCTTCGGCCCCGGCCCCTACGAAGATTGCAAGGTGTACGAGAACGTGGCGCAGTGCGCGGGCGGCTCTGCATCGACCACCGGCTTTGACGACGGCCCTCCGATGGTGACCGGCGCGCAGATCGGCGACAGCGGCACGGGCCTGCACCTGGCGCTGGGCATCGTCGCTGCGCTCTACCAGCGCAACACGACCGGCCGCGGCCAGAAGGTGCTGGCACCCATGCAGGACGCCGTGCTCAACCTGTGCCGCGTCAAATTGCGCGACCAGCAGCGGCTGGAACGCACGCACACCATGCACGAATATCCGCAGTACCCGGACGGCAAGTTCGGCGCTGCGGTGCCGCGCGCGGGCAATGCATCGGGCGGCGGCCAGCCCGGCTCCATCCTCAAGTGCAAGGGCTGGGAAACCGACCCCAACGCCTACATCTACTTCATCACCCAGGCCGCAGTGTGGCCTGCCGTGTGCAAGGTGATCGGCGAGCCGGACTGGATCGAGGACGAAGCCTATGCAACGCCGGCTGCGCGCCTCTTGCACCTGAAGCCGATCTTCAGGCGCATCGAGGAATGGACCATGACCAAGACCAAGTTCGAGGCCATGGACATCCTGAACAAATACGACATTCCCTGCGGCCCCATCCTGTCGATGAAAGAGATCGCGGAAGAACCCGCGCTGCGCGAGACCGGCACCATCGTCGAGGTGGACCACCCCACGCGCGGCAAGTACCTCACCGTCGGCAACCCGATCAAGATGTCGGACAGCCCGACCGACGTTACCCGCTCACCCCTTTTGGGCGAGCACACGGAAGAAGTGCTGGGCCAGTTGGGCTTTAGCGCCGAAGCCATCTCGGCGCTGCGGGCCGAGCGGGTGATCTGAAAGAAAAATGAACCATCCTGTCATCCCCATTGCAGTCCATCGCGCCGAAGTCAACGCCCCGGTTACCAAGGAGCGCAAACGCCAGGCACCCAAGGGCCGGCGGGTCGATCCCGCTGCGCTGGCCGACGTACAAAGACTGCTGGGCGATGAGCCGCGCCGTGCCGATCTGCTGATCGAGCACCTGCACAAGATCCAGGACGAGTTCGGCCACCTGCCCTCCACCCACCTGGCCGCGCTCGCGCAAGAGATGCGCCTGGCGCAGACCGAGGTGTATGAAGTGGCGAGCTTCTATCACCACTTCGATGTGGTGAAAGAAGGCCAGGATGCGCCTGCCCCGCTGGCGGTGCGTGTGTGCGATGGACTGGCTTGCGAGATGGCCGGCGCGAAAGAGTTGCTGGCAAAGTTGCCTGCGCTGCTGGGCCGCGAGATCCGTGTGATCGCCGCGCCCTGCATCGGGCGTTGCGAGCAGGCGCCGGCTGCGGTGGTGGGCCAGCACCCGGTCCCCAACGCAAGCTGCGAGACCATCGTGGCCAAGGCGCAGGCAGGCACGATTCATCACATACCCGAGGCCTACACCGGGCTCGCTGAATATGAAGCTGCCGGCGGCTACGCGCTGCTCAAGGAATGCATCTCGGGCGCACGCGATGTCGAGTCGGTGCTCAAGACAATGGAAGATTCCGGCCTGCGCGGCCTGGGCGGCGCGGGCTTTCCATCGGGGCGCAAGTGGCGCATCGTGCGGGCCGAGCAAGGCCCTCGCCTGATGGCTGTGAACATCGACGAAGGCGAGCCCGGCACCTTCAAGGATCGTGTCTACCTGGAGCGCGATCCGCACCGTTTCCTCGAAGGCATGCTGATCGCGGCGTGGGCCGTCGGCATCGAAAAAATCTACGTCTACCTGCGCGACGAATACCACGGTTGCCGCGCGCTGCTGCAGGCCGAACTCGAAAAGCTGCGCCAGTCGCCGCATTTCGTCGGCATGCCCGAGGTTGACCTGCGCCGCGGCGCGGGCGCGTACATCTGCGGCGAAGAGTCCGCGATGATCGAATCGATCGAAGGCAAGCGCGGCATGCCACGCCTGCGCCCGCCCTATGTGGCGCAGGTGGGCCTGTTCGGCCGCCCGACGCTGGAGCACAACTTCGAGACGCTGTACTGGGTGCGCGACATCCTCGAAAAAGGCGGCGAATGGTTTGCATCGCATGGGCGCAACGGCCGCAAGGGCCTGCGTTCGTTCTCGGTATCGGGCCGCGTGAAAGAGCCGGGCGTGAAACTCGCGCCGGCCGGCATCACGATCCAGGAACTCATCGACGAATATTGCGGCGGCATGCAGGACGGCCACAGCTTCTATGCCTACCTGCCGGGTGGTGCGTCTGGCGGCATCCTGCCAGCGACGATGAACCAGATTCCGCTGGACTTCGACACGCTGCAGCCGTATGGCTGCTTCATCGGCTCGGCGGCGGTGATGGTGCTGTCGCATCACGACACGGCCACCGATGCGGCTCGCAACATGATGCGGTTCTTCCACCACGAATCATGCGGCCAGTGCACGCCCTGCCGGGTCGGCACCGCAAAAGCTGCGCACCTGATGGAGCAACCCAAATGGGATCTGGCCCTGCTGGCCGACCTGTCACTGGTCATGCGCGACGCATCCATCTGCGGCCTGGGCCAGGCTGCGCCCAACCCCATGGATTGCGTGGTGAAGTATTTCCCGCACGAGCTGAAGTAAGGGCCCGATCATGAACGCCATCACACGACAAGAACTCGCGCAACTCGATGTGCCCACCGTCACCTTCAGCCTCAACGGCAAGGACGTGACCGGGCGCGCCGACGAAAGCATCCTGGACATCTGCAAGCGCGAAGGCGTGGCCGTGCCGCACCTTTGCTACAAGGACGGCCTCGAAGCCGTCGGCAACTGCCGCTCCTGCATGGTCGAGATCAAGGGCGAGCGCGTGCTGGCGCCCTCTTGCTGCCGCACCGCTGCCAATGGCATCACCGTCACCACCGACAGCGAGCGCGCCGTCGCATCTCAAAAGCTGGTGCTCGAACTGCTGCTGTCGGACATGCCCGAGGCAGACTTCACGCGCCACAACGAAGTCGATGAATGGGCCGCAAAGATCGGCGTGGGCAAGCCGCGATTCGAAGCGCGCGCAAGCACGCCGCCCGATCTCTCGCATCCTGCCATTGCAGTGAACCTGGACGCGTGCATACAGTGCACACGCTGCCTGCGTGCCTGCCGCGACGAGCAGGTCAACGACGTGATCGGCCTGGCCTTTCGCGGCGACTCGGCCAAGATCGTTTTTGACATGGACGACCCGATGGGCGCGTCGACCTGCGTGGCTTGCGGCGAATGCGTGCAGGCCTGCCCCACCGGCGCGCTCATGCCCGCGCGCGATGCGGCGCTCAGCGTTCCGGACAAGCAGGTCGAATCCGTCTGCCCGTATTGCGGCGTCGGCTGCCAGCTCACCTACAACGTCAAGGACGACAAGATCCTGTTCGTCGAAGGACGCGATGGTCCGGCGAACCACGGACGCCTGTGCGTCAAGGGCCGCTATGGCTTTGATTACGCGCACCACCCGCATCGCCTGACCAAGCCACTGATCCGCCGCGAAGGCGCCCCCAAGACCGGCGACTTCGAGATGGACCCGGACCGCGTGATGGAAGTGTTCCGCGAAGCGACCTGGGAAGAAGCGCTTGAATTTGCAGGCGGCAAGCTCGCTGCAATCCGCGATCAATACGGCAAGAAATCGCTGGCCGGTTTCGGCTCTGCCAAGGGCAGCAACGAAGAGGCCTACCTGTTCCAGAAACTGGTGCGCACCGGCTTCGGCAGCAACAACGTCGATCACTGCACGCGGCTGTGCCACGCATCGTCGGTCGTGGCGCTGCTGGAGGGTATCGGTTCGGGCGCGGTGTCCAACCCGGTGATGGACGTGACCAAGGCGGATGTCGTCGTCATCATCGGCGCGAACCCGACGGTGAACCATCCCGTGGCCGCGACCTGGATCAAGAACGCGGTGAAGAACGGCACGACGCTGATCGTGATGGACCCGCGCCGCTCGGACCTCACGCGCATGGCGCATCGTCATCTGCAATTCAAGCCCGACACCGATGTGCCGATGCTCAACGCGATGATGCACGTCATCGTCAATGAAGGCCTGGTCGATGAAGCCTTCATCGCCGAGCGCACCATCGGCTACGAAGAGCTGCGCAAGAACGTCGAGGGCTACAGCCCCGAGGCGATGGCGCCGATCTGCGGCATCGACGCCGACACGCTGCGCTACGTCGCGCGGCTGTACGCCAAGTCCAAGGGCTCGATGATCCTGTGGGGCATGGGCGTTTCTCAGCACGTGCACGGCACCGACAACGCACGCTGCCTGATTGCACTCGCACTGATGACCGGCCAGATCGGCCGGCCCGGCACCGGCCTGCATCCGCTGCGTGGACAAAACAATGTGCAGGGCGCGTCCGATGCGGGCCTGATCCCGATGATGCTGCCCGACTACCAGCACGTCACGCGGCCTGAAGTGCGCGCCAGTTTCGAGAAGGCCTGGAAGCTCGCGCCCGGCACGCTGGATGCCGACGTGGGCCTCACGGTTGTGGAAGTGATGCACGCGATCAAGACGGGCGGCATCAAGGGCATGTACGTGCAGGGCGAAAACCCGGCCATGTCCGACCCCGATGCCAACCACGCACGCGAAGCGCTGGCAGCGCTCGATCACCTGGTCGTGCAGGACATCTTCCTGACCGAAACCGCCTACCTTGCCGACGTCATCCTGCCCGCGAGCGCCTTCCCTGAAAAGGACGGCAGCTTCACCAACACCGACCGGCTGGTGCAGATGGGCCGCAAGGCCATCAACCCACCGGGCGATGCGCGCCAGGACCTCTGGATCATCATCCAGATCGCGAACCGCCTGGGCTGCGGCTGGCACTACAACCATGTGTCCGAAGTGTTCGACGAGATGCGCCACACCATGCCGAGCATTGGCGGCATCACCTGGGACCGGCTGGACCGCGAACACGCGGTCACCTACCCTTGCGTGAACGAAGGCGATCCGGGCGATCCGGTCGTGTTCATGGAAACATTCCCGCGTGACAGTGGACGCGCGAAGTTTGTTCCGGCCGACATCATCCCGGCCAACGAGCGGCCCGATACCGAATACCCGATGGTGCTGATCACCGGGCGTCAACTGGAGCACTGGCACACCGGCAGCATGACGCGCCGCGCGACGGTGCTCGATGCAATCGAGCCCGATCCGGTTGCGCTGGTGCATCCGCTGGACCTCGCGGCCATGGGTGGACAGCCCGGCGACCTGGTCACCATCGAATCGCGCCGGGGCCAGGTGGCCTTGTATGCCCGCGCTGATGAAAGCTCGCCACGCGGCGCGGTGTTCGTGCCGTTTTGCTACTACGAAGCGGCGATCAACAAGCTGACGAATGCCGCCCTGGACCCGTTCGCGAAGATCCCGGAGTTCAAGTACTGCGCGATCCGCGTGTCACTGGGTGGGGTGCCACCCGAGCAGGTGAGTTATGGCGGTGGGCAGGCGCTGGTGAATTCGGTGGCGGCGGGCTGACGTCTGAGTCATCGCCTGCCGTGTACGGCGCGCGGGCGACCTCTCAAACTTGTGACAGCAGGCTTTCAAGGGAACTGCGCAACGAACCGAGACTGCCTTCAATCACACCCCACACAATTCGGTTGTCGACACTGGCATAGCCATGGATCAGCACATTACGAAATGCGACGATCCGGGGAAGATCTGGAATGAGCCTTGCAGCGGAGGGCTCGATTCGCGACAGTTGGTTGAGCGCCTCTCCCACAATTTCAAACTGACGCTCCACTGCGGATCGAAGCAGGTCGTCCACTTCGTAGTCAGCAAACGTCTTTTGCGTTGTGTAGCGCGCGATGCGTTCAGCCGCCTGCTGCGCGTCCCAGAGAAGCTTCCCAGCGTCAGGATGCATAAACCGTTTGGCGCTCTGCGGCGATTCGGCGTGAAAGATAGGGGTTTGCCAGACTGCTGGAGGTGAGCAGGTCAACCGGCCGGCCGAAGAGTGTCTCGAGGCCTTCTTTCAGTTCGAAATAAGCTTGGGCATACGCCGCTGGCGGAGCGTTCTCGAACTCCACCAGAAAATCCAGGTCACTGCGCAGAGGGTCGAAATCTGCACGCGTCACCGATCCAAACGCATCCAGCCGCCGCGCACCAGCGCGACGACAGAGGTCGGCGACTTCACGTTGTTTGTTGTCCAGCAGGGGGCTCATATTCGGTCTCTGGGAGGATTATGCAACCGGCTCCCGTGCCACATGCGCCGCATCACGGCGACCCGGGCCACAGGCTGGCACATAACCTGCACAATCGAGTGCAATGACACCTGCTACCCCTCCCAACCCAGCTCCCCCGATCCGCCTGCGCTACCACGTCGAACTCAACTATGTGGTGAATTCCCCCACCTGCGACTTCATCTTCAACGTCCAGGCGGCTCGCACGCCGGCCCAGCGCATCGTCTGGGAACGCATTGACTTCGGCCAGCGCGCGCAGGCCACGCCGTGGATCGACCCGGCCACACAAACCCGCTGGATGCGCGTTCGCGCCACCGAAGGCCCGCTGCGGGTGCACTGCGAAACCGTGCTGGATCTGGTGCAGCACCACGCACAGCCTTCGAGCTTGCCGGAAGTGCCGATCTCCGCGCTGCCACCCGAGGTGCTCCCCTACCTCTACCCCAGCCGCTATTGCGAGTCAGATCGCCTGCATCGCTTTGCCTTCGCGCAATTCGGCGGCCTGTGGCAGGGCTACAACCGCGTGCGCGCGATCCGCGACTGGGTGCAGCAGCACGTCGAGTTCACCTCCAACTCATCGCAAGGCACCACCTCGGCCTGTGACACGCTGTTGACCAAACAAGGCGTCTGCCGCGACTTCGCCCACCTGATGATCGCGCTGTGCCGCGCGGTCAATATTCCCGCGCGCTTTGCCACAGGCTTTGACTTCGGCGCCGACCCAGCCCTGGGCCCGCCCGATTTCCATGCATACGTTGAAGCGTATGTCGGCCATCGCTGGTTCATGTTCGATCCGTCGGCCACAGCCATCCCCCAAGGCTTTGTTCGACTGGCCACCGGCCGCGACGCAGCAGACGCAGCCTTCGCCTCCATCTTCGGAAGCGTCCACTGGGACCCGCCCGTGATCGGCATCGAAGCCATCCCCGGCGAAGACGGCGTGCTGCGAGCACCCATGCACATCGAAGACGCCCTTTCCACCGACGCCGGCCCCGGCAGCACCGCCTGACCCGAACCAATTAATTGGAATCTGACCCCAATTAATTATTGGGGTCAGATTCCAATTTTCCCGATGGAGCGGGCTGTGCTGGCGGCTTGGCTGGCGCTGGTTTGATCCGCGTCAGGTCGATGGAGGCGCCGGGGTCTTCCTCGCCTGCTACCGATTGGGTGAGGTCGATTTTTTTCAGGGGGATGGGGGGTGGTGTTGCGGCGGACATGCAGGCATTGCACACCTAAACAGCACCGGCAGGTGTTACCGAGGGCTGCCCTCACCCTAACCCTCTCCCAGAGGGAGAGGGAATTGAAGACCCCTTACCGGCCGCGCCAGGCTGGCGGGCGTTTGGCGGTGAAGGCTGTCACGCCTTCGCGGAAGTCTTCGCTGCCGTAGGCGCGCGCGATCAGGTCGCTCACATCGGGCAAGTCGGCCAGCAGCAAGCGGTGCAGTGCCTGCTTGCTCACGGCCTGCGTCACCGGGGCCAGGGCCGCAAGCTTGCGGCACAGCTCATCGGCTCTGGCATGGATGAGCGAAGGCTCGATCACCTCGGACAGGTAACCGCAGGCCAATGCCTCTTGCGCGCCCAGGATCTCGGCCGCAAGCAACATGCGTTGCACACGCGGCCTGCCGAATGAGGCCACCAGGCGAGTGAGGTTGGACGCCGACAGGCAATTGCCCAGCGTCTTTGCAATCGGCACCCCGAAGCGCGCAGACGGCGTGGCAATGCGCACATCGCACGCCGTTGCGATCACCAACCCACCGCCCACGCACCAGCCTTCGACCAGCGCGACTGTCGGGATCGGCAGTGACTCTAGCGGCCCTACGCACTCGTCGATGCGCTGCTCGTACGCCACGCCATCGCGGCCATCCTTGAATGCCTTGAACTGCTCGATGTCGGTGCCGGCAACGAAAGCGTCGCCGCCTGCCCCGCGAAGCAGTGCCACACGCACGCCGGGTTCCCGCTGCAGTTGTTCGCAAGCGGTGACCAATCCCTCGTACATCGCCCACGTCATCGCGTTGCGTGCCGCAGGTCGATCGAAAGTGATGGTGGCTACCGGGCCATCGATGGCCAGCCGGGTTGCGCCTTCGACGGATGGAGTTTTTGCGTTGTCGCTCATGCTTCGAATGCGCCCTGCTCTCGCAATGCCGCCTGCGCCGCCTCGTCAAAACCCAGCTCGGACAACACCTCGCTCGTGTGTTCGCCCAGCAGCGGCGGATGGCGCTGCACCTGTTGCGGCGTACCCGAGAGCTTCACCGCAAATCCGATGTTGGGCACCTTGCCCTCGATCGGGTGATCGATCTCGATGCGCATCTCGCGCGCGCGGCCATGTTCGCTTTCGAACGCTTCGGGATAGGTGAGGATGGGCCCCGCCGGAATGCCCGCAGCCAGCAGCGTCTCGACCCAGTAATCCTTGGTGTTCTGGCGGAAGGTCTGCTCCAGCTCGCCTTCGAGCTCCGCGCGATGTTTCAGCCGCAATGAAATCGTGCTGAAGCGCTCATCGGCCAGCAGCTCGATACGGCCGATCACGTTGCACAGCAACTGCCAGAGCTTCTGGTTGTTCGCGCCCATCACGAAGTAGCCGTCGGACGATCGCATCGCCTGGTACGGCGCGGTCATCTTGTTCGATGTGCCCAGCGGCTCGGGTGGTTTGCCGGTGCCCCAGTAATCGCTGGTATCCCAGATAGAGAACGCGAGTGCCGAATCGAACAGCGATGCATCGATGTGCTGCCCCTGCCCCGACTTCTTCGCGCCGATGTGCGCGGCGAGCGTGGCGTACACCGCAAACAGCGCGCAACCAATGTCAGCGACCGGCACGCCTGCCTTGACCGGCGGCCCGCCGGGGTAGCCCGTCACACTCATCACACCGGACATCGCCTGCGCCATGAGATCGAAACCCGGGCGATCCGACCACGGACCCGTCTGGCCGAAGCCCGAGATGCTGGTGTAGACCAGCTTCGGATTGATTTCCTTCAGGACCTCGTACCCCAGGCCCAGCCGCTTCATCGCGCCGGGCCGGTAGTTCTCGATCAGGATGTCCGCGTCTTTCGCAAGCTGCAGCAGCACTTCGCGCCCGGCTTTGCTCTTGAGGTTGAGCGCGACGCTGCGCTTGTTGCGGTTCATGTTGAGGAACCCCATGCTGTCGGGGCCTTTCATCTTGAACCCCATCGAGCCGCGCGTCTGGTCGCCGCCACCGGGCGGCTCGATCTTGATCACGTCAGCGCCCAGGTCTCCGAGCAACATGCAGGCATAAGGGCCTGCCATGACCTGGCAGACATCGAGGACGCGTACGCCCTCCAAAGGTAAAGGGCGCAATGAAGTCATCTACGGTTTAGCCTTCGCCCTTGACGCCGCCGTCCTTGATGATCTTGGCCCACTTGATCTGCTCGGCATGCATGAAGTCGCCGAACTTTTCGGTGGAGCCGCCGCCGTCCTGCGCGCCCGAGGCAGCGAGCCGCTCCATCACGTCGGGCATCTGCATGACCTTGTTGATGTCTTCGTTCATGCGCTTGGCCATGGCCACTGGCATCTTGGCCGGGCCGGCAAGGCCGTACCAGGTCGTGGCTTCGAAACCGGGGAAGCCCGACTCGGCCATCGTCGGCACATTGGCGTAGGCCGGCACGCGCTGCTGGCGGGTCTGCGCAATCGCAATCGCCTTGCCGCTCTTCACGTGAGGCGTCGCAGCCGTCATCGTGTCAAAGCTGTACTGGATCGTGCCGCCGATCAGGTCGGTGAGCATGGGGCCCGAGCCCTTGTACGGCACGTGGATCGCCTTGACGTTTGCCGCCAGCATGAACATTTCGAGCGCGAGGTGCTGGGCGCTGCCGGTGCCGGCAGAACCGAAGCTGATCTTGCCGGGGTTGGCGCGGCACAGCGCGACCAGGTCCTTCACGGTCTTTGCAGGCTGGCTCTCATTGCAGATCAGCAGGTTGGGTGTGACGCCTACCAGCACGATAGGCTGGAAATCTTTTGCGGGGTCGTAGTTGACCTTTTGCAGGCCGGGCGTGATCGCCTGGCTGTTGATGTGCGCCATGAGCAGCGTGTTGCCATCGCCGGGTTGCTTGGACACATAGTCGGCGGCGATGGTGCCCGAGGCGCCCGCCCTGTTCTCGACGATGACCTGCGTCTTCCACATGTCGGCCAGCTTTTGCCCGATGACGCGCGCCAGGATGTCAGTGCCACCACCGGGCGCGAAGCCCACGATGATGCGCACCGGGCCTGCGGGCAAGCCCTGCGCGCGAAGCATCGGGGATGCAAGGGATGCGGCTGCGGCAGCAGTACCGGCGACGAAAATTCTGCGTTGCATGTTTGTCTCCTTCATTTAAATCAAATAGATGCGGATGTCATTGCGGGTGAGGCTGTCATTGCGGGCTTGACCCGCAATCCATGCATTCCACGGCCGTTGCCGCTTCGCGGTGGATGCCGGATCGAGTCCGGCATGACAGCCAGTACCTCACGCGGCCTTCTTCAGATTGACCACCGCCGGATGCGACGCGAAGAAATCCATCGCGGCTTGCACGCCTGAGCCGGCGAGCTTCACGCCCGACAGCTTCATGCCCATCTCGCAGCCGGCAAGCGCGCCCATCAGCGTGAGGTCGTTGCAATCGCCCAGGTGCCCGATGCGGAACATGCGGCCCTTGACCTTGCCCAGACCCGTGCCCAGCGAGCAATCAAAGCGTTCATAGATCACGCGCCGGACCGCATCGGCGTCAATGCCCTCGGGCATCATCACGCCGGTCAGCACCGGTGAATAAACAGCCGGGTCCGCGCACTGGATCTCCAGCCCCCAGGCCCGGACCGCCGCGCGAACGCCCTCGCCCCAACGCTGGTGCCGCTCGAACACCGCCGGCAAGCCGCCATGCTCCGGAGCAAGCAGCATGTCGCAGGCTTCGGCCAGGCCGTAGAGCAGGTTCGTGTTAGGCGTGTAGGGCCAGTAGCCGCTCTTGTTCATCTCGATGATTTCGTCCCAGGCCCAGAACGCCTTGGGCAACTTCGCAGACTTGCTCGTTTCGATCGCCTTGGGCGACACCGCATTGAAGCTGATGCCCGGCGGCAGCATGAGGCCCTTTTGCGAGCCGCTGATGGTGACGTCCACGCCCCAGTCGTCGTGCTTGTATTCCGCCGAGGCCAGGCCCGAGATGCTGTCGACCATGAGCAGGGCCGGATGCCTGGCGGCATCGATCGCCTTGCGCACCGCGAGGATGTTGCTGGTGACGCCGGTCGAGGTCTCGTTGTGCACCACGCACACGGCCTTGATCGCATGCTGCGTGTCGGCCTTCAGGCGCTCTTCGATCAGATGCGCCTGCACGCCCTTGCGCCAGCCCTCGATGCCGGGCAGCCCCAGGAACTCGGGCTTGAGGCCCAGGCGCTGCGCCATCTTGTTCCACAGCGATGCGAAGTGGCCGGTCTCATACATCAGCACCTGGTCGCCAGGGCTCAGGACGTTGGCCAGCGCTGCTTCCCATGCGCCCGTGCCGGACGCGGGATAAATGATGACCGGGTGCTTCGTCTGGAAGATCTGGGCAATCCCCTTGAGCACTTGCAGGCCCAGCACACCGAACTCGGGACCCCGGTGGTCGATGGTCGGCAGGCTCATCGCGCGCAGGATGCGATCGGGTACGGGCGACGGCCCGGGAATCTGCAGGAAGTGGCGGCCGGTGGGGTGAAAGTCGAGCGTAGGCATGGCAGGTCTTAGATCCGTGATGGGTTGAATTTTTGCATACAAAAATGGATTGTCAACTAGTGGTCAATACCGATTCACTACCGACAGCACGCTTTACAGCTGACTTTTTTGCATACAAAATAACGCCATGACCGCAGAAGTGATAGCCATTCCCCGCGCCGCCTTGCACGACCAGGTGGCCCACCGCCTGCGCCAGATGCTGGTTGAAAACCGGATTGCACCGGGCGCCAAACTCAATGAACGCGAACTTGCCGAAGTGCTGCAGGTGTCCCGCACGCCGCTTCGCGAGGCCATCAAGATGCTGGCAGCGGAAGGCTTGGTAGAGTTGGTGCCCAATCGCGGCGCAATCGCTGTTTCGCTGACTGAGGCCGACGTGCTCAACACCTTTGAAGTGATGGCCGGGCTCGAAGCCCTGTCCGGCGCACTCGCAGCCGAACGCATCACCGATGACGAGCTGGCGGAGATCAAGGCGATGCACTTCGAGATGATGGCCGCCTACACACGCAAGGACTTGTCGAGCTACTACCGGCTCAACGCAAAGATCCACAGCGCGATCAATGCCGCTGCCAGGAACCCGGTGCTCTCCAGCACGTACAACCAGGTCAACGCGCGCCTGCAGGCACTTCGCTTTCGCTCCAACCAGGACGGTGAAAAATGGAAGCGCGCCATGGAAGAACATGACCGCATGATCGAAGCCCTGTCTGCGCGTGACCCACACGCGATGCGCGATGTGCTTGTCATGCACCTCAACAACAAACGCGACGTGGTGGTGGACCAATTGCGCCGGGGTGTGAACACGCAGGTTGCCAGCGCTGCGGGAGCCGGCGAATGAACGCGCCCCTGCCCCTGAAAGTTGCACGGCAGGCCGAAGGCAAGGCCTACGAGATGGTTGCGCGCGCAAGCAATGAAGTCGCAGGACGACTTGCCGCGCGCCTGGCCTCCGAGACACAGGGCGAAGTGCTGTTTTCAGCGGCCGATCGCGGACGCTATTCAACCGACGCGTCGATCTACCAGGTGATGCCCATCGGTGTGTTCGTGCCCCGCTCCAGTGACGAGGTCAAGCTGGCGCTGGACATCTGCCGCGACCTGAAGGTGCCTATCGTGCCGCGCGGCGGCGGCACCAGCCAGTGCGGCCAGACTGTCGGCGCGGGCCTGGTCATCGACCACACCAAGTACGTGCGCAACATCCTGCAGGTCGATGCGAGCGCGAGCACGGTCGTGGTCGAGCCCGGCATCGTGCTGGACCATCTCAACGCAGCGCTGAAGAACTCCGGCCTGTGGTTTCCGGTGGATGTGTCCACCAGCGCGCAGGCCACGCTGGGCGGCATGGCGGGCAACAACTCGTGCGGCAGCCGCAGCATCGCTTACGGCAACATGGTTCACAACGTGCTGGGCATGACCGCCTGGACGGCCGATGGCGCTTTGCATGATTTCAGGCGCTTCGAAGATTGCGTGGGCACCGCGCGCGAACTGGGGCTTCGCGTGCGCGACCTCGCCCTGGCGCTCGCCCCCGAGATCGACAAGCGCTGGCCCAAGGTGCTGCGCCGTGTCGCGGGCTACAACCTGGACATCTTTCGCAACCAGAACGAGAAGCCCTACACGGCTGACGGCTCTGTCAATCTCGCGCACCTGCTGGTCGGCAGCGAAGGCACGCTGGCGCTCACGAAATCGCTCACGCTGCAACTGTCGCCGCTGCCAAGACACAAGGTGCTGGGCGTCGTCAACTTTCCGACCTTCTACAAGGCGATGGACACGGCGCAGCACATCGTGGCTTATGGCGGCGCGGGTCAGGACGCCGTGCTGTCGGCGGTCGAGCTGGTCGACCGGACGATGATCGACCTGTCGCTGCAGAACCCGTCGTTTGCACCGGTCATTCGCAGCGCCGTCATCGGCCAGCCCGACGCGGTGCTGCTCGTTGAATTTTCTGGTGACGACCGCGACGTGCTCGTGCGCAAGCTCGCGGGCCTGGTCGAATTGATGGGCGACCTCGGCTTGCCGGGCTCGGTCGTGCAGATGACCGAGGACGGACCGCAAAAGAAGCTGTGGGATGTGCGCAAGGCGGGCCTGAACATCATGATGAGCCTCAAGGGCGACGGCAAGCCGGTGAGCTTCATTGAAGACTGCGCCGTGCCGCTGGAGCATCTTGCCGAATACACGGACGGCCTCACGCAGGTGTTTCGCAAGTACGGCAGCAAGGGCACCTGGTATGCGCATGCGTCGGTCGGAACGCTGCATGTGCGGCCCATCCTGGACATGCGAAACGACGGTGCGCCCAAGATGCGCGCGATCGCCGAAGAAGCATCCGCCCTGGTTCGCAAATTCAAGGGTGCCTACAGCGGCGAGCATGGCGACGGCCTGTGCCGCGGCGAGTGGATCCAGTGGCAGTTCGGCCCGAAGATCACCGAGGCATTTGCCCAGATCAAGACCTTTCTCGATCCGCAGAACCTGCTCTCCCCCCAGCGCATCATCGACCCGCCGCGCATGGACGACACGCGCCTGATGCGCTTCGCGCCGTCCTATCGCGTGATCCCGGTCAAGACCGCACTGGACTGGAGCACCTGGAATGTGCAAAACGATCCGGCCACCGAACGCACCTCTGCGCCCGGCACAGGTGGCGACCCCGCGCAAGGCTTGGCCAAGGCCGTGGAGATGTGCAACAACAACGGCCACTGCCGCAAGTTCGATGCGGGAACCATGTGCCCGAGCTACCGCGTGACACGCGACGAGCAGCACCTCACGCGCGGCCGCGCGAACACCCTGCGGCTCGCGCTCTCAGGCCAGCTGGGCGCAGAAGGGCTCGCCTCCGATACGGTGAAGGATGCCCTCGATCTGTGCGTGAGCTGCAAGGGCTGCAAGCGCGATTGCCCCACCGGCGTGGACATGGCGAAGATGAAGGTGGAGTTCCTGCATCACTACAAGGCAAAACACGGCTACACCCTCAAGGACAAGCTGATTGCACGACTGCCCGACTACGTGCGCAGCGCCAGCCGTTTTGCGTGGTTGCTGAATCTGCGCAACAAGAGCCCGCTGCTCGCATCGCTGGGCGAAAGGGTGCTGGGGCTGTCGGCCAAACGCAGCCTGCCCGAGTGGCGAGCCGATCACTTCTTCAACAGCAACACCCCATCCGCAAGCCGGGACGAAGTGCTCGCGGCCGCGCAACCGGTGGTGCTTTTCGTCGATACCTTCAACGGCTTCTTCGAATCGGAAAACGCGCATGCCGCGTTCAAGCTGCTGCGCGCGGCGGGCTACACCGTCCATATCGCTGCCAAGGCCAAGCCGGACGGCGGGCACCTGTGCTGCGGCCGTACCTACCTGGCCAGCGGCATGGTCGATGAGGCGCGCGCCAGGGCCCGGGAAGTTGTCGAGTCCCTGCTGCCCTTCGCGCAAAAGGGCATCGCCATCGTCGGGCTGGAGCCGTCGTGCCTGCTGACACTGCGCGATGAAACGCTGGCCATGGGGCTGGGTGACGACGCACAGCTCATCGCCAGGCAGGCACTGCTGCTCGAAGAATTCCTGGCGCGCGAATTGAAACTCGGCAAGCTCGATGCGCTGAAGTCGCGCTTGAAGCCGCTGGGCAAACAGGTGCTGCTGCACGGTCACTGCCACCAGAAGGCCTTCGATGCGGTCAACCCGATCATCGACGTGCTCAAACTCATTCCGGGCGTGCAGCCCGAGCTGATAGAAAGCAGCTGCTGCGGCATGGCCGGCAGCTTCGGCTACGAGGCCTCGCATCACGAGGTCTCGATGCAGATGGCGGAACTCAGCCTGTTGCCTGCGATCAGGAAGCAGCCCGATGCGATCGTGGTTGCCGACGGCACGAGTTGCCGCCACCAGATCCACGATGGCGCGCAGCGCGAGGCGATTCACGCCGCCGTGTTGCTTGCGCGGCAACTGTGACGGCCGGGGCGCGGCACAATCGTGCGATGGCTGCGCCCCTTATACGATCCGCCCTTCCCTCCGACGAAACCGCATGGCGCGCGCTATGGCGCGGCTACTGCGATTTTTATGACACCCAGCTTCCCGATGCCATCACCGACAAGACCTGGCAGCGAATCCTGGACCCTGATTCGGCGGTGATGTGCCTGCTCGCCGAGGTCGAGGGGCAGGTCTACGGATTTGCGGTTTGCATCGTTCATGAGCACACCTGGGAGACGCAGCCGGTGTGCTACCTCGAAAACCTCTATGTCACGCCCGCCGCACGCAGCCGGGGCATGGGCCGGGCCATGATCGACTGGTTGTGCAATGCGATGCGTGCAGAGGGCTGGTCGCGGGTGTACTGGGTGACCCGCGAGGGCAACACCCGGGCCCGTTCGCTCTACGACCAGTTCGTGCCGGCCGATGATTTCGTGAGGTACACGGTGCGGCAAAAGCCGGCCTGACCTCTGCGCTGCACGCGCTTTTTGGCATGCGCGTTTTGGCACGCGCTTTTTGCCACGCCCGCCTAGCGGGCACGCCCCTTCCTGACTTCCACGGGCCCCTGGCGAACCCCGTGTTTCTCCAGGTATTGCCGGATGAGCATCCGCACCACCTGCGAGGACGTGACGTCCTGCGATGCACACAGCTCTTCAAAAGCCTTTTTCTTCTGTGGATCGATCAATATCGTGAGACGCGCTTTTTCTTCCATTGTTTCTGCCATAAGTTGATAACACGCTGACACTTTGCCTTTCGCGCCAGGCGCAGCCGGTAGTGGTTTAGCGCCCGTCCCGCTAGGACCGAACCTCAGCGCAGACGAGCCTCAACCGTACCCGCATGTCAGCTTTTTTCCACTGCGCGCATGGCTGCTTTAACGCGCCAGTGGCCGCGCCAGTGGACGCGCCGGTAGAAGCCAATTGATATTGGCGGCGTTTCCAAGTAACGTCCGTTCATGGTTACCCAGCTCAACGCTACGCCGGCGTATATCGGAAAGTACACCGTCGAGCGCGAGGTCGGCAGGGGCGCAAGCAGCACCGTCTACCTCGGTTTCGATCGCTTCAACCAGCGACCCGTGGCCATCAAGCAGATCCACGCGCACCTGCTCGAAGATCCGTTCCAGGCACAACGCTACCGCCGGCGCCTGCGCAATGAAGCGCAGATGGCCGGTCAGCTGAACCATCCACACGTCGTTCGCCTGTTCGACGTGGATGAGGACGCGAGCCCGCCCTACCTGGTGCTCGAATACATCGACGGCGCGCCGCTGACCGACTTTGCCAAGCCCGACAAGCTGCTGCCGGTGTCGCAGGTAATCGAGATCGCGTTCAAGTGCTGCAGCGCGCTGGAGCATGCCCAGCAAAAAGGCCTGGTGCACCGCGACATCAAGCCTGCCAACCTGATCCTGCAGGAAAACGGCGCAGTGAAAGTGACCGATTTCGGCACGGCGCTGTCGCTTCGCAGTGAAGTGACGCAGCTCACCGGCCTGGTCGGCTCGCCGTCGTACATGTCCCCCGAACAGGTGCGCGAACAGGTCTGCACCCACCAGAGCGACATGTTCTCGCTGGGCATCGTCATCTATGAACTGCTCACCGGGCGCAACCCGTTCGAGGGCGAAAACGATTTCACGACGCTCTACAAGGTCAACACCGAAATGCCGCCGCCTCCGCGCGTGCTGCGGCCGGACCTGCCGCCCGCGCTCGACGAGGTGGTAATGAAGGCGTTATCGAAGGCGCAAGCTGACCGCTATGCGCAGTGGCAGGATTTTGCCGATGCGCTGGTGTCGGTCAGCAAGGCGCTGCCCGAACGCCGTGCCAGAGACAGGGATGCAGAGCGCTTCTCGCAGATGCGCGCCCTGCCGTTTTTCGCGGGCTTTCACGACGCGATGCTCTGGGAATCCTTGCGCCTGGGCACACTGCACACCCACGCCAAGGGCGATGTGCTGATGCAGGAAGGCGCCGAAGGCAAATCGTTTTGCATCCTGCTCGAAGGGTTTGTTGCGATCCGCCACAACAACTTCACCATCACGGTGCTGGGACCGGGTGTGACGCTGGGGGAGATGTGCTACCTGCAGGCGGACCGTCCGGCGCGTACAGCCACGGCGCTGGCAGAGTCGGAGGTGCTGGTGCTGGAGATCCAGAACGCGGCGCTCAGGCAGGCCTCGGAAGGTCTGCAGACCTCGTTTGACAAGGCGTTCATCCAGCTGCTGGTGTCGCGCCTGATCAAGACCAACGAAAAAGTGGGCAACTGGGACATCCTTGCAGGACAAACCCAGACTGCCCACGGCAATCTCAACCGCCCGGCCTGAGGGCTCTCGCATCAGGCCGGTGTTGATGCTGTTTACTGGCGCGGCTCGCCGCGCTCGTTGACGATGAGGGTGCGGCCGGGAGGCGCGCTCATCTGCACACGGTGCTCGGCGCCACGGTAGTTGTAGGTCACGTCGTAGTACTCGACGCGATCGTTCGTGGTGGTCTGGCAACGCTGCACGTCGCGCTCGACGATGGTGGTGCCGCCGGGGCCGCGACCCTGGTTCGCACCAATCGCTGCGCCACCGATCACGCCAGCCGCAGTCGCTGCGTCCTTGCCGGAGCCGCCACCGATCTGGTGACCCAGGATGCCGCCGATGAGCGCACCTGCGACCGCGCCACCCACGTTGGGCTCACCGCGCGATGGCTCGGCAACCGCCTGGCGCTCGACCCAGCAGCGCTGGTTCGGCGGGCCGACCACGGCGCGAACCGAAGTGACCGGCACTTCATACACGCGCTCGTCGGCGCGGCGGCGGTACTCATAGACCGGCGCCACGGCGATGGGTTCGGCGATCTCGTTCTGGTAGCGGCGGCCACCCTCGACCGGGCGCACCGACGAGATGCGGTTGTTCATGCCGAATTCTTCCAGCGACGCATAGTTGCCACGGCGCAGCACGACGCAGCGGCCACGGAAACGCGAGTCTTCGCACACTTCCCAGCGGCCGCGATCGACGACGATGGACGAGATCTTGTCGTTCATGCCGGTGCGGTCGAAGTTTTGCACTTCGTTGCTGGCGGTGAAAGCACGTCCGCGGAATTCGCGGCCCTCGTAGAACGTGATCTGCGCGGCGGCATGACCGGCCAGCGTGAGCGCGCCGATGGCCATCGCGTATTGAAGAGTTCTTTTCATGTGTCGCTCCTGTTGTGGTTTTACGAGCCGCCAGTTTGGCAGATGCGTGTACCCACAACGGATGGGGCAAGCCCCGCGCCGACCACGTTTTTGCATACGGCTCGTAAAGAGATGTGAGCAGGTTGTGCGTACCATCGCAGTTCTATTCAAACGTGGAGCAAACAATGACCGTGGAATCCCTTGCCCTGGATGAGCAGACCCGGCGCACGCTGGAAGGCATCACGACCGCAACCCTCACGACCGTGCTGCTCAAGAAGGGCCTGCGCAACGTCTGGCTGCGGGGCACTCGACCTCTCGCGCCGGGCCTGCCGCGTGTCGCGGGACGCGCCTTCACCTTGCGGTTCGTGCCGGCGCGCGAAGACCTGGCAACGCCCGCATCGTGGGGCTCGCCGATCTCGACGCGCGCAGCGATCGAAGCCATGCCCGCCGGTTGCATTGCGGTCGTGGGCGCGATGCGCGTGACCGATGCAGGCATCTTCGGCGACATTCTCTGCGCGCGTATGCAAAAGCGCGGGGTCGCAGCGCTGGTCACCGATGGCGTCGTGCGCGATGTCGAAGGCGTGCTCGGCACAGGCCTGCCCGTGTGGTGCCAGGGCACGGCGGCACCGGCATCGGTCAACGGCCTGACGTTCGTGGGCTGGCAGGAGCCGATCGACTGCGGCGGCGTGGCCGTGTTCCCGAACGACGTGGTGGTGGTCGATCAGGACGGTGCGGTGTTGATTCCGGCAGCGCTGCTCGATGAGGTGATCGAGTCGGGCGTGGAGCAGGAGCGGCTGGAGGGCTGGATCATGTCCGAGGTGATGGCCGGAGCGCAGTTGCCGGGGCTTTATCCGCCGAATGCGGAGAACAAGAAGCGGTATGAGGATTGGGCCGCAGACAAGCGGTGAGCCGCAGTCGCGAGACCGGCTCTAGCTTCCCAACGTGGCTGCAGACCGAAACTCCGCGTGAGCGGAGAACGCCCCGGCGGTGAGTTGCACGTCGGCGCGTCCAATGCCGGCTTGCCTGGCTGCGTCTTCCCACCCATCAACCGCAGCAGCGACCTCCTCGACAATCTGTCTTGCGCGTTCTTCGCTCAGGCCATAGAAAGCCGCGGTGGTCAGGACGGTGGCGAAGCTGGGGCGGTTGTCGGCGTCGTCGATGTTGAGGACGTGTTCTGCCTTGTCGATGTTCGGGTTGACGTCGAATGCTGGTGCCAGGCGCCAGCCGGTTGCGCCCAGCACGAACCCGTGGTTGCGCAGATGGTCGTCGCGATTTCCAACCGCCACATTGAACGCGACCCGGCGGAACAACTGCTCCAGGTCCGCATTCGCGTGGGCACCGTCGCCCTTGGCGCGCAGGAACTGGGCGAGCTCAAGGTAGCTCGTGCCCTCGCTCTGTTCCTTGCGAAGCAGGGTCATCGCGGAGGCATAAAAGCGTCGCCCGCCGTTCACGCGGTCAAAGCGTTGCACGCAGAATGTGTGGAACTCGTTGTTCAGCCGCACGACCCTCGCAGCTGGAACATCCACTCCTGCCTTCAGTGCCAAGCCGTGCACAACGTGCTCCCAGGCACCCATGTCCCGGTCGTCATCTCGTGCCGGGAATTTGCCAATCCACAGGGAGCCATCCGCCTGCGTGAAGTTGGCTTTCGGCCGTGCGCCACCCAGGGACGCGCCAGGGGCAACCAGGACCGTGAGCCACTTCCTCAGCGCGTCGAGGTCGTCGATTCGGCGGCTGCTTAGCTGGTAGGCGACCGCCTCCAGCTCGCGCAGGCTGGTGATGGGCGGCGCTGCCATCTTCTCGTTGCCCAGGAACTCCTCGGTGCCGACAGGTCGAAAGCGCAGTCCACCCTGCCGGGTGAAGTCCTGCACGCCGACGAGGAAGTCCCATGCGTAGAGCGTCCTGGGAGTGCGTTTCTCGTCTTTCGCTTGCAGGGCCTCCCGACGCTTCATCAACGTCTGACCCCATCTGTCCGGTGACGAGTCCAGGAAGATGCCGAAGTTACCCAGTTCGGGCTTGGGAAAGAACGGCGACTCGTCCAACGACAGGTCCGGGTCAAGCGCGAATGCGCGTGCGTCGCGCAGCCACTCACGCTCGTAGCGAAATCGGATCTGCCCACGGTCATGCGCCAGAGTGCCTACCATGCACTTTGGCCCCAGGTCACAGTCGAGCCAGACCTCCAGAACGTTGT
Source organism: Caenimonas sp. SL110 (assembly GCF_001044395.1). Classification (GTDB taxonomy): domain Bacteria; phylum Pseudomonadota; class Gammaproteobacteria; order Burkholderiales; family Burkholderiaceae_C; genus Ramlibacter. The sequence continues at coordinate 102,861 of NZ_JANU01000016.1, forward strand.
CGTGGCCGCTCATGACGTGCTCCCGGTGCCTTTGTCAGCGTCTGCAGGAGCTATGGCCACATCGCCGGTAATGCGCCGGCGGCGGGGTGCCGTCGTTGGCGCTTCAAGTGCCAGGTCCTGCAGTTTGCGGCCGACCTTGTCGTCGGCGGCCAGCCCATTGATGTCAGCCTCCAGGCCGAGGACGGCCAGCACTCGCAGATACATCCCCAGAGTTGCGCCGGCGTCGCCTGCTTCCACCTTGTAGAGGGACGTTCTTGAGATTCCCGCCCGCTGCGCCACGACTGCGTTGCTCAGCTTCCTGCGCAGCCGCGCGAGTTTCAGCCGCTCTCCCAACTGGGAAAGCAGCCTCTGTTCCTGCGGAAAAACAATAGGAGGCTTGCGCGGCATTTCTCTATTATGGACATTTAGACCAATCTTTGTCCATAATAGAGAACATATGGCCGGCGTGGCAACTCGTGGGCAGCGCCGGCAGCTCAGCAACGGCCTCAGCCAAACAACCCCTTGTGCTGCTCGCGCAGCAGGTTCTTCTGCACCTTGCCCATGGTGTTGCGCGGCAGCTGGTCCACCACGAAACAGCGCTTGGGAATCTTGAAGTTCGCCAGCTGCGACTTGAGTTTTGCCACGATCTGCTCGGCGTCCAGCTTCGCGCCGGGTTTCGCGATGACGACTGCCACGCCCACCTCACCGAAGTCCGGATGCGGCACACCAATCAGGGCGCTTTCGGCAACGCCGGGCAGGTCATTGATGTAGCCCTCGATCTCTGCCGGGTACACGTTGTAGCCGCCGCTGATGATCAGGTCCTTGCTGCGGCCGACGATGGTCACATAGCCGCGCTCGTCGATCTTGCCGACGTCGCCGGTCCTGAACCAGCCGTCTGCCGTGAACTCTTCCTTTGTCTTTTCCGGCATCTGCCAGTAGCCCTTGAAGACGTTGGGGCCGTTGACTTCGATGCCGCCGATTTGGCCCGCAGGCAGTTGTTGTCCGTTGTCACCCATGACTCGCACGCCGACGCCCGGCAGCGGGAAGCCCACGGTGCCGCCACGACGCTCACCGTCTGCTGATTCATACGGGTTGGACGTGAGCATGATGGTCTCGCTCATGCCGTAACGCTCCAGGATCGTCTGGCCGGTGCGCTCTTTCCAGTCGTTGAAAGTCTCGATGAGCAGCGGCGCGGAACCCGAGATGAACAGGCGCATGTTGCGCACTGCATCACGGTCGAGCGACGGTTCGGCGAGCATGCGCACATACAGCGTGGGCACGCCCATGAACACAGTCGCCTCCTTCATCTTTGCAACGGCCAGGCGAGGATCGAACTTCGACATCCAGATCATCTTGCTGCCGTTGATCAGCGCGCCATGCAATGCCACGAACAGGCCGTGCACATGAAAGATCGGCAGTGCGTGAATCAGCACATCGCCCGGCTTCCAGCCCCAGTAGTCCTTGAGCACCAGCGCATTGGACAGCAGGTTGCCGTGCGTGAGCATCGCGCCCTTGCTGCGTCCGGTGGTGCCGCTGGTGTAGAGGATGGCCGCGAGGTCATCGGCATTCGCTTGCGCGATCGTGTGTGTGTCGCGCTGATGCGCCGCACGTTGAAGCAGCGACCCCGTGCGGTCATCGTCCAGCGTGAAGACGTGGGCGGTGCCCGCCTTGAACGCGAGCTTGCTGACCCACCCGAAATTCTTGCTGCTGCACACCACCACCGAGGGCTCGGCGTTGCCGATGAAGTACTCGATCTCCGCGCTCTGGTAGGCGGTGTTGAGCGGCAGGAACACATACCCCGCGCGCAAGGTCGCCAGGTACAGCATCATAGCCTCGACCGATTTCTCGACCTGGACTGCAATGCGCGCGCCCTTGGGCAGGCGCAGCGATTGCAGCAGGTTGGCCATCATGGCGGTCGCGCGGTCCAGGTCGCGCCAGGAATAGGTCAGGCCGTTGTCGGTCTCGACCGCTGCCGCGTCCAGGTCGTCGGGAAACGCCGCGCGCAGCGCAGCGAACAGGTTGCCGTTTTTCATTCAGTCCAGTTTCGCGCCAGAGGCCTTGACCACGGTTGCCCAGCGCTTGACCTCGGCGCTCACGAACGAGCCGAACTGCGGCGGCGTCATGTTCGGGAACTCCGCGCCGTTGCTGGCCCAGATCGCCTTGAGTTCATCGGACTGCAGCGCCTTGCGCACTTCATCGACGATGTGGTTTTGCATGTCCACCGGTGTGCCCTTGGGCGCCCAGAGGCCGTACCAGGTCGTGACGGTGTAGTCGGGCATTCCCATTTCGGCGGCCGACGGAACATCAGGGAACGCAGCGTTGCGCTTGTTGCCCGACACCATGAGGGCGCGGATACGTCCGCCCTTGATGTGCGCCGATGACGAACCCAGGCCGTCGAACATCATGTCCACCTGTCCGCCCACCAGGTCGCGCAGCGCAGGACCTGCGCCGGTGTACGGAATGTGCGTGATGAAGGTCTTGCTCTGCTGCTTGAACAGCTCGCCCGCCAGGTGATGCGAGGTGCCGGTGCCGGCCGAGCCGTAGTTGTACTTGCCGGGGCTTTTGCGCAGCTCGGCCAGGAACGACTTGAAGTCCTTCATCGGCATCTTGGCCGGATTGACGACAACCACCTGCGGCACGCTGGCAACCAGCGTGAGAGGGATCAGGTCCCGCTCCAGGTCGTAGTCGAGCTTGGGATACATCGAAGGCGCAATCGTGTGGTGCACCGCGCCCATGAAGATGTTGTAGCCGTCCGGCGCCGCGCGCGAAGCGATGCCCGCGCCGAGCGTGCCGCCTGCACCACCCTTGTTGTCGATGACCAGCTGCTTGCCGGTCTGCTTGGCGAACTGCGCTGCCAGCGGGCGGGCGAACGCATCGGTTCCGCCACCGGCAGGAAACGGCACGACCATCATCACCGGCTTGGCCGGCCATGCCTGCGCATGGGCGAAAGGCGCGAGCGATGTCGCACCGGCTGCTGCTGCGGCGCGCAGGACGTCACGGCGGTTGAAGTTGTTCATTTGTGTTTGTCTCCTGTTGGATGGATTTACTTCACGCTTGCATGAGCGATGCCTAAAGGTACAGGTCTTCGATCGCTCCAGAAATCGGGATTTGTCCCTGAGCCAGCAGGGTGCGGTGCTTGTCCAGGCGCTTGAGGTCGTACAAATAGTTCACCATGAGGCCGTAAGACTGCTTGATGCCCTTGGTTGAAGGGTCGCCCAGCCAGTTGATCCGCTCGACCCTCGCGCCATTGCCCAGGTGAAAACGCGCGACGGCATCCAGCGGTTTGCCATCTTTTGTTTCCTTGCCCAGGTACTGCGCGGCCCAGCCGAGCAGGGCTTTGCGATGCGGCGACTGAGGCGGCAGGGATTGGGGGTCTTCAATCGCCTGGATCAGCTCGGCAGGCGCGTTCTTCGCCATCCAGCTGCGAAGGCCCGGGATCGGCGACAGCGTTGCAAAGGTTTTGAGCTTGGGGAACTCTTCCTTGAGTGTTTCCACCACCCGCTTGATGAGCGAATCGCCAAAGCTCACGCCGCGCAGGCCGGCCTGCGTGTTGCTGATCGAATAGAAGATGGCGGTGGTGGCTTTTTTCAGGTCGCTGGGAGCGGCATCTTCATCGAGCAAGGGCGTGATGGAGCCTGCGATGTCATCGACCAGCGCCACTTCGACAAAGATGAGCGGCTCACCTTCCAGGCGCGGGTGGAAAAAGCCATAGCAACGCCGGTCGCTGTCGAGCCGGTTCTTCACATCGGCCCAGCCTCGGATGTCGTGCACGGCCTCGTACTTGATGAGCTTTTCGATCAGGGACGCAGGCGAATCCCAGCTGATGCGGCGCAAGTCGAGAAAGCCCACATCGAACCAGGTCGAGAACATGTATTCCATCTCGACATCGAGCGCAGCCAGGCGCTTGTCCGACTTCAGGAAAGGCTGCATTTCGGCGCGCATGTCGACCAGGAAACGGATGCCAGCCGGGTCGGCGCTGAACCGCTGCAACAGGCGCCGGCGCGGCGAGACAGTGGCGCGGCGGTAGAGCACTTCGGCGGCGGCTTCATCGGGGGTGCCGACGGCAGCGGCGTACTTCGCTTGCGCCGCCTTCACGCGCTCGGGGTCTGCGGTGAACTGCTCGCTCATCAGCAGCCAGATGTCGTGACGCTGCTCCGGCTCGGTCGTGCGGTACCAGTCGGCGACTGCCTTGGCGCGGCGCCCGCCCTCCACTTCGCTCACGTTCGGATCGACGATGGCCTGCAGCTCGCCCAGCACGCGGCGCAACACGCGTGGCGACAAGGCCTCCTTGCTGCGGCGCAAGGTAGCCTGCAGGCGCTCGCGCGTCGAACGCGGATTGGTGCGGGGAGAAACAAGCCAGTCGGTTGAAATCATCTGGAGAGCCCGGTGCGGTGGTTACGGCTGAGCGCGCGCAGTGCTTCGCGCTGGCGCGTGAGGTGGGTGCGCATCGCCGCTTCGGCGCCGGCAGGGTCTCGCGCCTTGAGGGCAGCAAACACGGCGAGATGCTCGGACAGGCTCTGGTCGAGGCGGCCGGGTGCATGCAGTTGCTGCAGCCGCGCCAGCTTGAGGATCTTGCGCAGGTCGGCGATGACGATGGCGAGCCAGTGGTTGTCCGCCAGCTGGATGATCGCCTCGTGAATCGCGAAATTCACCGCGTAATAGTCATTGATTCGCTTGGCCCTGGCGTGCTTTTGCAGCTTGTCGTGCATGTCCTGCAAGAGCGCGATGTCTTCATCGGTTGCGTGGGCAGCGGCCTCGTGTGCGCAACGGCCTTCCAGCAGCGCGATCACCGGAAATATCTCGTCGAGGTCTTTTTCTGTGACCTCATAGACGAATGATCCGCGGCGCGGCTCGTGCCTGACCAGGCCCTCGGCGGTCAGCACCTTGAGTGCTTCGCGAAGCGGCGTGCGCGAGATTTGCAGAAGCTCTGCGAGCTTCACCTCGTCCAGGAACGTGCCTGGCATCAACTCACCGGCGAAGATCCGCTCGCGCAACTGCGCCGCGACTTCATCGTGCAGGGAGTTGTGAACCAGGCGCATGCCGTAATTTTCTATAATTATGCGTAATTATGTAGAGGGTTAACGCGTAGGCGCAATAGCTGAGTAGGCCGTCATTGCGGACTCGATCCGCAATCCATCTGTGATCAAGCGCAGTCGCCGCTGCGCGGTGGATGCCGGATCAGGTCCGGCATGACAACGGGGGGCAGGCTGTCATTGCGGACTCGATCCGCAATCCATGTTTTTCAGCAGCCGCAGCCGCTACGCGGTGGATGCCGGGTCAGGTCCGGCATGACAACCTTCTTTCAGGTCCGCGATGACGAGGTCTGACGCGCGCCACCCCAGAACCACAATCCAATCCCCGCCAGCACCATCGGCACGCACAACCACTGCCCCATGCTCAGGCCCATCGACAGCAGACCCAGATGGCTGTCGGGCTCGCGGAAATACTCTGCAATGAACCGGAACACGCCGTAGCCGATCAGGAACACGGCGGACACCTGCGCGGGCTTGCGCTCCTTGCGGGCGTACACCCACAAGATGATGAAGAGCAGCACACCTTCCATCAGGAACTGATACACCTGCGACGGATGGCGCGGCACCATCGAACCGCTGTGCGGAAAGATCATCGCCCACGGCAGCGACGGGTCGGCGGCGCGGCCCCAGAGTTCGCCGTTGATGAAGTTGCCGACACGACCTGCTGCCAGCCCCGTTGGCACACACGGCGCCACAAAATCCATCACCTGCCAGAACGGCCGGCCCCGCGTGCGGGCATACCACCACTGCGCCGCGATCACGCCCAGCATGCCGCCGTGGAAACTCATGCCGCCCTGCCAGATGTAGAACACCTCCAGCGGATGCGCAAGGTAGTACTCGGGCTTGTAGAACAGGCAGTAACCGATGCGGCCGCCGAGCACCACGCCCAGCACGCCGAGAAACAGGATGTCCTCGATGTCCTTGCGGCCCCACGACATGGGCGGGCGGACCGATGCAAACGGCTCATGGCGCAAGCGAAGCATGGCCAGCAGCATGAACAGGCCAAATGCGGCGAGGTATGTCAGGCCGTACCAGTGGACAGCCAGCGGGCCGATCTGCAGGGCAACGGGGTCGATCTTGGGGAAGGTGAGAACCATGCGCCGTATTGTGAAGCAAGCCCGCCTGACGCTTGCTCAACCACGCGGCGCCGCCACCCTCGCCTGCCTGCGCGCGAATTCAATGAAACGCTCCAGCGTCGGCCGCGTGGACTGGGTATCCCAGACCAGCGTGGTTTCGCATGACGGCACTTGCAGCGCCTGCTTGCCTGCCGGTTGCCGATAGACGACGCCGGGCCGCTGGAACTGGCGCACGCTGTCGGGCACCCAGGCGATGCCCAGCCCGGCGGACACCAGGTTCACGATCGTCTGCATCTGTATGGCCTCTTGCGCGACCTGCGGTGTGCGCCCTGCGGCGTGATACATCCCGAAAATCGCGTCGTGCAGCGAAGGCACGATGCGGCGCGGAAAGATCACCAGCGGCTCGGCCAGCACTGCAGCAAGCGACAAGGTGCGCGCAGTGGCCAGCCGATGCCCTGCCGGCAAAGCCGTCACCAGCGCTTCGCGCGTGATGCGCAGGTGTTGCAGGTCGGCGGGCGCAAAGCCAGGCGAATGCAGCATGAAGCCCGCATCGATCTCACCGCGCTCCAGCAGCCGCAGTTGCACATCGCCGGTTGCCTCCACCAGTTCAAATTCGACCTGCGGGTACTGGGACCGAAATGCCTGCACCCACTGCGGCAAGAGACTGAACCCGGCTGTGGACACAAACGCCAGCCGCAAGCGCCCCACCTCGCCCTGGGCTGCCGCTCGCGCCTGACCCGGCAGTGCATGGGCACGCGCGAGCAGGTCGCGCGTGTCGGGCAAGAGGGCCGCGCCCGCCGGGGTGAGTTGCACGCTGCGCTTGGTGCGGTCGAACAGGCGCACGCCCAGCTGCTGCTCCAGGTTGGCAATCGCCTGCGTGAGTGGGGGCTGCGTCATGTGCAGGCGCATGGCAGCGCGGCCGAAGTGAAGTTCGTCGGCGACCGCAATGAACTGACGCCACAGCCGCAGCTCGATGGGATGGTCGCCGGTGGTGTTTCTCATATGCCCTGCATATTAATCGCCCCACAAAATCGGATTGGAAAGAATCAGTGTGCAGGAGCACAATCGCCGCCATGGACAAGAAAATCATCCCCATCAATTCGCGCAGCGCCACCATCACCGAGGGCAAGTCGCGTGCCCCCAACCGTTCCATGTACTACGCCATGGGTTACGAGGAGTCCGACTTCAAAAAGCCCATGGTCGGCGTCGCCAACGGGCACAGCACGATCACGCCGTGCAACAGCGGCCTGCAGAAGCTGGCCGATGCTGCCATCGCCGGCATCGAGGAAGCCGGTGGCAACGCCCAGGTCTTCGGCACGCCCACCATTTCGGACGGCATGGCGATGGGCACCGAGGGCATGAAATATTCGCTGGTGAGCCGCGAAGTCATTTCGGACTGCATCGAAACCTGCGTGCAGGGCCAGTGGATGGACGGCGTGCTGGTGGTCGGTGGTTGCGACAAGAACATGCCGGGCGGCCTGATGGGCATCCTGCGTGCCAACGTTCCCGCCATCTATGTTTACGGCGGCACCATCCTGCCGGGCCGCTGGAAGGGCCAGGACCTGAACATCGTGAGCGTGTTTGAAGCCGTGGGCCAGAACGCTGCGGGCAACCTGAGCGATGAGGACCTGCGCGAAATCGAGATGCGCGCGATTCCGGGCACGGGATCGTGCGGCGGCATGTACACGGCCAACACCATGTCCAGCGCATTCGAGGCGCTGGGCATTTCGCTGCCCTACTCGTCCACCATGGCGAACCCGCACGACGAGAAGATGAATTCGGCAAAGGAATCGGCCAAGGTGCTGATCGAGGCGATCAAGAAGGACATCAAGCCGCGCGACATCGTCACAAAAAAGGCGATCGAGAACGCTGTGGCCGTCATCATGGCAACCGGTGGCTCCACCAACGCCGTGCTGCACTTCCTGGCGATTGCGCATACGGCAGGCGTCGAGTGGACCATCGACGACTTCGAGCGCATTCGCCAGAAGACGCCGGTGCTGTGCGACCTGAAGCCGTCGGGCAAGTACCTGGCCGTCGACCTGCACCAGGCGGGCGGCATTCCACAAGTGATGAAGGTCTTGCTCAAGGCCGGTTTGCTGCACGGCGACTGCATCACCATCACTGGCGAGACCATCGAGCAAGTGCTGAGGGACATTCCCGATGAGCCACGCGCCGACCAGGACGTGATCCGCCCGATCAGCAATCCGATGTACGAGCAGGGTCACCTGGCCATCCTCAAGGGCAACCTGTCGCCCGAAGGCGCGGTCGCCAAGATCACCGGCCTGAAGAACCCGGTGATCACCGGCCCTGCACGCGTGTTCGACGACGAGCAGTCGGCCTTGAAGGCCATCCTGGACGGCAAGATCAAGGCGGGCGATGTGATGGTGCTGCGCTACCTGGGCCCCAAGGGCGGCCCGGGCATGCCGGAAATGCTGGCGCCCACCGGTGCGCTCATCGGCGCAGGCCTGGGCGAAAGCGTGGGCCTGATCACCGACGGCCGTTTTTCAGGTGGTACCTGGGGGATGGTGGTGGGTCACGTGGCGCCCGAGGCGGCGGCGGGTGGCACGATTGCCTTCGTCCATGAAGGGGACTCGATCACGATCGACGCGCACGACCTGAAGCTGGAACTCAACGTTCCCGAAGCTGAAATTGAAAAGCGCCGTGCCGCGTGGAAGGCACCCGAGCCGCGTTACACGCGTGGTGTGCAGGCCAAGTTCGCGTTCAACGCGAGCAGCGCAAGCAAGGGCGCTGTGCTGGACAACTACTGAGCTTCTTCCAGAGCGTGGGCCAGAACCAGGGGCAGCTCCAGCGTGAAGGTGGCTCCCCGGCCCACGCCATCACTGTGCACACGGAGACTGCCGGCCATTTCATTTGCTGCCAGGGCGCAGCTGTGCAGACCGAAACCATGGCCTGACTCTCGCGTGGTGAACCCGTAGGAGAACACGCGCGCCAGATTGGCGGAAGGGATGCCGCACCCCGTGTCCGACACCTGGAATCGGAGGCGGTCGCCCACCGCCTCCATGTGTAGCCGCAGGGTCCGCTCCTGCCTGACCTGATCCTCCATGGCATGAATCGCATTGCTCATGAGGTTGACCAGGATCTGCAGGACACGTGTCTTGTCGAGTATGACCTGAGGGATGTCGGCCCAGTGCTTGACGACATTGACCTGATGCGCCTGGAAGCCATCGCTCGCGATACGCAATGCGTCCTCGAACAGCGCACGGGGCGACAACACCTCCGCCAGCACCGACGGCCCTGCATACGACTGCTGGGTGGCCACGATCTTCTTGATGTGGTCGATGCTGGTGACAAGGCTATTCAAATGCGCCATCAGCTCGGTTTGTTCGTTGTGCAGCACGACCGACAGCTCCTTCATGTAAGCCGGCAGCATCGAGCCCCTCGGGTCATGGAGCAGGTAGGTGCCCAGGTCATCACGATGAGACTCCATCAGTTCGACCACACGCTGCAGGCCCCCAAGCCTCGACGCGGCAAGCGACTGGCCCATGAGCTGCGCCGAGACGTTGACCGTGTTGAGCGTGTTGCCGACGTTGTGCAGGACGTTGGTGGCAATCTCGGCCATTCCTGAACGGCGCGCAGCGGCGACCAGCTCCCGCTGGGTCGTGCGCAACTCCTGCGTCTGGCTCGCAACGCGTTGCTCCATGTGTTCGTACAGCACGACGTTTTGAAGAGAAACCGCCAGCGGTCCAGCTACCGCCTCGACCGCGCCGAGCACCGTCTCCGTGAAAGCGCCGCGTTCGAGCCGGTTTTCCAGCAAAAGCATTCCGATGACCTCGCCGTGGCTGATGATCGGCATCGCAAGAAGCGAGCATCGCGACGCGTCCCGGAAGACCATGTCCGACCTGAATCTTTCGTCGCGCACGACATCGTCCACGACCAGCGGCGCGCGCGTGGAATCGACATGCGAAAAGGCAGGCCCGCAGAGCAGTCCGGAGTTGATCGCCTCCTCGACCGGCATACGAAGGCCTTTATCACCGGCGCCGTACATGAACCAGCCATTGGCGTCCGCATCGCGCAGCAGGAACGTGACGCCGGTCGCCCCGGTGAGTTCGGCCATCACCTTGCACAACCTCTCGTGGAGCCGGTCCAGCCGCGTCTCGGAGCTGAGAGCCTGCGAGGTGTGCAGGATCGCCAGCGTCTGCGCCTGCGCTTTCTCCTTTTGCCGCCGCTGTTCATTGATCCGGTCAGCCAACGCGAGCGACAGCAGGATCATCTCGATCGCCGCACCCAATGCGATGACCTCGGGAGGCCGGATTCCATCAGGCAGCAGCCGAAAGTAGCTGAAGCCGCCGAGCGTGATGGTCAGGTAATGAGCGACCCAGGCCGCCAGGAAATACCGGACGCCCGCCCATCGGCGCAACACCGCGGTGACCAGGACGCCCGCGACAACAAAGCCACCGGCCAGGCTTAGAGTGACCATCAGCACGGTCACTGTCAAAAGGTGCTCGGAGAAAACCAGCGATGCGATTGTCACCAGCATGCCGACGAGAGCGACTACGAGCAAGGCCTTGTCCGCGCGCGGCAGCCGCTGCCGCGTGGACATGAATTGCCGGGTTAGCAACGCAGAAAAGACGACTGCACTGGCGTAGCCGAAAACGGTCGCCCGGTGGTTCAACCAGGGCGAGTCACCCCAGAGAAATTGAAAACCCAGTCCGGAATTGCCGGCCACCCCAATGCCGTTGCAAACTGCAAAAGCGACGTACATGAGGTAGCCCACATCGCGCACCACGACGTACAGCAGCAGGTTGTAAAGGACCATCCCGCCCAGGAGTCCGAAGTAGAGTGCAAACAGCCCCAGTGCGCGCTGGTGCGCGGCATGCATCGCGTCAGGTTGCCAGAGCGCGACCTGAAACCGGCGCGTTCGCGAGTCCTGCATCTTCAGGAGCACAGAGGTGGTGCGCCCGGGCGACAAGTGCACCGGGAAGGCAAGGTTGGCGCTCGAAATCGCCCGCGCGGAAAAAGGCAGTGCAGCGCCCGCCTCGGGCGAGGCCTGCCACTGGCCATTGCCCGAAAGCACGAATGCCTGCGCCCTGTCGGGCACAGGCATTCCAAGGACCAGCATCCACTCTCCAGGCGCCGAATCGGCCACCGCAAATTCAAGTGACAACCAGATCGCATCCTTGGACACAAGACGCGACATGGAGGAATCGGAGGTCAAACGTTTGACACGTCCTTGCTGCACCAGAGCCGCAACCTCGGCTGCAGTCAGGCGGCCGGACGGGTCCTCCAGGTAAGTGATCGACTGCGTGAGCGACAGTGTGCGGGTATCTTTCGTTACCTGTCGCACGTCGGCGTCATTCATTCGTGCGAAGGCGGACTGCGTGCACCACAGGCCCAGGACCACAGCCAACGCGCGCAACCAGAAAGTTGCGGCCTGCCTCACGCGCGATCCTGCCTTGCGCGGCCCGGCTGCGACAAACCTGCAGACGAGAGCAAGCCGGCGCATTCAGCCAGCGTCCGCTCCAGATTGGCGAATCTTGATTCTGCGTCGCGGGAGAGTTTCCACTTCGCGCAGAACATTCGTGCCGCTTGCCAGACTTCAACCGGATCGAACGGCTTCTTGATCACCAGGAGACGCTCGGACCCATCGAGCTTGTGCAGAGCCGACTCCCACGAATAGTCGCCATGCGCAGTGCAGATCACCACCTGGACATGCGGGTCTGCTGCCCACAGTTCCTGGATGGTTCGCAGCCCATCCCAGCCGGGAGGCATTCGCATATCGACAAATGCCAGCATGAAAGGCGATCCGGCCTGATGGGCGGCCCGAGCCAGCTCAACCCCCTCCTGCCCCTGGGAGGCGAAAGCAAGGTCGAACGACTGCCGCACCGGCATGTTCGCGCTGCCGAACATGCGTGCTTCAAGCTCGCTCAGGGAATTCGCAGCGCTCTCGCCTGCGCTGGCCCCCAGCACGCTCATGAAATCGCCATGCAACGAAGCGTCGTCATCGATCACCAGGATTTTTCCAATGCGATCCAATGCCATCTGCTACCCCGTCGCTAGTGAAATTGCTTTGACAGGCGCATCTGGTAGAACGCGCCAGTCTGTGCGTTGCGGGTTTCCAACATCTTCATGTACTGCAGGGTCAGCGCCAGATCGAGCGCGCGCACCGGCACGGTGTAGAAGACGCCGATACCCGTGGAGCGAAAACGGTTCGCCCCGTAAATGCCACCCGAATCGTCCTGAAACTGCTGCACCCGGACCAGCTGGCTCCCGACGGCTCCGAACGAAGTGCGTAGCGCGGCGCCCGCCTCGATCGCTACAAAATTGCCGCTTCGGATGTCGCTGTCGGTGTTGCGCGAATTCAACCCGACGGTCAGGCGCGAACCCACCGTCAGGACATCGTTCGGGCTGTACGCCAGGAGTACCGAAGGGCGCAGGGTCACGTACCGGCCGAAGCCGATGTTGGCAGGTGCGGCAGGGTCATGCTCTCCGGTGGGGATGCCCAGCGACGCGCCAACGGCCACCTTGACTTCTTGGATCTGCTTTTGCCAGAACAGCGCGACATCCATGTCGCCCAGACCGTGCTTGCCTTCGAACGTGCCTCGGGCAGACCGCGTGGCGAGGTCAGCCTGGAAGGCCGTGTCAAAGCTCGCCTGTGCTCCGGCCTGGGCCTGCTGCGCAGCAGCCGCAGGCACCGCAGGCTGCAAGCTGGTGAGCGTGGGCGTGCTGCCGGTGAGCGCCAGCGTGCGGTCCAGGTTAAGCGTGTACGGCAGGCTCACCGCAAATGCCCATCTTCCTCCTGCAAGGGCGGGCCCGGTGCGATAGCCGAGAACCAGGTTGACGCGCGACTGCTCTTGCCGGGCGTCCACATCGACAACCCCAGTGAAGCTGGCCGTACGGGTTTGTCCGGCGATCGGAGCCACGAACGGCCCCGACACGCCCTGTTGGCGCCTTTCCCCCGTGTCGTCGGTCAGTTTGCCTGCGGTGACATGCGTGACGCCGATGTTGCCGAACCATCCGGACCGGTCCGCTGGCGCGAGCAACTCTGCGCCCAATGAGCCGGCCAGTGGATATCTCAGCTTGAATCCGTCAGCCGCAAATGCCGCCTGGGCAAATACAACAGCAAGGCCACAGGTGGAGATCGGCCTCCACGACGAAAAATATCCCATGCACTCAGCCCCCCTCGGAAGTGCAACTCCATATTCCCTGTCATTTTGTTGCGCCACTCCATGATGCTCAGGACGCCGGCTGATGGCAACTGTTTAGCGCGCAGGCTCAGTGGCCCGCGCCACCTCTACCGCTTGTTACGCGGTTTGATCCCCAGGGATGCCTTGTTCTTGTCGATGCGATTTTGTTTCTTTTCGTCTTCGCGCTGTACTGCTTTTTTCTTGGTGTAGCCTGACCAGTCGGCCCAGGCCCACCACGCCACCGCGAGCGCGAACGGCGAGAGCACCCACATCCAGTCCAAACCGGCGACAGGGCCGATTTCAAGGTACTTCATCGCGAGCAACAGAATTCCAAGGCCGAGAAACAGCATCACATTTCCTTGCGCGGTTGCCGCCGCACGCGTCAACCGCAATCACTACAATCACGTTGGAACAATGTACCCCAACTCCCATCCCAGGATTCAAGAATGAAACGTGCCCTGTTTGCACTGGTTGCCGTCTCTGCTGCAGCCGCTTCCATGCCGGTCTTCGCCGACCAGGCCCTGGCAACCGCCAAGAATTGCATGGCCTGCCATGCCGTCGACAAGAAGCTCGTCGGCCCGTCATACAAGGACGTTGCCACCAAGTACGCCGGCCAGAAAGACGCCGTCGACAAGCTCGCCGTGAAGATCGTCAAGGGCGGCTCGGGTGCGTGGGGCGCGGTGCCCATGCCGGCAAATACGCAGGTGAGCGAAGCTGAAGGCAAGAAGCTCGCAGCCTGGGTTCTGACGCTGAAGTAAGTCGCGCTTCTGCCAATAAAAAACCCGCTTTTCAGCGGGTTTTTGCTTTCTGGCCGTCATTGCGGACCTGATCCGCCATCCATGTCTTTCAACGGCCGCAGCCGCTTCGCGGTGGATGCCGGGTCAAGCCCGGCATGACAACCGGGGAGAGGCTGTCATTGCGGACTCGATCCGCAATCCATGACTTCAACGGCCTTCGCGGCCAACTCAGAGCTTCTCGGCCAACTGATCCAGAATCGCCGGGTTTTCCAGCGTGCTCGTGTCCTGGGTGATCGCCTCGCCCTTGGCAATCGAGCGCAGCAGGCGCCGCATGATCTTGCCGCTGCGGGTCTTGGGCAGGTTGTCGCCAAAGCGGATGTCCTTGGGCTTGGCGATCGGCCCGATCTCCTTGGCGACCCAGTTGCGCAGCTCGTTCGCGATCTGCTTGGCCTCTTCTCCCGTGGGGCGGGAGCGCTTGAGCACAACAAAGGCGCAGATCGCCTCGCCCGTCAGGTCATCGGGGCGGCCCACCACGGCCGCCTCTGCCACCAGGTCGGTCTTGGACACCAGCGCCGATTCAATCTCCATCGTGCCCAGGCGGTGCCCCGACACGTTCAGCACATCGTCGATGCGCCCGGTGATGCGGAAATACGCGTTGTCGGCATTGCGCACCGCGCCGTCGCCCGCGAGGTAGAGCGTGCCGCCCATCTCTTCGGGGAAATAGCTCTTCTTGAAACGCTCCGGGTCATTCCAGATCGTGCGGATCATCGAAGGCCACGGACGCTTGACCACCAGCATGCCGCCTGCGCCATTGGGAATATCCTTGCCCGTCTCGTCGACGATCGCGGCCATGATGCCCGGCAGCGGCAGCGTGCAGGAGCCCGGCACCAGCGGTGTCGCACCCGGCAGCGGCGTGATCATGTGGCCGCCGGTTTCGGTCTGCCAGAAGGTATCGACGATGGGGCAGCGCTCGCCGCCCACATGGCGGTGGTACCACATCCAGGCTTCAGGATTGATCGGCTCGCCGACCGAGCCCAGGATGCGCAGGCTGCTCAGGTCAGAGCGCGCGGGATGCACTTTCTCATCGCCTTCCGATGCCTTGATCAGCGAACGGATCGCTGTCGGCGCGGTGTAGAAAATCGTGACCTTGTGCTTCTCGATCATCTGCCAGAAGCGGCCGGCATTCGGGAACGTCGGGATGCCTTCAAAGATCACCTGCGTCGCGCCTGCTGCAAGCGGCCCGTAGGCGACATACGTGTGACCCGTGATCCAGCCGATGTCGGCAGTGCACCAGAACACATCGCTGGGCCGGATGTCGAAGGTCCAGTCCATCGTGAGCTTGGCCCACAGCAGGTAACCGCCGGTGGAATGCTGCACGCCCTTGGGCTTGCCGGTTGAGCCCGATGTGTAGAGGATGAACAGCGGATGCTCGGCACCCACAGGCTCGGGCTTGCACTCGGTGCTCTGACCCTGCAGCACTTCGGTGAACGTCTTGTCGCGCCCCGCGACCATGTTGCACGCGGTCGGCGTGCGCATGAAGACCAGCACGCTTTTGAGCGTGTCGCATCCGCCCATGGCGATGCCTTCGTCGACGATGGATTTGAGCGGCAGCTCCTTGCCGCCACGCATCTGGAAGTTGGACGTGATGACGGCAACTGCGCCCGCGTCGATGATGCGTTCATTCAGCGCCTTGGCCGAGAAGCCGCCGAACACCACGCTGTGCGTTGCGCCGATTCGCGCGCAGGCCTGCATGACCACCACGCCTTCGATCGTCATCGGCATGTACACGATGACGCGGTCGCCCTTCCTGATGCCCTGCGCCTTGAGCGCATTGGCAAACTGCGAGACCCGTGCGAGCAATTCCTTGTAGGTGACCTTGGTCACCGCGCCGTCATCGGCCTCGAAGATGATCGCTGTCTTGTTCTCGACCGGTGTGCCGATGTGCTTGTCCAGGCAGTTGGCCGATGCGTTGAGTTCGCCGTCGGCAAACCACTGGTAGAACGGTGCGTTCGATTCATCGAGCGTCTGGGTGAACGGCTTGTTCCACACGACGTTCTCGCGTGCCAGGCGTGCCCAGAAACCCTCGAAGTCTTTCTCGGCTTCTGCGCACAGCGCGTTGTAGGCGTCCATGCCGGAGATGCGCGCGCCTTTCATGGCCGCCTCGGACGGCGGGAACACGCGATTTTCGACCAGGACCGACTCGATGTTGCTCATGGATTTGTCTCCGCAGGATTGAACTAATTTGGCCGTAATGTCAGGGTTAGCACTTACAGCGTACTGACACGGCGCACCGACGCGCCCCGCCCCCCGGTCGCCTTCCAATTTATACCCCGCAGGGCTGTCATGCGCGGACCCTACAATGATCCGCCAGCCGGTACTAACCCTCTCTTTGCACTGCCCACGCCTCTCACCTGGCCCGCTCCATGAAACCCGATCCACTCCTGAAAACAACCTCTCCCTTGCGCCCTCTTCCCAACCTGATTTTCATGAGCCGGTGGCTGCAGCTGCCGCTGTACCTCGGCCTGATCGCGGCGCAAGCCGTCTATGTCGTGCACTTCCTGCTGGAACTGTGGCACCTGATCGAAGCCGCAGCCGGCAGCCAGGCCGCGTTGCAGCAACTCATCTCCAGCATCGGCTACAAGGTCACCACGCCCGTCGTGTCGCTGAACGAAACCATCATCATGCTGGTGGTGCTCGCGCTGATCGACGTGGTCATGATCTCCAACCTGCTGATCATGGTGATCGTGGGCGGCTACGAAACCTTCGTGAGCCGCATGGGCCTGCAGGGCCATCCCGACCAGCCCGAGTGGCTAAGCCATGTGAACGCATCGGTGCTCAAGGTCAAGCTCGCCACGGCCATCATCGGCATCTCGTCGATCCACCTGCTCAAGACCTTCATCAATGCCGACAACTACTCCGACCGGGTACTGATCGCGCAGACCGTGATTCACATCACCTTCCTGCTGTCCGCGCTTGCGATTGCCTACACCGACAAGGTGATGTCGGGTATTGCCGAGCGCAAGCACTAGAGCGCTGGCGGGGCGTTGCCTGTGCGCGCTGACTACATCGTGGTTGGCGCAGGCCTGACGGGCGCCACCATCGCGCGACTGCTCACCGATGCAGGACGCGATGTGCTGGTGCTCGACCGGCGCGCGCACGCAGGCGGCAACGTGCACGATCATGTGCACGAGAGCGGCGTGCGCATCCACACCTACGGCCCGCATTACTTTCGCACCAACGACGACTCGATGTGGGCCTTCGTCAACCGCTTCGCGCGGTTTCGGCGCTGCGAGGCGCAGGTGCAAACCCTGGTGCGTGGCCAGTACGAACACTGGCCCATCAATGCACGCTACATACGCGAGACGATAGGCCAGGACTGGCAGCCCGCATTCATCGGCACGCCGCGCAACTTCGAAGAGGCCTGCCTTTCGATGATGCCGCGCGCGGTGTACGAGGACTTCGTCAAGGGCTACACCGAAAAGCAATGGGGCATGAGCGCCACCTCGCTGTCGCCTGCACTGGCGAAGCGATTTGATGTTCGCGCTGACGACGACTCGCGCTTTTCGACGCACCGCCATCAGGGTCTGCCCGAGGCTGGCTACGCGGCGTTCATGGACAGCCTGCTCGCGGGAATCCCGCTGGTTCTCGACTGCGACTACCTGCTTCAGCGTGACGCGTTTGACGCAGCGCGCGCGCTGATCTTCACCGGACCCATCGACGAATACTTCGGCTTCGACCTCGGTCGCCTGGGCTGGCGCGGCCAGCACCGCGAGCACACCTGGTTGCGCGATATCGATCAGGCACTTCCATGCGGACAGGTGAACAACCCCGACCCCGCCAATGGCGCGCACATCCGCACGCTGGAATGGAAGCACATGATGTCGCGTGAAGAATGCGCAGGTGTCGTCGGCACGGTGCTCACGCGCGAGTTTCCACACTCGCCGCAGGACCCGGGTGCCTTCGAATACCCGGTGCCCGATGACCGCAACGCCGCGCTGCACGAGGCCTACCGGACTCGCGCGGAATCAATTCCGGGCCTGCTGGTGTGCGGCCGCCTGGGCGACTACCGCTACTACGACATGGACCAGGCGATCGCCCGCGCGATGTTGCACGTGCGGCGGCTGCTGGCGGCGTAGTTCAACCGCCCATCTTCTGGTCTTCGACAGGCGCATCCGGATCTTCTGGAGGATCAGCCCAGCGAACAAGCTTCTCGCCATCGAATGCCCAGTTGCGCTTGACCGGGTGAAACAAAAGCGGTCCCTTGTCGCGGGTCGCGAACTCCTTGGCAGTGATCGGGGGGCGCCACCGCATCGTCGACTGCAACGGGATGATGCGTTGCGGATTCTGGCTTCCGCCGACATAGCAGCGGGTGACGTTGCGCAGGCTTTCAACCTTCAATCCTGCATGCGCCAGCGCGGTCGGCACCGACACTTCGAAGTGCCCCGACCAGCCCTCGCGATGCGCGTTGTGGGTTGCGGCCACGGCTTCGCGCGACATGCGAAAGACCGGCATGAACGCCTTCAGCAGCTTGTCTGCGTCCGGCTTCATTGCGCCAGGTGCGGCCAGGGTCGACCACCAGGTCCATGTGGGCCAATCATCGAACTTGTGAATATGCGACGCCAGAAACGGCGCATCGCTTGCCTCAAACGCCTGGAGAAAATCGCGCCAGTTGCCGCGGTATTCCACATCGGACTCGATCTGCCAGAACCACCGGTAGCTCTGCGCGTTGCGCGCGAAGGCAAGCATCGGAAAATGTGTGTTGCCCAGGATCTGGCGGTCGCCATAAAACGGGTAACCCAACTGCACCGGAAGGTCCGCAGGCGTGAAGGGGGCCAACGCATGGGACAGCCCCTTCTCACCGAGAAAGTCTTTCCATGCCGCGATGACAGGCCCGCCGTCATCCTGCAGCCGCACAAAACAATCGGCGTAGCCCGCCAGCTGCGCATGCAGTCGCGCAAACCGCCGGGATATCGACTCGCTGAACTGGTGGGTGAGAAATCCGACCGCGATTGAGTTGACCATCGCTAGACCATCCTTTCGGGCCGAACCCATTGATCGAACTGCTCGGCCGACACATGGCCCGATGCGATGGCCGCCTCGCGCAGGCTGGTGCCTTCCTTGTGCGCCTTCTTGGCTATCTGCGCGGCCTTGTCGTAGCCGATGTGCGGATTGAGCGCGGTGACCAGCATGAGCGAGCGGTCGACCAATTCGCCGATCCGCTCGCGATTGGGCTCTATGCCCACGGCGCAGTTGTCATTGAAGCTGGCCATGCCGTCGGCAAGCAGGCGCGCGCTTTGCAGGAAGTTGTGCGCGATCATCGGCCTGAACACGTTGAGCTCGAAGTTGCCCGACGCGCCGCCGAAATTGATGGCGACGTCGTTGCCGAACACCTGGCAGCACAGCATGGTGAGGGCTTCGCTTTGCGTCGGGTTGACCTTGCCCGGCATGATCGACGAGCCGGGCTCGTTCTCCGGGATGCTCAACTCACCGATGCCGCTGCGCGGGCCGCTCGCCAGCCAGCGGACGTCGTTGGCGATCTTCATCAGGCTGGCTGCGAGTGTCTTGAGCGCGCCGTGTGCATGCACCAGCGCATCGGCCGCTGCCATCGCTTCAAACTTGTTGGGTGCGGTCACAAACGGCAGGCCCGTCAGGCGCGCGATCTCGGCGGCGACCTGCTGCGCATAGCCTTGCGGCGCATTGAGCCCGGTGCCCACTGCGGTGCCGCCCAGGGCCAGTTCGCACAGGTGCGCGAGGCTTGCATGCAGGTGCCTGTCGGCCTGCTCCAGCTGCGCGACGTAGCCCGAGAACTCCTGCCCCAATGTGAGTGGCGTTGCATCCTGCAGGTGCGTGCGGCCGATCTTCACGATGTCCCTGAACGCCTGCGACTTGGCGGCGAGCGTGGAACGAAGTTTCATGAGCGACGGCAGCACGCGATTGCGGATCGCGTCCACCGCGGCCACATGCATCGCCGTCGGAAACACATCGTTGGACGACTGGCTCATGTTGACGTCGTCGTTGGGGTGGACCTTGCGCGCTTCGCCCCGCACGCCGCCGAGCAATTCGCTCGCCCGATTGGCCAGCACCTCGTTGACGTTCATGTTGGTCTGCGTGCCCGATCCGGTCTGCCACACGACCAGCGGAAACTCGTCGTCATGCTGTCCCGCGAGCACTTCGTCGGCGGCAGCGATGATGGCCGATGCCTTGTCTTGCGCAAGCAGTCCCAGCAGGTGATTGACCACGGCTGCCGATCGCTTGACCTGCACCAGCGCACGGACCAGCTCAGGCGGTTGCCGCTCGCTGGAGATGGCGAAGTTGCGCAGCGAGCGCTGCGTCTGCGCGCCCCACAGCCGGTGTGCCGGCACTTCGATGGGGCCGAAGGTGTCTTTCTCGATGCGGGTGTTCATGCCCGCGAAAGTAACATTTTTCTGGTGCCTTCCGGCCCTTCCCCATGGTGGGTTCCTCCATGATTTGCGCACAGGGTGCGCGGATAATCATTGAACCGCTGGTGACAGCCCCATCCATCCCATTTCTTCATCTTCCACCCCATGCAGTCCCCTTCCTCGCGTTCCTCACGTCTGGCCGCGCTCGCAGTTGGAATTTCTGCTGCATTCGGCGCCACCTGCGCAAACGCGGTCGCGCTCGGCGCGGCCCGCGTGCTGTCCGGCAGCGGTGAGCCGCTGGTCGCTGAAATTGAAATTCCGGCCTTGTCTGCCGAAGACCTGGCGAACTTCAAGGCGGGCTTTGCCAGCCGGGCCGAGTTCGACGCGGCCGGCATGGCGATACATCCTGGATTGCAGGGTGTCTCGTTCACGATTCACAAGCGCGCCAACGGCCAGGCGTATCTCAGGCTGGTTGGCACCCGCCCTGTCGGCGAAGGCCCTATTGCCATCATCCTGCACGCCGAAGGCGCGACCCGAACCGTGATGCGCGACTACACGCTGGTCGTTGCGCCGCGCGTGGGCGCTGCAACTTCTCCGGCGACCGCTGCGGCTGACACCTCCCTTCCGGCGCTCGCGCTGGGTGCCGCACGTGTGCTGTCGCTGCGCGGTGAGCCGCTTCGCGCGGAGATCGCGTTGCCCACCATGACGCAGGCCCAGGCAGCCCTCATTGCCGCGAGCATTGCGCCCTCGGCAGATCACGCCGCCGCCGGTGTGCCGTACGACCCTTCGCTGCGCGACATACAGGTGCGTCCCGAAACGCGCCCCGACGGCCGGATGGTGCTGAGCGTGACCAGTGCCAACCCCGTCAATGAGCCCAGGCTGGAGCTGCTGCTGGAAGCTCGATCGGCTGCCAGCCGCCTGGTTCGCGACTACACGCTGAACCTGGCCGCACCGGCGCCTAGAAATGTGGCACCGCCGACGGTGGTGGTTGCTGCGGCGCCTGTCGCTGCTGCGCCGGTGACGGCCGCCGCGCCGCCGGTGGCAGCGGTAGCGGCTCCGGTGGCAGCGGTGGCGCCGCCTCCTGCGGTGGCAGCCGTAGCACCGCCCGTGGCAGCTGTCGCTCCTTCCGTGGCGGCACCTCCCGCAATGGTTGCGGCCCCCGTCACACCTGCGGCTGTTGTGGCCGCCGCGCCTGCGCCTGCGCCTGCGCCTGCGCCTGCGCCTGCGCCTGCGCCTGCGCCTCCGCCTCCGCCTCCGCCTCCGCCTCCAGCTCCCCCGACAACCGCACCCGCCTCGCCCCCGGCTGCGCCTTCACTGCCGGTCATTCCTCCCGGCTACGCGACCGGGCCTGGCGTCACGCCGGTCATTCCACCGGCAGCGGTTGCACTTGCACCTGCGCCCCCTCCAGCGCCCGCACCGACGCCGGTGCCCGCTGTTGCGGCAGCGACCGCGGCCGTGCCTGCAGCGCCTGCCGTCGTCAGCAAAAAAGTCGTCGTCAAGACCGGCGACACCGCCACACGGATCGCTTCAGCCAACCTCGTCTCCGGTGCCTCGCTCGACCAGATGCTGGTGGCCATGATGAAGGCCAATCCCCACGCCTTTCTGGCCGGCAACGTGAACCGGCTCAAAGCTGGCTCGGTGCTGGAAATCCCGGGTCAGCCGGACGCATCGGCCACGAGTCCGCAAGCGGCCAGGCAAGAGATACAGCTGCAAGCCACGAACTTCGATGCCTACCGCCGCCGGCTCGCCGGACTTGCTGCGGCTACCGCGCAAACACCGGGACGCACCGCAGCGGGCACCATCCAGACGCGCGTCGGCGAACAGAACGCAGCGCCCCGGCGGCCCGACAAGCTGAGCATTTCTTCCGGTGCAATTTCGGGCTACCGCGCAGAAGACCAGCGAATCATGGCAGAGCGTCTCGCGATCGAGGCAGCCAAGGCCGCCAAGCTGGCCGAAGACATCAAGGCATTGACGCCGGCGGCACCCGCATCACGGCCCGCTTCGCAGGCACAGCCTGCGCGCAAGTAGCTGACTGCGCGCTGCCGCCCACACGGGCCGCAGCGTCCCGCACAAAGAAAAAGGGCCTGCTTTCGCAGGCCCTTTTCGATGGGAGTGTGAACCGCTTACTTGATGCCGATCACGTTCGAGCCGGAGTTGCCGACTGCGCGGGCGGTGATCGCGTTGTTCACGATCGTGGTCGATCCGCCGGTGGTGCCGCCACCATTCATGCCGATCGACACGCCCGTGACCGTGGCCGTCATGCTGGCTGTGTTCAGCTGCGTGTTGCTCACCATGGCGCTGGCCGTGTTCAGGCCGCCGGCCAGGGCGCTCATCAGCAGCGAGTTCGAAGCGCTGTTGCCATAGCTGGTTGCAGCTGCCTGGTTACCCGTGACGGTGGTCGTCGTTGCCGTTGCCGTACCGCCAACCGTGTTGCCGATGTTGGCGTACGACACGGTGGTGGTCACAGTGGCGGCGTTGTTCTGCAGGTTCAACACACCATAGGTCGGGAACACCACGCTGCCACCGATGCTGCTGTTGGCAGCGGCTTCGAGGCTGTTGGCTGCCGTGTTGCCACCGCCTTGCGCGGCGAGCGTGTTGCCGGTGACCGTGGCAGCCAGATCGTTCTGGGTGTTGCCAGCGGTGAACGGCGTGACGCCGATCGTTGCAGGGGTTCCGATCGTGCCGCCGACCGTCGCAGTCACCGCGGTCGCACCGGTCATCCCGGAGTTCTGCGTGTTGCTGACCTGGCCCGTGCCGGTGAGCGAGCTCACTGCATTGAGCACCATGCGGTTGGTCGCGATGTTCACGTTCGAAGCAGCCAGCGCCAGGTTGTCCACCACGCCGAATGTCGTTCCACCGAAGGCGCTGTTTTGAGTCGCGCCCACCAGGCCCAGGCTGTTGGTCGTGGTCACGTTGCCGTTACCCGACTGGTTGCTCAGGATCGTGAAGCTGGCCGGAGCGCCTGCTGGCGTTCCTGCCACCGTGCTGCCAGCAGCCGCGAGGATGTTGGTCGTCACGTTGCGGCTTGCTTCGGCGTTCATGATGTTGCCGGCCACTGTCACTGGCGTGTTGTCCAGCGCGACGCCGCGAAGGCCCACGTTGGTGGTCGTCACGGTCGCGCCGATCGCGCCGCTGTCAGCCGTCTGCGTGTTGTTGACGCGGCCCGTACCGGACAGCGCACTGGCAGCAGCAAGTCCCAGCGTGTTGGTGCTGGTGTTGGCGTTGGACAGCGACGATGCACGGTTGCCGGCAACAGTGAAGCTGTTGTTGGTCGAGCTGTTGGCAAACGAGCCGATGGTGCCCACGGTCGTTGCCGACGTGATGTCACCCACTGCGGTCTGCGTATTGCGCGACTCGAAGCTGGCAGGCAGCATGGCTGCGTTGCCGGTGACGGTTGCACCCTGGGCCGTCAGCGCATTGGTAGCCGTGTTGCGGCCTGCTTGCGACTCGACCACATTGCCTGCAACGGTAACCGAGCCAGGGACCAGGCCGCTGGTGAAGAGGCTGGAGCCAGCGCCGTTGAGGCCGTCAGGAATCGTGCCCACGGCAACGACATTGGTCGTTGCCGACAGCGTGCCGCCGGGCGAAGCCTGCGTGCTCGACACGATGCCGGAGCCCGTGAGCGTGGACACTGCCGACAGGGCCTGCGTGTTGGTCGCCTGGTTGACGTTGGCCGCAGCGCTGACGCTGTTGGCATTGACGTTGATCACGGTGACGCTCTGCGCCAGGCTCACCGGCGTGCCGATGACGCCCACTGCTGCCGTGCCAGTCACGTCGCCGGTACCCGTTTGCGTGTTCACCGTGGTGAAGCTCTGCGTCAGGCCGCCGACACCGGTGGTGCCGCCGGTCACGTTGGCACCACTGACCGTCGTGCTGTTGGTAGCGCTGTTTCGCGAAGCCTGGGCACGAACACTGTTGGCATTGACGGTGACCGTCGCGGCCGCCAGATCAGGCGCCGAGGCGCCGACCGTGGCTGCTGCAAGTCCGATGCTTGCGACATCGGTGACACCTGCGACAAACGGTGCGCCGACCGTTGCGGACACTGCGCCCGAATTGGCGTTTTGCACGTTGTTGGTGGAACCGTTGGCGTTGACGCCGGCGGTGGAAGCAATGCCCAGCGAGTTGCTGGCAGCGTTCACGCCGGCTGCAGCGAGCTGGACGTTGCCCGACACGGTGATGACGCTGGTATCGACGAGGTCGGCCAGCAGGCCGGTATGGCCTGGCAGTGCAAGAGCCGTCACGGCGCCGGTGCCGGTCTGTGCGTTGTCAGTCACGAAGTCAACGCTGTCTGCCAGGTTGCGGCCTGTGATGCCGCCACCGGTGACGGTCTGCGTGTTGGTCGCGCTGTTCTGGCCTGCGCCAGCTTCCACACGGTTACCGGTGACGGTGACCGGCGTGTTGGTGAAGGACAAACCGTCGACCGAGATGACAGCGGTCGTCGTCACCGGCTCAGGACGCACGGTGGCAGTGACTGCACCCGAGGTGGTCTGGGTCGAGCCGATGGCGCCCGTCAGCGCGCTGGAGGCGCCGGTTGCAGCCAGAGTCAGCGTGTTGGCGGCGCTGGTGCCCTGTGCAAGAGCCGAGGCGGTGTTGCCTGATGCAATCACCGAGCTGCCGGTGAAGACCGTGCCTGGCGCCACGATGCGGATCGGCGTGCTCAGGAAGGACGATGCCGTGCCCGACTGCGTCTGGCTGTTGGCGATGCCGTAATCGGCGCTGACTGCACCTGCCGTCACACCACTGGTGACCAGCGTTGCATTGCCCGACAGCGTGCCTGAACTGGCAGTGACGGTATTGGCAGCAACGCTGCCGGTCGCCTGGCCCTGCACGATGTTGTCGCTCAGCAAGAGGTTGCTGCCACCACTGACGGTGGGCGCAACGCCAGCCACGCGGATGCGGATGCGGCCTTCGGTCACGTTCGCGGCAACGTTGGTGCTGCTGGTCTGCGAGTTCAGGACGCCGACACCGGTCGACAGGGTCGAGAAGCCGGTGAGGTTGAGCGTGTTGGTGGCATTGTTGTTGCGGGCATCGGCCAGCATCTGGTTGCCATCGACGGTCAGGTCGGAGTCGCTCACCGTGGTTGCACCGACGGCCTGCGAGATGCCAGTCGTCACACGTTGCACGAGGGCCGTGCGGCCACCGCTGACGGCGTCATTCTGGACATTGGCGATCGACAGCTCGTTGTTGACTGCGCCGGTGGCCGGGTTGATCGATCCGGTCGTGACGCCGGCAGCAGCCGAAGTCAGCGTGGAGCCGGCGGTCGCGATGCGGTTCGTCGCGTCGTTGCCGACGGTCGAGGCAGCGACGTCGTTGTCGGTCACGTTGAGCGTCGAGCCGGTCAGTGCGCCAACGTAGGTGATGCCCACGCCAGTGACCGCAGGGCTGCTGCTGTCGATGGTGGCGTTCGCCACGCCGGTCACAACGTTTGACTGCCCGGAGGCGATCGATGCAATGGCCATTGCTGCGTTGGCAGCGGTGTCGACGTTGGAGCCGCCAAACGACACGCCGTTGTTGACGACGTTGCCACGGGTGGTCGAGGTCACATCATTGCCCGACACCGTGATGGTGCTCAGGCCCGATACGTTCGGGCTCGCGGCGGTGCCTGCGTACACCGTTGCGAAACCGCCGCCGGTGCCAGCCGACAGCAGGTTTTGGGTCAGCGAGCTGACCGAAGCGGTGTTGCTCTGGGTGCTGGCGATGCCGAATGCGGCATTGCTGGTGGCCAGGCCGGCAGCAGTGACGCTGGCCGAAGGTGTCGCGGTCAGCGGATTGCCCGGCAGCGTGAGTGTGCCGACGGTGGATCCAACCGAATTGAACGCGTCGTTGGCAACGCCACTGGAGCTCACAGCGTTGTTGGCAAGCGTGACCGTCGAGGCGCTGACTGCACCGGAGGTGATGCGGATGCCGGAGTCGAGCACCTGGCCGTTCACCGTGTTGGTGTTGATCTGCGCATTGGCAACAGTGGCTTGCGCCGTGCCGACGGAGCCGCCGAGGGCGACGACCGAGCCTGCTGCGTTACCGGTCGCGCTGCTGTCGATGGCATTGCCGTCGAGCGTCACGGTGGCACTCGTCAGGCCCACCAGCGGAACCGCTGCCGTGCCTTGCATGTTGGCTGCAACAAAGCTGCTGTACACCGTGGAGGAGACGGCGCCGACGCCGTAGTTGCCCTGCAGGTTGGACACCGAAGTGCCGCTGGTGCTGGCGACCGATCCGCCGGCAGTGATGCCTGCCGTGGCAGACGCTGCACCACCGGTTGCAGTGGTGAGGTTGGCCGACGTGATCGAGATCGACGTGGCAGCCACGCTGCCTTCAGCCGATGCCGCAACGACATTGCTGTCCATCGTGATGGGGCGGGTAACCGCGCCGGACGTGGTGTCGCCAACGTTGACCGTGACCGATCCGAAGTTCACGGTGCCGGTGACGGAGGTGGTGTCGTTGACCTGGTTGTTGGCGGCTGCCACCGTGCCGGTGAACAGCGAGTTGGTCGCGGTGATGATGTTGCCAGCGAGATTGCCGGTCGCACCTGCCGTGACTGCATTGCCGTTGGAGGTGATGCTTCCACCGGCGCCGATGGTGTCGGCACGCGTGGTGATGACGCCGTTTTGCAGCGGCGTTGCGCCATCACCCTGGGTCTGCGAGGTGAAGTAGGTGCCCAGGTTGCCCTGGCCGTTGAGCAAGACCATGTCGCCCGTTGCCGAGGAAGTCTGGGTTGCGCCGGGGTTGGACGACGTGTTCGTGGCACCGGTGACCGCGCCGGTGAACGACATGCCGTTGGCGATGGTGATCGAGTTGCCGGCAACGATGCCGGAGCTGGTGCGCACGCCGGCCGCGTTGCCGGTGGATGTCGTGCCGACCGAGTTGTCATTGACGACCAGCGCAGCCGTCAGCGCGCGGTCTGGGCCTGCGCGGCTGGTCACGTCAGCGTTGATCTGCGAGGTGGTGACCAGGGCCGTGGCCACACCACCGGCGCCTGCGGTTTCGATGTTGGCCTGTGCATTGGTCAGCGCCATGCTGCCGGTGAAGCTCGATCCGCCGGTGGCAGCGAGCGTGTTCGTGCTCTCGTTGCCGGTGTAGGCAGCGGAGATGGAGTTGGTCGACAAAATCAGCGGGGCCGAGAGCGCCGTGGTGCTGGCGTCCAGGTCGAGCGTGATCTTGCTGGTGTCGATCGTCGAGATCGAACCGTTGCGGCCGCCCGCGTTCAGCGACACCTGGTTGGAGTTGATGCCGAGACTGCCTTGCGTGGACGTCGCCAGCGTGGTGCCGTTGTAGGTGCCGCTGACTGCGCCGTCGGTGGTCGAAACGTAGTTCGCTGGCACCGAACCGGTGATGGTCGAGCGCTGCTGGTTCAGCAGCGTTTCGGTGGCAATCGAGTTGCCGGTGACGGTGATGGTGGCAGCCGCCTGGTTGGCTGTGTCCACGCCCATGGTCACTGCCGTCTGGGCAGCGGAGTTGGTGGAAGTCAGCCCGCCCACACCGGTGCGAATCTGGCTGGACAGGATGCCTGCCGAGCCGGTCGGCTGCATCAGCAGCAGGTCGATCGAGTTGGGCTTGACGGTGTTGCCGATCGACGAGGCCGTGGTCGAGTTACCGCTCACCAGGACCGACGTGCCGCCGACCGCCGTGACATAGGTTGCCGTGACGGTGACGTTCGAGATCAAGGCGCCCATCATGGCGGCCAGATTGCTCTGATCGTTGGGGACATACTTGTCCAGATAACCGCTGTTGGTCAGCAGCGCCGTGGTAGGAGGCGTGTAGAGGTACGTCGCCTGCTGCGCATAAGCGCTCTGCAAAATCATCGGCGTGATCGCCAAAGCAACCGCCGAAGCCATTGCTGTCCTGCGGAAACTGCTGGCCGTGGGCTGGCCCTTGCGGCCTCGTGCATTGTTCGTCATGGCTTCTTCTCTCCTGGAGTGTTGCTTGGGGAAAAACGAAAGGGGTTAAGGAAAATCGACCGGGCTCTACGGAGCCACGACCATCGTGGAAACAAGCTGGTATCCGGCGCTATGCCGCGTGATCGAGCCATCGGTGGGCGATGGAACCCACGTCACGCCGATGCGGCTGGCTGCGATGCCCTTTGCAATCAGAAAGTCGGTGACCGACTTGATGCGCTGGTTGGTGAGCTCACGGCGCTGCGTGGGCGGAAGCATCTCGTTGTCGCGTGCGAGCAGGTGGAATGTCACCGGCTTGCCCTGCGATGCCTGCGCAGCCACGCGATCGAGCGCCGACTGCGAATTGACCGAGACAGCGCCGCTGGTGAAGTCGAATGGCACGAGGTTGGTGCCGTTGGTGCCGCCGGCACCCGAATTCTGCGGAACGAGTGCGCCCGGTGTCGGCTCTTCGATCTGCAATGCAGCCCCGGGCCGCGCGGCAGCCGATGGCGCTGCGACCGGAACTCCAACAGCGGCGACAGGCACGGCAGCGGGCCGTGCAGTGGCGGGAGATTCCAGGCACGGACGCGAGTCCACGCCGGCAATGGCCGAGATCAGTTCGATCACGCCGTGCTCGATGGTTGTGCGAACGCCCAACTGCAGCGGCTCCTGGTTCTTGGTGCCAACGTTGATGTCGAGCAGGTCATTGCCGAAGAACCGGTAGACGCCCGCGCCGACTTCCTCACCGACGATCTGCTTTTGCAGGCTCACGGTGCGCGCGACGATCAGGGTGCGCGTGTCGACAATGCGCAGGTCAACGCCGATGTTCATCGTGAACGTACGGCGCTTGACGCCAACGCCCGACACAGCGAGTTCAGTGCCGTGCGAGGCGATGTTGTAGTTCAGCTCGGTGATGCCGCCGACGATGTAGTAGCTCGAGCGCAGGATGGTGCCGCCGAAATACGGAACCCATGGCACGGCCGGCTTGCCTGCTTCGACCGCATGCTGCTTGCCGTCGCCCAGTTGGCGCCTGTCGGTGTAGGCCAGTTCGAGTTCGGCGATGCGGGTGTCGAAACGCTCCTGCAGGAGGATCGTGTCGCCCATCTTGCCCAGCGCCGAATAGATCATCAGGGCGCCGCCCTGGGTGATCGCGTTGCCTTCGTTCTGGCTGTACTTGCCGGTGTAGTCCTTGACGTCGCCCACCGCGATGGCCATCTGCGGCAGCTTGCGATCGCGCATAGTGTCGGCGATGCAGGCAAATGACGGCTCCAGCGGCGTGTAGTTGCGCCGCGCAGCCGAGCCGGTGATGACGAGCGCCTCGTCCTGCTGGAGGCGCTGGGATGGGACTGTCGTGCAGCCTGCGATGGCGAGGCAGACGCCCGCGATCGAAATGGATTTTGAGAATCGGATATTCACTGAGTCTTCCGTGTCGGTCAGTTACTGACCAGGGGGCCGTTGCAGGCTGTGCTACCCGCGACGCTGGACGTCTGGTAACCCTGGTTGCTCTGATTGGAATTGAGGACTTGATCTGAAACGCCGCCGCCTGCAGCGATGGCGCCCGATGTCGAACTGGTGGATGAGCCGCTGACGCCCGAATTGAGGGCACCCGAATTACTCTGGTTGTTGCCTACGCTGCCGGCCGCCGGGTTGGCCGAGGCCAGCAGCACGCCCGGAAAGCCGGGCATCGAAACGCCGTTGGTGGCGGCGTTGGCATTGGTGTTGGCGCTGGTGGTGCCGGTGTTGGTGACCGAAGGCGACGACGTGGCCGCGTTCATTCCGTTCTCACCGGTATTACCAGCAGAAGTGGCACTCACGGCGCAATTGAACTGTTTGTCGATGTAAGTGTTGTTCGTGTTGTTGATCGTGGTGCGGAAGGAGTCGTAGTAGCCACCCTTCTTGCGCTCGATCAGGTCGACGACTGCGCCCTTGTTGACTTTGTCCTGCGTGGTCTGGAACTGCCACGAGGCGCTTTCGCCAAAACCGTTGGCATGCACAAGGCTGGAACTCGACAGCAGCGCCACGCCAACGAGCAGCGCAGATGCCAGCGAAGGATGAAAGCCGTAGCGGTGGATGGTCATCATTGCCTTACAAATATCCGGTGACGGTTACAACGAGTTTCATTCTGTGACTGGTCTTGACTCGGGTCAAGACTTTTGCATAGGTATCGGGTAAACCCTCTCCTGCAGTCGCAGGAGAATACCGTTTTGACAGATACAAAAGACTTCATTCGCCGTCGGGGACGTGTCGCCCTGCGACGACGTCGATAACCCGACAGCGGCCGAGGCTATTGCTGTTGCATGACCAGGGGCTCGACAAGGGTCGTGTAGTGGCGCTGCGCCAGTAGCTGCTGATGGGAGCCTTTGCCCTGCGAATCGACGGTGCTGTAGATCAGGCCCAGCTCCTGGTGCGTGGGCACGAAGCGGTGCCTTGCAGGATTGAATTGCGATGCAATCGCGAGCGAGTACGCAATCGGACCGGTCATGCGCCATACGCCGTTCCTGCCGACTCCATCGCGCAAGGCGTCGTACTTGTCGATATTGCGCAACACCGAGCGGATCACCGCTCGCAGATACGGGTGCCCGGGCTGCGCAATGATGTGCCACTGCTGGAACTCGCCTCGGGCCAGCTGCTTCAACTCAGGATGCAGGCCATAGCCAGCGTACGCCTGCGAGCGGCGATTGGGCCACTGCGACAGCACGAACCGGTCACCGGGCAGCACCACCTGGTCGAGCGGCCGCATCGCAGAACTCTTGACGTCCAGGTAGACGCCGCCCTGGAGGTACATCAACGCATAGCGAAAGAGGTCCGCCCGGGCGGGACCGTAGTCGGGGTTGATGCGAAAGAACGCCGTGCGGATCTCGGGCGGGCACTGCTTCCTGATGAAGGCGCCCACCGCCGCGTCGTCATAGAAACGGTAGTCCCAACCCGGATTGCTGCGCTGCAGGTCGCGCACACCGGACGCGATGGCAGCAGGGAGGCGGGCCGTTGAATGGGTCTGGTGAAGGATCCTGGGAATCATCGTTTCGCGTACTCTAAATGAACCTCGCGCTTGCCCCGCTCCTGCGCAAGGAGACAATCCGTCCATGCCGAACCCGCCCCTGCTGTCCTTGCTCCAGACTGCCGTCGAAGCCAGTGCCACCCTTGCCTTTGCCTTGTCCGGATTGCTGGAGGCGGCGCGCAAGCGGCTGGACCCCGTGGGTGTCTGCGTGGTGACGGGGCTCGCTGCGTTCGGGGGTGGAACCCTGCGCGATGTCTTGCTGGATCGCCGCCCCTTCGTGTGGGTGGCCAATCCGCAATGGTTGTGGGCGCTGCTGGCCTTGTGCATCTTCGCGATGGCCTTTCTGAGGGCGCGCCACTTCGCTCCCACCGAACGCGCGATGCAATGGCCCGACGCCCTGGGCCTGGGACTTTTCAGCGCGAGCGGAACGCAGCTCGCGCTGGCCGATGGCATGCCCGGCATCGTCGCTGTGCTCATGGGTGTGTTCACCGCCACTTTCGGCGGCGTGCTGCGCGACATCGTCTGCAACGAGATTCCGAGCGCGCTGCGCGATCACCGTCCCTATGCGATCTGCGCATTTGCAGGTGGCTGGGTGCTGGTCATTGCCACCGAATGGGGCATGGCACAGGCATGGGCGCTGGTGCTGGCAGCTGCCGTGGCAACCGGACTGCGCGCGGCGGCGCTCCTGCTGGACTACAGCCTGCCGCGATGGTCTTCGACGCCGGGTAACGACAACTGAACGCCTGCATCTATAGTGTTTCTTTCGCAAGCCATCTGTGGCGAAGGAGCACACCATGAACATCACCGACATCCTGGCGCAGGCCGGCGGCCTTCAATCGGTCGCACGCGACCTCGGCATCAGCGAGTCACAGGCAGCCTCGGGGGCTGAAGCACTGTTGCCGGCCATCCTGGGCGGAATGAAGAAGCAGGCGCAGGGCCAATCGTCGGACCTGGGAGGGCTCGAAGCACTCGGCGGTCTGGGCGGCCTTGGCGGACTGCTGGGGCAACTGGGCGGAGGCGGACTGCTCGATCAGGTCCTGAGCCCGCAGCCCACCGACCCAGCCCCGGGCAATGACGTGCTGGGCCAGATCTTCGGCTCTAAAGATGTGAGCCGCGCGGTCGCCGCCGACGCTGCGGCGAAGTCCGGCCTGGACAGTGGCCTGCTGCGCAAGATGCTGCCTTTGCTGGCGATGGTGGTGACAGGCTACATGGCCAAACAGCTCGGCGGTGCTGCGCGGGCCCAGCAAAGCGAGGGCTCGGGCGGTGGCTTGGGCGAACTGCTGGGAAGCCTGGGCGGTTCAGGCGGACTGGGCGGCCTGGGTGGGCTGGCTGGTGCACTTGGCGGCGCGCTCGGGGGAGGCAACGCGGGCGCAGCACCGGCCCAGGGCTCCGGCGGTTTGGGCAGCCTGGGTGGGCTGGCTTCGATGCTGGACATGAACGGTGACGGCAACGCGCTGGACGACATCCTGCGAATGGCCGGCAAGCGCAGCGCATAGTGGATACAACCGCGCGAGGTAACCCGGTCGCGCCAGCCGGCGCCGCACTTCCGTACGTCTTCGTGATTGGCTTCAACAAGACGGGCACCACATCGATCGATGGCTTTTTCAGGGCCAACGGATTTCCGTCCATTCACTGGGGCAACAACAGGCTGGCCGCGCACATGTTTGCGAACTGCCTGCAGGGCCGCCGCGCGCTGGAAGGCTACGACCAGTCCTTCCGAGTGTTCTCCGACATGGTCTATCGCACGCGCCGGGCCTGGTTCGAGGGCAACTCGCTGTTCCGCACGATCGACGCCGACTATCCGGGCTCTTACTTTCTGTACAACACCCGCCCGATGGAGGACTGGCTCGCCAGCCGCGAGAAGCATCGGGGCGCGATGGTGGGCGAATCCCTTCTTGGCTTTTACCTGCGCTACCTGAAGACGCAGGATATTCAGGTGGTACGCGACCACTGGCGGCGCACGCGCGAGCATTTCGAGCAGGAAATCCGCGCCTACTTCAGCGGTAACCCCAGGTTCATGGAGATCAGCATCGACGACGAGGATTTCGCATCGAAGGTGTCGTCGTTCATCGGCGTCCCGCTGGATGGGGCGCACTGGGTGGCTCGCAATGTGACGCCGGGGTGGCTGCGGGCACCGGCAGCTTCCGTGACTGATCGATGATTGATGCTTGAGACGATCACCAGCCGCGCCGTCAAGTTGCGCCGGAACATTCCCCTGTACTTGCGTACCTTCGGCCTGAGGGGCTTGCTCGCGTTCGCCTCCATGCGGTATTTCGGGTCGCGCGAGCCGCATCGTCTCTTTTTGCGCGGCAACCCGCGGCCCATCTGGGTGCGTCCGGAGAGCACCGACTTTCTGACCTTCAGGGACATCTTCGTAGACCGCGAATATGCATTCGAGCTGGGCGACGGGCTGCGGCTGATCGTCGATGCGGGCGCGAATGTCGGTCTGGCCGCCATTTACTTCGCCAACGCATTTCCCCAGGCACGCATCATCGCGATCGAGCCCGAGCACGAGAACTTCCTGCTCCTGCAGAAGAACATAGTGGGCTATCCGCAAATCGTCGCAGTGGAAGCCGCGCTCTGGTGGCGCTCGGGCCAGATCCACCTGACCGACCCGGGTCGTGGCCAGCATGGTTTCATCACGCGCGACGACGCGCAATCGGGCAGCGGCGGTGCGGACGTGGGACTGGTTCGCGCCGTGTGCATCGAAGAGCTGCTCGCAACGCACGGCGTGGACCAGATTGACCTGTTGAAGGTGGACATCGAGGGCTCGGAGAAGGAAGTCTTTGAAGCTTCGCAGGGATGGATCGACCGGGTGTCGGTGGTGATCGTCGAACTGCACGACCGATTCAAGCCTGGGTGCGCCGCCGCCTTCGCGCAGGCGACACGTGCGATGGTGCCGGTTGCCGAGCGCGGCAAGGTGGTGGTCAAGGCCAGGGCGGCTTATCCCGGCAAGGCGTAGGCGAATCCGGCCGCTTCTATAGTGGTTCTTTCGCAGGCCATCCACGACGAAGGAACCATTGAATGAAATGCCCGAATTGCACCGAAGCCACCCTGGTCATGTCAGAGCGCCAGGGCATCGAGATTGACTATTGCCCGCAGTGTCGCGGCGTCTGGCTGGACCGGGGCGAACTCGACAAGCTGATCGAACGCGGCGCTGCCACGACAGCTCAGGGTCAGACTCAACAGCCACAAAGCCCACCACCGCAGAGGCGCCCGGATTTCGTCGATTCAGATCACGGCCGTTCGCAACACGGCGGCTACTACAAGAAGCGCAAGTCATGGCTCAACGAGATCTTTGACTGAAGGGCAGGCGGCGCGAGGCGGGGGCGTTCGGGTGATGAAGGTGCGCTTTCGCGGGCTGGAGAAGAACACCGCGCATCTGGTCACGCTGTTCGCGCTGTCGAATCCGTGGATGGCGCGCAAGAAATTGATATGAGCGGCCCGTTCGCAACAAGCCGCTCATCGCATGGCCAGGTGGCTTTTGGGGCGCGCGATCTCGGGCAGCGGCGTGTCGGCGTCGCGCGTGAGTTCAACGAGCCGCGCATCGTGTTGCCGCGCCTTGTCACGCTCGCCAGCAGACTGAATGCAGCCGGCCTTTGATCTGCGTCAAGAACGGACTTTTCCACAGGCATAGCGTGAAGCTGGCGCCTTTGCCATATGGAGGTTTGATGATGAGACAGCTCTCAACGGTAGCCCTTCTCGCCGTCCTGGCGTTTTCGGAAGGGGCGTTGGCCAACGCCGAACTGGCTGCGGCCAAGCAGTGCATGCAGTGCCACAAAGTCAAGGAAGACTTTGCCGGTCCCTCGTTCCACAAGATCGCCGCGTCGCTCAAGGGAAAGCGCGATGCCGAGTCGCGGATGATGGCGACCATCCGTCGCGGCACCGATGGGTCGGGCGGCCCGCATTGGGGCGCAGCAAAGATGCCCGACACCTCGGAGCGACCGCTTGTGAGTCCGGCGGAAGCCCGTCAACTGGCGCGGTGGATACTGACGCAGTAAGGCAAACGCTAAACGCTGCTTGCGGCTTGGCGCGCCGTGATGGGGGCGCGAGCCACCGTTGGCGTCTGGGATAATCCGGCAAGCCTTTCTCACCCCCTCCAAGACCATGACGACAACGATCAAATACGACGACCTCGTCGAATCCGTGGCAGCTGCGCTGCAGTACATCAGCTACTACCACCCGGCCGATTTCATCGCGCATCTCGCGCGCGCTTACGAGCGTGAGCAGAGCCCCGCCGCAAAGGACGCGATCGCGCAGATCCTCACCAACAGCAAGATGAGCGCGACCGGCCATCGGCCGATCTGCCAGGACACGGGCATCGTCAACGTCTTTCTCAAGGTCGGCATGGATGTGCGCTGGGAAGGCTTTCCCGGCAGCATCGAAGACGCAGTGAACGAAGGCGTGCGTCGCGGCTACAACCACCCCGACAACATGCTGCGCGCATCGGTCGTGGCCGATCCGCAGTTCGAGCGCAAGAACACCAAGGACAACACGCCGGCCGTCGTTTCGATGCAGATCGTGCCCGGCGACAAGCTCGATGTCACGGTCGCGGCCAAAGGCGGCGGCAGCGAGAACAAGAGCAAGCTGGTGATGCTCAACCCGAGCGACTCGGTCGTCGACTGGGTTTTGAAAACCGTGCCGACGATGGGCGCGGGCTGGTGCCCACCCGGCATGCTGGGCATCGGCATCGGCGGCACCGCAGAGAAGGCCGTCGCGCTCGCCAAGGAGTCGCTGATGGACGACATCGACATGTACGAACTGCAGGCCAAATCGGCCAGCGGCGAGAAGCTGTCCAAAGTCGAAGAGCTGCGGCTGGAACTGTTCGACAAGGTGAACGCACTGGGCATAGGCGCGCAAGGGCTGGGCGGGCTCACCACCGTGCTCGATATCAAGATCAAGATGTTCCCCACCCATGCAGCCGGCAAACCGGTCGCGATGATTCCGAACTGCGCCGCCACGCGTCACGCGCACTTCGAGATGGATGGTTCGGGCCCGGTTTACCTCGACCCGCCGAGCCTGGATCTCTGGCCCAAGGTGGAATGGGCGCCCGATACGCAAAAGAGCCGGCGCGTCAATCTCGACACGTTGACCAGGCAAGAGATCGCGACCTGGAAAGCCGGCGAGACGCTGCTGCTACAGGGCAAGATGCTCACCGGGCGCGACGCAGCGCACAAGCGCATACAGGACATGCTGGCCAGGGGCGAATCGCTGCCGGTGGACTTCACCAATCGTGTGATTTATTACGTGGGTCCGGTCGATCCGGTTCGCGATGAAGTCGTAGGTCCTGCCGGCCCGACCACCGCCACGCGCATGGACAAGTTCACCGACCTGATGCTGTCCAGCACCGGCCTCATCGGCATGATCGGCAAGTCCGAGCGCGGACCGGAAGCCATCGAGGCGATCCGCAAGCACAAGGCGGCGTATCTGATGGCTGTCGGTGGCGCGGCGTATCTGGTTTCCAAGGCGATCAAGCATTCGCGCGTCGTGGGCTTTGCCGACCTGGGCATGGAAGCGATCTACGAATTCGACGTGGTCGATATGCCGGTGACGGTTGCCGTCGATTCGACCGGCACCAGCGTGCACAACACCGGCCCGGCCGAGTGGCAAAAGAAGATCGCCACCGGCGAGTTCAAGGGCATTGCGGTCGCCGCGGCCTGAAGCCGGCGAGTCGCTTGAAACCTGTCGGCGTCTTCGATAGCGGGTTGGGCGGCCTGAGCGTGTTGAAAGCGCTTCGGGCCGAATTGCCGCACGAGCACTTCGTGTACTTTGCCGATACGGGGCATGCGCCCTACGGCGAGC
Organism: Caenimonas sp. SL110; assembly: GCF_001044395.1. Taxonomy (GTDB): domain Bacteria; phylum Pseudomonadota; class Gammaproteobacteria; order Burkholderiales; family Burkholderiaceae_C; genus Ramlibacter. The sequence continues at coordinate 139,879 of NZ_JANU01000016.1, forward strand.
GCGATGACGAGTTCGTTGCGCACCGATCGCGCGACATCGGACGTGAGCTGGTCGACAAGCACGAAGCCAAGGCACTGGTGGTCGCCTGCAACACCGCAACCGCGGCGGCGATCCACCTGCTCCGGCAGGAGTTCCCGATGCTTCCCATCGTCGGCGTCGAGCCGGGATTGAAGCCCGCTGCCGCACTCAGCCAGACGAAGCACGTCGGCGTGATGGCTACGCGCGGCACGCTTGCCAGCGCGAAGTTTCGCGCGTTGCATGAATCACTGAACGGACAGGCTGAATTTCATTTGCAGGCTTGCGATGGATTGGCCGATGCCATCGAGCGCGGCGATGAAAACCGCATTGAAGCGCTGTGCCAGCAGTACACCCGCGCGCTTGGCGAATCCGGAACGAACGCAGGACAGATCGACACGATCGTGCTGGGCTGCACGCACTACCCGTTCGCGCAAGCAGTCCTCGCTCGCCATCTGCATCCTGCAGTGAAGATGGTCGAAACCGGGCTTCCTGTTGCACGGCAAACGAGATCGCTTCTGGATGCCGCCGGTTTGCTCAACACGGATGGCTGCGAGGGTAGCGTCACGCTCCTGTCGACCGGCGACCTGGCGACCCTGCAGGCCGCTGCCGATCGCTGGCTGGGCTGAACGGCCCAGGGCCAGACGGCTTTTGCGGATCAGGCGGCCATTGCCGCTTCTCGCCCCCGCTGCACATTGACCTTCGCCAGCACGATGAGCCCGACGATGAAAAGCACCGCGGTCGAAAGGATGGCGGTGCGCTGGTTGCCGCCGGTCGCCCAGGTGATCGCACCGTAACTCAGGGGTCCGATGATGCTGGCCAGCCGTATCGCAAAGGTCCACAGGCCGTAGAACTCGGCCAGTTGCGCGCGCGGCGCGAACATACCTGCCATCGCGCGGCCGGCTGACTGGCTCGACCCCATGCACAGGCCGGCAATCGCCGCAGCCCACCAGAACCCGCCCTTGGTGGTCGTGATGGCGGCGATGACACAGGTTGCAATCCAGCCGACAAGCGTCATGGCCAGCGCCACCTTGTGTCCGATGTGGTCCTGCAGGTAGCCCCACGCAAATGCACCTGCGGCAGCGGCCAGGTTGAGCACGAAGATCATCACCATCGTTTCCTGTTGCTTGAAGCCGATTTCGGTTTCAGCGTAGATCGCAGCCAGCGTGATCGCCACGGCCACACCGCCCTGGTAGAACACGGCGCACAGCAGCAGCCACATGAAGTCGGTGTACTGCCGGGCGCGGCTGAAGGTCTTGCCGAGTTGATCGAGGGACGCCTTCAAGCCGCCGTGTCGCATGGCGCTGGGGTTCAGTGTTGCGCGTTCGCCCAGCAGCCTGAATGTCACAAGTGCGGCGGTTCCATACAAAACGGCCGTGATGAGCATGGTGACGGGCACGAAGCTGTCTGCCTTGATGCCCTGACCCTGCGCCCAGATCACATAGCCCAGGCAAAGTCCCAGCGCGAGCATCCCGCCGAAGTAGCCAAAGCTCCAGCCCCAACCGCTCACCTTGCCGAGCGCCTCGGGTTTGGCCAGCTCGGGCAGGAATGCTGCCGTGAGCGATTCGCCGTATGAAAAGAAAGTGTTGGAGATGATGATGAGCACCATCGCCAGCGCCACGCTGCCCGGCCCCGCAAGTGCGAGCGCGGCTGTCGATATCACGCAGCCGATGGTGAAGAAGGCGAGCAGCTTTTTCTTGGCGCCTTTGAGGTCTGCGTAGGCGCCGATGCTCGGCATCGTGAGCATGACGATGGCGTAAGAGATGCTCAGGGCGGCGGTCCAGGCAAATGTTGCCCAGGGCGCCTTGCCCGCAATGCCGCCGACGAAGTACGCGGCGAACACCGCCGTGATGACAACTGTCGTGTAGCCCGAATTGGCGAAGTCGTACATCGCCCAGCCGAACACCTCGCGCTTGCGTACACCCGGGTTCAGCGCATCCTGCGAGAAGACGGCCACGAGGCTTTGGCGTTAGTGGAGGTGCCGGGGACGGCGCCCACCGCCGTGGCCGCCTGGATTGCCGCCGCCCGAGCCGCGCGGGGGCTTGCCCAGCTCCAGCGAATTCACCAGGGCATCGAAGCGCTGGCTGAAGAGCTTGTCGATCTCTGCGACGACGCCGCCGAGCTCGGCGCCATCGAAGTGGCGCTCCATGAGGTTCACCACATCTTCGACCAGCAGGTCACGCTGCACCTGCATGATGGCCGCTGGGGTCGGGCCCACGAACAGCATCACGAAGTCGTCGCGCGATTCGCCTTCAGGCGAATCTTCTTCGTCGTCGAAGTCGGCGTCGTAGAAGGTGATCTCGACGGCAGCGCCCTGCTCGGCCAGCTCGTTGAGGTTCATGCACATCTCGTCGAGCGACTGCCGAAAATCTTCATCGCCGGGGACGGTCCAGCACATGCGCAGCAGGTGCTCGGCTGCGTCGAACTTGATGCCCGGCTCTTCTTCGTAGGAGCTGGTCGCCCCATCGGCGAGCGACTTGGCGCCGGCGTATTTCCAGATGGGCTTGAGCGCGTCCTGCAACTGTGCGTAGGTCACGTCCGCGCGCAACGGCACATCGCCGTGGACGTGGATTTCAAAGGGTGCGTTGTAGCGGGACATGGGGCGATTGTGCCACCGCGCAAAGCCGGCTTGCGCGCATTGCAACGCTTACATCCAGCCGAAATTGGCCGCAGTGACCGTGCCCTCGACGCCCGTCAGCAAGGCCAGCTGGACGGCTGCTGCAGGACCGGTTCCATCGGCATCGTACTTGAGCACTCCGGTGGCCGGGTCGTAGAGTATCCGGTCCCCGGGTTCCAGCGCATCCGGCCCCAGGACCAGGGAGTTCACAAACCATTGCCCGGGCGCACTCCTGGGGATGTTGTATTGCAGACGGCTGAACTCGATGACGTCCTGGGACGCGTCAAACGACTCAATAGTGTCAAATACACCGGCGACGTTCTTGACGTCCATGATGAACCTGTCTGCGCCGTTACCGCCGATCAGCACATCGGAACCCGGCCCGCCGTACAGCGAGTCGTTGCCGTCCCCACCCACCAGCGTGTCGTTGCCGTCCTTGCCCTTGAGCGCATTGGCCATCGCATTGCCGACCACCAGGTTGTCAAGGTTGTTGCCCGTGCCCGACCGGGCCGCGCCGACCAGGATCAGGTCCTCGACGAAAGCCGCACCATCGAGTGTGAAGTCGGTGCTTGCGATGACCGTGTCGTGGCCTCCACCGAGGTATTCCGTTGGCTTGTCGGACCTTTCGCCAACCAGATAGTGGTCGTCACCATCGCCCCCGATCAGCTTGTCCCCGGATTTGTCGCCAAACAGCCAGTCATCGCCTGCACCGCCGTCCAGCACGTCCTTGTAGATCGAGCCGATCAGGTACTCGTCCTCGTCGCTGCCAGCCAGCCTACCGCCCGTCCTGGCCACCCGCAGGACCAGCAGGTCGTCGGGCGGCACCGTGCCGTACATGACCTCGCTCACGCTGGAGATCACTTCCTCGTGGGCGCCCCAGCCGTCGGTGTAGGAAGCAACCACGCGAATGTAGAGGTCTTGCTGAGCCGCGCCCAGTGTCAGCGCGCTGCCTGTCCCTGCGCTGATGTCGGCCCATCCGTCCATGCCATTGACTGACTGCTGCCACTGCAGGGCGATAGCGCCCATTCCATCCTCGTCGGTGATGCTGGTCACCGCATTGACAGTGGAACCCGGCGCGACCACTCCACGGATCGTCACGCCGCCCACCGGTTCATCGTTCGCGTTCGCAATGGGCCCGGCTGCGGTACTCGCGAACACTTCGGCAGTGCCGTGGCCGTCTGTGTATCGAACCTCGAACGAGACTGTCTTGTCCACCTGCGCCTGCCCCGGCGTGAAGATCGATCCGGTGGCGCCTTCGATTTCCTCGCCACCGGCCATCCATTGCACGGTCAGGTCGGCATCGGAGAATCCATCGACATCGGTGAAGCTGAAAACCGCATGAAGGTCCTCGCCCTGCACGAGCGGGTTGGCAACAGAGGCCGTACCGGTGGGCAACTGGTTGACGTTGAGGACCGGGCCTTCGTCGTCCGAGGAATAGATGGCTTCTTCGGCGCCGAAGTCGTCGGAGAAGGTCACCCGCACGGACATGTATGCGTCCACGTCGTCGTCAGTCAGGGTGTACGAGGTGCCAGTGGCGCCTTCGATGTCTGAGCCATCGCGCATCCACTGGTAGTTCAGCCCACCGGCGTCGAAGCCGTCTTCGTCTGTGACGTGCTGAACGGCATGGAGCGTCTCGCCCTCTTTGGCCAGGCCGCTGATACCGATGTAGCCTTGGGCGTCATCGTTGACGTTTTCGACTGTAGCGTCCGGCAACACGAACCCCAGCACCGACTCATGATTGCCCAGGTCATCGTCGAAGCTGATCTCCACGCGAATGAACTTGCCGACTTCATTTTGCGTGAGCGTGACGCTGTCGCTGTATGCGCCGGCAATCTCCACACCATCGGCCAGCCACCTGAAGCTGTAGACCGCGCCGGTGAGGCCGTCGGCATCGCTGAATCCGAAGTCGGTCAGGGTCAGGGTGCCATCTTCGACCAGGTCACCGACCACCGTCGAGAATCCGCTGGGCGGGTGGTTCGGCATTCCGATCTCGGTCGGGGCGCTGGTGACGGTTTCATCCTCGCCAAAGTCGTCCTGGTAGCTCGCAACCACCTTGATTGCGGCGCCGGTATGAGCGCTTGTCAGCAGGAATGTCGATGTGATCGCACCGTCGATCACGACGTCATCCGAGAGCCACTGGAAGGTCACTTCGCCCGGGTCGAAGCCATCTTCGTCGCTGAACTGGATGACCGCCGTGAGCGTCGAGCCCGCCGACGGGATTCCAATGATTCCGAGCTGGCCATCGGGCAGGTCATTCACGTTGTGCACGGCATCGCGCGGCACTTGGCTCGAAACACTCTCAGGGGTGCCATGGCCGTCGATATAGCTCACCGTCACGGACAGCTGCTGGCCGACCTGGGCCTGGCCGGGCGTGAACGACGCTTCAGTGGCTCCGTCGATCGGTTCTGCGCCTGCGTACCACTGGTAGCTGAGCGGGCCCAGGCCATCATCGTCGCCGAGCGAACCTGTTTCAGCGTAGAGCGTCTCGCCTTCCGAATCGGCGAAGTCGAACGCGTCGGTGCCGCTGATCGTGACGGTACCGGTCAGGGGGTCATTGGTGTTGTCCACCCAGGCCGAGTCGCTGCTCGTGACCGACTCGGACGTACCGAACCCATCGACGTAATCGACGCGGACCGTGATGAGGGTGCCAACCTGGGCTTCGGTAACGGTAAAGGTGGCGTCAGTCGCGCCCGCAATCTCAGCGCCATCGGCCAGCCATTGATAGTAGATAGTGCCCAGACCGTCGAGGTCATCGAGTGCATCGACGCTCGCCGTCAGCAGGTCGCCCTGCTCCACGTGGCCGGCGACGATCGTGGTGAAACCTGGATAGCCTGCAGGGGCGTCGTTCTGGTTCTGGACTTCGACCGAATCGGTGCTCCAGAACGACTCGGCTGCACCATCGCTGTCGGTGTAGGTCGCCCTCAGCGAAATGGTCGCACCGATCAGGGAGGCATCCAGGGAGACGTTGTCACCGGTGCCCAGCAAATCGGAGCCTGCATACCATTCGAACGACACGTTGGACTCGTCATAGCCATCCGAGTCGTCGATCCACAGGTTGGAGGCGTAGAGCGTCGAGTATTCCGTGGCCTCGCCAGCAAAGGTGATGTCGACGGTGCCATCTCCCGCATGGTTGGGGCCGATCGCGATCACAACGGGCGGGCTGGTGATCCGCTCAAGGTTGCCGTAGTTGTCGGTGAACGAGACCTCGACGGTCAACTCGCCTTCGTCCATGCGTTCGGTGGGCACGTACGAATCCCCGGTCGCGCCTTCTATCAACAGTCCGTCCAAGTACCAGGAATAGCCGAGCGTGGTCCAGTCGGGTCCGTCTTCATCGTCAAGGCCCGTGCTTCCGGCCCAGACCGTGAGGCCTTCCTGGACGACGCCATCGACGCTGGCCGAGCCCGTCGCGTCATCATTCAGATTGGTGACGGCTTCGGACGGAGAGCTCAGGACATAGGCGTCTTCGCCGTTCCCGTCGCGGTAGTAGGCCTGCGCCGTAATGACCCGGCCCACTTGCGACTGGGACAGCATGACCCACTCCCACTCGGCGCTGGTTGAGGTGAACCACTCTCCGTCAGCGTACCAGTCGATGTAGTCGATGCTCGCGACCCCATCTGGGTCGCTCACATCCGCCGATAGTTGACCGTCCTCTTCGAACAAGCCAGAAATTGAAATACTGCCGAGTGCCATAAGCGCTCCTTCGCATTTGCGTAACAATCTGTAGAGAATGTCAGCGAAGGTGAAGCTATGCAAGAGGATTTGCAGCGCCGAATGGCGTACGCCAGGCCGTGGAACCTGGTTGGCTGCCTGCGGATTGGTGCCTCGAGCCGGGGTCGAACCGGCACGCCCGTTTTCACGAAGCGGCGGATTTTAAGTCCGCTGTGTCTACCAATTTCACCATCGAGGCTGGCGGGATTTCCGCACTGATTGTGATCGCGATTGCAGCGCGTCCCAACAAAAAAGCCCCGACGAACTCGCCGGGGCTTCTGGACATTCTGGAGGCGCGCACCGGAGTCGAACCGATCTAGAAGGATTTGCAATCCTCTGCCTAACCGCTTGGCTAGCGCGCCGTGTTCATCACGACCTGCCGCCGTGTTCATCACGGCTTGCATCACACAGAAAAAAGGGAAGCATCAGCTTCCCTTTTTCGAAAATATGGAGCGGGAAAAGAGTCTCGAACTCTCGACCTCAACCTTGGCAAGGTTGCGCTCTACCAACTGAGCTATTCCCGCATTTCGAGCCTCGAATTATAGCGCACTTTTTTGCGCCATCTCAAGGTTCGCAATCAACTTTCTAATGCTTCACGGATCCCGGTGTTTGAACCGCCGGCGCGCCCTCGGTCACAGGTGCAATCGGAGCCGCAACTGCGACTGCCGGCTCATCATCCGGCAACGGCGTCGGCATGCGCTCGAGCGCAACTTCCAGCACCTTGTCGATCCACTTGACCGGCACGATCTCCAGCCCGTTCTTCACGTTCTCTGGAATCTCCTGCAGGTCCTTGGTGTTCTCTTCAGGGATCAACACCGTCTTGATGCCGCCACGAAGTGCAGCCAGCAGCTTTTCCTTGAGGCCGCCGATAGCAGTGACTTCGCCGCGCAGCGTGATCTCGCCTGTCATGGCGACATCGGCCCGCACCGGAATGCCGGTGAGCGCGGAAACAAGAGCCGTGGTCATTGCCGCGCCGGCGCTCGGGCCGTCCTTGGGGGTCGCGCCATCGGGCACGTGGATGTGGATGTCCTTCTTTTCGAAGACGTCATCCGCGATTCCGAGCCGGCGCGCACGGCTGCGCACCACCGACCTGGCTGCGGCGACCGATTCCTTCATCACGTCGCCCAGCGAACCCGTGGTGGTCGCCACGCCCTTGCCGGGCATGACCGCCGCCTCAATGGTCAGCAGGTCGCCGCCGACTTCAGTCCACGCCAGGCCGACGACCTGGCCCACCTGGTTCTGCGCTTCCGCACGACCGTAGCTGAACTTGCGCACGCCCAGGAAGTCGTTGAGGTTCTCGGCATTGACCGTCACAAGCGGCGTGTACGTCTTGAGCAGCAAGCCCTTGACGACCTTGCGGCAGATCTTGCCGAGATCGCGCTCAAGCGAACGCACACCGGCTTCGCGGGTGTAGTAGCGAATGATGTCGCGCACTGCATCTTCCGTGACGAGCAGCTCGGTGTCTTTCACGCCGTTGTTGGCCATCTGTTTGGGCAACAGATAGGTCAGCGCGATGTTGGTCTTTTCGTCTTCGGTGTAACCCGACAGGCGAATGACTTCCATCCGGTCCAGCAGGGCCGGAGGGATGTTCATCGAATTGGACGTGGCCACGAACATCACGTCAGACAGGTCGAAATCAACCTCGACGTAGTGATCGCCAAACTTGTGGTTCTGCTCGGGGTCTAGCACTTCGAGCAGCGCGCTCGACGGGTCGCCACGGAAATCCGTGCCGAGCTTGTCGATCTCGTCCAGCAGGAACAGCGGATTGCGCGTGCCGGCCTTGTTCAGGTTCGACAGCACCTTGCCCGGCAACGCGCCGATGTAGGTACGGCGATGGCCGCGAATCTCGGCTTCGTCGCGCATGCCGCCCAGGGCCATGCGCACGTACTTGCGACCCGTGGCCTTGGCGATCGACTGGCCGAGGGACGTCTTGCCCACACCCGGAGGGCCGACCAGGCACAGGATGGGTGCCTTCACCTTGTCCACACGTTGCTGGACCGCGAGATATTCGAGGATGCGGTCCTTGACCTTGTCCAGGCCGTAATGGTCTTCGTTGAGGACCTTTTCGGCGAGCGCCAGGTCATGCTTGATCTTGGTCTTCTTGGCCCACGGCAGGCCGGTGAGCACCTCGATGTAGTTGCGCACCACGGTGGCTTCAGCCGACATCGGCGACATCAGCTTGAGCTTCTTGAGCTCGCCGTCGGCCTTCTTGCGCGCTTCCTTGGGCATCTTGGCGAGCTTGATCTTTTTCTCGATCTCCTCGATGTCCGCGCCCTCTTCGCCTTCGCCCAGTTCCTTCTGGATGGCCTTGACCTGCTCGTTCAGGTAGAAGTCGCGCTGGTTCTTTTCCATCTGGCGCTTCACGCGGCCGCGAATTTTCTTGTCGACATTCAGGATGTCGACTTCGCGTTCGATCTGCTCGAACAGGTTCTCAAGACGCAGCTTCACATCAGACAGGTCGAGCACGATCTGCTTGTTGTCGAGCTTGAGCGGCAGGTGCGCCGCAATGGTGTCTGCCAGGCGACCCGGGTCATCAATGCTGGAGATCGACGTCAGGATCTCGGGTGGGATCTTCTTGTTCAGCTTGACGTACTGGTCGAACTGCTGCATCACGGCACGGCGCAGGGCCTCGACTTCGCTGGACTTCGGATCCTTCGCATCGCGCTCGGCGATTTCAACTGGCGTGACATTGGCGGTGAAGTGCGCTTCGCCATCTTCGATGTGGTTCACCACGGCGCGCTGCTGGCCCTCTACCAGCACCTTCACGGTGCCGTCAGGCAGCTTGAGCATCTGCAAGATGGTGGAGACACAACCGACCTCGAACATGTCGGAGACCAGCGGCTCATCTTTTGCAGCGGCTTTTTGCGCCACCAGCATGATGCGGCGCTCGGCCTCCATCGCAGCTTCCAGCGCCTTGATGCTCTTGGGCCGTCCAACGAAAAGCGGGATGACCATGTGCGGAAAGACCACGACGTCGCGCAGCGGAAGCAGCGGCAGGTCGATGGCAATCGGTGGCAGTGGAGTGTGGCCGGACATTGGAATCCTTTATGGGAGCTACCCCTCCAATATGGAACGGGTACGCTCGTTTTCAACCCAGGCCGATCAGGCCTTTTTGGCCGCTTCGCGGTAAACCAGCAACGGAGGCTTGCCCTCATCGATGGTCGACTCGTCGACGACCACCTTGTCGACGTTCGTGGCATTGGGCAACTCGAACATCGTATCGATGAGCGACTGCTCCAGGATGGATCGCAGGCCCCGGGCACCCGTCTTTCGCGCAAGCGCCTTGCGTGCGATGGCGCGAAGCGCGTTGGGCCGAATTTCCAGGTCCACGCCTTCCATCGCCAGGAGCTTGCCGTACTGCTTGACCAGCGCATTCTTGGGCTCGGTCAGGATCTGGATCATCGCGTCTTCGGACAGCTCCGACAGCGTCGCAACGACCGGCATGCGCCCCACCAGTTCAGGAATCAGGCCGAACTTGATCAGGTCTTCCGGCTCGACTTCGCGGAACACGTCCGTGAGGCTGCGCTGCGCCTTGCTCTTGACCGACGCGCCAAAGCCGATGCCGGACGCCTCGGTGCGTTGCTCGATGACTTTTTCAAGGCCCGAGAACGCACCACCGCAAATGAACAGGATGTTGGTCGTGTCGATCTGCAGGAAATCCTGGTTGGGGTGCTTGCGCCCGCCTTGCGGCGGCACGCTGGCCATCGTGCCTTCGATGAGCTTGAGCAGCGCCTGCTGCACGCCTTCGCCGGACACATCGCGCGTGATCGACGGGTTGTCCGACTTGCGAGAGATCTTGTCGATTTCGTCGATGTAGACGATGCCCCGCTGCGCCCGCTCAACCTCGTAGTTGCAGCTTTGCAGCAGCTTCTGGATGATGTTCTCGACGTCTTCGCCGACGTAGCCGGCCTCCGTCAGGGTCGTTGCATCGGCCATGACGAAAGGCACGTCGAGCATGCGCGCCAGTGTCTGGGCCAGCAGGGTCTTGCCCGAGCCGGTGGGACCGATCAAGAGGATGTTGCTCTTGGTGAGCTCGACATCGTCCTTCTTGGCCTTTTCCTTGTGGCGCAGGCGCTTGTAATGGTTGTAGACCGCGACTGAAAGCCCACGCTTGGCCGGCTCCTGGCCGATCACGTAGTTGTCGAGGTTGGCCTTGATCTCGGCGGGTGTCGGCAGGTCGGTGCGCTGCTCACGTGCCTCATCGCCCGCAGGCAACTCATCACGGATGATCTCGTTGCACAGGTCAATGCATTCGTCGCAGATGAAAACGGAAGGCCCGGCGATCAGCTTCTTCACCTCATGCTGGCTTTTGCCGCAGAAGGAGCAGTAGAGGGTTTTCTCGCTGGATGAGCCTTTTTTGTCGGCCATTGGGACTTGCCTTATATGGAGATTCAATGATACCGAAATAAAAACGGCGCCCTCCCCGTGACGGGAGGCGCCGTTGCTGAGCTGCAACCGCCCAACGCGACTGGTCGCGCGGCGTCAGGGCGCTCAGGCGCGCTTGGCAAGCACCTGGTCCACCAGGCCATACGCCTTGGCTTCCTCGGCATCGAGGAAGTAGTCACGCTCGGTGTCGCGCTCGACTTTTTCGATCGGCTGGCCCGTACGCTCGGCAAGGATGCGATTCATCACCGCCTTGGTCTTGAGAATGTCCTTGGCATGGATCTCGATATCGGTCGCCTGGCCGGACGCGCCGCCCAGGACCTGATGGATCATGACCTTGGAATTGGGAAGCGCAAAACGCTTGCCCTTTTCGCCCGCAGCCAACAAAAACGCGCCCATGCTGGCTGCCATGCCGGTGCACAGCGTCGAGACCTGCGGCTTGATGAAATTCATCGTGTCGTAGATCGCCATGCCGGCGCTCACGCTGCCACCGGGGCTGTTGATGTAGAAGTGAATGTCCTTGTCCGGGTTCTCGCTCTCCAGGAACAGGAGCTGCGCCACCACAAGGTTGGCCGTCTGGTCGTTGACCGGGCCCACCAGGAAAATCACACGTTCGCGAAGCAGGCGCGAATAGATGTCATACGACCGCTCGCCGCGGCCGGATTGCTCGATGACCATCGGCACCATGCCGAGGGCCTGGGTATCAAGTGCGCTCATTGGGAATTGACTTTCGCTTTCGGTTCGTCAGGAGGATTACTGTATTCCAAAAGCACATGGGGACTGCCAGACCTTTGACAAGCCCCGAAAAGCTGTCATGCCGGGGTTGACCCGGCATCCACCGCGCAGCGGCCCCGACATCGAATACATGCATTGCGGGTCGAGCCCGCAATGACCAGCTTCGATTACTGCTGCGCCATCAGGTCGTCGAAAGACACCGTCTTGTCGACAACCTTGGCCTTGCCGAGCACAAACTCGGTGACGTTGTTCTCGATGACGATGGCTTCCACTTCGGCCAGGCGGCGGTTGTCGCCGTAGTACCAGCGGACCACTTCAGCAGGCTTTTCGTAGCTGGCCGACAGCTCTTCCACATGCTGCTTGATCTGCTCGGGCTTGGCCTGCAGTTCGTTGGAGCGAACCAGCTCGGCAACGACCAGGCCCAGGCGGACACGGCGCTCGGCCTGCGGGCGAAACATTTCTTCGGGGACGGGCACCTTGTCGGCGTCCTTGATGCCGCGCTGCTTCAGGTCGGCGCGGGCGCTTTCGATCATGCGATCGACTTCGGCCTGCACGCTGGACTTGGGCAAGTCCAGCTCGGCCTTGCTCACGAGCGCGTCCATGACAGCGGTCTTGTTACGGGCGAGCAGGCGGAACTTCACTTCGCGCTCGAGGTTCTTGCGGATGTCGGCGCGCAGGCCTTCAACCGTTGCATCGGCAATGCCGAGCGACTTGGCCAGCGCCTCGTTCACTTCGGGCAGGTGCGCAGCTTCGAGCTTCTTGACGGTGACCATGAAGTCGGCCTGCTTGCCGGCAACGTCCTTGCCGTGATAGTCCTCGGGGAAAGCCAGCGGGAACGTCTTGCTTTCGCCAGTCTTCAGGCCGCTAACGGCTTCTTCGAATTCCTTGAGCATCTGGCCATCGCCGACGATGAACTGGAAGTCTTCTGCCTTGCCACCGGAGAACGGCTCGCCGTCGATCTTGCCTTCGAAGTCGACGGTGACGCGATCGCCTGCTTCGGCGCCGGCATCCTGCGCGCGCTGCGAGAACGTGCGGCGCTGCTTGCGCAGAATGTCCAGGGTCTTGTCGATGGCAGCTTCGGTGACTTCGGTCTGCAGCTTTTCGACCTCGGCCGTGGCCAGGTCACCAATGACGACTTCAGGAAAGACTTCAAAAATGGCATCGAAAGCGAGCTGGCCTTCAGGCGACTGCTCGGCTTCGGTGATCTTGGGCTGGCCCGCAACGCGAAGCTTGGCTTCGTTGGCGGCAACGGCAAACGCCTCGCCGACCTTGTCATTCATGACTTCGTAGTGAACGGAGTAACCATAACGCTGCGTCACAACGGTCATGGGCACCTTGCCTGGGCGGAAGCCGTCCATCTTGACGGTGCGCGCCAGGCGCTTGAGGCGGCTATCGACTTCCGACTGGATGACGTTGACGGGCAGCGTCAGCGTGATCTTGCGTTCGAGTTTGTCCAGGGTTTCCACGTTCACGGCCATGATGAGTCTCTCTTGCAGGAATTCGGGGGGTGCGCAGCCCTCAACGGCCCGCGCGACAAAGCTCTCGATTCTAACTGAGCGCTCCGGGACGCACGGCAATCGCCTCGGCCCTGTAGCGGCGCTTGCCCACGGGCGTGCCCAGATTGCTGGGCGACGGGATGGGCTCATGAATATCGATGCTTCGCAGCTCGAACCCGGCCTGCGCCAACGTATCGACAAAGACCTGCCGGGTCAGCGCAGGCGCCCTGCGTCCCGAGACCGACCATGCGGCTGCGGCCCGCGCGCCCAGCTCGGTCGCCTCCTGATGAGGCCAGCCGGCATGCACAGCAGCAGCGACCAGGGCGCTGCGCCGCTCTTCAATGGACACTGGATCGGCGATCCGCGTCCACTCGGCGTCGTTCGGTGCCAACGGCGTGGACATAACCATCACACCACCCGGCGCCAGCACCCTGCCCCATGCGCCCAGCAGCAGCGTGCGCTGCACCCCGTCAAAAAAGTGCAGGAACGAATGCCACACGATCGCGTCGAACGGGCCGCCATCGATTTGCGTGGCATCCATGCAGCGAACCTCGCCCTCGATACCGAGTTCGCGCAGGAGCATTCGGTTCTGCTCGCACGACGTCTCGCAGCGATCAACGAATGTGATGTGAGGCTGCACGCCAACGGCAAGATAGCTGTGCGCAACCATGGCTGTCACTCCGGCATCGGCGCCGCCAGACACCAGCACACGCGTCTTGCCCGCCAGCGCAAGCGCTCCAAGTTCGCGCCGGAAGAATTCCACGCCCGCCGGCAGAGCACCGCCCAGCTGCAGCAGGCGGACCATGCTCCAGGTCTGGTGGTAATCAACACAGCCGTCCTCGGGCCGGCACAGCGACCTCGCGTTTTCCCAGCTGAAGCGGGCCAGTTGCTCCAGCGGCTCGATGTGCGCCACTGGCTTGTTGTCTTGATCTGTCGTTATTGCCATAACCATCCCTGCGGCAGCGCTACATCGGCCACCTCGTTGACGAACCAGAAGATCAGCGCCGCGTAGACAGCGCTGAGGGCTGCGGCGACAGCCAGCGATTTCGCGCCGGGGCGCCCCGCCCGAAACGCGTGCCATGCAAACACGGTGAGCGCTATGCCCGCGACCAGGCCCGTCGCCCAGACGAGCACCGGCAGCGCAGCGACTATCCATAGCGGGAGCCGATGCGCAGGCGGTGGCGCCAGCGGCGTCCACCAGAAGCCGGTTGGGGCGGCTGCCTTGCGTTGCATGACTGCTCGCATCAGCACAGCAGCCACCAGCAGGAACGCGCCTGCCGCCACCGACTTGGCATATCCCGTGTACGAGGCGCCGCCTGCCAGTGCAATCGCCAGCAGTGAGCCCGCCACAACGATGACCATCGCACCCAGAGGCAAATCAGCATCGGGCGCCTTGCCCGCCCTGTCCGCCTTGCGCCCGGACGTACGGTTCCTGCGCATCCACAGCAGCGACAGGACGATCAGCACGCCCAGCACCAGGGCGGCAGGACGCTCCAGCGGCTGTACCCGGCCCAGTTCCACAAGCTGCACGGTCAATGTCAGGTTGGTTTCGATCAGGCTGCCGAGGATGAACGCGATAACGAATGGAGCCCGGGGCCAGTCGTGGCGCCGCCAGAAATACGCCGCGATGCCAAAGCCCGCCGCCGTGTACAGATCGAACAGCTGGCCATTGACCTGGACCACGGTCACGAGACCCGCGATCAGGCACGGCAATGCGATGAGGTCGATTCGAAGATCGCGCAGCCGCGCCAGCCACGGCGTGAGCGCGACGCCGACGATCGAGGTCAGGATGTTGGAAAACAGCAGCGCGAAGATCAATGTGAAGGTCAGGGGAAGCTGCGTGGTGAGCATGGGGATGCCCGGCACGATGCCGTGAATCGCAAACAGTGCAATCAGCGCGACGCCCGCCTCGCTGCCCGGCAACCCGAATGCCAGCGCCGGCAGGAGCGAGCCGCCATCCTTCGCATCGATGGCCGCCTCCGGTGCGATGACTCCGCGTATATCGCCCTGGCCGAAAGACGACTTGTCGCGCGCGCCTTGCGCCGCATGCCCGTATGCAACGAACCCCGCCACCGTGCCGCCTACACCCGGAATCATTCCCACCAGCGTGCCGATGGCCGAGCATCGCAGCGTGAGGCCCCAATGCTGGAACACCGCGCGGATGCCCTTGCGGGTCGAGTCTTGCGGCGAGGCAGTCGCGGGTCCGGCCTTTTCGAGATGCACCTTGCGCATCCACTCGACCAGCTCGGCAAACGTGAACAGGCCCAGCATCACCGCCACGATGTTGAACCCCTGCGACATGGCAGGCAGCCCGAAATCCCAGCGCGGCTGTCCGCTGGCCGGATCGACTCCGACCGAAGCTGCAAGAAGCCCGAGCGCAGTCATCGCTGCGGCTTTCAATCGGGACGAGCTGGGAATCGCGATGATGGTGACCAGACCCCACAGGCCGACCAGCAGGCGTTCGAGCGGGCCGAACTGCAAGAGCAACGGCTGCACCGCCGGCAACACCGCCAGCAGCACGAGCACACCAAACAACGAGCCAACGGCCGAAGCCGTCGCGGCACATGCAATCGCCGTCCGTGCGAGACCCTGCCGGGCCATCGGGTGACCGTCGAGCAGCGTGGGCGTGCTCGACACATTGCCGGGGATGTTGAAGAGGATCGCGGTGATCGAACCCATGAAGGTCGCGCCGCCAGTCAACGCACCGAACATGAGCAGCGCCGACACCGGGTCCCAGCTCATCGTCGCAACGAGCACGAGGACCGCGAGGCTCGCATTGCCGATGCCGGGCAGGAACGACGTGACCATGGCCAGCAGCGTTCCGGCAACCGGGATCAGGATGCCCGGCCACGAAAACACATTGCCGGCACCGGCAAGAAATGCCTCGGACCAGCTCACGGCTTCGACGGGGCGGCCCGTGTCATGAGGCGGGACCGGCCTTGGCGGCGAGTTGCTTGAGCAGCGGCAGGTTGCGCGCGACCGCCGCTTCGATGCGGCCGAGTTGATCGCGCACGACAGGCGCACGCGTCGGCTCCAGTGCCTGCCCTTGCCTTGCAGCCGCTTCGCGCAGCGCGTTGCCATGCAGCGCGCGTTCTAAGGTTTGCTCCAGGCAGGCACGAACCGCGGGGGGTGCCTTTTTAGCGACGGCAATGGTGCGCTCGGATGCAGAAAGTTCTGCCGCAAGTCCGGCCAGTTCCAGCCGGGTGCGTCGGGCGGCCGCGTCGAGCTGGCGGCTTCGCTGCGCGACCAGTCCATCCGGCCCGGCCAGGTGTGGCACACCGGCAAAGGCGGGATGCGACTTCGAGGAAAGCACCAGGATCGGCCGGGTACCCGGCGAGCTGGACACAAGCCGGGAGACCGTGTCGTGCGAGCCATCGACCACATCGACGTCGCCGCGCAGCAGCGCAAGCCAGCGATCGGACATGCCCTGGAAACCGCGCACGACCTGCACCTCGCGCCCGAGCAGCATGGCCGGCAGCAGCACGCGGGGCACGATACCGGTCGCCATGCCCGCAGTCAGCGCACCGGACCCATCGAGCGATGCGCCGCCTTCGAGCGAGGCCCAGACGCCATGGGTTGTTCCCACCGAACCGAGCACAGTGAAGTCGGAAGCGGGTGGCAATGTGCTGTCGGTCAGGCGTGCCACGATCACGTCCCTCAAGTCGAACACGCCCAGTGTCAGGCTGTCGGCCGGCGCAGCCGCAACCGCCCTCACCCCGATCATTCCATTGGCACCGGGCATGTTGGCGACCGACACGCGCGCACCCGTCTGCTCCTGCAGGACAGGCGCGAGCATTCGCGCATACGCGTCGTAGCCGCCGCCCGGCTTGAAAGGCACGACCAGCGTGATCTTCTTGCGCGCGAAGACAGCGGTGCACTCGGCAGCGCTGACGGGCGTGACAGCGCCCATCGTTGCAAACGAAGCGATCACCATTGCCAGCAATCCACGCCGGATGGAACTACTCATGACACTCCTTGAACCTGGGTCTTGATGTGACGACGGGCCATCGCCATCAGCGCGCGCAGCCGCTTGCCTTGCGCACTTTGCGGATCGAACGGCTCTGCACTTTCGATACTGTCCCACAGGTCGAGCGGCAAGCCCTTGCGCTCGAGGTCGCCCAGGCTCATCAGGCAGGTTGCTGCGGTCACATCGGTGCGCCTGAGCAGCGCCAGGGTCGCAGCGAAACCATTGGCAAATTGCAAGGTGCTTCGCTGGCCGTTGATCCACAGGCCGAATCGGCTCGACACCGAAGTAGTGGGCGCCTGGCTCGCCAGGGCCCGAACGGCTGCCATTTCACGCGCGTCGTCATCGGCAACGATCAGCAGTCGCGCCGGAATGCGGCTGCAGGGCCCGACCATTTCGGACACCACGCGGTCCCAGAGTTCGGGCTCCTTGCGTGCGCCCATCTGGGGCTTGGCATTCACTTCGCAGATCAGGCCGCCAACCTCCAGCCAGCTCGAGGCGATGTCCGTGGTGATGAGGTCCACACCCGCAAAATCCAGCCGCATCAACCGGGCCGCATCCCGTGCCAGTTGCAGGTTGGCCGGATGAACGTCGCCGAGCGGGATGGTCTCCGAGGAGCCACCCGCATTCATGTTGTCGCGCCGCCGCAGGCGCACATACGCGCCGGCCGCAGGAACGTGGGACGCCTGCAGCCCTTCCTGCTCCAGCAGGCCAATCGCTTCTTCGTCGAGCGCAAGCTTCGCCTCGCCATGACGCCGCTGCGAGCGCCTGTGCAACTCGGTCTGCTGCGCCAGCGTGACCAGCTCGGCCACATTTCGAATGCCGTCACCGGTCACGCCACCGGCGATGCGCCGCGACACGCGGATCACCTCGCCCTGGAACACAGTCAACCGGTGCGTCAGGCCGGGCGCAAATTTTTCGACCAGCACGTTCGCCGACACCGCACGCGCGGCTTCCCACGCACCCCGTACCGCGTGATCGTCGCGAAGATCAGCCGAGACACCGACGCCCCGGTCCTCATCAGCCGGCTTGACCACCACCGGATACCCCAGTTGCGCTGCGCATTCGACGGCCTCTTGCGGCGTGCCGACCAGCTTGTGTTCACCGCCGGGCAAGCCCCCGGCTCGCAGCACGCGTGCCGTGTGGTGCTTGAGCTTGGCAAAGCGTACGCCGATGGCAGGCGTCAGGTCCGTCAGGCTGCTTTCCATCCACCGGGCGTGGCAGCCGGTGCCCAGTTGCATCACCTCCATGTCGAAGGTCAACACAGGCACGCGCAGGCGATAGGCCGCCAGCAGGATGCAGTATTTGTTGACGCTGGGGTTGGCAAATCGCGCCAGCTGGTCGAGCACTTCCTGGCGCAGTGTATGCAGCGACGCCAGGCGTTCGCCTTGCGCACCCTGCAGCAGCCCATTGCACAGGGTGCGGGCCCACTTGAGCGCCAGTGGCGATGCCTCGAACGAAGCAGCCGGAAGGCACAAGTCGAACGACGGAGCCTGCCCCGCCTGTAGCTGTCGACGCTGCAAATGGAATGGGTTGCTGACCGGGATGCGGCCCTCGCGCTGGATCGCAGCATGAACGAATGCAAACAGCGTCAACAGGCGTTCTTCGGCTGGCTGCCCCTGTCGCGGCGCAGGCACGGGTTCATCGACGAAATCCGGCAGCGCCGCCTCCAGCCGCGGCAGCCCGTGGATGGCGCGTGCATCGAGCGACACCACGCCCACCACCGACTGCTGCAGCAGCCCATAGCCCAGGCCCCGCTTCGGACGCCAGACTTGGCCCGGCTTGAGCAGTTCGAGCACCCGGCTACCTCGCGCTCAGCTGGATTCCGATGGCGTAGGCGCTGGTGTTCGCGCCTTGCGCGGACGATCCGTACTGCGCGCCCGGATTGTTGCGGGTGTGGGTCGCCAGCACGAACGCATGGAGGATATCGGTCACGCTGTACATCGCGCCCAGGCTGGTGTGATTGCCGCCGAGTCCACGCGTGCTGCAGGCGACACCGCCACTCAGGCTGCAGCTGCCCGCCGAAGCACGCGCATGATTGGCCGCGAGCCGCAGCCTGGCGGTCAGCTTGTACTCGGCGCTCACCTGCGCGGCCACGTTGCCGTACGACCTGAACTTGCCCGGCGGCCCACCGCCGGCGACGCTGTCCGATTCGCTGTAGCGCATGCGTGCGATGTCGGAGCCTACGCGCCAGGGACCCTTGATCCACGCGCCGGAAAGCCGCCATGCGTGGTCGCGCGAAGTCGCGGTTGCTGCCGGGTTCTTGATGGACGTTGCCGCAGGCGCAGGTGCATCAGGCCCGAAACTCATGGGAAGCCAGTCGCGATGCTGCTCGGTGACGAGCGCCGCATACCAGGGGCCGTCCCGCCACTGCACACCCACTGCGGTCAGCGTGGACTTGAGCCGCGTCGCTGTCTCGACCGGCCGCACCGCGTGCGAGACGCCCAGGTTGAAGCCGGACCACTTCGGGCTGACCCAGGTGAGCATGCGGTTCGTTCGGTTGTTGAACGACGCCTCGCCTGCCGCACGCCAGCCCACGCCCGACACGATGCGCGATGTGGACACGATGTTGCTGGAACTCACCCGCAGCATTCGCACCGGGTCGCCCCAGTCCTTGTAGACCGTGTCCATCTGGCCCAGCATGAAACGTCCGATGTTGCCGTGTTGGACAAACACGAACGCGTCACGGGTGCGGAAATTTTCCTGGAAGCTGCCCTGGAAATCGACGAGGCCCTGCACGTCATAGCCGAAGCTCAAGGTGCCTTGCGCAAAGGTGCCGCGAAAACCGATGTAAGAGTTGGACCACTCATGGTCCTCTGTGTCGGCTTTCGGGTTGGCATTGGACGTGAGCACGACCCGGTCATTGCGCAGCGTCCCCATGTTGCCGACGTTCGTTCCAGCCGTCGATGGCGTGCCGAAGGTCTGCACCTTCCACTCGGGGTAGAGGTTGTAATAGAACTCGAAAGGCGATGGGCCTGGTTCCTGGGCAAATGCCGGGATGGCCGGAAGGGCACAGGCGCCGATGACGAAGAGCAAGGCGGCGGGTAGCTTGCAGGCGGGGATCATCGATGTCCTTGGTGGTGCGCGGGGGGGGACTCGAACCCCCACACCATTGCTGGCGTCAGGACCTAAACCTGGTGCGTCTACCAATTTCGCCACCCGCGCTTGCCCTGAAAGGCAAAGCGGGCAGCCAGTCGCCTGGCGGCCCGCGTGAATTTCGGTCCAGCGCGATTTTACGCGGGAACCATGGCGCTTTCGGCCGCAGATGCAGTCTTGGGCGTCTCGTCTCGCCTCACCCGGAACCATGCGGCGTACATCGCAGGCAACGCGAGCAAGGTCAGCACCGTCGCCACGATCAGCCCGCCCATGATCGCGACCGCCATCGGCCCCCAGAACACCGAGCGCGACAGCGGAATCATCGCCAGCACCGCAGCCGCCGCCGTCAGCACGATGGGACGCAAGCGGCGCACCGCCGACTCCACGATCGCATCCCAGGCCGGCACACCGCGCGCCCGGTCCTGCTCGATCTGGTCGATCAGGATCACCGAGTTGCGCTGGATCATGCCCATGAGTGCGATCACCCCGAGCAAGGCCACGAAACCAAAGGGCCGCCCCAGGAGCAGCAGCGCGCCAGCGACGCCCGCGATTCCCAGAGGACCGGTGATGAACACCAGCATCGCGCGGCTGAAGCTATGCAGTTGCAGCATCAACAAGGTGAAGGTGATGAACAGCATGATGGGCACGCCCGCTGCAATGGAGCCGGTCCCCTTGGAGCTCTCCTCCACTGCGCCTGCGACCTGGATCGCATAGCCCAGCGGCCACTTCGCCTCCAGCGCTTTCAGCCTGGGCATCAGTTCAGCGGTCACTGTCGCTCCCTGCAGGCCCTCGACGATATCGCCCTGCACGGTGATGGCGTAGTCGCGGTTCTCGCGCCACATCACGCCCGGCTCCCAGGTGAATACCGGCTTGGCAATCTGCGTGAGCGGAATCGACTTGCCCGTCGCCGTGGGCAGGTAGGCATTGCCGATATCGGTGATGGCATTGCGTTCGTCGAGCGGTTGCCGCAGCAAGATTTCGATGAGCTTGTCGCCCTCGCGGTACTGCCCGATCGCGGTGCCGGAAAGAATCGTGCGGGACGCCTGCGCAATCGACTGGCTCGTCACGCCGAGTGCTCGCGCCTTGGACTGATCGACCTCAAGCCTGAGCACCTTGACCGACTCGTTCCAGTTGTCGTTGACGCCTCGCGTGTTGGGGCTGGCACGCATGATCGCCTTCACTTCATCGGCGCGTTCGCGCAATGCAACAGGGTCAGGCCCGACCACGCGAAACTGCACCGGGTACGGCACGGGCGGGCCGTTGGGCAGCAGCTTGACGCGGCCCCGCACTTCAGGAAATTCTGTGGCCAGCAGCGCAGGCAGTTTCACCCGCAGCGTTTCGCGAATCTTCAGGTCCCTGGGCATCACGATGAACTGCGAAACGTTGCTCTGCGGAAAGACCTGGTCGAGCGGCAGGTAGAAGCGGGGAACTCCCGATCCGATCCAGGTGCTCACGCCAGTGACGCCGGCTTCACTGCGCAGGCGCTGCTCGACGCGCTTGGTCACCTCTTCATTTGCCGCAAACGATGTGCCTTCAGGAAACCAGATGTCGACCATGATTTCAGGCCGGCTCGAATCGGGGAAGAACTGCTGCTGCACCTTGCCCATACCCACGATGCCCAGCGCAAAGATCAGGATGGTTGCGCCAATCGTGATCCAGCGATGCTCGACGCACCAGTTCACCGCGCGGCGAAAGGTGCGATAGAACGGCGTGTCGAAGTGTTCGTGGTGATCTTCGCCACTGACTGCGTTGGCCGCAGCCTTGGGCGGCGCCTTCAGGATCAGCGTGCCCAGGTACGGCACAAAGTAAACCGACACCAGCCAGCTGAGCACCAGCGCCGCCACCGTCACCGCGAAAATCGCGAAGGTGTATTCGCCCACCGTCGATTTCGCCATGCCGATCGGAAGGAACCCCGCAGCAGTAATCAGCGTCCCGGTGAGCATGGGCATCGCGGTGATCTCGTAGGCAAACGTGGCGGCACGAACCTTGTCGTAGCCCTCTTCCATCTTGCGCACCATCATTTCCACCGCAATGATGGCGTCGTCGACCAGCAGGCCCAGCGCGATGATGAGCGAACCCAGCGAAATCTTGTGCAGGCCTATGCCCCAGAAATCCATCGCCAGGAAAGTGACCGCCAGCACCAGCGGAATCGTGATGCCCACGACCAGGCCCGGCCTCATGTCGATGTAATAGCGCTTCCACAGTGGCAGCGCCGCAGAGTCGGGCCGCTTGTGAAACCCGAGCGCGATGAAGCTCACCGCCAGCACGATCACCACGGCTTCAATCAGCGTGCTGACAAACTCATTGACCGAGTTCGACACAGCCCGCGGCTGGTCCTGCAACTGCACGAGCTTGATGCCGGCGGGCAAGCCGTCTTCAACGCGACGCGAGACGGTCTTGAGCGCACCGCCCAGCCGGATGATGTCGCCGCCTTTGGCCATCGACACGCCCAGCGCAATCACTTCCTTGCCCTGGTGGCGCACTTTCACCACCGGCGGGTCGACATAGCCACGCTTGATCTCGGCGATGTCGCCCAGCTTGATCTGGTTGCCGGAAGTTCCTCGGATCGGCATACTGCGCAACTGCTCGACGGCCTGGAACTGGCCGCCCACTCGCACCTGCACCACGTCAAGCGGCGTCTGGACTGCGCCAGCGGACTCCACCGCATTCTGCTGGCCGAGCTGGGCCAGCACCTGGTTGAAGTCCAGGCCGAGCTGGG
The DNA here is from genome assembly GCF_001044395.1 of Caenimonas sp. SL110. Classification (GTDB taxonomy): domain Bacteria; phylum Pseudomonadota; class Gammaproteobacteria; order Burkholderiales; family Burkholderiaceae_C; genus Ramlibacter. Next base: position 162,612 of record NZ_JANU01000016.1, read on the forward strand.
CCAATCGCTTCTGCGAAATCTCGACAAAGAGCTTTTCTTCCTGCGCGCCGAACAACTCCACCTTGGCGACATCAGGTACACGCAGCAGCTGCTGGCGTACGTCGTCTGCAAAGCTCTTGAGCTCGGCGTAAGAAAACCCATCGGATTCCAGCGCGTAGATCACGCCATAGACATCGCCGAAGTCGTCGTTGAAAAACGGCCCCTGCACACCGCCCGGCAGTTGCCCGCGCATGTCGCCGATCTTCTTGCGCACCGTGTACCAGACGTTGGCGACCTCAGAGCCCTTGGACGAATCCTTGATCTGGAAAATGATCTGCGACTCGCCCGGTTTGGAGTAGCTGCGGATCTTGTCGGCGTAGGGTGCTTCCTGCAGCGCGCGCTCCAGCTTGTCTGTCACCTGCTCGGCCACTTGCTGCGCGGTTGCGCCCGGCCAGTAGGTGCGAACCACCATCGCACGGAAGGTGAACGGCGGGTCCTCGTCCTGCCCCAGCTGGAAGTACGACGCGACCCCCAGGATCATCAGCACGATCATCAGGTAGCGCGTGAGGGCCGGATGTTCCAGCGCCCACCTGGAAAGATTGAAACGCTCGCTGGGCTGCACCCGCGCGGCGTCTGCCGGCTGCTGCTGCGCTTGTGCTTTCTGCTCTGTCATGGTCACCCCTGCGCCCTGCTTTTATTTGCTGGACGCAGTGAGCGCCACGGCCGCGCTGCTTGCCAGCTTGTCCTGGTAGATCGCAACCTTCTGGCCCGGCGAAAGCACGTGCACACCGGCAGAGACCACCAGCATTCCGGGTTGCAAACCGCTTGCGATCACGGCTTCGTTGCCGTCGGCCGTTGCAATCTGAACCGGCTGTGACTTCACGGTCATCGTGGCCTTGTCCAGCACCCAGACTGCGGTCCCCTGCCCGTCCTTGCGCAACGCGCTGGTGGGCAACTTGATCACCGGGGTTCCCACGGCGCTGAGCGCTTGCGGCGACACGTAGGCTGTGGCGCCCAGCGGCGCTGCAACTCCCGCCTCCAGCGCAACCTTGACCGAATAGGTACGCGTCACCGGGTCTGCGCTGGCGGCGACTTCGCGCACCTTGCCGCTCAGGTTCGTCTTTTCGCTGGCCCATACCCGCACCGTGACATCGGACCCCGGCTTGATCGCCGCGACCTTGTCTTCCGGCACCGAAAACACGACATCGCGAGGGCCGTCCTGCGCGATGCGAAACACCGGCGTGCCCGCCGTCACCACCTGCCCCGGCTCTGCCTCGACTGCGGTGATCACGCCCGAAACATCGGCTACCAGATTGGCATAGCCCGCCTGGTTGCCCTGCGAAGCGAGCTGCGCACTGGCCTGGTCGAGTTGCGCCTGCGCGGCCTTGAGTGTGGTCTCGCGGCGCTCCAGCTCTGCGCCGCTGATGAAGTTCTGGTCTTTCAGGGCGGCGTAGCGCTTGAAATCTCCGGCCGCCAGATCGCGATTGGTCGATGCCGCAGCGACCTGCGCGCGGGCGGCATCGGCTGCAAGCTGGTAGTCGCGCGGATCGAGCTGTGCCAGCAACTGACCGGCCTTCACGTGTTGGCCGAGCTCAGCCTGGCGCTTGACGATCTTGCCGGCCACACGAAACCCCAGGCGGGACTCGACCCGGGCACGCACATCGCCAGAAAACTCATGGACGGACTGGATGCTGCCCACGCCAACGGTCATGACCTTGACCGACCGGATGGGCTCGGGCGCAGGCGCGGGTTTGGAGCAGGCAGTGAGAACGGCAACAGAGGCTGCGAGAGCCAGGCTCAAAACAACACGAGCGCGGCCATGAGAGGTCAGCTGGGGCATGGCAGTCCTAGGGGTATCAATACAGGGTGGCAATGCGGAGAAATCGGGCTGGATCAGTTCGTTACTGACTGACCGGTTAGTAATCTATGAGAATCGCTGAGCCTTGTCAAGCGACAATGACGGGTTCAACCAATGCCTCGCGCGCCCTTGCTCCAACCCGAACTGCTGTCGCTCTTGCGCGGGGTATCCCGGTCTTTCTATCTCTCGATCCGCGTGCTGCCCGGGCAGCTGCGCCTTCCGATCGCCGTGGGCTACCTGCTCGCGCGCGCCACCGACACCATCGCGGATACATCGCGCCTGCCGGCAGACGAAAGAGCGGCCCGCCTCGATGCGCTCATTGCGTTAATAGAAGCCCCACCCGACCCCGAAGCTGCCAGCCTGCTCGCCGCCGCCGTGCTGCCCTATCAGGACGACATCCATGAGCGCGCGCTTCTCATGGCGCTGCCCGAGTGCCTTCACTGGCTGGACGAACTCCAACCCCCGGACAAGGCTGATGTGCGCCAGGTTCTCAGGCACATCACGCGCGGACAAAAGCAGGATGTCCTTCGATTCGCATCGCCGGGCCAGGCGCCCATCGCGCTGCCATCGGCGTCCGACCTGCATGAATACACCTGGCTGGTCGCAGGCTGCGTGGGCGAGTTCTGGACGCGCCTGTGCGTGCGACACCTGCCCAACTTCGCCAATCTCCACGAGCGCGAGATGCGATCGCTGGGCCAATCGTTCGGGCAGGCACTGCAACTGGTCAACATCCTGCGCGACCTGTCAGCCGACCTCGCCAACGGCCGCTGCTACCTGCCTGCCGATGAACTGTCCGAGGTGGGCATCACACCGGCCACGATTGCCGAACGGCCGGAGGCCCTCGCCCCGATCTGGTCACGCTGGATGGAACAGGCGCAGCAGGGCCTGGACGACGGCATGGGCTACGCAGACGCGGTCAACAGCGCGCGCGTGCGAGCCGCCAGTGCGCTGCCGGCGCTGCTGGGCGCGCGCACGCTGGCGCTGCTGCGCGAAGCGGGCGTACGCGGCTCCATGGAACGCAAAGTGAAGATGGAGCGACGCGAAGTGCGCGCGGTGATGCTGCGCCTCGCACTGACCCTGGGTGGGCGCGATGCCCTGTGGAAGCAGTTCATGCGCCTGCGCGGCGCGGGTGACACAGACGGATGGGACAATCCGCGGCCATGACACCGCAAGAGTACGTCCAGCAAAAGGCCGCCGCCTCAGGCAGCAGCTTCTATTACGCCTTCCTGTTCCTGCCGGCGCCGCGCCGCGCGGCCATCACCGCCTTCTATGCGTTTTGCCGCGAAGTCGATGATGTCGTTGATGAAGTGACCGACCCCGGCGTGGCGCAGACCAAGCTCGCATGGTGGCGCTCCGAGGTTGCCAAATCGTTCGACGGCTCCCCGAGCCACCCGGTGATGAAGGCCCTGATGCCCAGCACTGGCACCTTCAACATCCGCCAGGAGCAGTTGCAGGCCGTGATCGAAGGCTGCCAGATGGACCTGGAGCAGACGCGCTACCTGGACTTCATCGCGCTGGAGCGCTACTGCCATCTGGTCGCCGGCGTCGTGGGCGAAGTGGCCGCGAGCATCTTCGGCCAGACCGACCCGCGCACGACCGACTATGCGCACCGCCTGGGTCTTGCATTCCAGCTGACCAACATCATTCGCGATGTGGGCGAAGACGCGATGCGCGGGCGCATCTACCTGCCTGTGAACGAGTTGCAGCAGTTCGACGTGAAGGCCCACGAAATCCTCAACCGCATCTACTCCGATCGCTTCGTGGCCCTGATGCAGTTCCAGGCGGCGCGGGCGCATCGCCTGTACGACGAGGCTCTGGCCATGCTGCCGGAACCCGACCGGCGTGCACAAAAACCGGGGCTGATGATGGCCAGCATCTACCGCACGCTGCTGCGCGAGATCGAAAGCGATGGATTCAAGGTGCTCAACCAGCGCGTCAGCCTCACGCCCCTGCGCAAGTTGTGGCTGGCGTGGAAGGTGCAGGCGCTGGGCCGGATGTAGGGCCCGTGCGGTAGTTCGGGTTGGCGATTTCCGAATCGACCTCCCAGTCGAAGTCGTTCTTCTTCATGATGAATGCGCGCACGATGAATTGCGGTGCGACTGCGCCCAGCACGACGACTTCAGTCTCCCAGCGGTAAGGCGCGGCTACTTCCGAATTGAGGCAGTACACGCGACCTTTCGATTTCACGATGGCGGCCATGTCGATCTGGTAGACCACACGCATCGCGGGCTCGCGCGAGTCCTTGGGGTGATAGTACGGATCGGTGAATTCAAGCGTCGCACTGAACACCTTGGCCGTCGGCACAAACGGGGTCGAGTGGCAGAACATCCGCCCCTGCCTGGCAGCGTTCTCAAATCCACCGTCTTCGCCATACGCGTGATCGATCAGCACTTCCAGCAGGCGTTGCTCGGGACCATCAGCAAGACCCATGCAGGCCGGGTCATCATCCATCGGGCGCAGGCCCTTGCTGAATACTTCACCGGGGGACAGGGTGCAGCCGTGATAGCCCGCCTGCGCGATCGCGACCTTTCGATGGGTCCAGATGATGGCAACCGGATCACGCTCAGGCGCGCCTTTGATGGGGATTGCGTGGTTGGCACGGCGTTGTGCAGGAACGATGGTGAAACGCCGGGCAGTCGCAACACCGGCCACAGCCGAGAGCCGGCCAAAACCTCTGATTTGCATGAGCGATGACCTTCCTGTGAAAGGTCGCCATCCTATGGAGCGGACCCTGAAATGCGGCCCATACGCAGGTCTTGGACTGTCATGCCGGACATGATCCGGCATCCACCGCGAAGCGGCGACGGCGCCTGATCGTGCTTACTCGAACAACTCGCAAAGCTCGGTGAGATTGGTCAGCGTCACATGAGGTTCAAGCTCATGCGGCCACAAGTGATCCGAGCGATTGACCCACGCGGCCTGCATGCCCGCATTGAGCGCGCCCAGTGCGTCGAGCGTTGCGTCGTCACCGATATGCAGCACCTCCTCAGGCGCGACCTCCAGGGCCCCAGCAGCCGCATGAAAAATTCGCGGATCGGGTTTGCCCACGCCGAACTCGCGCGCACTGATCGCCGCGCGAAAAAACGGCTGCAAGCCGACACGCCCCAGATCGGCATTGCCGTTGGACAGGCTCACCAGCGGAAAGCGCTGCGCCAGGAATCGGATGGCCGGCATGGCATCGTCAAAGAACGTGACCCGCTGGCGTTCCGCAAAAAACACATCGAACGCCTGTTCGGCCAGCAGCGGGTTCTCGCCGGCCCGATAGAGCGCCAGGCGGATCGACTCACGCCGCACGGCGGACAAATCGTATTTGAGGTCGGGCCGGCTCATGGCCATGTGGTTGCGGATTTCGCGCAGAGCCGACGGATTGGAAAAAAGCGCCGCAGCCATCGGCGCGTGCCGCCCCATCCAGTCGTGCAGCACTTTCTCGGCGCTCTCGATCGTCGGCCAGATGGGCCACAACGTATCGTCGAGGTCCAGCGAGATGGCCTTGATTCTTGCAATGTCGAGCATGTCAGTGAGAATACCGCATGCCCCCATCGACGAGCCCCCAGACCGAGCCCCGTTACAAACACGGACAACCGGCCCGAACCGCGATCCTCTATGTCAACCTCGGCACCCCCGACGAACCCACGGCCCCCGCAGTCAGGCGATACCTCGCCGAGTTCCTGCGCGATCCGCGCGTGGTTGAAATCCCCCGGCTGGTGTGGCTGCCGATTCTGTATGGACTGATACTGCCGCTGCGATCGGGCAAGTCGGCGCACAAGTACGCGTCGATCTGGACCAAGGACGGCTCGCCGCTTCGTGTGTGGACTGAAAAACAGGCCACGCTGCTGCGCGGCTGGCTGGGTGAACGCGGCCACCAGGTCATGGTGCGCTACGCAATGCGCTATGGCTCACCGTCTGTCGCATCGCAACTCGATGCGCTCAAGGCCGACGGTGTAACGCGCATCCTGATCCTGCCGGCCTACCCGCAATACGCGGGCTCCACCACGGCGAGCGTGATCGACGCGGTGACCGCCTGGACCGCGCGCACGCGCAATGTTCCCGAGCTGAGGTTCGTCAACCACTATCACGACGATCGCGGCTATCTGCAGGCGCTGGCCAAACGCATCGAGCGCCACTGGCAGGAGCACGGGCGGCCACGTCATCTGCTCATGAGCTTTCACGGCGTGCCCGAGCGCACGCTGCAGCTGGGCGACCCCTACCACTGCGAGTGCCACAAGACCGGCCGCATGCTGGCCGAGTGGCTGAGCCTTGCACCCGATCAATACAGCGTCTCGTTTCAATCACGATTCGGCAAGGCGAAGTGGCTGGAGCCCTACACCGAACCGACACTTCGAAAGCTCGGCGCGGCAGGCGAAGGCCGGGTCGATGTGGTGTGCCCCGGCTTCACGTCGGACTGCCTGGAGACGCTGGAAGAAATTGCCATGGAAGGCCGCGAGGCGTTCATCGCGGCCGGTGGCAAGGAATTCAACTACATCCCTTGCCTGAACGATGAACCCGCATGGATTGCTGCGCTGGGAGCGATCGCAGAAAAACACCTGGGCGGATGGCCCACGCGCGAGATGCCCGATGCGCAGGCGCTTGAGCGGTCACGTGCGGCGGCGATAAAAATGGGCGCGCCTCAGTAAAAGGCAATCCTGAAGGCTGTCATGCCGCACTCCGATCCGGCATCCACCGCGAAGCGGCGACTGTGCTTGATCATCGATGGATTGCGGATCGAGTCCGCCATGACAAACTCCTAAATACCACCTCTAGTCCGGCATGACAGGGCTGACTCCCCCTGCTGCGCATGCTGGTCGATGAACGCTGTCACCAGGTCCAGTTGCTCGGGCACGTTGAGCGCGGGTGCGTGGCCGCAACCCGGCACCTCCACGACCTGCGCAAGACCGAGCAACCCCGGTCCGCGCTGCATCATCTCCTGGGTCGTTTCGCGAAGGACCAGATCCGAGTTCTCGCCGCGCAGGCAAAGCACCGGAATGCGAATCGCGTCGTAGTGGTCCCAGATCAGGTAGTCGTCGGTGTGGTCGGTGAACTGGCGCACCATCTGCGGGTCGTAGTGCGGCGTGAGGCGCCCATCGGGCAGGCGCCGCGCCGAGGTCTCTGTCAGCCGGCGCCATTGGGCGTCGCTCAGCCAGCCGAAGGGCTTGTAGACCTCGCGAAAGAAGGCCTCCAGCTGCGCCATTGTGTCGAAAGCCGGCGGGTTGCCTGCATACGCACGAATCCGGGCCAGCGCAGCATCTGCCAGGCGCGGCGCGTTGTCGTTGAGGGTGAGGGACTTGATCCGTGATTTGAGCTGCGGCTGCAAAAGCCCTGCCGCACAGACCGTACCGATGGCCCCGCCCATCGACGTGCCGACCCAATGCGCTTGCTGGATGTCCAGGCGATCGAACAGTTCAGCGGCCAGCCGCGCGTAGAACGCCAGCGTGTACTCGTTGACCGGGTCCGCACTCCACTGGCTCAGGCCCCGTCCCACCGTGTCGGGGCAGATCACCCGGTACCGCGCAGACAGGTGCCCGGCCAGCTCGTCCATGTCGCGCCCGGTCCGCGCCAGGCCATGCCAGGCCACGACGGTCTGCGAGTGCTGCGAGCCCCATTCGGTGAAATGGATCTCGCGGCCCGCGCAGGTCGCGTAACAGGAGCTGTAGTTCATCGCCTTACCCTTCACTTTCCTGGCCCGACACTCATGGGCCGCCGGGCTTTCGCCCGGCGTTGCGATCAGTTAGGAACCGCGAGCGACGTGCCCGCAAAGCCGATCTGGTTGCCGGCCGTCGGAGCCGCCACAAGCGCCGGCACGTTGGCCGAAGTGATGGCAGGCGCTGCGCCCGGAACGCCGCCGCGTGGTGTCGTGCGAACCACCTGGCTAGCTGGCAAGGCTGCGCCGCTCTTGAGGTGCGCGTACATCGCGTCCATCGCCTGGTTGAAGTACGGGTGCAGCGGCACGAAGCGCGTATCGAAGCCCGACAGCGGGATGAAGGTGTCGAAGTGCTGTGCGTTGGTCACTTCGATGTAGCGCACGTTCGAGGCATTGCCTTCTATCGTCTTGTTGAGCGCCACGTAGGCCCGCGAGTTGTTGTTGAGCGGCACGAGCGCATCGCTGCGACCGCTCACGATCAGGGTCGGCTTGCCGCGCAGGTTGCCGGTCAGCAGCACTTCGGCGATGCCCGCGCGAACGGCAGCGCTCTGGGCTGCGCTCGGCATGAGCGACGGCGTGGTGGTTGCGGTTGCACCAAGAGCGACACCTGTCACCGGATTGGTTCCGGTCACCAGTGCGCGCTGGCACAGCGCGTTGTCCAGGCCGAAATCAGCCGTGCCGGTCGAAGGCGAAACTGCGAACTGCCATGCGCGTGCGCCTGCGGCCGAGTCGTTGTAGACAACCGATGCGGGCGTGCCGTTGGCCGTTCCGTTGGCAATCGCAAAGCTGAATGCCTTGGTCGCCGGGTTGACTGCCACCGGAATGCCGGCTGCATCGACCTGCGCGAAGCTGGTGTTGCAGACGTTGTCCAGCACCGAGAAGCGCCCGTAGCTGACCGGGTACATCGCCGACAGGATAGGGCCGTTGCCCAGCGCGTAATGCGCGTTGTGCATCTGGTCGCTCTCCGGGCTCCAGCCGAACGCACGCAGCTTGTTCAGTGCGTCGAGCGAGCGCTCTGCCGTCGTGGCGCCTGCAACGAGGCCCTTGGCAGCCAGGCTGTCGCAACGCGCCGTGGCACGTGCCGTCATTCCACCGAGGCCGATGAAGTTGAAGAACGTGACTTCGGTCAGTGCGGCAGGAGCAGCCAGCGCAGCGCACGGCTGGTAGATGTTGCCGTAGGTCACGTAGTCGGCCAGCGTCTTGCCGTAACCGGCGACCGCAACGCCGCCCTGCGTGATGCCGTAGCCGGCGGCGGTTGGCATTTCAGCGACGGGCTCGGAGGCCACGATGCCGTCGATGAGACCGCTGCCGTCCTGCTCGCCTGCACGCAGCGACGCCGCGCCGCCATTGGAGGCAGAGCCTGCAATCACCAGCGTGTTGGCCGCGTTGAAGCGCAGCGGATTTTCTGCGGTGCCGTAACGGTCGTTGAGCACGAACATCGCATAGCGCGCAGCCATCAGCGTGTCGGTGCCCCAATCCTTTTCAGGGTTGAGCTGCGAATGCACCTGCTTGAGTGCGAGGCGATTGGGGAACAGCGCGTTGTACGCAGTGCGTGCAGCATCGGTCACGTTGGCAGCGAAGTGACTCAGCGCGCCGGCAGCCGCGCGCGTGGCACGGGGGCCGTCCACCTTGTTCACGGTGTCGTCCATCAGGTCGTACAGGCCCACGCCCTTGCCCGCATCGGTCAGGGCGACAGCGCAACCCTTTTTCAGGCCCCACTCGCCAGCGGTGCCGATGGCACCATACACGCCGCGCGAACCCGACGATGCGCCCAGCACGACGCACGGATTGGCAACGTCGAAACTGTCAGGCACCTGCACCGCCATCACGACGCGTTTGCGGCCGGAGCCGTCATCGGCCGAGGCGAGGTACTCGCGGCCGGGAATCAGTCCTTCACTGGACGTGACGGAACCGCTTGCAGTGATGTTGGGGCCGTACAGCGTTCCGTAGCCGCCGTTGGCGCTCGGATCGAGAATGGCACGGTAGTTGGAGTGCAGCGCGTTGCGGCGCAGCTCGGCCGCGGTCGGGTTGAGCGGGTCCGCATAGGTCGGGGCCGCTGTGGTGCCCAGGCCGGTCTTGCCGATGCCGCCTGTGAGCAAATCCTGCTGCGCGGCTGTGGCGCCGTTGCTCACCGATGTGGCGCCGTAGACCGTCATCGAATGCTGCGTCACGCCGTCCGGCAGGCTGTTCAGGGGTGCGGGGGTGCTTGATCCACCGCCACCGCCGCAGCCCGCCAGCGCAATCGCGCCCAGGCCTGTCACCGTAGCCAGCCGTGCAGCACGCTGCAGGCGAGAGTTCGTCTTCTTCATTTGAGTCTCCTTCATTTGGAAAGGCACCACACACACATCAGCACAACATCAATCACGCAGGGCTGCGCGCGGCGCGCAAACGCCCCACCACACCTGTCGGGAAGTAATAGACCGAGAGAACAAAAAGCAGGCCCAGCCAGAGCAGCCAGCGGTCGGGCGAGAGCAAGGCCGACAGCCAGGGCAAGCCACTGGTCGCATCGCTGGCAAGCTTGAGCAGGTCCTGCAGATAGCTTTGCGCAACGACAAAGATGCCCGCGCCAATGGCGGCGCCATAGATGGTTCCCATGCCGCCGATGACGACGATGAGCAGCACGTCCAGCATGATCTCGAATGAGAGCGATGTGTCCGGCCCGTTGTAGCGCAGCCAGATCGCGAGCATGGCACCGGCAAGCGTTGCGAACAGCGCCGACAGGATGCTGGAGGTGGTGCGATAGACCACCACGCGATAACCGATGGCTTCGGCGCGAAATTCGTTTTCGCGGATCGCCTGCAGCACGCGCCCGAACGGCGAATTGACGATGCGCAGCATGGCCAGCAGCAGCACCAGCGCGGTGATGAACAGCAGGTAGTAGCAGATCAACCGACCGTCGATCGACACCCCGAGAAACTCGCCGAGCTGATAGCTGGGCGACAGCACTTCGGGCATCTTGAAGGTGAGGCCGTCTTCACCGCCGGTGATGTCCGACAGCTGCGATGCGAGCGTCTGGAACGCAGCCGCAACGGCCAGCGTGATCATCGAAAAGAAGATCGCGCGAACCCGCAGCGAGAACAGGCCTATGCCCAGGGCGAGCACGAACGACAGCGCCAGCGCAACGCCGATGCCCACGAAGATCGCCGACCAGCCCGCACCCATCTTGCTCGACGCAATCGCCACGCCGTAGGCACCGATGCCAAAGAACATGGTGTGCGCAAAACTCACGATGCCGGTGTAGCCCAGCAGCAGGTCGAAGCTGGCGACCAGCACAACGAACACGAGGATCTTGGCGGCCACGTTCAGCGCCTTGACGCCGGGTATCAGGAATGGCGTCAGTGCGAGCGCCAAAAGCAGCAGCACGAGAATCGCCGCGAGCACACGGCTGCGCGGGAAGTCGGCGGAAAGAAGTCGGTTCAGCATCATTTGGAGAGTGCGTAAACACCCTGCGGACGCCACAGCAAGATGGCCATCATCAGCGCGATGTTTGAAAAGAGCGCCGCCTTGGGCACCAGGAAACCGGTGTAGTTCGCCATGAGGCCCACCAGCAACGCGCCGATCAGCGCACCGGTTGTGGACCCCAGCCCGCCGATGATCAGCACGATGAAGATCAGCACGTTGACCTGTGCGCCCATCTGCGGAATCACGTTCTGTTGGTAGAGGCCCCACATGACGCCACCCAGGCCAGCCAGCGCACTGCCCACGACGAACACGCCAATGAACAGCAGCTTGATACGGTAGCCGAGTGACTCGACCATCTCGCGGTCCTGCACGCCCGCGCGGATCAGCAGGCCGATCTTGGTGCGTGTCAGCACCCACAGCAATACGCCGAACACCAGCAGGCCGACGACCACCGCGATCACGCGGTATTTCTCGATGCCCGCGTCCCCGATGAAGAGACTCCCGCGCATGCCTTCGGGCAGCGGCAAGGGAATCTGCAGCGGACCCCAGATCACCTTGATCAGCTCTTCGCCGATGATCATCCCGCCCATCGTGATCAGGATTTGCTTCAGGTGATTGCCGTACACCGGCCGCACGATGAAGCGCTCGAACGCGAGCCCCACGGCGGCAGCCACCAGCATCGCGATCACCATTGCAGGCAGCACCGCCATCATGTTCACCAGCAGGCTGGCCGACGAGGTGTAGTCGCCCATCGCGCCCAGCACGCTGGTCGCCACGAATGCACCGAGCGCGATGAACACGCCATGCCCGAAGTTCAGCACGTCCATCAGGCCGAACACGAGCGTCAGGCCCGAGGCGATGATGAAGATGATCATGCCCATCGCAAGGCCCGCCACCGTCAACGTCACCCAGGTCGAGCCCGAGCCGATGAAGGGAAACACGGCAATCGCCAGGATGGGCACGAGCGCCATCGGCTTCCAGTCGAAATCTTTTTTCATGGTGCCTGTCACATCCGTCATATCGCCAGCCCCAGCAGCGAGTGCTGCAGCGCCTCGTCTTCGGCCAGCGCCTGCATGGCACCGGCATGCACGACGACGCCGTTGTCCATCACGGCCACCGTGTCGCCCAGCCGCTTGGCGAAATTGATGTTTTGCTCGACCAGCAAGATGGTCACGCCGCTGGCCTTGAGCTGTGCGAAGGCGTCGATCATGTTGTTGATGATGGCCGGCGCAAGGCCCTTGCTCGGCTCATCGATGATGAGCAGTTCGCGCGGCTCGACGATGGCGCGTGCAACCGCCAGCATCTGCTTTTGCCCACCCGACAACTTGCCGGCCGGGTGGTTCCAGAATTTCTCGACTGCCGGGAAGAGCCTGAAGATCCATTCGAGGCGCGTGGCGTCGATCTGCGATGCGGTGCGTGCGCTGCGGGCGGCCAGCAGCATGTTCTCCTTGACGGTGAGGTCCGAGAAGATGCCCATGCTTTCGGGCACATAGGCCACGTTCAGTCCCGCGATCTGCGGCGTCGGCATGGCCGTGATGTCCTGCCCGTTGAAGGTGATGCTGCCCGCCGATGCCTTCCACAGGCCCATGATGGTTCGCAGCGTGGTCGTCTTGCCCGCCCCATTGCGGCCCAGCAGCATGGTGAGCTTGCCGCGCGGCACTTCGAGATCAACGCCGTGGAGGATGTGATACGCGCCGATGTGGGTCTGCACGCCTTTGAGCGTCAGGAGGTTGTCGCTCATCTAGAAACCTCCCTGTCGTTCTTCACCCGGCACCGGTGCTGCGTCCGGTGCGATACCCAGGTACGCCTCCTGCACGATCGGCGATGCAATCACCTGCGCCGGCTCGCCATCTGCCACCAGCGATCCGTTGTGCAGCACGATGATCCGGTCGGCCAGTTCGCGCACCACATCCATCTTGTGTTCCACCAGCAAGATCGTCTTGCTCTTGTCTTCCTTGAGCTTGCGGATCAAATTGAGAATGACGGGGGCCTCGGCGGCATTCATGCCCGCGGTCGGTTCGTCGAACATGAAGACCCTGGATTCGAGCGCCATCAACAGGGCCACCTCCAGTTTTCGCTGGTCGCCGTGCGGCAGGTTCGCGACCATCTCGGTCGCCTTGTGATGCATGTTCACCGCCACCAGGATCTCGTCGGCCCGCTGCATCAGGTCCTTGTGATCGCTCCAGATGCTCCAGAGGTTCAAGCCGTGGTGGTGCGCGCCGTCTCGCGTCGCCTGCACCGCCAGCCGGATGTTCTCCAGCACCGACAGGCGCGGAAACAGGTTGGTGAGCTGGAACGCGCGCCCCAAACCCGCGCGCGTTCGCTGCGATGCCGAAAAGCCCGACAGGTCGCGCCCATCGAGCGTGACCTGTCCGGCAGAAGCCTTGAGCTGCCCCGAGATGAGATTGAAATAGGTGGTCTTTCCAGCGCCGTTGGGGCCGACGATGGCGGTCAGCGTGCCCGGCTCGAAAGCACAGGTCACGGCATTGACTGCCACGTGGCCGCCGAAGCGGATGGTCAGGTCCTTGGTTGCAAGCAGGCTCATGGTCTCGGTTTCAAGTCCCAAAAAAAGAAAACACTTCGCCTCACCCCCGCGTGTTGCGGGAGCGGAAATACTCGACTGCCGATAAAAAAACAGGGACGGTGAATCGTCCCTGCTGACCTGGCCCTAGCGCTTGTTGCGGATCGGGACGTTCATCTCCGATGGCTTGATTTCCTTCACGAGGTGAAGGTCAGCCATCGCGCCGGGACGCGCACCGGGCGCCACGCGGAAGTGGTACATCGACTGCATCGCCTGATGGTCTTCCTTGCGGAAGGTCATCGTGCCCTTGGGCGTGTCGAAACTCATGCCTTCCATGGCGGTGATGAGCTTGTCGGTGTTGGTGTCGCCGTTGGTCTTCTTGAGTGCCGCGACGATGGCCATGGCCGACGAGAAACCGCCAGCGGTGAAGAAGTCGGGCGGGCTCTTGAAGCGCGTGTAGTGGTTGGTCACGAGCCAGAGGTTGGCCTGGTTCTTCGAGAAGCCGTAGTAGTAGTAGCTCGCGCCTTCCATGCCGGGGAAGTTGTTGTACGGAACCATGGCCGGCAAGATGTTGCCGCCCGTCGCCACTTCGATGTTGTAGCGCTTCTTCAGGTCCAGGTCGGCGAGCTTGGCAAACGGCGGCGTCGCACCGGCCCAGATCACGAAGATCACCTTGCGGCCCGGCTGGTCCTTCAGGCGGTCAACGATGCGCTGGAAACCGGCGGTGAAGTCGGTGGTGTTTTGCGGCAGGTACTCTTCGTGCACGACCTTCGACTTGCTGATCGCGTCCTTGAAGGCCTTCACGCCGTCGCGTCCGAATGCATAGTCCTGGGCCAGCGTGGCAACCGAGGTGCCCGGCTGGTCAACCGTCACGGCATTGGAGATCGCGTCCTGCGAGCTGCTGCGGCCGGTGCGAAAGATGTACTTGTTCCAGCGTTCGCCGGTGATCGAATCGGCCACTGCGGGCTCGACCAGGAGGATCTTCTTGTATTCCTCGGCGACCGGCAGCATGGCCAGCGCAACGCCCGATGATGTGGGGCCAATGGCGAGGTCGACCTTGTCGTCGGCATAGGCGGTGCCGAGCAACGACTTGCCCAGGTCAGGCTTGCCCTGGTCGTCTTTTTCGAGGATCACGATCTTGCGGCCGTTGACCATCATCGTGCCGTTGGTGGCGTATTCCAGGCCCATCGTGAGGCCGGTTTGCGTCTGCTTGCCGTAGGCTTCGAGCGGGCCGGTGCGGCTGTAGATGTGGGCAATCCTGATGTCCTTGCCGGCCTGCGCAAATGCGGCAGGGGCGGCGAAGGCGGAAGTGGCAAGCGCGGCTAACGCAACCCAGATGCGACGTTTCATTGATCGTGTCTCCTTGTACTGATCTCGAATGGACTTTGGTCTATTGCACAGCCCGTGCCAGCCCGATGACCGTTGATTTCAAAGGAGATTTTGCTAAGTGAAAACCCGAGTGCGCCTGAATTTCAGACATTTGATATGTCTTAATATCAGGCATATGACTGAAATTCAGACAGTCAACTCAAGCCGTTCATAGAGCTTGGCTCGGGAAATTCCCAGCAGTTTTGCCGCAGCAACCTTGTTTCCGCCGGTCGCCGTCATGGCGGCAGCAATGGCTTGCTGCTCCAGTTCAGCGACCTGGTCGCCCAGCGATCGCAGCAGGTCACCGCGCTGTCCCACGCGCTGGCCCAGGGGCAGCGGCGCCACGCGCTCGATGCCGGCCTCCCGCAGCACCTGCTCCAGGTGCACGGCTTCGATGTGGCGCGAGTCGCTGCGCATGGCCGCCTGCTCCAGCACGTTGCGCAGTTCGCGCGTGTTGCCGCGCCAGGGCTGCGCAGCCAGCATCGCCACTGCCTCCGGGCTCAGTTCGAGGGGACCGGTCTGATTGCGCGTGGCGATGTCCTCGGCCAGCACTTCAACAAGAGCCGGGATGTCGTCCCTGCGCTCGCGCAAGGGCGGCACGCGAATCGGCAGCACGTTCAGGCGGTAGTACAGGTCTTCGCGGAACTTGCCCTCACGCACCAGCTGACCCAGGTCACGCGACGTCGCCGCAATCACCCGCGCATCGAAGCGGATGAGCTTGTTGGAACCCAGCGGCTCGATCTCGCCTTCCTGCAGCGCGCGAAGCAGCTTGGCCTGCAGCGATTGCGGCATGTCGCCGATCTCGTCGAGAAAGAGGGTGCCGCCATCGGCCAGCTTGAACTTGCCGTCACGACCCTTGCGGTCAGCGCCGGTGAACGCGCCGGGCGCAAAGCCGAAGAATTCGGATTCGAGCAGCGTGTCGGGCACGGCTGCGATGTTCACGCTGACCATCGGGCCGTCGGCGCGCTTGGATGCGGCGTGAATCGCCTGCGCCAGCAGCTCCTTGCCGGTACCGGTTTCACCCAGCAGCAACACCGGACTCGATGACATCGCCGCGCGCCGCGCCTGCCGCTTGACCTCGACAGCCGCATCGCTGCTGCCGACAAAACTTGCCAGGGTGTACTTGGTGCGCCGCTGGCTCGCCAGTTCGCGGCGTGCGTCGTCCAGGTCACGATGCAGGGCCGCAAACTTTTCGATGAGTGGTTGCAGCGTGGTCTCGGGATGGTCGAACAGCACGATCCCCAGCGCGCCAATCACCTGCCCCGTTTCATCGCGCAGCGGAATACGGCTGACCACAAAGGTGCCGGCCCGGTTGGACAGCAGGTCGATCAGGATGGGCTTGCCGGTGCGGATCACGCGGTCCATCTGCGTGTTGTGCACGACTTCGGACACCGGATGGCCCACGAAATCTTCCACGCGCGGAAACCCGAGCGCCGGCAGGAATCGCTTGTACTGGTCGTTGATCCACACCACGCGTGCCTCGCGATCGACCAGCAGCATGCCTTCACTGGCGTTGGCGAACATGTCGAACATCGAGCGAGCCGCCAGCTCCAGGATGCGTTGGCCGTCAAGCGGTAGCGGGTCGGTGGTAGCCATGCGGCCGATGGTAGCGGCAGCGCCGGTGCCGGCCACCGGTGGAAAACGCTAGCTCGGTGTAACCACCAAGCGAGTTCGAGACTTCCGGGTAGTGCAAGTCTTCAAGGGCCGCGCTTACCCTGTCTCCTCGTCAGTCGACAGCCCGGCACAAGGAGTCCCAATGAGCGTCGCGAATTTTCAGGCCTTGTGCGACGGGTTTTGCGAAGCGGCCAATGCACCGGCACCGCAGCTAGCCCCCGACAGCCAGGGCGTGATGGTCTTCTCCACCGAGATCGCAGATGTTGCCGTCAACATCATGCACACGCAGGCCACCCACCCCGACAGCGCGTTTGTGCTCATCGACTTCGGGCCGCCGCCGCCCGAACACGAGGCCCAGGCCCTTCGCGCATTGCTCCTGATCAACTTCACCATGCTGGGCGAAGAAACCGCGTCCACATTCAGCATTCATCCGGTCTACGGCAATGTCACGCTGCAGGCCAGGTATCCGTTTCAGGGACGATCGGGCGTGGAGCTCCTGCGGTCGGTGCGCACCCTGGTGGCGATGGCATTGCAATGGCGCGATACCTACTTCCTGCAAACAGCTTCGCACGCCGCCTGAGAGCGGCAAGGCGTTAAACATGACCGGCAGTACTTCCCTTCCCTCCCGAGCCGGGCCGCTGCGGGCCGGTCCCCGCAACCCCATGCGGGCTGCACTCCCTGTACCCCATGCCAAGCTCGCGTCCGACCGGGACGGCGCAGCTGCTGCGGTCGACCCGACTACCGCGCCAATCGTTGTCAAGGCGCACCCCACAGAGCCGCAAAGGTGCGCGGCAACGCACGGCACACTGCCCTCTTCGCACCCCGGCGCCAACGACATCGTTGATTCGATCCTGTCGTACCGGTTTCCGGCCACGCCAGAGGCCTACGAAATACTGCGCACCGGCGCGGTACTCCAGCCCGTCGCCGAGCCTGCAACGTTCACCATCCCGATCAATGAACACGAGCTGGCAAACCCTGCCGCCGACTCGCCCCAGGAGTCCTCCCACGAGTCGTCCCCTGCCTCACCCCACGACGGACCGGCGTGGCATTGGGCGGACGTGCGGGAGTACATGCCCCACATGCCGCACATCCCGCATCTGCCGCATTTGCCGCAGCTCCACCTGCCCGAGTTCCATCTGCCGCGAATGCCGTGGAGCAGCATCTGCAGCACGCTCGAGCTGGCCGGCGGCAGCGGCCTCAAGACGCTCGGCGCGATCTTCACGATCCGCCAGTTCGCATCGGTGGTCACCTACATCACGATGCTCTACATCAACGACCTGCTCGATGGCAGCGACCCCGCAGCCGACAATCGAAACGCGTTGTTCCTGAGCGCGCCGTTCTTTCTCGCGCATGTGGTCATCTCCCACAAGTACGCGGGCCGCGCCTTTTCGTCGATGCTGACTTTCAAGGCGAAGGACGAAGATGGCGACGAATACATTCATCGCGTCGGTGGCGAACACCACGACAAAATTACTGCTGCCCTCGGGCAATTACCGACGGTCTTCACCCTCGGGCTGGCACTGACGAATGGCTGGAATCTCACGGGCACCGAGTTCAACAAGGTGATGCTGACGTCCCTGGTTGCTGCGGCCAACAAGACCCACATCTACTGCCTGGGGCGCGGCGTTCTCGAGAAGTTCGGCGCGAGGCTGATGCCCGATATCGTTTTTGTCGGCAAGGAGGGCCGTGAGCTTGGGGCAGACAGCGTCGAGAAACTGGCCGGCAAGACTGCCATGTTCATGGCACCTTTCGTCATCGTGAACGCCGGCTTCGTGGTTGAAGCCTTGCTCAATTTCAAATGGGCCGATGCATTGACCATCCACGCCGGCGACGGTGCGCCCATGACCTCGCCTACGGTCGACATGCATGTGGGGCTGTACGAATGGACGCTCTATCCGATCATCATGTTTTCCATGTGGGCGGCCGCCAGGACCGAAGGCGGCTCGATCGCCCTGCGCTCGAAATTGCGCAGGACCGATGCAGCCGATGAAATTCCGCCGCCTCCCGACGAACCTCCACCGCCTCTGGAGGACGCCATACCAGGCCCGCCACCGGAAGAAGAGCTTGACGCAGAGGTCGTGCGTATCCACATCACGCCCGAGGTGACCCAGCAGGTCGCCGACGCAGCCAATTCCCTGCAGAACCGGAAGTTCATGTCGTGGTGGCGCTGGCTCGTATCGTCGCCAGCGGCGCCGCACGTCTATTCGAGCGTGGGGGGCTTTCGCATCCTGATGAATGACTGCCTGAACTGGACACTTTGCGATCCGGCGATTGCTGCGCTGAACGCCAGCAGCATGCCGTTTGGCATCGCCGGATTCCATGCCATCCTGATGGGCCCTTTCGAGCTGGTGCCCGGGCTTCGCCTGATTCCCGGCATCAGCGCCCAGGCCACCGAGGGTTCGGCCAACCGGCTTCTCTTCGACAAGCTCCTGCACCTGTTCAAGTGCCAGGACCTGCTTCACGTGGCGCGTTTCAACACGCCGCCTACACACTGGGAAGTCCCCATTCTTCGCAGGACGCTGGACCCCGAGATTCTGGGCTTCGTGAAGGGCAACGAAGCCTTCGACGACGTCAGGGAGCATGTTGAACGGCTCGCCAATGCCAATCGACCCAGACGGGCAGAACAGAATCCGCACACGGCAACCCTGCTCAGCGAGGGCCAATATCCCCCAGCCGCGATGACGCGCAAGTTCGGCCGCTATATCGCCCGATCGAAGTTCCTGCCGAACTCGCCATTCACCAGCGGCATCATGGCCCTGGCCAAAAAGCTGCACGAAGAAGCCGAGGAAGGCCTGCGGCGCTACAACGAGGCCGTGTCACAAGGACGGGCCGAACCGCAGACCGCCACGCAGGTAGGGGACGACGATGAGATCCCCCCGCCGCCCACGCGAAGCCCGACCATGGACGAAGGCGTCGCCCGGCCGTCGTCCAGGTCCTAAGCCGCCGCCCGCCTGCGACTCATCATCCGCGACAGGCGCGGCAGCACCAGCACCGCAATCACCAGGATCAGCAGCGACAGCGACATGGGCCGCTGCACGAAGACCGCGAAGCTGCCCTCGCCGATCGACACGGCATTGCGCATCTGCGCTTCGGCGAGCGGCCCGAGGATCATGCCCACCACCACCGGTGCTGTGGGGAAGTCGTAGCGACGCATCAACACGCCAATCAGGCCGATGACATACAGCAGCACCAGGTCGAACGCGCTTTGCCGCATGCCATAAGCGCCCACCGTTGCGAAGATCAGGATGCCTGCGTAGAGCTGCGGCTTCGGGATCTTCAGCAGCATCACCCACAGCTTGACCAGCGGCAGGTTCAGGATCAGCAGCATCACGTTGCCGATATAGAGCGACGCAATCAGCGCCCACACCAATGCAGCTGATGTGGTGAACAGCTGCGGACCGGGTTGCAGGCCGTAGTTCTGGAATGCGCCCAGCAAGATGGCCGTGGTGTTCGACGTGGGGATTCCCAGCGTGAGCAAGGGGATGAGCGCCGCAGTCACGGTGGCGTTGTTCGCCGCCTCAGGACCGGCCACACCTTCGATGGCACCCTTGGTGCCGAACTCCGCCAGGTCTTCTCCCTTGGCGAGCTTCTTTTCCATGGCGTAGGAAAGAAACGTCGGAATCTCGGTGCCGCCTGCCGGAATGCAGCCAAACGGCGTGCCGATGGCAGTGCCGCGCAGCCACGCAGGGATCGACCGCTTCCAGTCGCGTTTGGTCATGTAGACCTTGGTCAACGCGTTCTGTTTTTCGACAACCTTGCCCTCGTACATGCCGGCGTACAGCACCTCGGCCACGGCAAACAGGCCCACCGCCACCAGGACGATCTCGATGCCGTCGAGCAGCTCGGCCTTGCCCATGGTGTAGCGCGGTTGGCCCGAAATCTGGTCCAGGCCGATGCAGCCGATCGCCAGGCCGATCATCAGCGCGGTCATGCCGCGCAGCGTGCTCTTGCCGAGCACCGCGCTCACCGTGGTGAATGCCAGCACCATCAGCATGAAATATTCAGGCGGGCCGAGCTTGACCGCAAACTCGGCAACGACCGGCGCGAAGAGCGTCACGATGATGGTTGCAATCGTTCCTGCCACGAACGAGCCGATGGCCGCTGTCGCAAGCGCCGCGCCGGCTCGCCCGCTCTTGGCCATCTTGTTGCCCTCCATCGCCGTCACCATGGTCGCGGTCTCACCGGGTGTGTTCAGCAAGATGGAGGTGGTCGAGCCGCCGTACATCGCACCGTAGTAGATGCCGGCAAAGAAAATCATCGATGCCGTGACTTCGACCTTGGCAGTGATCGGCAGCAGCATGGCGACAGCCACTGCGGGCCCGATGCCGGGCAGAACACCGACCGCTGTGCCGAGCACGCAGCCGACAAAGGCCCACATCAGGTTGACGGGCGTGATGGCGACGGCGAAACCGTGCAGCAGTGCGTTGAGGATTTCCATGTCAGAGCCACCCGGTCGATGTGAGGCCCGGCAGGTTGATCGCCAGGAATTGCGTGAACATCCAGAACACCGGCGCGGCAATCGCTGCACCGGTCACCAGGTCCATCAGCAGCGCGCGAGCGGATGTTGCATGCAGCCCCTGCGCACGCTTGAGTCCTTGCACCGCGAGCATGTAGCACAGCGTGCAGCTCAGGATGAATCCGATGGTGGTGATGAGCGCGGCGTTGGCCAGCAGGCCGGCGGAGATCCAGGCCAGCGCGCCCCAATAGGTCTTCGCGTCACCCGAAGGCTCTTCCATGTTGCGAAAGCCGCCCGTGAGCGATTCGTACAGGATCATGCCGCCGCACAGCACGAGCGATACGGCAACGACCCAGGGCAGGAAGTTCGGCCCCACGCCGCCATAGCCTGCAGCCGACGGAATGCTGATGGCGCCGGCAGCCAGCGCCAGGCCCAGCAGGAGCACGCCAGCGCCCACCGCCACTTGCGCCGGATTCTTTGAGTGTTGTTCTGTCATGGCGAGTTTCTCCAGCTCTTGTCTGGCAACGCGAAAAAATGGCGCCCGGTGATGAGCCGGGCGCCGCTGGTGACCGCTGATGACCGCTGTGGGCCGCTGATGACCGCTGGTACTGCGCGGGCATCAGGCCCCGGCGATCAGACCATGCCGGACTTGACCATGGTTGCGCGCAGGCTGGCGAAGTCGTCATCGACGAACTTCTCGAACGCGGCGCCCGACAGGACAGCTGGCGTCCAGTTGTTCTTTTCGAGGGCCTCGGTCCAGCTCTTGGTCTTGAGCGCGGCCAGCACCATGTCGGTCAGTGCCTTGCGCTGTGCGTCGGTGATGCCGGGTGCGCCATAGACGCCGCGCCAGTTGCCGATCTCGACATTGATGCCCTGCTCCTTGAGCGTGGGCACATTCACGCCCTTCAGGCGAGCGCCCGAAGTGACGCCGATCGCCTTCATCTTGCCGGTGTTGATGTACTCGGCAAACTCGCTGTAGCCACTGCCGCCGACCGTGACGTTGCCGCCCAGGATGGCCGCAGTCGCCTCACCGCCCCCACGGAACGCAACGTAGTTGATCTTGGCTGGGTCCACGCCCACTTCACGCGCAATCATCGCGGCTGCGATGTGCTCGGTGGAACCGCGCGAACCGCCGCCCCACTTCACGCTGCCGGGGTCTTTCTTCAGCTGCGCGACCACATCGGCCATCGTCTTGAGCGGCGAATTGGCAGGCAGCACGAACACGTTGTATTCGCTGGTCAGGCGTGCAATCGGCGTGGCTGCCGACAGGCTCACCGGCGGCTTGCCGGTGATGATGCCGCCCAGCATCACGGCGCCCATCACCATCATGGCGTTCGGGTCGCCCTTGCTGCCGTTGACGAACTGCGCCAGGCCCAGAGCGCCGGCGGCGCCGCCCTTGTTTTCGTAGTTCACCGAGTCAGCGACCTTGGAGTCGATGAGCGCCTTGCCCAGTGCACGGCCTGTGGTGTCCCAGCCGCCGCCGGGGTTGGCCGGGATCATCATCTTGACGTTGGCGGCTGCGCGGGCTGTCAGCGGCAGGGCGCCGGCTGCGGCCAGGGCGGCCATGGTTCTGAGGAATGTGTCTCGACGCATATTGGTCTCCATTTGGTTTTTTTCAGACCTGGCAATCATGCGCCGTCTGCCTGTCAATCGGCTGTCCGGGGCATTGGGGAAACTACTGAAACGCGGCTCGCTACCCTCAGCCTTTAACCTGTGCACCCATGAAGCTGCTTCTTGTCGAGGACGATCCATCCATGCAGGCCACGCTCGAGCGCTCGCTCACGCGGCGTGGCATGCAGGTGCACGCCTGCTCGGACGGCCGCCAGGCGCTGGAGCGATGGCGCTCGCATGAGCCCGATGTCGTGCTGCTCGATCTCACATTACCGGGCCTGGACGGCCTGCAGGTGCTGGAGCGCGCCCGGGGCGGCGGCCTGGCAACGCCGGTCCTGATCCTCACGGCGCGAGGCACCGTGGGCGACCGGGTCATCGGCCTGAACACCGGGGCCGACGACTACCTGGCCAAACCCTTCGACCTGGACGAGCTCGAAGCGCGATTGCATGCGCTGCATCGGCGGCGCGCAGCGGGCCAGCGCGAGACGCCTTCGCACACGGTCGGAAACCTGCGCTACGACAGGGACAGCGGCGCGATCTATCACGGCGCACAGGTGCTGGAGCTGACCCCGCGCGAACTTGCCCTGCTGCAAGCCCTGATGGTCAAGCCGGGCCACGCGGTGAGCAAGGAGCGCCTGTTCGAACTCGTGTTTCCCGGCGAGGCGGATGTGCAGTACGAGGCGGTGGAAGTCGTGGTTTACCGGTTGCGAAAGAAGCTCGCGCCCACCGGTGCCACCCTGATGACGCTGCGCGGCCTGGGCTACCTGCTCAAGGCGCAAGCCTGATGACTGAACCGGGCCGTGAGCGCGAAACGCCAACCCAGCGGGAGCGTCCCATTTCGCTGCGCCGCTACCTGTTGCTGGGCATCCTGGTGCCGGTCGGGCTGTTTGTCTTCATCAATGCATTCAGCCTCTATGCGCAAACGCTGGCAGCCGTGAACACCGCGTATGACCGCACCCTTCTCGCCTCGGCCAAGTCGATCGGCGAGTTGCTTGATGTGGAAGGTTTCGACGAGGCCGCGAAACTGCGCGTCACCGTTCCCTATGCCGCACTCGAAGCGTTCGAGGCGGACAACCAGAGCCGCATGTTCTATCGCGTGTCCACGCAAAAGGGGCAGCTCATCTCGGGCTTCGAGGAGCTGCCCGCATGGACAGGAACACTGCCGGACCGCAACACCTACGCTGCCCTGGTGGATTTCTACGACGGCACGTTTCAAGGTGAGCCGGTCCGCATTGCCGTGTTGCTGCAGCCCGTCGCCAGCCAGGCCGGACGCGGCATGGCCGTGATCCAGGTTGCCGAGACGCTGGAGCTGCGCCAGACGCTCACCCGCAAGATCCTGGTCGATACGCTGTGGCGTCAGGCTGTGCTGGTGGCGGTGATTGCGCTGGTCGCCATCGTGGTGGTGCAACGCGCGACGCGCCCGGTGCGGCGGCTGAGCCAGACGATGGAGCAGCGGCCCGAGGGCGACCTGAGCCCCGTCGACGTGCCGGATGCGCCTCGCGAACTGTTACCGCTCGTGGAAGCGACGAATCATGTGATGGCGCGGCTGGCTCATCTGCTCGATAACCAGAAACGATTTGTGCGCGACACCGCACACCAGTTGCGCACACCGCTTGCCGTGCTCAAGGTGCAAGTGCAATCGGCGCTTCATGGCGACATGGAGCCCCGGCAGGCGCTCATCGAAATCAACGATACGGTCGATCGCGCCACGGTGCTGGCCAACCAGATGCTGTCGCTGGCCAAGGTCGAGCAGATCCGCGAACAGGGGGACGTCCGTGTCGAGGACTTTTCAGAAATCGTGCGTACCATCGCGCTGGAGCTATCGCCGCTGATCGCGGGCAAGGACATCGACTTCGGCATCGACACCGTGCCCGCCCCGGTCCTGGCCCACGAATGGATGCTGCGCGAGCTCACGCGCAACCTGCTGCACAACGCGATCAAGCAATCGCCCCAGGGCGGCGCGATTTCGGTGCGGGTGGTGGCCGGCAACAACGCGGTCGCCATGACCATCACCGACAGCGGCCCGGGGATTGCCGCCGAGCTCAGGGCGCGGCTGTTCCAGCCGTTTTCTCCCGGCGATGCGCGCAGCGGATCAGGTCTGGGGCTGGCGATCTGCCTGGAAATCGTGAGCGCGCTCAAGGGCTCGATCAGCCTGGACAACCGCGAGTCGCACGGCGTCGTGCAAGGTCTGGATACAACTGTCCGCCTGCCACTGGCAGACAATGGCAATTGATGGATAAATTGCGTATCGACAAGTGGCTGTGGGCGGCGCGCTTCTACAAGACGCGAAGCCTCGCTGTGGATGAGATCGTCAAGGGGCGCGTGGAAGTCAATGGCGCCGAAGTCAAGCCTGCGCGCGAGGTCAAGGCGGGCGACACGGTTTCGGTCAGGCAAGGCGCGATCACCCGCGCGGTCGTGGTCAAGGCGCTGTCGGCCATGCGAGGACCTGCTCCCGTTGCGCAGCTGCTCTATGAAGAAACGGCTGAGAGCGTGAAAGCGCGCGAGGCCTCTGCTGAACAACGAAAGCTCTCCCCCGAACCCGCGCGCTCGATCGAACACGGCCGCCCCACCAAGCGCGGACGGCGCGAGCTCGATGACGCGCAGCGCGGCTGGGGCGACCGGTGGAGCGCATCGGTCGATGAGTAGTTAAGCGCTCACCTGCCCTGGCCCCAGCGCTGCGGGCTTTCACTAGGCGCGTGGCGCGCCGCCTCATGGTGTACTTCTTGCTCGTCCGATGGACAAGACTTTCCAGGAGTACCTTTCATGAAATTCAAGCTCTGGGCAGCAGCCCTTGCCGCCACTTTCGCATTCGCGGGCGCCGCCAACGCACAGCAGTTCTTTCGCATCGGCACGGGCGGCACCGCCGGCACCTACTACCCCGTCGGCGGCATGATCGCCAATGCCGTGTCGCAACCGGGCAAGCTCGTCGCCACGGCGCAAGCCACCAACGGATCGCTCGCCAACGTCAACGCTGTTGCCAGCGGTTCGATGGAAGCCGGCTTCTCGCAATCGGACGTGGCCACCTGGGCCTACACCGGCACCGGCGCGTTCGAAGGCAAGCCCAAGGTCACGGACCTGCGCATGATCGCCAACCTGTATCCCGAGAGCATCCACCTGGTGGTCAAGAAGGGTTCGGGCATCAAGTCCGTGGCCGACCTCAAGGGCAAGCGGGTCGCGCTCGATGAGCCGGGCTCGGGCACGCTGATCAATGCACGCATGGTGCTGGCCGCTTTCGGCGTGAAAGAGTCGGACATCAAGCCCGAATACATCAAGCCCAACCAGGCCGGCGACAAGCTCAAGGACGGCGCGCTCGATGCGTTCTTCTTCGTGGGCGGCGCTCCTGCAGGCGCCATCGCTGAGCTGGCCTCGGGCGGCACCGGCATCGAACTCGTGCCACTGGTCGGCGCACCTGCCGATGCGCTGCGCAAGTCCAATCCTTACTTTGCTGTCGACACCATCGCCGCGAACACCTACAAGGACATCGGCGCCGTGCAGACCCTGGCCGTCGGCGCACAGATGGTGACCAGCGCGAAGATCGACGCGGAAACCGTCTACCAGGTCACCAAGGCGATGTACAGCGACGCGACGCAAAAGTCGCTGCAGGCGGGCCATGCCAAGGGCAAGTTCATCACCAAGGAAAACGCTGTGCAGGGCGTGGGCATCCCCTACCATCCTGGCGCCGAGCGCTTCTACAAGGAAGTCGGCCTGCTGAAATAAGCCGGCTGCACAGCAGTACAAAAAAACAGGGAGGCACACGCCTCCCTTCTTGTTTGAGGGAAAGAGGAAACACCCATGACGGAAACCGTCGCCACACTCGACGAGAAGAAGCTGCAGGAGCTGGAAGAGAAGTTCGATCCCGAGATGCGCTTTCGGCCCACCGTGCCGCCTGCGCTGCAGATCATCAAGTGGCTTCTGATCATCCTGTCGTGCTTTCACTTCTACACGGCGGGTTTCGGCCTGCTGCGCGAGACCACGCACCGGGGCGTTCACCTGGCCTTCGTCCTCGGGCTGATTTTCCTGGTGTTTTCTGCGACGAAAAAATCGCATGAGCAACCGGCGCGCAATACCTGGCTCTCGCCGGGGGGCGTGCCACTGGTCGACTGGCTGCTGGGCCTGGCCTGCGCGGCCAGCGTGCTGTACATCCCCTACGTTTTCGACGATCTCGCGTTTCGCGTGGGCAACCCGGATACGTCGGATGTGGTCATGGGGTCCATCCTGTTCATCACGCTGCTGGAGGCGACGCGCCGCTCCATGGGATGGCCGCTGCCGCTGATCGCGATTGGCTTTACTGCGTACGCGATGCTCGGCCCCTATTTCCCGGGGCTGCTGAAGCATGCAGGCGCGAACTGGAGCCAGATGATCAACCACCAGTACCTCACCAGCCAGGGCATCTATGGGGTGGCGGTGGGTGTCGTGGCAACCTATGTCTTTCACTTCGTGCTGTTCGGGGTGATGGCCACGCGGGTCGGGTTGGGCCAACTCTTTCTCGACATCGCGGCCAGCATCGCCGGACGATTCGCGGGAGGCCCCGCCAAGGTGAGCGTGTTCGGCTCTGCGATGTTCGGCATGTTGAGCGGCTCTTCGGTGGCGAACGCGGTCACCGTCGGATCGCTCACGATTCCCGCAATGATCCGCGTGGGCTACAAGCGCGAATTCGCAGGCGCGGTGGAAGCGGCTTCATCCACCGGCGGACAGATCACGCCGCCGGTGCTGGGGGCGGCGGCGTTCCTGATGATCGAGTTCCTGAACGTGCCCTACCAGACGATCATCATGGCCGCCGTCATCCCGGCGTTCATGCACTTCTTTGGCGTGTTCATGCAGGTGCACTTCGAAGCCAAGCGTTACGGCCTGCGCGGCCTGACCGACGAAGAGATGCCCAAGCTGCGCGAGTCGCTGCGCATGCGCTGGCCCACGCTGATTCCGCTGTTCCTGCTGATCGCGATCCTGGTGTCGGGTCGCACGCCCTACCTGGCCGCCTTCACCGGCATCACATCGTGCGCGATCGTGGGCCTGGTGACCAAGACCAGCGGCAACGACGCGCGCAACTGGACGCTGATGGTCGTGCTGCACGCGATGCTCGGCGTGCTGTGCTTTGCAAACCTGGGGCAGCAAAGCGAGTGGATCAAACTCGGCATCTTTGCTGCTGGCGTGGTGATCGCGCTTGTCGCGTGGCGCGTGTTCGGCGTGACCGGGCGCATCCGTCATGGCGTGCTGGTCGAGGCATTCGAGACCGGCGCGAAATATGCGCTGGCTGTCGGCGCGGCTGCTGCAACCGTCGGCATCGTGATTGGCGTTGTCACGCTCACCGGCGTCGGGTTCAAGATCAGTTTCATCATCACCGGATGGGCCACTGCGATCGCAGGCGTTGTGTCGTCGGTGGTGCCCGAAGGCATCGTGACATTGAAGGGGCTGACGCTCTTCGCAGCACTAGTCATGACGGGCATGGTCTGCATCCTGATGGGTTGTGGCATCCCCACTACCGCCAACTACATCATCATGGTCACGGTCGCCGCGCCGACGCTCGTGCAGCTGGGTGTGGAGCCGCTGGTCGCGCACTTCTTCGTCTTTTATTACGGAGTCCTCGCGGACATCACGCCCCCGGTTGCGCTGGCGGCTTATGCCGCGGCCGGAATGGCGGGAAGTGATCCGTTCAAGACGGGCAACATGGCGTTTCGGCTGGGCCTGGCCAAGGTGCTGGTGCCGTTTGTGTTCGTGTTCTCGCCGTCGCTGCTGCTGGTGGCCAAGGGCTTCACCTGGTATGACTTCAGCGTGACCTTCATCGGATGCATCCTGGGGATCACCGTGCTCGCAGCGGCTCTGAGCAAGTTCTTCCTGGTCGAGTTGAAGCGCTGGGAGCAGGTGCTGTGTGTTGCTGCAGCGCTGCTGCTGATCGCGCCGGGGCTGGTCGTCACGATCATCGGCGCGCTGATGGCGCTGCCGGTGCTGTTGCGGCAACTGGCGGCATGGAAGCTGGCGAAGGCTTCCACAGCGGCGCCTGCCTGAAAAATGTCGGACCGCGCCGACGGAAACTGCTGAACCCTGCTGTCACACCGTTGCCATGAGCTTGTTCAATACTGCGTCTCGCCTCGAATGAGTAACGGAGACAAAAGACAATGAACGACATCAAGACAGCATCCATCCTGCAGCGGGTTCCGCGCATCCTTGCGGTGACGGCGGCTTCGTACGGGCTCGCGCATGGCACAGCTTCGAATGCCTCCCGTGTTCTGCCTGCCGGCTCGAATGCGGGCGCGCAGCACAAGCCGCATTGAGGTTGCGGGATATTCGCGCGTTGTTCGCGCCAACAGCAAGGCCGCCCTCGGGCGGCCTTTGTTTTGCCAGGCGCGGTTGACTATCGTGGCCCGGATTTGCGCTCGCGCGCGCGGCGCATCTGGCGCGTTTCTGCAGCGAGCGCCTGGGCCTGCATTTGCCCGGCCTTGCGCTTCATGAACCACTTGCGCAGCAGCCGTGCGACGATGAAGGTGACCACGAAACTGGCGAGCGCGAACAGGATGGCGGGGAGCGAATAAGGCATGGGTCAGGAGCGGGTCACAACGATGGGGTGATTATCGTTGCGGGCGGTAGCCGGGCAATTGCAGTATCGGTAATACAGATATTTGCTATTTATCGTTATTATCGATAAATTACATTTATCCGTAATACCGATATTTTTATGACGCACATCCAGCCCATCCTCACACCCAGCCAGCTCGGGGTGCAGCTGCAGGGCGCACGCAAGAGCCAGAAATTGACACAGGCCCAACTCGCGGCACGGCTGGATATCAGCCAGAACCGGTTGTCGGACCTCGAGCGCAATCCCGGCACGCTCAACGTCGATCAGCTCCTGGCCCTTTGCAACCAGCTCGGCTTGCAGCTTGCGCTCCAGGTTGCGGACGATACCAAGCCAACCCCCACCAGGGCGCAGTGGTAAGCCGTGGGTCGAAAGTCCCACACCCGAACCCTGGCCGTCTGGGCCAACGGCGAGCGCGTTGCAACCTGGCAAGCGGCCGGTCGCGGGCCTGCAGAGCTGCGCTACGAGCCCTCGTGGCTGGCGTCGCCGCTAGGACGACCCCTGTCGCTGTCTCTGCCGCTTGCGCTGGTTGGCAACGAACCATTGCGCGGACCTGTGGTCGAGAACTACTTTCACAACCTGCTGCCCGAGAACGACAACATCCGCCGCCGGCTGGCAGCCCGCTATGCCGCTGGATCGCAGGATCCGTTTGACCTTCTCGCCGCCATAGGACGCGATTGCGTGGGCGCCATCCAGTTGCTTGCCGAAGGTATTTCGCCCGAGGGCTTCAACCGGATCGAAGGCACGGCGATGACAGATGACGACGTCGCGCGCCTGCTGCGCAACGCTGCCGGAACAGCCCTGCCCGGCAAGCAGGACGCAGATTGGGACTTCCGCATCTCGATCGCCGGCGCGCAGGAAAAGACCGCGCTGCTGCGACACGGCAACCGATGGATGGCCCCGCACGGCGCCACCCCCACCACACACATTCTCAAGATGCCTCTGGGCCTGGTCGGGAACATGCAGGCCGACATGCGCACGTCCGTGTACAACGAGTGGCTTTGCCTGCGCCTGCTCGATGCATTTGGCGTTCCGGTTGCGCACGCCGAAATCGTCACCTTCGCGGACCACCCGGCCGTGCTCGCTGTCGAACGTTTCGACCGTCGGCTACATGAATCGCAAACATGGATCACGCGCCTGCCGCAGGAGGACTTCTGCCAGGCGCTGGGTATCAGCCCCGATCAAAAGTACGAGGCAGATGGTGGTCCGGGAATCCTGGACGTAGCCCGCATCCTGGCGGGTTCGGAGCGTGCGCGAGGCGACCTCAAAACGCTGCTGCGAAGCCAGATCCTGTTCTGGTTGATGGCGGCCACCGACGGGCATGCCAAGAATTTCAGCATCCACCTGATGGCAGGCGGCAGGTTCCACCTGACGCCGCTCTATGACGTGCTGTCGGCCTGGCCCGTCATCGGCAAAGGCAAAGGCAAGCATCATCTGCCACTGCGCCGGGTGAAACTCGCAATGGCGATTCGTGGAAGCAATCCGCACTACGAGTTGGCGACGATCATGCGGCGACACTTCGATGCACTCGCGGCGCGCGCTGGATGGGGTGCCAGCGCTGATGACCTCATTGAGGAACTGCTCGACCAGGTGGAGCCAGCGATCGAGACGGTCAGTCACCAGATCCCGAACGAATTTCCGCAAGACATCGCGCATGCGATTTTTGAAGGTGTGCGATCGCAGGCCCTGCGGCTCGATAGCCAGTAGCATCACGCCATGACCTTGCTCACCTTCGCCATCGCAGCACTCGTTCTGGCCATCACGCCAGGCCCCGGCATCGCCTACGTCGTTGCCCGAACCGTCGCCAGTGGCCGCAAGGAGGGGTTGGCGTCCTGCCTGGGCACGGGCATAGGCGGCATGTTCCATGTCCTGGCCGCTGCGTTGGGGCTGTCTGTACTGGTTGCGCAATCGGCGTTCGCGTTCAGCCTGGTGAAGTACCTGGGCGCTGCCTATCTGATCTACCTGGGCATACGGATTTTGCTGCGCAAGGATGCAACCACGGCGGCGGTCCAGCCCATCGCCACGCAGGGCGTGCGACGGGCGCTGCTCGAGGGTGTTGTCGTGGAGGCGTTGAACGTCAAGACCGCTCTCTTCTTTCTGGCGTTCCTGCCGCAATTTGTGTCGCCATCGGAGCCGCTGGTGCCGCAACTCATCCTGCTGGGCACGATCTGCGTCGCGCTGAACACCATCGTCGATGTGGTCGCGGTGTTCGCGGCGCATCGGCTGTTGCGGTCGGATGCCGCTCGCAGTGCGCGCGCCCGATGGCTCACGAGAATTTCGGGTGGGACGATGATTGCGTTGGGGGCGGTGTTGGCGCTGACGCGGCAGCGGACGTAACCCCATCCGGACAAAAAGAAACCCGCTGACTTCGTAACGAATTCAGCGGGTTAGATTGGCGGAAACGGAGGCAGCAGTATCGAGAGCCTAAGTACCTGCAACGATTGAACATTTTCGGTTCATCGTTTGCCGGTACCTGAAACTATACCCCGTTAGCTCAAACGGTCCAAGCCCCGACCGATGCCTGCGGATCGAAAGGCGGCGTCTGGAGAGACCAACGACTCCACCGGGGCAGCACTGTTAGAATTTTTTCAACGTAACGGGTAGGCACGTAATGGTCGTCTATCCAATGCTGTATTTCGACTTCCTCAACGCCCAGGATTCCCTCGGCCTTTCCCGAACCTCCTAGGATTTCAATCACAGCCATCACGTCATTAGGGCTGGCGCTTAGTCGCAGATTCCCGGTGACAGGGTTCTCCTCGATCAGCTGACTCCACCCGGCGTCTCTAGCGCCTTGAATCATTGCTTTGGGCGTGTACTTCATATCGCCCTCAACTTCTCAACAGCCACTTTCGAGAGTTCGGCTAGCTTTTTGGCTTGGTCAATGTCGGGCACTCGCTCTGCTGCAATCCACTTATGCACACAGGCGTTTGAAACCCCAAGCAGGTTCGAAGTCTTCGTCGGGCCACCTACGGTGTTCACGGCCAGTCTTACCTGGTTTTCTGGGAAAAAGAACATGGTTTGTCTCCTCTTTTTGTTCTAGTCTTCGGTCGATACGTTGTCGACCTGTTATCAATATGTTAGCTCGGAGAATTCGAGTTTGTCGCTTTATTCGAGTCTTCAAAACTCATCAAGCCTCACTTGAAGAACTTGGCGTGAAAACCCGTGGCGTCGGGAAATGTTTCGGCCACCTTGGAGCCGTCATCTCCGAAAACGCTTTGCCCACCAAAGATGTTGGGCGTCGTGTGGGCCTCTAGCAGTCCATTGTCGAAGACGTTGATGCCGCCGAAGATGTTCGGAGCTGTTGTGTGGGCCAGATCACCGGTTGCGTCATAGTGATTCATTCCTCCAAAGATATTTGGGGTGGAATGGTCAACAACCTGACCGTCCTGATAAACATCGACTCCACCAAAGATATTTGGCCGAGTGTGTGCAAGTTGCCCATCGTCGTCGGTGAAGTCAACGCCGCCGAAAATATTGAAAATGCCGTGAATGGTGTCGTTCACGTTTTGGCTCCTAGCCCTGCTTGGGCCTCTAGTTCATCCAATTCGTTTAAATCCATTTCGTCAAGATAGTGCTGAACAC
Organism: Caenimonas sp. SL110; assembly: GCF_001044395.1. Classification (GTDB taxonomy): domain Bacteria; phylum Pseudomonadota; class Gammaproteobacteria; order Burkholderiales; family Burkholderiaceae_C; genus Ramlibacter. The sequence goes on from NZ_JANU01000016.1 coordinate 195,209, forward strand.
TGTGTCCAGCGGCAGCCAGCTCAGAAAGTACTGTCATGATTGCCCGTACGTTTATCTCTCGCCACTTCTCAAGGACGTATCTCTCACTTTGGTCAGCCGCATTGAGCAGTTGCTCTCGGAACGCTTCGACCCGCTCGTAGAACTGGGCCATTGCCTCCTCGTACTTCGCATCTCGATCAGTTGCTGCCTTTTTTTGCTTGCCATCATTGGCCCAGTTGCTTATCAGCGCCGGTACCCCGAGCAATGGATGGGCGAAGGCTAGCGCCCCAAGTCCGAATCCTCGGGCGACTTGGCCGATGTCCATCTCCTCGCCTGGAAGCACCGAGTAAGCCTCCAAATTTGACGCAAGCCATGCCCTCCTTAGTTCAACGTCACGTGCGTCTGACACCGCTGGAGCGAAGAAGTTGATGATGATGGAAGATATCGTTGCTTCCTGCGTAACCCGAAGATCGGCACCTAACCGATACTTTCCCACCGGGAGGCGTTGCGCCCCACCTTCGATCTCGTCCAGCGTTTCGGTGAAGCCGCAGATGATCATGCGAGCCACGTCCCCTGCTGCTCGGGTAACTGCATTCTGTGCGTGACCGAACCTAGCGTCGTCGACCAATGAACGGTACAGGCTTAGGTATTCATCCCAGCTTTGCCCCTCCTTGTCGAAGTCGAACCTCTCGTATGCGTCATTAACCTTTCCGAAGGGTTCTTCAAATGAGGCGAGCAATTGATTTCGTGCAGATCGAGCCCCTACCAGGGCCATCCGCTGCAGATAGTTCTCGGCGTGTATGGGGTCGAAGTGCGTGGGCATCTACTTGAACAATAGGGAGAGAACTCACAGCATAAACCGGCTGGTTATTATTCACAACTACATGGTTCCCAATCGAACCAGCCTCGCTCACACACTCCTCGTCCATGCCCCTGGACGAGAAACTTGCCTTTGCCGAACGCCTACGTTCAGCCCTAAAGCGGGCTCCGAAGTCCATTCAAACTGCCTCGCAGCTGGCCCATGAATTTAATCTGCGCTACAGAGGGGAGCCGGTAACGGATCAAGCAAGCCAGAAATGGTTGTCCGGCAAGGCTCGACCTACGGCGGAAAAGCTGGAAACCTTGGCTGAGATGCTTGGAGTCTCTTCGTACTGGCTCAAAAATGGTAGTCCACCCACTGCCGCCAAGAAGACAGCCAAAGCGAAACGGGGCAGCCCGACGTCTGTGCCAGGTCAACTCACCGAGCCTGAAGCCAAGCTCCTTTCGAGGCTCAGAACGCTGTCGGAGCACCAGGTTGGCCTCATTGTCGAATTGGTGGATCAACTGGCCTTGGAGCGGGAGTTGGCGGGTTAGTCGCACAGGTTCACGAAAATGTAGACCCGACAAGATGGGCACCGAAGAAAACCCAAAGAGCAACAACGGCGGCGAAGTAAACCACTACAGCGAGAACACCGAGACTGCGAGAAAAGCCGAGTTGATTGCTCGTCAGACCTCAATACGAACTCTCAGGTTACGACCGAAGAACTTCTCCAAACCTGAGTCGAGCTTGGATGCGGTCCACGTCTTAGAGGCGACGGCACCTTGGCGGGGGTCTAGGTAGACCGTTGCAGTCACTTCGAGCCTGGAACCCTTCTGGCGCTTCAGTACCTCAACGTAGCCACTTGATGGATCCCGAGACACCCGGCTGCCGGAGTACCCCGCCCCATGGCGATCCTTGTCGGAGTGTTGTGTGATCCAGTCCTGAACACTTTCAAGCTTTACCGTGCCGAAAGAGCGAAATACCCTCCTGGCCACTGCGACGGCCACGATAGCTATTGGGTTCAAGCTCACTTTAGATACTCGTCCAGCATCGCTCTTAGAGTCTTCTCTCCACGTTGAACGAATGCATCGGCAGTTTCACCAGAAAGCGGCTGTCCGACCTTGACGCTCAACTCTCTTAAGAATTCGTCCCCGAGGACAAGACCGGCTAAGTCTCTTGCGACTTGCTGGCATTCTTCAACTGGAAGGGCGAGCTGGTTCATTCCAGAAGTGAGAGCACTTAAGAATTCACCAGGAGCTGCTTGATTGCCGGGACCAGGCAGTTGCAAAGGATGCCCCTCTTTGGCCCGGACGAACTCAAAGAACGAGGGCCGAGTCACGTCGCTGCTCCTTCATTGCCTAGGTCGAAGAAGACTCGCAGGAGCATCCTGAAGGCAGCAACGACGGCGTCTTTCATCACCTCCCTATCGTCGTCGGACATTTTCGCCCAGACCTCACGGAGCCAGTTGAACAGTTTTTCAAGCCATTCCATTCAAAACGCTCCCACAACAAGATGAAGCTTCAGCATAAACCGTAACGTGGCCGGTTACAACTGTCTGGTCTCCAAAGGTCCTTGGGCATTCGGACACCTCTTGCATGTCTGCAGGGGCGACAAAGCCGCCTCCGCCGAAAGGCTGAGGACGTTGTCAGAACATCAGGTCAGCCTCATTGTCGAATTGGTGGATCAACTGGCCTTGGAGCGGGAGTTGGCTGGGAGCAGCTAGGTCCGGTTCAACGCACGCTGCACAAGCTCTGTCGGATCGGATTCCTAGACATACCAGGGAAACCGGCTGCCGTGAATCACCGTCACAACCGCCACACCCTCGCTGTTGACATGGGTGTAACTTCGGTACCTCCGGTTGTTCCTTTCACGCACTTCGTCCACGAGTTCACTGGCCTGCAAAAGCTTGCGCACTTTTGCCCCGGTTCCTCTCTCAAAGCAAAGGACGACCTTGGTCCCGAGATCTGAAATCAATTTCTCATGAACCGGCCAGCAATCTTCAATGAGTTTTGGAAGTTCGGGCTGAATGCTCTTCGCATCGCTAGACCGCTTGAAAACGAGGTTGCTCATTGGGACTCTGGCGGGATTGAATCCAAGCAGCCCCATCATGTGAAGCACGCTCTTTTGCAGTGGTGCGGTTCCAGGCTCCCTCCCATCCCACGAGTTGTCTCGATAGGCGCACCATTCCGTGTTACGAGCAAGCACTGACTGCGTGTGTCCCCACACCCTCTCGTGCTGGTGCGTTGCGGGATCTCCACCGGGGTTCAAACCCAAGATGTAAAGGGGAGACGAAGAGCAAAAGGCCTCCTTTCCTGAATTGAAAACCACTCCGGAGACCTCATGCAAAGAAGATGGGATCAGAGATACGAGGGTTTCAATAGTCATGTTGTTCGTCCGTTCGTTAACCACGACACCCCCCGGTGCTCACCGTGCAGTTTCCGGATATCTGGAATTAGAGTAAATCTAGAGCCGAGTAAGCTGAGGGACCATCGATGGGTACTAATTCACAGAATTTATAGGTCATACTGCATATCAAATTCAGGGAATAAAAACAACGCAGTTACTAGTTCTTCGCCCTATGCCAAACATCGCTTCAGTTCTCAAGGCTGAAATCGCCCGCATCGCCCGCCGTGAAGTCCGATCTGAAACGGACATGCTCAAGAAGCAGGTCACCAGATATCGATCCGACATCGCTAATTTGAAACGCCAGGTCAGCGGCCTGACCAAGCAGCTCAAGGCCAATTCGAAGGCATCCCGCCACAAGCCAGAGCCTCAAGGGTCCGCTCCTGAGGGCCTTCGCTTTAGAGCAGCAGGCTTCGCCGCACATCGCAAGCGGCTGGGACTTTCGGCTGCTCAGGCAGGTGCTTTGATCGGCGTCTCTGGTCAGACTATCTATCACTGGGAAGAGGGCAAAGCAAAGCCTCGTGCCAGTCACATGGAGAGGATCGCTGCGCTACGGAAGCTGGGGAAGCGACAGGCTGCAGCGGCTGTGAGCCAGGTTATAGGCTAACTTGCAGAACCACGTGCCATGCCGAGACAAACGGTAGCGAAGGACCGGAGCGCTGATCGGGACGATCTCCGCATCTACCCCTCTCGATTCCGACTTCCGCAATTTCTTTGCGGAGGTCCGCTTCTACGATGGCGTTTGTTGTACAAGGGAGGGATGCGCATCTTCGTCACCGCAATAGCTGCAGCGGCAGTTCAGTTCTTTTGCCCAATTTCCAACGCGGGCCAAGAAGAAGGCTTCATATGCCAGGGGGAATTTCAATACAGCTCACATTCTGCGGATCAGAAGCAAAACTATATGCGCCGCCCTTGTAAAGAACTGCCGTTCGAAGCAGCGTGCATAAAGGTTTTTCTGGAAACGAGTAAGGCGACGCCTGTCGGAACGGGCCTGGAGTGGGCGGGGTCCGCCGAACGCGACCAGCTCAGCCCTGAATTTAAGATGACATGGCTTGTGGATCCTGAGCTCAAGACATTCTTAGTCGTCAGCCGATCAGTATCGCGTTCTGGAACGATTCGAGAGAAGCACACTATTGGCAAATGCACCCCTAAGCAGTAGCAAGCAGAACTCAGTAGATTTCGCCGCCGGTCGCAACCTCATGCCCACCGCCAAAGAGACCTTCGAGAGTTCCATCAAGGACGCGTCTGACTTGCTGGACTTGTTCGACAAGATCAACACGAAGCCTCCCCCACCGAATGCAGAAGTTCTCAAACGAGCTGGGCTCATCATGGCTTGCACTGCATGGGAGACCTATGTCGAGGACCGGTTAAGAGAAGCCGTTCGAGTTCGACTCGGCATTGACCAGGTCGGCTTCAGCGGCCAGTACGTTTTGCGCAACCTGGCGAAAGAGCTGAATCAATTTAACAACCCGAACAGCGAGAAGACACTTCGGGTGTTCAAAGATTTCCTCGGGATTGACGTCAGCCTGGGTTGGGCGTGGAACAACTACGATCCCGACCGGGTAAAGACTGAGCTGAATGCACTGATGAAGAAGCGAGGCGACGCAGTTCATCGATCTAAGCCTGCAGTGAATGGGGATCCGCAGCCTCACTTGATCAAGAGAAACGAACTGGAAAAAGCAATTCGATTTTTGAGATGCTTGGTCGATGCCACGGACGTTGCCACACAATCTCAAATTACAACGTAGTGAAGGAGACCATCATGTCGAAGAAGGATGATGACGATAACCGGTCCAATCAGTTGAACCCCAACAACGATGCGTACCGAAGTTCCAGAGGTTACGGCGGGTCAGATGATGACGACGATGACTATGTGCCGATTAGCGTCGCAGAGCCCAAAGCCTGGCGGCCAATTACTGACGACCGGCCCTCGGAGCCCGAGGAAGTCTTTGTGTTCCCGGCACCACCCGAAGTGCTTTCCGTCGAGTTCGCCACGCAGACGGCAGCCGGTCAAATTTCTGTGGAGGGACCAAGCCGCCACGAAATCTTAGAGAATCTTCGAAGGCTTTGGGACGCTAGTACCTCCGTTTTGTATCTGCGAGCAGCATTTGGAAGGGAAGTGCTATTTTTAGAAGAAAGAGTTCCATCAACAGCCAGCGCATTGAGGAACGTTGCGTTGGCGAGATCCCGACATGATGGCACTTTCCCCAACGACGGATTTTCTATTCATCCGTTCTCCTTTTCAGAGGATAGGTGCGACCTCAACCAGCTTGCCCAGCGGATCGAAGCCTCCCGTTGCGCTAGCTAGGGGGAGCCCTAAGAGACCCTGCCAAAACTGCAGTGGTGTGTGCATGGATACCGGGCCGCTTTTCTTCCCTCGGTCCTGCCACGTTCAAGACCTGGATCTTGTTCAGTGACAACCAGGCCTTCACTTGCTCGGCAATCTCTTCGACATTCGTCTCATCGGGCTGCACGACTAAGTACGGCTTGGCAGCCTCTGCGCAAAACTTGGTCGTCAGCAACGTCCCGCCAGAGAGTTCTCCCAGGTTGACGATCAACGTCCCGTCCGAGTCCCTTACGTTCCACTTGTTTCGTTGCCGGTAGCCTGGCGACGGGGTCTCCTGTAGCTGGTACTTGGCGTCCAAAGGACCGTCAACGGCCAAACGGCCCTTCGGACACCAGCCGCCATGAGGAATGCCATTGGCAATGGCGAAGTCCAGCCCCGCACGATCTGCGCCAGTCTGGCCTCCGGAGACGAGTTTCGAGATCAAAGCAACATCAAGGTTGAGGTGCGGCAATTCCCGAGTCTACCGGCTTATGACGCTGGCAGAATCCCCGCATGACACCGCTGCAATCACTGCTCCATACCTATCGCACCGAGGCTCACTCCGAGCGTGAAAAAGGGACCTACTTCGAGGAGCTGATCGCCTGCTACCTCAGAAACGAGGCAACGTACCGGGACCTGTACAGCGACGTCTGGACGTATTCCGACTGGGCTGCTCTCCAGAAGTTGAACAGGCAGGACGCTGGCATCGACCTGGTTGCGAAAACCCACGGCACCGGCGAAATTCACGCCATCCAGTGCAAGCTGTATGCGGAAGACTACAAGCTGCAGAAGACTGACATCGACAGCTTCTTCACCGCCTCTGGAAAGAAGCCCTTTGCCCACCGACTCGTCGTGAGCACGACCAATCACTGGTCGGTCCATGCTGAGGAAGCCCTTCGTGACCAACAACCTCCGGTCAGCAAGATCGACCTCAACGACCTTGAGAACAGCCAGATCGATTGGGCCAAGTACAAGCCCAAGACACTGCCGCCGCTGAAGCCCAAGAAGGAACTTCGGAAGCACCAGGTCAAAGCCCTCGATGACGTCGTTGCAGGGCTGAAAGAAGCCGACCGGGGCAAGATGATCATGGCTTGCGGTTCGGGCAAGACGTTCACCAGCCTGAGGATCGCAGAAGCCATTGCTGGCAAAGGCAAACGGGTTCTGTTTCTGGTTCCTAGCCTCTCGTTGCTCTCCCAGACACTCACCGAGTGGACTCAAGAGAGCGGCACACCGCTTCACAGCTTCGCCGTCTGCTCAGACGCTGACGTGGGCAAGAAGCGCAAGAAGGAAGACGACAGCGTTCAGACATTCACGCATGAACTTCGCTATCCGGCCACCACAGAGCCCGTCAGGCTCGCCGTCGAGATGGCAAAACGCCATGACGACGAACATATGAGTGTGGTGTTCAGCACCTATCACTCGATTGACGTGATCAGCAAGGCCCAGAAGGCACACGGGTTGGCCGACTTCGACCTCATCGTCTGCGACGAGGCTCACCGAACGACTGGGGCAACGTTTGGCGACGACGACGAGAGCAATTTCGTCAAGGTCCACGATGCAGACTTCATTCGGTCTGCCAAACGTCTGTACATGACCGCCACGCCCAGGATCTATGGGGACAACGCAAAGGCCACGGCGGAACGGGACAACGTTGCGTTGTGCTCAATGGACGACGAAGCTTTGTACGGAAACGAGCTGTACGTCATCACCTTCTCCGAGGCCGTGAAGCGAGGGCTGTTGGTGGACTACAAGGTGATTGTTCTGGCTGTGGAGGAAGCACACGTCAGTCGGCGACTGCAGACCCTGCTTGCAGACGACGACAACCAGCTCAAAGTGGACGACGCCGCCAAGATCATCGGATGCTGGAAGGCATTGGCTAAGCAAGGCATGGACACCGCACTGAACGGCGACCACGAGGCCATGAGGCGTGCCGTGGCGTTCTGCCAGGTGATCGAGATCAGCAAGGGGGCCAAGACTCACAAGGTCAGCTCAAAGAACATTGCTGGGATGTTCCAAGCGGTGGTTGAGGCTTACCAGGAAACCGAGGACGACGAGGCGGCCACGAAACTGGCTTGCGAGGCTGCACACGTTGATGGCAGCATGAACGCCAGCGAAAAGGAAGAGAAGCTCAATTGGCTAAAGGCCGAGCCACCGGAAGACACCTGTCGCATCTTAAGCAACGTTAGATGCCTGTCAGAGGGCGTCGATGTCCCAGCTCTGGACGCAGTTCTCTTCTTGACGCCTCGCAACTCCCAAGTTGACGTGGTGCAGTCGGTGGGTCGGGTTATGCGAAACGCACCCGGCAAGAAGCTGGGCTACGTCATTCTCCCGGTCGTCATTCCCGCTGGCGTTGAACCCCATGAAGCTTTGAACGACAACAAGACCTACTCAGTGGTCTGGCAAGTGCTACAAGCCCTACGCTCACACGACGACCGCTTCGACGCAATGGTGAACAAGCTGGACTTGATCGGCAAAGACACGTCCAAGATGGAAGTAATCGCCATCACGGACAAGATTCAGAAGAAACAGGAGAAGACAAAGGGTACGCAGAACAAAGACGCTGGCAAGGGTAGCTTCATGGTCGGTGAGCCTGTCCCGAAGCCATACGTGCCCGACACTCAAGTTCCGCTCCAGTTCGAGATCGGTGAGATCGAAAAGGCTATATACGCCAAGCTAGTCCAAAAAGTGGGAAACCGTCACCATTGGGAGGACTGGGCCAACGACATCGCCAAGATCGCTCGTACTCACATCGCACGCATCACCGCCATTGTCGAAGACGAAAGAAACACTGCCGAGCAAGAGGCATTCTCTTCCTTCGCCAAAGAACTGCGTGATGATTTGAACGGAAGCATCACAGACGGGGAAATCATCGAGATGCTTGCGCAGCATCTGATCACCAAGCCGGTGTTCGATGCATTGTTTAGCGATTACAGCTTCGCCAAACACAACCCCATGTCAAAGGCAATGCAGGGCGTCCTTGATGTCTTGCAGGAGCACCGTCTAGACAAGGAAACGGACACGCTGGATCGCTTCTACGACAGCGTGAAGATGCGAGCGGATGGCATCGACAGTGCGGCTGGAAAGCAGAAGATCGTTGTCGAGCTTTACGACAAGTTCTTCCGCAATGCTTTTCCTAAGATGACCGAGCGGCTCGGGATCGTCTACACGCCCGTCGAGGTTGTGGACTTCATCATTCACAGCGTCGATCACATTCTGAAGACTGAATTCAACCAAACTCTCGGCAGTGAAGGCGTTCACATCATCGATCCCTTTGCCGGAACCGGTACCTTCATTACGCGCCTTATCCAAAGTGGTCTTATCACGAAGGAGCAGTTGCCGAAAAAGTACAAGCAGGAAATCCACGCCAATGAATTGGTACTGCTCGCTTACTACATTGCCGCCATAAACATTGAAGCCGTGTACCACAGCATCGTCGGTGGGAACTATGAGCCGTTTGAAGGTATTTGTTTGACGGATACCTTTCAAATGTACGAGAAGGATGATTTGGTTAATGCGCTGCTTGAAGACAACAGCGCACGTCGCAGAAGACAAAGACGGCTCGACATTCGAGTCATTATGGGAAACCCACCCTATTCCGCCGGACAGACTTGAACCACCCCGGATCTCGTGGAGGCTGTTTGGTTTAAGTCAGACCGA
>NZ_JANU01000017.1 GCF_001044395.1 Caenimonas sp. SL110
CAATCCTCTCAGAGAATGGAGCCTCCTCAAATACCGGGGCGGTTCAGTTGCCTCGCATTCAATCGCTGTTGCTGCTATCCATGCGTCGGCAAGCGAAAGCGCATGCACCGCCTTGATGCCGGCCGCGCGCTCAAGCAAGGCGGGGCTTTCATGCACCCAGGTGATGGGCAGTTGCTGACATTGAACATAGGCCGCGCGGCCAGCCCGTTGGTTCTCGTTTTTCCACACGCGATAGAACACCTCCATCAGCGTGATGAAGCATCCATAGACCTCTGCGGTGCCCTGGGCAGCGGCCACCAGTATCGCGGCGACCCGATCGCTGCCGCGTTCTTCGTTGTGCAGGGTCAGTAGCGCAGATGTATCAAGAACGTAGCGCGTCGCAGTAACCACACCACTCACTTGCCTGCCTTCCCGGCCTTAGTCGCGCGTGCCGGCTTGGGCTTTGTCGAACGCTTGACCGCGTAGTGCGCGACCGGCTCGTGGACGGCTTCCGCGCGCCGGTCGGCAAAGAGCTGCTCGACCGTGCCGCCCTTGCCGGCTCCGCGAAACGTCGTGATGGCTTCAATGGCTGCACGCGTCGCGTCGCGAGACCCAAGTCGCTCTTCGAACGCTCCAACTGCCATCAGCATGGCGACGGGGCGCCCTCGCCTTGTAATCGTGATCGGCTCACGCTGCACAGTATCGAGAAGTTGACCGAAGTTGTTTTGCGCCTCAACCGACGTGACCGTGAGCATGCGTCTTCCTGAAATAGCTGATTTGTACAGTATAGCTACTACATGCATTTGTGGACTACACGCGACCCCAAGCGCTTAGCATGCAGCGTGTGACGCAGCTGCGTCGAAAGGAAATGAATGTCGAACCTGGAAGCGCTTGCTGCAACAGTCGTGGCGTTCCGTGATGAGCGCGACTGGAAGCAATTCCACAATCCGAAGGACGTGGCGCTGTCGCTCATGCTCGAAAGTGCGGAACTGCTTGAGCTGTTCCAGTGGAAAGACGCGCAGGCCACGGCCCAGACTGCGACCACTCACAAGGCCGAACTGGCCGACGAGCTGGCAGACATCCTGTACTACACCCTGCTGATGGCGCACGACCTGGAAATCGATCTGGCTTCAGCGTTGAACGCCAAGATGGCCAAGAATGCGGCCAAGTACCCAGCGGACAGAGCCAGGGGTTCGAGCAAGAAGTACACGGAACTGTGACGTGATCATCTACCAGGCTCAAAAGAAGCAGTTCCTCCAGGATGTCCAGACCAACGACATTGAAGCAGTGGTGCTGGAGTCGTACTTCAAGCGCACCGGCGGTAAGGTTTCCCGTCAGGAGGTCAAGTCGTGGGCCTCGTCGCTCGTGTACATGGGACGGGTGCTACACGATGATTCGATCCCCGACGACTGCGGTGTCGCCATCGAGTACACAATTCCGCAATCGGCCAAGCGGGTCGACTTTCTGTTGACCGGCAAGACCGCGGACGATCAGTCCTGCGTGATCATCGTCGAGTTGAAGCAGTGGGAATCTGCGGGCAGGACGACCAAGGATGGAGTCGTGACCACCCGTTTTTCCGGGGGCGAGAAAGAAGTACCTCACCCTTCGTACCAAGCCTGGTCCTATGCCGCATTGCTCAAAGGTTTTAACGAGGCGGTGTACGACGGCAACATACAGTTGATGCCCTGTGCGTATTTGCACAATCACCCGGAGAGTGGGGGCGCCATCAACGACGCGTTCTACAAGGAGCACATTGCAAATGCCCCACTATTCCTGCACGGCTCCCTGGAAAGGCAGCGCCTGCAGGACTTCATCCGCAAGCACGTCCGTACGGGCGACAAGGGCCAGGCGCTCTACCTGATCGAAGGCGGACGTATTCGCCCTTCACGAAGCCTGGCCGACAGCCTTGTGGGCATGCTCACCGGAAAACAGGAATTCGTTCTCATCGATGACCAGAAGCTGGTCTACGAGACTGCCATGCAGCAAGCCCGCAAGGTCGCCAAGAAGGGCAAACGGGTTCTCATCGTGGATGGCGGACCAGGAACCGGCAAATCGGTCGTAGCCATCAATCTCCTCGCAGGCTTGACCGATTCGCGCATGACGGTTCGATACGTCACCAAAAACAGCGCGCCGCGTGAGGTGTATCAGACGCGGCTGACCGGCCACTTCCGCAAGACCGAGATCTCGCACATGTTCACCGGATCAGGCAGTTTTACCGAAGCAATCGCAGATGACTTTGATGCACTGATCGTGGACGAGGCGCATCGGCTCAATGAGAAGTCTGGCCTCTATTCGAACCTGGGAGAAAACCAGGTCAAGGAGTTGATTCAGGCATCGCGCTTTTCGGTGTTCTTCATTGACGAGTCGCAGCGGGTCACGCTCAAGGACATCGGCAGCAAGTCTGCGATCAGGCACTGGGCCGGCCAACTGGGTGCGCAAGTCGAAGAAATGACGCTTTCGTCGCAGTTTCGCTGCAACGGCTCGGACGGCTACCTGGCATGGCTGGATCACAACCTTCAGGTGCGCGATACCGCCAATGTCACCCTGGATGTGGCGGAGTTCGACTTTCGGGTTGTCGACACGCCCACTGAGCTCAGAGCCTTGATCGTCGCGCGAAACCAGGAGCGCAACCGCGCTCGAATGGTCGCCGGATATTGCTGGCCGTGGCCGAGCAAGACGGATCGCAATGCATTCGACATCGTGATGCCGGATCATGACTTCAAGGCGCGCTGGAACTTGACGCAGGACGGCGGCCTCTGGATCGTGTCGCCCACATCGGTTGCCGAAATCGGATGCATCCATACCTGCCAGGGCCTGGAAGTCGACTACATCGGCGTCATCGTCGGCGATGACTTCATCGTGCGCGATGGACAGGTTGTCTGCGATGCGAGCAAGCGAGCCCGATCCGACATGTCGCTCAAGGGCATCAAGTCGATGGCGAAGTCGGATCCGGTTCGCGCGGCAGCGCTTGCCGATTCCATCATCAAGAACACCTATCGAACGCTCATGTCGCGAGGCATGAAGGGCTGCTACATCTATTGCACCGACCCGGAGACGTCGACGTACTTCAAGAGCAGACTATGCGGAACCCGCAGTGTCGACCAACCACTGCCGGCCCAACAGATACGGCCCCAAATCACAGATAGCCGTCCGTTTCGTGTGCTGGCTCATCAGGATGTCCAGAAGTACCGCAACTGCGTACCTGTGCTTCCCCTGAAGATTGCCGCCGGAGCGTTTTCCGAGGGCCAGACACTTGACCTCCATGAAGAGACGCAGTGGGCATGCGGTGACGGCATCCCGCTCGGCCCCAACATTTTCATCGCCCAGGTTGTCGGCGAATCAATGAACAGGCGGATTCCGAACGGATCCTGGTGTGTTTTTCGGGCGAACCCCGGTGGTTCGCGCAATGGCAAGACGGTCCTCGCGCAGCACCGGGACATCGCCGATCCGGAGACCGGCGGCAACTACACGATAAAGGTCTATTCCAGCGAGAAGACCGACGAGGGCGGAACCTGGACACACAAGAAGATCGTGCTCTCGCCAAATTCCACCGACGATTCGTTTCGTCCAATCGTGCTGTTGCCGCGTAGCGAAAGCGATCTCGCAATCGTTGCCGAGCTGGTCTCGGTACTGCTCCCCTAGCAATCGCAGCGGCCCGGCCGCAAGCATGGCACCGCTTAGATCGACCCGATCCGCTGCGAAACCAGCCTGGCGATATTCTGCAGGCGACGCACGTCTTCTTCGTTCTTGTCTTCATGCACGTGCATCGAAAACGCACAGAGCGTGCCGTACACGTTGCCATCGCTCATGACGACGGGCACGCTGAGGTGGGTGCCGATCTCCAGCGGCGTGTGCGGCAACTTGCCGTCACGCACCAGCGGGCGGGCGTTGCGGATGTACCGCGGCATGCGGCCCTGGACGATGTGATGGCACCAGCTCTCTTCGATCGGGTCCGACATGCCGGGCTGGATCACGGCCTGCCCGGGATCGGTATCGACCGCGACGAACTTGCGCTGGCCGTCCTCGAACCGGGAAACGAACACCACATCCATCCTGATCTGCTCGCGCAGCACTTTCAGCATGCGCTGCAGGTCGTGGGGTATGGCCTCGTCGCGGTGATCGCTGGTTGCGACGACCATGGATTCGAGCCTGCTTTCGAGCTCGTCCATTTCTTCATCCCAGGCTTCGGAATGTTCGAAGTTGTGTGTTGACTGCGGCATGGCGGGCCCCTTTCTGTGCCGATCCGCCATTTTGCATCGCTAGTTGCGGTTCTTCTGTTTGCTCTTGCCGGCCTTCATCGGACCTACCGCCTTGCGCATCACACCCAGCAGCAGCAGCATGACGACCGAGCCTGCGACAGCCAGCCCCAGTCCCATGGCAAAGCCGGGGACACCCGGGCTCTTGCCATGAAACTGCGCGGCCAGGAACTCGCCGCCGATAAACGCCCCGAAGATTCCCACCAGGATGGACTCCACCAGTTCTGTCCTGCTCGCGCCCTTGCGCAGTACCGTGCCAAGAAGCCAGCCGATTCCAGCGCCGACTGCGCACCAGATATATGTGTTGATAGAAACTTTCTGCGCATGGAAGCCATGAAGGCCCATGGTGGCAGGTATCGGGCGAGACTGCAGCTTTATTTGCCCAGACCGGCGTATCCTGCGTCGATGTCCTTATCCGCCGTCGACGAAATCCCTCGCACCGACCCGCCAATCGCGTGCGACCGGATGAGCAAGAAGTCCATTTGAAGCTCTCCACATTCCTCAATACCCACTCCGAAGCGATCCTGGTCGAGTGGGAAGCGTTCGCCAGGACACTGGAGCCTGCCGCCGAACTGATGACAAGCGCCGACCTGCGCGATCACGCCCTGCAGATCGTGAAGGCGATTGCCCTGGACATCGAAAGCCTGCAGAGCGAAGCGCAGGCTCGCACGAAGTCGCATGGCGATGCCCCGGCCAAGCTCGACAAGAGCGCCGCTTCCATCCACGGCACGCTGCGCGAAGTCAGCGGCTTCTCCCTGGTCCAGCTCACCGCGGAGTTCCGCGCCCTTCGAGCGAGCGTCCTTCGACTCTGGCTGCCGAAAATCGGCGAGTTCAACGAAGACGTCCACAAGGAACTCGTCCGTTTCAACGAGGCGGTCGATCAGGCGCTGGCCGAGTCGGCGGTCACGTTCTCCGACCACTACACCCAGACGCGTGAACGCTTCCTGGCCATCCTGGGGCACGACCTGCGAACACCCCTGTCGGCCATCAGCATGACCGGGGCCTTGCTCGAACGATCGACGTCTGCCGATGGCAACGTGGCCGCGGGCAAGCGCCTCACCCGCAGCGCCGCCACCATGTCCACGATGGTCAATGACCTGCTGGAATATTCGCGCACGCAACTCGGCGGCAAGATGCCGATGCGGCCAGAGCCGGCCAATATGACCGACATTGCGCAGGCGGCCCTGCACGATGCAGCAACGGCAAATCCCGAATGCGTTTTTGAGTCGTCCTTCACGGGCGACCTGGCGGGCTCGTTTGACAGCGTGCGGCTCCAGCAGGTCATCGTGAACTTGCTGACCAATGCCGCGCAGTACCGCAGCCCCGGCTCCAGCGTTGTCCTGGATGTGAGCGGATTGCCGCAGGACGTCACCATCTCGGTCACCAACCAGGGCCCCGCGATACCGCCCGACGCGCTGCAGTCGATCTTCAGTGCCATGGTTCAGTTGCCCGTTGACGGTGAGTTGCCGGGCCGGCCACGGACCAGCCTGGGCCTGGGACTTTTCATTGCGAGGGAAACAAGCCTGGCGCATGGTGGATCGATTCACGTCACATCCACGCAGGACAGCGGCACGACATTCACTGTCCGGATACCTCGGGCTCAGGCAAGCCCTGCGCCGCCACCCACGCACCCGTGAAATTGCGGCGCGTGCTGTGAACGACGCGCTGTATCGAAGCCGTCCTACGCGCCTGTGAGATTGGCGCTCCTACCCTTGTCAGCGGCGCTATTGCCGTTCGAACCCACAAGGGAAACACATGCCGAAAAGCAAGAAGCCGGCCCCTGCCTCATCCACGGATGCACTGCAGATACAGGCAGCACAAACACAAAACCTGGCAGCTGCCATGCCGTTCAATTCAAGCAAGCCCGACGAGCACGGATTTGCCAATGGCCTGGCGCCGCAACCCGGCGCAACCGTCCAGCCGCAATCGCGCCTGCCAACCGGCAGCACGCTCTCTGAAGAGAACACATCCGAAAAAGCAGGCAGCGTCGCGCCCGAAGGCGTGAACTCCACCATAGAGCCGCTCGACCGGGTGCGCGTCGACTCTGGCGGCCAGATGCTCACGACCAACCAGGGCGTGCGCATCGCGGACAACCAGAACTCATTGAAGTACGGCGTGCGCGGCCCTGCCCTGCTCGAAGACTTCATCCTGCGCGAGAAACTCACGCACTTCGACCACGAGCGCATTCCCGAGCGGATCGTCCACGCACGCGGTTCCGCCGCCCACGGATTCTTCGAGGCCTATGACGCCGCGACGGACCTGACCCGCGCCGCGCCTTTCAGGGAGAAAGGAAAGATCACGCCCGTCTTCGTGCGGTTCTCCACGGTGCAGGGCGAGCGCGGCTCCAAGGACACGGCACGCGACGTGCGCGGGTTCGCCGTCAAGTTCTACACCGATGAAGGCAACTGGGACCTGGTGGGCAACAACATGCCGGTGTTCTTCATCCAGGACGCGATGAAGTTCCCTGACCTCGTGCATGCGGTCAAACCCGAGCCGCACAACCAGATGCCGCAAGCCGCAAGCGCGCACGACACGTTCTGGGACTTTGTGTCGCTCATGCCCGAGTCCACGCACATGCTGATGTGGGTGATGTCCGATCGCGGCATTCCGCGCAGCTACGCGACCATGCAGGGCTTTGGCGTGCACACCTTCCGCATGGTCAACGACGAAGGCACCTCCGTCTTCGTCAAGTTCCACTGGACGCCGATGGCCGGCACACACTCGCTGGTCTGGGACGAGGCCGTCAAGATCTCGGGTGCCGACCCCGACTATCACCGCCGTGACCTGTGGGACCGCATCGAGTCGGGCGCCTACCCCGAGTACGAACTGGGCGTGCAGGTCTTCACCGAGGAGCAGGCCGAGTCCTTCAGCTTCGACATCCTGGACGCCACCAAGCTCGTGCCCGAAGAGCTGGTGCCGATCCGTCCGCTGGGCCGCATGGTGCTCAACCGGAACCCGGACAACTTTTTCGCCGAAACCGAGCAGGTTGCGTTTTGCACCGCGCACATCATCCCGGGCCTGGATTTTTCGAACGACCCGCTGCTGGCAGGCCGCATTCACTCGTATGTCGACACGCAGATCAGCCGACTGGGCGGTCCCAACTTCCACGAGATACCAATCAACGCCCCCATCGCCCCGGTTCACAACAACCAGCGCGATGGCATGCATCGCCAGGCCATCCCGCGCGGCCGCGTGTCGTACGAACCGAATTCGCTTGCAGGAGGCTGCCCGTTCCAGGCTGGTGCCGCGCAGGGATTTGTGTCAGTCGCAGCGAGCATCTCCAGCAAGGAGGACCAGGGCAAGGTGCGCGCCAAGCCCGAGAAATTTGCCGACCACTACACCCAGGCCACGCTGTTCTTTGAAAGCCAGACGCCGGTGGAGCAGGACCACATCGCCAACGCGTTCAGGTTCGAGCTGTCCAAGGTGACGGTGCCTGCGATCCGCGAGCGCACGGTTGCCATGCTGCGCAATGCGTCCGAAGCGCTCGCGCAGAAGGTCGCCAAGGGACTGGGCATGAATCCGGTGCCCGATGCCCTGCCGCTCGCACTGCCTGAAGTTGCCACGCCCGAGGTGCTCAAGTCGCCTTCGCTGTCGCTGCTGCATCGCCCCGGCAACGGGTCGCTCGCCGGTCGCAAGGTTGCGATCCTCGTTGCCCCTGGCATTGAAGGCGAATTCGTGAAGCAGGCGCAAGCTGCGTTGAAAAAAGAAGGCGTCGTGGCCCGACTGGTCGGACCGCGCATCGGGCCGATTCCCACGGCCTCAGGCGACGCACTGGAAGCCGATGCCTCGATGGAAAACGAACCCGGCTTCCTGTTCGATGCCTTGGTGATTGGCGATGGCGCCGAAGCCCTCGCCGCTCTCTCGCAGGACGGGCACACGGTGGAATTCATCAAGGACCAGTTCCGCCATTGCAAGCCGATCCTGGCTTTGGGTGACGCAATCGAACTGCTCGCGCTCGCCGGTCTTCCGGTGAGCCTGGACAAGAGCCTGGTGCAAGGCCCCACCGGCTTGATCGTCGCCGAAGCCGCCGACGCAACCGAAGCCCTCGACGACTTCATCGACGCCATGACCCAGCATCGCCACTTCGGCCGCGAAATGGACCCGCCACTGCTATGAACAAGACAAACAACCCTCTCCCCAATGACTCAGATGATTCCGATAACTCCGAGGATTCAGTGATGTCCGACATCTCCGATAAGGACGCCTGCGAGTTGCTCGACGCGGACCACATCGCCGTCAAGCACCTGTTCGTGGACTATGCGCGGCTGGCCGTGCTGCCCGAGCCCGCTGCTGGCAAGACGGCCGGGCAGCGCACCGCCCTGGCGATGAAGATCTGCGACGAGCTGACGGTTCACGCACAGATAGAAGAAGAGATCTTCTATCCGGCCCTGCGCAAGGCCTTGCCCGACGCAGGCGCGCTGCTGGACAAGGCACTGGCCGAACACCAGCAGGCCAAACAGCTGATTGCCGATATTCGCGGCATCGGCAAGGCCAACGCTGCGATGGACACGCTGGTGGCCGAGCTGAATGTGGCGATCGAAAACCACGTCAAGGATGAACGCGACATGCTGTTTTCCAAGGCGATGGCAGCGCCCGATGTGGACCTGCTATCTCTGGCCGACCAGATGTTCGAGCGGCAGCAGGAACTCGAGGCGGGCTGAAGTGCGTATGCGTGCGGGCTGAAGTGCCTGTGAGTGCGGCCTGTCTGACATGCGGTGAACGCGAATGACGACAGGCCGCCCGATGCCAGGCGCTATCTTCAATTCACGCCGCACCGGGCGGCTCGCAAGTCCAACTACCAAGGAGCATTCTCATGGCATCACGCAGCAGCAAGTCTTCCGATTCTTCGGGCACCACCAAGTCGTCATCCGAGCCGAAGTCCAAATCCTCGGCACAGGCCAAGGGCACCGGCAGCGCAACCAGCAAGCGCGCTGCGCAAGGCGGTGGCGAGAAGAAGACAACGGGCAGCAAGGCCAGCTAAGCGACCACCGGTTGTCATGCCGGACTCGATCCGGCATCCACCGCGTAGCGGCAGCCGTGCTCGATCAAACATGGATTGCGGGTCAAGCCCACTAGTGTCCGGAGATTTTTAGAGCAGCGGTAGTTGGAGGACCGGGC
>NZ_JANU01000018.1 GCF_001044395.1 Caenimonas sp. SL110
TGATCCGGCATCCACCGCGAAGCGGCGACTGCGCCTGATCAGAGATGGATTGCGGATCAAGTCCGCAATGACAGCAATCAAGTCGGCCATGACAGCCAGCCGTGCGCCATGACAGCCAGCTCAAGTCTGCTCTGACAACCGGGACGATGCGCACACCGGGCAGGCGTCATCACGCATCACGCGCACTTCATTCCACTCCATCGTCCGTCCATCGAGCATCTGCAGCCGTCCGGCAAGCGATTCACCCACACCGGCGAGCAGCTTCAGGGCCTCGGCTGCCTGCATGGCGCCGATGATGCCCACCAGGGGCGCGAACACGCCCATCGTGGCGCAACGCGTCTCTTCGAGGTCGGCAGTCGGTGGAAAGACGCAGGCGTAGCAGGGCGTCGCATCGCCGCGTGAATCGAACACCGAAATCTGCGCATCGAACCGGATGGCAGCGCCCGAAACCAGCGGCTTGCCGTGTTTCACGCAGGCTGCATTGATGGCGTGACGGGTCGCGAAGTTGTCTGTGCAGTCGACGACCACGTAGGCATGCGCGACCAGCCGGTCGAGAAGGGCTGCGTCGGCCCGTTCGCAAATCGCCTCGACGATGGGTTCGGGATTGATGGCCGCAATTGCATCGCGCGCCGATTGCGCCTTGGGCTCGCCCACGCGCGCCATGTTGTGCGCGATCTGCCGCTGCAGGTTGGTGAGGTCGACGAGATCGTGATCGACCAGCGTGATGTGGCCGACACCCGCAGACCCCAGAAAAAGCGAAACGGGCGACCCAAGGCCGCCCGCGCCGATGACCAGTGCGCGGCCAGCTGCAATCTTTTCCTGGCCCTCGACGCCTATTTCATCGAGGAGGATATGGCGCGAATAGCGCAGCAGCTGGTCGTCGGTCAGGTCAGTTCTCTTTCTTTTCTTCCTTGCGCTCGACCATCGTCTTGGAGATCAGCACCGGACGGCCCTTGAGCTGGTTCAAGGCCTGCACGAGCTGGAAATCCTTTTCGCTGCCGAACTCGGGCGGGCGAGGGCGATCGGCAGGGGCCTTCTTCGCCTCTTCCTCGGCCTTCTTGCGCGCTTCGTCGCGAGCCTTTTCGCGCGCCGGGTCTTTCACCTCTGCGCCCTGGCCGCTGCCCAGGTGCTTTTCGAGGTCGGCTTCACGCGTGCGCAGCACCGAGAACACATTGCCTTCTTCGCTCTCGTCGATCATCACGTCGGGCACGATGCCCTTGGCCTGGATCGACTTGCCGGTTGGCGTGTAGTAGCGGGCCGTGGTCAGCTTCAGGCCGGTGTCGGGGCCGAGCGGCCGCACCGTCTGCACGGAACCCTTGCCGAAGGTCTGGCTGCCCAGGATGGCGGCGCGCTTGTGGTCCTGCAGGGCGCCGGCGACGATTTCGCTGGCCGATGCCGAGCCTTCATTCACGAGCACGACCAGCGGGACGGTCTTGAGCGCGGCTGGCAGGCGGCGCAGCGGGTCGGAACCGCGGCGCTGGTAAAACTCGGGCGCAGCCTTGTAGACGAACTTGCTTTCGGCGAGCTGGCCGTTGGTGGACACGACGATCGCGTTTTCCGGCAGGAAGGCCGCAGAGACAGCCACTGCCGCGTCGAGCAGGCCACCCGGGTCATTGCGCAGGTCAAGCACCAGCCCCTTGAGATTGGGCTCTGCCTTGTAAATTTCCTCGATCTTGCGCACGAAGTCATCGACGGTGCGCTCCTGGAACTGCGACAGGCGAATCCATGCGTAACCCGGCTCCATCACCTTGCCGCGAACGGACTGGGTGCGGATCTCTTCGCGATTGATGGTGACCGGGAAGCTGCGGTTTTCGTCCTTGCGAAAGATCGTGAGCATCACCTTGGTGTTGGGCTCGCCGCGCATCTTCTTGACGGCTTCATTCAGGGACAGGCCCTTCACAACCGTGTCGTCGATCTTGGTGATGAGGTCGTTGGGCTTCAGGCCCGCGCGGAAAGCGGGCGAGCCTTCGATGGGCGAGACGACCTTGACCAGGCCGTCTTCCTGCGAGATCTCGATGCCGACGCCCACGAAGCGCCCGGAGGTGCCTTCGCGGAATTCCTTGAACGATTTCTTGTCGAAGTACTGCGAGTGCGGATCGAGGCTGGCGACCATGCCCGAGATGGCGTCGGTGATCAGCTTTTTCTCATCGACGGCTTCGACGTAGTCGCTCTTGACCATGCCGAAGACCTGGGCGAGCTGCTGCAGCTCCTCCAGCGGCAGCGGCGCAAGTGATCCTCGTGCAACGGTTTGCAGGGAAACCGTGGTCAGCGCCCCGGCCAGGGCGCCTGCAGAAATCCAGCCGGCGATCTTCAGTTTGCTGTGGCTCATGGGCAATGGATCCAGTCCTCAATTGACGAAAATATACACCTGCGAATGAGGTAAGACGCAATAGGCGTGCCGTGGTTCCGGCCTGGCGTTGCGCAATCGTGAAAAAGTCTGGCGTTTACCTCGTCTTTACCGGTGCCTCAGGCCTTTCCCTGATTGGCAACCGCTGCGGCTGCAGCAGCGGCAGCTTGTGGGTCGCCCAGGTAGTAGCTGCGAATGGGCTTGAGGTGCTCGTCGAGTTCGTACACCAGCGGAATGCCATTGGGAATATTCAGTCCCACGATTTCGCTGTCGGAAATGTTGTCCAGGTATTTCACCAGTGCCCGCATGGAGTTGCCGTGGGCAGCTACCAGCACGCGACGCCCGCTCCTGATGGCGGGAGCCATGGTTTCGTTCCAGAACGGCATCACGCGCTCCACCGTGTCCATCAGGCACTCGGTGAAGGGTACCTCGCCAGGCTTGAGCCGCGCATACCGTATGTCCGTGCCTTCCCAGCGCGCGTCGCCGGCTTCCATTGCAGGCGGCGGCACGTCGTAGCTGCGGCGCCAGACCAGCACCTGGTCGTCGCCAAACTGCTTGGCCGTTTCGGCCTTGTTGAGACCTTCGAGCGCGCCATAGTGACGCTCGTTCAGCCGCCAGCTGTGCATCACCGGCAGCCAGGTGCGATCGAGTTCATCCAGGCAGTGCCACAGGGTGTGGGTTGCGCGCTTGAGGACGCTGGTCATGCACAGGTCGAAGTCGAAGCCGCTTTCCTTGAGCAGGCGCCCGGCTTCCCTGGCTTCTTGCACGCCCTTTTCCGTCAGCGGGACATCCACCCAGCCGGTGAATCGGTTTTCCAGGTTCCAGGTCGATTGGCCGTGGCGGATCAGGACGAGTTTGTACATGGGGCGTTTGGCCTGTCAAAAGCAGTGGAAAGCCTGCCATTTTAGAATCCGGGGTTGGCCATTGGCCCTACCTGCAAGGAAAGACGTGAAATTTCTGATCGACAACTGGATGCTGCTCACCGTGGCGGCCTCCTCCGGGCTCATGCTTTTGTGGCCGCACATCCGCCCCGGCGCGGGTGGCGCACTGACTGCGGCAGGGGCCGTGCAACTGATCAATCGCGAGCGCGCGGTCGTCGTGGATGTATGCGAAACCGAGGAATACGCGGCCGGCCATGTGGGCGGCGCCAAGAGCGTTCCGCTCGGTGAACTGGAAAAGCGCCTGCCGGAAGTCGTCAAGAACAAGACGGTTCCGCTGATCCTCGTGTGTGCCAGCGGCGCTCGCGCCAACCGCGCGCTGGCCACCGCCAAACAGCTGGGCTACGACAAGGCCCAGGTGCTCGCAGGCGGACTGAAAGCGTGGAAAGACGCGAACCTGCCAATCGAAAAAGCCTGACACGCGAGCGTGTCGGCAAGCACCAGAATCACGTACAAACAGCAACGAGACCCGCCCCATGCAGACCGTCAAGATGTACACCACCGCCGTTTGCCCTTATTGCATTCGCGCCAAGCAGATTCTCAAGGCCCGCGGCGTTGACAGCATCGACGAGGTGCGCGTTGACATGCATCCCGACGAGCGCATGAAGATGATGGAGATGACCGGCCGGCGCACCGTGCCGCAGATCTTCATCGGCGACACCCACGTCGGGGGCTGCGATGACCTGATGGCGCTCGACAGTCGCGGCGGCCTGGCCGCGCTGCTGCAGGGCGAGCCCCAGCGCTCCTGAAGCACCCAGCGCTCCTGAGATAATCCGCCTTCACCTGAAATTGGCCCGCTGAAGTCCGGCATCTGCGGATATTCGAGCGGGCTTTGTATTGACCGAAAGAAACCCCATGGCCGACCAGCAGCAGCAAGACCCCGTCTTCCAGATCCAGCGCGTCTATCTCAAGGAAGCGTCGCTCGAGCAGCCCAATTCCCCATCCATCCTGCTTGAATCCGAGCAGCCTGCCGTTGACATCCAGTTGGGTGTTGAAGCCGCCCCTGTCGCCGATGGCGTGTATGAGGTCTGCGTCACCGCCACCGTCACCACCACCGTCAAGGACAAGACGGTGTTTTTGGTCGAGGCCAAGCAGGCCGGCATCTTCGAGATCCGCAACCTGCCGCCCGAGCAGATGAACCCGGTCCTGGGCATCGCTTGCCCGCAGATCGTTTATCCGTACCTGCGCGGCAATGTGTCGGACATCGTGACGCGCGCCGGCTTCCCTCCGGTGTACCTGGCCGAGATCAACTTCCAGGCCATGTACGAGCAGCAGCAGACGCAGGCCGAATCGCAAAGCCCGGCGCCTTCGCCCATCATCACCTCGGCCTGAGCCTTCAATGCCTGTTCCCGGCCGCACAGCCGTCTAGCAGCCAGCGATGAAAGTCGTGATCTTCGGTGCGGGCGCCTGGGGCACGGCGCTGGCATCGGCTGCGGCGGCGCGGCATGATGTGACGCTGGTCGCCCGTGACGCCGCCCAGGCGCTGGCGATTCGCAGCGAACGCGAAAACCGGCGCTACCTGCCGGGGGTGGAGCTGTCGCCCCGGCTCGCCATCGGCTCGCAAGCCGGGCAACCCGTTGCGCTGCTGGCGTCTGATGCCGACCTGGTGATCGTTGCCACCCCCATGGCGGGGCTGCGGCAAAAGCTGGAAGAACTCAGGGACCACAGCGGGCCGCTGGCGTGGCTTTGCAAGGGTTTCGAAGCTTCGATAGCGGGAGCTGATGGCTTGCTGGGTCATGAGGTATGCGCCCAGGTTTCTCCCCACCTCATGGGCGGCGTCCTTAGCGGACCGAGTTTCGCCCTCGAAGTCGCGCGCGGACAGCCCACGGCGCTGGTCGCAGCCAGTGAATTTGCCCCGGTGCGCGATGCCCTTGTGAAGGCCTTTCACGGCGGCAACATGCGTATCTATGCCAACGACGACCTTGTCGGCGTTGAAGTCGGTGGAGCGGTGAAGAACGTGCTGGCTATCGCGACAGGCCTGTGCGACGGCCTTGCACTGGGCCTCAACGCCCGCGCCGCCCTCGTCACCCGTGGCCTGGCCGAAATGACCCGCCTGGGTGTCGCATTGGGCGCGCAGTCAGAAACGTTCATGGGGCTGTCCGGCCTGGGCGATCTGGTCCTGACCGCCACTGGCGATCTCAGCCGCAATCGCCAGGTCGGCCTGATGCTGGCCCAGGGACGGACTTTGCAGGAGGCGGTCGAGTCGCTCGGCCATGTGGCGGAGGGCGTCTACAGCGCCCGGACAGTGGTCGCGCGCGCCGACCACCTGGGCGTCGAAATGCCGATCTCGCGGGCCGTGGTGGCTTTGCTCGATGGCAGGATTGATGCGATGCGGGCGGTAGGCGACCTGATGGGCCGGGGCCCCGTTGCCGAGACCGCCTGAAATTCAGCCGCCTGAGGGATCGATCCTGTCCAGCGCATCGCGCACCTCGTCGAGGCTGCGCGGACGCACGACCCGGGCAAGCTCGATGCCATCTTTCAGGAAGACCAGCGTCGGCCACAGCTTGACCTGGTAGGAGCGTCCCAGGGGGCGTCCGCTGCCATCTTCGACCTTGATGTGACGTACGCCGTCGTGGCCCGCCAGGGCCCCCGCGATCAGGGGCTGGGCCGCGCGGCAGTAGCCGCACCAACCGGTGCCGAATTCAAGCACTGCCGCGCCCTTTGAATGGACGATCTCTGCGCGTGTCGGTTCACTCGTCGTGTGTTCGGTTTCCATAAGTGATTCTTCCACGATGTGCGAAGATTCGCGCGTAGTCCCCGGGCGCACAATGCCAGCGGAGCATTCCTTCAATCCAGCGCCTCATGGGGCGCACCCATTGATCCATTCAAGTCATGAACCTCGTTGAACCCCTGGCGCGGCAGGCGCTTGCATTTTCAAACCAACCGGCCCTCGTGGCGAGCGACCTCACCATCAGCTACGGCGGATTGATGCAGCGGGTGGGCCGCATCGCGAGCCAGTTGACCAAAGCCGGTATCGGCCGGGGCGACATCGTCGCCATTACCGCCAACACATTCGTTCCGCAAATCATGCTGCCGCTGGCGATTGCATGGATCGGCGCGATCTCGATCCCGATTGCGCGCCGCAACCTGGCCCTGGCCCGCGGCCATGGCGCCAAGCTCATCGTGCATCACCTCAACGGCTTGACCATGCCCGAGACGCCAGGGGTGCCGGCACTCAGCCTGGCCGAGCTGGCCAAGCTCGATGACGGCAGCGAAGTGTCGATCGCATTGATGGAGCCGCAGGACATCTGGCGAATCGCGATGTCGTCGGGCACCACGGGCCGGCCCAAGGCGGTGAGCTATTCGCACAGCTCGGCCATCATGCGATCCCAGCTTTCCCGGATCATCTATCCGGCCGAAAGCCCGGAGCGCCTGATGATTTTCATGGGGCTCGAACTCACCTTCTCGTGCAGCTACTGGATGCGCGCCCTGTTCAACGGCGGCGTCGTGGTGCGCCAGGGCGAGGGTTTCGCCGAGACCATGGACCTGCTGCGAAAGGAAAACGTGACGCTGCTTGTCACCAGCCCCAACAACGCGATCCGGCTGGTGGAGGTGGCACGAAAGGAAGGCTCGCCCTACAAGGAGCGGCCACCAGCCTTGCGAACCTTGTGCGTCGGCGGCGCGGTGGTCGCGCCGGGTGTCCAGCAATCGCTTCGCCAGTATCTGTGTCCCAACCTCGGCATCAACTACGGATCGACAGAAACTGGCGCGGTCGCGGTGCTCGATGAGGAGGTGCAGCGCCAGCGTCCGGGCAGTGCGGGCCGGCTGCTGCCCTGGGTGGAGGCGCGCGTGCTGGGCGATGACGGCGAGCACTTGCCGTTCGGCAAGGTCGGCCGCATCGCCATCCGTTCGCCCGGGCTTGCCACGGCCTATGTGCACCCGGCTGGCGAACAGGAACCGCAGCTGGATGAAGCCTTTGACGCTGGCTGGTTCAAGACCGCCGACCGCGGTGCCATCAGCAAGGACGGCCTGGTTTTCCTGGCCGGGCGCGGCGGCGAAGTGATCAACATGGGCGGCCACAAGGTCGATGCCTCCGTGGTCGAGGAAGCCATCGCGCGCGATCCGGCAGTGACCGAGTGCGCAGTGCTCGCCATGCAGAACGAATCGGGCGAGCAGCTCATGGTCGCGCTGGTGGTGTCCGAAGCCAGGGTCGAGGGTGCAGCAGTCAGGAAGCGATGCCGGGAAGTGCTGGGCCGGACCATGGTTCCAGCGGCCGTGTTCCAGGTCGATGCCCTTCCGCGCAACGAAGGCGGCAAGGTGATCCGCAAGGAGCTGGCAGCGCTGGCGACCAGGGCCAGCGCCGCCCGCACCCAGGCCCGGGCAGCGAGTTGATGGCGCTGCGCAAGGCTCACATGCGATGGGCAGGAATCGCCCTTGCCGGTGTGCTGGCTGCTGTCGCGATGGCACCGGCTGCGGCGCAGGAGTCGCGGATGATGCGAATGGTGACCCCGGCGCCACCGGGCGGCAACCTCGACAACACCGCCCGCCTGCTCACGTCCAGGCTGCCGGCCGTTACCGGCGACACCTGGATGGTGGACAACCGGCCCGGTGGCAACACCGTGATCGGTATCGAGGCGGTGGTGCGGGCCCAGCCCGACGGCCGCACGGTGCTCTATCACGCAACGGCGATGGCCATGATCCCCTGGACGCACAAGCTGTCGTTCTCGCTGCCGGACGACCTGTTGCCGGTGGTGCAGGTTTCGACCGAACGTTACGCGGTCGTGGTGCCCATCGCGTCTGCGGTCACCTCGCTGCGCGCGCTCGAAGAAGCTGCGGCATCGCGTGAGGGCGGACTCAACTGCATTGCGGCACCCGGCGTTTCCAACATGGCTTGCGAGCAGTTTCGCGCAAGGGTTCGAGGCCGATCGACGACCATTCCGTACGCAGGCGTCGCGCCTGCATTGCAGGCGACGGTGGCAGGGCTGGGCGATGTGATGTTCTGCAACTTTGAAGCCGTGACACGCATGGTCGAGGCCGGCCGCGTCAGGATCATTGGCGTGTCGGCAACGCAGAACCTGCCGCCCCCGTACGCCCGCCTTGCCGTGATCAATGACGTGTGGCCCGAATTCGTGATCGAGGGGTTCTCCGGCATATTTGTTCCGGCGGCGACCCCGGCGGCACGCGTGCGGGAACTGGTGCGTGACTTCAACCGCGTGCTCGCAGACCCTGAAGTTGCCAAGGTCATGCGAGATTCCGGCCAGGAGCCTGTCGGGGGAACCAGCGACGATTTCAGCCGAGTCTTGCGCCGCGCCAGCCAGCGCTACGGCGAAGTGATCCAGCGGCTTGCGCTGGGCGTGAAGTAGCGGCGGCGGACAACAGGACCTGCAGGTTGCCGCTATGCTTGCCGGCAATGACTTCCACATTTGATTTTTCTTCCGCCGCATTGGCCCAGCTGGCAGCTGGCGATGTGGCACGCGCGATTGCCGAAGACGTCGGCGATGGCGACCTCACTGCCGCGCTGGTGCCTGCCGCCACCCGTGCACGCGCCCGCATCCTGGCGCGTGAAAGCGCAGTGATCTGCGGCCGGCCGTGGGTTGAAGCCGCCGTCAGGCAGATCGAGCCTTCGGCGCAGGTCACCTGGCTTGTCGGCGAAGGCCAGCGCTGCGACGCTGACCAGGTCGTGCTGGAGATCGAAGGCACGGCGCGCGCGTTGCTCACGGCAGAGCGCACGGCGCTCAATTTCCTGCAGCTGCTCAGCGCAGTCGCGACCAAAACCGCGATCTATGTGGAAGCCGTGCGCGGCACCAAGGCGCAAATCGTCGATACCCGCAAGACTTTGCCGGGCCTGCGCCTGGCGCAAAAATATGCGGTGCGAACTGGCGGCGGGACCAATCACCGAATCGGCTTGCATGACGCCGTGCTCATCAAGGAAAACCACATCGCCGCTGCCGGTGGCGTGACGCAGGTGTTGCAGGCTGCCGCGCAGTCGGCGGCCCGTGCTTCTTTCATCGAGATCGAAGTGGAAACGCTCGCTCAGCTGGCCGAGGCACTGGAGGCAGGCGCGAAGATGGTGCTGCTCGACAACATGGATTTGCCCACGTTGCGCGAAGCCGTCCGCATCAATGACTCGCGCGCCATCCTGGAGATATCGGGCGGGGTCACGCTGGACAGCGTGCGCGAACTCGCCGAAACCGGCGTCGATCGGATCTCGATCGGCGCATTGACCAAGAACGTGCAGGCCATCGACTTTTCGATGCGCCTGAAGGAGCTGTGATGAGCACCGTCATTCCGATCTTCGACGTCGAATACGAGCATCCGCAACCGCAATCCGGCGACGCCGATGCGGGGACCGCGTGCGACACACGGTTTGCATGGGCGCGTGTGCCAGTGGAGCCCTTGCCTGAGGAACGCGCCGAACTCAAGGACCGCATCCGGCGCCTGTTGAAAGCGCGCAATGCGGTGATGGTCTCGCACTATTACGTGCACCCCGACCTGCAGGACCTCGCAGAAGAAACCGGCGGCATCGTGAGCGATTCGCTGGAGATGGCGCGCTTTGGCCGCGACCATCCGGCGCAGACGCTGGTTGTTTCGGGTGTGCGCTTCATGGGCGAAACGTCCAAGATCCTCTCACCCGAAAAGCGCGTCCTCATGCCCGACCTCGATGCGACCTGTTCGCTCGACCTGGGTTGCCCGGCCCAGGAGTTCTCTGCGTTTTGCGACCAGCATCCCGATCGCACGGTCGTGGTTTACGCGAACACCAGCGCAGCGGTGAAAGCCAGGTCCGACTGGCTCGTCACCTCGAGTTGCGCGGTCGATATCGTGAAGGCGCTCAAGGACAAGGGCCACAAGATCCTCTGGGCGCCCGACAAGCACCTGGGCTCCTACATCCAGCGTCAGACAGGCGCGGACATGGTGCTATGGAACGGCTCGTGCATCGTGCACGACGAGTTCAAGGCGTTCGAGCTCGAAGACCTCAAGAAGCAGTATCCCAACGCGAAGGTGCTGGTGCACCCCGAGTCGCCCGCCGATGTCGTCGCGCTGGCCGATGCGGTGGGTTCGACCTCGGCCATCCTGCGCGCGGCGCGCGAGATGGACGCGAAGGAATTCATAGTCGCCACCGACAACGGGATGATGCACAAGCTGCGCACGCTCAACCCGGACAAGTTCTTCATCGAAGCGCCCACCGCCGGAAACAGCGCGACGTGCAAGAGCTGCGCGCACTGCCCCTGGATGGCGATGAACAGCCTGGCGGGTCTTGCGCATGTGCTGGAAACCGGCACCAACGAGATTCACGTCGATCCTGCACTCGGCCTGCGTGCCCGGGTGCCGATTGACAGGATGCTGGCGTTCACTGCGGCGTTGAAGTCTGGAAAACCGGCTGGTTCACTGGTGCCGGATATCGGCGCTGCGTGAAGCTGACGGGGCAGTCACCTGAAAGCGCGGCGACACCTGGACGGCTGTCATTGCGGACTTGATCCGCAATCCATGCCTGATCAAACGCTGTCGCCGCTTCGCGGTGGATGCCGGATCGCGTCCGGCATGACATCCGACCTATCGGAGGTCGATCCGGTACTTCAGTGACGGCTTGCTGCCGAACTCGGGCGGCTTGGTGAACTGTTCGACGAGGTAGCCGCCGTTGGCTTCGATGACGCGCCGCGACGGCAGGTTCGTGTCATCGCAGGTCACGATCACATGGTCCAGTCCTTCGCTGTGCGCTTCTTGCAGCATGAGTGCGAGCGCCCGGGTCGCATAGCCGCGCCGCTGCTTCCACGGCACCACCGCATAGCCGATATGGCCCAGCACGCGTGGTGGCAGGGCGGATGTGCCGTGCTGCCAGCGGAAGTTGATGCTGCCGCAAAACTCGCCGTCCCACATCCAGCGCACGTAGCTCGGGAGGCGCTTCGCCAGGCTGCCATCGGGCAACGGAATCGGCGCGCCTCTGGCTTCGCGATCGACGCAGGAGGCAAGAAACGCGTCGGCGTCCTGATGGATCGCAGCCAGAGTCTCCAGTGCGGCGGCTTCGCCGCGAATGTTGTCCGCCGACCAGCCGCGCTCCAGTGCTGCAACGAAGCCGGGGAGATGCTCGCGTGAGGGCCACAAAAGTTGCATCACCAATCGTATTCGAGCCCGTGCTGCGCGAGACCTGCCAGATCGATGCGCGCTGCGTTGTAGATCGTGTCCGCAGCGATCACGCTGAACTGGGCCTGCGTCACGACGCCGTCGTTGATGTACCCCGTGTAGAGCGCCAGGCTGTCCGGATCGATTTCAAAGCCTGCGACGTTGCGATAGATGAGTTTGACCACCGCGTCGTTGCTCGCGCCCGCGCCCAGGGCGTATTCGAGCGAGTAGTACATCAGTGTTTCGTAGGGGATTCCCATGTCGGCGTAGCCCAGCAGGATGCCCACGACCGCGGGGTTCGCGACGAGTTCGGGTCCGAAGACAGCGCAAATCAGCTTGGCCGAGACGCCTGCGTTGCCGTCCAGGTCCATCGCCAGCCATTGGTCTGCGAATTCGAAGCGCTCGACCTGCGCCAGCGTGTCCGTCCCTTCGAAACCCCATGTGTCCGTGACCTGGGCTGCACTGATCGTGTAGCGGGACCCTGCGCCGTCGAAACTTGCATAGTCGATGCCGGCGCCGCCATTGATCGTGTCGTTGCCACCGCTGCCAAACAGCCGGTCGGTGCCGCCCAGGCCGTTGATCTGGTCTGCGCCCGAACCGCCGGTGAGGATGTCCGGTCCGGCCCCGCCTTGCAGGCTTTGCGGTGTGACGTCGCTGAAGCGGTCGTCGGAGAGCACGCTGGCCGCTGCGCTGACATCGCCCAGGTCGAGACCGACGCCGCCGTGTCCGGCGTCGCCCCAGGTCACCGTGGAGCCATCGCTGCGCAACGCGAGGAACGCGGCCCCGCTCGCAATCAGCTGCACGACATCGACTGAACCGTTTAGCGCCGTTGCGTCGGCGCTGCTGTCTCCACCGGCCAGATCGTCGCCCCATGTGACGACAGAACCATCGGCTCGCAATGCTGCGAACGCGCGCTCGTTCGCGACGAGCGAGACGACGTCCACGGTTCCGTCCAGCGCTGCGGCCACGCCGCTCGAATCCCCGCCATGCCCGGCATAGCCCCAGGTCACAACCGAGCCATCGGTGCGCAGTGCGGCAAATGCCAGCTGTGTTGCGGCGATGGATGAAACGTCCGATGCGCCGTTCAGTTGTGCAGCCACGTCGGAAGAGTCGCCGCCTGCCATCGGGTCTCCCCAGGTCACGACAGAGCCGTCCTGGCGCAGTGCTGCAAATGCGGCTGTGCTGGCGGTGATATCGACGACATGGATGGTGCCGTCCACGGCTGCTGCATCAGCCAGTGACCCGCCGCCGTTCACATCGCCCCAGGCGATCACCGAGCCGTCGTTGCGCAAGGCGGCGAATGCCGTGGGTGTTGAAAAAAGCTGCACGGCATCGACGGCACCCGTGAGCGACGCCGCTGCTGCGCCCAGGCTGCCGCCCGCACTGGTGCTGCCCCACGCCACGACGCTGCCATCGGCGCGCAATGCGGCGAACGCTGCGCCGGTACCCAGCACCTGTTCGACATCGACCGAACCGTTCACGCTCGCAGCCACGGCAGTGCTGTCACCGCCGTAGCCAGCCAGGCCCCAGGTCACGACCGATCCGTCCGCGCGAAGCGCTGCAAACGCGCTGCTGTTTGAGTAGAGCGAAACGACATCCACCGCGCCCGACAGCGCAGCGGCGGCTGTATCTGTATTGCCACCAAAGCTGGCGTGGCCCCACGTCACCACTGACCCATCGGCGCGAAGTGCGGCAAACGCGCTTTCGGTCGATGCCAGGGAGACGGCCGGATTCTGTCCGGTGAGCTGCGCGGCGGCAGCGCCCATGCTGCCACCGGCGCTTGCATCGCCCCAGGCCACCACGGCGCCGTCAGCGCGCAAGGCAGCGAACGCGCCGACGCTGGAATAGATCTGGCTCGCGTCGATGCGGCCATCGAGCCAGGCCTGCACGCTGGTGCTGTCGCCGCCCTGGGTGGACTGGCCCCAGGAGACGACCGAGCCGTCATCGAGGATGGCGGCGAACGCATGGGGATTGGTGAATTCGCTGACCGTGTGGCCTGGATATGCGAGGTGGATTTCGGTGGATTGCACGACCGCAGCTTCGGGCGCGGCCAGGGGCAGGGCCGCCGTGTTGCTGATGAATGCTTCGCCGTAAGCCACCGCGTTGCCGGGCGTGTCGTTGTCGTAGAAGTTTTCGTAGAGAAAGACGTAGAAGTTCTCGATGTTCTCGACAACCGCATCGCTGTTCGTCTGCACCGTGAAGGTCTTCACCGTCTCGTTGGCTGCGAACTTGATGGGGACACGGTCGCGCGCCACGAAGTCGTTGATGTAGGCGATGGCATAGGCGGTGTCGGCCCATACCGTCGAGACGGTCCCCGTACCGCTGCGGGTGATGGTGAACGTGACCGTGCCGCCTTCGGTCACTGCCGTGCCATGCGAGTTGGCAGACGAGGTGACGGTGTAGTCGTAGCTGATGTCGTTGACCGGGCCGTCCTTCACATAGGCCCATGTGTAAGTGGTAAAGCTCGGCTGGGATTGCGTCAGGTACAGATCGACCCAGAACGATTTGACGCCCTCGTTGATGCGGTCGGGCTGTATCGGGATCAGGACCTGCTTGCTGGTCTCATTGGCTGCGAAGCTGACCGGCAGTTTGGTGAGCGCATGGAAGTCGCCGAAGTGGTTGGCCTCGTTGTCCACGGTGCTCACATAAACCGTCGCCGCGTCACCGCCGAAACTGCGCGTGACTGTGATGACCATGTCCTGGCCTTCTGCGACGGCGGTCGACGCATTGCCGCCGCTGGAGGTGATGCTCCATGACGGGCCGTCTTTCAGGTAGCCCACGCTGCTGGCTTGCGCCTGCGTGTCGCTCCAGTTGAGAAACAGGTCCAGCGACAGGCTTTCGACCGGCTCTGTGTTCGCGTCGGCGACTGTGTTGACCACCACCTGCGCCGTGGTCTCGCCCTCGTCGAAGAACACCGCTTCGAAATCCAGCGCGGTGTAGTCGGGGCCTGCTTGCGCTGAGCCGTTTGCTGTCGAAACGAAAACGACTGCGGACGCTGCGGCTGACGGCCGGCTGATGGTGAATGTGATCGCGCCGCCTTCCGAAACCGCGGCACCCGACGTGCCCGCGCTCGACGTGATCGTATAGAGCGGCGAGTCGGGCGCGTCGTCGATATAGCCCAGGGCCACCGCGTGCGGCTGCGCGTCGCCATGGTTGCGGTAGACACCCGCCCAGAACGACTCGATCACTTCGTCAGTCGTATCGACCAGCGCGGAGGTGCTGAATGAAGCCTCCGATTCGCCCGGCAGGAAGTGCAGCGGAACATATTCCATCAGTTGCAGATCCGATGCGCCGGCCGTGCCCGCGACGATGCTCACATAGGCGATCTCAGCCTGCGCGGTGCTGCCCTGGCGCGTGACGTAGAACACAACGCCGCTGCCTTCCTGCACCGCTGTCTCGGGCGTCGCATTGCTGGACGTGATCGTGAAGGTGGTGGTGGAAGCGGGCGTGTCGGCAATGCGTGCGTTGTCCGATGCCGTGGGCTGCGCGTCGCCAAGGTACTCGTACACCTGCAGCCAGAACGATTCGAGTAGCTCGGCGCGGCCGTCCTTGTGGATCGGCACGTACACGGTCTTGCTGGTCTCGCCGGCGGCGAAACTCACCGGGTGTTGATCGAGCGGCTCGATATCGGATGCGTCCGCACCATACGTGCTGACATAGACCGTGGATGCCGTGCCGGTGCCGCTTCGCGTGATGACGAATGCAGCTTCATGACCTTCGGCCACATCGACCGACGGACCCGTGACGGTGTAGCCGTAGTCGGTCACTGCCGTGTCCTTGATGACGCCCTGCGCATGGGCCGACTCGCCCACGTCCGTGAGGTTCTTGCGCAGTTCCATCCAGAACGATTCGATGCCTTCGGTCCCCGCGTCCAGCCAGGTCTGGACGGTGACAGTCTTGACGTTCTCGTTCGCCTTGAAAGTGAGCGGCTCCAGGTTCAGGGCCGCAAAGTCGGTGGCGTTCGCGCTGTTGGCTGCGGTGGACAGGTAAACCGTGGAGTCGCTGCCGGTGCCGCTTCGCGTGATGGTGAAAGTGATCGTGCCGCCTTCGGCCATTGCGCCTGGCGCGGTGCCTGCGCTGCTGGATATCGAGTAGTCATATGCGGGCTGCGGCGCATCGTTCACATAGCCGAATGCGGAGGCGGCTGATGCGGTGTCCTGCCTGTTGGCGAACACATCGAGCGCGAAGTATTCCTGGCGCTCCGACACGGCATCGCGATACACCGGCACGGTGACGAGCTTGGTGGTCTCGTGCGCGGCAAAGCTCACTTGCTGCCGGTCCAGTGCGGCGTAGTCGCCCTGGCCTGCGCTGGCTGCCGTTGTGCTCACGAAAACGCTGGATGGCGCACCGCTTGCGCTACGCGTGATCGTGAAGCTGACGGTATCGCCCTCGCTGGCGGCTGTGGCCGAAGTGCCCGCGCTGGAGTTGACGGTGTAGCTGTAGTTGGGTGCGATCGCGTCCTGGATATAGCCTGCGGCGACCGCCGAGTACGCGGTGTCCTGCATGGTCTCGTACAGCTCCAGCCAGAAATACTCGATGCCTTCGGTGCGACCGTCGGTATGCACCGGCACGGTGAACGTCTTGCTCGTGTCGAACTCGGAGAAGCTGAGCGACGTCATCGACTGCGGTGCGTAGTCGGATGCCGTCGCGCTCGCTGCGCCGGTACGCAGGTACACCGTCGAGGCCGAGCCGGAGCCGCTGCGCGCAATCGTGAACGTGACGACGCCGCCTTCGAGCACCGTGTTGCTGGACGAATTGGCGCTGGACGCGATGGTGTAGCCGTAGTCGGTGAACGCCGCGTTGTTGATGTTGCCCATGCCCACGATCGTCGATGAGCTGGAGTTCAGGTCCCAGGTCAGGCCCAGGTAAACGGTCTCCATCGATTCGTCGAGCCGGTCCGCGTAGGTCTGCACCGTCACCGTCTTGCTGGTCTCGTGCGCCGCGAACACCACGGGCTGCTTGGTGAAGGGCGCGTAGTCGCCTTCCTGTGCGGTCTGCGCAAGCGTGCTCACGAACACCATCGAATCGGTGCCCGTGCCGTCGCGCGTGATGGTGAATTCGAGTGCGCCGCCCTCGGTGGTGGTCGCAGCTGGAATGCTGTAGTTGTAGAGCGCCTTCTGGACATCCCTGATCCACGCCGTACCCGATGTTGCTGCCGCAATGTCCGCCGGGTTCTTGAAGATGTCGAGTCGCACGGCCTCGGGCGTCTCCAGCCAGAAGTCGGTCGATGTCTTCAGCGTCACCTGTGCGAACTGCTGGTTGGGCGCGAAGTCCACCTTCAACTTTTGCAGGCCGGTGAAGTCATTGGCGGATGCGGAAACGCCGGCCGTGGAGACATAGACCGACGAGTCGGCGCCGATGCCGCTGCGCTTGATCGTGAAAACGATGGACTCGCCTTCGTTCACGCCGCTTGCCTGGGTTGCACCGTTCGACGTGACGGTATAGGTGAAGTTTGGCGTCGGAACATCGGCGATGTAGGCCGCAATGCTCTGGTTGGCGGTGGTGTCACCCGGATTGAGAAACAGGTCGACGAAAAATGATTCCTTCGCCTCGGCCAGCTTGTCCGGGTCGATCGCGACTGTGACTGTCTTGAATGTCTCGTGCGCAGCGAACGTGACGGCGTACTTCGCCAGGTCTGCATAGTCTGCGGAATCTGCGGTGGAGGCACGCGTGCTGAAGTACACGGTGGAAGCACTCGCGCCACCCGTTCGCGTGACGTTGATGGTCACGGCGCCGCCTTCGAGCACGGGGGTGCCGATAACCGCCGCCGTGGCCAGCGAATAGGTGAAGGGCGACGGCGTTGTGTTCTCGATGTAGGCCGTGCTCGTGGCAAGCGGTGTCGCGGTTGCGTCCCACATGTTGGGTAGCAGCCTTGCCGAGAACGACTCGGTGCTCTCGAACAGGGCATCGCCGAAGGTGGACACCTTCACCGTCTTGACTGTGTCGTATGGCGAGAAGGTGACGAGTTGCGACAACCCGCCGAAGTCGGTGCCGCTGGTGGCCGTGCCGTTGCCGAAGGCGAGCCACACCGACGACTGTGTGCCCGTCGCGTCGCGGGTCAATGTGAAGGTGATGGTGCCGGCTTCATCGACGGCGTTGGAAGACACCGACGAATCGTTGAGCAGCGTGTAGCCGTACTCCGGCTGCGTGAACGCGCTGTCGGTGATGGCGAGGTAGACGTCGGTGTCCCAGATGGATTCGATGCTGATCTCGAACTGCACGTTGTAGGTTGCACCTTCGTCGCCTTCACCCCATGGATTGCGGATGATGAGTTTGTCCGTGGCGGGGTTGTAGCCCAGGATCATGAACGCATGACCCGACACCAGTTCCCGGTTCCCGTTGGTGCCTGTTGTGGCGACCTGCGATCCGAGGTAACCCGCGCCGCCGGCCATCAGCGCGTTGACGATGTCCTGCTTGTAGGTGGTGACATCGTTGGAATAGAAGTGCTCGAAACTGTGCGGGTCGCCGCTGTTGATGAAATTTCCGCTGTAGGTCTTGTACGGCAGGCCGCTGATCTGCAGCAGCGGATAGGCCATGCCTCCCTCTATGCCCTGGTAGCTGTTGTCAGGGGACCAGGGCATCTCGTACTTGATCGGCACCTGCTGGTTCAGCTGCGCATAGGCCTTTTCGACCAGCGCAACCCACAGCTCGCCCGAAAGGGAATCGTCGGGGTTGCCCGCGTAGCCCAGCTTTTCGTCCTTGAGCACGGGAAGCAACAGGTTCACCGTGGTGTAGACCGGCGCGCCGTACCAGTACATGCGTACGCCGTAGGTTCCGTTGCCGTTGTCGGTGAACAGTCCGGTGATCAGGGCCGGGTTCTCGTTAGCCACGGCGCCCAGGGCCGCCAGCATGTAGCAATCGCCCGCCTGACCCTGGTAGACGTCACTCGCGGAAATGCCGCCCACGAACAGGCTGCCCGTTGCCAGGTCGTAGCTCAGGACCGAAGTCGAAGCCTTCCCGGTGGCCGGATCGCCGCCCGCCACGGGCATCGGCAGGTCCGTTCCCAGAAACCACTCACCAATCAGGCGGTACGCCGCCTCGGCGTCGATGCCAGCCGCCATATCGGACGTGTCCACGACATCGACGGTGGTGTTGGTGCCACCCCAGAAAGAGTCATTGGCGAAGTTGCTGCCAGTGGCTTGCGAGGCGATGTGCCGCAGGTAGTCGTTGGCGAATGAGGCTCCACCCTGGGACGACACATCCTTGAGGTCCGCGAATTCGGTCGCCGTGATGCCGGCAATGGCCGCGGCGCCGAATATCTGCAGGAGTTCGTTGTAGTTGACGATCCCGTCGACCATTGCCAGGTCGCAGAGGTTTTTCAACTCAACCGTTTCGATTTCCTGGGTCCAGCTCATACACAACTCCGACAGCAAATGTCAGAACGATTCTCCCCAGATTGAGACAATCTGCAACCGCTTGTGACTGAATGTTCCGAAGTTGCACCCCCCAGCCTCGGGGTTGACGGGCCTGATCGAGCGGCCGCTTGAGCCGCTTCAGCCGCGTCAGCCGGATCAACCCGGCGTGAGTATCGTCGGATGCGCGACGTCTTCGAGCTGCGGATAGTCCTTGATGAAATGGCCGCCGCGGCTTTCATGGCGCGCCTGCGCGGACCGCACGATCAGGTCGGCGACCGTCACCAGGTTGCGCAGTTCCAGCAGGTCGCGCGTGACGTGGAAGTTGGCGTAGAACTCCTGGATTTCTTCCTGCAGCAGGGCAATGCGATGCGACGCGCGCTCCAGCCGCTTGTTGGTGCGTACTATGCCCACGTAGTCCCACATGAAGCGGCGCAGCTCGTCCCAGTTGTGCGAGATGACGACAGTCTCGTCCGCATCGGTGACACGGCTCTCGTCCCATGCCGGCAGCTCCGGTGGTTCCGGCAGTTCGTGGGAGAGGATGTCGCTGGACGCCGCTCTTGCAAACACCATGCACTCGACCAGCGAGTTGCTGGCCAGGCGATTCGCGCCGTGCAGGCCGGTGTAGGCCGTCTCGCCAATCGCGTGCAGGCCCTTGAGGTCGGTGCGGCCCGCCAGGTCGGTGTGGATGCCGCCGCAGGTGTAGTGCGCGGCCGGCACCACAGGTATCGGCTCTTTCGTGATGTCGATGCCCAGCTGCAGGCAGCGCGCATAGATGTTGGGGAAGTGCTCCTTCACGAACTCCGGCGGCTGGTGCGAGATGTCCAGGTACACGCAATCGACACCGTGCTTCTTCATCTCGAAATCGATTGCGCGTGCGACCACATCGCGCGGCGCGAGTTCGGCGCGGTCGTCGTGCAGCGGCATGAAGCGCGTGCCGCCTGCCGAAGGCGGCAGCAGCAGGTGACCGCCTTCGCCGCGAACCGCCTCTGTGATGAGGAACGACTTGACCTGCGGGTGATAAAGGCAGGTCGGGTGGAACTGGATGAACTCCATGTTGGTCACGCGGCAACCCGCGCGCCAGGCCGCAGCGATGCCGTCGCCAGTCGATGTGTCCGGGTTCGTGGTGTAGAGATAAACCTTGCCCGCACCACCGGTTGCCAGAATCGTTTCGGGCGCGCGGAAGGTGATGACGTTGTCGGTTTCTTCGTCGAGCGCGTACAGGCCCAGGCAGGTCGGCCCGTTGGTGGAGCCCACGCCGAGCTTCTGGCTGGTGATCAGGTCCACCAGCGTGTGATGCTCGAACAGCGAGATGTTGGGTGTCTTGCGCACGACTTCGATCAGCGTGCGTTGCACGGCGGCGCCGGTTGCATCAGTCACATGCACGATGCGCCGCGCGCTATGGCCGCCCTCGCGCGTGAGGTGCAGTTGCCCCGCTTCCTGCGAGAACGGCACACCCAGTTCGCGCAGCCACTCCACGGCCTCCGGTGCGTGCTCCACGACGTAGCGGGTTGCATCCAGGTCGGACAAGCCCGCGCCTGCGACCAGGGTGTCGTCCACATGCGATGCGAACGAATCGCCTTCGCCCAGCACGGCCGCGATGCCGCCCTGGGCCCATCCACTGGAGCCGTCGCTCATCGTGCGCTTGGTGATGATTGCGACCCGGCGTGTTGGCGCCAGGTGCAGCGCTGCGGTGAGGCCGGCAAGGCCGCTGCCCACGATCAGCACATCGAAAGCATGGGGCGGAGTATTCACGGGCATGAAAGGGTCCTAGGCCGGGTGGTAGGCCAGCCGTACATAGATGGGGGCGAAGGCCTCGGCCTGGGTGATGTCGATCAGCGTTTCCTTGGCGAGCTCCAGCATCGCGATGAACGTGACGATCAACACCGGCATGCCGCGCGAAATGTCAAAGAGGTTCTCGAACTCGACGAACTTGCGGCCCTGCAGGTGCCGCAGCACGATGCTCATGTGTTCGCGCACCGACAGCTCCTCGCGCGTGATCCGGTGATGCTGGATGAGCTTGGCACGGCGCACGATGTCACGCCACGCCTCCTGCAGATCGACCACGTTCACATCCGGAAAGCGCGGCTGCAGGGCCTGCTCGATATAGACCTGTGCGCGCAGCACGTCGCGGCCCATTTGCGGCGCTTCGTTCAGGCGCGCGGCGGCCAGCTTCATCTGCTCGTATTCGAGCAGGCGCCGCACCAGTTCTGCGCGCGGGTCTTCAGGCTCCTGGCCCTCGGCGGTCTTCTTGGGTGGCAGCAGCATGCGCGACTTGATCTCGATCAGCATCGCGGCCATCAGCAGATATTCGGCGGCGAGTTCGAGGTTGCGGCTGCGGATTTCCTCGACGTACACCAGGTACTGGCGCGTGACGCCCGCCATCGGGATGTCGAGGATGTTGAAATTCTGCTTGCGGATGAGGTAGAGCAACAGGTCCAGAGGACCTTCGAAGGCTTCGAGGAACACCTCCAGTGCATCCGGCGGGATGTACAGGTCGGTGGGCATCGCGAACAGCGGCTCGCCGTAGAGGCGGGCGAGCGCGACCTGGTCAACCACGTCCGGCATGGCGGCGAGCCC
>NZ_JANU01000019.1 GCF_001044395.1 Caenimonas sp. SL110
CCCCAACCCCCCACCCGCCCCGCCGGCGACAAACCCATCGCATCGCCCGCCGTGCGCCACCGCGCCTGGGAACTGGGCATCGAGCTGCGATTCGTCAACGGCAGTGGCCCTGCAGGCCGCATCCTGCACGAAGACCTCGATGTGTACCTCGCCTCGCGCGGCCAGCCCGCAACGGCTGCTCGCGGCAATGCGATGTATGCCGAACGCCACGAGGAACAGCAGATTCCCGTCATCGGCCTGCGCCGCAAGATCGCGCAGAAGATGCAGGAGGCCAAGCGCCGCATTCCGCACTTCAGCTATGTCGAGGAAATCGACGTGACCGAACTGGAAGACCTGCGCGCCAAGCTCAACGCAAAGTACGCAGCCACGCGAGGCAAGCTCACCATGCTGCCGCTGATCGCACGCGCCGTCGTGCTCGCGGTGCGCGAGTTTCCGCAGATGAATGCGCGCTTCGACGACGACGCCGGCGTGGTCACGCAATATGGCGGTGTGCACCTGGGCATCGCTGCGCAGACCGAGGCGGGCCTGATGGTGCCGGTGCTGCGTCATGCCGAGTCGCACGACCTGTGGTCCACCTCGACAGAGATCGCCCGGCTCGCAGAAGGCGCGCGCACCGGCAAGGCGTCGCGCGAAGAGCTGACCGGATCGACCATCACCATCACCAGCCTGGGCGCGCTGGGCGGCATCGTCACCACGCCGGTCATCAACCACCCCGAGGTCGCCATCATCGGCGTCAACCGGGTGGTCGAACGGCCGATGATGCGAGGCGGCCTGGTGGTCGCGCGCAAGATGATGAACCTGTCGTCGTCGTTCGATCACCGCGTGATCGACGGCCTGCACGCTGCCGAATTCGTTCAGGCGATACGCGCAACGCTCGAAGCGCCTGCGATGCTGCTGGTGGAGTGAACGCATGAAGACACTCCATACCAAACTCCTGATCATCGGCGGCGGACCCGCCGGCTATGTCGCGGGCATTCGCGCGGGTCAGCTCGGGGTCCAGACCATCCTGGTCGAAGGCGAAGCGCTGGGCGGCACCTGCCTGAACATCGGCTGCATTCCGTCCAAGGCGCTGATCCATGCTGCCGAGGAATTCGAGAAAGCGCGCCACTGGAACGGCGGCCCATCGGCGATGGGCATACAGGTTCAGGCGCCGATGATCGACATCGCCCAAACCGTGCAGTGGAAGGACGGCATCGTCACGCGGCTCACGGGTGGCGTTGGCGGCCTTTTGCGCAAGAACGGCGTGCAGGTGGTCAAGGGCTGGGCCAGCATCGTCGACGGCAAGACGGTCGATGTTGCGACCAAAGAGGGCGAGCCGGTGCGCATCGAGTGCGAGCACCTGCTGCTGGCAACCGGATCGGTGCCGGTGGAACTGGCATCCATGCCGTTTGGCGGCGCGGTGATCTCATCGACCCAGGCGCTTGCGCCCGAGAAGTTGCCAAAGCGGCTCGTCGTCGTCGGCGCGGGCTACATCGGGCTGGAACTGGGCATGGCGTACCGCAAGCTGGGTGTGGAAGTCGCGGTGGTCGAAGCGACCGAGCGCATCCTGCCGACTTATGACGAGGCGTTGACGCGGCCGGTGATGGCGTCGCTCAAGCGGCTGGGCGTGGTGCTGCACCTGGGTTGCAGCGTGCAGGGTCTGCATGAGAGCG
The DNA here is from genome assembly GCF_001044395.1 of Caenimonas sp. SL110. Classification (GTDB taxonomy): domain Bacteria; phylum Pseudomonadota; class Gammaproteobacteria; order Burkholderiales; family Burkholderiaceae_C; genus Ramlibacter. The sequence continues at coordinate 1,653 of NZ_JANU01000019.1, forward strand.
ACGCGGGCACGGGCGTGCGGGTGCGCAGCGCGCATGCCGATGAATTCGCGCTGCCGGCAGATCGTGTGCTGGTGGCCGTGGGACGCAAGCCGCGCACCGAAGGCTTCGGGCTCGAATCGCTGCAGCTCGATATGTCGGGCCGCGCCGTGAAGATCGACGCGCAATGCCGCACCTCGATGCGCAACGTCTGGGCGATCGGCGATGTGGCCGGCGAGCCGATGCTCGCGCATCGCGCGATGGCGCAAGGCGAGATGGTGGCCGAAATCGTGTCGGGCAAGAACCGCCGCTTCGAGCCGGCCGCCATTGCTGCGGTGTGCTTCACCGACCCGGAAGTCGTGGTGGTCGGGCTGACGCCGGGCGAGGCGCAGAAGGCGGGCATGGATTGCATCGAGGCTTCGTTCCCGCTGTCGGCCAATGGCCGTGCGATGACGCTGGAAGCCACCGATGGTTTCGTGCGCGTGGTGGCCCGCCGCGACAACCATCTCATCGTCGGCTGGCAGGCGGTCGGCAAAGGTGTGTCGGAACTATCGACCGCGTTCTCGCAGTCGATGGAGATGGGCGCGCGGCTGGAAGATGTTGGCGGGACGATTCATGCGCATCCGACGCTGGGCGAGGCGGTGCAGGAGGCGGCGCTGCGTGCATTGGGGCATGCGCTGCATATCTGAGGGCGGAGCGATGCGCCGAGGCCGTAGCCGCTACGCGGTGGATGCCGGATCGAGTCCGGCATGACAACCAACTACCAGCTGTCATTGCATCCTTAATTGGGGTCAGATTCCAATTAATTTGCTGAGGCTGTCATTGCGGACTTGATCCGCAATCCATCTCAAAGATCGCGCACCGCTGGCAAATGCAAGCCGCCAGCGGTGATCCCCATCGCCGCCCGTACCGCCCGCACAACCGCTATCGCAGTCACCTGCGCAGCCATCGTCCCCAGCACCATCATCCCGGGGTTCTTCCCCGCCTTGCCGGTCCCGAGCGCGAACAGCGTATCGCCGTCCGACATGGTGTGAACCGGGTTGATGCTGCGCGCGAGCCCGTCGTGGGCCATCGTGGCCAGGCGCGAGGCTTGTACCTTGCTGATGACGGCATCGGTCGCGATCACACCGATGGTCGTGTTCGAGCCGGCAATCAATGGCTTGGGCGACTCGCCACGAAGCAGGGCCCGCCGCGTGTCGAGCAATGACTTGCCGTCCGCCGTGCGTGCGCCCGCAACCACTTGCGCGGTATCAGGATCAATCACGTCGCCCAAGGCATTGCACGCGATCAGCGCGGCCACGGTCACGCCATTGACGGTGAGCGAAGCCGTCCCGATGCCGCCCTTCATGGCGCGGTCGATGCCGAAGATCTTGCCCACTGCCGCGCCCGTGCCTGCGCCGACGTTGCCTTCGGCCGGAGCTGATGTGGATGCCGCCTCGCAAGCCGCATAACCCGCCGCCGCATCGGGCCGTATCGACGAATCGCCCACCAACAGGTCGAACAGCACTGCAGCAGGCACCAGCGGCAGACGCGCGGGGCCGATGGCGTAGCCCACGCCTTGCTCTTCGAGCCATTTCACTGCGCCGCTGGCTGCATCGAGCCCCCATGCGCTGCCGCCGGCCAGCACGATGGCGTGAATCGTTTCCACGAGATTGGTCGGTGCGAGCAGGTCCGTCTCGCGCGTGCCGGGCGCCGCGCCGCGTACATCGACACCTGCGACTGCGCCGTCCCTGGCAATGATCACGGTGCAACCGGTGGGCCGACGTGTCTCTGTGAAATGGCCGACCTCGATGCCGGCGACATCGGTGATCGAACCCGCGAACGGGGTGACGGCTGGGCTGGACATGAGCGCAATGGTAGCTGCGGCAGGACAGGTCCTACAGTTTTCCGTGCCCTTTGCCTGACATGGCGCTGCTGACCTTGTTCCTACAGTAAGGGGTGTCTCGACAGCGCCGCTGTCGATTTTTTTAGCCAACACCCACGCCACTCAAAGGGAACTTCCATGAACACAGAGACCGCAGACAACATGACCACGTCCATGAACGGATCGAGCACCGCTGCCGCCGAGGGCAAGGTCCATCGCGTCGCGCAAAAGGCCCATGAGACGGTGGATCGCCTCGAGCGCACGCTCGACACCGGCAGCGAGAAGGTCATCGACTGGCATTCGGAGTACAGCGAAGCCGCACGTGCGCAGGTGCGCTCCAACCCGCTGGCCGTGGTGGCTGGCGCCTTTGCGTTAGGCTACCTGCTCGCCAAGGTCACGCGCTAAGCCAGTGGCCTATCGATCGACTGACCGGTTGATCGATTGAGCTATCGGGACACCGCAGGCGACTGCGGTGGTCCGCCGCGCCGCTTGTGGCTGTCGAACGCGAGCGTTCCCAGCGCCAGCAGCGCGAATGGCACGCCGACCCAGGCCAGCCTGGCGAACCCGGTCTGCGCGACCATCGCGCCACTGAAGACCGCACCCAGAGCCGTCCCCACATAAAGCATCGAACCATTGAGGCTCATGAGGATGGGCGCCTGTTGCGGTGAATGTGTCGCCAGCAACACCTGTTGCGGTGACATCATGCCGAACCCGGACACGCCCCACACCATCAGCACCAGCACGGTGAGCAAGGGGTGGCCTTTGGTGAGGGGCACCATCACCATCATCAGTGCCAGCACCGACAGTTGCACCCGCAGTGTCCGCACAGGCCCGAAGCGGTCTCCGGCCCAGCCTCCGACAATGGTGCCGACAACGCCGGACAACCCGAACATCACCAGCGTGCCTGAGAGCTGCGCCGGCGTCAGCGGATTCAAGGCCAGCAGCACCGGGCCGATGTACGAGAAAACGCTGAAGATCGCAATGAAGTAGAGCAGCGTGCGCGTCCATACACGCAGCACCGGCCACTGACGCCCCACGCTAGCCATGCCGTTGAAGCTGGCGCCTGGCGATGCAATCTGCGAGGGCAGCAACACGGCCAGCACCACCGCCATCGACAGCGCGCCGCCCGCTACGAGCCACACCGGCACGTGCCACCCAAAGCGCAGCCCCAGCCACGCGCCCAACGGCACGCCGATGGCGTAGCTCAGGCTCATGCCGAGAAACGTCAGCGATAGCGCACGTCCCCTGCGTTCGGGAGCAACCAGCGACACCGCCACTCCCGCAGCCATCGCGGTGAAAGATGAGCCGACACCCATCAGCACACGGCCCGTGATCAGCACGGCGTACGACGTTGCGCAGGCGGTCACGACGGCTCCCAGCCCGAAGATGCCCAGCGACAGGAGCAGGGCGTGCTTGCGGGGCCAGCGGCCCGTCGCGATGAGGATCGCAGGCCCGATGAAAGCAGAGGTCAGCGCATAGGCTGTCATGACCTGGCCGGCAGCGGCCACGCTCACATCCAGCGACGTCGCGATGGGCTGCAGGATGCCCGAGAGCACGAATGCCCCGGTGCCGATCACCAGGTTCGCCAGGGCAAAGAGATAAAGAATCGCCGGCATGGCCGGCTTGACAGAAATCGCCGGCATGGGGCCGGCTCAGCGCATGCTCACCGGCCGTGGCAGCGGCATGCTGCGGGCCTGCATGACGGCGCGCAGCCGGTCGGGGTAGTCGGTGATGATTCCGTCGACGCCCCAGGAGATGAATCGCTCCATGTCGGCGGGCGTGTTGACCGTCCAGGGAATCACCTTCAGGCCCAGCCCTTGTGCCTCTTTCACGAGTGGCTCGGTCAGCGCGCCGCCGTTCGGTGACCACACAGCGCCGCCGGCGGCCTTGACCATGCGGGGCGGCGTGCCGTGCTCGGCGATCCTGAAATTCGCGGTCCATGCGCCGTCGCGGACGTTGTCGGTGTTGGCGGTCTGGATGGTCAGGTAAACGGTGGGCATGGCAGGTTCCAGCTTCTGCACCAGTTGCAGCGTGCGCCAGTCAAAGCTCTGGATCGTCACGCGGCGGGCCATGCCTGCGTCGTTGACGACCTTGAGCAGCGCGCGCGTCATCACTTCGGCACTGACGGTGTCGTCGGGCTGGGTGGGATTGATCTTGGTTTCGATGTTGAAGCGGACATCGTTGGCGCCGAGCGATTTCACCCGGTCGAAGAGCGCTTGCAATGTCGGAATGCGGGTGCCGTCGCGTGGCTGCTGCGTGCTGAATGTCTTTGCGTAGGGCGAATCGGGCTTGATGCGGCCTACGTCGTAGGTCTGCAGCTGCGCCAGCGTGAGGCTCTTGACGAGCGGCCCCCGCGCTCCGTCGAGCCACTCGCCCTTCGCGTCGCGTGCGATCAGTGGATTGAGGTAGGGGTCATGCGAAATGACCACGACCCCGTCGGCTGTGACACCGACATCAAGCTCCAGCGTATCGACGCCGAGCTCGAGCGCGCGTTCGAAGGCGGGCAGGGTGTTCTCCGGTGCGAGTCCGCGCGTGCCGCGATGGCTCTGCAGGTCGAAGGCGAAGGCAGGCGCTGCGAGGACGAGCGCGATCAGGAATCTGGCAGTGGTGTGCATCCCCGCATTCTGCCTAGGAGTCGTGACTGTTGCAGGCAGCGCAGCGACTGTATATAAGACGGTGGACGAACACAGCCGCAGCCACGACTCACAGGGGTAATCATCCATGGCCCGCTATCCGCAGAATCTCACACCCGCGTACCACGCGCACATCTATTACGACGCGCAAACGCTTGAGCAGGCCAGGGCATTGAGGAAGTCTGCCGGCGAGCAATTCAATGTGCAGCTGGGTCGCGTGCACGAAATGGAAGTCGGCCCCCATCCCCGATGGAGCAGCCAGATCGCATTCGACGCGTCGCAGTTCGAGCGGCTGGTGCCGTGGCTGGATGCAAACCGGCACGGGCTCGACATCCTGGTGCATGGTCTATCAGGCAATGATCTTGAAGACCACACCACGCATGCTTATTGGCTGGGCAATGAGTGGCCGTTGAAACTGGAGATGTTCCGCGAAAAATAATTGGAATCTGACCCCAATTGTTTTGATGGATGCCGGATCGAGTCCGGCATGACAACCATGGGTCAGTCGTTCAACGACGACAGGAACTGCTTGAGCTCCGGCGTCTGCGGCTCACCAAAAATCTGCTGCGGCGGTCCCATCTCATGGACGCGGCCCTGGTGCATGAAGATCACGCGGTCGCTCACCTTGCGCGCAAAGCTCATCTCGTGCGTCACCATCAGCAGCGTCATGCCTTCATCGGCCAAGGTCTCGACCACGCGCAGCACTTCACCCACCAACTCGGGATCGAGCGCGCTGGTGATCTCGTCGCACAGCAGCACTGCCGGCTCCATCGCCAGGGCGCGCGCGATCGCAACACGCTGCTGCTGACCACCCGACAGCTCATGCGGCATCGCATCGAACTTCTCGGCCAGGCCCACGCGCTCCAGCAGCTTGCGCGCCAGTTCGGCAGCGCCCGCACTGTCCTTTTTCTTGACGAGCGTGGGGGCCAGCATGATGTTCTTGCCCACTGTCAGATGCGGGAACAGGTTGAAGCTCTGGAAGATCATGCCCACGTGCTGGCGCAGTTCGCGCATGGCCGCAGCACTCTCGTGCAGCAGCGGTTTGCCGTCGACCGTGAGCGCGCCGTCCTGGAAGACTTCGAGCCCATTGATGCAGCGCAGCAGCGTGCTTTTGCCAGACCCGCTCTTGCCGATGATGGCGATGACCTCGCCGCTCTTGACCGTGAGGTCGATGCCCTTGAGCACTTCATTGGCGCCAAACGATTTGCGCAGCGCCGTGATTTCAACAACGTTCTTCATGATGTTCAGGACCTCACCTGGTAGCGGCGCTCCAGCGTCTTGGCGTAGAAGCTGATCGGATAGCAAAGTGCGAAGTACAGCAGCGCCACGCAGCTGTAGACAAGAAATGGCTTGAAGGTGGCATTGCTGATCATCGAGCCGGCCTTGGTGAGCTCGACGAAGCCGATCACCGATGCGAGCGCCGTGCCCTTGATCACCTGTACCAGGAAGCCCACCGTCGGCGGGATGGCGATGCGCGTGGCCTGCGGCAACACGACAAAACGCAGTTGTTCGCCAAAGTTGAGCGCCAGGCTTTGCGCGGCTTCCCACTGGCCCTTTGGAATACTCGCCACGCAGCCGCGCCAGATTTCAGTGAGGAAGGCGCTGGTGTAGAGCGTGAGTGCGATCGCTGCCGCAACCCACGGCGATGTATTGATGCCCAACAGCGCGATGCCGAAGTACGCGAGGAACAGTTGCATCAGCAGCGGCGTGCCCTGAAAGAGCTGAACGTAGCCACCCACCAGGCGATGCGCCCAGACCGATGGCGTGAGCCGCACGATGAGCAGTGCCATGCCGACGATGCCGCCGCCGATGAACGCAATCAGCGAGAGCGCGACGGTCCAGCGACCGGCCTGCAGCAGGTTGCGAAAGATGTCCCAGACGGTAAATTCAACCATGGCGCTGTCCCTACCTTGCGCCGGTGGACCGGCCGAACAGGAAGCGGGGTCCGAGCCAGTTCAGCAGCTTGCGCACCCCGACCGAGAGCGCGAGATAGATGCCGGTGGCGATGATGAACGCCTCGAACGAGCGGAAGTTGCGGCTCTGGATCAGGTTGGCTGCGTAGCTCAGTTCTTCGGTGGAGATCTGGCCGCAGACGGCAGAGCCCAGCATCACGATGATGATCTGGCTCACCAGGGCCGGCCACACCTTGCCGAGCGCGGGAGGCAGCACCACGCGGATGAAGATCTGTGCGCGGTTCAGCGCCAGGCTGAGGGCCGCTTCGACCTGGCCGCGCGGCGTTGCTTCGACCCCGGCGCGAATGATCTCGCAGGCGTATGCGCCCAGGTTCACCACCATCGCGATGATCGAAGCCGTCTCCGGCGAGAGCTTCACGCCCGCTGCCGGCAGGCCGAAGAAAACGAAGAACAACTGCACGATGAAGGGCGTGTTGCGGATCAGCTCCACATACACACCCACCACACCACGCAGCCACGCGCCGCCATAGGTGCGCGCCCATGCGCAGCCGATACCCACCGCCACGCCGATCACCGCCGAGATGAAGGTCAGGCCCAACGTCCACCCCACGCCCTTGAGCAGCATGGGCCACTCGGCGAGGATGGAGAGGAAGTCGAAGGTGACGCGCATGATGTTCTTTGTGTTTCCCGGCTGTCACGCCGGGCCTCTTGAATACCTGGATTGCGGGTCAAGCCCGCTATGACAGCCTCTTGTGGCCTGTCAGTTCGGCAAATCCCCAGCCGGACGGCCCAGCCACCGCACGGCCATCTTGTCGATGTCGCCGTTCTTCTTCGCCTCCGCCAGGATCTCGTTGATCTTTGCGCGCAGCTTGTCTTCACCCTTGCCCACGCCAATGAAATTGGGCGAATCTTTCAGCACGAACTTGAACTCGGTTCCCAGTTGCGGATTCTTGGCCATCATGGCGCCAGCAACCTGCGCGCTGGTCGCCAGAACCTGCACCTGACCCGCCACATACGCCGACACCGTGGCGTTGTTGTCCTCGAAGCGGCGCAGCTCGGTGGAAGGTGGCGCGACCTTGGTCAGTTCCATGTCGTCAACCGATCCGCGGGTCACAGAAATCGACTTGCCTGCGAGGTCGGCTGGTACTTTCACGGGGATGGTCTTGGGGCCGAACACCGCAATGAAGAAGGGCGAATATGCAGCCGTGAAATCGATCACTTTCTCGCGATCAGGGTTCTTGCCCAGTGTCGAGATCACGAGATCGGCCTTGCGCGTTTGCAGGTAGGGAATGCGGTTGGCGGTGGTCACCGGCAGCAGCTCCACTTTCACGCCGAGCTTGCCGGCGATGTAGTTGGCCATCTCGATGTCCAGGCCCTGTGGCTTCAAATCGGTGCCGACGAAACCGTACGGAGGAAAGTCGGTCGGGATGGCGATCTTGATTTCCTTGGCCTTCATGATGTCGTCGAGCGCAGTCTGCGCCTGGACAGTCGTGGAGGCTGCGGCGAGCACGCCGAGCGCAAGGACAAGCGACAGGCGCCGGGTGAGGGGAGCGAGGGATTTCAAAGCACTTCTCCTAGATAGGTGGAACGGGTGGAGGTCGAACGGATTGCCCGCGTCTTGCGGGCCGGGGGTGAATCGCTTGTATGCAACTCCTGTGCCTCGCCGCGCAGCGGCGCAAGCGCAATTCGCAACTTGGCCAGGGGATCTGCGTCCCCCGGCATCTGCAACTTGATCTGCCAGGTTGAGAGGTGGGCCGCCATCAGCGTTTCTGCGCGCTGCAGATCGCCCGCTTCCAGCGCGGCGACGATCTCTACATGCTCCGCGCACGACTGCGCGGCGTCTTCGGGCGTCTGGTAACGCATGGCGATCAAGGTGGTGCGCGCAGTGAAATCGCGCAGGGTGTCGGCCAGCAGGTTGTTGCCCAGGCACTCGGCCAGGCACACATGAAAGTCGCCCAGCAAAAAGCTGCGGGCACCGACGTCCGTCCCCTTGAGGGCCGTCTTTTGCCGGGCGAGGTGGGCACGCAGGCGTTGCAGCGATGCCTTGTCGGGTTTCTTGCCGCTGCGGATCAGGCCGGTCTCGATGACGCGGCGTGCTTCAAATGCTTCGCGTGCTTCGTCCTGGGTGGGCTCGACCACATACCAGCCGCGCCGGGCACTCACGGTAACGATGCCTCGTGCGGCCAGGCGAGTCAGTGCTTCACGAACGATGGTGCGGCTGCAGTCGAACAGCATCGCCAGCTGCGTCTCGCCCAGGCGTGAGCCGGGTTCGAGCTTGCGCGCCATGACGGCTTCAAGGATTCGGTCGCTGATGTCGGATGCGGTAGCCATTGCCTTCTGCACAGCAGAAAGCGTGCCACTGGTATACAAGATTTGTGCACCAATGCAGGGGTCTGGAATGTGTGGAGCGTGGTGGGTGTGCACCAGCGAGGTTCAGCAAGCCCTGTTGTTGGGCCGAAGCAATAGCCGCTGCGCGGTGGATGCCGGATCGAGTCCGGCATGACAGCCTGCGAGTCCGGCATGACAGGCCCGGCTGTCATTGCGGGCTTGACCCGCAGTCCATCTCCGATCAGGCGCAGCCGAACGAGCGTCAGAACTGCAACTCGATATCGCCGATGCCGGTCAGCCTCCCCTGCACCCGCGCCCCCTGCGGCGCAAACAGCATTCCGGTGCACGATCCGGTGGTAATCACCTGGCCGGCGCGAAGGGGCATGCCGCGTTGTTCGCAGTGCAGGGCCAGCCATCCGATCAGCCGCCAGATGTCGGCTGCCGGATTGCCGCCGCGCGTGGTGGCGACCGGCTGGCCGTCGAACGCGAGGTAAGCCTCCACGCTGCGCAGGTCGAGTGCAGCTGTATCGACCGACGCATCTGCACCCAGCACCAGCGCACCGTGACTTTGCAGGTCGGCCAATTGCGCCAACGGACTGCTCGCGCGGTAGTCGGCAAGCCGTGTTTCCACGACTTCGATGACCGGCAGCACCGCTTCGATGGCATCGCGGATCTGATCCGCACCCGGTGCCACGCCACGGGCGGGCAAGTCCTTGCCCAATCGGACGGCCACCTCGACTTCGACGCCGCGCAGGACCCACGGCGCGCCGATGAATTTCGCGCCCGATGCAAAGAGCCCCGACGCCGGAAGCGGTGCGCACGCAGGCTCGACCTCAGGTCCCTTGGCGCCGACTTTCCATCCGCCAATCGCGCCCAGGCTGCGAACAACGCCGTCCTGCACGGCATACGCACCGGCCTTGTCAAAAGGCAGCACGTCGCCCGACTGCAGGGCCGTTGAGCCCTTGCGTGCTGCCAGAAAACGCTCTGCGGCGGCTGATGCATCAAAGAGGGTCTGGGTCATTGTGGTGTTGGTGTTGGTGGTGTTGGTGGTGTTGGCCGTGGCCTGTGTCAGGGCCGGGAAGTGAAAGATTCAAATTGTTGTGCAAGGGACAGCAGGTCCATGTCGGCCCCCGCGCGTGCGACCAGCTGAATCCCGGTGGGCAGGCCATCGACTTCGCCATGCGGCATGGCAATCGCCGGAAGGCCTGCGGCGTTGGCAAAAGCGGTGAACACCGCATGGCCGCGCGGGCCTACGGCACGGCTGTCGATCTCGCCGGGATGCGACTGGCCGATGGGCCATGGCAAGGCAGCCGTCGCAGGCAGCAAGAGAAAGTCGTGGCGCGAAAACAGGATCTGCATTCGCGCGCGCAACGCATGAACCGCGTTCATCGCCGCAAAGAGTGACAGGCCGCTCGCATGCCGGCCCGCGTCGATGATGGCGCGAGAGGCAGGCGTGCACTGCGAGAGATCAAGCGGTTGACCGAGCGAGCGAAACTCAGGAAATCGCGAGGTGTCTGCCAGCATCCACGCAAGTCCCGCAGCCGACAGCACCGGCCAGCATTCGTTGATGGCCTCGGCCCAGTCCGCCGGCGGCGACTCTTCGATGTGATGCCCCATGGATGACAGGCGCTGCGCAGCGCTTCGCACATGCATCGCAATGGCCGGGTCAACCGGATGTCCTGCGAATGTCGGCACAAAGAGAATGCGCGATTCGGGCAGTGCAGGCGCTGCCGAAAGTGCTGAACGTGCTGAACCTGCTGAAGGCGCAGCAAGCGCCATGACCATGCGCGCGGCATCGGCGGCCGTGCGCGCCAGAACTCCCGGCACTTCGTAGTCGAGGAATATCTCCGGCAGGCCGCCTCCACGCGCGACCAGGCCGATGGAAGGCTTGAATCCGACGATGCCCGTATGCGAGGCGGGCCGCCGCGTCGAACCGCCCCCGTCGGTCGCCAGCGCCAGCGGGCCGCAACCCGCGGCAACGGCAGCCGCCGCGCCGCCCGACGACCCGCCGGGCGTGAGCTGCGTGTTCCTGGGATTGCGGGTCGCACCAAACACGAGGTTGTCCGTGATGCCTTGCAACGCAAACTCAGGCAGGTTGGTCTTGCCGAAGATCACCGCACCTGCCGCACGCAGGCTGGCCACGGGCAACTCGTCCTGCCCTGCAACGAAGCCGCGCAGCAGCTGGCTCCCCCAGGTGGTGGGCATACCTGCGCAGTGCAGGTTGTCCTTCAATGAAACCGGTATGCCGTCGATGGCACCGAGCGGCTCGCCGCGCTCCCAGCGCCGCGCGCTTTCAACCGCAGCGGTGTGCGCAGCGCTTTCATCGAAATGCACGAACGCATTGATGGAAGACTGCGACGCTTTCGCTCGCGCCATGCACGACTCGAGCGCATCGACCGGCGAGAACGAGCCGCTCTCGAAGCCCTGCACCAGCGCCTGCGCATCAAGGCGCCAGAGGTCAGTCACAACGGCAGCCAGGCTCAGTCCATCCGCGCGCCGGACTTCTTGACGGCATCGGCCCAGCGCGGCATTTCTGCATTGAGGAATTTCAGGAAATCGTCCGAGCCCAGGAAGGCCGGGTCGGCCCCTTGCGTGACCATCCGATTGCGGATCTCCGGCGTGGCCATGACCTGGCGGAATGCGTCGCTCAGTTTCGCCGTGACATCTTTCGGCAAACCTGCCGGTGCAAGAAATCCGTAGAACCCGACCACCTCGAAGCCCTTGATGCCGCTTTCGATCACGGTGGGTGTGTCGGGCAGCGCGGGATTGCGTTCGCGGCTGGTCACGGCCAGCGCCTTGACTTTGCCTTGCTTGTGATAGGTCGCGGCCTGCGGAATCGACTCGGCCATGAACTGCACCTGCCCGCCCATCAGGTCGGTGAAAGCCGGTGCGCTCCCCCGGTAGGGGATGTGGACCATGAACAGGCCCGTTTCGCTCTTGAACATCTCGGGCACGAGGTGGCTGATGCCGCCGTTGCCCGCCGAGCCGTAGTTCACCTGACCCGGCCGCGTGCGCGCGTAGTCCATGAACTCCTTGAGGTTGTTGGCGGGAACCTTGGGGTTGACCAGCAGGGCCAGGGGTTGCATGGCGGTGCGCGCAATCGGGGTGAAGTCGCGCGTGGTCTGGTAGGGCAGCTTGCTGTAGAGCGCCGGGTTGATCACCATCACGCCGGTGTTGGCGAGCATCAGTGTGTAGCCGTCGGCTGGCGCTTTCATGACATCCTGCGCGCCGACGGTGCCGCCTGCGCCTGACTTGTAGTCGATGACGATGGGCTGGCCGAGGACGGCCTGCAGTCGCTCGGTCAGCAGACGTGCATGCTGGTCGAGCGGACCGCCGGCAGGGAAACCGATCACCAGGCGGATCGGCTTTTCAGGGAATGCTGCGTGCGCGGGCAAAGCGACCGCGAAGGAAAAAGTTGCGAGCAGGGCAGCAAGGATTTTGTGGGGTCGTTTCATGGTCCATCCATCATAGGCAAGCCGATTGGGAGGGAACGATTCTGCCCGCGCTGTCACGAAATGCCTCGTGTTTCCCCTTTTGATCCAATTTCACCCAAGCGCTTATGACTGCAGCCAAACCCGTATCACCCAACTCCCCAGGCGCAGGGCAGCGCCGCATCAGCAACGAACAGGTGCCGCCTCATGCCGAGCCGCAGGCTCCAGGGCGAACACCCAACGAAGTCCGCGCCGCGCTGGAGGATGTCTATCAGCGAAGCCGGGAGCTCACGGTCGTCATCGAACCGGTCTTCGCGCGATACGTGAACTGGATTCAGGACGATTTCGATGAGAACGGCGACGGAGATGGCGGCATCGACATTCCGGATGAAATTGTCGGACCCTACGATGAACTCGGACCGCCCATTGACAGCCTCCTTGCGGAACATGCGGCCCTGATCGCCCAGTGGGACGCGGCGGGATTGCCCTATGAGCTTCCGCCCCATGGCCTGCCGCTGGACAGCCATCTGGCTGTTCAATTCGGTGCGCAGCGACCGGAGCCGCCTGAAGCTCACAGGGCGCGTCTCACGCAGCATTTCTCGGAGCTGCAAACATGGGCCGAGGCCAATATGGCGCAAGCGCAGCGGCTTGAAGAACTCGCCGACCCCGATGAACCCACCGACGAAATCATCGAAGGGATGATCGAAGTGGAGAGGTCCTACGAGCAGCTCATCCATCACCGGCTTGCTCTGCTTTGCGAGTGGGACCGCGCTGGTTTTGGCCAGGTTGTTCCCCCTCACGGACTGGACCCGACGGTTCATTTTCACTTCCAGCGCTTTGAAGCGCTGGATCAGCAGCGGCTCGCGGCTATTGCGGCAATGGCCGAACGCTGAACGCTGAACGCTGAACCCGCGTCACCTCGCGCCGTCCGCTTGGCGACACCGGATAAGGCCATACCCTGATGCACGAGGCAGGCCGGCTGGCATAGGCTGATCCCCTATGCGTTCCCATCAGAAGTTCTGGCCCCGGCGTCTGCCGCCGGCCCTCTCGGTCCCCGCCACCTCGCTGTGGGACAACCTCGAAACCAATGCCCGGCGCTACCCGGACAAGCCGGTCATGGTGTTCTTCGGCCGTCAGTTCAGCTACCGCGAAGTCGTCGCGCAAGCCGAGCGGCTGGCGGCCCGCCTGTACCAGATCGGCGTGCGCAAGGGCGACCGGGTGATGCTGGACATGCAGAACTGTCCGCAGCTGGTCATCGCGCACTTCGCCATCCTGCGCGCTAACGCGGTGGTGGTGCCGGTGAACCCGATGAACCGCGCCGAAGAGATCAAGCACTACATCACCGACCCGGATGCGAAGGTCGCAATCACAACGGCTGACCTTGCGCCCGAGATCGCGAAAGCCAGCGCCGCATTGCCCGCGAACGAGCAGCTCTCGCACATCATCGCGACCCAGTTCACCGACGCGTTCGATCCTGAATCTGAAGAGGCGGCGCAGATGCCGGCTGCATGGCGCCCCTGGTTGCTGACGCGCCATGAACTGCCGGTGCTGGAAAACGGCACAGCCATGACGTGGCAAGACGCCATCAACAACCAGCTGGCGGTGCCGCCCCTGGAAGTCGGTCCTGCCGATCTCGCCGTGCTGCCCTACACCAGCGGCACCACCGGCCTGCCCAAGGGCTGCATGCACCGGCACAGCAGCATCATGCACAACGCGATGGCCAGCGGCTACTGGGGCAACATGACGCCCGAGACGGTGTCGCTGCTGGTCGTGCCCATGTTCCACATCACCGGCATGGTGAGCGTGCTGCACGCCAACATCTATGCGGGTGCGACGCTCATCGTGATGCCGCGCTGGGACCGCGAGATGGCCGGCCGGCTGATCTCGAAGTGGCAGGTCACGTCATGGACCAACATCCCCACGATGGTGATCGACCTGATGGCATCGCCCAACTTCGACAACTACGACCTCTCGTCGCTGGTGCATATCGGCGGCGGTGGTGCGGCAATGCCGCAGGCGGTGGCGCAGCGCCTGGTGGAGCAGTTCGGCCTGCGCTACATCGAAGGCTACGGCCTGACCGAAACAGCCGCGCCATCGCACAGCAACCCGCCCGACAACCCCAAGCAGCAATGCCTGGGTATTCCGTTTCTCAGCTGCGATTCGCGCGTCATCGATCCGGAAACCCTGCGCGAGATGCCGCAGGGCGAGCAGGGCGAAATCGTGATGCACGGGCCTATGGTGTTTGCGGGCTACTGGAAACGGCCCGAGGCGACGCAGGCGGTCTTCACCGAGATTGATGGCAAGTCTTTTTTCCGGTCGGGCGACCTGGGCCATGTCGATGAAGACGGTTACTTCTTCATCACCGACCGGCTCAAGCGGATGATCAATGCCTCGGGCTTCAAGGTATGGCCGGCGGAAGTGGAAGCCTTGATGTTTCGCCACCCGGCGATTGCGGAGGCGTGCGTCATTTCAACGCAGGACGCTTACCGCGGCGAGACGGTCAAGGCTGTCGTCGTGCTGCGCCCCAGCCACAAGGGCCAGGTGACCGAGGAGGACATTGCGCTGTGGTGCCGCGAGAACATGGCCGTGTACAAGGCCCCGCGCATCATCGAATTCGTGGATGCCTTGCCCAAGAGCGGTAGTGGCAAGGTGATGTGGCGGACGCTGCAGGAGGCGCAAGGGCAGACGGGCGGTCATGCGAACTAGAGGCGAAGGCTTCTACGCAAAGTTGAGATGGGGCTCGAGTCCTGCAGGATAGTCATGGATGCCAAAAACTGCACGAGCGACGTCAATGAGGCGTTGAGGCATGGCTTCAAGGAAGATGCGATCCGTATTCTTGTGGGGCTCGCCCAGTCGGGTCACGTTGGGGCCATCAAGGATCTTTCGGATGACAATTTCCTCATAGGTCGAGACGACCTTGTGGTCGAGTGGACGACAAAGTTCGAGGCGCTTCTACAAGCTAGACATCCTCATGCTCTGTTGATTCGCTCACGCGAAAACGGGTCTCTCGGGCGGTTCGACATTGCCCTTCAGTTGTTGCGTGAAGCAGCTGAAGCGGGTTTCTCTGAGGCGCAACTGGAACTGGCAGATGCTTATCGAAACGGGGAACTCGGGCTGGCACGTTCTGAAGTTCGTAGCCGACTGTGGCGTGAACAGGCGAGGGTGCGCGCGCAAGTAGGCGCAGAGTTGATAGAGAAGACCGACACTGACATGTCTTAAGAAGCAGGCCAACGGTTATGTGGAAAAATAAATCGATGCTTGAAGCCCAAAAAGACTCGAATTCTTGGGCACCAGTTTTACTGCTCGTCTGCGGACTCATCTTTGCCTGCGCCGCTTTTTTTTGGTACAGCGGATGGGTACAGAAATCCTTGTGGTCTCTAGCTGGCCTATCTGCCATCTGTAGCTACTGGTGTTCCTACATGGAAACAGCACGGCCCGACTAGGCCGTTGCCGCTTCGCGGTGGATGCCGGATCGAGTCCGGCATGACAGCCAACCGAGAAATTGAGCTGGACCTGTCCGCCAGCGCCCTTTGACACCGCCCTGATGCGGCGTAAACTTTCCTGATGAGCACCGCGCCTGCAGCCAGCACCGACTGGCAGGAAAGAATCGATCTGGACGAGCCTGCCCGCTACGAGGGGTACGCGAAGCAGTTCGCGCAGATCCAGAAGCGAAAGTCAGAGCGCTGGGGTGTCGGGCGCACCTTGCATCGCAAGCAGCTCACGGCCGCGCATGGCACGCTGGAGGTGCTTGACGGCCTTCCTGAATTTGCCCGTCATGGCATCTTTGCCGCACCTCGCGACTATGACGTCTGGGTGCGCCTGTCCAATGGCGGCTTCGATCGGGCGCGCGACCAGGTGCCCGATGTTCGGGGATTCTCGCTGCGTGTGCTGGGTGTCAAAGGAAAGTCGGCCCTGGGCAACGGCATGGCCAAAAGCCAGGACTTCACGCTGATCAATCATGAGGCGTTCGCGTTTGCAGGCAGCGATGAATTCGTGGGCTTTGCCGTTGCTGCATCGCAGGGCAATGCGTCACTTTTCAAATACGTGCTCCGCCGCTACGGTTTGCTCGGCGGCACCCGCCAGCTCGCCCGGATGATCAAGATCGCCGGCAAATCTTTCAGCGGTTTCGCAACAGAGTCCCTGTTCAGCACGGTGCCCATGGCCAACGGTCCTTATGCGGTGCGCGTGCGTCTTGTTCCGGCCCCGGCCAATGGAGCGGCGTCGCCTGATGCCAGCAAGGATTGGTCCGCCGACTTCAGCGGCAGGCTGGCCAGGGCGGCCCTGCACTGGGACTTGCAGCTGCAGTATTTCGCCAGCGAAGACCTGACCCCGATCGAGGATGCGTCGGTGAACTGGCCCACGCCCTACACCACCGTGGCGCGCCTCATGCTGCCGCGCCAGGACACCACCTCGCCGCAGGGCTGGGCGCTGGCACAGGAGGTCGAGCACACGGTGTTCGATCCCTGGCAGGCACTGGCCGACCACCGGCCCCTGGGCGACGTGCAGCGCGCACGAAAAGTGGTGTATTTTGAAAGCCAGAAAGGTCGCGGCGCCGCCTGATCGGGAGTTATCTCTACGCGACTGTCGGATATGGACTACACGCGACGGCTGACTCAAGCCCTAGCATTCGTCAAGACCAGCGCGACTTACGAAATACTGATGACCCAGAGTACCTACACCGCCACCCCTCCCGAGCAGCCGAGGGCATCTACCGGCGTGACAGGGCTCGACGACATCCTGGGCGGCGGCTTGCCGCTCAATCACCTCTATCTCATTGAAGGAACGCCCGGTGCTGGCAAGACCACGCTGGGCCTGCAGTTCTTGCGGCGCGGCGTCATGGATGGGGAGCGCGGGCTCTACATCACCTTGTCCGAGACAGCAACGGAGCTGCAGACCGTCGCTGCCTCCCACGGCTGGTCGCTGGAAGGTGTGGAGGTTTTTGAACTGATCTCGATGGAGGGGCTCAGCCCCGATGCCGAGCAGTCGATCCTGCACCCGTCCGAAGTCGAGCTTGGTGAAACGACGCGCGGCGTCATGGCTGCGGTGGAGCGGCTGCGGCCGCGCCGGGTCGTGTTCGACAGTCTGTCCGAGATGCGGATGCTGGCGCAAAACCCACTGCGTTATCGCCGCCAGGTGCTGGCGCTCAAGAGCTTTTTTGCCGCGCGCAACTGCACGGTGCTGATGCTCGACGACCGCAGCGCTTCGCAGGACGACCTGCAGTTGCACAGCATTGCCCACGGCGTGATTTCGCTGGAGCAGTCGGTGGACCAATATGGCCCCGAGCGCCGGCACATGCGCGTGCTCAAGATGCGCGGCATTTCATTTCGCGGTGGCGAGCACGATTTCAACCTGATGATGGGCGGCCTGTGCGTCTACCCGCGGCTGGTGGCGGCGGAGCACAGGCGCAACTTTGAAAGCGTGATCGCGGCCAGCGGCAATGTGGACCTGGATCAGCTGCTCGGTGGCGGTTTGCCGCGCGGCAGCAACACCCTGTTCACAGGACCGTCGGGCGTCGGAAAGACAACGACTGCCATTGCCTGCGTCAAGGCGGCGCTGGACCGGGGCGAGCGCGCCACCTATTACCTCTTTGACGAAGGCCTTGGCACCTTGCTGGTTCGCTCCCGCGCGCTCGGCCTGGGCATCGACGAGTACCTGGACAACGGACAGCTGGAGATCCATCCGCTCGATCCGGCGGAAGTGTCGCCCGGCCAGTTCGCCAACATGGTCCAGAGCGCGGTAGAAGACCGCAAGGCGCAGACCATCGTGATCGACAGTCTCAATGCCTACCTGCAAGCCATGTCGGGCGACAAGCACCTGCTGCTGCAAATGCATGAGCTGCTGACCTACCTGAACCAGCAGCAGATCGTCACGATCCTGGTGCTGGGCCTGCATGGGCTGGTGGGAGAAATGCGCGCGGATGTCGATGTGAGCTACCTGAGCGACGGCCTGGTTCTGTTCCGGTTTTTTGAAGCCCGTGGGAACCTGCTCAAGGCGATTTCCGTGGTCAAGAGCCGCACCAGCAACCATGAGCGCACCATTCGCGAGTTCCGGCTCGGGCCGGAGGGCGTCGAACTGGGCGAAGCGCTGACTGATTTTGAAGGGGTGCTTTCGGGCGTGCCGTCATACAAGGGCATCATCCCCATGCTCGGGGATGCCCCCGCCGTGGCGACGCAGGCCTGATGGAACTTCGAATACTTGTTCACGCCCCGCTAGGCCGGGATGCGTCCGTTATCGAGGGCGTGGTCGGAAACCGTCACAAGGTGGTGGTCTGCCCCGACGCGAGTCAGCTGGTCCGCGAACTGGATGCGAGCGCCGCCGCGGCCATCCTCACCGAAGAAGCGCTGC
Source organism: Caenimonas sp. SL110 (assembly GCF_001044395.1). Taxonomy (GTDB): domain Bacteria; phylum Pseudomonadota; class Gammaproteobacteria; order Burkholderiales; family Burkholderiaceae_C; genus Ramlibacter. Next base: position 20,143 of record NZ_JANU01000019.1, read on the forward strand.
GTGACGAACACGTCTTCCAGACCATTTCCCACTGGTTGACAAGCCAGGCTTCGTGGTCCGACTTTCCATTCATCGTCCTGGCGGCGCCGCGATCGAGCGGACGCACCGCGCAGGCCATCGCCAGCCTGCACAGCCTGGGCAACGTGATCCTGCTGGAGCGTCCGCTCAATGCACAGACGCTGGCCAGCGCTGCGGATGCTGCCGTGCGCCAGCGCAAGCGCCAGTACGCGACCCGTCAGCACCTGGAAGAACTGGGACGCACGCGCACCGAAGTCGAGCGGCTGAACGGCGAACTCGAAGGACGCATCGAAGAGCGCACACGCGAACTGGCCGGAGCGAACAACCGCCTGATGAAGGAAATCTCCGAGCGCGAGAAGGCGCAGACCGCGCTGATCCAGGCCCAGAAGATGGAAGCCATCGGCCGGCTCACCGGCGGCATCGCGCACGATTTCAACAACCTGCTTCATGTGGTCAACATGAACCTGGAGCTGGTGACCCTGTACGCCAAGGAAGAGAAGGTCAAGCCGGTGGTCGAGCGCGCCAAGAGCGCCGCCAAGCGGGGCTCCAAGCTCACCGGGCAGCTGCTTTCGTTTGCGCGAAACCAGTCGCTATCGCCGCGCCTGACGCATGTGAACAAGCTGCTGCTGGGGATCAAGGACTTGCTGGAGATATCGGCGGGCTCTGCCGTCGAGGTCGAGCTCGACTTGTGCGAAGAGCGGGCGGCGGTCGTCGTCGACCCGAGCCAGCTGGAGATGGCAGTGCTCAATCTTGCGGTGAACTCGCGCGATGCGATGCCCGAGGGAGGCAAGCTGAAGATTTCAACCTGCGCAAAAAGCCTCGCGCTGGACGAAGAGCAGGTCAAGGCCGGTGACTATGTGGTCATCACCGTGAGCGACAACGGCGCGGGCATTGCGCCCCAGCTGCTGGGCAAGGTGTTCGATCCGTTCTTCACGACCAAGCCGACCGGTAGCGGCACCGGGCTGGGCCTGAGCCAGGTGTACGGCTTCGCGCGGCAATCGGGTGGCCTGGCATTCATCCGAAGCGAACTCGGTGTGGGCACTACTGTCGAGATGCTGTTTCCTGCAGCCAGCGATGACGAGGTAACACTCAGCGAAGCGGCTGTGGCACCGCGCTTGCCCGAGCGCGCCAACATGCACAACATCCTGGTCGTCGAGGATGACGAGGATGTGCGCAACGTGATCGTCGAATCGCTGGGCCTGATTGGTTATGCCGTGACCGAAGCGCCCAACGGAACCGAGGGACTCGCCGCAATGGCGCGGTCCCGGCCTGACGTGCTGGTGGTGGACTATGCGATGCCCGACATGACCGGCGCAGAGGTCATCTCGCGTGCCCGCGAAATGTTCAGCGATCTGCCTGTGATCCTGGCGACCGGCTATGCCGACATGGCCGCTGTCGAGCGGCTCGCGGGCAAGCCCGCCATCCTTCGCAAGCCCTTCGACATCAATTCGCTGGGCGCGGCAGTCGCGCTGGCGCTCGATGGTGCGAAGGAGCGCGCGGCTGCATGAGCGGCGGCGCAATGGCCTTGCAAAGTCCTGGCAGCGAGATTCTGGATTGCCTGGTCATCGGAGGCGGCGCAGCCGGCCTCACGGCGGCCATGTACCTGGGGCGCTTCCGGCGCAGGGTCCTCGTTGTCGACGACGGCAAAAGCCGCCTGTGGATGATCCCCAAGTCGCGCAATGTGCTGGGTTTTCCGGACGGGGTTGCCGGCTCCGACCTGCTGGAGCGCCTGCGCGACCACGCGTCGCGCTTTGACGTGGAGCAGGTGCAGGGCCGCGTCGACAGGCTGGAGTGCGATGAAAAAGGCAAAGGCGAAGGCTTTGTCGCGTACGCCGGCTCGCAGGTGTTTCGTGCCCGCAAGGTGATCCTGGCGACGGGCGCGCGCGACATCGCACCCGATATCGAAGACCTGGAGCCTTCGCTCAAGGCCGGGCAGATTCGTTTTTGTCCGGTGTGCGATGGTTTCGAGACGCAGGGCCAGCACGTCGCCGTGATGGGCCGCGAGGTTCACGGCCTGCGCGAATCGGCTTTTGTGGCCGGGTTCGGCAACACGGTGACATGGCTGTCGATGGGGTCGCGGCAGGCGGTGCCGCCCGCTGAACTCGCGCGGCTGGAGGCCTTGAAAATCAAGATTGCCGACGGACATCCGCGCGCGATTCGCTGCACACCGGGCGAGGGCGTTCGAGTGGAGACGCACGACGGCCAGACGCTGCAATTCGATGTGCTGTATCCGGCGCTGGGCCTGACGCACGCCTCGCAGCTGGCGACCGCGCTGGGCGCGCAGGCGCAGGAAGACGGCCAGCTCGAAGTCGATGAGCACTACCAGACCACTGTGCCTGGCCTGTATGCGGCGGGCGATGTGGCGGTGGGCCTGAACCAGATCAATGTTGCCGCAGGGCAGGCGGCCATCGCCGCGACGGACGTGCACAATCGCCTCTAAATGGCGACTGAAATTCCTGATCCTTATGGCCGTCCCCAGGGCGGGTGGCGGCTTCATGCCTATCGCGTGATCTACGAGAGCGACACGCCGGCAGGGCGCCTGTTCGACAAGGTCATCGTCGCGGCGATCCTGCTCAGCGTGATGGTGGTCATCGCCGATAGCGTGCAGGCCTTGCATGCGCGGCACCGCCTGGTGTTCACTTCGCTGGAATGGGGCTTCACCATCCTGTTCACGCTGGAATATCTGGCGCGGCTCGCCACTGTCGACAAACCGCTGCGGTATGCGCGCAGCTTCTTCGGCATCGTGGACCTGATCGCCGTGCTGCCGACTTACCTGGCGCTGTTCGTTCCCGAACTGCACGCGCTGATCGATGTGCGAATCCTGCGACTGCTGCGCATCTTCAGGATCTTCCGGCTCACGGCCTACATCTCCGAATACCAGGTGATGACCGAGGCGCTGGTGGCGAGCCGCCGCAAGATCATGGTGTTCCTTTCAGCGGTGCTGATGGTGGCCCTGATTCTGGGCACGCTGCTTTATGTGGTGGAGGGGCCGGAGCATGGGTTCAAGGACATACCGACATCGGTTTACTGGGCCATCACCACCATCACCACGGTGGGCTTTGGCGACATCACGCCCAAGACCGATTTCGGTCGCCTGATTGCCTCGGTGATGATGCTGATCGGTTGGGGGACACTGGCCGTGCCCACCGGTATCGTGACTGCCGAGATGGCAGTTCGCCGGCATTCGCGTCCGCCTGTGCTTGCGCGTTCGTGTGAGAGCTGCGGCACAACCGGTTACGGGCCGGAGGCCAAGTTCTGCCAGCAGTGCGGCACGGCCCTCGGGCCCTGAAGGCCCTACAGAGGCTGTCATTGCGGACTTGATCCGCAATCCATCTCTGTTCAAGCGCAGCTGCCGCTTCGCGGTGGATGCCGGATCGAGTCCGGCATGACAACCAACGTCAGGCTGCAACCGCCTTCTTTTCTACCCAGCTGCCCGACTCCTGCACGAAGGTCATTCGCGACGTGATGCAAAAGTCCATCGCGCCTTCATCCCAGCTGTAGCGCTCCAGCTCGACGCTGCCGCCGTCGATGTGGATGGCGTTGAATGAATTGGTTTCGCCGCGGCCACGCGTTGACGTGGCGGTTCCGGCCTGTATCGTCAGCGCCGCATAGCCGTGCAGCGCGTAACGATCGGCCGTGTTGCCCGCGTGGCTCACATGCATGTGCCCCGAAAGAAGCAGGTCCGCGCCGCATCCCGCGAATGCTTCCATGGCCATCTCGGCTCGCCACACCAGGTCGTCGTTGTCCTCGCCTTCGGGCAGGTCGAACGGGTGATGCGTGACGACGATCTTGGTCATGCTGTTGTCCAGTTGCGCGAACCGTTCGCGCAGGACAGCGACCTGCTCTTCGTTGATGCGCCCATCCTTGAATGTGAGCGAGCGCGCGGTGTTGACGCCGGCCACTGCAATCTCGTCATCGGCATAAAAGGGCGAGAGGTCGTCAGTGATGTGCGCCTTGTAATTTTTCAGCGGGTTCACGAACCGGCGCACCACGTTGTAGAGCGGGACGTCGTGATTGCCCGGCACCACCAGCAGCGGCTGCGGCAGGGTGTCGAGGTAGGCGCGTGCTTGCTCGAACTGGCCGCTTTTAGCACGCTGGGTCAGGTCGCCCGAGATGACCAGCAGGTCGGGCGCAATGTGCTCCAGCCGTGCGCGCAGCGGCTCCAGCAACTGGGCATCGATCTTTCCGAAGTGCAGGTCGGACAGGTGAGCAAGCGTTCTCATGGTTGTTTTCCCTCAATGGGTGACTGGGTGGCAGGCACGATCACGCGCAGCGCGCCGGGCCGGATGCGGTAATGCAGCGGGGTTTCCATCAACGTCACCTCGCCATCGGTGGCGACGCGCATGTGATGGCCTGGTGCATCCACGACAAGCGTTGCGGCCTTGACCATGTCGAAGTCCCGCGCCTGGCGCAGCCGGTGCAGCAAGGCGCGGATCGCAAGCCCCAACAGTCCGAAGCGACCCATGCGCTGGGTGACATAGAGGCTCAACACACCTTCGTCGATGCGTGCGCGCTCGCCGATTTCAAAGCCTTCCATCGTGTAGTTGTTGTTGCCGATGAAGACGAATGCGCTGCGGCGCGTGATGGGCTTGCCGTCCACTTCGATGCGCAGCTGGAGCACCGGGTAGCGGCGCGCCGCGTTGAGCGAAGCAAACAGCAGAGCCGCCCATTTGCCGCGACCGATCCGGCGGCGTTGTTGTTCGCGGTCGCGAACGATGTCGGGGTACAGGCCCAGGCTGGAGTTGTTGATGAAGGTGCGTCCGTTCACATCGCCGATGTCCACGGATATTTCGCGTCCCCCCGCCAGCGCTTCGATGGCGGCTTCGAGTTCGAGCGGGATGCCCAGGTCCTTGGCAAAGTGATTGAGCGTGCCCATCGGCAAGACGCCCAGGCAAGCATGGGTTCCGGCTACCTTTGCTGCGATCGCGCTCACGGTTCCGTCGCCGCCGGCGGCCACGATGGTCGAAGCACCACGCGCCAGCGCATCGTGGGCGGTGCGCATGATGTCGTCGCCCGATTGCACCAGCCGCACATCGGCTGTCAGGCCGAAATGGCGACAGGTTTGCTCCACAGTCCTGACCCAGCCTTGCGTGCAACCTTGCCCGGCTGTGCCGTTCGCAATGACGGTCACGCAGCGCGTGGCACTTGCAGCAGATGATTGAGGTGGATGTCGCATCGGTCTCCACAATGGCCGCGCCAGGCGCCGCCGTGTGTCGGCGCAGGACCGAACATGTCCGCCCGGTTCGGCCTACAGCTGGGTCGGTTGGGTCGGCCTGTGGGGTGGCTGGTGAGCTGGCGCCTGATCCGAAAGATCGGCGATGACACGCGCATAGCGCTGCTTGCTCCAGTAGGCTGACGCCCAGTCGATGAGCACCACGATACGGTTGCGAAATCCGATCAGGAAATAGATGTGCGCGAACAGCCAGAACAGCCACGCCGGATAGCCGCTGAACCTGAAATTGCCCAGAGGCGACACGAGATCGACCACCGCCGCATTGCGCCCGATGGTGGCGAGGTTGCCGTAGTCCTTGTAGTGAAAAGCTACGGTCTGGTTGCCCTGGATGCGTCGCAGGATGTTGGCTGCGGCGCAGCGGCCCATCTGCTTGGCACCGGGTGAGACGCCGGGCACGGAACGGGGCTCGCCGCCGCCGGGCTCGTGACTTTTTGCCGCAGCGAGGTCCCCGATGACACTGATCTCGGGGCGGCCGGGGAGGCTCAGGTCCGGCAAGACAGCCAGGCGCCCCGCGCGGTCGGTTTCAAGGCCGAGCTGCGCGGCCAGTTGCTTGCCCAGCGGTGAGGCGGCCACACCGGCAGCCCACACCACGCAGCGCGTCTCGATGTCGTATGTTTGCCCGGCGGAGCTGCCCGATTGCACCTGGACCCGCGTGCCGTCGATGGACGTGACGCGCGCGTCCAGCCGCACATCGACACCGAGTTTGCGCAACTGTTCGGTGGCGCGTTCGCTGAGCGATTGCGGCATCGCCTGCAAGACGCGAGGCCCGCCTTCGAGCAGGATGATCCGGGCAGTGGCCGGATCGATCCGGCGGAATTCACCTGAGAGTGTGTGCCGCGCAATCTCCGCCATCGTCCCGGCCATTTCAACGCCGGTCGGGCCGCCTCCGATCACGACGAAATTGAGCCATGCGGCTCGCAGTACGGGGTCGTCCTGCTTTTCGGCTTCCTCGAATGCGAGCAGCAGGCGGCGACGTATCTCGAATGCATCGTCCAGCGTCTTGAGCCCGGGTGCGTGTTGCTCCCATTCATCACGCCCGAAGTAGCTGTGGGTCGCGCCGGCCGCCACGATGAGGTGGTCGTAGCCCAGCACAAGGCCGTCCGCCAGCGTCACCTGGCGCGCCGCTGCATCGACGGTGCTGACTTCGCCCAGCAGCGTCGTGACGTTGGGCTGGTCGCGAAAGAGATGCCGCACCGGGGCGGCTATCGCGGGGGCCGACAGGCCCGCAGTCGCGACCTGGTAGAGCAGGGGCTGGAACAGGTGGTGGTTGGTGCGATCGATGAGGGTGATGTCCACGTCGGCCCGGCGCAGGGTGCGGGCGGCTTCGAGTCCGCCGAATCCGCAGCCGATGATCACGATGCGGGGCTTGTTGTGTGCGGGTGCCGGGGTCATGGGATGATTATGCGAGCCCACAAAATTCCAAGCACCGAAAGGATGTCCATGTTCGAGACCTGTATCGCGGGAAGCCTGCCCAAGCCGGCCTGGCTCGCAGAAACACAAAAGCTCTGGCCGCAGTGGAAGTCGCAGGGCGATGAGCTGCGGCAATCCAAGGCCGATGCCACGCTGCTGTGGATCAAGGCCCAGGAGGACGCGGGCCTGGACATCGTGGGCGACGGCGAGCAGTCGCGCCAGCACTTCGTGCATGGTTTCCTGGAACAGGTCGAAGGCATCGACTTCGATCACAAGGTCAAGATGGGCATCCGCGACAACCGCTACGACGCGATGGTGCCGCAGGTGGTCGCGCCCTTGAAGCTCAAGGGGCGCGTGCACGCCTTCGAGGCGCAGCTGGCTCGTGCCCACACCACGCGCAAGCTCAAGTTCACCATGCCCGGCCCGATGACCATCGTGGACACCGTGGCCGACAACTACTACGGCGACAAGGTCAAGCTGGCCTTTGCGTTTGCCGAGTTGCTCAACCAGGAAGCGCTCGCCTTGCAGGCCGATGGCGTGGACATCATCCAGTTCGACGAGCCCGCTTTCAATGTGTACATGAAGGACGCCGCCGAGTGGGGCGTGAAGGCGCTGGAGCGCGCGGCGCAGGGCCTGACCTGCACGACCGCCGTGCACATCTGCTACGGCTACGGCATACAGGCCAACAACGACTGGAAGAAAACGCTGGGAGACGAGTGGAAGCAGTACGAGCAGGTCTTTCCCGCGCTCGCGAAAAGCGCCATCAACCAGGTGAGCCTGGAGTGCTATCACTCGCATGTGCCGCCGCACATGATGAAGTTGCTGGAAGGCAAGGACGTGATGGTCGGTGTGATCGATGTGGCCAGCGATGAAATCGAGACCGCTGAACAGGTGGCCGACACGATTGGCACGGCGCTGCAGTTCGTCGCGAAGGACCGGTTGTTTCCCTGCACCAACTGCGGCCTGGCACCGATGAGCCGCGAGGTGGCGCTGGCCAAGTTGAAGGCACTGGGCGAGGGCGCGGCGCTCGCGCGAAAGAGGTACAGCTGATGGGCCGCCTCAATCGCAACGCGCTGGCCAACATGCGCGGCATCCTGCAGGCCAACATCGAAAAGGGACGAATCCCCGGCGCGATTGCAGTGGTCGCGCTCGGCGGGCATGTGGAGATGTTCGACACGTTGGGCGCGCAGGACCCGGCTGCAGGTTCGCCGATGCGCGAGGACGCGATCTTTCGCATGTACTCGATGACCAAGCCGCTGGTGTCGCTGGCCGCGGTGATGCTGATGGAGCAGGGGCGCTTGCAGCCAGTGGACCCGGTCTCGAAGTACCTGCCGGAGTTTGCCGGGCAGAAGGTCGCGGTGGAAGAGGGCGGCGAAGTCGTCAGGCTCGATGCTGCGGTGCGCGAACCCACGGTCCATGACCTGCTGCGCCATACGGCCGGTTTCTCCTACGAGTTTCTCGGCGAGAGCGCGGTGCAGAAGCTGTACACCGCTGCCAACGTCACCGATCGCTCACGCACCAATGCGCAGTTCAGCAAGGTATTCGGCGGATTGCCGCTCGCCTACCAGCCCGGCAGTTGCTGGTTCTACAGCCGGGCCACCGACGTGCTGGGCGCCGTCGTGGAAGTCGCTTCGGGGCAGCCCCTGGGCGAGTTCCTGAAGCAGCACATCTTTGATCCGCTGGGCATGAAGGACACGGCGTTCAACGTGCCGGAAAAAGACTGGTCGCGCATGGTGGAGCCGTTTGCGAATGACCCCGATACCGGCACACCGGTGGTGATGCTCGACTACCGCGAACATGCGGCCTATGAGTCCGGCGGCGGCGGCCTGTTCGGCACAGCCGCCGACTACATCCGTTTCCTGCAGCTCATGCGCAATCGCGGGATGGTGGACGGCGTGCGAATCGTCTCGCGCAAAGCGGTGGAATGGATGACCTCCGATCACCTGGGCGGCATTCCCGCGCTGGGCGACATGCTGCCGGCGGGGCATGGCTTCGGCCTGGGCTTTGCGGTGCGCACGCACACGGGGCTCGGTCCGCAGCCCGGCTCTCCCGGGCTGTACTACTGGAGCGGAATCGGCGGCACATCATTCCTGGTCGATCCTGCCGAAGATGTGTTTGCGATGCTGCTCACGCAGGCACCAAATCAGCGAATTTTTTTCCGCAACATGTTTCGTCACCTCGTCTACGCCGCATTGGACTAGGATGATGCGGTTGGGAAGCTGTATGACTGTGAGTACCGAGAATGAGTGATGCGCATCAGCCGGCAGAAAAACCGGAGAACCTGCTGTGGGTGGACCCGGCCCATCCGACGGGCGCAATCTGATGGCGGACGTTGCCATCGTCCTGGTCGAAGACAACGCCGACCACCGCGAGCTGATCGTTGCCGCACTGCAGGAGTCCTGTGATCCCCAGCGGATACTGGCTTTTGACGACGGTGTGGAAGCCATCGAATACCTGTTGGGTCGCGGGCCGCACAAGGACCGCGATGCGCGAAAGCAGCCCCGCCTGGTGGTGCTGGACATGAAGCTGCGGCGCATGCACGGCCTGGAGGTGCTCAAGGCCATGCGCGATGACCCGCTGACGCAGTCGGTGCCCGTGGTCATGCTTTCCGCGTCATCCGACAAGGAAGCGCTCGACAGTTGCTACGAGGCGGGCGCCAACAGCGTTGTGCGCAAGTCGCTGGACTACGACGAGCTGCGCCGCAAGATGGGGCAGATGTACGAGTTCTGGGTGAACGTGAACGAAGCCAACCGCAACTCGCGCGTCTAGGACTTGCGCGTTCAGCTTAGTCGGCAGCGACCTGCAGCACGAGCTTGCCGAAGTTCTCGCCGGTGAACAGCTTCATCAATGCGTCCGGGAAGGTCTCCAGGCCCTGGACGATGTCTTCGCGGCTTTTCATGCGTCCGTCCTTCAGGTAGCCAGCGAGCTCTGCCACCGCGACAGGGAACCGGTCGGTGTAGTCGAACACCACCATGCCCTGCATGCTGGCGCGATTGACCAGCAAAGACAGGTAGTTCTTCGGGCCTTGCACCGCAGTCGTGTTGTTGTACTGGCTGATCGCACCGCAGATCACGATGCGCGCGCCGCGTGCAAGCCGCGCCAACACGTCGTCCAGGATTTCGCCGCCCACGTTGTCAAAGTAGACATCGACACCCTTGGGGCAGTGTTCTTTGAGCCCGGCTTTTACGCTGCCTGCCTTGTAGTCGATGCAGGCGTCGAAGCCCAGCTCATTGACCACCCAGTCGCACTTGGCGCGTCCGCCTGCAATGCCCACGACGCGGCAGCCCTTGATCTTTGCCAGCTGCCCCACGGTCTGGCCCACCGCACCGGCAGCGCCCGATACAACCACCGTGTCGCCCGGCTTGGGATGGCCCACATCGAGCAGTCCGAAGTACCCCGTCATGCCCGGCATGCCGAGCACGTTGAGCCACTGCGCTATCGTGCCCAGTCGCGGATCGATCCTGAACATGCCGCTGCGCTTGATTTCTTCTTCGGTGAATGCGGCGTATTCCTGCACGCCCAATGCCGCCGAGACCAGATCGCCGACCGCAAACTTCGGGTTGTGCGATGCGATGACTTTGCCGATGCCGCCTGCACGCATCACTTCGTTGATGGCCACCGGCGCGATGTAGCTCTTTGCATCGTTCATCCAGCCGCGCATGGCGGGGTCGAGCGACAGCGAAAGCGTCTTGACAAGCACGCCGCCGGCAGGGGGCTCGGCGACAGGTTCGGCGGTGAAGCTCCAGTTGTCGCGCGTGGGATTGCCCACTGGTCGCTGGGCCAGGCGGACCTGGTGATTGGTGATGTTGGTGGTGGCAGTCATCGGCGCATCGTAATTGCCCTGCTGCCCCGATGAGGTAGCGAACGTGACACGGCGCCAGCTCAGCATTTGAAATGTGTCAGTAGCGCGCTTGCAGGGCGGTTTTCCGGCCTGTGAGTGCGTACAGTTTTCACTTGCTTGTGCTGTAATGAATTTCGAGTGGAAACGACAGATGAGATGAGTCAAATACAGCAGCTTTCTCGCGTGCCCGCGTTCCCCTTATCGGCTGCGGCCGATCGGGCAACGGCGCAGCCCGGACTTGGCCGCGCGGAGCTTGCAGAACGCTTTGCGCGAGTGCGCGGTCGCAGTTGTGCGCTGGCCGCGCCGCTTTCGGCTGAGGACCAGTGCATTCAATCGATGCCCGATGCGAGTCCCACCAAGTGGCATCTGGCGCACACGGCCTGGTTCTTCGAGGCCGTGGTCCTGTCGAGCCATGACCCCGGTTACGAGCCCTTCGACCAGCGTTTTTTTCATCTCTTCAATTCGTATTACGAGTCCCTCGGCCCGCGTCATCCGCGCCCGCATCGCGGCCTGCTGACACGTCCGTCGCACGATGAGGTCATGGCTTACCGCGGCCATGTCGACCGGGCCATGCTGCGCTTCATGGAAACGGCAGACGACGAGACATGGGCGCATTCATGCACGCTGGTTGAGCTGGGGCTCAACCATGAAGAGCAGCACCAGGAACTCATCCTCACCGACATTCTTCATGCGTTTTCCTGCAATCCGCTCTTGCCGGCGTACTCGACGGCGTACTTAGCGGCGGACTCTCCAGCGTCAACGCTTGCGCACGCAGCACCTGATGCGCCGTCGCTGCGCCTGGTCCATGGGAAGCCGGGTATCGACTGGGTTTCGCATCCCGGCGGCATCGTCAATGTGGGTCATGCAGGCGAGGGCTTTGCGTTCGACAACGAGACCCCCCGGCACAAGGCCTTGCTTGCACCGTACCTGATTGCGGATCGTCTGGTGAACTGCGGTGAGTACGCTGCATTCATTGCCGACGGCGGTTACGAGCGTGCGTCGCTGTGGTTGTCCGATGGCTGGGCGGCGGTGCAAGCCGGCGGCTGGAAGGCCCCCATCTACTGGATAGCGCCGGGTGATCCGCGAGCCCCGTCTGACGAATGGCAGGTGTTCGGCCTGGCAGGCGTGCGGCCACTTGATCACGCGTCGCCAGTCACGCAGCTGAGCTTTTACGAAGCGTGCGCCTACGCGCTATGGGCGGGTGCCCGGCTGCCTACAGAGTTCGAGTGGGAGGCGGCGTTGAGCGCGCCCGAGCATGGCCGCGTGACGCAGATGACGGGTCACGCCTGGCAATGGACGCGATCCTCGTACGACCCGTATCCAGGGTTCAAGCCGAACCCCGGGGCCGTGGCCGAATACAACGGCAAGTTCATGGTGAGCCAGCTGGTGCTGCGCGGCGGCAGCAGCGCAACGCCGCACGGCCACACGCGTGCGACCTATCGCAATTTCTTCCCGCCGGCCACGCGCTGGCAGTTTTCGGGCGTGCGCCTGGCAAAGGACGCTGCATGTTGAACCCGGCATCGATCGCTGTTCAACGGCCCCGTGAGTCGGCTGATGCGCTGCAGGCAGCCGCTGGCGAATCTGCATTCGGCCGGGACATTGAGGCCGCGCTGTCGCACACGCCGCGCGTGATTTCGCCCAAGTATTTCTACGACGCGCAAGGCTCCCAGCTTTTCGACGCCATCTGCGACTTGCCGGAGTACTACCCGACGCGCACCGAGCTGGGCATCCTCGCGGACCACGCCCCCGAGATCGCTTCGCACATGGGTCCGCGCGCCGAGATCGTGGAGTTCGGGGCGGGGTCGCTGCGCAAGGTGCGTTTGTTGCTCGATGCGATGGAGCAGCCGGCGCGCTTCATGCCTATCGACATTTCTGGCGAACATCTTGCGCAGTCGGCGCTCGACCTGCAGCGCGACTTCCCGGGTCTCGATGTGCAGCCGGTGATCGCCGATTACACGCAGCGTCTTTTGCTGCCCGCGCCGCTGGCGGGCGCAGGGCAGCGCGTGGGGTTTTTCCCCGGCTCGACGATAGGCAACTTCACGCCGTCCGAGGCGCTGCATTTTCTGCAGGTCGCAGGGCAGGTGCTGCGTGGTGGCGCATTGCTGCTGGGCGCCGATCTCGTGAAAGACCCGGCAGTGCTGCACGCTGCGTACAACGATTCGCAAGGTGTGACTGCGGCCTTCAACCGCAATCTGCTGGCGCGCGCCAACCGTGAGCTGGGTTGCGATTTCGATCTCGACGCTTTCGATCACAGCGCGTTCTACAACGCACCGCTGCGCCGCATCGAGATGCACTTGGTGAGCAGGCGCCGCCAGGAAGTGTCGCTGGGCCGTCAGCGCTTTGCATTTGACGAAGGCGAAGCCTGGCACACCGAGAATTCGTACAAGTTCACCATTGACGGCCTGCGCGAGCTGGCTGAAAGGGCGGGCTTTCGCGCAGGTGCGGTCTGGACCGACGAGAATCGGCTTTTCAGCGTGCACTGGCTGCATGCGCCGCGCTGAACCAGCAGGTCGCGCGGGCTCTTTTTGAAAGAACGACATGAAGGCAATCTGGAACGGCACTGTCATTGCCGAGAGCGACGACACCGTCGCAGTCGAAGGCAACCTGTACTTTCCTGCGAGCTCGCTCAAACGCGAGCACGTCACGTTCAGCAATCACCACACGAGCTGCGCGTGGAAGGGTCAGGCCAGCTATTACTCGCTGCTGGTCAACGGTGAAATGAACACCGACGCGGTCTGGTATTACCCCGATCCGAAACCCGAGGCCGACATGGTCAGGGACCGCGTTGCCTTCTGGAAGGGCGTGAAGATCGAGCCGTGAGCGCATCGGGTGCCCCGGTTGGTATGCTCGCTGCATGATCCTCGAGCCGCCTTACACCTACCCCGAGCAGCTACCCGGACTGATGCGGCGTCAGGGTTACGCCGTCATCAGCCCGCGTGCCGTCTGCGAGATTGCGAACTGCGACCAGGCCAGTCTCGATGCCTTGCGCGCAAGCTGGGATGACCTCGCACCGGACGAATACCTGAAGGATGGCGGTCATTACCGGCGCCGCCGCCACTCCTGTTTTGTTGTCGAGGGAGGGCAGGTCACCCAGGTTGCGCATCGCGCGCATTGGCAACCCGTGGAATACAACGCCCTGCATGGCGGCATGGAGCGCTGGTTCGAACCCATCGACCGCCATGTGATTCATTCACCGGCCTGGAACGGTCTGCTCATCGCTCTGGGTGAAGTGAGTTCCGACCTCAAGGGCGAGCAGCCCTGGTTTGTCGAGGCGCACCAGTTTCGTATTGACACTGACGGCGGTATCGGGCGACCGACACCGGAAGGCGCGCACCGTGATGGCGTGGATCTGGTCGCGGTCTTTCTGGTGGGACGCGAGGCCATCAAGGGTGGCGAGACACGCGTGTTCGAGGCGGCAGGTCCCGCAGGCCAGCGTTTCACATTGACCGAGCCCTGGAGCCTTCTGTTGCTGGACGATGAGCGCGTGATCCACGAATCGACGCCGATCCAGCCGCTGGGGGCACACGGCTTTCGGGATACGCTGGTGGTGACCTGCCGCAGCGGCGGCTTCCAGGACTCAGGTCAGTGAGCGCACCAGGCGCATTGTCTTTTTCCAGATGCGCCAACCGGCCCAGATCCGCGTTGCTGCACCGATAGCGCGCGCAGGGCGCATCACCAGTGGAACGGTCACGGCTGCCAGCAGCCACCACGGATGCGCCAGCAGCCATCCCATGCCCGCGCCGATGCGGTCGGCAATGGCAAATGGCTTTGAAATCGGACCTGACAGCTGCGCAACTTGCGCACGCAGCGTGCGGCTTCGCGCGACAAGCTGCGCGCGCCTGACCTCCAGCTCGATGCGCCGCTGGGCGAAGATCATGGACGCTCTTGTGGGCTAGCCACCAGCGCGCCGTGGTCGTCAGCGATTTCGCCGAGCGTCGCCTGGAACATGTGACCCGTGCCGCGCATGCGCACGCCACCCGCGCGCATGGCAAGGATGCCGGCGCCGATGAAGGCAACGGTCAGCACCGCGAGTGCCGCCAGCCGGTAGCCCTCGGCGAACAGCATGATGATGAACCCGCACAGCAGCACCGTGCCGACCGACAGCAGCATCAGGCCCACGCCCGCCAGGATCAGCCCGTCGAAGATGCGCAGCTTTTCCTGTTCGAGCTCGTTGCCCAGTAGTTGAAGCCGCACGTGGCCGATTTCCAGGGCCGTGGCCATCAACTGGCGCAGCGACCCGAAAAGCCCGCGCGGCGAGTCCGACTCGCTCATGCGCCTGCGTTCAGCGGCGCGCGATCAGCATGCCGAACAGCAGGCCAACACCGGCAGCGATGCCGACAGCGTGCCAGGGGTTGTCGTGCACATAGTTGTCGGCGGCCATGCCTGCGTCCTTGACGCGCACGACTGCCATTTCCTGCACCTTTGCGAGATCGGCCTTGGCCTGCTCCATGCGAGCCTGCATGCGCAGCCGCATCTCGGTGGTCTTGTCGCCGACCTGGCCGGCGGTGAGCTTGAGCAGCTCTTCGGCATCGGCAATCACAAGCTTCAGGTCGCCCATCAGCTTTTCCTTGTGGTTCTGTGTCAACTCAGACATGTCGCTTCTCCGTGGATGGCAATTTGAATCGTGATGGTAGCGTCGAAACAGTGTCAGTCGCGCACGTCCGTGATCGGATTGCTTCCGAAGTCGGGCCGCGCGAGGACGCCCAGCACTTTGGCTGCGGCATCGGCGGGGGAGCTGAGGGCGCCGTTGGCTTTCATGCCGATGAAGTTGCCGACGTCGGGAAATTGCGATGCGTCACCGCTGCGCAGCTGGATCTGCATGTCGGTATCGATGACGCCCGGCGCCAGCGAGGAAACCTTCGCGCCATTGGGCTGCCCCGCTTCTTCGAGCGCCACGCAGCGGGTGAAGTGGTCCAGCCCCGCCTTGGCTGCGCAGTACGGGCCTTGCGACGCCATCGCGCGGCGACCCAGGCCCGATGAAATGTTGAGGACCTTGCGCTGGCCGGTCCACGCCTGCGTGGCCCGCAGGAACGCGGATGTGAGCAGCATCGGTGCTTCGAGGTTGACGCGCATCGCCTGCGCGATTTCGGCGGCATCCAGGGCGCCGGTCGGCATCGCGCGAGGCAGGAGGGCTGCGTTGTTGATGAGGGTGACCGATTCGTACGTGGTCGCAGGCTGGGCTGCGAGCCAGGCTTGCAGCCGTGCGGCGGCGGGCTGCGGTTCTGCCAGGTCAACCGGCCACTGGTCGCAGCGCTGGCCGTTGCCGGTTGCCCGCGCCCCGAGAGAATCGTTGTGCTTGCGCGAAATGCACAACAGGTCGTGCCCGGCGGCCAGCAGTTGTTCGGCCATCGCCAGGCCCATTCCGCGTGACGCGCCCGTGATGATGGTGAGATGTTTGCTCATGCGGCATCGTAGCCGCAGGCCGGCGTCTATGTGGCGACCACGATGGGAAAGTTGGCTCGCAGGCCGTCGCTGCCGGGAGCAAAGGGTACGGTGATCGCGCTGCGCGCCTGCGCGCCCAGGCTGCGCCAGAGGAAGTCGCGCTCGTTGCCCGGATCGCCCGCCACATACAGCTGCGTGGTGAGGAGTTCGCGTGTACCGAGCTTGACCTTCACGTGGATGTGCGGCGTGCGGCCGCTGTAGGGGGCAGGCCTGATCGTGCGAAACCGGTACTGGCCATCGGCTGCGACGGTGACGCGCCCGAACCCCTGGAACGCGGCATCCGCCTTGCCGCCGTCGCCGGGGTGGTGATAGTGGCCGGCTTCGTCGCATTGCCAGATTTCAACCTGCGCACCCGCGACGGGCTTGCCTTGCAGGTCGGTCACAACGCCTTCGACCCACGATGGCTGGCCACGCCCGTACGCGAGCGCGCCATTGCGCAAAAGGTCGAAGTCCGAATCCTTTGGAAGGGCAACCGGATAGAACGGACCTTCGGTTTGCGAGGGCGTTGCGCGCAGGGGTTGGGCCGGCTGGGCGCGCGCGCCGGTCCAGATGGCGGGCATCGCAATGAGCGCAATCGCGGCTTTGCGACGAGTGGGGCCTGTGGGGCGTTGGGGGTGCATGGTTGGGTTCAAGCGCGTTTCTCCGTTGGCTGCGGTCTGATTCCCGGGAGGCGGCGGGGTTCCGGTCATGGTCAAAAAGGTGTTGGGCTGCTGAACCGGACGGGGATCCCGGTGCCCGGATGGAGGAATGCCAGTTCCCGCGCGTGGAGCAGCAATCGGGGCGCAAGGGCCTGCACGTCGGGCCGTGCGTAGAGGGCGTCGCCCAGTATCGGATGGCCGATTGCGTTCATGTGCACCCTCAGCTGGTGGGTTCGGCCTGTGAGCGGTTCCAGTTCGAGCCGGCTCGCGTTGCCGTCTTCCCGGCCAACCAGGCGCCAGCGGGTCTGGCTCGGTTTGCCTGCGTGCAGGTCAATGATCTGGAGGGGGCGATTCGGCCAGTCGGCCGCGATCGGCAGGTCGATGAGAGACCAACCTCCGGGCTCTGGCGGCTGCGGATGGCCTGCGACGATGGCCTCGTAGCACTTGTCTATCTCGCGGTCCGCGAACATCGCACTCAGGGCTCGTTGCATCGCCGCGCCCCGCGCCATCAGGCACAGGCCCGAGGTTGCCATGTCCAGGCGGTGAACCACGAGGGCATCGGGGTAAGCCGCCTGCGCTCGTGCCGAGAGGCAATCCTGCTTGTCCGCGCCGCGTCCCGGAACGCACAGCAGGCCGGCGGGCTTGTCGAAAATGATCAGGTGCTCGTCAACATGCACCAGCGTTTCCGATAATCTGTCCATGAATCTGCTTGCTTCCATTCCGCTTTCGCTGCAGTCCATCTTGCTGCTCGTCGCTTCCAATGTTTTCATGACCATGGCGTGGTACGGCCATCTCAAGAACCTGGCAACCGCTCCCTGGTACATCGCAGCCCTGGTGAGTTGGGGCATCGCATTCGCAGAGTACATGCTGCAGGTGCCCGCCAACCGGATCGGCTTCCAGCAGGCGGGGTTCTCGGTGGGGCAACTCAAGATCATGCAGGAAGTGATCACGCTCGCGGTGTTTGTACCCTTCGCGGTCTACTACCTGGACGAGCCGCTCAAGCTCGATTACCTGTGGGCAGGCCTATGTATGGTGGGCGCCGTGTATTTCATTTTTCGTGGGGGCTGATCAGGTGCCCACGGTACACTCGCCGCAATTCCCGACCGACCCCCTACAGACCAGGAGCCAGCAATGCTGTTTGGCAAATTGCTGCCGCGCGAAGGCAACTTTTTCGAGATGTTCAACCAGCACGCCGACAAGATCGTCGAAGCGGCGCGTGCTTTTTCGCAGCTGGTTGCCAATTACAACGACCCGCACCTGCGCGAGCAGTACAACCGCGATGTCGACACGGCCGAGCGCGCAGCCGACCGCGTGACGCATGAGGTGAACCGGCTGCTGCACAAGACGTTCATCACACCGATCGACCGCGACCAGATCCACAAGCTGATCAACACGATGGACGACGTGGCCGACCTGATCCAGGATTCGGCCGAGACGATGGCCCTTTATGACGTTCGGGCGGTCAATGAAGAAATCACCCGCCTGACAGACTTGAGCGTGCGCTGCTGCGACCGCCTGAAAGAAGCTGTCTACATGATCGGCAAGCTCGCCGACCCGGCTACCGCGGAGGCGGCACTGAAGACCTGCGAAGAGATCGACAAGCTCGAGTCCGATGCCGACCGCGTGATGCGCTCGGCCATGAGCAAGCTCTTTCGAGAAGAGCCCGATGTGCGCGAGGTGATCAAGCTCAAGGCAATCTACGAGTTGCTCGAGACGATCACCGACAAGTGCGAAGACGTGGCCAACGTGATCGAGGGCATCATCCTCGAGCACTCCTGATAGCGGGGCCAGACGTCAATGCAAGCGACGCAAGCTGCACTGTGGGTGGTGATCCTGCTGGTTGTTCTGGCACTGCTGTTCGACTTCATGAACGGGTTTCACGACGCCGCGAATTCGATTGCGACCGTCGTTTCGACGGGTGTGCTCAAGCCGGCTCAGGCGGTGCTGTTCGCTGCCTTTTTCAACGTGCTGGCGATTGGCGTGTTTCACCTGAGCGTTGCGGCCACTGTGGGCAAAGGCATCGTGGAGCCGGGCGTTGTCGATACGCACGTGATCTTCGGTGCGCTCGTCGGTGCGATCGTCTGGAATGTGCTGACGTGGTGGTGGGGTATCCCCAGCAGCTCGTCGCATGCGCTCATCGGCGGCATCGTCGGTGCCGTGATTGCCAAGGCGGGCGCTGGCTCGCTGATCTCAGCCGGCATCTGGAAGACCGTGATCTTCATTCTCGTTTCGCCGACATTGGGGTTCTTGCTCGGTTCGCTGATGATGGTGCTGGTGGCACACCTGTTCCGGCGGGCAACGCCATCGCGGGTGGACCGCTGGTTCAGGCGATTGCAGCTGGTTTCTGCAGGCGCTTACAGCCTGGGTCACGGCGGTAACGACGCCCAGAAGACCATCGGCATCATCTGGATGCTGCTCATTGCGACCGGCTACGTCGCGCAAACCGACAAGATGCCGCCAAGCTGGGTGATCTATTCCTGCTATCTGGCAATCGGTCTGGGGACGATGTTCGGCGGTTGGCGCATCGTGAAAACCATGGGGCAGAAGATCACCAAGCTGCGGCCGGTCGGTGGTTTTTGCGCGGAGACCGGCGGTGCGATCACGCTGTTTCTGGCAACAGGACTTGGCATCCCGGTGTCGACTACCCACACCATCACCGGAGCCATCGTCGGCGTGGGCTCCACGCAGCGCGCCAGCGCGGTGCGCTGGGGCGTGGCGGGCAACATCGTCTGGGCGTGGATATTCACCATTCCGGCAAGCGCTTTCGTGGCGGCGATTGCCTACTGGGTCAGCCTGCAGATTTTCTGATCGGCTCAGATGCGAGGCGGGTTCGGATGCATCCGCGCCATGGAATAACTGTCCACGTAGCGGCCGCCCTTGAGCGAATATGCCTTGTGCAAACCCTCCTGCACAAATCCCATTGCTTTGTAGAGCGCCATCGCGCGGTCGTTATCGGCATGGACGTGAAGTTCGATTCGCAGCACACCGGCCCAGTTATCCGCCCAGTCGATGAGGCGGGTCATCAGCTGCCGACCGATGCCCCGACCCTGCCAGGCAGGGTGCAGGCCGATGCCCAGGGCGCGAACATGCATCCGGCGCAGTGCCAGCCCCTGCACGTGCAAGGCCGCCTGGCCGACGATTTCGTCGCCTGCGACAGCCACCAGCTTGCAGCAATGCGGCTCGACCTTGGTCAGGAACTCGAGTCTCGATGCAATGGGCGCATCCGGTGTCTGCAGCAGGCCTTCAAAAGTGCCGAGCTGCCCGATCAGGCTTGAAATAGCCGCTGCGTCGGATGGTTCTGCGCTGCGGATTTCGATGGCGTTGGCGCGAGCCTTGTGGGCCGTGTCCATTTCGTTTCTCCTGGTTGGGTGAATGGACATTTCAGGCTAGCGCAGGGTGTCAATCCGTCCCAATGCGAAACGTGCATGGAATCATGTGGTAACGCGCGGCTGTAGCCATTACTGCGAGATCTTGCGGCCTTCCTCCACCTGGTAGGTGAAGTACTTCTCGAAACTGAAGACGATGCTGGCCATCAGGGCGGTGGTGCCAAACAACAGCGAAAAAACGACTGCGCCAATCGTCGCCCAGCTCGTTGCACCGGCTGGCGCCTCCGTATCGACCCCGGGGTTGAAGCGGCTGTTCCATTGTTCACGCGTCATGAGTCCGTAGATGATCGCCATCAGCGCGCAGCCGGCAATGTTGAATCCCAGCAACGGAATCAATGCCCAGCTCCAGGGGTCGTCCACGCCGAATTGCTGCAGGCGCTGGACGCCATAAAGACCCAGGGCCGTAGGGATCGGAAGTAACCAGCCGAGCAGGTCACCGAATCCGCGCAGGTAGAAGCGATGCAATCCGAGCGGGCCACCCAGAAAAGACAGCCAGGCCGCCACAGTTTTGTTTTTCATCGGATTTCAGTCGTCGCAGGCGTCGTGTCGCCTTCACCCAAAGGTTTTTCCATCAGGACCACATCCAGCCACTTGTCGAATTTCCAGCCGCAGGCCTTCAGGGTGCCGACGTGGCTGAATCCCTGTGCCCGGTGCACGCCGACCGAACCGAGGTTCGCCGAATCGCCGATGACGGCAATGAGTTTGCGAACGCCAGCCGCTTCAGCCTGTGCGCTGAGCACGGCCAGAAGTTGCTTGCCCAACCCCTTTCCGGCGGCATCGGGATGCAGGTAGATGGAGTCTTCGGCCGAAAACCGGTAAGCCGGCCGTGGCTTGAACCACTGGCAGTACGCGAAGCCCTGCACCTGGCCGTTTTCTTCGGCGACCAGGTAAGGCAAGCCTTTGGACAGTACATCGGCGCGCCTGGCGGCCATGTCATCCTGGGTAGGGGGCGTTGTTTCGAAGGTGCCCGTGCCATGCAGGACATGGTGGGAATAAATCGCGGTGATGGCGGCAAGGTCGCGGTCTTCGCTGGGGCGGATGGTGGGCATAACTTTCGCGCGGGCTATAATGGCGGGCTCTACAGCGTGTCGCTGGCCGGGTGGCCATAGCGCGTGTCTCAACGCTGGAAAGATACATGGGGGAGATTTTCTCCCTCCACCCAAGGATAAATCATGGTCGTCATTCGACTCTCCCGCGGCGGCTCCAAGGCTCGCCCGTTCTTCAACATTGTGGTCGCCGACAAGCGTACCCGCCGCGATGGCCGCTTCATTGAGCGCCTGGGTTTCTACAACCCGATCGCACGTGGCGGCGAAGAAAGCATCCGCATTGCCCAGGACCGTCTGACCCACTGGCGCAGTGTTGGTGCACAGGCTTCCCCGACCGTCGAGCGCCTGATCAAGCAAGCCGCCGCGGCAAAGCCTGCAGCTCCTGCTGCGGCCTGATGTGATGCTGCATCAATTGCAGCTGTGAAATTCCCCGATCTACAGCCGGCGGAGCTTCCCGCCGACGCCATCGAAGTCGGGCGCATCCTTGATGCATGGGGTATCAAGGGCTGGTTCAAGGTCCTGGCCCATAGCGCTTCCCCGGAAGCGCTTTTTTCATCCAAGCGCTGGTATCTGCAACCCACCGAGGTGGGCGCGAAGACTTTCTCTGGCACGGTGCTCATGCGCATCCGCGAGGCGAAAGAACACTCCGACACCGTTGTTGCCAGTGCGCAAGATGTGGATGACCGCGATGCGGCCGAAGCACTCAAGGGTGCACGGATCTTCATTCCGAGGTCGAGCTTTCCAACCGCAGCAGATGACGAGTACTACTGGGTCGACCTCATTGGCCTGGACGTGGTCAACCGTGAAGGCGTGGCTCTGGGCCAGGTGCGCGAGCTGTTGTCCACAGGTCCACAGACCGTACTGGTACTGGCTTTCGACGAGGCCGGAAAGTCGCAGGAACGCATGATCCCCTTCGTCTCTGCTTTCGTCGATTCCGTTGACGTGCCGGGCAAGCGAATCACCGTCGACTGGCAGCCGGACTACTGAGATGCGCTTCGATGTCATCACCCTGTTCCCGGAGCTGTTCGCGCCGTTCCTGGAAACAGGGGTGACGCGAAGGGCGTTCGAGAGCAAGCTGGTCGACGTACGGTTCTGGAATCCGCGCGATTTTTCCGAAGGCAACTACCGTCGTGTGGACGACCGGCCATTCGGCGGCGGACCGGGCATGGTCATGCTGGCTGAACCCCTGGCCAAGTGTCTGACTGCAATCCGTGTAGAGCGCAGCGACAAGGCGCCGGTCGTGATGTTTTCTCCCATCGGGTCGAGGCTCGACCATGCTGGTGTCGAGCAGTGGTCTGCAAGCGAGGGCGCCATTCTTGTTTGTGGCCGCTACGAAGGAATCGACCAGCGGTTCATTGACCGTTACGTGGACATTCAACTGAGTCTGGGTGACTTTGTCTTGTCCGGAGGCGAGATTCCTGCGTTGGCGCTGCTCGATTCTGTGGCGCGTCTGCAGCCTGGTGTTCTGGGCGACCAGGGCAGCCACCAGTTCGACAGCTTCAATCCTGCGCTCGATGGATTGCTCGATTGTCCGCATTACACCCGGCCCGAAGACTGGGAGGGTGTCAAGGTTCCGGCGGAGTTGATGTCGGGCCATCACCTCCAGATCGAGCGCTGGCGCAGGGACCGGCGACTTGAAGTCACGTTGAAGAACCGACCGGATCTGATCGTTCTGGCGCGGGAGGCGGGAAGGCTCTCAAAGGCGGATGAAGCTGCGCTGGCGAAGCTGCGATAAAGTTGTTTATAATCAAAGGCTTTCCCAGATCCTCTGTTCGCGGCATCCAAAGGAATACCCAAGGTGTTCCACGCACTCCTTACGGGTTGCGACCAAATCTTCATCAACCGCCCGGACACGATCACAGATAGGTAAATCATGAATCTGATCCAGACCCTGGAACAGGAAGAAATTGCCCGACTCGGCAAGGTCATTCCTGAGTTCTCCCCCGGCGATACCGTCATCGTCAGCGTGAACGTCGTCGAAGGCACCCGCAAGCGTGTGCAGGCCTATGAAGGCGTTGTGATTGCCAAGCGCAATCGCGGCCTCAACAGCGGCTTCACGGTCCGCAAGATCTCCAGTGGCGAAGGCGTGGAGCGTACGTTCCAGACCTACAGCCCGCTGATTGCAGCCATCGAAGTCAAGCGCCGTGGCGATGTCCGTCGCGCCAAGCTGTACTACCTGCGTGACCGCAGCGGCAAGTCGGCTCGCATCAAGGAAAAGCTGGCCCAACGCACCAAGCCCGGCGCCAAGCCTGCTGCTGCTACCGCCACCCCTGCAGCTGCCGCCGAATAAGCAAAAGCGCTTCGACAAAACCGCCGCCGGCCCTGTGCTTGTGGCGGTTTTTTCATTGACCCACCCATGAATCCTCTCGATTCGGTTCCTCCGGATACGCCACTGTCGAAGCTGCCCAATTTCGATCCGCGTGCGGTGCCGGTGATCGGGATTGATGCACATCTGCCCATCATTTCGGCTGACGTACTGGCGCCGGCGGCGATTCGGGCGAGATTCCTGACGCCGCCCCACTGGGAGCCCGAGGTCTGGTCCGAGCGACAGTTTGCCGAGCGCGACCCTGCCCGCGCCTCCGTGCTCATTCCCATCGTTCTGCGTGAGAGGCCGACCGTGCTCCTGACAGAGCGCAGCACGCACCTGTCAACGCACTCCGGGCAAGTTGCGTTTCCCGGCGGCAAGCAGGACGCAACTGACCCGGACGAGATATTCACGGCGTTGCGTGAAGCCCAGGAAGAAATCGGGCTGGCTCCTGGCCTCGTGGAGGTGATTGGCCAACTGCCCACTTACACCGCTGGTACGCGCTTCATCATCACGCCCGTAGTGGCGTTGGTAAATCCCGCCCACGCGCTCACACTCAACGCCTTCGAGGTCGCTGACGCGTTTGAAATCCCGCTCGACTTCCTGATGAATCCCAACCACCACCGCCGCCATGCACTGGAATGGGCGGGCGCAAGACGCGAGTGGTTTTCGATTGCTTACATGGATGGCGCCAATGAGCGGTTCGTCTGGGGTGCTACTGCGGCCATGCTGCGCAACCTGTACCGGTTCCTCATCGCATAGCCGTTGAGGATGCTTGCGTGTTTTCAGGTGAAAATGCAGCATGAGCTTTTTTGCCATCGTGTTCGCGCTGCTGATTGAGCAAGTGCGCCCACTGGCCCGGCACAATTCGATCCACGCATCGCTGAGGTCCTGGGCGCGTTCGGTCAGCCGCAATTTCGACACGGGCACTGTGCAGCACGCCTGGATTGCGTGGATGCTCGCGGTTTTGTTGCCGGCCCTTGCCGCTTGCGCGATTCATTGGGCACTGGTGCTGTTCGTCGGTTGGCCGTTTGCGGTGCTCTGGAGCATTGCGGTCCTGTACGTGACCTTGGGATTCAGGCAGTTCAGCCATCACTTCACTGACATCCGCGACGCACTCGACGCGGGCGACGAGGCGAGGGCGCGCGAACTGCTGGCCCAGTGGCAGCAGGTCGATGCGCGCGAATTGCCGCGCAGCGAAATAGTGCGCCACGTCATCGAATACTCGGTTTTGGCTGCGCACCGTCATGTGTTTGGGGTGCTGGCCTGGTTTTCAGTGCTTGCTGCCTTCGGATTGGGGCCGGCGGGTGCCGTGCTCTATCGTATGGGGGAGTTCGTGGCGCGTTACTGGAGGCATCCCAGCCTGAACGAAGCCCAGCCGGCCAGCGGTGTGTTGCAGTCCGCCGCATCGCGCGCATGGGCTGCGATCGACTGGGTCCCTGCGCGAACAACGGCGATTGCATTTGCTGTCGTCGGCAGCTTCGAAGAAGCGATCGACCACTGGCGCAATCATGCCCAACGCTTTCCCGACGACAACGACGGCGTGATCCTGGCGGCAACCTCTGGCGCCGTCAATGTGCGGCTTGGGGGTGAAGCGCTGAAATCTTCCGCTGCGCCAAACGCGTCACAGGCGTTTCAGGCTGACGAGGCCCAGTCGATAGAGGGCACCGAAAGCACACCGGGTCGAGAGGCCGAAGTGGGGCATTTGCGAAGCATCGTCGGCCTCGTCTGGCGCTCTGTTGTGTTGTGGCTTGTGCTTCTGGCGCTACTGACGCTGGCCCGCTTGCTGGGCTAACCTGGCAGCGGTCGTTCAGTAGCGTTCGGGCTGCGACAGCTCAGCAAAAAGGTCCTGGTAGATCCGGTATCGGTTTGGCGTAATGCCAACCTCATTGTCGCTATGCATGACCGCTGCGATCACGTCGCAACCTGGCTCGTGCAGATGGGTGCAGTTGTAGAACTTGCAGTGGCCCAGATGCGCTTTGAGATCGGGCATGCAGTGCGCGAGCTGCATCGGCTCGATGTGGTTCAGCCCAAATTCCTGGAAGCCCGGCGAGTCGATCAGTGCCGTGCCTGCGGCCCTGTCCACCCAGTAAAGCGTTGTCGCCGTCGTGGTGTGCTTGCCGGAGTTCAGTGCCTGTGAAATCTCCTGGGTCAGCACGAGTGAACCCGGTGCGAGCAGGTTGATCAACGTGCTCTTTCCCGCGCCCGATGGGCCGAGCACGAGCGTGGTCTTGCCGGTCAGGTGCTTCAGCAAGACTTCCCGATCCACATCGCTGGACAGCCGCAGTGACAACGGCAGGACGCCGTAGTGCATGCGCTGGTAGGGCAGGAGCCGCGCCCACGCTTTCTCGAAGGGCTCTACCAGGTCGCTTTTGTTCAGCGCGATGATGGGCTTGATGCCTTCGGCTTCTGCTGCGATCAGCGCACGCGCGAGTTGGCTCTCGGAAAACACCGGCTCGGCGGCGATCAGGATCAACACCTGGTCGAGATTGGCGGCGAATGACTTGGTGCGAATCTCATCCTGGCGATAGAAAAGGTTGCGCCTTTCCTTGACCTTTTCTATCGTGCCTTCGTCATGCGAACCGCGCCACAGGACCTGATCGCCGACGACAGATGCGCTCTTCTTGCCGCGCGGATGGCAGATCAGGCGCTGGCCTTCGGGCGTTTCGACCACGCAGTGACGCCCATGGCTTGCGACGACAAGCCCGCTTTGAAGACCGGTCCCATCAGTCAAACCGGATGCCCCTCATGCCGAAACATCCAGCAGCCCATCGACAAGCAACGCGCAATCGAAATCGGTTTCGGACAGGCCCTTCACATCATGCGTATTGAAGCGCACGACGCACCGGTTGTAGTGCACCGACAGGTCCGGATGGTGGTCTTGCGCGTTGGCAATGAATGCCAGCGCGTTCACAAAGGAGATCGTCTCGTAGTAGTTGGCGAATGTGTAGGTCTTCTCGATCGCTACATCGGCGCCATCGCCGGTCAACTTCCAGCCAGGCGCCGTTGACAGGCGCGTGACCACTTCAGTCGCCGTGAGTGCACGCCGTGCAAGCGAGGACCAATCTTTTTTCCTGAGCATCGTATTCATGCGTGTGCCATTCGTGCGAGCCGCTCCGATGCGGGCGGGTGAGAGTAATAGAACTTGACGTAGACGGGGTCCGGCGTAAGCGTCGATGCGTTGTCTTCGTGCAGTTTGAGGAGGGCGGCGCTCAGGTCGGCGCCACTGGTCTGGCCGACCGCGTAGGCATCTGCTTCGAATTCGTGTTTGCGCGACAACTGTGCGAACACCGGACCGATAAAGAATGAGAACACCGGGAGCGCCAGCATGAACAGCAGCAACGCCAGTGCGTCGTTCGGCCCCTGAAGATTGGGTCGCACACCCAGGCCAGTGTAGAACCACGGCTGGGTCGAGAGATAGCCGAGCAGCGCAAAGGCGCAAAACCCAACCACCGAGATCAGCGCCAGGCGTTTGACCAGGTGTTTGTGCTTCAAGTGTCCCAGTTCATGCGCAAGCACCGCATCCATTTCACCCAGAGAAAGTCGTTGCACCAGCGTGTCATAGAACACGACGCGCTTGGCTGCGCCGAAGCCCGTGAAGTAAGCGTTGGAATGGGCGCTGCGCTTGCTGCCGTCCATCACAAACAAACCCTTGGCAGTAAATCCGCTGCGCTTGAGCAGGTTTGTCACCCGCGTCTTCAGGGCTTCGTCTGAAAGCGGTTCGAACTTGTTGAACAGGGGCGCGATGAACATGGGATACACAACCATCGCAAGGAGGCTCACGCTGAGCCAGACTGCCCATGCCCAGACCCACCAGGTCGAGCCGGTGGCGCCCATGACCCACAGCACCAGCGCCAGGATGGGACCGCCGATTGCAATGCCTAGTGCCGTTGACTTCAAGAGGTCTGCGATCCACAGGCGCAGCGTCATCTTGTTGAAGCCAAAACGCTGTTCGATCACGAAGGTTTCGTAAAGCGTGAAGGGAAGGGAAATTGCGCTGCCAATGAGGGTGAACGCACCGAAGAGCGCCACCTGCTGGAGCAGGCCGGCACCGAGCCAATCCATCAGCACCTGGTTGATTGCGCCGAGTCCGCCGAGTAAGGTCCAGCCCAACAGGACCGCAGATCCGAAGGCGAGTTCGATCAGCGCAAAGCGTGTCTTGACGACTGTGTAGTCGGCCGCTTTCTGGTGCGCTTGAATTCCGACCTTGTCAGCGAATGCAGGTGGAACGAAGGCGCGATGGCGAGCAACGTGACGGATCTGGCGCGTAGCCAGCCAGAAACGAAGCGCGATGCTTGCAAGCAGAAAAATGGCAAACGCAAATGTGAATGAAGTCGAAGCAGTCATCTCCTCCAGTTTAGGTCATGCGCGACAATCGCAACCATGCCTGAAACCGAATTGCCCACCGTTGCTGCCCTGGCCAAAAGTGACCAGAACCTCATCTGGCTCGATTGCGAGATGACAGGGCTGGACCCCGAATCCGACCGCCTGATTGAAATCGCCGTCATCGTGACCGGCCCGGACCTCACGCCCCGTATCGAGGGACCTGTGCTGGTGATCCACCAGACCGATGCGCAGCTGGACAAGATGGACGCGTGGAACAAGGGCACGCATGGGCGAAGCGGTCTCATCGACAAGGTGAAAGCTTCATCGGTCACTGAAGCGCAGGCCGAGGCTCAAGTGCTCGAGTTCCTCGTGAAATACGCACCGAAGAACTCGACGCCAATGTGCGGCAACAGCATCAGCCAGGACAGGCGCTTCCTCGTGAAGTACATGCCAAAGCTCGAAGCGTTCTTTCACTATCGCAATATTGACGTCAGCACACTCAAGGAATTGTCCAAGCGCTGGCGTCCCGATATTTACTCTTCCTTTCGCAAGCAGCAAAAGCACACTGCATTGGCGGACGTGCACGAATCCATTGACGAGCTCGCTCACTACCGGACGCACTTTCTGAAAACCGAAGCACCCATCGCGGTTGCGGGAAAACCCTGAACGTGCCATAATCGATGGCTCGGCTGCAAAAAGCAGCCAACGTGCATCCTCCTTCACACACCGGCTCGATACAGCAAATCGAAGCCTCCAGCGCCGGACTTCACAGCAGAAGTCGCCAAGGCCTTGCAGTCGTTTGATGGTTGATGTTTTTTAACCATTGACGACGCCATCGGCACCTTGCCGATGCGATCGTGTGAGAACCAATACATGACCGACACTTTTGAAGTGCAGGGCGACTTTGCGCCTGCCGAAATCCTGGACACCGCCGCTTTTGATGCCGGCACTGTGCAAGCAGTGGAAGCAACTGAAGCCGCAGCGCAACCCGTTCCCAACGGCTTCATCAAGCTGGGCCTCGCGCCCGAACTGATGCTTGCGATCGCTGAACTCGGCTTCACACAGCCGACGACCGTGCAAGAACAAACCATTCCCCTGGCCCTGCCTTCCGATGACGAAGCGGCAGCCTACATCGACCTGATGGTCTCCAGCCAGACCGGTAGCGGCAAGACAGCAGCGTTTCTGCTGCCCGTCCTTCATACGCTGCTCAAGCAACAAGCTGAGGCAGAAGCCAACTCCAAGGCCGAGTTCGAGCGCCTCACGGCTGAAGCACTCGCCAAGGGTGAGCCGGCGCCCAAGCGCCCCAAGCGTCTCGACCCCACCAGCTCGCGCAACTTCAAGCCCGCTACCCCTGGCGCGCTGATCCTGTGCCCAACCCGCGAACTCGCGCAGCAGGTCGCCAACGACGCCATTGATCTCGTTCGCCACTGCCGTGGCCTGCGCATTGCCAATGTGGTGGGCGGCATGCCTTACCAGCTCCAGCTCGCACGCCTGCAAAACGCCGACCTCGTCGTCGCAACGCCGGGCCGACTGCTCGACCTGCAGCGTTCGATGCAGATCAAACTGGACAAGGTGCAGTTCCTGGTCGTCGATGAAGGCGATCGCATGCTCGACCTGGGCTTTGCCGATGACCTCGCCGAAGTCAACCAGCTCACCATCGAACGCAAGCAGACCATGATGTTCAGCGCCACTTTCGCGCCGCGCATCCAGCAGCTGGCCTCGCGCGTGATGCGCCAGCCGCGCAAGATCCAGGTGGACTCGCCGCAAGACAAGCACGTCAACATCAAGCAGGTCCTGTTCTGGGCCGACAACGCACAACACAAGCGCAAGCTGCTCGACCACTGGCTTCGCGACACGACCATCAACCAGGCTATCGTTTTTGCCAGCACGCAGATCGAGTGCGACGGGCTCGCCAACGACCTGCAGCAAGCGGGCTTTGATGCGGTTGCCTTGCATGGCGCGCTCAATCAGGGTCTGCGTAACCGCCGCCTGATGGCGCTGCGCCAGGGCCACGTTCAGATCCTGGTGGCGACCGACGTTGCCGCTCGTGGCATCGACGTTCCAACCATCACTCACGTCTTCAACTTCGGCCTGCCGATGAAGGCTGAGGACTACACCCACCGCATTGGCCGCACGGGCCGCGCCGGTCGCGATGGCCTGGCCATCACGTTCGCCGAATTCCGTGATCGCCGCAAGATCTTCGACATCGAGGCCTACAGCAAGCAGCAGTTCAAGCCGGAAGTGATTCCTGGCCTCGAGCCGCAGCAGCGCGCACCCCAGGGTCGCCCGCCAGGCAATTTTTCCGACCGCGGTCCGCGTGAAAACCATTCGCGCGATCGCAAGTTCGGCGGCCCACGCGGCGGCGGCGGCTTCGACCAGCGCAACAGCGGTGGCGGCGGCGGCGGTGCCGGCGGTGGCTTTCGCGGCGGCAACGATGACGGCTACGCTCGCAAGACGGGTTTCAACGAAGGCTTTGTGAACGGTCAGCGCCGTGGTGAAAGCTTTGCCGCACGCGGCGATTTCGCAGCCCCCCGCAGCCCTTCGTTCGCCAAGCCAGCCAAGCCTGGCAACGGCGGCAAGGTGTTCGTTCCGCGCGACGTGAAGAAGCGTCCGTACAAGGCCGCGAACTAAGCAGTCGGATCACCTCATGAGAAAAGGGCAGCCTGAGGGCTGCCCTTTTTTTGTGCGCGTGTTTCGCCTTGGTCGGTTACGCAGCTGCGCGTCGCGCAAACCTCATCGCCACAGCTCGGTACAAGCCCCTGACCATCGTGAGGGCGAGAAGCGCCTCGACCATCGTCAGGCCGAAAGCAACGACCGTGTTGTGGCTTCCAGTTCGTCGGTGGAACTTGGCCAGCATGCGATCGCGCGCGATCTCGATGCTGTCGTAGAAGGCAGGCACCACCAGCAAGGTCAGGAAGGTCGATGTGATCGTGCCGCCGATGATGGCAATCGCCATCGGCCGGTAGAAATCACCCCCTTCTCCGATGCCGATCGCCACCGGCAGCATGCCCGCGATCAACGCGAACGTTGTCATCAGGATAGGGCGCAAGCGGCTGCGGCCCGCCGCCATCAACGCCGTCTCGCGATCCTCCCCATCGGCTTCGCGCTTGCGTGCCGCATCCAGCAGCAAGATGGCGTTCTTGGCGACCAGTCCCATCAGCATGATGATGCCGATGAAGCTCATCAGGTTGATCGTTGACCGGGTGATGACCAGTGCGATCACCACACCGATCAGCGAAAGCGGCAGCGACACCATCACGCCCAACGGCGCAGTGAACGAGCCGAACTGCATCACCAGGATCAGGTACATGCAGCCCACGCCCATGATGAGGGCCGTGAGCATCGCGGAGAACACTTCCTTCTGGTCTTTCCCCGCGCCGCCGAGCTCAACGCCATAACCGGCCGGAAAGTCGAGCGACTTGGCCAGCGCGAGCGCGTCCTTGGTCACGTCGCCCGATGCGCGGCCCTGCGCATTGGCGGAAACCGCAATCATTCGGCGCCCGTTCAGGTGCTGGATCTGCGCGGGCCCAACGCCCATGCTCACGGTGGCGATCTGGTTCAGTGGCACCACCATGTTGGTCCCCGGCACGACGATAGGAAGGCGTTCTATGTTTTCCGAATCGACGCGATGGGCCGGATCCAGCCTCACCGCAACATCGCGGGCCTGGCCTGCGGGGTCGATCCAGTCGCCGACTTCGACGCCTGCGAATGCAACGCGCAGCGCCTGCGCAGCGTCGTTGACCGAAATGCCCAGCGAATTGGCGAGCCCCCGATTCATCTCGATACGAAGTTCATCCTTCGGGCTCAACTCGGACAGCCCCACATCGACGGCCCCCGGAATAGTTCGCATACGCACCATGAATGCATTCGTGATGTCCAGCAGTGTGCGCGTATCGGTTCCGTAGAAACGGATTTCGACCGGCTTGCGCGCGCCGTTGTTCATGTCGTCGAGCACCACATACTCGGCGCCCACCAGTTGCGCCATCAGCTTGCGCAGGTCCACCGCAATCTTCTGGGATGTGCGATCGCGAGACGTGGTCTTGCCGATGTCCACGTACACACGTCCGCCGCCGATGTTCACGCGGCTGTTCGTTGCGATCGTTTCGGGCATCGTGCGCGCGAGCTCGGCCGCTTTCTCGACCTTGAGCCGCGTGTACTCCAGGCTCGCCGACGACGGTGTGCGCACCTCGATGGCGATCACGTCCGAATCGGAGACCGGCAGAAAACTCTGCCCCCCGAACGCAGCATGCAGACCCGCCGCGGCTGCCAGGCTTGCGATGGCAGCGACGGCCATCCAGCGACGGTGGTGCAATGCCCAGGCGATCACGTCGCCGTACCGGTCCGCCTGGTGGTCGAACCAGTCATTGAACCTTCGCAGCACGACGGAGAGCCGGCTGCGGTTTTGCGCATGGTGGTAGCCGATCGGGTCGCCCCAATACGCAGACAGCATCGGGTCCAGCGTGAAGGAAATGAACAGGCTCACCATCACCGAGCAGGCGACGGTCAGCGCGAACGGCCTGAACCATTCGCCGGCCACACCGGGCATGAACGCGACGGGGATGAAGATCGCGATGATCGAGAAAGTGGTCGCCGCCACGGCCATGCCGATCTCGGCAGTGCCGGCGCGAGCCGCCGTCATCCGGTCGGCGCCGCGTTCCATGTGGCGCACGATGTTTTCCCGCACGACGATGGCATCGTCGATCAGCACGCCGATGGCCAGCGACAGCCCTAGCAGCGTCATGAAGTTGAGCGTGAAACCACACAGCCACACCGCGATGAAGGCTGCGATTGCCGAAGTCGGCAGCGACAGCGCGGTGATCAGTGTGGAACGCCACGAGTTCAGGAAAACGAACACGACCGCAATCGTGAGCACAGCTCCAAGCGACAGCGCGTGGATCACGTTGTTCAGGTTGTCCTGTGCGCCTTCCCCACCGTCGTAAGTGACATCCAGTCGCGTGCCTTCGGGCAGTGTCTTGTTGATTTCCGCGACCATGGCACGCACGGCATTGGCGACGGACACCGTGCTCGCATCGCGCGCGCGTGTCACGTACAGGCCAACGTTCGGGTTTGCGCTCCTCAGGCTGAAGCTGTTGCGCTCGGCAAACCCGTCAACCGTCTGCGCGACCTGCGCGAGCCTCACCACCTGCTCGCCTTGCCGCTTGACGATGATCTGGCCGAACTCCGAAGGCGACTCGATGCGCCCGATCAGGCGAATGCTCTGGTCCTTCAGCGGGCCCACGATGCGGCCCACTGGCGCATTGGTATTGGCGCCCTGCACGGCAGCGATCACATCACCGATCCCCACGTTGTAGGCCCGCATGCGATCGGACTGCAGCAGGATCGACAGCTCGCGTTTCAGCGCGCCGTTGACCTCGACGGTCGCCACGCCTTCAATCCCGCGCAGGCGATCCGACAGCTGGTCTTCGGCCATGCGCGAGATCTCGGCCTGCGTCTGTTTCGTCGAAGACAGCGCCAGGTTCATGATCGGATTGGAATTCGGATCGACGCGAATCAGCACCGGTTCGCGCATCTCCACCGGCAGCTTGTAGCGCACGGTCGCGATCGCGTTGCGCACTTCGTCGCTCGCCTCGATCATGTTCTTCCTGAAGTTGAAGAAGATCACGAACTGCGCGCTGCTGTCCTTGGCCGTCGCGCGAATCTCGTACACACCCGTCACGCTCTGCAGCGATTTTTCGATGCGATTGATCACCTCGCGCTCGACCGTCTCCGGCGAAGCACCGGGGTAGGCGATGTTCACCACCAGCACCGGTTGCTGCACATCGGGGATTTCGTTGACGCGCAATTTGCCCAGGGCCAGCAGGCCCAGCGCCATCAATGCCATCACGATGACGATGGTGACGACAGGCCGCTTGATGCTGAAATCGGAAAGGAACATGGCGGTGCCCCTTAGCGAACGATGGGAGCCGAAGCAGCAGCCGAAGCCGACGCAGCCGAACCACCCGCTGGCACCGTGTTGCTCACCGACTGGCCGTCCTTGAGCGTGGCGACCGGGTGCCTCAGCAACTGGTCGCCATCCGCCACACCGGACTGCACCGCGTAGTCGCCTCGCCTCACATCACGTTCGCCCAGCGAGAGCGCTACCTTGCGCAGCGCCGCCCCCTGGACTTTCCACGCGAAAGCGCGTTCACCATCACGCACCACCGAGGACGACGGAATCATCAACGCGACAGAAGAGGCCGCCTCGATGCGACCCTCGGCATAGAGCCCAGCCATGCGAGCCGGCACGGCGCCTTCAATATCGACCAGCACCTCGACCTGCCGTGTTGTCGGGTTGGCCGCAGGTGCGACCAGGCGAATGCGGCCATTGAACTCCTGCGCGCCCCAACCATTGACGCGGAAATTCACAGCCTGTCCGGGCTTGACGCTGGATAACGCGTCAGAAGAAACCAGCCCCTCGAAGCGCAGGTGCGCCGGGTCGATCACCTTCACCAGTTCCTTGCCGACCTGCACGGTATCGCCTGCCGAGACCTTGCGATCGCTCACGAGGCCATCAAACGGTGCTCGCGCTTCGGTGCGCTGCAGTTGCTGCCTGGCCTGTACCATGCGCGCCCTGGCTGCCGACAGGTCGCTTTGTGTGGTGTTGCGGCGGATCTCGGCGTCTTCCATCTGCTGCGCCGAAACCATGCCCGAAGCGCGAAGCGTGGAAAGCCGCTGGAACTGGCGCTCGGCCTGCTCGAACGCCTGCCCCGCGGTTCGCTGCGCTTCCTGCGCCGAGATGACGCTGTCGCGAATCGCGGTGTCATCCAGCCGAACCAGCAGGTCGCCTTTCTTCACCGGCTGCCCGTTTTCCTTCAACACCGCGAGCACCACCGCCGAAATCTCTGCGCGCAGGTCTGCCTTGCGATCGGGCTGGATGGTGCCGGTGATCAGCGGGCCCGATGACACGGCCAGCGGACGCACGGTCACAACGTCTTCTGGCGCGATCAGCAGCCTGGGCGGTGGGGCCGAATTTTCGGCAGCCTTGCTGGCGCGATCGCACCCGGCAAGGGCCAGAGTCAGGGACAGGGTCAGGAAGAGAACGAGCCGCACAGCACCTCCGGTTTTTATGCAGCGCATTATCCGAAGTGAAAACTTTCCGGTCACGCTTCATGCGACGAACTGCACGGGCAGCCGACAGAACGCGGAAAAACCGGCGGAAATCGCGACCGGGAAACTAGCCTGGCGCCGGCCGGGGTGCCTCAGCTCTCGGCGGTCATGGTGCGGCCGGTGTCCGGCCACAGCCGGTGAACCGCCATCCAGGCGACCAACCCCACGCTCATCATCAGCAGTGACGTGACAGCCAGTGCCAGCGGCGAATGCATGACCATAGGCGCGATCGCTCCCGCCACCACGCCGTTGGCCGTTGCGCCTATCACCGACAGCAGCGACGAAGCCATGCCGCGCCGCTGCGGGTACATGTCCAGCACCAGCAGCGTCACCACCGGCACCATCAGAGACCAGCCGAAGGCAAAGAGTGCAACCGGCACCATGGCCCAGCCCGCATGAGGCTTGAAGAACCAGTTGGCCGCCACGTTGGCAATCGACACCACGAACATGATGGCAAAGCCCAGCCTTATCTGTCGGCGAGGCGTGATGCGGCCCGCCAGCCGTCCGCTGATAAACGCGCCGCCCATGATCCCCGAGATGGTGATCAGGAAGAACCAGAAGAACTGGGTGGGTTGCAGGCCCAGGTGGTCGCCCAGAAAGGCGGGGGCGCTCAGCACATATAAAAACATGCCGTTGAACGGAATGCCCGACGCCACCGCCAGCAACAGGAACCGCATGTCGGATGTGAGTTGCCAGTAGCCCTGCATGAGGTTGCGGGCATTGAAGGGCTGCTTGTGCGATTCATGAAGCGTCTCGGGCAGCAGCCGCCAGTTGGCGACGCCAAGCAGCACGCCGACCCCGGTCAAAAACCAGAAGATGCTGTGCCAGTCGAGGTGAACAAAAAGCCAGCCGCCGATGATGGGGGCAAGCGCTGGCGCCACGCCGAAATAGATCGTCACCTGGCTCATCACCTTTTGCGCCTGCTGCGGCGGGAACATGTCCCGGATCACCGCACGCGAAACAACCATTCCCGCGCCGGTCGACAGGCCCTGCAGCGCGCGAAAGAAAACCAGTTGCGTGATGCTCTGCGACAACGCGCACCCGGCTGAAGCGATGGTGAACACCGCGATGCCCCACAGCACGACCGGCCGCCTGCCGAAACTGTCGGACAGCGCCCCGTGAAAGGCATTCATGAACGCAAAGCCGAACAGGTAAGCAGAAAGTGTCTGCTGCATCTCGACCGGCGTCGCATTCAGCGCCTTGGCGATGCCCGCGAAAGCGGGCAGGTAGGTGTCGATCGAGAACGGGCCCAGCATGCCCAGCACGGCGAGCAGGGCGGCAAGCGACCATCGCGGTCCTCGCCAGAGTTTTTCGGCATCAGGGTTCATAGTTCGATATTGGCCAGCGCGTTGATCTTGCTTTGCGCTTGCGCACTGATGAATGATGCAACAACCAGCAAGTCACCTTCCTGCGATGAATCAAAGGCCATGCGAAGCGCCTCTTCATGTTCGGCAGTCACATGGATCGCGTCGCGAGCCACGCCTGCGCGATCCAGGCCGCGCGCCAGCAATTGCGCGACAGCCCCAGGCTCACGCCCACGCCGGTCTTCCCAGTCGGAGCAGATGTATTGATCGAAAGCGCCCGCTGCAGCGCCGCCCATCGCCATCAGGAAGTCGTCGCTTCGGTTGCCGACAGCGCAATACATGAGGCGCTTGCGGCCCTTGACCGGCAGTGACTTCACGAACTGCGAAAGCTCGCGGATCGACTCGGCGCCATCCGACCAGGTCAAGAGGAAGCGGAACGGCAGGCCCTCGATGAAGTTCATGCGGCCCGGGTTGGAACGGCGCTCGGACTGGAACGAAGTCAGGGCCGTGCGAATCGTTGCGAACGGCACACCGAGCCCGTGTGCGAGGGCGGCGGCCACCATCGCCGTTACCAGCGCCGGCCGATACGAACCGCCCCAGGATGCGGGCAGGTCGGTCGCGGCCAGCTCGCCAAT
This sequence comes from Caenimonas sp. SL110, assembly GCF_001044395.1. Classification (GTDB taxonomy): domain Bacteria; phylum Pseudomonadota; class Gammaproteobacteria; order Burkholderiales; family Burkholderiaceae_C; genus Ramlibacter. The sequence continues at coordinate 56,834 of NZ_JANU01000019.1, forward strand.
CACGCCTGTTCCCTGCACGAGCCGGATCACCGCAGCACGCCCCCGGCCCACGAGGACGGCTGCAAGTCCGCCAGCGGCGATATGACCTGCGACCTCCGGGTTGGCCGCGTCTTCGGTGAACAGGCAAACCGGCGCACGGATGTGCTCGCGCATCGCCAGGCACAGGGGCTCGTCTGCGTTGAGCACCGCGAGCTTTCGCGCGTTCTGCACGACAAGGCGCTTGACCGTCGCAAGATCCTCGCGAGTCTTCACGCCGTCGATACCCAGGTGGTTGTCGTGAATGTTCAGCACGGCACCCACGTCGATGTGGTCCAGCGCCATGCCGAATTTCACGAGACCGCCGCGCGCGAATTCAAACGCACCTGCCTGCACACTCGGGTCTTGCATGAGCTTGTTGGCGCTCGTGCCACCGGCCGAGTCCCGGTCCTTGACGCGATAGCCGTCGACAAATGTGCCTTGCGTCGTGCAGATGCCCACGGCCAGGCCGTGTTGGGCGAGGATCGCTGCGACCAGCCGGGTGGTCGTCGTCTTGCCGACACTGCCGGTGATGCCTGCGGTCGGGATTCGCCCATCGGCCCCGCCCGGAAAGAGATAGTCCAGCATCGGCGCTGCCACGTTCTGCGCGGGGTTCGACGCCATGTGCACGCGCAGGCCCGGCACGCCGTTGACCTCCAGGATCGCGCCACCGGTCTTGCGCCATGACTGGCCGATATCCGGCGACATGAAGTCGATGCCTGTGATGTCGACACCGACCAGCCGGGCTGCGCGTTCAATCATCGTGCTATTGTCCGGATGCACGAGAGGTGTCACGTCCTGCGCGGTCCCGCCGCGCGACATGTTCGCGGCGCCACGCAACATCACAACGCGACCGGCTTGCGGAACGCCTTGCAGCGTTAGGCCGGCCGCTTCGATGTGCAGGCGTGCCTCATCGTCTATCGAGACCAGTTCCATCAATCGCTCGAACGGCAGGCCCCTGCGCGGATCGAGGTTGAGTGCGGCGATCAGGTCTTCGACCGATTGCTTCCCGTCGCCGATCACGTGAGCCGGCACCCGTTTGCCAGCTGCGACCAGCTTGCCATCGACCACCAGCAGGCGGTAATCGTGACCGTGGATCACCCGCTCGACAATGACACCACTGCCCTTGGCGGCCACGGCCACCTTGTATGCTGCGCGCACGGCCTCTTCGGTCCCAGCACCGACGGTGACACCCAGCCCTTTGCTCGATGACCTGGGCTTGACCACAACCGGCTGGTTGAGCGCGCGCCATGCCCGCACCGCCTCGTCGGCCGAGCCCACCACCGTCGGTTGCGGTGTGGGCACGCCATTGGCACCAAGGATGGTGGCCGTGGCGAACTTGTCCTTGGACAGCCAGCGGGCCAGGCTGCTGCCGCGATCGGTGTCGGTCTCGTTGATCCGCTGGAGATGGCAGCCTTGCCCGAGCTGAACGAACTGGCTGGCAGCCGCCAGCCGCTGCACCGGGATCCCCCGTCGCAGCGCCTCGCGCGCGAGCGTGATCGTCGTCTGGTTCAGGCCATGCTCACGCACCGTACGGCGGTAGTGCCAGTAGCGCTCGCGCAGCAGTTTTCCGGCGCCGGGCGGTGTCTTGTCGATCGGCAGCAGCAGCTGCGCGGCCTCCATCGCCAGTTGCCACGCGGCGGCGCCAACGGCCGCGTCGTCGCAAGGCTGGAAGACGCGCATCCGACCGGACTGGCGGGCGAACACCCGGGCTGGTTGGGGCTGCAGGCAACGGTCGTCGATCAGGTATCGGGTGGTTGCAACCATCAGGGCGAGCAGCGGCACAGGAGACTGGACAAGGCGCTCGGGTCGCGTCAAGCCGCTGGACTCGTCCACCACCCGCATCGCATGGCAAATCCGGGTGAGCATTGCCCCTGCTTGTTCCGTGGTCGGCTTCCAGTCGAAGCGGTCCCTGTCGGATGCATCCAACGAAAGAATCAACAGGACGCCTGAGCTGGTGTGCCACACATTGGGCCCGCTGTAGAAGGCCTGATTCTCGATTTTCATGTCCCGCAGCTTTTACCATGTTGTGCAAAAAATCCGTTTAACGGCGAGAATCCGCGCGGGGCCGGCCGGCTCCCAACAACAGCAACAAGCATAGGAGACTCCATGCGCAAGTCGATGAGCAAATTCGCCCTGGTCGGATCAGCACTGGCCGCCGCCGTTCTGGCCGCAGGCTGTGCAAGCATGGCCTCCACGGGGCCGATGGGTTTTTTCATTTCCAGCACCGGTAGCGGCAAGGGCGCCGACCTGGGCGGAATCGCGGGCGCAGACGCACTGTGCCAGCGCCTGGCAACTGCAGCAGGCGCAGGCGGCAAGACCTGGCGTGCCTACCTGAGCACACCGGGCACCTTCCCGTCCGCCACCGCGCCGGCCATCGCCGCAGTCCATGCGCGCGACCGCATCGGCAACGGCCCCTGGTACAACGCCAAGGGTGTGCTCATCGCACGTGACCTCGGCCACCTGCACAATGGCAACAACCTCAGCAAGGAAACCGCACTCGACGAGCGCGGCAACGTTGTGAAGGGCCGCGGCGACAGCCCCAACGAGCACGACATCCTGACCGGCTCGCGCGCCGACGGAACCGCGTTCGCGCCTCACACCGATACGACTTGCAAGAGCTGGACCTCCAGCACCGATGGCTCCGCGATCGTGGGTCACCACGACCGCAACGGTGTGACCCCTGACAACTGGTCCAAGTCCTGGAACTTCTCGCACCAGTCAGGCGGTTGCAGCCAGCAGGCGCTGAACGCCACGGGCGGCGCAGGCCGGCTCTACTGCTTCGCAGCCAACTGATCCTGGGGCGCAGCCGCGTCTTCCCGAAACCATTCCTCCTCGGACAGCATCATCTGGTTATGACTGCAGCCTGAGGGAATCATCGGGAAGCAATTGGTCAGCGCGGCGACGTGCACGTCCAGAAAGAACGGCCCCGGCGTAGCGAGGCATTCCTCGATGGCGCCTGCCAGTTCAGACGGATCGTCCACCCGCCGCGCCTGCCAGCCGCAGGCCCGGGCAAGCGCCACGAAATCCGGCAGCGCCGCATTCCAGCTGTGGCTGATGCGGTTGTCGTGGTTGAGTTGCTGCCACTGCCGCACCATGCCCATGTAGCCGTTGTTGCACAGCACCACCTTGACGGGTGTGCGGTGCTGCGTGGCCGTTGAAAGCTCCTGGATGTTCATCAGGATGGACGCATCGCCACTCACGCACACCACCGTTGCATCGGGGTGCGCAACCTGCGCGCCGATGGCAGCAGGCAGTCCATAACCCATCGTTCCCGCGCCGCCTGAAGTCAGCCAGCGGCCCGGCCGCTCGAACTTCAGGTATTGCGCAGCCCACATCTGGTGCTGGCCGACATCGGTGCTGACGATCGCATCTCGCCCCTGCAGCTGCGCCTGCAATTGGCTCATCAGGTGCTGCGGCAGGATGCAGTCGCTGCGCGGGGTGAAGGCCAGGCAGTTGCGCCCGCGCCAGCCCTGGATGCGTTGCCACCAGTTGTCCAGGCGCGCGGGGTCAGGATCCTTCAGTGGCAGCCGATCCAGCAAGAGCGAGAGCGCCGATTCGCAGTCGCCATGCACAGGCGCATCGACGCGCACGAGGCGTCCGATGCTCGACGGGTCGATGTCGATGTGGATGCGCCGCGAGTTCGGGCTGAACTGATCGAGCTTGCCGGTGATGCGGTCATCAAAGCGCGCGCCCACGCAGATCACCAGGTCCGCCTGGTGCATCGCCTGGTTGGCCTCCAGTGAGCCGTGCATGCCCAGCATGCCCAGGAACTGAGGTTCAGAGGCCGGGAACGCACCCAGGCCCATCAAGGTCAGCGTGGTGGGCAGGTTCAATCGGTGTGCAAGGGCCGTGAACAGTTCGCAGGCGCGAGCACCGGAATTGATCAGGCCGCCCCCGCCGTACAACACCGGCGCGCGGGCCGACATCAGCCAACGGGCGGCGTCATCCAGCGCCTGGCTGGACGCAGAAGCGGCAGCGGGCCTTGCGCAGGGTGACCGCGCGCAAAGCGCCCGATCCACCCGTTGAAGCTGCACATCCTTGGGCACGTCGATCAGCACAGGACCTGGCCTGCCCGACATCGCGCGATCCACGGCTTCAAACACCAGCGCTGGCAAGTCCTGGCCACGCGCGGCTTGCACATTCCACTTGGTCACGGTCGCCGACATGCCGATGGCATTGCTCTCCTGGAAGGCCTGGGTGCCGATCAGTGATGTCGCAACCTGGCCGCTGATGCACAGCACCGGGATCGAATCGCTCATGGCATCGAGCAATCCCGAAATCGTGTTGGCGACACCGGGGCCGGAGGTCACCAGCACCACACCGAGCTTGCCGGTTGTGCGCGCATAACCTTCGGCGGCGTGGACAGCGCCCTGTTCGTGGCGCACCAGCACATGCCGCAGGGCAGGGCGATGAAACAGCGCGTCGTACAAGGGCAGCGCAGCTCCGCCCGGATAGCCGAACACGGTGTCAACGCCGCAGGCAATCAGGGTGTCCAGGATGGCCTCGGCGCCCGAGACGGTCTCCATCGAGCTCGACACCGGTCTATCCCGCCCGCGTTTCGATCAGCGCATCCACCGCCAGCGCGCCCCGGCCCCTGGGCAAGACGATGAACGGATTGATGTCGATGCTCTCCAGCGCATCGCCCTGCGCCGCAGCAAATGCAGACAGCTGCGTGAGCGCCTCCACCAGTGCGTCCTCATCAGCCGCAGGCGCACCGCGCACACCTTGCAGCATCGCGTAGCCCTTGACCTCACGGATCATGCGACGAGCCTCGGCCGGTCCGAACGGCGCACGGCGAAAGGTCACATCCTTGAGAACCTCGACGAACACACCGCCCAGGCCGAACATCACGACAGGCCCGAAGACCGGATCGCGCGACACGCCCAGAATCGTTTCCACGCCGCCCTGGATCTGCTGCGCGAGCAGCACACCGGTGATGCTCGCATCGGGCGCGCGAGTCTGCGCGCGATCCATCAGTGTGGCAAAGCCGCTTCGAACTTCATCGACCGAATTGATGTTGAGCAGCACGCCGCCGATCTCGGACTTGTGCTGGATGTCGGGCGAGACGATCTTCATCACCAGCGGAAAACCGATCGCCGGCGCTGCGTCCACCGCCGCTTGCGCAGACGACACCACCCGTTCGGCCGCGCAGGGAATGCCGGCCGCAGTGAGGATTTTCTTGGCCTCGAATTCGTCGTAGCTCGCGCCAACTTTCACCGCCATCGCACCTGCAGGCAATGCGGGCGCAGCCTGCGCAGCGGGCGCATCGAATGCAGCGCGAAAACGCACCAGCGCCTTGATCGCACGCAGGGCGCGGCCGGGGTCTTCGAAGACGGCGTAGCCGATGCTCTCGATCTGCTTGCGGGTTTCGGGCGAAGCCAGCGTCGACAGCACGAGGAACCGGTCGGTGTGCTTGCGACCGACTTCCTCGAAGTGCGGCAGCAGCTTGCCGAACAGCTCCTTGTTGCGAGCGATGTGGGTGATGAAGCAAACCGCTGAACCGTAGCCGCCGCCGGTGAGCATGTGCTCGAACATCGGTCCCACCAGTTGCGGGTGCGTGATGACCTGCGCCGTCACGTCCACCGGATTGCGCGCCGCCGAAAACGGCAGCAGTTCCTTGATCGCTGCCTGCGAACCGGCGGGCAGCTCGGCCACGTCGAGCCCCAGCTCTTCGGCCTGGTCCGCCATCAGGATGCCCACGCCGCCCGACACCGTGATGAGACCGACCTTGTCGTTGGCGGGCAGGCGCTTGAGCGAGCATGCATAGGCGACGTCCATCAATTCGTCTATGGAGTAGGCGCGGTACACGTTGCTCTGGCGCAGCACTGCATCGAAAATCTCATCAGAGCCGGCCAGGCTCGCGGTGTGCGATGCCACGGCTTTTGCGCCCGCTTCGGAGCGGCCCAGCTTGAGCACGATCACCGGCTTGCGTTTCAGGCGCGCGGCCTCGAATGCGGCCAGCAGGCGGCCCGGGTTGACGACGCCTTCGACCACCAGCACGCATACATCCGTGTCGTCGTCCTCCACGATGTAAGCCAGCGCTTCGGACACGTCGACATCCGACTGGTTGCCCGTGGTCAGGCACATCGACAGGCCCAGGTCGCGCTCGGCGGCCAGCACGATCATGTGGATGCCGAAAGCCCCCGACTGGCTCACCATGCCGATGGAGCCGATGCGTGGCGGCCTGTCGATGATGCCGCTGGTGAAAGTGGCGAGCAGACCCTCGCGCACGTTGAAGGTGCCGGCGCAGTTCGGCCCGAGCAAGGCAACGCCGCCCTTGCGCGCGGTCTCCACGATCTGCTCTTGCAGCAGCCGGCCCGCCTCGTCGACCTCGGCAAATCCTGACGAAAAAACCATCGCGCCATTCACGCCCTTGGCCACGCACGCCTGCACTGCAGCGAGCACGTCCTGCGCCGGAACGGCGATCACCACCAGGTCGACATCGGCCTGGACGTCGGCGAGCGTGGGATAGGACTTCAGGCCCTGCACGACGTCGCGACCCGGATTGATGGGATAGATGGGACCCTTGTAGCCTGCGAGCTTGAGGTAGCGGATCGGACGACCGCCGATCTTGTTCTCATCGCCTGACGCGCCAATGATTGCGATGGAGCGGGGCTTGAGGAATGCGCGGGCGCGCGAGCCGGAGGGTGAGCTCGAACTGTGGCCGGAGTTGGTTACTGCTGTGGTCATGAATTGTTTTTCAGGGCAGGCGCAAGACCTGTTTGGCCAGAATGTTGCGCTGGACTTCGGACGAACCACCATAGATCGTGCCGGCCAGAGAGAACAGGAAGGTGCCGGCAGCGTCGGTGTCCTGCACGGCCTGCGTGGGCTCGGCCAGGCCCGCATAAGGCCCCGCGAGTTCCACCATCGCTGTCGTGATGCGCTTGTACATTTCGGTCATGTGCACCTTGAGCATCGCGCCTTCGACACTCAGGTCGCCGCCCGCGCGCACTTTCTCCAGTCCCGCCTCGTACAGGCTGTCGTGGTCCGCCAGCTCGGCTGTCAGGCGCGCATAGCGATCCATGAATGCGGGCTCGCCCCAGCTGCCCACCGCCTTGGCCAATCGGCGCATCATGTCCATCCCGATGCGCGCCAGCATCGATGCGCCCAGCGTCATCCGCTCGCCGCCCATCAGCACCTTGACGATGGACCAGCCCTTGTGAAGCTCACCGACCAGTGCGTCGGCGGGCACCTTCACGTTGTCGAAAAAGATCTCGCAGAAGTCGTCAACCATCAGCAGCGTGTCGATGGGGCGAATGGTCACGCCGGGCGCATCGAGCGGCACGATGAAATAGCTGATGCCGTCCTGGGGCTTGGGCCCGTTCTTGTCGGTGCGCACGAGCATGTGGCACCACTGCGCCTGGTTGGCGCGGGACGTCCATATCTTCTGGCCGTTGATCGTCCAGCCTTCGCCGTTCCACACCGCTTCGGTCCGCAGGCTCGCGAGGTCCGAGCCCGAGCCCGGTTCGCTGTAACCCTGGCACCAGACTTCATCGCCCGACAGGATGCCCGGCAAGTAGCGCGCTTGCTGTTCGGGTGTGCCGAACTGGATCACCAGCGGGCCGCCCATCATCACGCCGTTGTCGGCAAAACGTGCGCAGCCATGCGCGTCGAGCACGTCGTTCCAGATGATCCGCTTGGCAGGGTCCAGCCCCATTCCGCCGTGCTCGCGCAGCCATGAGGGCGCAACCCAGCCGCGCTGCGAGAGCTTGCGATACCACGGCAGCGTGACCTCGTGCGGCAATTGTCCGAGGCGAAAGCGCAGCTCGGGCGGGTAGTTCGCTTCGAGAAAATCCTTGACGAGCGCGCGGAACGCCTCGTCGCTCATCGCGTTGTAGTCGGTCGTGTGGTCAGTCATGGCGTGCAACCAGTGTGGCGGTGAAACGCTGGCGATGGGCCGCAACCGAGCCCCAGTCGTTGTGCACCGCGAGAATCTTGCGCGCGTACAGGCCGATATCGCATTCGTCGGTCATGCCCATGGCACCGTGGAATTGAACGGCTTCTTTCGCCACCAGCATGCCGGCGTCACCGGCGCGCATCTTCGCGCGCGAAACCAGGGTCTGGCGATCGGCCAGCGATGTGGAGTCGTCATCGAACTGCGCGGCCGCATCGTTGATGACTGCGCGTGTGAGCTCGATCTGAATCTTCAGGTCCACCGCACGGTGCTGCAGCGCCTGGAAGCTGCCGATGGGCTTGCCGAACTGCTTGCGCACCTGCATGTACGCGAGCGTGATGTCGAATGCCGCCTCCATCGTGCCGAGCAGGTACGCAGCGTTGGCCAGTGCACATTCCTCGAAGACGCTGTCGAGCGAGCCAGCGATTGCTTCGCCCGGTGCTTCTGCGAACACCACGTCAGCGGTAAAGCCGCCGTCGTGCAGCTTCACGGTCGACACGGTGACGCCCGGCGCATCTTTGCGCACCAGCGCGAGGCCCTGGTTTGTTGAAACAAGAAATGCATCTGCCGCGTGGCCTGCGCTGACGAGCCGCTTGGTGCCGCTCACCTTGCCGCCGCGAAACTGCGTGCGGCCGGCCGTATCCAGGTCGTGAGCGCGTTCGTTCCACGCAGGCACCACGATCTCATCGCCAGCCATCACCTGGGTCTGTGTGGAGCCGCGCAGCAATTGCGCTGCACCGGCTACGGCAATGAACGGCTCGGGGCTGAGCGAAGCCCCCAGCTGCTGCGCCACGGCGCACAGCGCAGTGACATCAAAGCCGCTGCCGCCTTGCGCTTCCGGCACCCGAAGGCCGCCCCAGCCCAGGCCGCACATCTGTTTCCACTGCGCGCGATCGAATCCCGGCTGCGAAAACCGCAGCGCCCGCGCGCGCGCAGCGCCCGCATCGCGTGGCACCACGGAAGCTGCGCTGTCACGTATCAGTTCAAGGCGCTCTCGCGCTTCTTCCAGCATTTGCGGCATCTCTGGATATTCCTTAGCTGCCCTTGAAAGAGGGCGTTCGCTTTTCAAAGAAGGCAGACTTGCCTTCGTCGTGATCGGTGGAGCTGAACAGCATCGCCTGGATTTCGCGCTCGCGAAGCAGCACGTCGTCCAGCCCCGAGGCAAAGACCGATCGGGTGAGCGCGATCGGCAGCGGCGCCTTGGCCGCGAGCACATGCGCGAGGCGATCGGCTTCCTTCTGCGCGCCGCCTGACGGCACCACATAGTCGATCACGCCCCAGTCGAGCGCCTGCTGCGCAGAGAAGGGCTCGTTGTAGAGAAGGATCTGTTTTGCGCGACCCTTGCCCACGCGAGCCGGCAGCGAATACAGGATGCCGGTATCGGGCGCCATGCCGATCTCGCCGAACCCCGCCTTGAATCGCGCCGTGTCGCTGGCCACCACCGTGTCGCACAGCAGCGAAAGCGACAGCCCGCCACCGACGGCCCATCCCTCGACCGCTGCGATGTAGGGCTTGCTGCTCTGCGCGATAAGCCGCACCAGATCGTGAACGATGCGCATGCGGTCCAGCGCCGCGCCCATCGGCTGGTGCCCCATTGCGGTCACGTCGCCACCGACGCAGAACGTCTTGTCGCCGCCCGTGAAAACGATGGCGCGCACCGACTGGTCAGCCTCCAGTGCGCGGAAGGTGTTGAGCAATGCAATGCGCATCGCCATCGAGAACGCATTGCGGCGCTCCGGGTCGTTCATGCGGACGGTCGCGACACCGCCCTCGTGCGATTGGATGATCATGTGTTCACCTTCCCTGGCATGTTGTAGGGGTTGTCTAGTTGCCACCGCCGCCGTGGACGACTTCGAGCCGCCCCGATTCTTCAAGCTGCGCGTACCGATCCTCGCCGAACCAGGCGCGCAGCGAAGTCAGTGCCTCGTCGCGAGTGGTGGTGCGCGGCTCCCTGGGCAGGTCCGGCGCACTGCGGCTGAACCGTGGGGCGGGCATGGGCTGCTGCACACCGCCGATCTCCGTGAACATCCCGCGCGCAGCAGCGTGTGGATGTTGGGGTGCCTCGGCCATCGTCAGCACCGGTGCGAAGCAAGCGTCGGTGCCTTCGAGCGACTGGCACCACTCGTCGCGGGTGCGTGTGCGGAATTTCTTCGAGAGCGTTTCGCGCAGCCGCGGCCACTGGGTGCGATCCCAGCGATTGGGGAAATCGGTCCTGGGGATTTCAAGCCGATCGAGCAGTTCTTCAAAGAACCGCGTCTCGATCGGTGCCACCGAAACGTATTTGCCGTCGGCGCACTCGTACACGTCGTAAAACGGTGTGCCCGAGTCGGCGATGTTGGTGCCGCGCTCCAGCTTCCACATGCCCGCGCCGAGCAGGCCGAACATGCTGGTCATCAGCGATGACACGCCGTCCATGATCGCTGCGTCCACCACCTGACCCCGGCCCGATCGTTCGGCTTCGCGAAGCGCTGCAAGAATGCCCATCGCCAGATAGAGCGAGCCGCCTGCGTAGTCACCCAGCAGGTTGATGGGAATGCTCGGTGGCTGTCCCGCGCGCCCGATGGCATCAAGCGCGCCGGTAACAGCGATGTAGTTCAGGTCGTGCGCAGCAGCGTTGGCAAGCGGCCCCTGCTGGCCCCAGCCGGTCATGCGGCCGTAAACCAGTTTCGGGTTGCGCTTGAAGCAATCGTCAGGACCCAGCCCCAGGCGCTCCATCACGCCGGGACGCAGGCCCTCTATCAGCGCATCGGCATTGGCGACAACCTCCATTGCCATCGCGCGGCCCTCGGCGCTCTTGAGGTCCAGCGCCATCACTTCGCGGTTGCGCAGCAGCAGGTCGAACTGCAAGGGCCGCTTGCTACCGAGTTCGACCGGTGTGACGCGATCAATCCGCATCACCGTCGCGCCCAGGTCGGCCAGCAGCATGGCGCACATTGGCGCGGGGCCGACGGCTGCGAACTCGACAATCTTCAATCCGGCAAGCGGTCCCAAATTCTTCTCCCCTGTGAGCTGGTGTGGTGCGTCAGGTCGTCTCGCCGCCGTCGGCGGTGATGACCTGGCCCGTGATGAATGCGCCGGCCTTGCTGGCCAGCAAAACGGCGATGCCGCCAATATCGTCGGGCTCGCCGATGCGCCCCAGCGGCAGCAGTGCTTCGCGCTCGGCCAGAAGCTTGGGGTTCTCCCAGATCGCGCGCGAGAAGTCGGTGCGGATCAGGCCCGGTGCAATGCAGTTGATGCGGATGTTGTGGCGTCCCCATTCGAGCGCCATGCAGCGGGCCATCTGCATTTCGGCGGCCTTGGACATGCCGTAGATGCCCAGCGACGCACGTCCGCGAAACCCGCCGATGGAGCCCACAAAAATCACCGCGCCATCCTTGCGTTCGGCCATGCCCGGCAGCACCAGGTTGGCCAGCCACATGTTGGACTGCACGTTGTTGCGCATGACCTTGTCGAACACTTCATCGCTCGCGCCAGCCATCGGGCCGTAGTAGGGGTTGGTGGCGGCGTTGGCGACCAGCACGTCGACACGGCCCCACTGGGCGAGCGTTCGCTGCACCAGGGCTTCGATTTCCTGCTTCTTCGAGATGTTGGCGGCGATGCCCAGGGCCTGCCCGCCGTTCGCGCGAATCGAGGCCGCTACGTCGTCGCACGCCTGCGCCGTGCGGCTGCTCACCACGACACGCGCGCCCGCAGCTGCCAGGTGCTCGGCGATGGAGCGGCCTATGCCGCGCGTCGCGCCCGTGACGATCGCCACCTTGCCTGTGAGGTCGAATGCTTTCATGTGGCCCTGTAGATGCTGATGTTTTCGGTCACGCAGGCGGGCTTGTCGCGGCCTTCGATTTCCATCACGTCCTTGAATCGGACGCGCAGGCCCTGTTCGGTGTTCTCTGCTTCGAGCAGTGTGCGCCTCATGCGAACCCTGTCGCCGGGGAACACCGGCGAGAGAAAACGCGTCTTGTCATAGCCGTAGTTCAGGCCCGACGTCATGGTCTTGAGCTTCCAGATGCGCCGCGCCATATGCGCCATGAGTGAGAGCGTGAGCATGCCGTGCACCAGCGTCTTGCCATGCGGGCTTTCGCGCGCTGCGCGCTCGGGGTCGGTGTGCAACCAGAAGTCATCTTTCGTCACCCCGGCAAATCCGTCGATGCGCCCCTGGTCCATGGTGAACCAGTCGGTCACGCCCAGCTCCTGGCCGACAGCGGCTACAACGGCCGCAACATTGTCGAATTCGCGCGTCGTCATTACGCGCTCATTGCTTGCGCGGCATTTTGGCAATGAGGTCGCCCCACTTGGCGAGTTCATCGCGAGTCATCTTTGCCAGTTCATCGTTCGATGCGGGCACGGAATCAAATCCGCGGTCTTCGATGAACGCCTGGAACTCTGCGGTCTTCTGGATCTTGAGCAGTTCGTCGGAATAGCGCTTGACGACGGCGGCTGGCATGTCCGCCGGGCCGTACATCGCGAACCATGCGATGAACTCGAAGCCGGGGTAGATCTCGTTCATCGCCGGTGCGGTCCTGATCACCTTGTGGCGGGTCTTGCCGCTGGTAGCCAGCACCTTGATGGAGCCAGACTTCCAAAGCGGCACTGCGTTGCTGATCACCTCGAAGCTGAAGTCGATGTGCCCGCCCATCAGGTCCTGCATCACCGGGGCCGAGCCCTTGTAATTGACCATGTTGAACTGAACGCCCGCCGCCTGCGAGAGCATGTTGATCGTGAGCTCGGTGCCGGTTCCTACGCCTGCCGAGCCTGCAGAAACCTTGCCCGGCGACGCCTTTGCCAGTGCGATCAGTTCCTGTACCGAATTGATCGGCGACTTGGGACCCACCGCGAGACCGTAGGTGAAACCGGCCAGGCCACCCAGGGGCGTGAAGCCCTTGATCGTGTCGTAGGGCAGCTTGCCCAGGTGCGGCGCAATCGCCTGTATCGTGTTGGCGCTGATCAGGATGGTGTAGCCGTCATTGGGTGACTTGGTGGTCTTTTCCAGCGCAACCTGACCGGCAGCGCCCAGCGCGTTCTCGACGACGACTGGCTGCCCCAGGTTGGTCGACAGCTGCTTGGCGACTTGCCGCGCGAGCGCATCCGTCGGCCCGCCCGCGCTGAAGGGCACGATGAGCTTGACGGGTTGCGATGGAAACGACTGGGCCGAGGCGACAGTCGGGAGGGCAGCCATGGCCAATGCGGCGAGCGCGGCTGCAGTGAGAGTGCGTCTGTTCAACATGCCGGATGTCTCCTTTTATGAGGAGCATGGTGGCTCACGCTGGCCCTGCTGACAATTGACTTTTTAGGCGGCTGGTTGAATGCAATTCAAGTCGCTGTCATGCCGGGCTTGACCCGGCATCCACCGCCTCTTTGGTTGTCATGCCGGACTCGATCCGGCATCCACCGCGCAGCGGCTGCGGCTGTCGAAGACATGGATTGCGGTGGATTCGAAGGATCCCTTCGGGCTCGGTCCGCAATGACAGCCTTCCCCGGTTGTCATGCCGGACTCGATCCGGCATCCACCGCGCAGCGGCGACGGCCGTT